>NZ_LT575471.1 GCF_900086595.1 Clostridium nigeriense
ATTGTTAAGACGGATTTGCCTATCTTAACTCCCTAAATGCTTAGACTAGCATTTCCAATCGCTAGCACATCCTATCCTTCTCCGTCACACCATCGATAATAACGATAATAGTGGTATTGGAATATCAACCAATTGTCCATCACCTACGCCTTTCGGCCTCGGCTTAGGTCCCGACTAACCCTGGGCGGACGAGCCTTCCCCAGGAAACCTTAGATTTTCGGCCTGTAAGATTCTCACTTACATCTCGCTACTAATGCCAACATTCTCACTCGTAATCAGTCCACCGCTCCTTACGGTACGACTTCAGCCCGATTACGACGCTCCTCTACCGCTCAAGTAATCTTGAGCCCGTAGCTTCGGTGGTAAGTTTGAGCCCCGGACATTTTCGGCGCAGGATCTCTCGACTAGTGAGCTATTACGCACTCTTTAAATGAGTGGCTGCTTCTAAGCCAACATCCTAGTTGTCTTAGAAATCCCACATCCTTTACCACTTAACTTACACTTTGGGACCTTAGCTGACGATCTGGGCTTTTTCCCTTTTGACCACGGATCTTATCATTCGTAGTCTGACTGCCGGACTAATAGTATATGGCATTCGGAGTTTGATAAGGTTCGGTAAGCGATATGCCCCCTAGCCCATTCAGTGCTCTACCTCCATTACTCATATCCGACGCTAGCCCTAAAGCTATTTCGAGGAGAACCAGCTATCTCCGAGTTCGATTGGAATTTCTCCGCTATCCACAGCTCATCCCATGCTTTTTCAACAGCAACGTGGTTCGGTCCTCCACGGGGTTTTACCCCCGCTTCAACCTGGCCATGGATAGGTCACCCGGTTTCGGGTCTACGGCATGCAACTAGTCGCCCTATTAAGACTCGGTTTCCCTTCGGCTCCGTACCTTAAGTACTTAACCTTGCTACATACCGTAACTCGTTGGCTCGTTCTACAAAAAGCACGTCATCACCCTCATAAGGGGCTTTGACCGGTTGTAGGCACACGGTTTCAGGTTCTATTTCACTCCCCTCCCGGGGTTCTTTTCACCTTTCCCTCACGGTACTTCTTCACTATCGGTCATCAGGTAGTATTTAGCCTTGGGAGGTGGTCCTCCCTGCTTCCCACAAGGTTTCACGTGTCTCGTGGTACTCTGGATCAGAACT
>NZ_LT575472.1:0-5560 GCF_900086595.1 Clostridium nigeriense
TTACTTTGAGTCTTATGATGTAACAACGCTTCCTATTGTCAGCGTTGTAAGTTCGAATAGCTAAATTAAAATTTAGATTCTCACTTAAGACTTAAAAGAATTGCTGGTTTATTTTACTTAACTTATAATTCTGTTCAATTTTCAAAGACCATTTTCTTCGTCGCCCTCAAGCGACTTCATTATCTTACTACTTTAAGATTTAATTGTCAACATATTTTTCATTAACTTTAAAATCTTTTTTCGAAGACTTGTTTCAAAGAACATAATGTATATTATCATTTTAATATATTTTTATATTATATAAATATGCTAATTAATTATATTATTCCCCTTATTTTATATAGATATGTACATTATTCTTCATTTTTCTTATATTGATACATCTGGATTAGTTGTCCTTTTTTTATTCTAATATTATCTAAAAAGTAACTAATAATTTACTTGTATTAATAAATTATTAGTTACTTATAATTACAATATTTTTAAATTATTATTGCTTTCATTTATTATTTCATTTTCTTTTATTATTGATTTAGAAGTTACTATAGTATTATTTATAATTGCATTTTTTTCAACTACTACATTATCCATCAGAATACTATTCTTTATTAATGCTCCTTCTTTAATTATTACTTTTCTTCCTAAAATACAATTTTCCAAATTCCCTTCTATATATGATCCATTTGCTATTATAGAATTATTAATTTTACTTTTCTTCGAATAATATACAGGAGCTTCATCTTTTTGCTTAGTATATATAGGTCTTCCATTATAAAATACTTCCCTACTTACTTTCATATCTAATAAATCTTTATTAGAATTAAAATAAGAATTTACTGAGTTTATACATGTTAAATATCCTTTAAATTCATATATTCCAACATTTAATAAATTTAAATTATCTTTTATATAATTCTTAACCTTTTTATATAATCCACTCATTATACTATCTCTAACAATATTGATAAAAAGAGATGTCTTCATTATATACATTTCCATATTTAAGTTTATTTCATAATTACTTTTACTAATATTTTTAATTTCTTTTACTCTATTATTAGGATCAACTACTAATTCTTCACAATAAAGAAACCTATCACTATCATTAATTTTCTTATAAATCACTGTTATATCATTACTAGACTTTTTATGTTCTTCTAAAGCCTCTTTATAATTTATATTACATATCATATAAGAAGGTGCTATTATAATATACTCTTTTCTACTAAATTTGATAAACTCTATATTCTCAATAAAGCTATGAATATCATCATAAACAGGGTTATAATCACTATAGTTAAATACTTTAAGACCATCTTTCTTCCTATGAAGATCCCAAGGTCTTCCATTACTTAAATGATTTAAAAGAGAATAAGATTTCTTTTTTGTAAAAATACCTATGCATTCTATTCCTGAGTTAGTTAAATTTGATAGAATAAAATCTACTATTTTATATCTTCCTGCAATAGGCATAGCTGATATTATATTGTTAGAAATTAGTTCTCTGATATTATCTTCTCTTTCATCTAAATTAATTATTCCTATACAGTCCTTCATATAATCCCTCCTAACTTAAAGTGCCTCAGCAGGTTCTAATGTAGTACCAACATCTAAAGTCTCATTTGATGCTATAACTGCTATTCTTTTTCCGTCTCCAATATTGCAATTTGTACTTATTTTTGCATTACTTCCTATTATTGCTTTATTTATTATTACATTATCTTCAATTATAGTATTATTCATTATAACGGAGTTTTTTATTATTGAGTTTTTCCCTATCTTTACTCCTTGAAAAATAACAGAATGTTCCACATCTCCTTCTATAATACATCCTTCAACTACTAGAGACTCATTTACCTCCGAACTATTACCTATATACTGAGCAGGTCTTGCTATATTTTCAGAATAAATTTTCCAATTATCATCATATAGATTTAGTTCATTATTCATATTTAACAAATCCATGTTAGCTTCCCATAAACTTCTTATAGTGCCTACATCTTTCCAATAGCCTTTAAATGGATATGCAAACAAATCCATATTTCTTTCTAACATTTTAGGGATAATATTTTTGCCAAAGTCATTGTCAGATAGTTCATCATTTTCATCAATAATTAAAAATTTTTTTAATGTTTTCCAATTAAATATATATATACCCATTGAAGCTTTTGTACTTTTAGGTTTTTCTGGTTTTTCTTCAAACTGATAAATTGATAAATCTTCCCTAGTATTCATTATTCCAAACCTACTAGCTTCACTTATATCTACATCTATAACAGCTATAGTAGCATCTGCATTCTTTTTCTTATGAAAATTTAACATCTCATCATAATCCATTTTATATATATGATCGCCAGATAAAATTAATATATATTCTGGGTTATATCTATCTACATACTCTATATTCTGATAAATAGCATTAGCTGTTCCTTTATACCATTTACCTCCTTTTTCTTCTTGATATGGTGGTAATATACTTACTCCTCCATCTCTTCTATCTAAATCCCATGGTGAACCTATTCCTATATGGGTGTTTAATTCCAAAGGTTTATACTGTGTTAAAACTCCAACTGTATATATTCCTGAATTTGAACAATTACTTAAAGGGAAATCTATAATCCTATATTTGCCCCCAAATGGTACAGCTGGCTTTGCTAATTTTTTTGTTAGTACCCCCAATCTGGAACCTTGTCCTCCAGCTAATATCATTGCAACTATTTCCTTTTTACTCATCATATCTCACTCCCTCACTTTTGTTAGCTTCACATTTATTAATATGAGTAAGATATGAATTATATGTTATGTAATTTTACTTTAAAAATAAATATTTATATAACAAAAAAAGACTTAAGATAAATCTTAAGTCTTTTTACTAACCTGGCAACGTCCTACTCTCCCACACAGTCTCCCGTGCAGTACCATCGGCGCTGTAGAGCTTAACTTTCCTGTTCGGAATGGGAAGGAGTGTTTCCTCTACGCCATCATCACCAGATTTCAGAGTGTTCTCTGAAAATTGCACATGAACTAATAACTTATTTTGGTCAAGCCCTCGACCTATTAGTATCAGTCAGCTAAATATGTTACCACACTTACACCTCTGACCTATCAACCTTGTGTTCTTCAAGGGGTCTTACTAGCTTATGCTATGGGAAATCTCATCTTGAGGGGGGCTTCACGCTTAGATGCTTTCAGCGTTTATCCCTTCCCGACTTAGCTACCCAGCTATGCTCCTGGCGGAACAACTGGTGCACCAGAGGTCAGTCCATCCCGGTCCTCTCGTACTAAGGACAGCTCCTCTCAAATTTCCTACGCCCGCGACGGATAGGGACCGAACTGTCTCACGACGTTCTGAACCCAGCTCGCGTGCCGCTTTAATGGGCGAACAGCCCAACCCTTGGGACCTACTACAGCCCCAGGATGCGACGAGCCGACATCGAGGTGCCAAACCTCCCCGTCGATGTGGACTCTTGGGGGAGATCAGCCTGTTATCCCCGAGGTAGCTTTTATCCGTTGAGCGATGGCCCTCCCACGAGGTACCACCGGATCACTAAGCCCGACTTTCGTCCCTGCTCCACTTGTGGGTGTCGCAGTCAGGCTCCCTTCTGCCTTTGCACTCTACGAACGATTTCCGACCGTTCTGAGGGAACCTTTGGGCGCCTCCGTTACATTTTAGGAGGCGACCGCCCCAGTCAAACTGCCCACCTAACAATGTCCCGTCACCAGTTTCATGGCGTCCGGTTAGAATCCCAATACTGTCAGGGTGGTATCCCAAGGATGACTCCACTAAGGCTGACGCCCTAGCTTCTCAGTCTCCCACCTATCCTGTACAGACAATATCGAAACTCAATGCTAAGCTACAGTAAAGCTCTACGGGGTCTTTCCGTCCAATCGCGGGTAGCGAGCATCTTCACTCGCACTACAACTTCGCCGGATTTGCAGTTGAGACAGTGCCCAAGTCATTACGCCATTCGTGCGGGTCAGAACTTACCTGACAAGGAATTTCGCTACCTTAGGACCGTTATAGTTACGGCCGCCGTTTACTGGGGCTTAAGTTCACACCTTCGCTTGCGCTAAGTGTTCCCCTTAACCTTCCAGCACCGGGCAGGCGTCAGCCCCTATACATCAGCTTGCGCTTTAGCAGAGACCTGTGTTTTTGCTAAACAGTTGCTTGGGCCTATTCTCTGCGGCCTGCTCTCACAGGCACCCCTTCTCGCTAACTTACGGGGTCAATTTGCCTAGTTCCTTAACTGCAATTCTTCCGATGGCCTTAGGATTCTCTCCTCATCTACCTGTGTCGGTTTGCGGTACGGGCACTACTTCTCTCTCTAGATGCTTTTCTTGGAAGCAGGGAATCAGATACTTCAGTCTAAAAGACCTTCCCCATCACACCTCAGGATTGTTAAGACGGATTTGCCTATCTTAACTCCCTAAATGCTTAGACTAGCATTTCCAATCGCTAGCACATCCTATCCTTCTCCGTCACACCATCGATAATAACGATAATAGTGGTATTGGAATATCAACCAATTGTCCATCACCTACGCCTTTCGGCCTCGGCTTAGGTCCCGACTAACCCTGGGCGGACGAGCCTTCCCCAGGAAACCTTAGATTTTCGGCCTGTAAGATTCTCACTTACATCTCGCTACTAATGCCAACATTCTCACTCGTAATCAGTCCACCGCTCCTTACGGTACGACTTCAGCCCGATTACGACGCTCCTCTACCGCTCAAGTAATCTTGAGCCCGTAGCTTCGGTGGTAAGTTTGAGCCCCGGACATTTTCGGCGCAGGATCTCTCGACTAGTGAGCTATTACGCACTCTTTAAATGAGTGGCTGCTTCTAAGCCAACATCCTAGTTGTCTTAGAAATCCCACATCCTTTACCACTTAACTTACACTTTGGGACCTTAGCTGACGATCTGGGCTTTTTCCCTTTTGACCACGGATCTTATCATTCGTAGTCTGACTGCCGGACTAATAGTATATGGCATTCGGAGTTTGATAAGGTTCGGTAAGCGATATGCCCCCTAGCCCATTCAGTGCTCTACCTCCATTACTCATATCCGACGCTAGCCCTAAAGCTATTTCGAGGAGAACCAGCTATCTCCGAGTTCGATTGGAATTTCTCCGCTATCCACAGCTCATCCCATGCTTTTTCAACAGCAACGTGGTTCGGTCCTCCACGGGGTTTTACCCCCGCTTCAACCTGGCCATGGATAGGTCACCCGGTTTCGGGTCTACGGCATGCAACTAGTCGCCCTATTAAGACTCGGTTTCCCTTCGGCTCCGTACCTTAAGTACTTAACCTTGCTACATACCGTAACTCGTTGGCTCGTTCTACAAAAAGCACGTCATCACCCTCATAAGGGGCTTTGACCGGTTGTAGGCACACGGTTTCAGGTTCTATTTCACTCCCCTCCCGGGGTTCTTTTCACCTTTCCCTCACGGTACTTCTTCACTATCGGTCATCAGGTAGTATTTAGCCTTGGGAGGTGGTCCTCCCTGCTTCCCACAAGGTTTCACGTGTCTCGTGGTACTCTGGATCAGAACTTAGTAGTTAT
>NZ_LT575472.1:7919-10419 GCF_900086595.1 Clostridium nigeriense
TAACCTGGCAACGTCCTACTCTCCCACACAGTCTCCCGTGCAGTACCATCGGCGCTGTAGAGCTTAACTTTCCTGTTCGGAATGGAAAGGAGTGTTTCCTCTACGCCATCATCACCAGATTTCAGAGTGTTCTCTGAAAATTGCACATGAACTAATAACTTATTTTGGTCAAGCCCTCGACCTATTAGTATCAGTCAGCTAAATATGTTACCACACTTACACCTCTGACCTATCAACCTTGTGTTCTTCAAGGGGTCTTACTAGCTTATGCTATGGGAAATCTCATCTTGAGGGGGGCTTCACGCTTAGATGCTTTCAGCGTTTATCCCTTCCCGACTTAGCTACCCAGCTATGCTCCTGGCGGAACAACTGGTGCACCAGAGGTCAGTCCATCCCGGTCCTCTCGTACTAAGGACAGCTCCTCTCAAATTTCCTACGCCCGCGACGGATAGGGACCGAACTGTCTCACGACGTTCTGAACCCAGCTCGCGTGCCGCTTTAATGGGCGAACAGCCCAACCCTTGGGACCTACTACAGCCCCAGGATGCGACGAGCCGACATCGAGGTGCCAAACCTCCCCGTCGATGTGGACTCTTGGGGGAGATCAGCCTGTTATCCCCGAGGTAGCTTTTATCCGTTGAGCGATGGCCCTCCCACGAGGTACCACCGGATCACTAAGCCCGACTTTCGTCCCTGCTCCACTTGTGGGTGTCGCAGTCAGGCTCCCTTCTGCCTTTGCACTCTACGAACGATTTCCGACCGTTCTGAGGGAACCTTTGGGCGCCTCCGTTACATTTTAGGAGGCGACCGCCCCAGTCAAACTGCCCACCTAACAATGTCCCGTCACCAGTTTCATGGCGTCCGGTTAGAATCCCAATACTGTCAGGGTGGTATCCCAAGGATGACTCCACTAAGGCTGACGCCCTAGCTTCTCAGTCTCCCACCTATCCTGTACAGACAATATCGAAACTCAATGCTAAGCTACAGTAAAGCTCTACGGGGTCTTTCCGTCCAATCGCGGGTAGCGAGCATCTTCACTCGCACTACAACTTCGCCGGATTTGCAGTTGAGACAGTGCCCAAGTCATTACGCCATTCGTGCGGGTCAGAACTTACCTGACAAGGAATTTCGCTACCTTAGGACCGTTATAGTTACGGCCGCCGTTTACTGGGGCTTAAGTTCACACCTTCGCTTGCGCTAAGTGTTCCCCTTAACCTTCCAGCACCGGGCAGGCGTCAGCCCCTATACATCAGCTTGCGCTTTAGCAGAGACCTGTGTTTTTGCTAAACAGTTGCTTGGGCCTATTCTCTGCGGCCTGCTCTCACAGGCACCCCTTCTCGCTAACTTACGGGGTCAATTTGCCTAGTTCCTTAACTGCAATTCTTCCGATGGCCTTAGGATTCTCTCCTCATCTACCTGTGTCGGTTTGCGGTACGGGCACTACTTCTCTCTCTAGATGCTTTTCTTGGAAGCAGGGAATCAGATACTTCAGTCTAAAAGACCTTCCCCATCACACCTCAGGATTGTTAAGACGGATTTGCCTATCTTAACTCCCTAAATGCTTAGACTAGCATTTCCAATCGCTAGCACATCCTATCCTTCTCCGTCACACCATCGATAATAACGATAATAGTGGTATTGGAATATCAACCAATTGTCCATCACCTACGCCTTTCGGCCTCGGCTTAGGTCCCGACTAACCCTGGGCGGACGAGCCTTCCCCAGGAAACCTTAGATTTTCGGCCTGTAAGATTCTCACTTACATCTCGCTACTAATGCCAACATTCTCACTCGTAATCAGTCCACCGCTCCTTACGGTACGACTTCAGCCCGATTACGACGCTCCTCTACCGCTCAAGTAATCTTGAGCCCGTAGCTTCGGTGGTAAGTTTGAGCCCCGGACATTTTCGGCGCAGGATCTCTCGACTAGTGAGCTATTACGCACTCTTTAAATGAGTGGCTGCTTCTAAGCCAACATCCTAGTTGTCTTAGAAATCCCACATCCTTTACCACTTAACTTACACTTTGGGACCTTAGCTGACGATCTGGGCTTTTTCCCTTTTGACCACGGATCTTATCATTCGTAGTCTGACTGCCGGACTAATAGTATATGGCATTCGGAGTTTGATAAGGTTCGGTAAGCGATATGCCCCCTAGCCCATTCAGTGCTCTACCTCCATTACTCATATCCGACGCTAGCCCTAAAGCTATTTCGAGGAGAACCAGCTATCTCCGAGTTCGATTGGAATTTCTCCGCTATCCACAGCTCATCCCATGCTTTTTCAACAGCAACGTGGTTCGGTCCTCCACGGGGTTTTACCCCCGCTTCAACCTGGCCATGGATAGGTCACCCGGTTTCGGGTCTACGGCATGCAACTAGTCGCCCTATTAAGACTCGGTTTCCCTTCGGCTCCGTACCTTAAGTACTTAACCTTGCTACATACCGTAACTCGTTGGCTCGTTCTACAAAAAGCACGTCATCACCCTCATAAGGGGCTTT
>NZ_LT575472.1:15419-17919 GCF_900086595.1 Clostridium nigeriense
AAGCTATAGCATAGTATGTAGTTCCTTTTCTATTATATACTTCCCATCCTGCTCTAGCAGTATCTAGTACTAACTTATCTAAGTCCACTTCTCCATACCTATCTTTATTATCTTCTATTACTTTATTAAATGGTTTACCACCTATATATACATGAGACCATGGAACCATTTGAGAGTCTCCATGTTCTCCCATTGAATATGCTTGAACACTCCTAGGGTCCACATTAAATATATCCCCTATAAAATTTTTTAACCTAGCTGAATCCACAGATGTTCCAGACCCAATTACATTACTCTTAGGTAACCCTGATAACTTATATACATAATGCGCTATTATATCTACAGGATTTGATACAATTATAAAATGCCCATTAAACCCACTTTTCATTATGGGAGTAACTATAGACTCTGCTATCCTAGCTGATAAATCTAAGGTATCTAATCTTGTTTGCCCTGGCTTAGGCGGTGCTCCTGCTGTTATTACTACTATATCAACATCTCCGCACTCTTCATAAGAACCTACCTTGATCTTAGTATTCCTATTCAAGTATTCTATACAATGATTCAAATCCATTACTTCACCAAGGGCTTTTTCTTTATTTATATCTATCAAAAGAACTTCATCACAAACTCCTTGGGTTATTAAACTAAAGGCTGTGCTAGACCCAACTAATCCTGTTCCAACTATAGCCACTTTTCTTCTTTTTGAAACCATATTAAACCTCCTAAAATTTATTCTATCAATACTTAGTTTACCACGATTTTTAATAATTACATTATAATTGAAAATAAAAAAATCCTAAACATAAGTTTAGGATTTTGGTGCGTCATCAGGGGATCGAACCCGGGACACCCTGATTAAGAGTCAGGTGCTCTACCAACTGAGCTAATAACGCATATTACCTGGCAACGTCCTACTCTCCCACACAGTCTCCCGTGCAGTACCATCGGCGCTGTAGAGCTTAACTTTCCTGTTCGGAATGGGAAGGAGTGTTTCCTCTACGCCATCATCACCAGATTTCAGAGTGTTCTCTGAAAATTGCACATGAACTAATAACTTATTTTGGTCAAGCCCTCGACCTATTAGTATCAGTCAGCTAAATATGTTACCACACTTACACCTCTGACCTATCAACCTTGTGTTCTTCAAGGGGTCTTACTAGCTTATGCTATGGGAAATCTCATCTTGAGGGGGGCTTCACGCTTAGATGCTTTCAGCGTTTATCCCTTCCCGACTTAGCTACCCAGCTATGCTCCTGGCGGAACAACTGGTGCACCAGAGGTCAGTCCATCCCGGTCCTCTCGTACTAAGGACAGCTCCTCTCAAATTTCCTACGCCCGCGACGGATAGGGACCGAACTGTCTCACGACGTTCTGAACCCAGCTCGCGTGCCGCTTTAATGGGCGAACAGCCCAACCCTTGGGACCTACTACAGCCCCAGGATGCGACGAGCCGACATCGAGGTGCCAAACCTCCCCGTCGATGTGGACTCTTGGGGGAGATCAGCCTGTTATCCCCGAGGTAGCTTTTATCCGTTGAGCGATGGCCCTCCCACGAGGTACCACCGGATCACTAAGCCCGACTTTCGTCCCTGCTCCACTTGTGGGTGTCGCAGTCAGGCTCCCTTCTGCCTTTGCACTCTACGAACGATTTCCGACCGTTCTGAGGGAACCTTTGGGCGCCTCCGTTACATTTTAGGAGGCGACCGCCCCAGTCAAACTGCCCACCTAACAATGTCCCGTCACCAGTTTCATGGCGTCCGGTTAGAATCCCAATACTGTCAGGGTGGTATCCCAAGGATGACTCCACTAAGGCTGACGCCCTAGCTTCTCAGTCTCCCACCTATCCTGTACAGACAATATCGAAACTCAATGCTAAGCTACAGTAAAGCTCTACGGGGTCTTTCCGTCCAATCGCGGGTAGCGAGCATCTTCACTCGCACTACAACTTCGCCGGATTTGCAGTTGAGACAGTGCCCAAGTCATTACGCCATTCGTGCGGGTCAGAACTTACCTGACAAGGAATTTCGCTACCTTAGGACCGTTATAGTTACGGCCGCCGTTTACTGGGGCTTAAGTTCACACCTTCGCTTGCGCTAAGTGTTCCCCTTAACCTTCCAGCACCGGGCAGGCGTCAGCCCCTATACATCAGCTTGCGCTTTAGCAGAGACCTGTGTTTTTGCTAAACAGTTGCTTGGGCCTATTCTCTGCGGCCTGCTCTCACAGGCACCCCTTCTCGCTAACTTACGGGGTCAATTTGCCTAGTTCCTTAACTGCAATTCTTCCGATGGCCTTAGGATTCTCTCCTCATCTACCTGTGTCGGTTTGCGGTACGGGCACTACTTCTCTCTCTAGATGCTTTTCTTGGAAGCAGGGAATCAGATACTTCAGTCTAAAAGACCTTCCCCATCACACCTCAGGATTGTTAAGACGGATTTGCCTATCTTAACTCCCTAAATGCTTAGACTAGCATTTCCAATCGCTAGCACATCCTATCCTT
>NZ_LT575472.1:20419-32093 GCF_900086595.1 Clostridium nigeriense
CGAGATTTATATTATCATTAATATTAATTCATTACTTTTATTTAGATCATAATTATTGATAAAATAAATAATTATTTCTAATTAATTCTTTCTTTTTCTACATTTTTCTATTATTGATACACCCGGTACATTTGTTATTAATATTTGTATATTTTAAGTGAAATATCCTTTTGTTTTATATAATAAAAGGAGGCAGAAAATATTTATGCTAAATTTCATATAATTTCTGCCTCTTCTAAAATAATAAACTTATAATGATCTTCTTATTTGAATTGTTACTGGATAATTATTAGTTCCTTTTATTATTTCTTTTTCCAATACTATTGTTCCTTTATCAGCTATTACATTATCCATTACTACATTTTCACCTATAATACAATTTTGCATTATAACACAATTCTTAATTTTAGCGCCTCTTCCTATTATTGCCCTTCTACCTATTATACAATTTTCAACTTCCCCCTCTATATAAGCTCCATTAGCCACTATTGAATTCGTTACTAAACTTTTTTCTGTGTACTGAGTTGGAGGTTCATCTTGAGATTTAGTATATATAGGTTTATGGTTATAAAATAACTCCATATTTATATTTTGATTTATCATATCTAAATTAGTATCAAAATAAGACTTTATTGAATTTATACAAGATAAATATCCATCAAATTTAAAAGCTCCAACTTTAATACTTTTTAAATTATTTGCTACATAATCCTTAATTTTTTTATGAATTCCATTAAATATACATTCATTAATAATATTAATAAAGAAATCCTTTTTCATAATATACATTTCCATATTTATCATTGAATATTTTTCACTACCTATATTTTTTCCTATACTAATTACCCTATTATAATCGTTAATATTTAATATTTCACATTCTAAAAAAGTTTTATTAGCGTTATTTACATTCTTGTATATCATTGTTATATCATTCATAGATTTTATATGATATCTTAATACTTCGCTATAATCTATATTACAAATCATGTAAGAAGGGCTAATAAGTATATATTCCTTCTTACTCTGTTCAATAAACTCAATATTTTCATAGAAGTTATGAATATCATCAACATTAGGATTATAGTCACTAAAATTAAATACTCTAAGTCCATCTTTTTTCCTATGCAAATCCCATGGTCGTCCATTAGTTAAATGATTTATTAACGACCTTGATTTATTTTGAGTAAAAATACCTATCCCCTCTATTCCAGAGTTCGCCATATTAGATAAAACAAAGTCTATAACTCTATATCTTCCAGAAAGTGGAACAGAAGCAAGAGTCCTATATCTCACTAATTCACCCATTTTACTTTCATTTTCATCTAAATTTATGATTCCTAAACAGTTTTTCACCCTCTTTAGCCCCCTAAATTTTAACTTTTCTATTTTTTTCAGTTATTTCTTTATATTTAATATCTGTATTATTAATTACATATTCATAGGCACCTACTACCTCTATTTTTTCCCTATCTCCAATTTTACACCCATGATTTATTATTGCATCATTACCTACAATAGCCTTTTCTATTCTAACATTATCTCCAATTTGTACATTGGGCATTATTACAGAATCCCTTATTAATGTATTTTTACCAACATAAACGCCTTGAGATAACACAGAATTTTGAACATCACCATTTATTATACAGCCTTCTACAATTAAAGAATTATTTATTCTGGCCTCTTTACCTATATAATGAGCAGGCCTTACTTGATTTTGTGAATAAATCTTCCATTCGCTATCATATAAATTTAATTCATTATCAATTTTTAATAAATCCATATTAGCTTCCCATAAACTTTCTATGGTACCTACATCTTTCCAATATCCATTAAAAGGATATGCCATTAACCTTTTTCCTCTATTTAGCATGTTAGGTATTATATTTTTACCAAAATCATTGCTTGAATTACTATCCTTTTCATCTTCTATTAAATATTTTTTTAATACCGACCAATTAAATATATATGTTCCCATTGATGCATTTGTGCTCTTAGGATATTTAGGTTTCTCTTCAAATTCATATATAGAGTTATCCTCCCTAGTATTCATAATTCCAAATCTACTTGCCTCTTCTATTGGTACATTTATAACTGCTATAGTTGCATCTGCTTTATTATTCTTATGGAATTCAAGCATCTTATAATAATCCATCTTATAAATATGATCCCCTGATAATATAAGTACATACTCTGGATTATATCTATCTATAAATTCGATATTCTGATATATAGCATTAGCTGTTCCCTTATACCAATCCCCTCCCTTTTCTTCTTGATAAGGTGGCAAAATAGATACTCCTCCATCACGCCTATCTAAATCCCACGGATCTCCTATACCTATATGGGAGTTTAAATCTAATGGCTTATATTGTGTTAAGACTCCTACAGTATAAATTCCTGAATTAGAGCAATTACTCAATGGAAAATCTATTATTCTATATTTCCCTCCAAATGGCACGGCTGGTTTTGCTATATTCTTAGTCAAGACACCTAATCTCGATCCTTGTCCACCAGCTAATATCATTGCTACAATTTCTTTTTTCCCCATCTACAATCCCCTTTTCTTTTCCTATAAAATAATAATATTTATATTTCATTATATACTCGCATATATTCCTTAGCTGATTTTTCCCAGCTATTATCTGAACTCATAGCACTTTTAATTA
Source organism: Clostridium nigeriense (assembly GCF_900086595.1). Classification (GTDB taxonomy): domain Bacteria; phylum Bacillota; class Clostridia; order Clostridiales; family Clostridiaceae; genus Clostridium; species Clostridium nigeriense. Next base: position 23,092 of record NZ_LT575472.1, read on the forward strand.
TTTTATTCCATCTATTCTTATCTTTAAAAATATTTATTGCATATCTACTTATCATTAAAAGCTCCTCAGAAGAATAATTTCTAAAACTAAATCCATTTCCACTTTCATCATACTCATTATATGGTGTTATAGTATCCTTTAATCCACCAGTTTCTCTAACTATAGGAATACTTCCATATCTAAGAGCTATAAGTTGTCCTAACCCACAGGGTTCAAATAAAGATGGCATTAGGAACATGTCTGATGCAGCATAAATTTTATGAGCTAAATCGTTACTAAATTGTATATTTACACTAATTTTATCTTTAAATTTATTCTTAAAACTTTTAAAACTCTCTTCATATATATAATCTCCTGTACCAAGTATAACCACTTGTACTTCTTCTTTTAATAATTCATCAAGTACTTTAATAATCAAATCGCATCCTTTTTGGTGAGTTAATCTAGAGACTAACCCTATCATAGGAATATCTTTATTTACAGTTAAATTTAATTCTTTTTGCAAAAGTTCCTTATTAAGTTCTTTATTAACTATAGTTTCAAATGAATAATTAAAATTTATATATTTATCAGTTTCAGGATCATATTCTTTATAGTCTATTCCATTCACTATTCCTTCTAATAAATATTCTCTATGTTTTAATAATCCATCAAGTCCTTCTCCATATTCGGGAGTCTTAATTTCTTCAGCATAAGTTTTACTAACAGTAAGTACTTTATCACAATAATTTATACCCCCTTTTAAAAAACTAATTGCCCCATTATGTTCTAGGCTTCTATTATAAAAGGGTTCATAATCATATCCAAAAAGTTCTGGAAGAACCTGTGGTGAAAACATTCCTTTAAAAAATAAATTATGAATTGATAATACAGTTTTTATATTTCTAAATTTCTCCTCCTTAATGTATTCTAACTTATGAAGCACAGGTACCATAGCAGTCTGCCAATCATTACAATGGAGTATATCAGGCGTCCATTGTATATGTTTTAAAAATTCTAATACTGCTCTACTAAAAAATGCAAACTTTTCTCCATCGTCATAATATCCATATAGTCCACCTCTTTTAAAATAGTATTCATTATCTATCAAGTAAAATTTAACTCCCTCATAATCATACTCAAATATTCCACAATACTGATTTCTCCATCCAACATTCACCCTAAAATTATCTATATATTTAAGATTTGATTTTATTTCCTCTTTAATATCTTTATAATTAGGAATTATAACTCTTACATCATTACTTAAATTTTTAAGCGATAGTGGTAATGCTCCAATAACATCTCCTAATCCTCCAGTTTTTATAAAAGGATGTGCCTCTGATGCTACAAATAAAATTTTCAAATTTACGCCTCCTCAAACTTTATTTATTTATAAATTTTGAAATTTTAAATATTGATGTGGCCATCGGTGGTACCTTTATCAAAATAGAATATTGTTTACTATGATATTCAACTTCCTCTGATTTTATTATTTTAAAATTCAATTGATTAGAACCTCCAAATATATTACAATCTGAATTAAAAACCTCTAAATACTCACCATAATATGGAACTCCAATTCTAAAATCATGATAGACTACAGGAGTAAAGTTACATATAAATATCAATGTATCCTCTACATTCTCGCTTCTTCTTATAAAGATAAACATACTTTGATTTGAGTTGTTAGCATCAATCCATTGAAATCCATTTTTATCATAATCCAACTCCCAGAGAGCTTTATTTTCTTTATAGAATTTATTAATTTCCCTAAAAAAAACATGGGTTTTTCTATGCATTTCAAAATTATTTATAAGTCCCCACTCTAACTCCTCATATTCTCTCCACTCTATAAATTGGCCAAATTCGCATCCCATAAAGGTTAATTTCTTACCTGGATGACCCATCATATATGATAAATATAATCTTAATCCTGCAAATTTATTCCAATAATCTCCCCACATTTTATCTAACAATGATTTTTTCCCATGGACTACTTCATCATGAGATACTGGTAGTATAAAATTTTCTGAGTAATTATACATCATAGAGAATGTGATTTTATTGTGTTCATACTTTCTATATATAGGATCTTGTTGAATATACTTTAAAGTATCATTCATCCACCCCATATTCCATTTAAAATTAAATCCCAAGCCACCTTCTTCAACTCTTTTTGAAACATTAGGCCATGAAGTTGATTCTTCAGCAATCATCATTACATTATTAAATTTATTAAAAATAAATTTATTCAATTCCTTTAAAAAATCAATTCCTTCTAAGCAACCATCTCCACCAAAAATATTAGGCTTCCATTCTCCATCCTTTCTACCATAATTTAAATAAATCATATTAGATACAGCATCAACTCTTAATCCATCTATATGGAATTCATTAAACCAAAAAAATGCATTGGAAATTAAAAAACTTCTTACTTCAGGTTTTCCTAAGTCAAAATTACAAGTTCCCCATCCTTTATTTTCTGCTTTCCAGGACTCTTCATACTCATATGTTGGAGAACCATCAAACATATATAAACCATGTTCATCCTTACAAAAATGTCCTGGTACCCAATCAAAAATAACACCTATATTATTATTATGGAGATTGTTTATAAGCTCCTTTAACTCTTCAGCAGTACCATATCTACTTGTTACTGAATAATATCCAGTGCTTTGATATCCCCAAGAAGCATCTAATGGATGTTCAGTAAGAGGCATAAACTCTACATGTGTATAATTCATTTCTAATAAATACTTAGTTAAATCATCAATTAATTCTTTATATGTAGTAAATTTTCCATTATTTCTTTTCCATGATCCTAAATGGATTTCATAAATATTAATAGGTTCCTTTAATATTTGTTTTTTTTCTCTACTCTCTAGCCATATATTATCTGACCAATTAAAGTTATACTCTTTACATATTATTGAAGCTGTACTAGGTCTTAACTCTGAACTTATAGCATATGGATCTGACTTATATACTCCACTTTTAGATTCACTACTTAAAATATAAAATTTATATTTTGTTCCTTCCTTTATTCCAGGTATAAATAGACTCCATAATCCCTCAGTATTAAGTCTCTTCATTTTATATCTCTCTAATGGTTTAAACTCACAAAAGTCCCCCACAACATATACATAGAGAGCCTTTGGAGCCCAAGTTGTAAATCTTACTCCCTCTATTGCATCTTCTTTTGAGAAATGAGCCCCCATAAAACTATAGCTTTTATAGTTTTTTCCCTTATGAAATGAATCTATATTTTCATTATTTATTTTCATAAATTCCTCTTTTTTTTCTACTAAATACATCTCATATCTCCTCACTCTACTGTAATCTAATGAAAATATTATATCATCAGCTCATATTTTTTACTATTTTTTCCATAATACTATAATATGTACTATCTTTTATTTTTCATCACCTATTTACAAAGATATAAAATATATATTGTCATAAAATATTATTTTTTATTTTTTTAATATAGAAACTATTACTTTTTATCTAATATTTATTAAAAATCCTAATTAAGAATTTATTAAGCTTATATTAAGGTTTATCTGAACTTTAAATTAAGATTTAAATTTTAAAATAATTAAGAAATACATTTTTGGAGGGGTAAATTTGAAAGTTTTAGAAGTAAATAATCTAAAAAAGTCTATTGGTAAAAGAGAAATAATAAAAAATATTTCTTTCTCAGTAGAAGAAGGTGAAATATTTGGTTTCTTAGGACCAAATGGAGCAGGAAAAACTACAACCATAAGAATGTTAGTTGGATTAATTCATCCTAATGGAGGAAGTATTAAAATATGTGGATATGATTTAAATACTGATACGGAAAAAGCATTAAACGAAGTAGGAGCTGTTGTTGAAAATCCTGAACTTTATAAATATTTATCTGGTAGAGAAAATTTAATGCAAATTGCTAGAATAAGAAATATCTCTAAAAAAGAGGTTGATGAAACTATATCTCTAGTTGGACTTGAAAATAGAATAGATGATAAAGTAAGAAAATATTCTTTAGGAATGAAACAACGTCTAGGTCTTGCAGCATCATTACTTTCTAAACCTAAATTATTAATATTAGATGAACCAACAAACGGATTAGATCCATCAGGAATATTAGACTTTAGGGAAGTTGTAAAAAAAGCTGCTAAAGAAAAAGGAATGGCAGTATTTATATCTTCACATATCCTATCAGAGGTTCAACATTTATGTGATAGAGTAGCTTTTATAAATCATGGAACTATTAAATCTGTAGAAAATGTAATAAGTGAATCTATGGAAACTGATACAGATATAATTTGCCTAAACATTAAAGAAAATATAAGTTTAGATGAGTTAAAAAATATTAATTATATTAATTCAGTAAGACAAACTGAAGATGGAATTGAAATTATTTTGTTATCTAATACAACTTCAAAATTAATTAAATATCTTGTAAATAAAAATGTACAAATAGAAGAAGTGTATAAGCTTAGAAAAGGACTAGAACAAAGATATATGGAATTAGTTGAAGGAGGTATAAGATAATAATGCTAAATCTTATAAAAAATGAATTTATAAAAATATTTAAAAGATCTAAAACATGGATAGTCTTTGTATTATTTATTGCCTTTATCGGAATAACAATTTTTGGTACATGGATGAATGACAAACATATGAGAGAATGGATGTCTCCTGAGTATCAAATTAAACAGGCTGAAGATCAGTTAGTCTATATTAGAAATGATATAAAAAAGGCAGAAAATGATGGAGATGCTAATTGGCTAAATAGCTCCAAAGAAATAGAACAAAGTTTACTTAAACAAATTGAAGATAATAAAGAAATAATTAAAAATGGAATTTCAGAAGATGCTTGGAAGAAGGAACTAGATGAAAGAATTGAAAATCTAGAAACTACTATTAAAGATTATGAAGAGACGGGAATTAATGAGTGGAATAAAAGGTGGTATTCTCAATCAAAACAAGACTTAGAAGATTATAAGTATCTTAAAGCTAATAATATAAAGCCTCTAGATGGATGGGAATATAATTCACTTACTTTTTTCAAAAATTTAAATGCTTTCTTAGGATTAGGATTATTAATAGCTGGAATAGCTGTATTTATGAGTGATATTGTTTCTGGAGAGTGTACTCCTGCAACTTTAAAATTCTTACTTGTTCAGCCAATGAAAAGATGGAAAATACTTTTCTCAAAATATATTGTTTCTGTAGTTACAGTTTTATTGATGATTATAATTCCTCAACTTGTTGGAATGGCAATTGTAAATACTACTAGTAATACAAAAGTTTCTGATTACCCAATTAGAATTGAACAAAAATATGAAAAATCTTTTGATCAAAATTCTCAACAAGTAGTATTAGAACAAATTCCTAACACATCAAAAATGGTAAGTAATACTGAATTCACTATAAAAAGCATTGCCTATCAAGCAATATTTATTATAACTGCTTGCTCTGTAATCTTTATGTTTTCTACAATATTTAAAAGTAGTATGATATCTATGGCAATTTCAGTAATATTAACGATATTCTTAACTATTGGAACTCAAGCCATTGGAACTATTAGAGAGTATAGTCATCTTTTATTCACAACATATGCAGATGCATCTAGTGTAATAAATTCTAATTTACCATTAATGTATGGCAATCCAAGTCTAACAGCAATGAATGGATTAATTTGTATGGCTATAACTTCAATTTTAGCTTATATAATAGCACACATTAATTTTACTAAAAAAGATATTTTAATTTAATATTTATCCACATAAAAATAAAGTTATCAACATTTTTGTTAATTAAATAATATTAATTGTTGATAACTTTTATTTTAAAATAATTTTTATTATCTCCTTAATGTTGATAATTGTTATTAATTAATATATAATATCTGTATATTAATTATTAAAAGGAGTGTCGAAATGAATTCACAAGAAAAGAATAATTCAAAGCCACAAGAAATAATGGCTCCTAAAAAAGTAAAATATCAATGTTTACACACTAGTGAACCTAGAGAATGTACTTGCATTAGAAGTAAAGGCTTAGTTTTAAATAAATAGTAACAATATTATTTAGGTATTACTTTTGTTACTCAATTAAAGAGATACTATATTTTTTCTATTAAGAGATTGTTTATTTAACAATCTCTTATTTTTTGATACTAAATGCGCTAGTAAGATTATTAATTCAATAACTTATTATAAAGCTTAATTAAAAAAATAAAAAAGACTTAAGATAAATCTTAAGTCTTTTTACTAACCTGGCAACGTCCTACTCTCCCACACAGTCTCCCATGCAGTACCATCGGCGCTGTAGAGCTTAACTTTCCTGTTCGGAATGGAAAGGAGTGTTTCCTCTACGCCATCATCACCAGATGCTATGATTCTCCAAATCTTCGATTTGGTTAAGAATCTTGTACTCCTAAGCTTTGCTTAGTGAGTTTCCTTTTTCAGAGTGTTCTCTGAAAATTGCACATGAATTTATAACTTATTTTGGTCAAGCCCTCGACCTATTAGTATCAGTCAGCTAAATATGTTACCACACTTACACCTCTGACCTATCAACCTTGTGTTCTTCAAGGGGTCTTACTAGCTTATGCTATGGGAAATCTCATCTTGAGGGGGGCTTCACGCTTAGATGCTTTCAGCGTTTATCCCTTCCCGACTTAGCTACCCAGCTATGCTCCTGGCGGAACAACTGGTGCACCAGAGGTCAGTCCATCCCGGTCCTCTCGTACTAAGGACAGCTCCTCTCAAATTTCCTACGCCCGCGACGGATAGGGACCGAACTGTCTCACGACGTTCTGAACCCAGCTCGCGTGCCGCTTTAATGGGCGAACAGCCCAACCCTTGGGACCTACTACAGCCCCAGGATGCGACGAGCCGACATCGAGGTGCCAAACCTCCCCGTCGATGTGGACTCTTGGGGGAGATCAGCCTGTTATCCCCGAGGTAGCTTTTATCCGTTGAGCGATGGCCCTCCCACGAGGTACCACCGGATCACTAAGCCCGACTTTCGTCCCTGCTCCACTTGTGGGTGTCGCAGTCAGGCTCCCTTCTGCCTTTGCACTCTACGAACGATTTCCGACCGTTCTGAGGGAACCTTTGGGCGCCTCCGTTACATTTTAGGAGGCGACCGCCCCAGTCAAACTGCCCACCTAACAATGTCCCGTCACCAGTTTCATGGCGTCCGGTTAGAATCCCAATACTGTCAGGGTGGTATCCCAAGGATGACTCCACTAAGGCTGACGCCCTAGCTTCTCAGTCTCCCACCTATCCTGTACAGACAATATCGAAACTCAATGCTAAGCTACAGTAAAGCTCTACGGGGTCTTTCCGTCCAATCGCGGGTAGCGAGCATCTTCACTCGCACTACAACTTCGCCGGATTTGCAGTTGAGACAGTGCCCAAGTCATTACGCCATTCGTGCGGGTCAGAACTTACCTGACAAGGAATTTCGCTACCTTAGGACCGTTATAGTTACGGCCGCCGTTTACTGGGGCTTAAGTTCACACCTTCGCTTGCGCTAAGTGTTCCCCTTAACCTTCCAGCACCGGGCAGGCGTCAGCCCCTATACATCAGCTTGCGCTTTAGCAGAGACCTGTGTTTTTGCTAAACAGTTGCTTGGGCCTATTCTCTGCGGCCTGCTCTCACAGGCACCCCTTCTCGCTAACTTACGGGGTCAATTTGCCTAGTTCCTTAACTGCAATTCTTCCGATGGCCTTAGGATTCTCTCCTCATCTACCTGTGTCGGTTTGCGGTACGGGCACTATTTCTCTCTCTAGATGCTTTTCTTGGAAGCAGGGAATCAGATACTTCAGTCTAAAAGACCTTCCCCATCACACCTCAGGATTGTTAAGACGGATTTGCCTATCTTAACTCCCTAAATGCTTAGACTAGCATTTCCAATCGCTAGCACATCCTATCCTTCTCCGTCACACCATCGATAATAACGATAATAGTGGTATTGGAATATCAACCAATTGTCCATCACCTACGCCTTTCGGCCTCGGCTTAGGTCCCGACTAACCCTGGGCGGACGAGCCTTCCCCAGGAAACCTTAGATTTTCGGCCTGTAAGATTCTCACTTACATCTCGCTACTAATGCCAACATTCTCACTCGTAATCAGTCCACCGCTCCTTACGGTACGACTTCAGCCCGATTACGACGCTCCTCTACCGCTCAAGTAATCTTGAGCCCGTAGCTTCGGTGGTAAGTTTGAGCCCCGGACATTTTCGGCGCAGGATCTCTCGACTAGTGAGCTATTACGCACTCTTTAAATGAGTGGCTGCTTCTAAGCCAACATCCTAGTTGTCTTAGAAATCCCACATCCTTTACCACTTAACTTACACTTTGGGACCTTAGCTGACGATCTGGGCTTTTTCCCTTTTGACCACGGATCTTATCATTCGTAGTCTGACTGCCGGACTAATAGTATATGGCATTCGGAGTTTGATAAGGTTCGGTAAGCGATATGCCCCCTAGCCCATTCAGTGCTCTACCTCCATTACTCATATCCGACGCTAGCCCTAAAGCTATTTCGAGGAGAACCAGCTATCTCCGAGTTCGATTGGAATTTCTCCGCTATCCACAGCTCATCCCATGCTTTTTCAACAGCAACGTGGTTCGGTCCTCCACGGGGTTTTACCCCCGCTTCAACCTGGCCATGGATAGGTCACCCGGTTTCGGGTCTACGGCATGCAACTAGTCGCCCTATTAAGACTCGGTTTCCCTTCGGCTCCGTACCTTAAGTACTTAACCTTGCTACATACCGTAACTCGTTGGCTCGTTCTACAAAAAGCACGTCATCACCCTCATAAGGGGCTTTGACCGGTTGTAGGCACACGGTTTCAGGTTCTATTTCACTCCCCTCCCGGGGTTCTTTTCACCTTTCCCTCACGGTACTTCTTCACTATCGGTCATCAGGTAGTATTTAGCCTTGGGAGGTGGTCCTCCCTGCTTCCCACAAGGTTTCACGTGTCTCGTGGTACTCTGGATCAGAACTTAGTAGTTAT
>NZ_LT575472.1:32607-115501 GCF_900086595.1 Clostridium nigeriense
TCTTTCATGCGAAAGTGCAATGTTATGCGGTATTAATCTCCCTTTCGAGAGGCTATTCCCCACTATAAGGCAGGTTGCCCACGTGTTACTCACCCGTCCGCCGCTAGGTTTGTTTCCGAAGAAACTCCCCTCGCTCGACTTGCATGTGTTAGGCACGCCGCCAGCGTTCGTCCTGAGCCAGGATCAAACTCTCAATAAAAAGTTTAATCTGTTGCTCAAATTACTTTGAGTCTTAATTTTAAGACTTAAAAGAATTGCTGGTTTATTTTACTTAACTTATATTCTGTTCAATTTTCAAAGACCATTTTCTTCTGTACTTGGTGACTCCCTTTCGGTGTTCCCCCGAGCACATGACATATAATATCATGATAATTATTCATGATTTTTACTAAATATAATTATTTAAACAAATTATTTTTGTATTACTTTTATTTTCTCCTTTTTTCTTAATAATACTATTATTGATACACCTGGTTAAGTTAACTTAATTTTTATTATTTATTCTTTATAAAACTGGCTAATTAATATGAGATCAATAGGTTTTCCATTAGACAATAGTAGCTTTTTATCTATAAATTCTTGTCATCATCTCTTATATTTACAATTTATATTAACTCTTTTAACAAATAAATTTAATAATAAAAAGATGAAGGTTTTAAAACCTTCATCTAAATATTTTCACTTATTACTTCTTTAAATTAACTTTTATAGCATCAGCAACGAATTGTACATTTGTTCCAACTATAACTTGAATGCTACCTTTTCCCGGTCTTATAACTCCTCTAGCTCCTAAAGCTGTTAATTTCTTATCTACTATAATAGAGTTATCTTTAACATTAAGTCTTAATCTTGTAACACAGTTATCTACTGTTAATATATTTTCTTTTCCACCTAAAGCTTCAATATAAGCTTTTGCTAATTGATCCATATCTCCAGTTATTGCTATATTTTCTGTAAATTCATCGTCATCATCTTCTCTACCTGGAGTTTTTAAGTTGAACTTAGTAATTATAATTCTAAATACTACATAATATATAGCTGCAACTACTAAACCTATTCCTATTATCCATAATGGATTTTCAGCCATTGGTGCTTTAAAGCTTAAAATCCAATCAACAAATCCAGCACTGAAGTTAAATCCAGCTCTTACTGGTAGTAATGCACAAACAGCTAAGGATATACCTGTTAAAACAGCATGTGCTACATATAATCCTGGTGCTAAGAACATGAATGCAAATTCTAATGGTTCTGTAACTCCTGTGAAGAATGAAGATAATGCAGCTGCTAATAATAATCCATATACAGCCTTTTTCTTATTATCTTTTGCAGTGTGGTACATAGCTAAAGCTCCTGCTGGTAAACCAAACATCATAACTGGGAAGAATCCTGTCATGTACATACCTGTTTGTCCTTGTACTCCTGTACCACCCCAGAAGTTAGCTATATCATTAATTCCTGCAACATCAAACCAGAATACTGAGTTAAGTGCATGGTGTAATCCTGTTGGTATTAATAATCTATTAAAGAATCCATAAATACCTGCTCCAACTGCATCTGTTGCGATAATTGCTTTACCAAATGATACTAGAGCTCCGTAAACTATTGGCCATACAAAGAATAATACTAATGCTGCAACTAATGAAGCTAAAGATGTCATTATAGCAACTGATCTCTTACCACTAAAGAATCCTAATGCGTCTGGTAATTTTGTTCCCTTAAATCTATTGTAGCAAGATGCTCCAATTAAACCTGAAACTATACCAACGAATTGAGTTTGAATTTTAGTAAATGCTGCTGGAACTTCTGCAACATCTATTCCCTTAAACATTGCTACAACTGCTGGACTTAATAAAGTTGTAATCATAAGCCATGAAACTAAACCTGCAAGTCCTGCTGTTCCATCATTGTCATCTGACATTCCTACTGCTACACCAATAGCAAATAAAATTGCCATGTTATCTATTAATGCTCCACCAGCCTTTAATAAGAAAGCTGCTGCTACACTGTTTGCGCCCCAACCTGTTGGGTCAATCCAATAACCTATTCCCATTAAAATACTTGCAACTGGAAGGGCTGCAACTGGAAGCATCAATGATTTTCCTAGTCTTTGAAGATACTTCATCATAATAATAATTCCTCCTTAAAATTTTTTATACAAATTTAAGCACTTAAAAATATAATTCCGTAAAATAAAAAAAGGCCGAAAAGGATATTACTATACTATAAATCCTTTTCGGCTCATGCTCAACTAATTTGATAACACGCCTAAATTTGTACTCATATTTAATTTACAATCATATTGTATCATCATATGTTATTGTTTTCAATACCTTTTTTAAAAAATTTTTAAAAAACTTTTATTTAATTACTTCTTAAATATTAGTAATTTTCCATCCTTTTTTCTATTAATTTATTGACAATTAATAATGAGTATATATATAATCATACTAGACGTGTTACTGTTTAATCAGGCATGAGTCCAATTAGCAAAATAGGACTTATGCCTTTTGTTTTTAATCAGCATACGCATTTATGTATTTATTACACTATTTTAATAAATACTATATATATAATTAGTATACCGATAAAATTTTTAGTAGAAAGGATGTGGATTCCTGATTGTTCAGGAAATACTATGTTTAAGTTTTTTAAAAATTTATTTAACTCAGAATCAAAAAACGAAGAAGCTGTAAATACAGTTACTAATGCTAATGCACTTGTTGCTCCTATTTCAGGTAAAGCAATGCCTTTATCAGAAGTACCTGATCCAGTTTTTGCTGAAAAGTTAGCAGGAGATGGAATGGCTATATTAGCTGAGGGAGATACTGTTGTTGCTCCAGCTGATGGAGAAGTTACTCTAATCTTTAAAACAAAGCACGCAGTTGCTATGACTCTAGATAATGGATTAGAATTACTTATTCACATCGGTCTAGAAACTGTTTCTCTTGAAGGAGAAGGTTTTGAACAATTAGTTGAACAAGGAACAAGAGTAAAAGCTGGTACTCCTTTAATAAAAATAGACAGAAATGTTATATTAAATAAAGGATTATCACTAGCAACTCCAGTTTTAATAACTAATGTTGATGCTGCTAAATCTATAACTCCAGTTGAAAGTGGAGATGTTGTTGCTGGAAAAACTGTTGTAGTTAATTTTGAAGTTTAATAATATTACTTAACTCAAAAAACAGCCATATTATGGCTGTTTTTTTATTCCTCATTATTTTCCAATAGATACTCTAAATCTTTCTATATGCATTGCTAAGTAAGCAACTTCATCTTCAGATATTTTATCTATATCCAATACCTTACATATTATCTTTTTGCTTTCTTCTGCAATTTTATATGATATTTTATATTTAGCTTTTATAATATCTACTAAATCATTTTTTATAGGCTTATTAGTAATAATTCTTTCTATTGCAAATCGAATATGAGTTAAAAATCTTGCATAGTCTAAGGATTTTCTATCTATTTGAATCTTTAGCCTATCTTCCACATGTTCTATTATAGAATTACTTAGAAAACTATACTTGATAGTATTTGATAATTTCCCGTTATTTCTAGCAGAGTGAATATGAAGAGCTATAAATCCTTTTTCACCTTCCGGAACATCAACATTAAGTTCTTCCTTTATTCTATTAGCTAACCTACTTGCCATACTAAATTCTCTTCCATAAAGAGTTTCTATTTCTACTAAGAAAGGATTCTGAATTTCTTCCTTATCTTCTAACCTTCTTATTGCATAGAATAAGTGATCAATTAAGCCTACATGAATATTCTCATTTAACTCTTCTCCTAATTCATCTGTAATCTCTGCTATTACTTCCTCTACCAATGCGATTAATTTTGTATCTACTCTATTTAATATTTCATCAAAATTTCTTTGATTATCTTTATCTTCAATTACAAATACCTTTTCTACTATAGTTCCCTTTTCTACAATATCACCTGGTTTTTTCCCAAATCCTATTCCCTTTTGAAATAAAATTCTTTCTTTTCCACTTTCTCTTACAAGCAATATGTTATTATTAAAAGATTTAACCACTTTTGCATTATTATTTAATATTATCTTCTCCACAACATTCCCTACCTTTTTCAATAATAATATTATTAGCTCCTTTCTAATATCCTATAAAACGTAACATGATCTCGCCAAGCCCCATTTATATATAAATATTTTTCATTTAAACCAAGCTCTTTAAACCCACACTTTAGGAGAACTGACCTAGATCTAATGTTATCAGTTAAAACTGAAGCCTCTAATCTATGAAGTTCCAGCTCATCTTCTGCATATCTTAATACTAAATTTAAAGATTCCTGCATATATCCCTTACCTTGATAATCTTTGTCCATAGAATATCCAACAATCCCACTTTTGAAAACACCATAAACTATATTTGATATTTTTACCTTTCCAATTAGCTTATCATTCTTATAAATACCTAAATCAACACCTGTACCATTCATAAGATTTTTATAACTTTCAAGAAGTAAATCTCTTTGAGTTTCATAAGTATAAAAGCTAGCATCTCTTGTAGGTTCATAATTACTTAAATGATCTTTATTTCTATTATAATAATCTAATAATTCCTCTGTACAATCTGGTGTAAAACTTTTTAACACTACATTGTTGCCCTTTAATTTTACAATATAATTTCTTTGTTTACTGTTAAATTCACTTCTGTTAATTCCAAAACTTAATTCATCTAAATAGACTCCATTTAATAAAATATTCTCAGTAAATATCCCTTCTAGTGTAAAACCTAAATCTAAAAATACCTTGTAATTAATATTTTCATCTACTAATATATTAGCTTTATATATAGTGTTGTCTTTAAATATTGCCTTTAATATGCTTATTACCGTTTCTCTTAATAACCTTTGTTTATTGTCTTTAAAAAATTTCAGTTTAAGATTACACTTCTTATTATCCTTGTCTAATTCAACTATAGTAAACCTTCCTATAAAGATATTATCTTTATCCTTAATTATATAGTCATTAAGACTTCCCTTAACAAGCTCTATAGTTACTTCTCTGATTTCATTCATAATATAATCTCCTAAGTTGAATATGTTTACTATTATCTATATTATAACGATAAAACCTGTATTTACACAATATCTTATATTCTACTAATTAATTAAATGTAAGCCCTTGTAGTTTTCATTAATTTATAAAACACCTCATATATTTTAGTGTTATCAATAATTTAGGAGATTCAATGGTTATTTTAAAGTTCTTAAAAAGAGGTAAAAAAATCAAAAAATTCATTAAGATTTCATGTATAATTTTACTATTTTTAATTATTATATTTATAATAAAATTAAATTTGTATGATATTTTTAAAGATTATTCAAATATTAATAATATAAATATAATTTCTGAGGATAATTTGATTAATGAAATAAAAAATACAAATAAAATAATTCCCTTAGAGGTGGAGCTTTCAAAATCAATTACTATAGATAAAAGTTTAGGAAATCTTGAAATTTTTGAAAAATATAAAAGAATAAAATTCTTTGCAAACTGTTCTTATTATATAGACTTATCTAAATTTACTGATGAAGATATTCAAATGGATGAAAAAAATACTACTTTAAATATTACTATACCTGAACCTAAAATCTTTAATATAAATATACTCAGAGAAAAAACCATTTATGAGGATACTTCTAACGGACTATTAAGATTTGGAGACATAAAGCTTACCTCAGAAGAATTTGATTTAATTCAAGATGAGGTGTACAAAAGCTTTGAAGAAACTCTTCAAGATAAAGATATATACAATAAAGCCTTATACAACTCTAAAATATCACTTACAAACTTATTAAATAAATTTATAAGTGATGAAATTAAAGTTAATATATCTTTTAAATAAATATGGTTAATATTCATTTTAGATGTATAATATTAAGTAAATATTTAATCATATATAATTGTAATGAATACTCTAAATTATAATTATGTATATTATTAATTGAAACATATATATAGGAGAGTGATAAAAATGAAAAAAATTGTTTTAGCAGGTGGATGTTTTTGGGGAGTTGAAGAATTTCTCTCTAGAATAAATGGTGTTACTTATACAGAAGTTGGTTATGCTAATGGAAGGACTGAAAATCCAACATATGAAGATGTATGTTACAAAAATACTTATTTTGCTGAAGCTTGCTTAGTTGAATATAACGATAAAATTCTAAACTTAAAAGATTTATTAAAAGAATATTGGTCTATAATAGATCCTACCACTTTAAATAGACAAGGTCCTGATTTAGGAAGTCAATATAGAACAGGTATATATTATTTAGACTCTTCTGATTTAGAAATAATATTAAATAGTAAGGAAGAAATACAAAAGAAATATGATAAGAAGATAGTTACTGAGGTTGTCCCTTTAAATAACTACTACAAAGCTGAGGAATATCATCAAAAATATTTAAAGAAAAATCCTGGTGGATATTGTCATATAAAATTATAATAGGGGCTGTGGAAGACAGCCCCTTAATGAAAAAAGTATAATCTAAAATTATACTTTTTTCTATTACTCATTTTTAACTATGCCATAGCACTATCTTATTTGTTCTTTTTATTGTATAAAAATAGCTGTGTAAGAAGTCCAGTTAATCCAACTAACATTATAGATAATCCAGGTATTCCTATATTTCTTTGCCCTATAATAATCATTGATAAGAATACTACAAATGCAATTATATTAATAATTATTTTTGTCATATTATTCATATACTACATCACCATCCATCTAATTTCACCAGGTTCTAAAGTAACATGAACCATATTACCATTACCATCATAGACATTGGTAACTTGCTCTTTGTTTGTATTATTTAAAATAGCATACTTATTAATACTTGGATAAGCATGTACTTCACAGTATAAATTATCTGCATACCACTTCTTAAATTCATTTTCCTTATTTGCAGAGTAATACAATGATCTCATTAATAAGCGTGTATTTTGCTCTGAATATGGAAGTCCAGCTATATAAACGCATCTTCCCTTTCCATAGTCATTACTTGAAAGATTTACTTCACCATTACTATAAGCAATTATTTTTGTTGAAGGCTTTGTAGCATAGATATTTCTCATTCCTTCACCAAAATCAAAGTCCTCTACCTTATCTTCCTTAATGAAATGTTTTTCAACTTCATCATGGAAATACTTATCAGTGTGTAGTGTAAAGCCTAATTCCTTATCTACACCAAAGGCATCTGCTAATTGGAAGAAGTGTCCTCCATTTTCAACTGCTGTTGGTTCACCAATACCAACAAATCCTCCACCATTATAAATCCATTCACGTATTGTAGCTACAAACTTAGGATCCTTCCATACATCCCCACCTGAGAATGCTGTATATGCATCTCCAGCGTTTATTATTACATCTATATCATTTGGTATCCCATTTTCCTTTATATCATCAAAGCTTATAAAAGTTACATCTACGCTAGCTCCACTTAATGATTCTAGCATTCCATTATATGAATATATTTGCTTACACCATAAAGCATGTGCAACCATATAAGGATGCCAACTTCTTAGTTTTCCCCAACTATTTAATATAGCTACCTTTAATCCACAGTAAGGTTCAACATCATGGACAATATCATATATCTCTCTAAATTCATCACAAGTTTTCTCTATATAATCAACAAACTTAGGGAACTTATATGCTAAACTTGGATATCCACCATATCCAATACGATCAATTGGTTTTCTCATAATAGCACGTCTTGCGCTTAACCAATTGTCAATTGCTTCAATTGTAGGATCATTTCCCTCATAAAAAGTATCTGGGAAAAAGTAAGGTAAAAATCTACCTTCATGATATTTAACACCAGGAATATCAGATATTAAACGAAGAGTAGCTCCCCCTCCAACACTTCCTACTACAGCATCTAGTCCAATTCCTGGGAAATACTTCCCATAAGGCTCAGTTCCTATCCAATTATCCCCAAGGAACATCATTGCCTCTTTTCCAGCCTTATGAGTTAACTCAACTAACTCTTTTGCTGTTTGAGAAACAAATCTTTGTTGGAAATCAATATAATCTAGATACTCCTTTGTAGGAACACAGAAGGTTGAATTATAATAACCATTTTGAACAAATACTTCTGGACGCAATTTATATTTATATTCTTCTTCAAATGCTAATAAAGCTTCAGTAGAAACACTAGCACCATATCCACACCAATCAACAAACTTTTCTTTTGCTAAATTATTAAATATTAATGTAAAGTGATAGAAAAATGTTGTAAACCTAACTACATCAGTATCAGGATTATCCTTTAACCATTGCTCTAAATATTCAAAAGCAAACTTTCTTGAATTTGGCTTTCTAACATCAAAAGGTATATCATGAGGAACATCTCCCCAATTATTTGTTATATGATTATACATTTGTGTTGGATCCCATAACACATATGCAAGGAAAGAAACTGTGTATTCATGGAACTCTTCACAATTATTTATTTTAACTATATTGTTTTCTTTATCATATTCCCAATTTTCAACTGGAACAACCTCATTAGTTGTTCTATCTATAACTTCCCACCATACTTTTGGATCATGATCATAATCAGCTTTTACTTGCTGATTATAATAGGAAGATAAGAATTTTATTTCTATATTTTTAGTAGTTGCTAATGTGTATTCACTCATCAAATATATTTGCTGACATTCATCCATATGCTTTTCAGCAAAATCATTATGACCACGTGCAACAAAATATGTTGTATAAATTTTTGCATCTAATTTCTTTATATCATCACTAAGTTTAGTACCATCACTATCGCGAATAGCATCTGCTCCCCAACGGGATAATAATTCTTTAGTTTCTTCAAGAAAATTGCTTTCACTAGGTAATGTAACTCTGCCTCTTGTCTTTGCCATAATTAATCCTCCTTAATCCTTTAATCCACCAAGGCTCATACCTTGTGTAAGTTTCTTTTGTACTAAAATATATAAAACTAATGTTGGTATCATTACAATTACCAAACCAGCATACATAATTCCATAATTAGTTGCTGTTTTTTCAACAGCCATTAAATTCTGTAATCCAACAGGTAAAGTCTTGTTCTTTGATGTCATTAATGTAAATGCAATAATATATTCATTCCAGAAAGCTAAAAAGTTAAATAATATTACTGTAATAATACTTGGCCTTGCCATTGGAACCATAATTTTAATCATTGTTTTAAAATATCCACATCCATCGATTAATGCAGCCTCTTCATAAGATTTAGGTAATGTTTTAAAATATCCACTTAAAAGATAAATAGTAAATGGTAAATGTGTTGATGCGTAAACTATTGCTAAAACCAAACGATTATTCAGAAAAAATCTAACATCAAACATTCTATTTGCAGAGCTTAACATTAAAAATATTGGAACAACAATATAATTAACGTTAACAAATAATCCTGCCATAAATCCTGCACTTAAAAACTTTTTACCTTTAAAATCAAATCTAGCTAAACAATAAGATGCTGGTAATGCTACAACTAATAATATACTAAGTGCTAAAGTTGTAACCATTACTGAATTTAACAAATACTCACCCATTTTAGCTTTACCAAAGGCAATGCTAAAGTTCTCCCAAATTAACTTTTTCGGAAAAGCAAATGGATTAACATCTTGTCCAACAAATTCAGCATTAGATTTAAGACTCGCCATAAATACCCAAGCAACTGGGACAATAATTGAAACTGCTAGAGTAATTAAGGCTATATAAATGAATATTTTATATAAACTATTAGTACTATTTGATTTTGTCTTGTTTATTCCTTTCATACCCTACCTCCTAAAACTCTAACACTTCACGCTCAGTAATTTTATTAATTACTGCTGATAAAATAAATGAGAATAAGAATACTGCAACTCCAATTGCCATTCCATATCCATAAGCTGATGATGTATATGCTTGCTTATACATATAACTTAAAAATACCTCTGTTTGTCCATTAGGCCCACCACCAGTCATTATTTGAACCATTAAGAAACTTAAATTAATTGTACTAATAACAAAAAATGTTAATGTAGTACGAATATTATCCCAAATAAGAGGTAAAGTAATTACAAAGAATTGCTTTATTTTACCTGCACCATCTAATCCTGCAGCCTCATAAAAACTATCTGGAATTGATGCCATACTAGCCATATACATAACCATATAGTATCCAATTGCCTGCCAAATCAATGCAAAAATTAAAGAATATATAACTATATTAGGATTACCCATCCACATTTGTTTTAAATTATCTAAATGTAAAAACCCTAATACACTATTTAATAATCCAGATTGAGGATCATAAATTGCTCCAAATATTGCTGAGATAACTACAACGCTTAAAATATTAGGTATATAAAATATTACTCTAAAAAAGTTTTTTCCTTTAAAGTCTTCTTTAGATAGTATTGCCGCAAAAAATACTGCAATTATAAGAGTAATAATAGTTACAAGTGTAATAATTAAAATTGAATTTTGTATAGATTGTAGGAAGTTTTGATCTTGTATTAAAATTTCAAAATTCTTAAACCCTTGAAATGTTCTATTGTTAGAAAGACCTCCCCACTTGTATAATGACATTCTAAATACATTAAATGTAGGTATTACCATAAATATTGTTACAAGAATTACAGCTGGTGTCATGCAGGCCAAAATAAATCGCCTTTGTGACTTTCTTTTATTCATATACTCTCACCTCTTTTTAAATCAAACGGTGAGTCATGAAACTCACCGTTTAACTATATAACTAACTTATCCTACTATTTTAAAGCTGCCTTACATTTTGCAAAAGTATCATTTAATTGAGCCTTCCATTGATCAGCAGTCATTGAACCATTGATTACAGAATCTACTGCACCATATACAGCTTTCTTAAAGTCTAGTCCTTCAATTACATCTGTTGTAGCCCAGTTTCCTAATGCAGGTAATACACCTTCTTGCTCATAAATGCTATAGAATAACTTCATATCTCCATCAAGTTTGTCAACAATTCCTTTAACTGGTTGAACAACTGGTGTAGCAACCATTTCTCCATCCTTGTTTGGAGCTTTATTAGCTAACATAAGATCAACTGCTTTATCTGAATATAAGAACTTAATAAATTCCTTAGCATCATCATGGTTCTTTCCATCCTTTGGTACCCAAGCTTGTTCAAAGAATGTATAAGCATAACGCTTTCCACCTTCTTCATAAGCTGGTAAAGGCATGAATCCCCATTTAAAGTTTTCTGGAGTTGACTCAGCCATTTCTCCAACTACCCAGTTACCATTAGGCATGAAAGCTGCTTGTCCATCTATTACAGCTTGTTGATTCTTCTTAAATCCACCATCACTATTTGCATTTGAAACTGTTGCATCCCAAGTATATGTTGCTAATTTTGCAATTGTATCAATTACAAGTTGTCCTTCTTTAGAATTCCAAGTATTAGCATCATATTCTAATGCCTTCTTATAATAATCATCTCCACCTGCTTGATATAATAATGCAAATAAAGTTCCATCTAAGTATCCTGATTGAGGATAAGTAAATAATGCTTTTCCTTCTGCCTTTAATTTATCTCCATACTTCCACATTTCATCCCAAGTTGCAGGTGCTTTTCCATTTTCAAATTTAGATGCATCATACCATAATCCTGTTGGTGAATAGAAAATAGGAGCTAAATAAGTTTTTCCATCTCCATATGGTTGTGTAATTGCATTTTCTGCAAATCCATCTGCTAATTTATCTTTTAATTCACCAGTAAATACATCAGAAATATCTAATAAAGCATTTTCTTTAATCATTGTTTCTGTGAATCCACTTTTTTGTCCTATGTTATAATAAACAACATCAGGATATTCTCCATCTAACATTTGAGGACGTAATTCCTCATCTAATTTTGAAGAAAGTTGTAATTGAACATCTACATCTTTATTTTCTTCTTCAAAAGCCTTCTCAAGATTTTTCCATATTTCCGCTCCATTTCCACCCTCAAATGCAGCTACCTTTAAAACTCTTTTTTCTCCCTCAACTTTATCTCCGCCAGTTGTTTTAGAACCACACCCTACAAGTGTTGTTGCAGCCATAAGAGCTACTAATGACATACATAATAATTTTTTCATAAAATCTCGTCCCCTTTAAATTTTTATAATTTCTTGTTTTTATAAAATAAAAAGTCTATCTACAATTTATAGTATAATTTTAAGTAAACGTTTTTTCTATAATGATATTGTCTTGTTTTATCTATATATTGTTATTGATAAATTACTAATAGCATTATACCTTAATTTTAATTGTTTACCAATATTTTCTTTGTTATAATCTGTTATATAAACATTTACACAAAGAATTTTATACATTTTTATATACTTTTTTACAAGAAAGAAGGGTATTGATATGAAAAAACCAAATATTATATTATTGATGTGTGATCAATTTCGTGGTGATTGCTTATCTTTCAATGGACATCCTGATGTAAAAACTCCATATTTAGATACACTAGCAACAACAGGTATAAATTTTGATAATGCTTATTCAGCTTGTCCTAGTTGTATTCCTGCTAGAGTTGCACTATTTACTGGTAAAAGCCAAAAAAATCATGGTCGCGTCGGCTACGAAGATGGAATCCCTTGGAATTATGATCATATGCTAGCTGAAGAATTATCTAATAATGGATATCAAACTCAATGTATTGGTAAAATGCATGTTGATCCACCTAGACTATCTTGCGGATTTAATAATATTAAACTTCATGACGGATATTTAGCTCATTATAGAAGCAATCTTATCCCCCATTACCAACATCAAGAAGTAACAGATGACTACTTATATTACTTAAAAGATAAAGAGGGACAAACTGCGGATTTTAATGTAACTGGTCCTGAGTGTAATTCTTGGATTACTCATCCATGGATTTATGAGGAAAAACTTCATCCAACAAATTGGGTAGTAGATGAAAGTATTAGATTTTTAAAAACAAGAGATAGAACAAAACCATTTTTCTTAATGAGTTCCTTTGTTCGTCCACATCAACCTTTTGATGCACCTAAATCTTATTTTGATATGTATAAAGATAAATCTTTAAGAGAACCAGCAAGTGGTGATTGGGTTGATCCAAGCCTTACTGAAAAATACGGAAGTATAAAAGATTCAATTTATGGTTGTAAGGATAAAGATCTACGTCATGAAGCTATGTGCGGATATTATGCATGTATAACCCATGTAGATCATCAAATAGGAAGGCTAATTACCTCTTTAATCGAGGATGGAACTTATGATGACTCTATTATTCTGTTCTTATCTGACCATGGTGAACTTTTATTTGATAACAACTTATATCGCAAAGCCTTCCCATATGAAGGAAGTACTCATATCCCACTAATTATTCATGTTGGTGATAATATAAAACATAAGGCACCATTTAGAAGTGATACACTTGTTGAACTTAGAGATATAATGCCTACAATTTTAGATTTTGCTGGTATAAAAATCCCTAAAGGTGTAGATGGTTTTTCATTAGTTCCAGAAATTTGTGGCGATAAAAAAAATCATCGTGATTATTTACATGGTGAACATAGTTTCCATTCAAGTTTATCTAATCATTATATTGTTACTAAATCGGATAAATTTATATGGTATAGCGAAAAAAATGAAGAACAATATTTTAATCTAAAAGATGATCCTAGGGAGGAATATAATTTAATTAATAATAAATTATATAAAGAACGTATTGATTATTTAAGAAACTGTTTAATTAAAGAATTGTTGGATAGAGAGGAAGGATATACTGATGGATTTACTCTTAAAACAGGGTGTAATCCTGTAAATACCTTATCTCATATATTATAATTAATTTTAGATGGGAGAATATAAATGAAAAGAAATTTAAGTCTAATGATAAAACCATCTTCTAGTAAATGTAATTTAAACTGTAAATATTGTTTTTATCATTCTATAGCAGAAGCTAGGGATATTGAAGATTATGGATTCCTAAAGGAAGATACTCTTAAGGTTATAATAGAAAAGGCTTCTGATTATTGTAATGGTGGAAGTTGTGTAATTGGATTTCAGGGAGGGGAACCTTTACTTATAGGTTTAAATTTTTATAAAAAACTTATTGAGTTTGTAAAGGACTTTGGAAATAATACTAATTTTTCTTTTTCTCTTCAAACAAATGGCACATTAATTACAGATGAATGGGCAGAATTTTTTAGTAAAAATAACTTTCTAATTGGTTTATCTCTTGATGGTAACAAAGATATTCATAATTTAAATAGAGTTAACTATAAAAATGAAGAAACATTTAATAAAGTTATGAGAGGAATAAAGTTACTTCAAAAGTATAATGTTGAATTTAATATACTTACAGTTGTAACTTCCGCTTTATGTAAAAAAATTGAAAGTACTTATAACTTTTTTAAGAAAAATAATTTTAAATATCTACAATTTATACCCTGTTTAGAACCATTAGAAAATACTTCTTTGACTTCAAGGAAGTTTTCTATTACAAAAGAAGAATATAAAAATTTTTTAATGAAGCTTTTTGACCTTTGGTATGAGGATGCTATTAATAATAACTATGTTAGCATACGAATGTTTGATAATATTCTTGGCTTGTTTTTTAATCAAGATTATGAAGCTTGTGATATGAAAGGAGTCTGCTCTTGCCAACATATTATAGAAAGTGATGGTTCAGTTTATCCTTGCGATTTCTATACTTATGAAACTTATAAAATTGGAAATATATTAACTGATTCCTTTAATATTATGCATAGGAATACTACTACGATTAATTTTTTAAATAGTTCTATTAATAAAAATAGTAAGTGTAACAGTTGTAAATACTATTCTATTTGTAGAAACGGTTGTAGGCGTCATAGGGAAAATCAAGTTAACAACCTTAATTATTTCTGTGAAGCATACTACGATTTCTACTCCTATTCAATAGATAGATTTAATGATGTAGCCTTTAAAATAAAAACAAGGAAAATAATATTATAAACTTATAGCAATATTGCTAATTTATTATGTCAATATTGCTATAATAACAATATTATAATTTTATATATATTGTGATATAATAAAATAAATATACATATGAAATGGGGGTATAAAATGGGAATCACCCGATATCTAGTAAATAAGAACAATTATGAACCTAATTATGAGTTGCTTTATATAAGTAAATCCAAATTTGAAAACGATTGGCATAGTACTGCTCACTTTCATCCT
Organism: Clostridium nigeriense; assembly: GCF_900086595.1. GTDB lineage: Bacteria > Bacillota > Clostridia > Clostridiales > Clostridiaceae > Clostridium > Clostridium nigeriense. Next base: position 47,841 of record NZ_LT575472.1, read on the forward strand.
TTTACTGAAATATTTTTTATAACTAATGGATCAGGAGCATTTCATTTAAACGATCAAATTGTAAATGTTAACAAATGGGACTTAATAATTATTAATCCTAATTGTCTTCATACTGAAAAGTCTTCTTTATCTGATGTTCCTCTTGAATATATAGTTCTTGGAATAGATAATTTAATTTTAAATTTTCCAGAATCCCATAGCTTGACTAGTAACGAACATCAAATAAAATTATATGAAATAATGAACCTTTCCAAAGATAAAAATTTGATTTTAGATTATTTTAATACTTTAATAAAGGAAGTAGAAAGTAAAGAATTTAATTATGAAATTATTTGTAAAAGTATATTAACCTTATTTATAACACACATCATACGCAGCACAACTTCACTACTATTCATAGAAGAATCCCAAGAAAAATTAAATTTAGAATGTATAAAAATTAAAAACTATATAGATGCTCACTATTCTCAAAATATCACTTTGGATTATTTATCCGATTTATCATATATGAATAAATTTCACTTAGTTCATACCTTTACTAAACAAATAGGAGTATCCCCTATAAATTATGTTATAAACAAACGAATTGGGGAAGCAAAAAACCTTCTTGCTACTACTAACTATTCAATTAGAGATATTGCATCTATTGTTGGTTTTTCTAACTCATCCTACTTTAGTCAAATGTTTAAAAAAGTTTCAGGTACAACACCAAAAGATTATAGATTAAAAAATTCAAAAGTAGAAATAAAAGAAACTCAAAAAGGGCTGTAACAAACAGCCCTTAATGTAAAATATACAATTTAGAATTTAAAACTTATGCTACAGCTCTATTATTCATTTATATCTAAAATAGATTTTATAACTTCTCCGCCTAAAATCATTCCTGCTACTGGAGGAACAAAGGACATACTTCCTGGTATTTGTCTTTTAGATGCGCATTTTTTAGTGCCGCCAGTACAAACACATCCAGTTTTACAAGTAACTACATCTTCCTCCTTAGGTCTTCTTGGTTTTTCCTCTGAATACACGACTTTCAGCTTTTTAACACCTCTTTTTCTAAGCTCGTATCTCATAACTTTAGCAAGAGGACAAACTTTTGTGTTATATATATCAGATACTTTAAATTGGGTTGGATCTAATTTATTTCCTGTACCCATTGAAGCTATTATATTAATTCCTTTTTCATAACAATATTGTGCTAATGCTATTTTAGCAGATACAGTATCTATAGCATCTATTACATAGTCAACATCATCTGGAATTAATTCTGCCAAATTATCAGGGGTTACAAAAATTTGATGAGTTATTACATTACATTTTCTATTTATTGAAAGGATTCTTTCCTTCATAACATCTACTTTAACTTTACTTACTGTATTATATGTAGCATGTATTTGTCTATTTAAATTAGTTAAACATACAGTATCATCATCTACTAATATCAAAGTTCCTACTCCTGCTCTAGTTAATGCCTCCACTGCAAAGCTTCCTACTCCTCCAACACCAAATACCATTACTTTCGCATTTTTTAGTTTTTCTAGTCCATCTTTTCCTATAAGTAGTTCTGTCCTAGACAATGGATGTTGTATCATTAATTTCTCTCCTTTTACATTTATCTTAATTTTAAAATATTTAAATTTAATATATCTTATTTTAGACTATTATTAGTGTATAAACAATAATATTTTTATTTGAATTTTAAACAATTAAAATATATTAAGTTAAAAAGTAGTAAATTATATATTTTATTTAAATAAAGTAGATAATATGTTAAGATATTAAAAGATTTAAGTTATACATACATAACTTTAAGGAGGAAAGTTTATGATTTTAGGAATTATAAGTGCAATGACAGAAGAATTAGAACTTCTTTTAAAAGATATGGATATAAAAGAAGAAACTAAAAAAGCTAATATGACTTTTTATAGAGGTACTTTAGGAAGTAAAGATATTATTGCAGTAGTTTGTGGAATTGGTAAAGTTAATGCTGCAGTTTGCTCTCAAATATTAATATCTGAATTTAATGCTACTTCTATAATAAATGTTGGAGTTGCTGGGGGAATTGGTAAGGATATTTATCCTGGAGATGTTGTAGTTGGCACTAATTTAGTACAGCATGATATGGATACTACAGCTTTTGGAGATCCCCATGGTCAAATTCCAAGATTAGATACCTTTGATTTTAAGTGTAATGAAACTTTAGTTAAAGCTGCCTTAGAAGCTTGTGAAGAAATAAATGAAATAAATACTTTCTCAGGTAGAATAATTTCTGGGGATCAATTTATTTCAAGTGTAAATAAAATTAAATGGTTTGAAGAAGAATTTAAGGCTATGGCATGTGAAATGGAAGGTGCTAGCATAGCTCAAGTTTGTTATTTAAATAATATTCCTTGTGTAGTTATTAGATCAATTTCTGATAATGCTAATAACGGTGCTCATATGGATTATGAAAAATTCATTCCTATAGCCGTAAGAAATTCAACTATTATATTAAAAAATATGCTTAAAAAACTTTAAATGGGTAGAAATGTAATATTGCTTTTTCCATCGCTTTGCTCCAAGTAAACGCAATATTACATTTTATCCTTTACACTAAAAAGCAATAATTTCTCATTCTTTCTTATAAAAAAATAAAGACTCACTAAGGAGTCTTATTCTTATTAATTCATATATTTTAAGCCATTGTTTGAATTACCCATGGAATTCCATAGGATATAATAGTCATTATTATTGTTGCTATTATTAATCCTACAAAGATTGCTAAGGATGCTTTTTTAGTTTTGATTCCAAGTAATGCTGCTATAAGTGCTCCTGTCCATGCACCTGTTCCTGGTAAAGGTACTCCAACAAATAAGGCAAGTCCCCAAAATTCATATTTTTGAATTTGCTCACTTTTAGCCATTGATTTCTTTTCTAACTTCTCAACCATAGGTTTAAATAACTTAGTTTTTTTCATCCAGTTAAATATTGGTGTAATGAAAAATAAAATAAATGGAATAGGAACTATATTTCCTAAAACACATAGAAATATAGCATTAAATACTCCAATTCCTAATAATGAAGCTGCAATTAAGCCACCTCTTAATTCTAAAATAGGCACCATGGATATTATAAATGCTATAAGCTCCTTTGGCATAAAGCTTAATGTACTAGTAAACCAATTAATTAATGAATCTGTCATAATATACTCCTTATACTATATACTTCTTTAAATCTTATTTATAAACATGCAATTATTGGTATATATATAAGATTACATAATAAATACATAGTATTCAAGTCCTTAATTCTACATTATAATTTTTTTCTAATTAAAACTTTTCCTTATCTCTAAAAAACCTCTTTAATAAGGCATCTTTAAAAATTAAGTTCTTTTAATAGAGTCTTATAATATTGATATTTCTGATTAAATTCAATTGCTGCTTCTTTTGATCTTTCACTTCCATTATGCTCTGCTATTATCTTAAGTCTATCATTTAGAGTATCTAACTTTTCTTGGTGATTTAAAAAATATTTAATCATATCATCACATTCTTTTAATGTTTCTTTCTCTTTATCATTAATATCTTCAAATTTAGATATTTCTTTTCTATCATCAATCACATTTTCAACATCACGAATAATATCATTTATACTGTCAACACTCCACATTGGATGAACAGAATCATAGTATGGCTCACTATAACCATCATCTATAAGTTGCATTTCATTAAGAAAATTATCAATTGTCCATAGTTCATTTGAATCTCTTGAGATTAAGTTACCTGTATCTGCTAAATCATATAGTTCTTCAGCATGTCCCTTGTATTTTTCTACTTCATATCTTAGTTCCTCACTCTCAGTGTTTTCCACGACTTCCCCACCTGTACTATTTTCCTCATGATTAACTGTACTTGTATTAAAATCGCTTTTAGGCATATTATATATGAAGATTCCTCCCCCTGTTAATAATACAGCTATTACTCCTGCTACAATTCCTTTCATTCCAAGACTTTTCCCAGTAGCTTTTAATTCCTCGCTAACTATATCATTACCTAAACATTCTCCACTATCAAAAGATTTAGATGCTTCACTATTTAAACTACTATGGTTAATTAGTTCTGTTTCTCCTAATACTGTACCACTATTGCTATTAACTACATTACTTAAAATATTTTGTGAATTTTCTGCTGATATTCCCTCTGCTTGTAAGGCATATCTAAGCATAAAGAAAATAAATGGCAATCCAGTAATACCATAAAGTTTTGTACCCTTCTTTTCTAAGGCTTCTACTTCTACTTGTATCTTCTTCCTCCCATAATTGAGCCTGCTTTTTACTGTTCCATCTGAAATATTTAACTTTTCTGCAATTTGTTTAACTGATAGTCCGTTATAATATCTAAGATAGATTACTTCCTTTTGTTCTTTTGGAAGAGATTCCAATATATCTAATATCATTCTCTGATTTTCTTTACTATCTAATAACTCTTGAGGCAAAAGGTCTATATCAGTTTCATACTGAAGTTCAAAAATCCCTTGTCCATCTTCAGATAGTAAGACTTCTTTTTTCGTTTTATCTAAATATCTTATAGTCTTATTTTTTGCTATAATAAACATCCAAGAAGTAAATGCTTTACTATCTTTTAATGTGTCTATCTTTTTATTAACCTGTATATAAGTATCTTGTACAAGTTCAATACAATCTTCATTATTTAAAGAATCACTTAAAGAAAATATATAATTATACAATTTATTATTTGTTTCTAAATATATAATTTCAAACTTACTTTCATCACCATTTTTAAATTCTTCTACGCACCTTATAAATTGGTTTCTCTCCATAATGTTACCCCTTATACATATTCTCATTTTATGGTAACAATTTCAATTTTATATGTCAATGCTTTGATTTATCCCCATTATATCTTAATACTAACTTTACATTCTTATATATTTTATCTTCAACTTCTTTCCCTAATCTATTAGAATATAATGCCTCTCTAATAATTAAAGTGAATATATACTTTTTTTCACTAATATCCTTCACACTATTCCTCCATTATTATTCAGCTTCAATATTTCTCCCTATCATCTATTTACTATATAGATACATAATTGGTCTACTAGGTTTTATTTTTTTATATTTAAATAGATACCATTGATTATTAACGATAACTTTTATTTAAATTATTATCTTCCCCCTTAAAAATGTTATATATTTTTCAAACTACTTATACTCATAGATTTAATGCAATAAAAAAAGAGTAAGGATTTAGGATTAAAAAATTACATAAAACCTTGTAATTCCTAGCTTTCCTCACTCTTTAAAAATATTTATTTTATTCTTAGTTTATCTTTATTTTGTGGCTACAACAAATGTACACGTCAAAAAAAGACTGAACAACCTTGAACCTTGAGGAAAAGTTGATGAAATGCTCGCATAGAGCGAGGTTCGGGGATTCAATCTGATTCAATTGATAAAATAAAGATTGGATAATACAATAAGGTTTTTGATTCAATTCTCTTCAATAAAATTCAATAAAAAAGAACAGGCTGGTACTGCTCAATATGCCCTCAAGCATCTGTTTTCAATACCTTTCTGCTCTTCTTTCTTATATATTTCTTCTTACTTTCTTCGTTCTGTTCAATCTTTATTTTTCTTGGTTAATCTTTTTTTGATGGGTACAACAAACTAAAATTTATGAATAAATAATCCACTCCTAGGCTTTGGTTCAAACCAAGTTGATTTTGGTGGCATAATTTCTCCACTATCTGCAATTGCCATTATATCTTCTGTTGTTGTAGGGTACATAGAAAAACTAACCTTCATATCAGTATTGGCTCTTCTTTCAAGTTCTTTTAATCCTCTTATACCACCTATAAATTTAATTCTTTTAGATTTTCTTGGATCATCTATTCCTAATATTGGCCTTAATAAATTATTTTGAAGTATTGATACATCTAATCTATCTACAGGATCTTTTGGATTAAATATACCATCTTTGGCTTTTAATAAATACCATTGATTTTCTAAGTACATACCGAAGGTATGTTTTTCTCTTGGCTTAACTTGTTCATTACTTTCAGTAACTTCAAAACTCTCATTTACCTTGCTTAAAAATTCTTCTTTAGAAAGTCCATTTAAGTCTTTAACTGTTCTATTATAATCCAATACTTCTAATTCGCTATCTGGATATGATATAGATAAGAAGAAATTAAATTCCTCTTCTCCTGTATACTCTTCTTTTTCTGCTCTTTTTATATGACCAACTTTTACTGCTGAAGCTGATCTATGATGCCCATCTGCAATATATAAATATTTTACTGATTTAAATAACTCTTGTAATTTACTTACTGTATTTTCATCATCTATAATCCAAACAATATGAGCTACTCCATCATCAGCCTTAAAATCATATATAGGCTCTTTCTTAACCCATTCATTTATTATATTGGAAATATCTTTATTTTCTCTATAAGTTAAAAATATTGGACCAGTATGAGCTTCACAATTATAAACATGATTTATTCTATCAATTTCCTTTTCTTCTCTTGTTAATTCATGCTTCTTAATAACATTATTAGTGTAATCATCTATAGAAGCGCATGCAACAAGTCCTGTTTGGCTTCTTCCCTTCATAACTTGCCTATAAACATAGTATCTAGGTTTTTCATCTTCTACATATAATCCATCATCAATCATTTTATCTAAATTTTGTTTTGCTTTAACGTAAACTCTATCATCATATACATCTATATTTGTAGGCAAATCTACCTCTGCCTTATCTACGTGCAAGAATGAATAAGGATTGTCCTTTACCATCTCTCTAGCCTCATCACTATCCATAACATCATAAGGTAATGCAGCTATCTTATCTACAAATTCCTTCATAGGCCTTATTGCCTTAAAAGGTCTAATTATTGCCATTAAAATTCCTCCTATTATTAGCTTAGTTAAAAAATTCCTTAATTACAGAAACTACCTCATCTCCAATTCTTTCTTGAGCTTCCATAGTTGATGCACCTATATGAGGTGTGCAACTAACTCTCGGATGATTAACTAAAGCTTCATTAGTATTTGGCTCTACTTCAAATACATCAATACCTGCTCCTGCAATTTTACCACTATCTAATGCTTCTAATAACGCTTCTTCATCTACTACTTTTCCTCTTGCACAGTTTATTAAATAAGAGCCATCCTTCATTATTTTCAACTCATCTTTTCCTATTAAAGAGCCAGCATTTTTATCATAAGGAACATGAAGAGATATAAAATCAGAGACTGAAAGTAATTGATTTAGCTCTAAAAATTCATATTCTATATCATTTACTTTACCAAAGGCATCATTATAAACAATCTTCATTCCTAAAGCTGTAGCTTTATTTGCTAATGCCTTACCTATTCTACCCATCCCAATAATTCCAAGAGTTTTACCACTTAGCTCAACCCCCTCATACTTCTTCTTATTCCATTCACCATTTCTCATAGTATAATTAGAAGTACCAACGAATCTTGCTACTGCAAACATGTGAGCTAAAGCTAATTCTGCTACTGAATCTGAACTTGAATTTGGAGTATTTCTTACAGTAATACCAAATTCACTAGCAGCTATTACATCTATATTATCTACTCCAACTCCAGCCCTTACTACCAGCTTTAGTTTACCATCCTTTGCAGCTTTTAAAACATCTCTAGTAACTTTTGTGGCTGATCTTATTACTAAAGCATCATATTCCTTAAGAGCTTCTCCCAACTCATCTTTATCATAATGCTTGTCCGTAACATTAAATCCTAAATTTAAAAGATTATTTATAGCCTTTTCTTGTAATCCATCACTAACTAAAATATTATACATTTTCCTACCCCCTATTAAATACAGGAAATCATAATAAACTATATATTATGATAATAAGAGCTTAGAATAATATCTAAACTCTTATTATATTTTCCTAATTATTACATACTTATTGCTTTATTTTTTTTATTCTAAACCTAAAATATCATTTATATTACTTAAAAGTTCATTAATATCTTCCATTTGACAATCGGCCATATGAGCTATTCTAAAAGTCTTGTCCTTTAAACTCCCATATCCATTTGATATTTGGAATCCCCTCTTACCTAATTCCTTATTTAAAGCTGAAACATCTATACCCCTATTATTTTTCACTGTTGTTAAAGTATTAGATAAATAATTTTCATCTGGGAATAATTCAAAATATTTCTTTGCCCACTCCCTAACAACTTTAGCCATCTCTAAATGCCTTGCAAATCTATTCTCTAAACCTTCTTTGTTTAAAATATAATCTAATTGATAGTCAAGTGCATACATATGCGGTATTGATGGTGTTGATGGGTATTGGTAATCCTTCTTTTGAATATACTTATATAATGATAGTAAGTCTAGATAAAACCCTCTATTTGGAACTTGTTCAGCTCTTTCCTTAGCCTTATTAGAAAATGTACAAACAGCCAGCCCTGGAGGCAATCCTAAAGCCTTTTGACTAGATGTTATACACACATCTATTCCCCAATTATCTACTTCTATTTTAGTTCCAGCTGCAGAACTTACAGTGTCTACTATAAATACTACATCTGGATATTTTTTCACTACTTCTCCAATTTCCTTAATAGGATTCATCACCCCTGTTGAAGTCTCATTATGAGTTACCGCTACTAAATCATACTTTCCTGTAGCTAGTTCCCTATTAACCATCTCTGGTGTAACAGCCTTTCCCATTTCTACTTCAAAAATATCAGCAGGAACATTATTGAAAATAGCCATTTCATACCATCGTTTTCCAAATGCCCCCACGGAAAATACAGCTGCCCTCTTAGCTGTACACGATCTTATGGCTCCTTCCATAAGTCCACTACCTGATGTAGTTGACAAAAGTATTTCATTTTCTGTGAAAAATACTTTTCTTAAATTATCACTAATTCTTCTTTGAAGCTGAGAAGCTTCTTTACTTCTATGTCCAATCATAGGTTTTGCCATTTGCTCTAATACATCTGGTCTAACCTCAACTGGCCCTGGAATAAATAGCTTTTTATGCATTTCCTTTTCCCCCATTATAATTATTTTGCTTTATTGCTTATTTTTATTGTTAATTTTACTACTTTTTCATATCATTAACAACTATTTTATTAATAATTTCGAATATTCATTAAAATATTAACAATTAATTACCATAAATTATCTTTTGTTAATGAAAAAATTATTTTTTTATTATTAATTTATGCAAAAACTTTAGTTTTGAACACTATCATTTTTCTTTAACAAATCCCTAATTTCAGTTAATAACTCTTGCTCCACTGTTAGTTTTGGTTCTTCAACTATAGACTCTTCTTTATTAGCTTCTTCTTTCTTCCTATTTAATTTAGAAACCACTTTAATAAATATAAATATTGAAAAAGCTATAATTAAAAAATCTACGACATTTTGAATAAATGCTCCATAGTTTAATGTAACTGCTGGAATATCTCCAATTTGTGGCTTCAAGATATATTTAAGATCTTTGAAGTCAACACCTCCAGTTATAGCTCCAATTGGTGGCATTATTATATCATTAACCAAGGATGAAACTATTTTATTAAAGGCACCCCCAATAATAACCCCAATAGCTAAATCCAATACATTGCCCTTTAAAGCAAATTCCTTAAATTCAGTTATAAATTTTTTACTCTTTTCACGCATTATAATTACCTCCTTAAAATTATTCTTCAAATATTAGTATGGACTCTGTCTCTCTACAATATTTAACACATATACATTGTCCTAAATGTCTTGGACACTTATAACATAAACAACCTTTATCATCTCCATTACAAGTTTTTTTATGCTCAGGACAATAACCACAATTTACTCCATTACCTGCTGCCATATCTTCATCTCCTTTTCATGCTTTTAATAAAGATATTTTATCATATAAATTTTAAAATAATAGTAACCACCTTTAATAAACTCCATATATTAATCTTATAAGAAGCTTTTCACTCATTAATAAAAAACTTCTAACTCCCATCTATATAAACTTTAGGGAACTAATATGTTCCCTCTCTCAAAGAAACAAGGAGCAATAAATCACTCTATAATTAAAGGTGGAATATCTACACTGCATAAGCAATGGGATATTCCACCTTAGTTTTTATATTAAATCTTTTAAGTTATAAAAATAATTGGAAAATTACTAAGAATATAACTCCAGGTACTCCTAAAAACCCAGCTATCAAAGCTGTTATCCAATTAATTGCTATTGAAAAGCCAAAATAAGCGCCTAATAAATTTGTTAAATATAGTAATACTATACCAATTACTCCATTAAGTAAAATCTTAAGTGGCCATTTCAAAATTTTTATTATTAAATAAAGAAGTACTAATCCTATTAACCCATATAATATTAAATTTAAATCCATACAATCCCCTCCATTTAATTATTATTCATTAGTGAAAAATATTATTAATCTATTTTTCTTAAATCTTTACTTTTAGCAATGCTTATTAAATAATCATATCTTGTTCTTGCAGCATCTTCAGCATGAATTGCTAACTCTATTAACTTAGGATCACTTACAGCATTAAATAAAGCTCTAGCTACTTCCATCTCTTTTACAGTATCTTGAATATTATTTAACAAGGCTATATCTTCTTCGCTATATTCTCTCTTATTCTTATCTACATCTTTAAATAATAAATCTAAAATAATATTTTTATTCATTTTCAATCCTCCCAAATAATTCCTATTAAATTAATGTCCATTTTTAATTTGAATTATTCAAAAAGATTTAAAAACTTATCTTATAATTTCTACATTAAAGGAGAAAATACCCTTAATATAGCAGTAATAAATTTATTTGACCATTTTATCTTATGACAATCTTCTAATGTAATTTCTTGACAAACCTTTAATGTTTCTAAGAAATCTTCTTTAATTTCTAAGACGGATTTAGTTTTATATAATAATACACCATTTTCAAAATGCAAGTAAAGACTTCTATAATCCATGTTTATAGTTCCAACTACACCAATTTTATCATCAGATACAAAGGTCTTTGAATGAATAAATCCTGGTGTATATTCGTATATCTTTACTCCAGCCTCTATTAATTGCGAATAATAAGCTCTAGTTACTAAATGCACATACCATTTATCTTCTATATGAGGAGTTACTATAATAACTTCCACTCCGCTTTTAGCCGCTAAAGTTAATGCTGTTACTAATTCATTATCAACAATTAAATAAGGAGTATTTATATAAATATAATCTCTTGCTTTATTTATTATATTTAAATAAACATATTCTCCTACTGTTTCATCATCTAAAGGACTATCCCCATAAGGTTGAACATACCCATCACTTTCAAATTTTCCTTCATAATTTATATGAGGTTTATATTTTTCATAATCTTCTTTTTCACCACAAGTAAATTGCCACGCTTGAAGAAACATCATGGTTAAATTCCAAACTGCATCACCTTTTAATATTATTGAAGCATCCTTCCAATGACCAAAACGTACTATTTCATTAATGTATTCATCAGCTAAGTTTATTCCACCAGTAAAGGCTGTATGACCATCAATTACAGTAATTTTTCTATGATCCCTATTGTTCATTATTACTGACAAAAAAGGAACAAAAGGATTAAAAACTAAACATTTTATTCCCTTTTCTCTTAGCTTTTCATAATATTTATAAGGAAGAGTTTGAAGGCATCCCATATCATCATATATTAGCCTAACTTCTACACCTTCTTTGACTTTTTCCTCCAAAATTTCTAGGATACTATCCCACATAACACCTTCTTGAATTATAAAGTACTCCATAAATATATAATTTTTAGCTTTTCGTAATTCTTTTTTTAATTCTTCAAAAAATTCTTCACCAGGTGATAAATACCTTGTTATTGTGTTCTTATAAATTGGGCTTTCTGCATAGTTATTTAGATATCTAACTTGATTTGCAAAGGATTTATCATCCTCTTCAATTTCTTTTAAAATATCTTTATCTTGTAGTAGATATTTTGATGTCTCATTATAAATATTACTAACTCTAGCTCTAAACTTTTTAGTAGTTCTTCTTGATCCAAATATTAAGTAGAACAGTCCTCCAAAAACAGGAACAAGCAAAACCGGTATTACCCACGCTAACTTATATGATGGATTATCCTTAGTACTTAATATATAAATAACTGCAAATATACTTATAGCAGTAAATAATACATATAAATAAACAAAGGACTCCGATAATTTCCATATTGTAAAAATTAAAATTCCAAGTTGAACACATATAAGTAAACCTACAATAACCATTCTACTAAATAAGAATTTTAATAACTTTGTCATATATTCCCCTTTATATTATATTTCTTTTCTACCTTCTAAGGCCTTTGAAAGAGTTACTTCATCAGCATATTCTAAGTCTCCTCCAACTGGAATTCCTGATGCTATTCTAGTCACTCTAATATTTAAAGGCTTTAATATTCTAGAAATATACATTGCTGTTGCTTCGCCTTCAATATTAGGATTTGTTGCAAGTATTACTTCTTTTACATCAGCGCTCATTCTCGCAACTAATTCTCTTATTCTAATATCTTGTGGACCTCTTCCTTGCATTGGAGATAGATTTCCATGTAGAACATGATATGTTCCGTTATACTCTTTAACTTTTTCCATAGTCATTATATCTTTTGGTTGCTCAACTACACAAATTATATCTTTATCTCTGCTTGGATTAGAGCATATTGCACAAGGATCTGAATCTGTAAAGTTTCCACATATTGAACAATACTTTATAGTTCCTCTTGCCTTTACTAAAGCATCTGCAAACTCTCTAACTTCATCTTCTGGAAGATTTAATACGTGTAAGGCTAATCTTTGAGCTGTTTTTTGCCCTATGCTTGGCAGCTTGGCAAATTCTTCAATAAGCTTTTCTATAGCAACTGGATAAAAATCCATAAAATCACCTCACTTAAAATGTAAAATGTAGAATTAAGAATTAAAGATTAAGGAAAAAACTCCCTTAGGAGTTTTTTCAATTTAATTATTTTAGTAATTTGGAACAAATTACATCCATAATTCTACATTTTTAATTTTTTAACTCTTAATTTAGAATAGTCCTGGTATGTTCATTCCACCAGTTAATTTTCCCATTTTGTTTGCACTTTCTTCTTCAGCTTTTCTTAAAGCTTCATTTACTGCAGTTAGTACTAAATCTTCTAACATTTCTACATCATCAGCATCTACTACTTCTGGCTTTATATTAATAGAAACTATTTCCTTCTTACCATTTGCCTTTACAACTACGGCTCCACCACCTACTGAAACTTCAAACTCTTTTGTTTCTAGGTCCTTTTGCATTTGCTCCATTTCCTTTTGAAGCTTTTGTGCTTGCTTCATTAGGTTATTCATATTTCCTCCCCCAAATCCGCCTGGGAATCCTCCTCTTGCCATAAAAACATCCTCCTTTTATAAAATCTATTCTTTATTATATAGTATTTTTCTTTATATTACTACATTTAACATGGTATTAATTATATTTTTATTATACTTATTTATCATATAATTTATGTAGACATTATTCATCTAAAATATCTACCATATCTGACCCTAAAGATTCTATTAACATATCTTCTGTTGATTTTTCAGAACTTCCTGAAGCTTCTTCAACTTCAAATACAATTTTTATATCTTCTCTAAATATTTCTGCTAATACTTCCTGTATAACAGCTCTATTTTCTGGCTTTTCTAATCTATCCTTATTAAATTTATATTGCTCTTCATATTCTATAGTTAAAATTCCATTTTTACATTCAATAGGCTTTCCTGTAACCATAGATGCATAAACTATCATCTTTCTTCTAGCCTTAAATCTTTCTAAGATATCCTTCCAAGACCTTTGAATATCACTTAATGTCACCTTAGAATTTTCATTTCCAGATATATTATGATTTAAAGTTCTTTTAACTTCTTTCTTAGCTTCTTTAACTATATTCTCATTTTTTGTACTATTATCAGAATTTGAAACAGCACTTACAACTTTAAGGCTTCCATTTTTTAATCCTTCTTCTAATTTGTTTATTCTACTTAAAATAACTTCATTAGAAGTATCATATTCTATCTTACACATTTTTATTATTGCAAGTTCTAAATACAACCTAGCTTGCTTGCTTAACTTTGCATTTCCTTCAGCTTCTTGAAGTATTCTAATATATCTCATAACTTCTTCAGCTCTAATCTTTGACGCTTGTTCTTTAATTAAACCTATATTTTCTTCTGACATATCCAATACTTCTTCTGGATTATGTGTAACCTTTGCCATAAGAATATTTCTATAATGACTTACCAAATCTTTAATAAAAAGATAAATATCCTTTCCTGCATAAACCACTTCATCTATTATACTTATTGACTTTTCAACATTTCTTTGAATAACTGAGTTTGTTAAATTAAATAAATGATCATTAGTTACAAGACCTAGCATATTTATAAGAATATCATATTCTACTGATCCATTTCCCATGGATATTGCTTGGTCTAATATACTTAAAGCATCTCTCATTGCTCCATCTGAAACTCTTGCAATTAAATTTAAGCTTTTATCATCTGCTAATGCATTTTGCTCATTAACTATTTTTCTAAGTCTTCCTGTAATTTCGTTATTATTTATTCTTTTAAAATCAAATCTTTGACATCTAGAAAGAATCGTAATTGGTAGTTTCTGTGGATCTGTAGTTGCCAAAATAAATATTACATTCTTTGGTGGCTCTTCTAATGTTTTCAAAAATGCATTTACAGCACCGGTAGATAACATATGAACTTCGTCCATTATATAAACTTTATATCTACCTTCTTGTGGTGGATATTTAACATCATCAATAATATCTCTTATTTTATCAACACCATTATTTGAAGCAGCATCAAGCTCTGTAACATCTATAGCTAATCCTTCATTTATTTTTTGACACATCTCACACTTATTACAAGGCTCTCCCTCATGTAAGTCAAGACAATTTAAAGCTTTTGCAAAAACTTTAGCTGTTGTTGTCTTACCAGTACCCCTAGTTCCACAAAAAAGATATGCATGAGCTATTCTATCATTTAATATTTGATTTTTAACTGTAGTTGTTATATGTTCTTGACCAACAATATCATAGAAATTTTGTGGTCTCCATTCTCTATATAAAGCTGTATATCCCATAAAATCATTCCTTATTTTAATTATTTACTTATATTATAGACTAAAGATAAAAATTAATGAAGATTGAAAGTTTTATTTTTAAATCCTTCATTTTATTTTTTTCTTCATGCGAGTGACAATTTTAAATCTTGCATATAAATTGTACTCATACCATCCTAATATGGAAATATGTAAATATTGTAATTATTCCTTGTTAAATTTTATACAAATACGTTTACATTAGATATTTTTTAATAAGTTATATAATATATATTATTCCAAACAAATAACCCCCTATTACACAAAAGTACATATATAATTTTATAAATTTTTAAAATGCAAAAAGAACCCAAGCTAAACTTGAGTTCTTAAATAAATTTCTATATTATTTTTTTCTTTATAATAACTATTTCAATAATAGCAATCAACATACCTATAACCCCGATAATCTTAAATGAAAAATCTAATGAAAATACATCCCCTATTAGTCCAGATATAGGAAACAGTATTATCATCATTAAAGAGAAAAACATACTTTCAACAGAAATTATAGTTGCTCTTTGTTTTGATTCCACCATTGAATTTATTAATTTACTACTTATAGGTTGAAGTATAGCAGTTAAAAATCCTATAGATAAAAAAATCAATATTGATAATTCTTTACTTAAATATCCCATTAATATTATTAAAATACTAATAACCGTTGATATTGTTAACCAACCCAATTTCTTAAATCTGTTGTATATTCTATTACTTAGAATAGATCCTAAAGATGAAAGCACACCATTAAATAAAAATATTATAGAAATATCTAATCTTGAATACCCTACATCATTTAAAAATTGTTGTCCGTAAAAATATATTATAGCTGAGAAAGTATATATTAAAGGAAAGAACATTAATACATTTAAAAGTATTTTATTATTTTTTAATATGTTTATAGAAGTCTTAAAATGACTTATTATAGCTATTTTTTCTTCATGTTTTTCCCTAACACTTACTTCTGTAAAATTAAAAGAAACAGTCAAAGAAAGTATCCCTATAATAATTGCTGTAATATAGCTAATTGAAAAATCTATTTGAGAAAGAATCCCTCCAATAAAAACTGCTAATCCTTGCGAAATTTCTATTATCAAATTTATTCTTCCATTAATTTTTAAATATTCATCTTCTCTATTTAAAGTTTTAAGTGTATCATAAATTAATGCTTCTTCTGAACCTGAGTTTAAATTATAACCCCAAGCTGATAATATGAAACCGATGGCAAACCCTAAGAAAGAATTAGAAAACAACATAATAATTGCAGATATTGATGATGTTATTCTTCCAATTATAATCATTCTTTTTCTACCAAATAAATCTGCCAATGCACCTGTAGGTATTTCCGAAATAAAACCTGTAATATGAAATATTCCTTCAAGCAAGCCTATTTGTGCCAAACTCATACCTTTATATCCTAGATATAATACCCATATGGCAGATGTGATATCAAAGGCGGAAAGAAATTTATATAAGTAATCATTTTTTATATTCTTTTTTATATTATTCATTCAAATCAACTCCAACTATTTTTTTACATTTCTGGGCATAATAAAAGACCTAGTCTTAAGTTCTAGGTCTAATTGGAGTTACTATATTGCAATTTATGAAATAGATTCTTGCAAAATCCTCTTAAAAAAGGGTATAGTAATCCAATTTTTAAAAATTGTAGCTGTTTTTGATTGAGAACTACTAGATAAAATTTCATACTTAAACCTTCTTACAGAAAATTCCACAGTTCTATTTCTCCTTTCATTTCCAAATATATTTATATAGTAAATTATTTTATGAAAATTTGCAAGTATTTTTAAAATAAAAACAGGAAGAAACATAGTATTTAATACCATATATTATTTTCCGAATTTTCTTGCTTTTATTTTACAAAATACACCATATAATCTTCATAAAAATATTCATTATATATTTTCATTGCATTTTTTCTTTATCATATATCTCGAATTTCATTGATGTATATAAATTTATTTCTTTTATATTATTGCTAATAATACTTAATTTTAATTGCTCTAATCATTCCATAGATTTTGCATTCTTTATAACTTCAGAAACCTTAATAATTTTCCAATACCACTCCTCCGATATTCAGGTGATACATACATTCCCCATATAGTTGCTCCAAAAGCATATTAATCATGTTCTAAAGCCTTAAATACCAGCTCCCAAGATTGTTTAGCATCAGCTTTACCTAGCTTTCTTATTATAAGATTTTTTCTCCTAGTCTTATTTCCTCTATTAATAATTTAATCATGATACATGGTTATATATGATACAAAAAATCTTTCTTGAAATTCAACTAAGGCTTCTATTTGATACTTATTATATTTGTTTTTATCTTTACAAATTACCAATTTATCTTCATTATCATTTTCTCTTTTTATTACTGCTACAACAAATCCACTGTAAATTTCTAATGGCTCAAATTCGCCAACTATATATACATCTATCTCTTCACCATCACCCGAAATAGTTTCAGGAATATATTCATAATTAATAGGATAAAAGAAACCATGAGATGGATGTTTAGTTCCTAATGGTCTATCTACTATAACATCTACGAACCTACCCAAATATTCTTCCAATTTAATTCTCCTTATTGATTTAATAAATATTTAAAATATCACTATCACTTTTATTATTAATAAATATATCCCTAGTGGTATTATTAATATTACTTAATCCTTGAAATAATCCACTTGATATATTTAATCCATTATTTTCAATAGATTTTGAAATATTAGTTGATGCAATAATAATGGATATTGCCGAAAAAATATAGAAGTTAGTAAAAGCTTATCCTTAATCATAATTAGTCTCTCTCTTTTTATCAAAATAATCATACCATATAATGTATATAGAGTTAATTTTACGTTATTTTTTGTTGTTTTTATATTATGATTTTTATAGTACAATAAATTTAAACGAAATAAGGAGGGATATAATTTGAGTTTATATGATAAAAAATATTTATCTATTGTTAAAGATATTTTAGATAATGGATATTATGATAACAATAGAACCGGAATGCCTACATACAAATTACCACATCAAATTATGCAGTTTAATTTACAAAAAGAGTTTCCTATATTAACTACTAAAAAGGTTGCATTTAAAACTGCTATAAAGGAAATGCTTTGGATATACAGAGATCAGTCAAACGATGTTACAAAACTTCAAGAACAAAATGTCCACATTTGGGATGAATGGGTTGATGAAAATAATACTATAGGTAAAGCTTATGGATATCAAATAGCTAAATTTAATCAAGTTGATAAGCTTATTGAAACATTAAAAAATAATCCTCAAGACAGAAGAATGATTATGTCCATGTGGAATATTGAAGATTTACCTGAAATGACTTTACAACCATGTTGTTACCAAACTTTATGGGATGTAACTGATGGATATCTTAATTGTATGCTTATCCAACGTAGTGGAGACATACCATTAGGAGTTCCATTTAATACTAGCCAATATGCTGTATTAGTTCACTTAATAGCACAAGTAACTAACCTAAAACCAGGATTATTTACTCATGTTATAAACAATGCTCATATATATGAGAATCAAGTTGAAGGCATGAAGCTTCAACTTACTAGAGCAAATGAAGATTATGATGCTCCAAAACTTTGGATAAATCCAGAAATAAATAATTTCTACGACTTCACAGTAGATGATATTAAGCTTATAGATTATAAACACCACGATCCAATCAAAATGGAGGTAAGTGTGTAATGCTATCAATTATAGTAGCTAAAGCTAGCAATGATGTAATTGGTGGTGACAATAAGCTTTTATGGCATATTTCTGATGACTTAAAAAGATTTAAGGAAATCACATCTGGCCATACTATAATAATGGGAAGAAAAACTTTTGAATCACTACCTAAGATTTTACCCAATAGACATCACATTGTTATTACTAGAGATAAAAACTTTAAGGTGGACTCTTCATCAGTTGAAATAGTTAATGATATTAACTCTGTTATCAATAGATTTAAAAACTCTTCCGAAGAAGCATTTGTTATTGGTGGAGGCGAAATATACAAAGCGCTTTTACCTAATACTAAAAAAATTTATTTAACTAGAGTTTATAAAGACTTTGATGGAGATACAAAATTCCCAGAAATCAGTCTTGATAAGTGGTCTGTTGAGTATAAATCAGATTTACTAATTAACGAAAAAGATAATTTAAACTTTGATTTTATTAACTTAACAAAGAAATTATAAAGAAAACGAGGGCATTCCTTAAAGGAATTCCCTCGCTTTCTTTGTCCTATTGTATGTTAATCCTATTGAAGAGTAACCTATAAATAATTAATTGAATTTAATTTTCGCCCTTACATTAAAAAAACCCTTCTTATAAGAAAGGCCTAAAAATTAAACCGTGCACCTAGCTTCGACAATAATCTATAGACGTTACTATGTAGTTAGCTCTGACAAGATTAATCCATATCACACGCAGTAATCGCTTATCGCTGCTTCCTTCCGGACCTGACGAGGTTCACGCACTTACGTCGTATGGGACCTTGCCATCAACACCACTTGCATAGGCAGGCTCTACAGATTAAGGCCTAGACTAGGAATTCAACCCTGCTGTAGCGGATTGCAGGTTACAGGGCACCGCTAACTCCCCATCTAGCACGGCCATGGCGGAGAGAAGGGGATTTGAACCCCTGATAGAGTTTCCCCTATACACGCTTTCCAGGCGTGCTCCTTCGACCACTCGGACATCTCTCCATATTATAAAATTCGCTATTAACATAAGTTCATAGCGGTAAGTAAATTAATAGTATAACAAATTTTTAATTTAATTATATCTATTTAATTTTAACTACTGCTATATATTATCATATACAAATCAATATTGCAAGAATTAAAAGGCGGGAGTTATTTCATAATAAATAATTGATAGTTAATAATGGATAATTGAAGAAAAAAAACTCCCGAAGGAGTTTTTAAAATTATATTTTAGACCTATTAGTTTTGTTTATCCATATAATTAATATTATTCCTAATATTATTCCTAATAAACTTACCATTTGAGCTGTTCTTAAACCCATGAACATTAAACTATCAGTTCTTAATCCTTCTATGAAAAATCTACCTATTGAATATAAAATCATATATCCCCCAAGTATAATTCCATCCTTTGATTCCTTCTTTTTAAGAAGTATATAAACTAAAATTAAACAAACCAATAAATTCCATATAGATTCATATAAAAAAGTTGGATGATAGTAAGTTCCATTTATAAGCATTCCCTTTTGAATGAACTCTGGAAATTTACTTATAAATTCTTTAGTTACAGGACCTCCATGAGCCTCTTGGTTCATGAAATTTCCCCATCTTCCTATTGCTTGGGCTAAAATTACTCCAGGCATTATAACATCAACATATTTTAAGAAATTAATCTTCTTATATCTTGCGAAAATATATCCTGAAAGTAAGGCTGCTATAACACCACCATGAATAGCCATTCCACCATTTCTTATATTAATTACATCCATAAAGGAATGATAATTTTGATATTCAAAAGCTACATAATATAATCTAGCTCCTATTATCGATATCGGAAAAGTTATTAAAAAAGCATCTATTATTGTATCGTAGTTAAGATCTTTCTTCTTAGCTAATATGTATATTAATAACATAGCAGCTAAAACGCCCATGGATATTATTATCCCATACCATCTAATTGGTAAACCAAAAACTTCAAAAGCTACTGGATTCATTTTTATTCCTCCTTCTAAATTCTTTTGCTTCTTTTATTTTCAAAAAATGTTGTTAATAAGTCACTACATTTTTGATTATAACACCATTTTACATCAACTTTCCAATTAAATATATCATAATCTAGTAAATTAATGGTTGAACCACATGCTCCCATATCTTTATTAAAGGTTCCAATAAACAACTTAGATATTCTACTTTGAGCTATTACAGAAGCACACATAGGGCAAGGCTCTAATGTAACATACATTTCACATCCAGAAAGCCGCCAATTATTTAATTTCCTACTAGCTTCTTCTATTGCTAATATTTCTGCATGAGCTGTAGTTAACTTTTTTTCTTCCTTTAAATTATGCTGACACGCTATAACTTCCCCTTCTTTAACTATTACTACTCCTACAGGAACTTCCCCCTTATTAAAAGCCTTTTCAGCCTCTTCTATTGCAAGATTCATATAATCCATGATAAAACCCCTTTTTTAATTAAAAATTAAAAATGAAGAATGTAGAATTAAGGAAAAAATCCAAAGGATTTTTAAATAGAAGGTGCTCTGCACCAATCTAATTTAAGTTTTGCTATGCAAAACCACCTTAATTTTACATTCTTACTTCTACATTCTACATTTAAATCAGGTAAATATTCTAACCTTTTTAATTCTATTTTTATCTATATCTTCTACTACAAATTTAATATTATTTACTTTAACTTCTTCATTCTTTTCTGGGAATCTACCTAATTCACCAATGACTAATCCTCCTACAGAGTCAAATTCTTCTGACTCCATAGTAACTCCTATTAAGTCTCCAATATGATCTAACCTAGCGCTACCATCTACAATATATTCATCTTCTTTAACTACTATAATATCGCTATCCTTTTCATCATCATATTCGTCCTCAATTTCACCTACTACTTCTTCGATTAAATCTTCTATAGTAACTATACCAACATTTCCGCCATATTCATCTAATACTACTGCCATATGGTTTCTCGTTTTTTGCATTTCCTTAAATAATTCAACTATCTTCTTAAACTCAAAAGTATAATAAGGTTCTCTCATATAATCAGATACCTTAAAATTTTCTTTACATTGAGTTGCCATTATTAAATCTTTGACGTTAAGTATTCCTATCACATCATCTATATTTTGATTATAAACTGGTATTCTTGAGAATTGTTCAGTTTTGATTACCTCTATAACTTCATCATAAGTAGCATTAATATCTACAGCAACTATATCAACTCTTTGAACCATAACATCCTTTACTTGAGAATCAGCAAATTCGAAAACATTAAATATCATTTCCTTTTCTACATCTTCAAGGACACCTTCTTCTTCACTTACTCCAACCATTGTTTTTAATTCTTCTTCAGTAATAAATGGTTCTGTTGCTTTAGGATCTCCCCCTAAAAGCTTTATAAATAATCCAGATATAGCAGTAAAAATTGCTATAAAAGGTCTAAACAATTTTACAATAATATTTATAGGCTTGCTAACCTTTAATGCCACTTTTTCTGAATTTTGTTTAGCTATAGATTTTGGAGTTATTTCCCCAAATATAAGAACTAAAACAGTCATTATTATAGTAACTAATCCTACTCCACTTTCACCAATAGCCTTAACTGCTATTGATGTTGCAAGAGCTGAAGCTCCTATATTAACTATATTATTTCCAATTAATATTGCACCTAACAATCTACTTGGATCTTCAGATAGCTTCTCAACTAACTTAGCTCCCCTAACTCCCTCATCCACCATATGTCTTATTCTAATTTTACTTAGAGCCATTAAGGCCGTTTCTGACATAGAGAAAAATCCTGACATAATTAATAATATTACTAATAATATTATCTGCCACGTATAACTCTCCAAAATAATTCACGCTCCTATATTTAAATAATTTTTTTATTTAATAATTATACCATATATAAAATTCAAAATATTAGATTTAATAAAAATTTTACCAATGATAATTTAATATATTTTACGCAGCTTTGCATTCTTCTACTACATTTTTTATCCACTTTCCTGACTTTAATCTCTTTCTTTCAAAGATAATCTTAATAAATTCTTCTGTGCATATTAAGAAATAAACAGTTGTTACTGGAACAGTTAATATTGCTGCGCCTAAAAACGCAACCGGTACAGCATAGAACCATACAGTTCCTAATTGAACTAATGTTGAATAAAGAGTATCTCCACCACCCCTAAATATTCCTACTATCATTACTACATTATAGGATCTTATAGGACAAATTAACGCCATTATCCTTAAAACAGTAACAGTATCCTTAAAAGTTTCTGCTTCCACATTAAATGGCCTTACTATTTGTGGAGCTAATACCCATACTATTATTCCTATTAATAACCCTAGCATAGGTGCTACTTTACCTATTTTATGAGAATAATCAACAGCAATATCTTCTTCATTAGCTCCTATCTTGTTTCCCACCATTATAGAAGCTGCTGAAGCTAGACCTATACATAGAACCATAAACATATTATTTAGAGTTGTAGCAATTTGCATAGTAGCTACAGCACTAGTTCCAATTTGAGCATAGGCTACTGAATAAGCTGTCATCCCTAAAGCCCATAATAATTCATTAGCAATAACTGCAGTAGATGTATTGAAATATACTTTTATAAAATTCATATTGAAAGCAAATAGTTCCTTAACCTTTGATGAAACAATATTATTCTTAGCATAAATCATGAAAATTATATAAATCATTTCTAAAGTTCTTGCAATAGTTGTAGCTAATGCCGCTCCAGCTACTCCCATTGGTCTTACACCTAAATTTCCAAATATAAATACCCAGTTTAAAAACGCATTGCAAAGCACTCCTATTAAGCTTGCATACATTGGAAGTTTAGGTTGTTCAGAGCTTCTTAATGCTGAAGAAAATCCTTGAGTAAAATTAGTGAATATAAAACTAATAGATATTATTTTTAAATACTCTCCTCCTAATTCTATAACTCTAGGATCTCTTGATAATAGAGACATTATTTGATCTGCAAATATAAGTGCTGCTCCGCCAAAGGCTAGAGATGCAATAAATCCTATGGTAATATCTAATCCAAGTACCTTCTTAATACTTAATATATCTTTTTTTCCCCAATATTGAGACATAAAAACGCTAGCACCTGCATTAATTCCCGATAGGCATAACATAAAAATAAAGAAATATTGGTTTGCTAAACCTACTGCTGCAATAGCCTCTTCCCCTAGTCTCCCAATCATTAAATTATCAACGAGGTTTAATGATGATGTTATAAAATTTTGAAATGTTATTGGTAGTGCTAGTGTAAGCATTGTAGTAATAAAAGACTTATCCTTTAATATTTTCTTCATTATATCCTCCTTAGTAATATTAATTCATAACTTTGCTTGTCCACGAAAATCACTATACGATAACTTCCGGGCAAAGAAAAAAGCAAATGGGTTATTAGCTGCCCATCTGCTTTTTAATTCTTTTTCTATGATATTTTCTAATAACTAATTACTTTTGTCAATAAGATTAACCAAGGAATATTTAGGGAAAATAAGTAGATTGGCTATATTTCAAAAAAAAAAATAATGGACTAGTATTTTACTAATCCATTGTTACATAAATATGGTAAGTAGCTTTTAAAAGGATGCTACTATGAACCTTTTCTCTTTACTTATTAAAACATATCATAAAGATATTTATAAATTCACTTTATTTTCCTCTTTCTAGGTTATATACGCTATCTTTTAGTAATTTAAATAAAAAGGAGCTCTAAGTTATACTTAAAGCTCTCAAATTAAACAAAATTATCTTCTATTTTGTTGCTTTCTAGCTCTTCTACAAGATACGCATCTTGTTGGCTCATTATCGAATCCTTTTTCTTTGTAGAATTCTTGTTCTCCTACTGAAAATACGAATTCACTTCCGCAATCTTTACATACAATTGTCTTATCTGTCATAATAAATATTCCTCCTAAAATTAAAGATTCTAAATGGATAATAATCTCTAATTTCTGAGAAATTATTTATCTAAATGAAACTTATTTTACTAGCTCTGAGCTATTTATATATAATATCATATTATATTATATATTGCAATAGTTTTTCTAAAACAAATTATCATTACTTCCTATTTTTACGCTAGAGTAGTAATCATATAATAACCAATTGGTCCTAAAAGAGCTGGAAGATAATTAGCAACTTTCAGTTTCATAACACCCAAAAGATCAAGAGACATTCCAAAAATAAGTAAAGACCCAATTGCAGAAATCTCATTAATCACATCAGATGTTAGTATTGGTTGCAGAACACCTGCTAAAAGAAAAATTATTGTTTCATAAAGAAAAATAAAGGGACCACTCAACATAACACTTCTACCATAAATAGCTCCATATATTAATGTACTGCATATGTCTAAAATAATTTTAAAGGATAATATGGACGAATCATTTTTAAGCCCAATATTCAAAGGACCTACAATTGCCATAGACCCTACACACTGAATCATAAATACAGTAATGAATCCCTTAACAAAGTTCTCATCTGCCGTCTTAAACTTAGATTTTAAAAACAATCCTAATTGATTGAATTTACCATCCAAATTCAGCCTTACTCCAATCATGGCCCCTAGTACACAACTTACAATCATTAACACATTGTTTTTCGTAGTAATAGCTCCCTGTATACCAACAACAGCAATACAAAGATTAGCAATGATAAGTACTGCCTGTAGCTGAGCCTTTGAAATGAACTTTTTGGCATAGCTACTTGCAAACCCCGCTATCTCAATTCCAAGCATATTTCATAAGATATATAGCATGTTAATCGCCCCCTCGTTCTCTATATTACTTTAAAAAATTTAATACTGTTTGTACTTCTGTTTTAACACCACTAATCATAGATTCTTCCATGATTGTAAATTTAGGATGATGATTTGCAAAACCACATCCATCCGCAGCAGTACCACCTCCAAGTTGTACAAAACAGATTGGTGCAATTTGACGATAATTTGCAAAGTCTTCACTTGCACTCATTAATGGAGCTTCTCTTACCATAGATTCTCCTAATACTTCTCTTGCACTATCCATTACCATTGCTGATACTGCTTTATCATTAATAACAGCTGGGTATGCAAGTTGATAATCTAAGTCATAAGTAGCACCATAAGTCTTACATGTATTAGCTATAATTTCTTTAACTTTTAATTCAACATTTTTTCTAGTTTCATCACTGATTGTACGAATAGATGCACTCATATATGCCTTATCAGGAATAATATTTGGAGCATCCCCTGACTTAAACTCACCAACAGTTATTACAGCAAGTTCTCCTGGAGTAGTACATCTAGAAATTACAGTCTGTAATTGATTGATAATTTGAGTTCCAACAATAATAGGATCAATTCCGTACTGTGGCATAGAACCATGACTTCCTTTTCCTTGAATGTTTAAAAAGAATCCATCAGCAGCTGTTGTTGCAGCACCTTCTGGTCTTACGTATATGCTTCCACAATCAAGGTTTGGAATAATATGTAGTCCTACTACTGCATCTACATCATTAATCATACCGCTATCTATGATTCCTTGAGATCCGCCTGGATTTAGCTCCTCTGCATGTTGGAATATGAACTTAACTGTTCCTTGTAATGAATCCTTCAACTCTGAAAGTACTTTTGCTGTAGCTAATAACATTGCAGTATGTGTATCATGTCCACATGTATGAGCTACTCCATCTACTTTTGATTTGAAAGGAATATCACCATCTTCTTGCATAGGTAGAGCATCCATATCTGCACGAAGAAGTATAGTCTTTCCTTCTTTAGCCCCACGTAAAATACCAAGAACGCTAGTTTCTGTTGGCTTTACAATTTCAATGTTTCCAAAACTTCTTAGCTTTTCTTCAACAAAAGCTGCTGTTTTATACTCCTCAAATGATAATTCTGGATTTTCATGAATATGACGTCTCCAAGAAACCATATCCTCTACTGGAATTTTATTAAACCATTCTTTCATAATATACCTCCTATAAAAGTAGGCCAGAATATAAAATTCTGGCACACTCTATCTAATATCTTTAAATAAATTTTTTAAGCAATATCTTTAGGCTTCTTTACTAATAAAGTAGCTGCTCCTGAAATTACCATACATACAGCAAGTACTATAAAAGAGAAGAAGTAACTATCAGATTTTGCAAATGCACTAACTAATTGTGGAGAAATAATTCCGCCAACAAAAGCTCCTATATTTAATACAGCAAATGCTGATCCTATGATCTTTCTTGGCACAAGTTGATATGGTATAGATAGTAGTGCAGAGAAAGCTATCATCATAGTAAAATCAGAAACATATAATGCTGCTATAGCTACTTGATATATAGGTGCTGCTATAAATATAACAATACATATTGCTGTAATTATAGATGCCCAGAAAATAAACTTTTGTTCTTTTCCTTTGAAGTACTTAGTAATTACAGATCCACTTATAGCTGTTGCAATAGTCATAACTACATAGAAACCAACCATAACAGTACTTAACATTGATGAGTTTTGAATATCAAAGTTTACATGGAATACATTTGGTAACCAGAACATCATTGCTACACCAACTAAGTTACTGAATAATACAGCTACTGCTAATAATAATGTATTCTTATCTTTCCATGCATCAAAGAAACCTACTTTTTCTGCTGGTTGAGCCTTTTCTTTAATTTCTGTATTTGCTACCTTTTTGTCTTTTAAGAAAATAGCAACAAGAACAAGAGCTACTAAATAACCTGCTGCTAGCATGTAGTAAGCATAATGCCAATTTACATTGATAATGCTTTGTCCAACTGTACTAGCAAGAATACCACCAATACCTGCAGTTGCAATTACAATGGATTGTACCTTAGCACATTGCTCTGGCGCAAAGTTATCACTAATTATTTTTGGTGCACCATTTGTATATCCAGCTTGTCCGAATCCAACTAAGAAACGTAAGAATAGAATTGCAAACAATCCACTAACATTTCCAAATATGAATGAAAATACCATTAATATACTTAAAGAAACTACAACAAATTTCTTATATCCAAAACGGTCAACTAACCAACCGCCTGGAATAGTAACTAAAATAAAACTAACATAGAAAACAGAAGATAAATTTCCCATCTCTGCTTTTGTAAAACCATATGTGCTGATTAATTTATCTGCAGTAAATCCAATCATACTTTTATCAAGATTTGCAAAGATACCTATTAAGCACACAATCCCGAATACTATCCATTCTTTTTTTGTAAATTTCATAGAATCCTCCTAATAATCATCAAAAATTTTACTTACACATGAACATTTTTTCTTTTTCCTAGGATAAAAGATAATTCTTTCTCATGCGTTTATGAATGGGATTATCAATATCTCATTCATTTTCTTCTGTACCTTAAATAGAAAATTAGTAGTTGAGCTCAAATTTATATAATCTACAAATTCTCATTACTGCTAGACATAGGAATCTAATGAAGTATTATTTACTAATATTTATAGATGCTATCAATCATAAGTTCTCACAGAATTTAATTATTGACATAAAAAGATAAAATATAGTTGAAACATATATCTTGTATAATTAATTTATAATTGCCTTTATTGATATAGGTCATCTTAATTCTTACCTTTTTATATCATAATTATTTCTAATTACAACATATTTTCGGACTAATACTATACATTATATTTTCTATTAACTAGCTGTTTTCTTAGTACAAAAGGATTATAAACCTTAAATGTAATTTAGAGTCAATCCATTATTTAAATAAATTTTTATATTAAACTTTCTTTATATATTTCTACTATTAATTACTATTTTTTTATCATTTCACTTAGAAAGAGATAATTCATAAAAAGAAATCGATTTAAAAAAGAACTATTATCAACATAATATAATAAGATACCCTTTTCAAAAAATAAAAAGCAGAAACCCCCTTGAGAGTTCTGCCTAAATATATTTTATAAATAACTAAGATTCTATTTTCTCATAAGGTATCCAAACTAAATGTGAGATAAGATATTCCTCTTCATCTATCCATCGTGCAAAAATTACACGAGATATACTTTCTCCAACAATTCTTAAATTGTGTTCATTTGCATATTTCAATATCATTTTAGAAATACCTTCTATATCATTCTTTGGGGTTGCCTCATAATAAAATACAATAGCTGGACAACTGTCGTAAAATTGGATAATATCATTTTCATGTATGCCAAGAAACTCTGCTGTTCTCTTATCTAAACAGAAACCAAAATCAAAATCTTTGCCCAAATTCATCATAGCATTCAGCTGTATAGATCCTGACATAAAAGTAAGATCTGCATATTTCAGCCATTTAACAACCTCTTCTTGAACTCTTTCGTCTTCAATCAATTCATGATTTTTTTGGTAATTCAAACGATACAATGGTGGTCGCTCACCAAGAAAACATTCTTGCTTCGCATCCTGTGCTTGAGTCATGAAGTTAATTGTTGTATTAACACTATTTATCTTTAAATTCAAATAAAAAGCTTCATTCAATAACTCCTTTTCTCTATTTATCAATGAATACTCTGCTTCTTTCATTGTACTCTCATTCATTATTTCCTTAATTTCATGCAAATTAAATCCATATTTCTGGAATTTCTGAATATTAAGCAAATGATTAACCTTTATAATATCAAAATAACGATAATTAGAATCTTCCTTATAGGGCTCAATCAGACCTTTTTTTTCATAGTTTCTTACTGTTTCAGCACTAATGCCAAGTAGTTTAGCAATTTCACCAATTTTATATGTTTTCACGATGAATCCCCCCAGATTTTTATAAACTATTATACTAACTTGCATCTATATCTTTTACTTATTAAAAAATTTATTTATAATTCTAACCCTCCAAATAAACAAAAACGACCTAACCCTTACGGTTAAGCCGCTTTTTAAACCTATATGGTACCCCCAACAGGGATCGAACCTGTATCTGTCCCTTAGGAGGGGACTGTTCTATCCATTGAACTATGAAGGCTTAAGTACCAAGTAAATTGTATAATAACATTTTCCTTCTGTCAATATTTGCCCAAAGAATTTGGAATTAAACAATAGGTTTAATTAATACCTTATTTCTCTTTACTACTATGTTTAATAATATTTCTTCTATTTCAACTCTTCCTAACAATTTAACAGATACAACTATCTCATGATTTTTACCTATTCCATTAATATCATTAACTTCTTCTATATTTAATATATTCATATCGTTAATTAGAAACTTAACATCTTTTCCATACATAGGAAATAGGAATAACTCTATATGATAATATAAAAAGTTTAAAATTAAACTTTCATTCATCTTAATTTTATTTTGTTGTTTAATTAGCTTATTATTAATTTCTCCTTCTCTTATGGTCTTTTCATCTTTAATTTCTGTATCTATATAATTTCTAAGCTTACCCCAATTTTCTACCTTATAAAAATCATCATAAAGCGAATTAAACTTTATAAATATTTCTGCATTATCTAAATCTTTATACTCTCCTAAAAATTTTTCTTCAGTTTTCCTTATAGCATTAATCATTAATGGAAGCTCTTCTCTTATTACTTTATCTCTTTCCTTTACCTTATCATAGCCTTTTTTCTTTGAAATAACATTTATTTGAAAGAAAAGCATGTATTTATCATTCTCACAGCACCATCTACCACAAAGACCTTCCCCTCTATAGATGTTCTTACTCTTATCTTCATTCTTATCTATAATTATTGACATTGAATTTGAAGATTTTAAGTAAGTAACTTCATAACACCTTGGTATTATAGGTCCATTATCTAGTATATCTTCATTACGCTTTATAGTTAATTTATAAGGATCTAACTTACTCAAAAATAACACCTCTAACCACTAATATTATATAATATATGTTTTCTATATTATTTTAGTTACTTTTGCATTTATAAAAGAATCTTTAATTAACTTTTCTAACTTATTACTTTGTTATATACTTTATTTATGGAATTATTTAATTTATTGAAAGGATTTGATTTTCATGCTTAGATCTATTGTTTGGTATATAGTATTTTTTAGTACACTTATTATTAGCATTCCAGCTATGATAAGGACTAAAAGGCTAGATAAAAAAGGTTTAATAGAAAAAAGAGATAAACTTGTTTACAAAGTTACTACTACTTGGGCAAGCTGTTTATTAAAAGTTGCAGGAGTTAAAGTAACAGTGCATGGCTTAGAAAATATACCTAAGGATAAAAATGTATTATACATAGGAAATCATCAAGGGAACTTTGATATTCCAATATATATGAGCCAAATTCCTGGTTTAAAAGGATTTGTCTCTAAAATTGAAGTTAAGAAAATTCCTGGAGTTCGTACTTGGATGGAATATATGTATTGTGTCTTTATGGATAGAAGTAATATAAGAAAAGCTGGTGAAGCTATTATAGAAGGAATAAAGATATTAAAAAAGGGACACTCTATAGTAATCTTCCCTGAAGGTACCAGAAGTAAGGGCGATAAAATGGGAGAATTTAAAGCAGGTAGTTTTAAACTTGCAACAAAGTCTAAAGTTCCAATAGTACCAGTTACCATGAATGGATCTTATAAAATAATGGAGACAAGTAAGAAGAAATGGATAGTTAAACCTGCTCACGTAGATTTATATATACATCCAGCCATTGAAACAGCAAATTTATCTAAGGAAGAGCAAGATGAGCTTCCTAAAAAGGTTTATGAAATTATTAAGAGTAAACTACCTAGCAATAATTAATAATAAAAGCTCAAATATATTTTTAAGCTGTTGCACATAAAAGAATTATTTAAATACATTCTTTGTGTAACAGCTTCTTTTTTATCTTCATTTATACTTCTACTTTCTTAATTAAGTTCCTCTCTAAATCAATTAACTTTTCCTGTATATCTGTATGATTTCCAGCATAACCTAACAATTTCTCATTTTTACCGATAACTCTATGACAAGGAATTATTATGGGTATAGGATTTGCTTTATTAGCCTGCCCTATAGCTCTAACAGCTTTTTCATTTCCAATAGCCTTTGCTATATCACTATAACTTCTAACTTCACCATAAGGAATATTCATAAGTTCCACCCAAACTTTTTTTCTAAAGTCTGTTGCTTTAATATCTAAAATTAAATCAAAGGACTTTCTTTCACCAGAAAAATATTCTTTTAATTGCTTTATTTCATCTTCACAAACTTCTTTACTTTCTTTTAATTGATGTCTATTTTTTAAATTAAGCCAATTATCCTCTATTATTTCAATACTTCTTAATCCTTTTTTACTTTTAATTATATAAATATATCCAATAATAGTATTTAATTTGTAAAAGTATAATTTTTCTTTTTCTTTTTCCATTATTTTCTCTCCTTAAAAGGTTTACTTTTTGATTTTTTGATAAATATTTTAAAATTACTTATTTTACTAAGAAATAATACGAGCATATTTTCTAATTATAGTGTATACTAAGTTAGTTAACAAAAAATAATGCTTAAGAATAATTATAAATTATTTTAGATAAATAGAAAGAGGATTTTAGATGAACGAAATTAAATTTAGTAACTTAGGGCTTAAGGATACCCTTTTAAAATCTATCAACGAGTTAGGTTTTGAAAATCCATCCCAAATACAAGCTGAGGCAATACCTGTAGCAATTGAAGGGTACGATCTTATAGGTCAAGCTCAAACTGGAACTGGTAAAACTGCTGCCTTTGGATGTGGAATTATTAATAATATCACAAAGAAAGATGGTCTTTCTGCTATAATATTAGCTCCAACAAGAGAATTAGCTATACAAGTTAATGATGAACTTAAAAGACTATCTAAATATGATAACTTATCAATACTTCCTGTATATGGTGGAGATCCTATAAACAATCAAATCAGGACGTTAAAAGGAAATGTAAACATAGTAGTTGGTACTCCTGGTAGAGTGTTAGATCATATAAAGAGAGGAACAATTAAACTAGATAAAATTAAATTCTTAGTTTTAGATGAAGCTGATGAAATGTTAAATATGGGCTTTATTGATGACTTAGAGGATATAATAAAGCAATTACCAAGTGATAGACAGACTTTATTATTCTCAGCTACAATGCCTGAGCAAATCAAAAAATTAGCAAGAAGATATATGAAGCCAGATGCTAAACATATAGCTATAAAGAAAACTTCAATGACTGTTTCTAAGATTAGTCAAAGTTTCTTTGAAGTATCTCATAAAACTAGATTTGAAGCTCTTTGTAGAGTTTTAGACTTTGATACACCATCTTCTGCAATAATATTCTGCAGAACTAAAAAAGGCGTTGATGAATTAGTTGAAGGTATGCAATCTAAGGGCTATGTAGTTGAAGGTATGCACGGAGATATGTCACAAGCTCATAGATTAAGAACTTTAAAGAAATTTAAAGATGGTTCTTTAAATTACTTAGTTGCAACTGATGTAGCTGCTAGAGGAATAGATGTTGAGGGTATAACTCACGTAATAAACTACGATTTACCTCAAGATGTTGAAAGCTATGTTCACAGAATAGGTAGAACTGGAAGAGCAAATAGAGAGGGTACTGCCTACTCATTAGTTTCTCCAAAAGAATATTCTATGTTAAAGCAAATTAAATCAGTAACTAAGAGTGATATCTCTAGAAAAGCTATCCCTACAGTTAGTGATATATTCAATAGTAAGTCATCATCTATATTAGAGGATGTTACAAATACTATTAATGATTCAGATTACTCAAGATTTATTCCAATAGCTAAAGAGCTAAGCGAAAAATTTGATAATGTTGAAATAATTGCTGCTTTAATTAAGAGTAAATTCAATAGTGATTTACTTGAAAACTATACATCAAATGTTCTTGAAGCTCCTAAGTCCGAAGATATACGTTTATTCTTATCTGTTGGTCGAAGAGATGGAATAACACCGAAGTCTTTAGTTAGCTTTATAAAGGATACAGCAAGAATTAGAGCCACATCTATAGGAGATATAGATATATTAGAAAACTTCTCTTTTGTAAATATAACTCCAGATGTTAAGGATAAAGTTATTGAAAAATGTATCGGTCGTAAGCTAAATAAGAGAAAAGTAAATATAGAAATTGCAAATAGAAAAAGAAAATAATATTTAAAATTTCTTAATGCTTTTAAAGCTGTGTCACTTAACAATTAGTTTCACAGCTTATTTTTATTTTCTTAAACAAAAAAGCTATTGCTAATGATTTTTATTCCATTAAAGCAATAGCTTTTTTATTATTTACATTTCTTTTTTATTCCATCGTAAAGATATTTTATATATTCCGTATCTACTTTTTGCATATCTAACATTTTCATTCTATTTTCAACTTTACTTAAGGCTTCTTTTGCCCCTTCAAAATCTTTTTGGCGAATACAAGCACTTGAATATTCTAATAAATAGTCTATCTTAAGTACTAACTCTGCTAAGTCTTCTCTATTATCATTAACTAAATCAACTAATAGTGAATATATCTTAGGGGAAGTATCTTTTCTTACGCTACTAAGTAAATCATTATTTTTGCTAGTCTTTCTACTCATTTTTTTCACCCTTCCTATAAAATTATATATTTATACTAATTTATATCATATTTTTATAATATACCCAATACATTTTATTGTATGAAAGATTAGGGGGTATTTATATATGCAAAAATACGTATGCGTTCCATGTACTTATGTCTATGATCCTGAATATGGTGATCCTGATAACGGAATAGATCCAGACACTCCTTTTGAGGATTTACCAGAGGATTGGGTTTGTCCTGTATGCGGTGCAACAAAAGATGAATTTGAGCTTCTAGAGGATTAAATTTAAATACATATTATCTTAATTACTTTATAAATAAAATTAAAGTTTCAATAAGATAATATGTATTTTTATATTTATTAAAATATACTATTCTCTAGGTTAGCCTTATTAATTCTTTTTTAAATTCATTGATATATAAAATACTCTTACTACTTAGTTTTGCTTCTTTGTTTATAATTCTATTTATACCTTCTAAAAATAAATTTATATCTTTATTTTCTTTAGAATACAAGTAAGCAACTTTACCTAAACTAGAAAGTTCATCTTTTATTTCCTTACTAAAGTTCAGTACAGGAATCCTTGAAACATAACCTGAAGTAATCATATTACTCCTTATTAAAATTCCTCTTACTATATAAGTAACTAAATTAGAATTTAAATAAGCCAAAAGCCAGTATTTATCTTCTTCATCACAAATAATGCAAGAATTAACTCCAAAAGTACTGTTAATAGGTAATACACAGGCTGTAAACTGGACTCCCATAGATGAACATATTATTCCTGATTTATATAAATACTCCTTATTTCTAACTATAAAATTAGGTTTAATTTTTTCTATATCTAAGAAATTTCTATCTAGATATATTTCTTTATTAGTAAAAAATTTATCCTTACCTGGATTTTTATAAAATGGAACTACAAATGGTTCTATCTTCTCAATTGATAAGTATTTTTTATCATTTCCAGTTGATATTCCTGAAATACACTTAAATTTATCCTCTACTCTTGGTAAATTAAATAATTCTTTTATATCACTAGGACATTCAATTATAAATTCATTATTATCTTTTTTACTATCTAAAATTACTTCATTTAAACTATACAACTGCTTGTCTGAATCTAATAATTTATTTTTAAAATCTTTAGTACTTAAACACCTATTATTTATCTTTATATTTCTCTGATAATCTAACCCCTTTTGTAATATTAAAATACTTGTTCTTACATCGGCTCCTTGTTTTAAAAATAAATCTGTAGGACACATTGTTATTTCATGTATAGAACACTTTTCTAATATTTTCTTTCTTAATTTCTTATATGTTTTAGAGCTTAAAAAAGAATCTTGAGTTATTATTCCTATAACAGCTCCATCCTTTGCCAAATCTATTACTGCTGATATAAACATACTATACATATTACTAGTTCCTACATCATTAAATACATGCCTTAATATATCTTTATTTTTTCTTATATATTCAACTTCATGGCAATTGTAAGGAGGATTCAATATATAATAATCATATTTTAATCCATTAAAATTACTACCTTCATTAATTTTATCATAATAAAATTTTATAAAATCTGTATTTAAAAAATTACAGCTATATTCATTTTTATACCTTATTAAGTCTATTCCATCAGATTTAATATCTTCTCTTAAAAAAGGTAAAACCATTTCTTCCCTGCCACAGCAAGGGTCTAATAATTCTTTTCCATCACCTTTTATCTCAATTAGCCTATCTTTAATATATTCACTAATAAAATCTGGAGTAGAATAATATCCTACTAATCTTTTATCTATATATTCATCATCTACTATCTTTTCTGATAATACTTTTGCTTTTCTCCCCATAAATTCTTCTCCATATATTTAACTACTTAATAAACTATCAAAATTATTAGCAGCTAAAACCACCACATCGTCTTTTTTAATTATAGTTGAACCCTTAGGAACTATAACTTCATCTTCACGTTTAATCATTACTACCAGCACTTCTTCTGGTATATCTGAATCCATAATAGTTTTATTAACCCATTTGTTGTTTTCATCTATATTCATTTCTAATATCTTAGTACTTTTATCTTCCTTATAATCATTAAAAGTCTTTAATACAGGAGTATTATCATCTACCAAATCTAACTTTTTAGCCAATATAGGTGTAAATGTCCCTTGTATCGCTACTGAAAATAGTGCTATAAAAAATATTATATGAAATATATCATTTTCAATATTTACTCCATAGGTTACTGAATAAATGGCAAATGCAATTGATGCAGCTCCTCTAAGCCCAACCCATGATATAAATATTTTTTCCTTATTAGAATATCCGAATCTTCTTAATATAATAAATGTTGCTATAGGTCTTGCTATAAACATCATAAACAATGATATTGCTATTGATATGCCCAATACTTCAGGCAACTTAGATGGGAATGCTAAAAGTCCCAGAGTGAAAAATAAACTTATTTGCATTATCCAAGACACTCCATCAAAGAAGTGAAATAAACTTTTTTTATGAGGTATTTTGCTATTTCCAATTATTATACCAGCCATATAAACACTTAAGAATCCATTTCCACCCATATACTCACTTATAGCAAATGATAATATAGCTATAGCTGTTATAAATATAGTATAAAAACCTTCTACTTCAAAATTAGCCTTTCTTACTATATATACTGAAATTTTACCTAAGACACATCCTACTAAAACTCCAAATATTATTTGTTTTATTAACATTGGAATAATTAATGTAGTTCCTATATTAGACATTAAAGTTAATATAATAATAGTCAACATATATGATATTGGGTCATTACTTCCACTTTCTATTTCTAATAATGGAGCCAATGTACCTTTTAAGTTAAGCTTTTGAGAACGTAAAATAGAAAACACTGAAGCTGCATCTGTAGAGCCCACAACTGCACCTATTAAAAGACCTTCTAATAAACTAGTTCCTAATATAAAATGACAAAATAAACCTGTAAGACCAGCAGTTATTATAACTCCAAAACTAGACATCAATATAGATGGTACAGCTGATTTTTTAGCTATATTCCAATTGGTTCCAAACCCTCCATAAAACATTATAAATACTAATGCTAAGGAACATAAGGTACTGGTTAACTGATAATTATCAAAATATATACCAACAATTCCATCTGACCCAAATAACATCCCAAGCACTATAAATATTAGCAGCATCGGGACTCCAAACTTATATAGTATTTTACTGGATGATATACAGATTAATAAAATTAACCCACAGACAATCATTAATTCTACCATATAACCCTCCTTTTTAAATAATAATATATTTCTATTATATGATAAAAAGGAAATGGTTGCAAAAGCTAAACCCTTGCAACCATTCATTATATTAATGTTCATGGTTATAAATTTTTATAAAGATTCAATTCTATCGTATACTATTGGCTCTTCAGTTCCAGAAACTATTACTCCATTTTTCCTAAATATTTCAGTTACATACATCTTTCCATCATATACTTTTTCTATAGCTGTAAATACTACTTCAGGTGAAAAATCACTTTCACTTTCAGCTAAAAAATATCCATCCTTTTCTTCAAATGTAATTGGAGTAAACTTCTTTGATAGTTCTAACTTATTATAATCCATTATTAAATTCTCATTTGCATTTATAAAATCATTATAATCTACATCACTTGGTAATTCATAAGAAGTTAAAACTACATCATTTTCTTCGTTTAAAGTATATAAAAATAAATGATGTAATGCTGTTTTCTTCTCTCCATGATTGTAATAAGTCTCATCTATTGTAAAGTATCCCTCAAAGCCATCTGGAAGGTTCTTTATCTTATCATTACATACTCCTATTATATGTTTTGCCATTGGAGTTCTAACCTCTCCAGTTGAATCCTTTTCTTCCTTTAATTGATTATCATTATTAAAGCTCCCTTTTAAGTAACTCATAAATCTATTTAATTTTTCCATTCTATAACCTCCTAGGTTAAAATAATTAAAATTATTAAAACCCCATCTATATATCTTTATAATTAATTATATCATTATTTTATAAATTAAAATCTGTATAAAACCCTTATAATTAGTAATTATTATCTATTGAAAACAATTATCTCCCCCATTGTATTATTTTCTTAATTTTTCATATTTTTATATATAAAAATATGAGATACAAAATTACGAAAAGTACTTTTATATCTCATATTTATTAACCTTATTAACAATTATTAACTATAGCATCGATAGTAATCTTCATCTTCTTACTTAACTCTTCATCCTTCAATAATGCCATTGAAATTAAATCTAATAGATACATAGCAGAAAACTGACTGTTTATAAACTTATTTCTATCAACAAACTTAGGATTATATACTATAAACTCTATATCTGAGTACTTACTTACACTACTTTCTTCAAAGCTAGTTATACAAACAGTTTTAGCACCGTTTTCTCTTGCTCTTCTTAATGAATGTATTACTTCCTCTGTTTCTCCAGATATTGAAATTCCTATTACTAAATCAGCACTTGTTACAATAGAGCTATTAATTATCATCATATGTGAGTCAGAAATGCAATGAACATTAAATCCCATTCTTAAAAGTCTTTGCATCATTTCTTCACCTGTCAGCCCTGAACTACCAACCCCATAAATATATATGTTTCTAGCCTTTTTTAATTCCTCTACTACTTCAAATATAGTTCTTTTATCTATTAACATCTTAGTTCTTTCAATAACTTCATTATAATATTGATAAGCATATGAAAATATCTCATCTTCGTCTTCTTCTACTACTTTTTCTACCTTATTTGAACCAAGCATAATTTTCATATCTACAAAACTATCACAGCCTATCTTCTTTGCAAATCTTGTTATAGTTGCCCCTGAAGTGCCTATTGCTTTGGCTAAATCTGTAATGTTAATGTTTTTTATATTTTCCCTATGCTGCATTATATAATCAGCTATGGATTTTTCCTTATCAGAAAAACTATTATATATCCTTTGAATTTCATATATTATATCCACTTTACCCTCCAAATAACCTCAAAAATTATCAATCATACTCTAGAATATCACTAAACCCATATAAATAAAAGAGCCGTCTTTACGACAGCTCAAAATAAACTATAATGCTTTTAACACTTCATCGTTAAACTTTTTAGTTATTAATTGTGGTCTTGTTATTGCACTACCAACTACAACGGCATAAGCTCCTTTTTCTAATGATAATTTCGCCTTCTCTGGAGTATCAAAATTTCCTTCAGCTATTACTTTTGCCTTGCAATCTTTTATTAAAGCTTCTAAAACTTCAAAA
Organism: Clostridium nigeriense; assembly: GCF_900086595.1. Taxonomy (GTDB): domain Bacteria; phylum Bacillota; class Clostridia; order Clostridiales; family Clostridiaceae; genus Clostridium; species Clostridium nigeriense. Next base: position 87,650 of record NZ_LT575472.1, read on the forward strand.
TTGTTCATTCCTTTTGAATGATCTGTATATCCTACTAGGGTAGTTCCTACATACTGGAATCCAAGCTCTCCAGCTCTTAATCCTTCTTCTATAGTAGATATATCTGCCATAAAGCTTTGATTTGGGTACTTTTTAAATATTTCTTTTAAAAATTCTTCATCTTGATTTATTGTAGCATCTAAAGCGATTATATCAACTCCAGCTTCAACTAAGGCATCTACTTCTTTCATAGTTGGAGTTATATATGGCTTAATGTTATCATAATCTATTTTTATTATACCTATTATAGGTAAATCCACTTCTTTCTTTATAGCAACTATATCTTCAACACTATTAGCTCTTATTCCAATAGCACCACCTTCTTTAGCCGCTACAGCCATTCTACTCATTATATAAGAGCTGTGTAGTGGTTCATTATCTAATGCTTGACATGATACTATTAATCCTCTATCTATCTCTTTCACTATTACTAATCTCTCCCTATAATTTCATTAATCTTTTGTTTTAACGGATCTGCTTTAGCTCCGAATATTGCTTGTATTCCGCCTTTAACCTCTAGAACTGCAGTAGCTCCTAAAGATTTAATCTTGTCTTTATCAACTTTTTTAACATCTTTAACTGCTACTCTTAATCTTGTTATACAAGCATCTACATCCTCTAAGTTTTCAGCTCCACCAAGTGCTACTAAAATTTGTTCTGCAACTTCATTTAAGCTGTCTTTAGTAACAACATTAACATTTTCTTCTTCTGCTTCTCTTCCTGGAGTCATAACGTTAAACTTAGTAATTAAAAATCTAAATACAAAGTAATATAATGCAAACCAAATTGCTCCTATTATTAATACATATATCCAATTTGTTTTATCATTTCCTTGAAGTACACCGAATAATGTAAAATCTATTAATCCACCTGAGAAAGTATTTCCTATTGATATATTTAATATATCTGCAATAAAGAATGATAAACCATCTAATACTGCATGAACTACGTATAACCATGGTGCTACGAATAAGAACATAAATTCAATTGGCTCTGTAATACCAGTAACAAATGAAGTTATTGCTGCTCCTAAGAATAATCCACCAACTAATTTTCTCTTTGCTTTAGGTACACAATGATACATAGCTAAACATGCTCCTGGTAAACCAAACATCATTGTAGCAAAACGTCCAGCAAAGAATCTTGTTCCTTCTGTAAATAATCCAACATGGTTCGGATCTGCTAATTGAGCAAAGAATATATTTTGTGCACCAACTATAGTTTGACCTGCCACTACTTCAACTCCACCTAATTCTGTGTACCAGAATAATGGATAAATCATGTGATGTAAACCAACTGCACCTGTTAATCTTAATAAGAATCCATAAAGGAATGTTCCTATTGGTCCTAAACCAGCTATACCATTACCTATTGTAACTAACCAGTTTTGGAATGTTGGCCAAATTAAGAAGAATATAGCTCCTATAAATATTGCTGAAAAAGATGATACTATAGGAACAAATCTTGATCCACCAAAGAAACCTAAAACTGATGGTAATTGAATATTTCCATATTTGTTATGTAAAAATGATACCGTTAACCCAATTACTATAGCTCCAACAACGCCTGTGTCTATTGACTTAACTGCTGGATTAAATGCTGTAATCATACCACTAATTGCTGCGTTCATAACTAAGAATGCTACCGCTCCTGCAAGCCCTGCAGTACCCTTATCCTTCTTAGCTAATCCTACTGAAAGACCTATACACATAATAAGTGCTAAATTTGCAAATACAACATTTCCTGCTGAAGACATTATTGAGAATATGCCTTGTAACCAAGAAACATTTAAAAATGGATATGCTTGAACTGTATTTGGATTTGATAAAGCTCCTCCAATACCTAATAGTAAACCTGCAGCAGGTAATATTGCTATTGGTAACATAAAGGACTTACCTATCTTTTGTAACTGTTTAAACAAAGTACTTCCTCCTCTTTAGTAAATTATTTTCATAATTATTTTTTTGTTAAAATTATTTTCTTTTGAATACATTTACAGATTACCACGAAAATAATTTTTATGCAATTATTTTTCTTAAAATTTTTTTCACAATTTATTCCTTATATCTTATATATAATAAAAAAAGTATTGCAGAACATACTTATATTCTTACAATACTTTTTTGTTTCTATTCTAATTTTTTAAATATCTCTGTAATTGCATAACTTAATATCATTTTCATCTATAAAGCTTATAAGCTCCTTGGACGTTAGAATTTTTAGTTCTTCTATTCTTTTTAAATTATACGAACTATTTTCCATTATAAAAGTATCTAAATAGGCAGGATGAGTCATTGTTTCTAAGATATTGTATTTATTTAAATTTAACTTTTTAAATGAATCTAAGCTAACTGTTTTATCATAAAAAAAAGTTGAATATGGTATTACCTTATCATAATTCAATTCATATAATAGTCCACCTCTTATAGGCAATTTATATTCAGAAATTAAACTTTCAATAACTGGCTTTAAAGGCTCAAAAGTATGAATATGATGATGTGAATCTAAATGGGTTATCTCTACCCCATTATTTAATACCTTCTTTATTTGAGCAGAAAATTCATTATATATTTCCTCTAAATCAAACTTTTTTACCGCTTCCTTAGAATCTATTCTCTTATAGAAAAATCCATTTTCATCTACTATAGTTTTATGATTATTTAATACAGGTTTATAAGCTGTTAATGTTAAGTGAACTCCACATCCCAAATTATCTAAATCCTTATCACTATTTAATAACTCTATAGCATGATCAAAACCTGGCATTCCCGCCATAATTGAAGTACTTCTTACTACTCCCCTTTTGTATGCATCGATAATTCCAAAATTAGCTCCTCTACTCATTCCAAAATCATCAGCATTTATTATTAATTTCATAAACTCACCTCTCTAATTCAAAGTATATACCCATTTTATTCTCTCTTTAATTATAGCACTTTATCTTAACATATATTTATAAAAGCACTTATAAATGTATAAACTCTATATTTATTTCTAATGATAGTAAATATAAAGTACTATTTATATGTGAGGTATATTTTATGAAAAAACTTATTACTAGAAGTTATCGTATTATTTTAATTATTCTTATACTAATATCAAGTATATTTAATTTACCTAAGGCATTTTCTGACTTGAATTTATTAGAGAATTTCCCTAATAATAATATTTTGCCCCATCACTTTCGTAAATCTACTGATGATATATCCACATTAGTTGATAATAATATTAATTTAACTGGCTTAGATAAATTAAATATATCTGGAAGTGGACAATTTTCGGATTCAGGACTTTCTTTAATAAAAGAGTCTATTCCTAATAGTTTTAATATATTAGATATTGATTTAAGACAAGAATCTCATGGTTTTATAAATGGCATAGCAGTTAGCTTTGAAAACTTAAAAAATAATGCTAATAAAGGATTAACTTTACCTGAAATTTTAGCTACTGAAAATAATTTATTAAAATCTATTAAAATTGGTGAACCTATAACTTTTTATAATACAAAAGAAACTGTTATTCCTGAAAATGTTCAAAGTGAACTAGAAGTTGCAAACTCCAAAGAAATAGGATACATTCGTATTCCTGTAACGGATGGAGGTATGCCTACTGAAGATATGATAAATTCTTTTATAAATATTGTTAACAATCAACCTGAAAATACATGGCTTCATTTTCATTGTAAAGAAGGCATCGGTAGAACAACTACTTTTATGATAATGTATGATATTATGAAAAACTACAAGGAAGTAAGTTTAAATGATATTATTAGACGCCAAGTTCTTCTATCCCAAATGAATGAAATTGATGCACAAGGCTTTTATAGTGGAAAGCATAATGAGTTTTTAAAAAAATTTTATAATGAATATACATCAACTAATAAAAAAGAAGCTATTTAAATAGCTTCTTTTTTATTAGTTATTTAATATGAAGAATTTTTAATTATAGTATATTTAACTTAAATAATTGGTTATATTTTAGTTCACATCAGTTATAAGTGAGTTGAAAATTTATATTAATAATGATAAAATTATTCATATAATATTAATTATCTTTTAATAATTACAATCAAAGGAGAAAATTATGTTAGATCAAAAAACAATAGATATAATAAAAAGCACAGTACCAGTTTTAAAAACTCATGGAGTAGAAATTACAACGACTTTCTATAAAAATATGTTTGAGCAAAATCCTGAAGTAAAGTCTTTATTTAATATGGATAGACAAGCTTCTGGAGAACAACAAAAGGCTTTAGCTATGTCAATATTAGCTGCTGCTCAAAATATAGACAATCTATCAGCTATAATGCCAGTAGTTAACAAAATAGGTGTTATGCACTGTAATTCTAATGTTATGCCAGAACATTATCCAATAGTAGGAAAACATTTATTAGGAGCTATAAAAGAAGTTTTAGGGGACGCTGCAACTGATGAAATTATTGATGCTTGGGCTAAAACTTACGAAGTCCTTGCTGAAGTATTTATAGGAGCAGAAAAGGATATATATTCTTCAAGAAACTAATATAATGGGCTGTTTCTAACAGCCCATTATTTATTATTTTGCATATTTAATTATAATATCTCTTAATATATTAACAACTTCTTTTCCAGCCTTATCATTATAGTACTTTGCAAATCTTTCATCTGCAACATACATTTCAGCTAAACCCATATGAGCTTCTTTAGAATAATTTGGCCATGTAAAACTAAGCCACTTCTTATGATTTTCATAAATTTCTCTAGCAACTTCTGAATTAATATCTTTTGTTTCATATATTTCTATTAAGCCATTAAAAACTTTTTCTTCTGTTCTACTCATTTCATCAAAGTCTTCTTTACTCATATTTAAGAACTTTTTATTAGATTCTTCAATTGTCTTTTTACCATATTTATCTCTAATTTCTTTACCATACTTTTCTTCATTTTTCTTTAAATGCTCTTTTTTAAAGCCTTCAAACTTTTCTTTATTAGACATGTTTATTTCTCCTTTCTTATATTCAATTGTTTTTTCTACAGTTAAAATCAATTGATCAAGTTGATTTCTTCTAGAAATGAGGCTTTCACGATGTTCAATTAATGACTTGCAAATGTCAAAACTAGGATCCATTATTATATTTTGAATGTCTTCAAGTTTAATATCCATAGATCTATAAAGTAAAATTTGTTGTAAAATATCAACTTCTTTTTCTCCATATATCCTGTATCCTGATGAATTAATCCTACAAGGTTTTAAAAGGCCAATTTCATCGTAATACCTAAGTGTTCTAGTGCTTACACCTGCAATTTCAGCTAGCTTCTTAATTGTGTACTCCATCCCTATACCTCCTTACAATATAATGATAGACCTTTACGCAACGTTAATGTCAATTAATATTATAAACTTTTTAATATTATCAATTAAACATAAAGTAATTAACTTATTTTAACCAATAAAGATGATATACTAAACTTATAAATATTATAATAAGGAGATATATTATGAAAAAGATTGATTTGCATCTGCATTCTTACTTTAGTGATGATGGGGAATTAAGCCCCGAGATAATTATAAATAAAGCTATTGAGAACGGTTTAGATATTATCTCAATTACAGATCATAATTCTATAAAAGCTAATAACATTGCCTTAGAATATGCTAACAATAAAAATATTAAATATATATCCGGAATAGAAATCGACTGCCAATACAACGGATTAAACCTTCATCTTCTAGGATATGACTTTGATTTTAATAAAGATTGTTTTATAAAACTAGAAGAAAATATAATAAAACAAGAAAAAGAAGCAGGACTAAAAAGAATTAAGAAAATAAAAGAAGTAACTAACTTATACTTAAATGATGAAGATGTATTAACTAAAGCTCCAAGTGGAATAATAACTGGTGAATTAATAGCAGAAGTACTATTATCTGATGAAAGAAACAAAGATTCAAAAATACTTTCTCCTTATAGAGATGGTGGTATTAAAAGTGATATGCCATTTGTAAATTTTTATTGGGATTATTTTTCACAAGGAAAACCTGCATACGTTCATATAGAATATATTACTTTGTTAGAGGCAATAAAAATGATTAAAGATAATGGAGGAATATCCATATTAGCTCATCCAGGAAATAATTTAAAAAATAATTTTGATATTATTGACGACTTAATAAAAGAAGGCATTGATGGTATTGAAGTATTTAGTTCTTATCATTCAAAAGAAACTATAGAATTTTTTTATAATAAAGCTATTAAAAACAACTTATTTATTACATGTGGAACAGACTTTCATGGAAAAAACAAACCTAATATAGAGATTGGTAAATTTAATTATGAAATAAATAGTAATTTAATATTATTTAATTAGTATTTTTTTGATATCAATTAAAACAAAATTATCTTTCATTAGAAATCTTATATACACTAGTATTTAATAGTGATATAATAAAAATCCACTTATTGTTATATACTTAAAATATACAATATTTAATTATAAAGAAAGTGTCAGGTGAGATTTATGATTGATGCGAAATTATTAGTTGAAAAGGCTTATGAAGCTCAAAAGTTTGCTTATACTCCTTACTCTAACTTTAATGTTGGTGCAGCATTACTTGGTACAAATGGTAAAATATATTTAGGCTGTAATATAGAAAATGCAGCTTTCACGCCAACTAACTGCGCTGAAAGAACTGCCTTTTTCAAAGCTGTATCTGAAGGACAACATGAATTCCTTGCAATTGCAATAGTTGGTAATAAAGCTGATGCTGAGGAAACAGAATATTGTGCTCCTTGTGGAGTATGTAGACAGGTAATTGCTGAATTTTGCGATCCTAAAACATTTAAAATCTATTTAGCTAAGAATAAAGAAGAATATAAGGAATATACATTAGAGGAACTTTTACCACTTGGATTTACTGGTAAAGACTTAAATTAAAAATATATTTTTTTCTTTAATATAAAAGCAGAGCTTCTATTTAAGTTGCTCTGCCTTTTTATATAAATTCTTTATAAACTTCATCATTTCACTTTTATTCTCTTCTAATTGCTTAATTCTATTAACGTTTGCTCCCGATGGATGTGGAAATCCCATTAATATTCTATCCTTAGCTATAAGTTCTTCTTTTTCTAATTTCATTAAAACCTCTTCCACAGCTCTTCCTAATGGTATTAATAATACTTTATCTTTATTTTCTAAGCTATTATATTCATTTAGAAAGTTACCATATACATACCTCATTAAGAAGTTATTTTTAATTAATTTAGGAGTATGCCCTGAATAATTTTCTTTATTAATAAATGTAGAATAAGGAATTAATGAAACAGTATGTAATATATCATCTCTTTCTCCAAATAACTCCTTACAACTATTTATATTCAAAGCTTTATTAAGCTCTATTTCATCTAGCATATTTATAATATTTTTTCTAATTACTCCACTAAATCTTCCGGCCTCTTTACACATATATTGAATCTTTTCAATACTCTCTCCATCTTCAAGAGCTTTCCTAGCTTCTGCCATAGCTGTACTCATTTGCTGAAACCCTGGAGTAATTCCTATTATGAACAATTTAGCTTTTGTATTTATATATTCATTATGAGGAGCATAGTAAATTTCTAAACTACCATCTTTTTCAACTAAAAAATCATTTACCAATAATTCTTCTTTAGTATATTTATTTTTTAATGGTAAATTCATTATTCTATATTTATAATCATGCAATGTTTTTTTCATAAACGCCCTCCTATCCAATAATAAACATACTTAATAAAATAATATCTAATTTACCCATATATTATTCTACTAATACTTGAATTTGACAATTATATTCGTAAGTATTAAATAATTCATTAAAGATTTCTACTTCTAAGTATAACTTGGGCTTTAAGTTATTTATTCTTAAATAATTTATTATTTTACTGATACTATCAGCTATATTTTTATTATTATAAGTAATTGTTAGATATTTCCCACCAGGTAAAAAGAAAATATTATTATTCTCAATATCCCTTTTATCTTCAAGTATATTGAATACATATTTAGGATTTATTTTTCCATCTAAATTAAAATCATATATTATTCCCCTTTCTAGAGCCACCCTTATGTTTCTTTCCCTTATTATCTTATCTAATTCAGAATAATATATTAATTCCCTTAACTCTCCTACTTCTTTGCAATTATAAACTATGGCTCTTCTCTCTTTAAATTCTCTTAAGCTTACTTCATTATCTTTAACCATAGATTTTGAATCAATTATGGATTTATTTAAATTATCAATATTATTTATAACGTCCTTAAGCTTATTTATATTATTTTCTGCTTCAATTTTTTTCTTTCTTAAAAAATCTAAAAGTTTATCTGTATTTGATGCCTTAAATATCTCCTGTAATTCTTTTATACTTGTGCCTAAATTTCTACAGCCTATAATTATATCTAAATAAATAAACTGCTCAATTGAATAAAACCTGTATCCAGTGTTTTCATCAATATATTTTGGTATAAGCAATCCTTTATCATGATAATATCTTAGGGCTTTTATTGTAACTCCTTTAATTTTAGATACCTCTCCAATTGAATATAATTTATCCATTTTATCATTTCCTTTTAAAATATTATTGACTCTCCCCTTAGGGTAGACATTATTATCATTATAAAATATTTTTTGATAAAGGAGTACTTTTTATGAGCAAAGTTATTTATAGGGATTTATTAAAAGAGGATTATAACTCAATAAAGTCATTAATATGTGAAGCTTTTGGTTTTAAGACCTTTACTAATGATGAAAATCTTTTAGATTCAGTTTTAAATATTTATCTTCAAAACTGCATAATATCTAGCTCTTATTGTAAAATTGCAGAGATAAATAATGAAGTTGTAGGTATAATTCTAGGTAAAGCTAAAGAAGATAAGAATAAACTTTGGAGTATTAAAAATTTAATTAGCATTCTTAAATCTTTTATTAAGCTAATATCCATAAATTCCAAAAACAAAAAAATTATCAAGGAGCTTTCTAATATTACTAGTATATATAAAGATTTGATTAGAAATAAGGAAAATCAATTTCAAGGATGTATTCAATTATTTATAATTTCAGAAAAATATAGAGAACTTAAAATAGGTAAAACTTTATTAAGTTATTTATTTTCATATATGAAATCTTACAAAGTAAACTCATTATATTTATTTACTGATACTAGATGTAACTATAGTTTTTACGATAGTCAAGGGTTTGAAAGAATAGGTGAGAAAAAACTTTTAATTAATTCTAATAAAGAAATTCTTAATGTGTTTTTATATAAATATATTTTTTAAATCTATTAATTATTTTATAAAATATAATTTCATAAAGAATAAAAAGGGGCTGTTTTTAACACCCCTTAATCAATTATATTTTTGTAAAATTGTTTCCCTTAGACACTATACCTGAAAAATAATTTATAATGTTAATAATCCATTCTTTTAAATTTGGATATTCACTCCTAATTATTCTTTCTATCTCTTCTCTAGTAGATGATAATGGCAATGATTTAATACCATTTACTTTATTACCTATTGCTATATTAGCTTTTGCATAATCACCAACAGCTATATCAGTTCCTATAGCACTTGCCCCTATTGCAAATTTTCCAATAGATAGTGCACCAAGAGAGAAGACACCTATTGAAATAGCTCCTATTGAAAATATTCCAATTGAAATAGTACCAACAGCTAAAATTAATGCTATTGAAAGTATTGCTAGACTAAACAATCCAATTGACATTAATCCAAAACTTATAGCTCCAATAGATAAAAAACCTAAGGATATAATTCCATAAGAAATATTTCCTATAGCAATTACTCCTTTTGCCTTCCTAATGCCTCTTCCTATATTAATATGAATTAATGGCAATCCTAATAGAGTCTTATTACTTTTATACTCGTATTCCATTGAATTCTTATTCAAATTAATTATTATTTGTGTATTTTTATTATCTTGTTGTTCTTTATTATCTTTATTCGTACTTTGTAATATTTCATACTCATCACTATCTTTAACTAAGCTATCAACAGTTACATTATATAACTCAGATAAAGTAATAAGTTTATTTAAATCTGGAATTGATTGTCCAGATTCCCATTTAGAAATTGCTTGCCTAGATATTCCTAACCTATCTGCTAACTCTTCTTGAGAAAATCCATTTTTCTTTCTTAATAGTTGTAGCTTTTCAGATAAATTCAATTTTCTCACCTCCAATTAAAATTATATAGAAATAGTATTTATTAATCTACCAACTAGTCATTTCTTTTTGTCAACTAATGGTTGCATTATAAAATTTTAAACTTAAAAGCATATAAAATAAAAATAGTACTTCATTTTTTAAAGTACTATTTTTATATAATATTTATTTACATGTACACCTTATCTTTAGATACTGTTCTTAATATGGATAGAATGGATAATATGGGTATGGGTATGGATAGAAGAACGGAAATAACCCACGGATAGCATTAAATGGGTATCCCCTACGCCTAAACCGTCTATTTCCTCTAATTCTAGCCGCATTTCCAAATTGTCTTTGTTCAGTAGGATTATTTTCTATATCTACTACATCCTCACCAACTAACATTATAATCCCATTAGAATCTACCTTCTCAATAATTCCATCTACTGAAGTACCATCCTTCATTATTAGTACAATATGATAGTCAATTAAATTCTTACATTCATCAAATAGATCCTGTAAGCTATTATAATTATCAGCTCTATCATAATTCAATTTTATCACTTCCTTTCTATTAGTATAATATTCATACTAAATAGAAAGGCTACTGCTTAAATTTATACTTTATACTTAATATTAATTTAGAAAATAATTAAATTATATCATATATGTAATCTTTTACTTTTGATTTATAAATGTTATTATTAAATTAATAATAGACTTAACAAGGAGATTTAAATGTTTGTATATATATGTTGTGCTGGAGGTATGACTTCAAGTTTACTATGTGAAAATATAAAAAAATCCGCTAGCTCCGATTTACGAGTTTACTTAGATAACATAACTAATGTAGCTGTTGACTTTAGCTCAAACAAATTAAAAGAATTTGATATTATTCTAGGATACGGCTCTGCAAGTGCAATTACAGAAAGCTTTTTAAAGGATTATAACCTAGACAATATTATTGATTTAATTCTTATATCCCCACAAGTTAGATTTGAATTTAATAGAATCGAAAAGGTTGTAAGCCCTTATAATATTTCTGTAGAACTTATAGATATGAAAACTTTTGGCACTATGAATGGGAAAAAAATTATAAATCAAATTTTAAAATATAAACAAATTGATCATTAACCAGTACTTACTTTTTATTATATATTATAATAAAATTATATTAAGTATAATCTATGGATAAAAATATTTGAGTTAGAAGGTATATGAGATGTATGAAACTTTATATAATGAGTTATTAAATAGTCTTAATAATGGAGATAAATGTGTATTGACTACATATCTATGCTCTAATAATGATGGATTAGGAATTATAGAAGATAAATTTTTCTTAACTGAAGAAGATATAAATAAAAAATCTAAAACTTTAGATGATGGTATTTATGAAAAAATTAATGATTCTCTTTTAAATGGTAAAATAGAAATGATAACTATTGATAATAACAAATCAATTTTAATAGAACCCTTTTTCCCAAAACCACGTTTAGTTGTTTTTGGTGGAGGTCATATAGCCAAGCCTCTAGTTGAATTTGCTTCTAAAGTTGGTTTTTCTATTACTGTTATAGATGATAGACCTTACTTTGCAAACTCCACTCGTTTTCCAGAAGCTGAAAGAGTTATATGTGAAGATTTTCAAAAATCATTTAATCTTATTGAATTTAAAAAATCAGATTTTGTTGTTGTCATTACACGAGGACATAGACATGATAAATTAGTTTTAAGTAATGTTGTTAATAATAACCTTAGTTATGTTGGAATGATAGGTTCTAGAAGAAGAGTAAAAGGAATGATGGATGAATTACTTTCAGAAGGATTCTCAAAAGAAGTTTTGGATAAAGTTAATTCACCTATTGGCTTAGACATTGGTGCTATTACTCCTGAGGAAATTGCTATTTCCATAGTTTCTCAGCTTATTAGCTTTAAAAATAAAGGAAATAGTTCTTCTAAGAAATTTGCATATCCTGAATTTGATAAGGAATTATTTTTAGAAATATCTAAAGAAGCAACTATTCCTAGAGCTATTTTAACTATTGTTTCATCTAAGGGATCTGTTCCTCGAAAACCTGGTGCTAAAATGGTGAGCTATCTTACTGGACAAACATTAGGAAGCATAGGTGGTGGCTGTAGCGAAGCTGATGTATTAACAACAGCTAGAAGCATTATGCGTAATAAGGGATATTCAATTCAAAAAGTTGATATGACTGGTGATGTTGCAGAATCTCTTGGCATGGTATGTGGTGGAACTATGGATGTAATTATTGAAGTGTTTTAAATACTTTAGATTTTATCCACAGGCAAGTAAATTTAATGCACAATACACTTGTGGATTACACTTTTAAATTGTGATAAAATTATATAGTTAATAACATTTTCTAATTAAAGAAGGGATTTATAATTATGCTACACATTGATAATATTGAAAAATATTTAAGAGATCATGAAATTAGTCCATCATATCAAAGAAAAAGAATCTTTGAATATTTATATAATAGTAAAAAGCATCCAAGTGTAAATGATATATATTCTTTTTTAATAGATGACATTCCAACACTATCAAAAACTACTATTTATAACACTTTGAACCTTTTTATTGAAAAGAATATAGTAGATTCTATTATAATAGATGGAAATGAACTTAAGTATCAAATATGTGATAGTAAAAAACATGGTCATTTTAAATGTAAATCTTGTAATACTTTATATGATATCCAAATTGATTTTGATAATTTAAACATAGATTCCTTAAAAGGATTTGATATCCATGAGCAATCTTTTTATTTTGTAGGAATATGTGAAAAATGTAAAAATAATAATAAAGTTTAAAATTTATTTTATAATAATAGCTTATATTAACTTATAAGCTATTTTTTTATACCTAAAAACTGGAATAGTATTGACTTTTCAGAAAATTAATATTATTATAATATTATAATCATTACAATTTTAGAATAAATACAAATTAGGAGGGTAAGAATTATGAGTAAAACAAATAAAACTAATGAAAATTATATAGGATTAGAAAAAGACAAAATTGAAGAAGTCGCAAAGTCTCTTAATAGTTACCTTGCAGATCTTAATTTATTATATGTTAAAATTCATAATCTACATTGGAATATAGAAGGAAGTACTTTTTTCCAATTACATAGTGTTTTTGAAGGATACTATGAAGCTATCGCTAAAACATTAGATGAAGTGGCTGAAAGAATGCTTATTTTAGGGCATAGACCAGCTGCATCAATGAAAGAGTATTTAGATCTTTCTACTTTAAAAGAACTAGAAAGTAAAGGACTATCAGCTCAAGAATCAATAAATATCTTAGAAAGTGACTTTTTAAATATGTTAAGTCAATCAAGGTCAATTCTAACTTTAGCTGAAGATGCTAATGATCAAGGAACTGTTGATTTAATGGCTGGACTTATAGGAGAGTATGAAAAATCTCTTTGGATGATTAAGTCATTTAAAACTAAATAATTTGATTTTAACTAAACTAATCTTTTAATAAAAGGGATATATCTTGTATTGTGATATATCCCTTTATTTACATTATAATTTCTTAAGAATTATACTTATTTCTAGACCTTCATTTACAATATTTTCTGCTTTAATATTTCCTTCATGTGCTTTTATAATGTCATGAGCTATAGCCATTCCTAAGCCAGAGCCCTCTACTTTATTTCTTGTATTAGTTCCTCTATAATATCTTTTAAAAATATTATTTAATTCTTCAGTAGATACACCCTTTCCATTATCCCTAATGGAAATACTTATATTATTATTTTTCAATTTACTTATAACAATTTTTACTTTTACACTTTCGCTATTATGAATAAAGGAATTTATAATTAAATTTACAAATACTCTTTTTATTAATTGTTCATCTACTTCTAAAAATATCTCTTCTTCTGAATAAATAAACTCTATATTCTTATGGTTATATTTTTCATCATTTATAATATCAATTATTACATGTCTTATTAAAGATACTATATTTATTTTCTTTTTATTTAATACTAAAGAATTATTTTTTAATCTTGTTGATAAATTTAAATCCTCAACTAAAGTTTTTATATATTCACTCTTTTTCATTATAATATTACAGTACTTTTCTCTTGTTTTATTATCAATATCATATTCTGTATCTGAAAGTATTTCTGCACTTCCCATAATAGATGTTAATGGCGTTTTTATATCATGAGTAATATTAGAAATCCACTCTTCTCTCATTTCTTCAAGTTTATTTCTTTCAATTTCATTGCTATTTAATCTATCCGATAGCTCATTTAATTTAATTTCTACATTATAGTAAATTCCTTGCTTTATATTGTTTTTCAAATAAACCCCTTTAGACAAAGAGATTATTTTATTAATAATCCTATTTATAGGTTTTGTAATTCTTAGTGTAAATAAAAAACTCATTATTAAAATTAAACCTATATTTATAATTATTAATATAGGAAATTTATGCGCTCTTTTAACTAGTTCAACATCATATGAAAATGTTGTTCTATTTACTTTATTAGCATCTAAAAATAATAAATAAGTATAATTTTTCTCTTCTATTATCTTTTCATTTAAAAACATGGTTACATCTTCACTGGTATACATATTTATAAGAGATAAATTAGAGTACTGCTTTGGTGCACTTGTAGGCTTTCTATAACTAAATACCTCTTCATTTTCTTCATTTAATACTTGTAATCCCATATTATTTTCTTGCAAAAAGCTTAATCCTTTATCATCTACCATTATCTTGTTATCTTTGGATAAAAAAATGTATTCTTTAAAAGATTCTATAATCTCATCTGGATTGTAATTATATAATGCAGATTGATTATAAATATTTATTCTCATAAAAGATATATTAACTAAAAAAATAATAGAGCATGCTGCTATAAATGTTATAAAGTAATGAAGTATAAGTTTACCCTTCATAAGCTAATCCCCCTTAGTAAACTTGTACCCTAAACCAATTACTGTTGTTATATACTTAGGTTTTGATGGGGTATCCTCTATCTTTTTTCTAAGCTTTCTTATATGTACTGTAATGGTGTTATCATATCCGAAGAAGTCATCTCCCCATACCTCTTTACAAATCATTTCCTTGCTTATTATTCTATTAGGATTATTTACTAAATATATTAATAATTTTAACTCTTTTGCAGTAAACTCTAAGGATTGACTTCCTTTATATACCTCTCCAGTTTCTTCATTTATACTTATATCACCAAATTTAATTATATTATTTTTACTCTTAATTTCTTTATTAATATTCTTATCAAATACTTTTAATCTTACCTTTAATCTAAAAGCTACTTCTTTAGCGCTAAAAGGCTTAGTTATATAATCATCTGCACCTATAGCAAAACCTAGCAATCTATCTACTTCTTCATCCTTTGCAGATATAAATAATATAGGAACTTCACTAAATTTTCTTAATTCATTAAAAACATCGTATCCACTAATATCGGGTAACATTATATCTAAAAGTACTATATCTGGTTTAACTTTATTAAATAGGTCAATTCCATTTCTCCCATTATTAGCAATATATAAGTTTTTAAAACCTTCTCTTCTTAATACAGTATCTAATATATCAATAATATCTTGCTCATCATCAATTAATAAAACTTTATATCTATCAAAAATATTGCTCATATACATCATTTCCTTTCTTTAGCTATATAATATCACAGAACTGTTTTAAGTTTTTTTCTCTTCTACATATTTAAGATGGATTTAAGACTGAGTTTATATTAATTAAAGGTCCAAGCTTTAAACTTAATCTATATTAAAATTTTATATTTTAGGAGGTCAATTTATGCAAGCAATTATGGAACCCATTTTTCATGTGGTTTATTTAACTACAGTTATTACTCTAGGATTTAAGATGGTAAGTAAATCTAAGGATAATTACTTTAAATCCTTTGGTATGATGTCAATAATCTTAGGATTGGGAGATTCATTTCATCTTATACCAAGAATTTATGCATTATTAACTACGGGTCTAGAAAGCCATCCAGTATCTTTAGGATTTGGTAAGCTAGTTACTTCTATAACTATGACAATATTCTATTTAATTCTTTATAAAATTTGGAAAATAAAATTTGATGTTAAAAATACTAAAACATTAGATATGATAATGTATTTATTATCAGCATTAAGAATCACCCTTTGCCTATTCCCTCAAAATGAGTGGTTTGTAAATAATCCTCCAGTTAGTTGGGGTATTTATAGAAATATTCCTTTTACAATTATGGGGATTATCATGATTTACTTATTATATAGTTACGGTTCTAAATACAATAATAAAGACTATAAAAATCTTGGAATAGCAGTATTTTTATCATTTGCCTTCTATGCACCAGTTGTTCTTTGGGCTTCTGAAAGCTTTTTAGTTGGAATGCTTATGATTCCAAAAACATTAGCATACGTTTGGGTAGTATTGATTGGATATAAAGAATTTAAAAAATCTATTAAATAAATATAAGGGACTGCTTAAAACAGTCCCTTATTTACATACTATTATACTTATTTCATACTATTATTAATTAAGTCCTCAATATCTACCTTTATTTTTAAAGGCTTTACTACTGGTCATATCTATTTACTACATTTCCTTCAGCATCAATTAAGAATTTAGTGAAGTTCCATTTAATTTCTTTTCCCATTAAACCTTTAGATTGATTCTTTAAGTATTTATATATTGGATGAGCATTGTCTCCATTTACTTTTATTTTTTCGAACATCGTAAATGTAACTCCATAATTTAATTGGCAAAAGTTTTGTATTTCTTCATTGCTTCCTGAATCTTGATTAGCAAATTGATTACAAGGAAAACCTAAAATCTCTAACCCCTTATCTTTATAAATATTTTATAATTTGTCTTAATATTCTTAATAACTTATAATATAAATGAATAAATAAATGGAGGTTTTCTATATGAATATTAAACAAGAAGTCAGTATAAAAAAAATATCTCAAGATGCAGAAGATTTATTTCGTGGTGGCTTTTTTTGCTCTGAAGCACTAGTAAGTTCAATTCGTTCTAATTTTGAATTAGATATACCTGAAGAAGTTATTGCTATGGCTTCAGGATTTCCTGTTGGTATTGGACGTTCTAAATGCCTATGTGGAGCAGTATCAGGTGGGGTTATGGCTTTAGGTTTATTCTTTGGACGCACAAAACAAGGAGATTCTAAAGTAGAAAAAAATCTAGAATTATCAAAAGAATTACATGACTGGTTTAAAGATGCTAATGGCAAAAATGCTCTTTGTTGTAGAATATTAACTAAAGGCTTTGATATGTCATCTGGTGAACATAAAGAACAATGTATTAAGTTTACTGGTATGGTTGCTGGAAAAGTAGCTGAAATAATAGTACGAGAGCTAAACTTAGTTAATGTAGATAATTTAGTTACAGTATAGGAGTATAGATATGTTAAAGAAAATACCACTTCCTATTGCTGGAGTAATGTTAGGCTTTGTTGCCTTAGGTAATCTACTTCAAAGCTATTCTGAATCTATCCGTTTAGCCTGCGGAATAATATCTTTAATTTTAGGATTATTATTAATATGTAAAATTACTATATATCCATCTATTGTAAAAGATGATATGAAAAATCCCATTATAGCTGGTGCATTTGCAACATTTCCAATGGCTATAATGCTTTTATCTACTTATATAAAACCCTTTATTGGAGAGAATGCTGTTTTTATTTGGTACTTAGGCATAATCCTTCATATAATCTTAATAGTTTATTTCACAATAAAATTTATATTAAAGTTTAATATAAAAAAAGTTTTTACACCATATTTTATAGTTTATGTTGGATTGGCCACCTCAAGTGTTTCTGCACCAATATTTCAAAAAACAAATATCGGTACAGCAGCATTTTGGTTTGCATTTTCACTTTGCATGATATTATTAGTGGTTATAACCTATAGATATATTAAACATAAGGAAATTCCAAATCCAGCTCAGCCATTATTCTGTATATATACAGCACCAGTAAGCTTATGTCTTGCTGGATATATTCAGTCAGTTCAAATAAAATCATTGTTAATGATAGGTTTTTTAGCTATTCTATCATTCATAATATATATTATAGTTCTATTTAAATTACCAAAGTATTTAAAAATGCCATTTTTCCCAAGCTACTCAGCATTTACTTTTCCATTTGTTATAAGTGCAATTGGAATGAAAATGACTATGGCCTACTTAACTAATATGGGTTATAATATGGTATTTCTAAAATATATTGTATTATTACAAACAATTATTGCTACCTTATTGGTAATATATACATTATATAGATTTATATTATTCTTAGTCCCAGAAAAAGAAAACTATTCGATAGTTCAATAACTGTTATTAACACTTAATTATCCTTATTTTTAATTGAACTAATATACTAAATTTATTTTATAAATAACATATAAAGGATATAAAATCAAATATGATTCTATATCCTTTATATATTTAAACAAATTTTAACTATTAAGATTCCTATTGAGAAGAAATACATTATCTATTTCATTGCCTTCTTCATCATAATATTTTACTTCTGCTCCAGTTATATAACCGACTGAATCTCTATCAAGTACACTTCCTTGAATTTCTAATAAAGCTTCTTCTTCCATTGGAAGATCTACTTCTTTAGTTTCATAATCTCTTTGACATACTATTTTTACTTTCATAACTCTCCTCCTTTATATAAATAGTATTGTTCAATAGATTATAATTTATTTTTACTGTAATTTATTTATCTATTTATATATATAGATTATATTAGTATAATTAAGTAAAAAAGCAGTTATATGTAAGTTAGTAAAAACTGAAGGAATTTATGGAGGAAATTTTATGAGCAATATAAAAGTTATTATTATGGATGTTGATGGCACATTAACAAATGGTAAAAAGGTAGTTACAGAAAAAACTAAAAATGTTTTAATTAAAGCACAAAAATTAGGAATAAAATTAGTTCTAGCATCTGGAAGACCTACTTCAGGATTAATTGACTTAGCTAAAGAATTAGAAATGACTGAGCATGATGGACTTTTAGTATCTTTTAATGGATCAAAAGTAATTGATTGCCAAACCAATAAAGTTTTATTTAATGAGACAATGAGTGTAGAAGAAGGACAAGCTGTTCTTGAACATATGAAAAATTTTAAAGTAAAGCCTATGATTGATAAAGGAAATTACATGTATGTTAATGATGTTTTCGATAATGAAATACAATATAATGGTGAGCCATTTAATATAATTGAATATGAAGCTCGTGGTGGTAAATTTAAACTATGTGAAAAAGATGACTTAGCTGAATTTGCAGATTATCCTTTAAATAAGATTTTAACTGCTGGAGATCCTGAATATCTCCAAGAGCATTATAAAGAAATGATGGAGCCTTTTAAGGATAAATTAAGCTGTATGTTTACCGCTGCTTTCTACTTTGAATTTACTGCTAAAGGAATTGATAAAGCTAAGGCTATAGATACTGTTTTAATTCCTATGGGATATAAAAAGGAAGAAATGATAGCCTTTGGTGATGGACATAATGATGCTTCAATAGTTAAATATGCTGGTATAGGTGTAGCTATGGGAAACGCAGTAGATGATCTAAAAGCTATAGCTGATGAAGTAACCTTATCTAATGAAGAAGATGGAATTGCTTATACATTAAGTAAATACATAAAAGGCATAGATTTAAATTAATATATAAATTTCTAAAAAATAGCTGTCTTTACGACAGCCATTTTTATTTTACTCTATTCATATATTTATAAATTGGAAATCCTACTAATGTTATAATAATTCCCCCCAAAGATATAATTGGTGATGTAAGGAGTTGATTTACTACAACAAACCCTCCACCTACTATAGCTACTAAAGGAATTATTGGATATAAGGGTACTCTATATGGTCTATAAAGATTTGGTTTTCTTTTTCTTAATAGGATAACTCCTATAAATGTAAGAACATAAAATACCCATACTGCAAATACAGTTAAATCACTTAATAAATTAAATTGACCTGTTAAAGCATATATACTAGCAATAATAGCAATTAAAAAAATAGCATTATAGGGAGAACTCCCCTTATTTACTTTTAAAAGCATTTTGCTTCCTGGTAATAATCCATCGGTACTTAATGCATATGCAACTCTAGGACCAGTTAGCAAATATCCATTTAATGTTCCAAATACAGATATCAATATACCTATAGAAATTACCTTTCCACCAATAGGTCCAAAAATTTTAGTTGCTACAAGTGAAGCTGGAGAAGTTACACTAGCTAATTCACTTGCCGGAACAACCCATAAATAAGCAACATTAATTGCTAAATAAACTGCCATTACTAATGACAATCCACCTACTATGGCCTTTGGTAAGTCTTTTCCTGGATTTTTCATTTCCCCTGCAATAGCTCCAACATTTATCCATCCATCATAAGCAAATAATGTAGATATAAGAACTTGCCCCAAAGTAGTTATAGTATTTACCCCCTCTCCTACTAAGGGATTAAATACTGATGTGCTATTTCCTTTTATAAATCCAAATACAATAATTAAGACTAATGGTACTAACTTACCAACAGTTGCTATAGTTTGAATATATCCTCCAAAAGATGATCCTATGGTATTTAAAAATGCAGTTAATAATATTATTCCTATTGCTATTGGTAATACAATTTTCATATTATCTGAAGTAGAGCCTAGAAGCTCTGAAGCCTGCTGTGCAAATATTACAGCACAAGCTGCTATAGTTCCTGGAAAAAATAAAACTGTTTGCATCCAACCAGTTAAAAAACCCAAGGCTTTACCATAAACTTCTTCAATATAAATCATCATGCCACCTGTTCTTGGTATTGCAGCTGATACTTCAGTAGCTGTAAGCCCTCCAGCTATAGTTATAAGCCCTCCTAAAAACCACGCTATAAGTCCTAACCCTGGAGCTCCGTTAGTTGCAGTATATATTGCTTGAGGTTTGAAAAATACACCTGAACCTATAACTACTCCTACAACTGTAGATAATGCAGCTAAAAATCCAAGATTTTTTTGAAGTTCTTTATTCATAAATACCTCCATGATACTTAATAGTATAAAGTTAGTATTTCCTCTTTTTCTTTTTTCAATTAATAAAACTAAGTAAAAGTTAAAATCTTTATTTAATTATAAAAAAAGCTTATACTTAAGTGAGACTCTAAATCTTTGATTTAGTTAGTCGAACTTACTCCTACGAACGAAGTGAATAGGAGTTTCCTATCTCGACTCCAAAACTTGTTTTGGTTAGTAGAACTTACACAGAGTGTACTCCTACGAACAAAGTTAGCAGGAGTTAAGTCATAAATTTAAATTTGTTATCTTTGCGATGAACTTAAAATATAAAATAGATTGCGGGGTTTATATATGAGAAAAAAAGATATACTGGAATTAAAAAAGCGTTTTAAAAAAGATTATTGTACCTTTACTAAAATGTGTGGTTGCTATGTAAGTGGAGAAAAACATATTATCTTAAAATTTAGAGAAACCTTTTTAAATTTAGATGAAGATGAGTACTTTAAGTATTTAGAAATGGCTAAGAAAGTATTATCCGGAACTATTGGAAATAACATCTTGGAATTAAACTTTCCACTAAATGAAGATTTTCTAAATGAAAAGCAAGTATCACTTATGAAACTTAAAAATAGTCAATTAAAAGATGATTCTCTTCTTGATGATTTTTATGATTCAATTATAGATAATTATGATTATACTGGTAACTTTTTGATACTAATTTTTCATGATGCTTATGATGTTATTACTAAAACTAAAGATAATGCAAAGTTAGATGAGTCAGAAGAAGTATATGAATATATATTATGTGCAATTTGCCCTGTTTCACTTTCAGACCCTGGCCTTAGATATTTTGAAGAAGAAAATAAAATAAAGGCCCGTATTAGAGATTGGGTAGTTGAGGCTCCTACTAACGGCTTTGTATTTCCAGCCTTTATTAATCGTAGTTCAGATGTCAATTCTATTATGTATTACACAAAAAATGCAAAGGATACCCATCCTGAGTTAATGGAAAATGCTTTAGGCTGCTATTCAAGACAAACTGCTACTATACAAAAAGAAACTTTCCAATCAATTATTAAAGATTCTCTAATGGTTGATGAAAAAAAAGCAGATAAAGTCTTTATGGAAGTTCAAGAAAACCTAAATAATATGATAGAAGAATATGCAGCTACCTATGATGATGTAGACCCTGAACCTATAACCTTAACTAAAAATGATATACAAAATCTTTTAATAGAAAGTGGAGTTCCAGAAGAAGTTACTACTAAAATCGAAAAATCTTATATAGAAACTTTTGGTGATGATCTTCCTTTAGCTGAAAATTTAATAGACTCAAAGGTTCTTAAAATAAATGAGCAAAGAAAAAGAGAGGAGCATCTTCAAAAGCAAGTAGAAGTTCTTCAAACTAGGTTAGAAGAAGTTAAACAAGAAGTAGCAATAGCTACTGAATCTAATCTAAATACTGAGGATAATGACCCTAGTTTAGAAAATACATCTAATGAAGTTTTAGAAATAAATCAAGATAAAAACTCAGACCAAAATGCTGACTATGATGTTATTCTAGAGGTAAAACCTGAAAAAGTGTCACAAATTAAATCTCAAATAATTGATGGGCAGAAGTGCATAGTTATTCCTATTAGTGAAAATGAGCAAGCTAAAGTTAATGGTAAAGATGACTTAATTTAAATTATATAAATAAGATAAATTGGAGGATTTTAAAATGGTACAAATTGAGAAATATGAAGAGGAAATAAAGGTGTTTGAAAAAATATCTTCTATACAAGCAGAAAAATTACTATCTACTAAAGATATAGTAGCTATTTACATTGGAAGGGCAACCTGTCCATTTTGTCGTAAATTCGTAAAAAAATTAAGTAGCATTTATACCGAAATTAACAGAACTATTTTTTATATAGATAGCGCTAATTCTGCTGATGAAGAACTGGCTTCTTTTAGAAAAAAATATAATATCTTAACTGTTCCTGGATTTATTGTTAGTAAGAATGGAGAGGTAGAAGTACGTTGTGACTCTTCAACTCCAGAAGAAGAAATATTATATATGCTAAAATAAAAAAGTGTTAAAATATCATAGCAGGATCCAAGTCACCTCGCTATGATACTCTAACACTTAAAAACTGAAGAATGGAAATTATAAAACGTTATTCACAGGGTAACATTTTATAATTTCCTAAAAAATAATAATATTGTTAAACTATCATATTAAGATTACGTCTCAAATTTCAAGTCGACGCCATATAAAATTTAAGCTCATTATATACTAATTACATAAATTAAATTTAATTTTTTAATATGAAATTTTTTAGTATTACAGCTCTAATAGCCTCGTATTTAATATAGTCAGGTAAGCTTTTTTTAATAGCTTGAATCTTATCTATTTCATTCTTATTAATAGCATCTAAAATCATTTTTTCATTATCTTTATCAAAATACCTATCAATATCTACACTAATACTATAATCACCTGTTGATTTTATATAATCTGTTACATACCCAAGAATAGTTGAAATTGATATTTCCATATCCTCTGATATTGCCTCTATCTCTTCCCCCATATTCATTCTATCCAATGCTATTTCCGAAACACTCCTAGTTTCTCCATCTATAATTAATTTTTTTCTCTTCTTTTCTTTCCAAATAGGATTAATTGATTTTTCAATAATATATTTATCTACTTCTTCAACTATTTTGTCACCATATGCTTCTATTTTCTTTGGGCCAATTCCTGCAATATCCTTAAGCATTTCTAAATTATTAGGATAACGTCCACTTATTTCTTTCAAAGTATTTTTACTTAGAACCATAGACACAGGAAGATTTAATTTATTAGCAAATCCTTGTCTTATATTAATAAGTCTTTCTAAAAGCTCCTCATTAGTATTAATTTCAAAGTAATCATCTTCTCTTTCCAGATTTTCTTCTGTTTCCTGACTTACATTTTCAATTACTATTTCTTTTTTAATATTATTTTCAATAATATATTCCTTAATAATACTTATAAACTTTTCACCATATCTCTCATATTTAATTTCTCCTACTCCTGAAATCTCAAGAATTTCTACCTTGGTAGTAGGATACTTTATGCTCATTTCTCTTAAGGTTCCATCTCCAAATATCATATATGGAGCCTTCTTTTCTTCTTGTGCTATTTCTTGTCTCAATAATCTTAACTTCTCAAATAAATCATTAAATTCAACTTTATTGCTTTCAATATTAACTTCCTTAAGTAGAACTTTCACCTCATCCTTTATTACCTTAAATGATATATTGTTTAAGGCTACAGTTCCAAATTCTTCATTAACATCTAAATATCCATGAGCAATTAAAATGTTTGTAAACTCTTTCAATCCATCACTAGAATAGTTCTTCATTATTCCATAGGTACTTAATTCATCAAAGCCTAAATTTAAAAGCTTTTTATTTTTTGAACCTCTAAGCACATCAACTATCATTCCTACTCCAAAGCTTTTCTTCATTTTATAAACACAGGATATAACCTTTTGTGCATCTATAGTTCTATCCTTAACTTCACCTTTACTCAAACAATTACTGCAGTTTCCACATTCCCCTTCATAGGAATCTCCAAAGTACTCTAAGATATATTTTCTATAACAATTATTTATATAAACTAGCCCTGTCATTTGTTGAAGTTTCTTATACTGATTAGTTTTTCTTATTGGATCCTCTGTGCTAACCTCAATTAAATACTTTTGAGTAATAACATCAGCTGGTGAAAATAGCATAATACATTCACTTTCTTCACCATCTCTACCTGCTCTACCTATTTCTTGGTAGTAACCTTCAATATTTTTAGGCATATTGTAATGAAGAACATATCTTATGTTAGGTTTATCAATCCCCATCCCAAAGGCATTAGTAGCAACAATTACACTTGTTTCATCGTTTATAAACTGTTCTTGATATTTAATTCTCTCATCATTTGAAAGCCCTGCATGATATCTCCCCACATTAATATTATTTTTTTTCAGTAACTCATAAATACTATCAACTTCTCTTCTTGTGGCTGCATATATTATTCCAGAATCCCTCAGATTATTTTTAATATAATTTAATACAAACTTTCTTTTATCTACACCCTTAACAATATTAATTCTTAAATTCTCTCTATCAAAACCAGTAATAAATATCTTAGGATCATTAAGCTTTAGTAAATTTATAATATCCCTTCTTACCTCTTCTGATGCTGTTGCTGTAAAAGACGTTATAATAGGTCTTTCTATAAGTTTATCAATAAATGTTGATATTCCCTTATAACTTACTCTAAAATCATGGCCCCATTGAGATACACAATGAGCTTCATCAATAGCTAGTTGAGATATTTTAGCTTGAGTTATCACTGTAATAAACTCATTAGAATGAAGTCTTTCAGGCGCAACATAAATTATTTTATACTTATTGTTTACAATTCCATTTATAACTTCATTAAATTCATAAGTAGATAAAGAGCTATTTAAAAATGCAGAATTAATCCCCATTAAATTTAAAGTATCTACTTGATCCTTCATAAGAGATATAAGAGGTGAAATTACTATTGTTATTCCATCTAAAATCAAAGCTGGAACTTGATAACAAAGAGATTTTCCTCCTCCAGTTGGCATAATTGCAAGAACATCTCTGCCATTTAATATTTCATCTATTATTTTTTCTTGTCCTCTTCTAAAACTCTTATATCCAAAATATTTTTCTAAAACTTCTAACTTATTAATTGCCAAAACTCTTCTCCTTTTATATCATTCTATATTTCCTTAGCTTAATTATAGCACTTAATTCTAAAACATATTCTAATAAGCTGAATCAAGAAAACTATAAGTAGTTAATACTAATCCTTTTTTTGATTTTATATGAAAACAAAAAAGACTATAGCTTAAACTATAGTCTTATAACAATCTAAAATTATCTTCTATTTTGTTCTTTTTTAGCTCTTCTACAAGATATACATCTTGTTGGCTCATTATCGAATCCTTTTTCCTTGTAGAATTCTTGCTCTCCTACTGAAAATATGAATTCACTTCCGCAATCTCTGCATGTTATTGTCTTATCTGTCATAAATATTCCTCCTAAAATTAAAGATTCTAAATTGATATATAATCTCTAACTTTTGAGAAACTATTTACCTGAATTTGAAACTTTTTTTGTTAGCTCTTGGCTACTTATTTATAATAACACGAATTTTATTATATTGCAATGAATTTTTAAAAAATTTTAAAAATAATTAAATTTCTAATCAGTATTTCTATTATAAATCGCGTAAATCGACTTCTGCTAATATTTTTTCAAATGAATTCTAGCCACCGTTTCATCCTCATCCCAATATATTCTATCAGCTACTAAAGCTTCATCATTTAAAATAACTCTAGGAACATTTAATTCTTTTGCCTTAGGGCTAGTTCCTAAAATAAAATCTCTAAAAACTCTATAGGATGACTCATCAATAAGATGCCCAAAATGACGATATACTGGTTTTCCATCAAGAATATACTCTTGAAACTTAAAAATATTTCTAACTATTTGTCGTAGTGGTTCTTCTGTAATCCACATAAACATAGTCTTTCCTGCTCTTGGTGTCTGCTTTCCAGTTCTTCCTCCTACTTTTACCCAATAAAATTTTTTATTATTTCTTGACCACGCCATAGTTGGACATACCTTTACACAAGCACCACATCCTATACATTTATCAACTTGCTTTGCTGCTTTTCCATTTTCCCCATACAAAGCGTTTGTAACATGTTGCTTACACTCTCTAACACAAGCACCACACCCTATACATCTTTCGTAATCATAATCTATTTTAGATATTCCCATTATTCCAAAGTCACAAAAATTAGCCTTCGCACAATCATTAGGACATCCAGCCACAGCAATCTTTATATGATAATCATTTGGATATATATCTTTTTCTAATTTCCTAGCAAGAGATATAGTATCTATATTTGCATATGTACAATGATATGATCCTATACAATTCATGATATTTCTAGCTCCAATAGTTGCATATCCTTGATCCACAGTATCTAACTCTATTCCACAGATGTTAACTTCTAATTCTTGTATTATAGGAGCTAATAACTTATTCACATTATTAATATCTTTATATAATATATCTGGTATAGATAGCTTTTGTCTTGTCTGCATATGAATTTTCCCACTACCATATTTTTCCGCAATTTCTTGAACTATTGGTAATAGGTTTGCAGGAAAAATACTTCCTGGAACTCTTATGCTTACCATAAAATTTCCTCTAACCTTGGATTCTCTATATTCATTATTTCTTAATTTTGCTAAATCTAAATTGCCTATCATAATAATTCACCTCCTAGTCAACTAGACTTTTTGCTTCTTTATAATTAAATATTGGGCCATTAAGACATACATAGGTTTCATTTATTCTACAGTGACCACATTTACCAACTGCACAACTCATATTTCTCTCAAAACTTAACCATATATTTTCATCTTTAATATCATATTTTTTAACTTCCAAAGCTGTAAATTTCATCATTGCTGGTGGCCCTACTATTACAATAT
>NZ_LT575472.1:117067-194567 GCF_900086595.1 Clostridium nigeriense
TTAAACTATAGTCTTATAACAATCTAAAATTATCTTCTATTTTGTTCTTTTTTAGCTCTTCTACAAGATATACATCTTGTTGGCTCATTATCGAATCCTTTTTCCTTGTAGAATTCTTGCTCTCCTACTGAAAATATGAATTCACTTCCGCAATCTCTGCATGTTATTGTCTTATCTGTCATAAATATTCCTCCTAAAATTAAAGATTCTAAATTGATATATAATCTCTAACTTTTGAGAAACTATTTACCTGAATTTGAAACTTTTTTTGTTAGCTCTTGGCTACTTATTTATAATAACACATGTATTATTATATTGCAATGAATTTTTAAAAAATTTTAAAAATAATTAAATTTCTAACCAATATTATTTTTGATAATCGCATATATCGACTCGTAATATGCCTTTAAAAATCATTATTAGAAATTTCCCTTGGCCATGAAAGTAATGATTTACGGGATATTTTTAACTGCTTTTCTCTTGGAAAATTCAAATCACAGAAATAATTATGATAATTAGCTGTCCACACATACTTGTCCCACACATTTGTATTTTCTTTATGTATAGATAACATTTCTTCAATCTTCATTTTATGTCTTAACAATAACTCTATTTGTAATTTTTCAAATTCGTATTCATTTTCGCATTCAGTATAATATTTAAAAATAGTTGTTAGATAATTTAAAAACCATTGTCCATCATTATCAATTAATATTTTATTACGTTGAGGATAACACTCATAATTTTTTATATACTTTTGTAATCTATCTACAGTTTTATTGTCTAGTATTATTCTTGGATAACAAGCTAACTTACTTTCAGTTATATGGGCATCTAAAAGAGCTGGTCCAAAAACTATATCTTCATTTATATAGAAATCACCAACACTTATTCCCCCTCTAACAAACAACCCTTCTATAGATAAGTTAAATTGATATTCAGATACATTCTCTAGTATCTCATATAACTCTTCTTGACCATCTCCCTTTATAGGATATCCAACGATCATATTATCGGTATATATTTTTATTTTTCCTTGGCTGTACTTATTAGGAATTATACATTGCTTATTTTTATTTATAAGATGGCTAACTTCTCTTAGCAGTTTATCCCCATAGCCATTTTTACAAGAATTAACTATCATTTCTGAAAATCCTAATATATCTATAGCACATACTACAGAGTTAACAAGCATTGGATTATCTTGATTATACTTTTGCTTATTCATATTATCACATCCTTACTTTGACTATTAAATATTTTAGCACCTTAAAAATTAAATTTCTACATACTAAAATTTTTAAATGGTCTAGTGAGTATATAAATTTAATTTTTAAATGTCTACGAACTCTCCTAAAATCAAAAAAGACTATAGTTTAAACTATAGTCTTATAACAATCTAAAATTATCTTCTATTTTGTTCTTTTTTAGCTCTTCTACAAGATATACATCTTGTTGGCTCATTATCGAATCCTTTTTCCTTGTAGAATTCTTGCTCTCCTACTGAAAATATGAATTCACTTCCGCAATCTCTGCATGTTATTGTCTTATCTGTCATAAATATTCCTCCTAAAATTAAAGATTCTAAATTGATATATAATCTCTAACTTTTGAGAAACTATTTACCTGAATTTGAAACTTTTTTTGTTAGCTCTTGGCTACTTATTTATAATAACACATGTATTATTATATTGCAATGAATTTTTAAAAAATTTTAAAAATAATTAAATTTCTAACCAATATTATTTTTGATAATCGCATATATCGACTCGTAATATGCCTTTAAAAATCATTATTAGAAATTTCCCTTGGCCATGAAAGTAATGATTTACGGGATATTTTTAACTGCTTTTCTCTTGGAAAATTCAAATCACAGAAATAATTATGATAATTAGCTGTCCACACATACTTGTCCCACACATTTGTATTTTCTTTATGTATAGATAACATTTCTTCAATCTTCATTTTATGTCTTAACAATAACTCTATTTGTAATTTTTCAAATTCGTATTCATTTTCGCATTCAGTATAATATTTAAAAATAGTTGTTAGATAATTTAAAAACCATTGTCCATCATTATCAATTAATATTTTATTACGTTGAGGATAACACTCATAATTTTTTATATACTTTTGTAATCTATCTACAGTTTTATTGTCTAGTATTATTCTTGGATAACAAGCTAACTTACTTTCAGTTATATGGGCATCTAAAAGAGCTGGTCCAAAAACTATATCTTCATTTATATAGAAATCACCAACACTTATTCCCCCTCTAACAAACAACCCTTCTATAGATAAGTTAAATTGATATTCAGATACATTCTCTAGTATCTCATATAACTCTTCTTGACCATCTCCCTTTATAGGATATCCAACGATCATATTATCGGTATATATTTTTATTTTTCCTTGGCTGTACTTATTAGGAATTATACATTGCTTATTTTTATTTATAAGATGGCTAACTTCTCTTAGCAGTTTATCCCCATAGCCATTTTTACAAGAATTAACTATCATTTCTGAAAATCCTAATATATCTATAGCACATACTACAGAGTTAACAAGCATTGGATTATCTTGATTATACTTTTGCTTATTCATATTATCACATCCTTACTTTGACTATTAAATATTTTAGCACCTTAAAAATTAAATTTCTACATACTAAAATTTTTAAATGGTCTAGTGAGTATATAAATTTAATTTTTAAATGTCTACGAACTCTCCTAAAATCAAAAAAGACTATAGTTTAAACTATAGTCTTATAACAATCTAAAATTATCTTCTATTTTGTTCTTTTTTAGCTCTTCTACAAGATATACATCTTGTTGGCTCATTATCGAATCCTTTTTCCTTGTAGAATTCTTGCTCTCCTACTGAAAATATGAATTCACTTCCGCAATCTCTGCATGTTATTGTCTTATCTGTCATAAATATTCCTCCTAAAATTAAAGATTCTAAATTGATATATAATCTCTAACTTTTGAGAAACTATTTACCTGAATTTGAAACTTTTTTTGTTAGCTCTTGGCTACTTATTTATAATAACACATGTATTATTATATTGCAATGAATTTTTAAAAAATTTTAAAAATAATTAAATTTCTAACCAATATTATTTTTGATAATCGCATATATCGACTCGTAATATGCCTTTAAAAATCATTATTAGAAATTTCCCTTGGCCATGAAAGTAATGATTTACGGGATATTTTTAACTGCTTTTCTCTTGGAAAATTCAAATCACAGAAATAATTATGATAATTAGCTGTCCACACATACTTGTCCCACACATTTGTATTTTCTTTATGTATAGATAACATTTCTTCAATCTTCATTTTATGTCTTAACAATAACTCTATTTGTAATTTTTCAAATTCGTATTCATTTTCGCATTCAGTATAATATTTAAAAATAGTTGTTAGATAATTTAAAAACCATTGTCCATCATTATCAATTAATATTTTATTACGTTGAGGATAACACTCATAATTTTTTATATACTTTTGTAATCTATCTACAGTTTTATTGTCTAGTATTATTCTTGGATAACAAGCTAACTTACTTTCAGTTATATGGGCATCTAAAAGAGCTGGTCCAAAAACTATATCTTCATTTATATAGAAATCACCAACACTTATTCCCCCTCTAACAAACAACCCTTCTATAGATAAGTTAAATTGATATTCAGATACATTCTCTAGTATCTCATATAACTCTTCTTGACCATCTCCCTTTATAGGATATCCAACGATCATATTATCGGTATATATTTTTATTTTTCCTTGGCTGTACTTATTAGGAATTATACATTGCTTATTTTTATTTATAAGATGGCTAACTTCTCTTAGCAGTTTATCCCCATAGCCATTTTTACAAGAATTAACTATCATTTCTGAAAATCCTAATATATCTATAGCACATACTACAGAGTTAACAAGCATTGGATTATCTTGATTATACTTTTGCTTATTCATATTATCACATCCTTACTTTGACTATTAAATATTTTAGCACCTTAAAAATTAAATTTCTACATACTAAAATTTTTAAATGGTCTAGTGAGTATATAAATTTAATTTTTAAATGTCTACGAACTCTCCTAAAATCAAAAAAGACTATAGTTTAAACTATAGTCTTATAACAATCTAAAATTATCTTCTATTTTGTTCTTTTTTAGCTCTTCTACAAGATATACATCTTGTTGGCTCATTATCGAATCCTTTTTCCTTGTAGAATTCTTGCTCTCCTACTGAAAATATGAATTCACTTCCGCAATCTCTGCATGTTATTGTCTTATCTGTCATAAATATTCCTCCTAAAATTAAAGATTCTAAATTGATATATAATCTCTAACTTTTGAGAAACTATTTACCTGAATTTGAAACTTTTTTTGTTAGCTCTTGGCTACTTATTTATAATAACACATGTATTATTATATTGCAATGAATTTTTAAAAAATTTTAAAAATAATTAAATTTCTAACCAATATTATTTTTGATAATCGCATATATCGACTCGTAATATGCCTTTAAAAATCATTATTAGAAATTTCCCTTGGCCATGAAAGTAATGATTTACGGGATATTTTTAACTGCTTTTCTCTTGGAAAATTCAAATCACAGAAATAATTATGATAATTAGCTGTCCACACATACTTGTCCCACACATTTGTATTTTCTTTATGTATAGATAACATTTCTTCAATCTTCATTTTATGTCTTAACAATAACTCTATTTGTAATTTTTCAAATTCGTATTCATTTTCGCATTCAGTATAATATTTAAAAATAGTTGTTAGATAATTTAAAAACCATTGTCCATCATTATCAATTAATATTTTATTACGTTGAGGATAACACTCATAATTTTTTATATACTTTTGTAATCTATCTACAGTTTTATTGTCTAGTATTATTCTTGGATAACAAGCTAACTTACTTTCAGTTATATGGGCATCTAAAAGAGCTGGTCCAAAAACTATATCTTCATTTATATAGAAATCACCAACACTTATTCCCCCTCTAACAAACAACCCTTCTATAGATAAGTTAAATNGAATTTTATTATATTGCAATGAATTTTTAAAAAATTTTAAAAATAATTAAATTTCTAATCAGTATTTCTATTATAAATCGCGTAAATCGACTTCTGCTAATATTTTTTCAAATGAATTCTAGCCACCGTTTCATCCTCATCCCAATATATTCTATCAGCTACTAAAGCTTCATCATTTAAAATAACTCTAGGAACATTTAATTCTTTTGCCTTAGGGCTAGTTCCTAAAATAAAATCTCTAAAAACTCTATAGGATGACTCATCAATAAGATGCCCAAAATGACGATATACTGGTTTTCCATCAAGAATATACTCTTGAAACTTAAAAATATTTCTAACTATTTGTCGTAGTGGTTCTTCTGTAATCCACATAAACATAGTCTTTCCTGCTCTTGGTGTCTGCTTTCCAGTTCTTCCTCCTACTTTTACCCAATAAAATTTTTTATTATTTCTTGACCACGCCATAGTTGGACATACCTTTACACAAGCACCACATCCTATACATTTATCAACTTGCTTTGCTGCTTTTCCATTTTCCCCATACAAAGCGTTTGTAACATGTTGCTTACACTCTCTAACACAAGCACCACACCCTATACATCTTTCGTAATCATAATCTATTTTAGATATTCCCATTATTCCAAAGTCACAAAAATTAGCCTTCGCACAATCATTAGGACATCCAGCCACAGCAATCTTTATATGATAATCATTTGGATATATATCTTTTTCTAATTTCCTAGCAAGAGATATAGTATCTATATTTGCATATGTACAATGATATGATCCTATACAATTCATGATATTTCTAGCTCCAATAGTTGCATATCCTTGATCCACAGTATCTAACTCTATTCCACAGATGTTAACTTCTAATTCTTGTATTATAGGAGCTAATAACTTATTCACATTATTAATATCTTTATATAATATATCTGGTATAGATAGCTTTTGTCTTGTCTGCATATGAATTTTCCCACTACCATATTTTTCCGCAATTTCTTGAACTATTGGTAATAGGTTTGCAGGAAAAATACTTCCTGGAACTCTTATGCTTACCATAAAATTTCCTCTAACCTTGGATTCTCTATATTCATTATTTCTTAATTTTGCTAAATCTAAATTGCCTATCATAATAATTCACCTCCTAGTCAACTAGACTTTTTGCTTCTTTATAATTAAATATTGGGCCATTAAGACATACATAGGTTTCATTTATTCTACAGTGACCACATTTACCAACTGCACAACTCATATTTCTCTCAAAACTTAACCATATATTTTCATCTTTAATATCATATTTTTTAACTTCCAAAGCTGTAAATTTCATCATTGCTGGTGGCCCTACTATTACAATATTCAAATTATTAATTTGCGACCTATTATGTAATATCTTTAATTTATCTAAATGTTGAGTAACTAATCCAACATAGTTTCCTTCTGTTTCTTCACCCTTATCTAAAGTAACAACTACATTCATTTCTTCTTTCCATTTGTTAATATCCTCTTTAAATAATATTGCTTCTTTATCTTTAAATCCTAATAATAGCTCTATATCTTTAACTAAACTTCTATTTTTACAAATTTTTTGTATCATAGATCTAACAGGTGCTACTCCAGATCCACCTGCAATGATTATTAATTCTTTACCTTCATACTCTTCAAAAGGGAATCCATTTCCATAAGGACCTCTTAACCCTATTCTATCACCTGATTTTAAATTAAATATAGCATCTGTAACCTTACCAACTTTTCGTATTAAAAGTTCTATATATCCGTCTTCAACATTAAAATCACTTACAGAAATAGGAGCTTCACCAACTTTCGGAATAGACACTTGTAAAAACTGTCCATAATTTATTTCACTAGCTTTATCATATTTTACTTTAAACAAATACTCTATTGGAGTTTGTTCTATTATTTCAATTAACTCATAATATTGTGGTAACACATTATTCTTCATTAACTCGAACCTCCCTTACTACTTCTGGATACTCTTCTTCTAAAACCTTAGTTAATTTATTAACTGTTTCTATATAGGAAATGTATTTAGGACATGTATCTTCACATCTACCACAACCTACACACATATTTCCCTCTCCAAAAAGTTTTTTAAAGTCATATACTTTATGTAAAACATGATACCTTCCCTTTGCCATATTAGTTTCTCTAAACATATGACCACCAGCCATAAGTGAAAAACTATCAAAATGACAACTAGTCCATATCCTTCTCTTCTCCCCTGCATTCTTATTTTCTGAATAAAATAAATCCGAAGTTGTAAAGCAAGTACATGTTGGACAATTTAAATTACATCTACCACACTTAATACACCTTTCATAATCTCCCCAAATTCTTTCATCATTTGCTACTTCACTAGGTATTTCTTTTACATGTGGAACATTAACTTTAATTTCATTTTGATCTACATAATGAAAATTGTAATCCACCTCTTCTATTCCTAAACTATCAAAAAACTTATGAAAACTTTGTTCATCAACTTCTATAAATATATCTTTTTCATCTACCTTCATTCCCATTACATGATCATCAGTTTTATTGCCTCCCATTGAAACGCAAAAACAATTTCTGTAGGAATGTGGACATTCTAATATAATAAAATTAACCTTGCTTCTTAATCTATTGTAGTAAAAATCTGGTTCACCATTTCTATAATATAGAGTATCTAACCTATGTATTCCTGTAATATCACAAGCTCTTGCTATAACTAACTTTTCCTTAAATTTATCCTTAGGTACTTTAAACTCATCTTCATTAAAATAAAGTATTGTCTGCGTTATTGGAAAAACAACTTCCTTAGCTGATGAGTTGGACTTTTCTCTAAATTCAATATCAGCAAAATTATGAACTGTATCATATCTTATATAATCTGTATCCGCAAAATTGCCTTTTCCAGCAAATCTTTTAGGTCCCCATATTTCATACTTACTTTCTAAAGCCTTCAGTAAATCATTAAACTGTTTTACCTCTAACTTATATCCCATGTTATCAACTCCTATATTTTGTAGTTGTTTTATTTTTCACAACTTGGTGCCTTTTTATTCTACTAAAATCCATCATAATTTAGGAATTAGTAAGTACTTAAGTTAAAAATTTATGACTATTATAGAATGGACCAATTAACTCTAATTTATCTAAATTTTGATAATAGGGTGAAATAATGTATAATAATAAAGTAATTTATTAAGGGTGGTGATGCTATTGTATTCTAAAAATATGATTTCTAGATGTATTAAAGCACTTCCTGAAACAATGGTATCTTTAATAATATTCTTTTCAAATCAAGTATTTTTCGGAATAGAAAACTCAATAATGGGAATTTATATGACACTGGCTTTTAAGAAGAAAGTGAATAAATTTCATACTATTAATGAGTACTTTAAGGATTTATTAATCCACTTCTTTATTGTTCTAACAGCTTTTATAGCTACAATAAACTTACCTTTAACTATATTAGTTAATCTTATAGTTTGCTTTATATTAGTTTACACATTAACAGATGAGTACAATCATACAGATTACTTCCATTATGTAATGGGATTTATTTTGTTACAATCTCTTCCTATAACCTTAGAAAGATTACCCTATAGACTAATTGCAATTATTTATTCCAACACAGTAGTTTATATTGGGTTTAGTTTTTTTTCGCCGAAGAAAATATATGAAGGATTTAACAAGTTAACCTTCTCTGGATTAAGTATTATAAAAAATGAACTAAAGTTATTACTAGATGGGAAATTTGATGATATTTCAAAGAATCAAGAACAAATATTCATTATAAATAAAGAAATAAGTAATTTAATTTATGAAAATAGGCGTAGAAACTATTTTACAGTAATTAGTGGGCAAGGATATTTCCCCTTCTCTACCTTATTTCAACACTTCAATATTTTTATAGATGAATTTGTTAAGAATAAAAACATTTTAGAAATAGAAGAAAATATATCTTGTTTAAAGGAACTAATTAATATAATTGAAAATATTCCAAAAGACTTTTATTTAGGAAATAATGATGAATATGTTGAAGGATTAATTAAATTTACTAGTAATTATAGAATAACTGATAATTATTTAGAAAATTATCTTATCTATATAATTAATTTACTTGCATCAATCTTAGATTATTTTTCAGAAGACTTTGTAAATAAAAGTAACTTAATTCATAAAGAATGGATAATTCCAAGTAAATCTAGACCTCTAGGAAGACTTATAGACCACTTTACGTTAAATTCATTTAAGCTTAGATTTGCATTAAGGTTATCAATAGTAGTCTCTTTAGGATTTGCATTAGAAAAATTTTTAAATTTACCTAAGGGGTATTGGCTTCCTCTAAATATATTTGTTTTAATAATACCTTTCTATGAAGATAGTTTAAAAAAGGTTGTTAGCAGATTAAAAGGAACATTAATAGGAATAATTTTATCTTTTTTATTATTTACAATATTTAAAACAAGAACAGCGCATATGATAATAATGGCTTTATCCAACCTACTTATTTATTCTATGAATAATTACGTATCAATTTCCATATATATTACTTGCTCTTCATTATCTATAGCAAGTTTAACTATGGGAACTGAAGAAACAATTATATTAAGGCTTTTGTATGTATTTATTTCGGCAGGAGTAGCATTATTAGCTAATAGATTTATGCTTCAATCAAACAACTCTAAAGAGGTAGTAAACTGGTTTAATAAAC
The DNA here is from genome assembly GCF_900086595.1 of Clostridium nigeriense. GTDB lineage: Bacteria > Bacillota > Clostridia > Clostridiales > Clostridiaceae > Clostridium > Clostridium nigeriense. Next base: position 126,849 of record NZ_LT575472.1, read on the forward strand.
TCATTCGATTGGATAGAGCTCTTATAAGGGAATTGAATAATCTTTTAAATGGTTCCAATGATAGCAATATAATAAGAGAAATATTACTTAAAGTTAATCTTGTTAATAATAAAATCCAATTACATTCTAATTCTCTAGATATGAATATTGATATAAAAAAATATTTACAAGTAAACAGTCAGTTTATAATTGAAATTGAACATATAATTAGTATTATTGAAGTTATGGATAAGAATAGAATCAATAAAGATGAGCTTTATATTTTAACTGGTAATATGAATAGAATACTAGATATAATAGAAAGCACTATAAATAATAATAAACCTTTGAACAGTATTTCATTGGATGATATTCAAAAGCGTGGAGTTATATCTGATAGTATTTATATAACTGATCATTTAAATAGATGTATAGATAAAATGAATGAGTTATATTATATTTCAAAGAAAAAGTTAAGTTCATAATAAAAATAGCTATATATTGTATTAATACAATATATAGCTATTTTTATCTTACCACTTTCCGTTAGCCATATGTCCTGCAAGTTCTGCCTTGCATCTTTGCTTGATAACCCATGCTTCATTTTTAGCTTTTTCAAAACCATTTACACATTTTGGATCAAGATTAATTTCTATACCTTCTTTTGCAAGTTTTGCGATTTTATCTGCTAATACAATCATTTCTGCATGTATGCTATTAGTTCTATCTGAAGCATAAATTTTTTCAGCTTCTTCACTGCTAAGCTCAACAAATTTTTCTTTTCCTAAATTACACTTTGGACAAACCTCTGGTGCTTCTAATCCTTCATGTACATATCCACAAACTACACATTTAAATAACTTCTTCATAATTAACTCTCCCTATATCTATACATTTTTATTATTTTCTTTTTTCTGAAATTTCTATATTTATATAATACAACTTCTAATATATATTGTCAACTAATAATAATTATTATTTATTATGTTTTAAATCTAGCTTTTAAATAATTTCTATACTCTTACTTTTAGCCTTACTTATAATTTCCATAGTTCCATCAAATATTAGCTCTAATCCTAAAATGATTATATGATGTCCAATTTTTCCAAAGGGATCAAACACTAAAACAAAGGATAAACAAAACTCTATGAGAGCTTTAAATATTATTGATATCCATTTATCCTTATTAAAAAAATTATATAATGCAACATTTAAATAATTTGCAGCCTTTACTAATCCATGTAATCCCCAAAACATTCCTACTATAAATAATGCATCATTTCTTTTTATTAAAACACCTAATCCTATAGCAATTAAAATAAAAGATTTCTCCAAGTTATTTTTTTCAAGACTAGCATAATCCTTATCCTTAACCCCTTCAATAAATTGAATAATCCCCTTTATTAATAATATTCCACCACAAACTATTGGCAATAATGGTAGTAATTTATCTCCATATATTAAGCAAATTGATCCGTTCACTACAATTAATATAGATTCTATATAGTTTAACTTTTTATACTTCAATTTATCACTCCTTAAAAATCCCATTGTCCTCTTAAAATCATTGCTACAAAACTTTACTAATAATTCTATTAAAATTACCTTGTTATAATTATATCAACTTACTTTTTAATTTTAAAGTTAACTCAGACATAATCTTATGTGTTTTTATACTCTCTTACTCTCCAATTAGCTTCAACGTATATAAGCTTATCATTCAAATAAAAAAGTATTTCCATCTATTTTACTCATACACATATTTGGTTCATTAGATAAAAATATAAAAAATATTTTTATTACTTAAATTTCTTGTGTTATAATATTTGTATAATTTTTATACGAAAATAAAACGGATTTATAATTAAAATATATCTAAATATAATCAATATTTGAAATCTGTAAAGCATAGGAGATGGTACAATGAACTATTTACTTTGCCATTTTGGTAAATTAAAATTATACAATTCCTTTAAATCACATAAGAATACTCAATTAAAAAATGATACTTTTAGTAATATTGATGTAGATGAGTTACATTCAAGCCCCAATTTTAATCTATTGAACCAATATAATATAAATAGATTACCTATCATCAAATCAAATAAAAGCTTTAATTTATCTATAAATAACAATTTATCTACTTATTCCGATGGTATTATATTTTTAGAAAATTATTCACCAAATAATTTTCCTAAAAATAATTTTAAAATGCTTTTAAATGAAAATTTAAAATATAAAAAAAATAGCTCCAATAATATTTCCTATTCTCCTCACAGTATTTCTCTTGATAAATTTATTTATAATATGAATTTATCTTCAGCTCCATCAATACTTAATTCATTATCTACAAAAAAATGGATTGATAGAAATTTTTTAAAAGGAAATAAAAATAATCAAACAAAATCTATTAAAAGATTAAAAGCTTATGCCTTAACATCTTATAGTAAACATAGATCAAATATATTAGACACGTTATAATTGAATCCAAAATAAAAAGTCACAAAACTTATAGTTAATTGAAAGAAAGAGGTACTATATTTTTATATACTATAAAAATATCAATATTAAATTATAAAAAATAGTATAAATAGATTGATTCTATTTATACTATTTTTTATTATAAAACTCTTAATTTGCCTCTAAATACTCATAATACTTTCACTCCCTAAAGTCATACTTTTTATTTTTACCTTATTTAAAGCAACTTCTTCTTCTCCAATTATCACAATATTCTCTACACCTATTTTATTAGCATAATTCATTTTTTTCTTTAATGACTCATCTTCAAAATATATAGATGCTGCATAGCCTTTTCCTTGTAAATCTTTCATCACCTTACAGCAATACTCTATTGTATCACCTATAGGTAATATCAAATAATCTATGCTCTTTTTAAATTTATAATTATCTATAAATCCTATCTCCTTTAATACAAAAAATAACCTAGTTAATCCTATTGATATACCAACTCCAGGTAATATATTGTTAGTATAGTTTTCAGCTAAATTATCATATCGCCCCCCTGAACATATAGAACCCAAACTTTCATTTCCCTCTAATATTGTTTCAAATACTGTTCCAGTATAATAATCTAATCCTCTTATAATTTTTAAGTTTATTTTAAATTCATTCTCTTCTACACCTAGTATTGATAATATACTACATACTTTACTTAACTCATCTACCCCTTCAATAAAGTATTTGTTTTTAATTCTAAGACTTAATAGTTGCTCTTTTATATTTTTACTACTTCCACTTATATCTAATATTTCATTAATATATTTACATTTTTCAAAGCCTATAATAGCTTCTAACTCTCTTGAAAATATATCTTTTCCTATCTTTTCATATTTATCTATTAATATCATAACTTCATTAACATTCTCTACTTCTAATTCTTCTAATAATCCCTTTAATATCTTTCTATTGCTTATTTGAAATCTGTATTTTTCTAGACCTATTGCTTTAAAAGCTTTAGAAGCCAAACTTATAACCCAAGCATCATTCTCTATACTTAATTTTTCTTTGCCAATAACATCTACATCACATTGATAAAATTCTCTATACCTTCCCCTTTGATTTCTTTCTCCTCTATAAACTTTACCTATTTGATACCTTCTAAATGGAAAAACCATATCATTATAATATTGTGCCACATATCTAGCGAAAGGTACCGTTAAATCAAATCTTAAAGCTAGCTTATTCTTTCCCTTTTCAAAACTATATACTTGCTTTTCCGTTTCACCACCAGTCTTCGCCAATAACACTTCAGCCTTTTCTATTATTGGCGTATCTATTGCTAAACACCCATTATCTTCATATACCTTTGATATCTTTGATACTATATCATTAAATATTTGCTGCTCTCTTGGTAATAACTCCATAAAACCTGGTAGTATGCTTGGTTTTATTATATTTTTCTTCATATTAAATCACTCCTATAATAATATTATTTTTTTATATAACAAAAAGCCATGTAGGCATATATCCCACATGGCTTAAATAAATTATGGTTACACTTAATTTATCATTACCAGAGATACAAGCCTAACTCCAATAGACTTGTATCTGATTTTAAACAGACCAAGTCTCTAGTAATGATGATGAATTAAATTTTCTTTAACAATATTAAGTATAAACATAAACATCCTCCAAAAAACTATATTTCTTAGTATTATATATTACTCTTATATACTTTTCAATTATATACTATTATTTTTCCTAAATAATAACTCTAATTTATATATTCATAAATATTGTACGGTAAATAATCAATTTCTATAGAGTTTAATGAGTATATTATATAGTTACCCCTTCTTACCTTACTTACTAATTTTGCTTCTAACAATAACTTTAAAGCTTTAGATACTGCTGCTTCCGATATATTTAATATAACACTTAATTCTTGAGTACTTTTCCCTATAGGATTTATTTCACTTAATATCCTAAGCCGTGTGGCATCCCCTAAAGCCTTAAGCTTCCTTTCTAAATCTTTAGGGCACTTATCTTCATTATTATCTAACTCTATTAAGGCAGTTAAATTAATGCTATGTTTATCTTTTCCTAAAAGTAAATGTGGGCTTATAAAAGTAGAAACATTAATATTTATATACTTTAAATCTACTAACTTTACTCTAAACTCCTTAAACTTATAAAATACTATTTCATCTTCCAGAACCTCTATTCTACTATGAATACTATCTGTAAGATAAAAAATTCCCTTATCTTTTCCTAAAGTTAATTTTCTCTTTAATTCCCTAATAATAATTGGTTCTATATACTTTAACTCACTTTGAAAAATCTCAATATAAAAATTTCTTAGAAATCTTAAGAGTTCTTTATAATATATGTTTGTTATTCTTTTATTGTAGTTTTTAAATACTCCATTTATCTTATACAAAGGCACATCTTCAAGAAAATCTAATGCACTTATTATATTTAAATCTGAGCACTCTTTAAAATCATTGCAAAAATCCATTATTATTAAATATTCATCTGTAATTAAAGAAAATTTATTAATATCCTTTTTCATATTTTCCGTCATTAAAGTCTTTATTTTTTCTACCCATTTCTCTCTATGTATATGATGCTGACTATTTGAAAGCACATGTAATGCACAAAACATTTCAAATAATGGTGAATATACAAATTCAACAACTATTCCCTTTTCATAAATTGCATCTACCCTCATAATTAATCAACATCCTTTTATTTAAAAATAAGTAAAGTTTCCTGTTTTTCTACTATGCTTTTCAACGATTTTAATAATGGTTACTGAAGCTGTATATTCAATAATTATTATAGCAACTCCTATTATGATAAAATTACCTAAATATATACTGCTACCACCACTCAATATTACCTTTCTAACTCCTTCTATAGCATATGTTAATGGAAAAACAACACTAATAGCCTTTGCCCAAATAGGAAATACCACTACTGGAACTTTTACCCCTGAAAAAATCTCCATGGGCTCTTCTAGTATGGTAAATAAAAATCCTGAATCTCTTGAAAATAAAAACAATGAATTTAAAAGCATTCCCCATAGTACAGCCATTATCAAAGTAATTAATAAAACTATTATTAATCCTAAATAATTTATATTTAAAACTTCCTTTTTAAATATAATAACTCCAATAGAAAAACATACCATAACTACTACACTTTCAAAAAGTGATGACATTGCATTACCTAGTATAACAGCTTGTCTAGAAGCTGGGGATAAATATATTAACTCTAATGTACCACTTATTCTCTCGAAAGAAAAGTTCCAAGCTGATTGAACTAAACTTCTAAATAAACTCATAGTCATATATCCTAATAAAAGATATATAATAATATTTTCTTCATTTAAATAAGGTATTTTACTATTTATTATCTTAAAAGGTTTAAAACTATAATAACTAGTTATAAAATTTAAAACAGGCCATATAAATAATGATACATAAATTATTTTACTATGAAAATAATTTAAATGTTGTTTCTTACATTCTGCCTTTACTACTTTAAAAAACTCCTTCATAATATAAACCACTCTTTCTTAAATTAATTAAGTACCTTTCTAGTATTGGATAATTTAATTATTATATCTTCTAGCCTTGGTTCTATCTGAAAGATTTCTTTAATTAATATCTTATTTTCATTACAAAATTCTGATATTTCTGCTCTTAGATCCTTTCTTGATTCTATATTGTAATAGCCTTCTTTTACAGTTATTTTAACCTTATCATCTTCCTCTTGTAATTTTTTTAATAGATATTCCGTAAAGTTATAATCCTCATTATATAAAGATAATTTTAAGTTTATATGTGAAAAGGTATCTTTAGCTAATTCCTTTGCTGTTCCCTGATTTATTATATTTCCCTTATCTAATATATAGATATAATCACAAAGCTCTTCTACCTCCTCCATATAATGAGAGGTTAATAATATTCCCTTATTTTTTTCTTTAGCTAAAGATTTTATATGCTTCCTAAGTTCCTTTGAAACTATTGCATCTAATCCTAAAGTTGGCTCATCCATAAAAAGATATTCTGGATCATTTATTAATCCTCTGGCTATTTGTAATCTTTGCTTCATTCCCTTTGAAAACTCTTCAACCTTTTTATCTTTATTATCATATAGTCCCACTAACTTTAGTAGCTCATCTATTCTTTTCTCTAATAATTTAGAATCTAATCCATAAAGGCTCCCATAATACCAAAGATTTTCATAAGCTGTAAGCCTCCAATAAATCATTCTTTCTCCACCAGCTACCATATTTATTTTCTTTTTAATGACCATAGGATTTTTAATAGCATCTATACCATCTACATAATAACTTCCTTCCGTTGGTGATATTAATGTGGTTAGCATTTTTATAGTTGTTGTTTTTCCCGCTCCATTAATACCCAAAAATCCTATAATTTCACCTTTGTTTATTCTTATAGATACATCATTTACTGCAGTAATCAAGGTCTTTTTCTTATTAAATAATCCTTTAGATACTTTAGTTTCGTAAACCTTCTTTAAATTTTTTGCCTCTATCATACTTCTCACCTATCCTTGTATTTTTTCTAATGCAATTTTCTCTACATACTTAAATGATTTAAACCCAATTAATAAATAAAATAAACTTAATAAAACTACATAAATAATTCTTGGTATTTGTTCTTCTATTCCCTGTCCTAGTAAGGTTGCTCCCCTAATCAAATTAGAAATTTCCGTTACAGGAATTAACTCACCCAATATCCTTAAAGGATATGGCAGATAATCTATTGGAAAAGTAATACCACATAAAAGCAACATCCCTACAAATAAGGTATTTTGAGATATATAGGTATCTCTCGTATAAAGCATTAATGCTGCAAGAACTAAAGATAAGCTAAAAAATCCAAATAAAGCAATGATAAAAACTAATAGAAATGATATAAAATTCATATTTTTAAAGGTTAATCCAAAAGGAATCGCAATAATAACAGATACCATTATTTCAAAAGATGTAGCTAAAGTTTGATGTAGCATATTTCCTAAGAAATACTCTATTCTTTTGAAGGGTGCTATCATTAAGCTTTCTAATGTTCCTTCTCTTAATTCTGTAATAAGGCTCCTACTTACATTTAGACATGTCCTAACAGCAAATAGATATGTTAAACTTCCTAAAATTATATATCCCATATAATCCCCAGTGCTTGTGTACTGTATAAATTCTTCCGTTATATTACCATCAAAAAGCATCTTGTACATAAACAAAGCAGAAATTACAGTATATACACCTGTTAGCAAGTTCCCTATAAAGAAATCCTTTGGATATGCTCTTAAATTAATAATTAGATTTCTTTTAAATGTGGCTTTTAATATTCTCCATTCCATAATACCCCTCCCTTTATTGTAATTTTAATTAACTATTTAGTTAATCAAAACTCTCTTTTTCTTAAGGCTATGGAATTATATCCCACCAAATCTTTCTTGTCAATAATTGTTAATGAATAGTTATATTTTAAACTTATATAAAAAAACTCTTACCTATTTACTATAGGTAAGAGCTGTGTTTTCTCAGATACTGATAATTTGTATTTCTATTTGTTATCTATTACTATACGCATATTTTCATCATACTTAATACCTAACTCTTTAGATAACTTATTATTTAGTTCCATAAGATTATTATGATATTCTCTATACTCACTACTTAATATTTTCATATTCGGTATTAATATATCATAATATCCACTACTACTAAAAAATTCATTTATTTGCTTTTTAAATTTATAAAATGGTGTCATTATCTTTAATAATGATTTACTATTTTGCTTTTCTATTCTATCTACTAAAGTTTTCTTATAATCCTCTAACTCATCTTTTGTTGCACTAAACAATCTATTCATTTCATCTTTAACATTATCATTTATTTGTTTTTGCATTTCATCTGTTATATTTTCATAACTCATTTCAATAAATTTAGGTACCTTTATTTCTGGAATACTATCTAAAAATTCAACTATTCTAATCCAAGCGTTATACTTTTCTAATGTATCCAGAGGCTCATTTAAATAAGGTGAAAAATGATGTGATAAATACTTTCCTAAACCGCTTGGAAAAGCCCTAACCATTTCCCTTTTAATAAACTCTCCATTACTTTTTTCAATATTCATTATTTCTTCATTTAATTCTCTTATTGATTCTTTATCAAAATTATTATTTATAAGCTTTTCTAGATATATTTTTTCTATCTTTAATTTAGCTTCTCTTTTCTTTTTATCGTCAATAATTTTATTAAGAACATGTTTTTTATCAGTACTACTTACTATTATCTTAATATCATTTATAGATATGTCTAATTTTCTATATAAAGATATTTCATTTAATAAGTTTATATCCTCTTTGGAGTAATCTCTGTATCCATTACTAGCCTTTATCGGCCGTATTAGACCTTGTTTTTCATAGTAAGAAATTGCTTTCTTCGTTAATCCTGTTATATTACAAACTTCATTTATTAACATATAATCACCTCTCTCTTATATGCTAATCTAAGCCCCTAGGGTCTAGTCAATATAAACTGTATTATTTAAATTTAATTCTTATGTATTCACTAAATCAACGTATATTACCTATTCCCTTACGCTTTCTTTTAACCTCATACATTGATTTATCCGCTTTCTCAATTAAGACTTCAAGATCAATGCCATCCTCCTTAAAATGTGCATAGCCTATGCTAGCTCTAAGGTTTATTTTAAAATTTTCAAATTCAAAGGGTTTTGTAATTTCATTGTCTATATTATTAATTAATGCTGTTATATTATTTCTATCAACTACATTACCAACAATAATTCCAAACTCATCTCCCCCAAGTCTAGAAACTGTATCTAGCTCCCCTACTGAACTCTTAATTCTAAAAGCAAGTTCCTTAATTGCTGCATCCCCAGCCCTATGCCCATAATTATCATTAATCTCTTTTAGCCCGTCCATATCAAGAGAAATAATTCCAAATTCCTCATTTTTTCTTAAAGCTCGTGATAACTTCTGTCTTAAACGGTCATAGAATAAGGATCTATTTGATATTCCTGTAAGACTGTCATGGGTAGCTTTATAAAATAACTCACTATCATCATTTTTCATTGCCTTAAACATCTCTGCTGCAATTAGTCCTGACATAAGCTCTAATATCTTAATATCTTCCTCATTAAAGTGCTCTGCCTTAGCAGAAAGAACCTTTAATACTCCAACTACTATATTATTACAAATTAATGGCATCACAATCATAGAATTAATGCCAATTTGCCTACAAGCATTTTTATTAACTCTATTATCACTTTCTATATCATTACTAATTAAAGGAACCCTCATCTTAATGCATTCTCCTGAAAGACTATTTTCCATATCTAATCGTAATCCTAAAAATTTCTCAGCTATTCCAGAAGCAGCGCTATACACTAATTCACTTTTCTCAATTAATTCCACTGAAGCACCATCTGAATTAGTAATAACCTGAGTTTTTTCTACTACTATATCCATAATGTTACCCATATCAATTCCCTGTTGAGCTACTTCAGTTTGTAATTTAATTATTTCAAGTAGCTTATCTGTACTAACACTGTTTTGATTCAAAACTTCCACCTATCCTTTTTAATAATCTATATTATAATTCATCTCCATAAAAATAATATAACTTAAATGCACAATATTCACAATCTAAACTAGATATAAATTTATATATATCTAGTATTAAAAATTTAATTATCCTTTGAATAATACATTTTACTTATATATTCTTCTCCCCACTTAAACAACATTTTCATTATAGGAATTAAAGACTCTCCATACTCTGTTAAAGAATACTCTACTCTTAATGGAATCTCTTGATAAACTTCTTTATGAACTATTTTATCTCTAACTAATTCCTTTAATTGATTGCTCAACATCTTATCAGTAATTTTATTTACAGCTCTCTTTAATTCACCATATCTAATGACTTCTTTTTGATAAATATGCCATAGAATAATCAGTTTCCATTTCCCTGATATTTGAGTCATAGCAAACTCCATAGGGCAAGTAATTCTACATTCTTTTGTATTTAAACATTCTTTATCCTTCATACTCTTCTCCTTAACAGTTAATATCCTTTTTGATAGTACTTACTTTAAAGTACATACTTGTTCAATTGATAGTAGGTTGTTATTATTATAGCATACAGTAGCAGAAGCAAAAAATATTCTGCTAATTAATATATTGAAGCAATAAGGAGACTATATATGAACTTAATAGAAATAATGAATAATCGTTACTCTACAAAAAAATTTGATAAAACAAAGAAGATTTCTGAAGAAAATATAAAACAAATTAAGGAGCTTTTAAGACTTAGCTCATCAAGTGTAAATTTACAACCATGGCATTTTGTAATTGCATCTACTGAAGAAGGAAAAAACAATATAAGTAAAAGCACTGAAGGATTCTTTGCTTTTAATAAAGAAAAGGTAGTTGATGCATCTCATGTTATTGTACTTTGCTCAAAGACTTCCATAGATGATGAATTTTTACAAAATATTTTAGAAAAAGAAAATCAAGATGGACGTTTTGCTAATGAAGAATTTAAAAATGGTATGCATAGTGGTCGTAGTAATTTTGTTAATATCCATAAAGATGATGCTAAAGACTTACAAGAATGGGTTGATAAACAAGTTTACTTAAACCTAGGTAATCTTTTACTTGGTGTTGCAGCGCTTGGTATTGATGCTGTTCCAATGGAAGGATTTGATTCTAAAATATTATCAGAAGAACTAGAATTAGACAAAAAGGGATTAAAACCAATTGCAATAGTACCTATTGGTTATAGAGCTGAAGATGATTTTAATGCTATACTACCAAAATCAAGACTTAATGAAGATGAAATATTCACTATAATTTAGCGATTTATTAACTAATAGTAGTATTAAAAGTTTAGTTTTTTATAACCAAGATACTAATATAAAATAAATATAATGCTATATCCTAAAAAGATATAGCATTATATAATATACTTCTCATTTATCTTAAATAATTATAAAAATATTTTTATTATACTAAATATTATTGCTGAAATTGCAGCTGATATTGGAAGTGTAATAAACCAAGTTACTACCATTCTTTTACCTGTCTCCCATTTCACTGCTTTAACACTTTGAGCAGAACCAACACCCATTATTGAGGATGAAATAACATGAGTTGTACTTACAGGTAGTCCAATTTTTGATGCCCCAAATATAATTATTGCTGAAGATAAATCCGCAGCAACACCACTAACAGGCTTTATTTTCATAATTTGTGTTCCTACAGTTTTTATTATTTTCCATCCTCCAACTGAAGTTCCAAGTGCCATAGCTGCAGCGCAGCAAACTTGAACCCAAAATGGAATACTTCCTGATTTAGCTAGTCCACAACTTACTAAAGCCATTGATATTATCCCCATTGATTTTTGTGCATCATTAGTTCCATGAGCAAAAGATTGAATTGCCGCTGTAACAACTTGAATTCTTCTAAATCCTCTATTTGCCTTTGAAAGATTTAAATTTTTAAATAAGTATTTAAAAATAGTAAACACTATATATCCTACAACAAGAGCAAGTATAGGTGATATAATTAATGATTTAATTATGTTTAAAAATCCGTTTAAATTTATGCATCCAAATCCTGCTGCTACTATTGCTGCTCCTGCAATTGAGCCAATAAGTGCATGAGACGAACTACTAGGTATTCCAAAGTACCAAGTAATAAGATTCCAAGCTATTGCTGAAATAAGTGCAGCAATTATAACTACTGTTAAATCAGGTATATTTGCAACATCTACTATATCTTTAGCAATTGTTTTTGCAACACCTGTAAAAAGTATTGCTCCAAGAAAATTCATACACGAAGCAGTGATTATTGCACGTTTTGGACTTAATGCTTTAGTTGAAACTGCAGTTGCAATTGCATTTGCAGTATCGTGAAATCCATTAATAAAGTCAAAAAATAATGCAAGAATAACAGTTAAGCCAACTAATAAATATGATGTCATTTTATATCTCCTTATGCGTTTTTCATTATTACTGCTTCAAGAACTTTTGCAACCTTTTGACACTCATCAGCAATATTCTCAAGAATTTCATAAATCTCTTTATATTGAATAAGCGTAAAAAGATTTTTTTCTATTTCAAAAAGCTCCTTAATTGCATTTCTTTCAATAACATCACATTTTTTCTCATATTCCTTAATTTTAATTGTGTGTTGTCTTATTTCTGTAAGCCTTTTTTGTGAAAGTAATTCTACAGCATCATATATTTCAATTACACATTTATTTAATAAATCACTAAATTCTAACATATAACTGTCTATCTTATATATTTTATATATGTAAAAACGAGAGGCACATTCTTCAAATCCATTAAGAATATTATCTATGTGAGATGCAAGTTCTAAAACATCCTCGCGTTCAATTGGAGTAATAAAAAGGTTAATTAATTCCTTAGTTAATTCATCAACTAATTCATCACCTTTATCCTCAAATTCTTTCATTTTTAATCTAAACACATCAAGATCTTTCTCTTCATTAATTTTATAATCATAAAAATATTTTCCTCCATCTTTTAAGTTATTAGAAATATTTAAAAGCATTGAAAATAATTTATGCATTTTCTTATTAATCATTCCTATGTCTCCCTTCGAATAGGTGCTTATTTTGTCCATTAAATATTTTATCATAATTTGTCGTAATATTTCGTATTTTTTTATGTTAAATCTATGTTAATTTCAAATTGTTTTAAGTACATAAAAATATTTAGTACTATAGATATTTTCGCAAAAAAAAATAGCCTTAAGTAAGTTATTTCAACACCTAAGACTATAAACCTAATTTACTTATGATACGGTTCATTTTTCATTATTCTAAAACCTCTATATATTTGTTCTAAAAGCATTACCCTAAATAATTGATGTGGGAAGGTCATTTTTGAAAAGCAAAGCTTATAATTAGCCCTTTTTATTACCTTTTGTGAAAGACCTAAGCTTCCTCCTATTATAAAGGCTATATTAGAGTTTCCCATAACTCCACAGTTTTCTATGTAGGATGCAAATTGTTCTGATGTTAAATTGTCCCCTTTTAAGTCCATAGCAACAACATGCATATTTTCTTTTATTTTTGAAAGGATTAAATCTCCCTCTTTATCTTTTATTTGTTGTTCTTCTTTTTCTGATGCATTATCAGGTGTCTTTTCATCTGGTAACTCTATTATTTCTAATTTACAATACCTACTTAACCTTTTTGAATACTCATCTATTGCTTGTTTTAAATATTTTTCTTTTAATTTTCCAACTGAAATTATTGTTATATTCATCCCATTTTCTCCTCATAAGTTTTAGTTATTTATTAATTAATTTGATGCATTAGTATAATCCTCTATATCTATTATAGTAGTTCCTTCATCTACTTCTGGTAGCTTCTTTAAATATACCCTTAAAACATCTGCATTATATACGGCTTGAACTCTTTTGGGATCTACTCTTGGTACATAAAAGCTTCTTTCAATATACTCATTACCTTTAACTTGTAGTATATCTAATCCCTTTGATTTTAAAGCTTCTCTTTTTACCTTTATACTTATATGATCATTTTCATAATCTATGTCTATATCATTTTTATTATCTACTTCTAGTTTTCCTTCAATAAGATATCTATCACCATAATCCCTAAAGTCTAACTCTAGTTCTTCCTCTTCTTCTTCCTCTATAATAGAACTTACAATATCACTATTTAATACAGAATCTACTATACTATCTATTAGTCCTTCATTAGAAACTAATGTAGTAAAAACCTCATTAAATATACTGCTAAAAGTGCCTACAAAGCTACCACTAAATATATTAATTATATCATTTCCGTTAGTGAATGTACCATATTTATAGTTTCCATTATCAGTATTTCCACTATACATATTTCCATTAAAATTATTATTAACATTATTTGCATTAGATCCAATTCCCATTAAATTATTAAATAAAAAAGGAAACATTTCAAACATTATAATCTCCTACCCTATTAATTCCTATATAATATAATTATTTTAGATTATAATTTTTGCCACAATATTAATTTATATAAAAAAAGAAATTCAGCTTTTAAGCAGAATTCCTTCTCAATTCTCTGTATTATTTTTTTAATCTTAATTAATATTAATATCCTATATCTTCATTCATAAAAATTACATGTATTCTATTTTTATTTCCTTGACTTGCTATGATAGTAAATTCCCTACAAATCTTATCCTTACCCTTACATTCCATACAATATCCTACCTTAGAACAAGGTGTAATTTTATCTAATCTCTTTGCATTAGCTGGAGCTGATATTTCCTTATTCCTCTTAATTGCTTCATCTATATCTCTTACTATTTTATTAACTCCTACTACAAGTATTACCTTTTCAGGTCCAAAAAGCATAGCTGCAACCCTATTTCCATTTCCATCAACGTTATATAACTTACCGTCTTCTGTTACAGCATTGCTACTTGCAAAATATGCATCAGCAAAGAAACTTTCTTTAAATAATTTTGTTATTTGCTCTCTACTTAAACCTTCCTCATATCTATCTAAGAATTTATATCTCCCACTCCTTAAATGATCTATAACTCCTGTTTCAAATAGAGACATAGAACCTCCACAGCTAACTGTAGAATTTTCCTTTACTAAGTCCTTAATTTTTTCAATTAACTCTTCTTTTGTATTAACTAAGTAGCCATTCATATTATTTTTATTAAGAGACTCTATGGTTCTTAGTATTTTTTGTTCCTTAACCCATTTTAAATTTTTATCCATATATAATCCCCCCCATTAATATAAGATAATTTTATTATAATACATATACAAAAAATATTCTTTACAAATGTATATTTAGAAGCAAAAAAAGACCTACATTAAGTAGGCCTTTATATAAAAACTATTTTCCACAACACTTTTTATATTTCTTTCCACTTCCACATGGACAAGGATCGTTTCTTCCTATTTTATTTTCATTTCTTACTATTACAGACTCTCTGTATTGCTTTTGAATTTCTTTTCTCTTTTCAGGTGAGAATATTCCATCCCATTGTGGTAAGTTATATAAATATTCAGCTTTAGCATCTAACATATTGAAATATAATTTTTCTAAATCTACTTCTAATGTTATTTCTTCATCATCTGTTAAGTTTTCTAAATCTAAAGGATTCTTTAAGCTATCATTAACTCCATCAATAAATCCCATAACAAATTCAACTGTTGTATCTTGTTTTTCAGCTAAATCTTTTATTGTAAAAGTGAAACTTTCAGTATGTTTTGATAATATTTCTTTGTATATAGACTTTTCAATTTCCATATACTCATCCCAAAATGCTTGTTCTCCTCTTACTTTTACATATTCAACTACCATATCAGTCCATTGTTTATATAAACTCATATTCCATTCTCCTTTTTATATGGTTTTTTATAAGTATTTTATTTCAATTGATTATACTACTATTACTTCACTAGGACAATGCCTATTAGCCATAGTCAAATCAATATCTTCTCTTTGCTTAATATTGTTTTCGCGTAAAACGCCAATAACAGTTTCTAATGCTAAATCAGGGTGATTGTTGGTTCCACTTAAGTGTCCTAAAATTATTTTTTTATTTGACTTATAATTTATTAAGTCTACTATTGCTTTGCCACAATCATCATTTGATAAATGGCCAACTTCACTTAATATTCTTCTTTTTAGAGCATATGGATATGGTCCAAACTTTAACATGTTTATGTCATGATTACTTTCTAGTAATATAACTTCTGAATCCTTTATATTATCCCTTATTTCTTCAGTATATATTCCAAAATCAGTTGTAACACTAGCTTTCTTACCATTGCAATGAACTGTATATCCAACTGGTGCTACTGCATCATGAGGTATATTAAATGAAATTACATCTAAATCCTTTATAGACATAGTAGATCTTCTATCCATTATTCTTATGTTGTGTTCTTTTATCTTACCTATTAATCCTTCCATAACAGTCCATGTATCTGCATTACTATATATAGGAATATCATACTTACGGGATAAAACCCCTATACCTTTAATATGATCTGAATGCTCATGGGTTACGAAAATTCCATCTAAATCCTTAGGATCTTCTCCAATGCTTTTTAAAGCCTCATCTATTTTCTTTCCTGGTAAACCTGCATCTATTAAAATCTTTGCATTTTCAGAAGCAATGAAAATACTATTTCCACTACTTCCACTATATAATGAACAAAACTTCATCTCACCATCCCCCGTCAGATATTACTCTTCTACAGCTCTAGTAATATCTGCTCCTAAGGCTGAAAATTTGTTTTCAATATGAGGATATCCTCTATCTATATGCTCAATTTCTAATATTTCAGTAATACCATTTGCCACTAAGCCAGCTATAACCATAGCTGCACCAGCTCTTAAGTCTGTTGCTATAACTCTAGCTCCAACTAACTTTTCTTGACCTTCTATTATAGCTGTTCTACCTTCAACTTTAATAGTCGCTCCCATTTTCTTAAGTTCATCTATATGTTTATGTCTACTTTCCCAAATACTTTCAGCAATTAAGCTCTTTCCCGGTACAATACTTAGTAATGCTGACATTGGTTGTTGAACATCTGTTGGGAATCCTGGATATGGAGCAGTCTTTACATTAACTCCTTTTAATTCTCCATCAACATAAACTCTAACACTATCGTCTCCTTCTTCAACTATAGCTCCCATTTCTATCAATTTAGCTGCAATAGGTTCTAAGTGTTTAGGAATAACATTCTTAATAGTTACATCACCTTTTGTTGCAACTGCAGCAATCATAAACGTTCCTGCTTCTATTTGATCTGGAATAACACTATAATTACATCCTGATAGTTTTTCTACTCCTCTTATTCTAATTACATCCGTTCCAGCACCTTTAATATCAGCTCCCATAGAATTTAAGAAGTTTGCAACATCAACAACATGAGGTTCCTTTGCAACATTTTCAAGTACAGTTGTTCCTTCTGCTAATGCAGCCGCAATCATTACATTTATAGTTGCTCCAACTGTAACAACGTCAAAGAATATATTTGCTCCACGTAAATGTTCAGCTTCAACAGTAACAGCTCCATGCTCAATAGTAACTTTAGCACCTAAAGCCTCAAAGCCTTTTATATGTTGGTCTATTGGTCTAACACCAATAGGGCATCCCCCTGGTAATTCTACCCTAGCCTTTTTAAATCTTGATAACAAAGCTCCAATAAAATAATATGAAGCTCTCATTCTTCTTACATCATTAGTGCATGCTTCAAATCTTCTAACATCTGTAGCATCTATTTCTAAAGTATTATTATCTAACTTATTTACTGTACACCCAAGACTAGATAGTATTCTTTCAAGGCAATGTACATCCTCTATATCAGGCACATTATCAATAACGCATTTTCCCTCACTAGCCATTATAGCTGCTGGCAATATTGCAACTGCTGAGTTTTTAGCGCCATTTATTTCAACTGAGCCCTTTAAAACTTTTCCTCCATTTATTACTAATTTTTCCATCCGTTTCACCCTTATCATAATTTATATATATTAATCTTTCCTATTATTTCAACATTTATCCATTCTATGTAACTTTCTTAAAACTTACATTTAACATTATAACATAAAAATAATTTAATTAAATAGAGTTTTTTCTTCCAAAAGGCTTTTTTCCTTACTTTAGGTTAAATTTATCATTAAATTTTTAAATCATATAATCTTTTTAAATTTTCTGTAATATGTTATAATTTATAACAAAGTTTATACGCATTTAAAATGTATATAAATTAATACATTATGAGAGGCTGAAGCTATGAAATATTACTTAGTTGCATTATTTGATGATGAATCTTATAAAAATTTAAATCCTATACAAAAGAATCTTTCTAAAAAGTTTAGGGCCAATAGAAATTCCCCAGCCCCTTATATACCTTTAGAAGTAATTGAAAATCCAAATATAGATAAGTTAGATGTTGTAGTAGATAAAATAATTAAACCATATAAGAATTTTAAGGTTCAATTATCTCAAGAAGTTTCTGTTTCAGAAACTAATAAAACCTTAAATATGAAAATTCAAGATGTTGGATATATTAGGAGAATAAACAGATTAGTAAACGATACATTAAGACTACACGGATTTAATGTTCAAGAAGGTAATGGGGAACCAGAAATGCATATTTCCCTGGCTAATCTTAACTTTATTCCAAAGGATATGAAAAAATTCGATGGAGAAGTAAACTTTAAATCAAATTGTGAAACTTTAAAGGTTGATAGAATTGAGCTATGGAAATTCTCTAATAACAAAAGAGAAACCTTAGTTAAGAGTTATCCTTTAAAAAAGAATCTATATTTATAATAAAAGTTGCTATAAAGCACTAAAAATAAAGATCATATAATTAGGGGTAATTTATAATCCCCTTTTTTTATTTTCTAAATATTAAAATATTTAAAATTTATTTTTTTGTATTCGTTTTCCACACTTTTCAATTTGAATTTAATTCTGTAAAATAGTATATGTTAATCCTTAAAAACAGGAGGAGCTTTATGGAAATTAATTCTTTTTTTGAAAAACAAAGAGAAAGAAATACACAACTTAATATTGATAACACATTAAGCGAATATAAAATTTGGGCTAGAAAGCACTTAGAGTTACATACAAAGATTAGTCATCTAGCTGATGAAACTAAATGTTATAAGTATTGGATTGGAGAAGATGAAGAATTAAACAAATCAGTTTTATTCGAAAAATACTTAGATTGCTTTTCTAATATAATCACTATTGGCATAGACAGAAAATACGATAGCGTTGAAGAAATTCCAATTAAGCCAAATGATTATTGCTTAAGCGATCAATTTTTAAATTTATTTATAGATTTAAATGATTTAATTATATCCCCTTCTGAAGATCATTATATAACACTTGTTGAAGATTTCATAAGCTTAGGAATAACTTTAGGCTATTCAGAAACTCAAATTAAAGAATCATTTTTAACAATCTAAGAAAAAAAACCTTCTATATTAATATAGAAGGTTTTTTTAATATTTATTTTTTCTAAGGGGCATAATACCTTAGAGGTGATATGATGTTAGCAATAATTTATGCAATAGTATCTGGAATTTCTATGACATTACAAGGGGTGTTTAATACACGACTTGAGGAAAAGGTAGGAACTTGGGAAACAAATGTTATAGTGCAAGGTACTGCTTTAATTATTACTTTAATAATTGTAATATTTTTTGGTAAGGGAAGTTTTAAAGCAGTAAAAGAAGTAAATAAGCTTTATTTATTAGGTGGGGTTCTAGGTGTTGTTATAATTTTCACTGTTATAAGAAGTATTTCTTCTATGGGTGCAACTATAGGAATAGGAACAATACTAGTAGCTCAATTAGCTTCTGCCGGAATAGTAGATGCATTTGGACTATTTGGAACAGAAAGAATTTCCTTTGGCTTTAGAGAGTTTCTTGGAATTGGAATTATGATACTTGGAATAATTATATTTAAATGGAGAGGGTAAATTGCCCTTTTAGTTCAAAGTGGTATATGTAAGTTTTCGTTGATTTATAGATAATCAATGTTATAAATGAACTTATATAAGCCACTTTCTTCATATAATAATTTATTGTATTAACAAAAATCAACCTTTTAATATAATATATATTGTAATCAATTTTAGGAGTATAATATGTTTTCTTTAAGTAGAAAATTAGAGCCAAACTTAAAGTCTTGTATAAAATCGAAACCCTATAATAATTATAGGATTTTAATTAAATATAAAAGATTTCAAGAAAGTTTATTAAAAAAAATTTCTTTCTATAAGGGTAATGTAATAAATCATATTGAACATTGTAAAATAATATCAGCTAATTTAAACTCTAAGGGCATTCAAAGGCTCTTAGAATATCCTGAAGTTGAATATATTTGTTTTGATGAGTACTTATTTTTATGTGGTATTAGTGTAAATACTGCAAATAAGGTTAGACTCTCTAATAAAAGTAGAAGTAAGGGGAAGGGTATAGGAGTTGCCATTATTGATTCTGGAGTTTATCCTCATCAGGATTTAACTACTCCTTATAATAGAATAGCATCCTTTACAGACTTAGTTAATAATTTAAAATATCCCTATGATGATAACGGACATGGAACATGTACAGCTGGAGTTATTGCTGGCAATGGGAAAAAATCTAATGGTATGTATAGTGGAATAGCTCCTGAATGTAAAATATATTCTTATAAAGCCTTTGATAAAACAGGTAAAGGATACTTTTCAGATATTCTATATGCTATGGAACTTCTATCAAAAGAAGATGAAAAGAATAATATAAAGGTTCTTTGTCTTCCTTTTGAAATGTTAACTTATAATATATTTTTTCAAAGTTTATTTGACTTAATGATTTCTTTAGTAGTTAGTAAAAATATAACTTGTATAATTCCAAGTGGAAGTAATAAAAATGCAGATGGCTCTATTACAGGTATTGCCCTTTGTAATAATTGTATAACAGTTGCAGGATACGACTCCACTGCAAATATAAAACCTTATACTTATTCTTCAGCTGGTTCTATAAGAAAGGATTCTAAACCTAATATGTGTGCAGCTTGCGTTGATATAATTTCCTTAAATTCTGATACAAGCTTTCTTTCCGAAAAAGATGGAAAGAAGCTATATCCATCTAAATTAGATTTATCCTACAAAACCTTCAGCGGTACTTCACTAGCTGCTGCTTATATAGCTGGAGTATGTGCTTTAATATATGAAGAAAATGAAGGCTTAACTCCCAAAGATATATCATCAATATTAAAAGTAGGTTGTGAATCATTAACTGATATACCTAAAAATTATCAAGGTGATGGAAAAATTAATATTAAATCTATATTAAAATGAAAGGTATAATAAAAACTTACCTTTCATTTTGTTTATAAAAAAAGCTGAGATAACTCAGCTTTTACTGTACTATATAATTAGTTGGATCTACTGGTTCATCATTTACCCTTAACTCAAAATGTAAATGGGGACCTGTACTAAAGCCAGTGTTACCTACTTTACCTATAACATTACCTTTTTTAACTTTATCTCCAACCTTAACATTAAAATCACTTAAATGTCCATAATATGTACTCATATTATCTTCGTGCTTCACTATAATTAGATTTCCATATCCTCCATCATTATATTCTGCATATATTACTTCTCCATCCATAGCTACAAATACATCGTCTCCAATATTTCCTGCAATGTCTATTCCCTTATGAAATGAATGCCATCGCTCTCCATAACCAGAGGTCATGACTCCCCCCCTAGTAGGATGATTTAAAAAAGCTACTCCATATTCATAAGGATTTTTTGTTCCTCTATAAATCTTTTTACTAACTTGATCCTTTATTATTTCTTCCTTTATAGTTTTTGTATTTACAACTTTACCTGATTCAGAGATAACTTCTTTAATTTCTTTTTTCAATCCATATTGTCCTTCTTCTACTTTACTTTCTCCTAAATATAAATCCTCTGTTGGAATAATAATAGTTGATGGCTTAATATTATTAACTTCTTCCTTTATATAATTAACACTTATTCTTATTTTTTCTGGATCTTTCTCTGCTATATTATATATATTATCAACTACCTCTTTATTTGTTTGAAGCATTTCAACATCAAATCTTTCTTCTCTTAGATTTATATCCCATTTAATATCAAAGGACTTAACCATATCCTCTCTTATACTGTTTTCACTTATATATTTTTTTAAAACTTCACTCTTTATATTTTCTAAATTATTTTCTAAAACAGTATATCCTACAACATTTTCATTTAATACTACTTCATAACCGTTAATTTTACCAGTTAACGCAACCATTAAATTATCTAAAAGATTATCTGAGCCTTTATTAGATAATGAATAAATTTTATTATTTAAGTCTATATTTAAATTTGTATTAGCTTTTGCATTAACTTTGAAAGTATTAATGTTTAAAGTAATTATTATAATGCTCACTAGTAAAGCAAATTTATTAATTATTCTATATTGCTTTACCGTTTCTCCTTTTATATCCATAAGTACTCCTTTCGCTTATTTAGGTAACAAACACATTTATTAGTTTTTCCATCTTTTAAAATAATATTCTTATTTATATTTCTTACTTAGGTTGAGGCAAATTCTCCACTTTGTTATAATTGAATTATCGCATCATTACTTTTAGAAAGGTAAATGTAAATATGAGCACTTTTATGTTTAAGTCAAAGCCTTTAAAATTTACACCTGTAAGCAATATATTTATTGAAAGATATATGCCAAAAGCAAGAGGTGAATTTATTAAGGTCTATCTTTTAATGCTTAAATACAATTTTACAGGTGAGCCTGGAGTTAACTCTACAGTTTTAGCTACATCATTAAACCTTTTAGAATCAGATATTGTAAATGCCCTAAATTATTGGAATGAAGAAGGAGTTATAAAACTATTACCAATTGATAATATGGGGAACTTTAACATAGAATTTGTTGATTTATCTGATGAGGGAAATGCCAATGTAGAGAAATTTAATTTAGTTGAAGAATTAACAAATACATCAAATGGTTATATGTTAAAAGATATAGGAAAATTATTAGGAAGGCCTCTATCCCCTAGTGAAGTTGAAACTTATATTGGTTGGAAAAAGGATTTTAACTTTTCTTCTGAGCTAATACTAATCTTAATAGAATATTGTGCTTCTAAAGGAAAAAATAATTTTAGATATATAGAAAAAGTAGCAATTGCTTGGAATGAAATGAATATTAAAACAGTTGATGATGCTCAAAACTATATAAGGAAAACAGAGGATAAATGGGGAACCTATAGGGAAATCTTAAAATTTTTAGGTATACGAAATACAGATATTATGAAACCTCAAGAAGATCTTCTTGAGAAATGGACTTCAAGTTATGGCTATTCATTAGACATAATAAAGAAAGCCTGTGATATTTGCTTCCAAAGATTAAATAGAGCTGATTTTAAATATATTGATGGAATATTATCTAGTTGGAATAAAGATAACTTAAGGACTCTACAAGATATAGAAAAAAAAGAGGCTAATTTCAAAAATTCATCTGCCAAGAAAGTTTATAATAACTCTAAAAATAATAGTAAGCCAAAATTAAGATTTGATAATTTTAAAGGCAGAGATTATGATTATGATGCCTTAGAAAAGAAATTGTTAGGATGGGATACTGATGATTAAAGGATATGAAAAAGAATTAACATCAATATATGAAAATATTAGATCTGAAGAGGAAAAAAATTTAATAAAAAGACGTAAAGAAATAGAAGAAAAGTATCCAGAAATATTGGAATTAGATAATTTAATTCAAAAAAAATCTCTAGGACTTTCATTAGCTATATTAAAAGGAATGGATGAAGATACCTTAAAAAAATATAAAAATGATATAACTGATTTAAGAGTTAAGAAAAGTGAATCTTTAGTTGAAAAAGGATATTCATCTGATTATTTAAATATTCATTATAATTGTTTAAAATGTAAAGATGAAGGATATATAGGTAATAAAAGATGTTCTTGCTATAAGAAAAAATTAGTTCAGCTTTATTATAAGAACTCAGAATTAAAAGACTCTCTTTTCACTAATAATTTTAATAACTTTAATTTATCATTGTTTTCTTCTCATAAGTTAAAGGAAGATGATAGATTTTCTCCTAGAAAAAATATTGAAAATATACTTAAATATTTACGCGGAGAATATATTCCAAACTTTATAAATACAGAAGAAAACCTACTATTCTACGGCGACTCAGGAACTGGTAAGACTTTTTTAAGTTGCTGTATAGCAAAAGAGCTTTTAGATGATGGATACTTAGTGGTTTATAGAACTGTTGATGAGCTTATGAGTAATTTAAGAGAAATTAGATTTGATAACAATTTTGATTTAGAAGATTTATTAGTAAATTGTGATTTATTAATTATAGATGATTTAGGCGCTGAACAAATAACAGACTTTACTACTAGTGAATTCTTTAATCTCTTAAATAAAAAACTTCTTAAAAAGAAAAAGATGTTAATATCAACTAACTTAAGTTTATTTGACATAAGAGAAACATACACTGAAAGAATAGCATCTAGACTACTAGGAAACTTTAAATTATATAAGTTCTATACAGAAGACATAAGAATTCAGTTAAATTTAAAAAGACGATAATATTCTTAGTTAAAGATTAATAGTATAATCTTAATAATTATTGATGTAATTTTTTTAGAATTAATAAATTAATATAAATAAAAAAACTCCATTAGGAGTTTTTTTATTTAGTCTTATATTTTCAGCTAATATCTTTTTATTTAAAATAATTTTATTTTTTATAATTTATTAAAAACAAAAAAAGCTCTAGAATAATCTAAAGCTTTTGGAGCTGGCAATAGGAATCGAACCTACAACCTGCTGATTACAAGTCAGCTGCTCTACCGTTGAGCCATGCCAGCATGGTTCTCAAATTTAAATGGCGACTCAGAAGGGGCTCGAACCCTCGACCTCCGGCGTGACAGGCCGGCACTCTAACCAACTGAGCTACTGAGCCAATATTGGTGGAAACAACAGGGATCGAACCTGTGACCCTCTGCTTGTAAGGCAGATGCTCTCCCAGCTGAGCTATGCTTCCATAATGGTGACTCCTAGGGGAATCGAACCCCTGTTACCACCGTGAAAGGGTGGTGTCTTAACCGCTTGACCAAGGAGCCATGAAATTTTGGAGCTGGCAATAGGAATCGAACCTACAACCTGCTGATTACAAGTCAGCTGCTCTACCGTTGAGCCATGCCAGCATATTTTTAAAGTTTAATTGGCGACTCAGAAGGGGCTCGAACCCTCGACCTCCGGCGTGACAGGCCGGCACTCTAACCAACTGAGCTACTGAGCCAATATGGTGGAAACAACAGGGATCGAACCTGTGACCCTCTGCTTGTAAGGCAGATGCTCTCCCAGCTGAGCTATGCTTCCATACTTGGTGACTCCTAGGGGAATCGAACCCCTGTTACCACCGTGAAAGGGTGGTGTCTTAACCGCTTGACCAAGGAGCCATATGCATTTTTAACCTTTAAAAGTGGCGACTCAGAAGGGGCTCGAACCCTCGACCTCCGGCGTGACAGGCCGGCACTCTAACCAACTGAGCTACTGAGCCAATATTGGTGGAAACAACAGGGATCGAACCTGTGACCCTCTGCTTGTAAGGCAGATGCTCTCCCAGCTGAGCTATGCTTCCATAATGGTGACTCCTAGGGGAATCGAACCCCTGTTACCACCGTGAAAGGGTGGTGTCTTAACCGCTTGACCAAGGAGCCATGAAATTTTGGAGCTGGCAATAGGAATCGAACCTACAACCTGCTGATTACAAGTCAGCTGCTCTACCGTTGAGCCATGCCAGCATATTTTTAAAGTTTAATTGGCGACTCAGAAGGGGCTCGAACCCTCGACCTCCGGCGTGACAGGCCGGCACTCTAACCAACTGAGCTACTGAGCCAATATGGTGGAAACAACAGGGATCGAACCTGTGACCCTCTGCTTGTAAGGCAGATGCTCTCCCAGCTGAGCTATGCTTCCATACTTGGTGACTCCTAGGGGAATCGAACCCCTGTTACCACCGTGAAAGGGTGGTGTCTTAACCGCTTGACCAAGGAGCCATATGCATTTTTAACCTTTAAAAGTGGCGACTCAGAAGGGGCTCGAACCCTCGACCTCCGGCGTGACAGGCCGGCACTCTAACCAACTGAGCTACTGAGCCAATATTGGTGGAAACAACAGGGATCGAACCTGTGACCCTCTGCTTGTAAGGCAGATGCTCTCCCAGCTGAGCTATGCTTCCATAATGGTGACTCCTAGGGGAATCGAACCCCTGTTACCACCGTGAAAGGGTGGTGTCTTAACCGCTTGACCAAGGAGCCATGAAATTTTGGAGCTGGCAATAGGAATCGAACCTACAACCTGCTGATTACAAGTCAGCTGCTCTACCGTTGAGCCATGCCAGCATATTTTTAAAGTTTAATTGGCGACTCAGAAGGGGCTCGAACCCTCGACCTCCGGCGTGACAGGCCGGCACTCTAACCAACTGAGCTACTGAGCCAATATGGTGGAAACAACAGGGATCGAACCTGTGACCCTCTGCTTGTAAGGCAGATGCTCTCCCAGCTGAGCTATGCTTCCATACTTGGTGACTCCTAGGGGAATCGAACCCCTGTTACCACCGTGAAAGGGTGGTGTCTTAACCGCTTGACCAAGGAGCCATATGCATTTTTAACCTTTAAAAGTGGCGACTCAGAAGGGGCTCGAACCCTCGACCTCCGGCGTGACAGGCCGGCACTCTAACCAACTGAGCTACTGAGCCAATATTGGTGGAAACAACAGGGATCGAACCTGTGACCCTCTGCTTGTAAGGCAGATGCTCTCCCAGCTGAGCTATGCTTCCATAATGGTGACTCCTAGGGGAATCGAACCCCTGTTACCACCGTGAAAGGGTGGTGTCTTAACCGCTTGACCAAGGAGCCATGAAATTTTGGAGCTGGCAATAGGAATCGAACCTACAACCTGCTGATTACAAGTCAGCTGCTCTACCGTTGAGCCATGCCAGCATATTTTTAAAGTTTAATTGGCGACTCAGAAGGGGCTCGAACCCTCGACCTCCGGCGTGACAGGCCGGCACTCTAACCAACTGAGCTACTGAGCCAATATGGTGGAAACAACAGGGATCGAACCTGTGACCCTCTGCTTGTAAGGCAGATGCTCTCCCAGCTGAGCTATGCTTCCATACTTGGTGACTCCTAGGGGAATCGAACCCCTGTTACCACCGTGAAAGGGTGGTGTCTTAACCGCTTGACCAAGGAGCCATATGCATTTTTAACCTTTAAAAGTGGCGACTCAGAAGGGGCTCGAACCCTCGACCTCCGGCGTGACAGGCCGGCACTCTAACCAACTGAGCTACTGAGCCAATATTGGTGGAAACAACAGGGATCGAACCTGTGACCCTCTGCTTGTAAGGCAGATGCTCTCCCAGCTGAGCTATGCTTCCATAATGGTGACTCCTAGGGGAATCGAACCCCTGTTACCACCGTGAAAGGGTGGTGTCTTAACCGCTTGACCAAGGAGCCATGAAATTTTGGAGCTGGCAATAGGAATCGAACCTACAACCTGCTGATTACAAGTCAGCTGCTCTACCGTTGAGCCATGCCAGCATATTTTTAAAGTTTAATTGGCGACTCAGAAGGGGCTCGAACCCTCGACCTCCGGCGTGACAGGCCGGCACTCTAACCAACTGAGCTACTGAGCCAATATGGTGGAAACAACAGGGATCGAACCTGTGACCCTCTGCTTGTAAGGCAGATGCTCTCCCAGCTGAGCTATGCTTCCATACTTGGTGACTCCTAGGGGAATCGAACCCCTGTTACCACCGTGAAAGGGTGGTGTCTTAACCGCTTGACCAAGGAGCCATATGCATTTTTAACCTTTAAAAGTGGCGACTCAGAAGGGGCTCGAACCCTCGACCTCCGGCGTGACAGGCCGGCACTCTAACCAACTGAGCTACTGAGCCAATATTGGTGGAAACAACAGGGATCGAACCTGTGACCCTCTGCTTGTAAGGCAGATGCTCTCCCAGCTGAGCTATGCTTCCATAATGGTGACTCCTAGGGGAATCGAACCCCTGTTACCACCGTGAAAGGGTGGTGTCTTAACCGCTTGACCAAGGAGCCATGAAATTTTGGAGCTGGCAATAGGAATCGAACCTACAACCTGCTGATTACAAGTCAGCTGCTCTACCGTTGAGCCATGCCAGCATATTTTTAAAGTTTAATTGGCGACTCAGAAGGGGCTCGAACCCTCGACCTCCGGCGTGACAGGCCGGCACTCTAACCAACTGAGCTACTGAGCCAATATGGTGGAAACAACAGGGATCGAACCTGTGACCCTCTGCTTGTAAGGCAGATGCTCTCCCAGCTGAGCTATGCTTCCATACTTGGTGACTCCTAGGGGAATCGAACCCCTGTTACCACCGTGAAAGGGTGGTGTCTTAACCGCTTGACCAAGGAGCCATATGCATTTTTAACCTTTAAAAGTGGCGACTCAGAAGGGGCTCGAACCCTCGACCTCCGGCGTGACAGGCCGGCACTCTAACCAACTGAGCTACTGAGCCAATATTGGTGGAAACAACAGGGATCGAACCTGTGACCCTCTGCTTGTAAGGCAGATGCTCTCCCAGCTGAGCTATGCTTCCATAATGGTGACTCCTAGGGGAATCGAACCCCTGTTACCACCGTGAAAGGGTGGTGTCTTAACCGCTTGACCAAGGAGCCATGAAATTTTGGAGCTGGCAATAGGAATCGAACCTACAACCTGCTGATTACAAGTCAGCTGCTCTACCGTTGAGCCATGCCAGCATATTTTTAAAGTTTAATTGGCGACTCAGAAGGGGCTCGAACCCTCGACCTCCGGCGTGACAGGCCGGCACTCTAACCAACTGAGCTACTGAGCCAATATGGTGGAAACAACAGGGATCGAACCTGTGACCCTCTGCTTGTAAGGCAGATGCTCTCCCAGCTGAGCTATGCTTCCATACTTGGTGACTCCTAGGGGAATCGAACCCCTGTTACCACCGTGAAAGGGTGGTGTCTTAACCGCTTGACCAAGGAGCCATATGCATTTTTAACCTTTAAAAGTGGCGACTCAGAAGGGGCTCGAACCCTCGACCTCCGGCGTGACAGGCCGGCACTCTAACCAACTGAGCTACTGAGCCAATATTGGTGGAAACAACAGGGATCGAACCTGTGACCCTCTGCTTGTAAGGCAGATGCTCTCCCAGCTGAGCTATGCTTCCATAATGGTGACTCCTAGGGGAATCGAACCCCTGTTACCACCGTGAAAGGGTGGTGTCTTAACCGCTTGACCAAGGAGCCATGAAATTTTGGAGCTGGCAATAGGAATCGAACCTACAACCTGCTGATTACAAGTCAGCTGCTCTACCGTTGAGCCATGCCAGCATATTTTTAAAGTTTAATTGGCGACTCAGAAGGGGCTCGAACCCTCGACCTCCGGCGTGACAGGCCGGCACTCTAACCAACTGAGCTACTGAGCCAATATGGTGGAAACAACAGGGATCGAACCTGTGACCCTCTGCTTGTAAGGCAGATGCTCTCCCAGCTGAGCTATGCTTCCATACTTGGTGACTCCTAGGGGAATCGAACCCCTGTTACCACCGTGAAAGGGTGGTGTCTTAACCGCTTGACCAAGGAGCCATATGCATTTTTAACCTTTAAAAGTGGCGACTCAGAAGGGGCTCGAACCCTCGACCTCCGGCGTGACAGGCCGGCACTCTAACCAACTGAGCTACTGAGCCAATATTGGTGGAAACAACAGGGATCGAACCTGTGACCCTCTGCTTGTAAGGCAGATGCTCTCCCAGCTGAGC
Organism: Clostridium nigeriense; assembly: GCF_900086595.1. Classification (GTDB taxonomy): domain Bacteria; phylum Bacillota; class Clostridia; order Clostridiales; family Clostridiaceae; genus Clostridium; species Clostridium nigeriense. The sequence goes on from NZ_LT575472.1 coordinate 156,785, forward strand.
TATGCTTCCATAATGGTGACTCCTAGGGGAATCGAACCCCTGTTACCACCGTGAAAGGGTGGTGTCTTAACCGCTTGACCAAGGAGCCATGAAATTTTGGAGCTGGCAATAGGAATCGAACCTACAACCTGCTGATTACAAGTCAGCTGCTCTACCGTTGAGCCATGCCAGCATATTTTTAAAGTTTAATTGGCGACTCAGAAGGGGCTCGAACCCTCGACCTCCGGCGTGACAGGCCGGCACTCTAACCAACTGAGCTACTGAGCCAATATGGTGGAAACAACAGGGATCGAACCTGTGACCCTCTGCTTGTAAGGCAGATGCTCTCCCAGCTGAGCTATGCTTCCATACTTGGTGACTCCTAGGGGAATCGAACCCCTGTTACCACCGTGAAAGGGTGGTGTCTTAACCGCTTGACCAAGGAGCCATATTTCATTTCTCATGCTTGCCTTTCTCCCGGCGAGCACATTAACTATAATACATAAATTTTAATATAGTGTCAACACTTTTTCACAACTTTTTTTTTATTTTTCTTTTTATATTAATAAAACCTATTAAAACCTAGAAAAATATTGGCTTTTAGCTAAATTAAACTTCTTAATTATTTATAAGATTTATATTATAATCTTATTATATCAAAAAATACTTTCAAATATTATATTATTTTTTAAGGAGTTTTATTATGATTCATCATGATTTAATTATAGTTGGCGGTGGAGCATCTGGACTTATGGCTGCAATAACTGCTAAGGATTTTGGTTTAGATGTTGCCCTAATTGAAGGTACTGACCGAATAGGGAAAAAAATTTTAACTACTGGAAATGGTAGATGTAATATTTCTAATAGAACTATTTCATTTCCTTTCTTTTCTTATCATAGTGAAAATACAGGATTTTTTTCAAAAGTATTATCAACTTTTAGTGTTGAAGATACAGAAAACTTTTTTCTATCTTTGGGCCTTCCTATTGTAGAACTAAAAAACGGAAAAATGTATCCCAAATCCCTTCAAGCTTCTTCAGTTGTAGATATATTAAGATTTGCTATTGAGGATAGAGAAATTCCTTTATACACAGAATGTAAAGTAAAAGATATCCACAAGGGAAAAGTTTTTAAGTTATCCACAAGTAATGATGATAAAAAGTTATTCACATGTAATAAATTAATTTTAGCCTGTGGAGGAAAATCTGCTGTTAAAACTGGTTCTGATGGTTCGGGATATAATTTAGCAAAATCTTTAGGGCACACAATAATAAAAACTATTCCTGGAATAGTTCAACTAAAGCTAGATAGTCCTTATTTAAAATCAATATCAGGTGTAAAATTTGATGGATATGCAACTTTATTAGTAAATGGTGAGGCCATAAGAAAAGAACTTGGAGAAATATTATTTACTGATTACGGAATATCAGGACCACCTATCCTTCAAATTTCAGGGTATGCCTCAAAGGCTTTACTTAATAATAAAAAAGTTGAAATACTTGTAGATATGTTACCTAATGAAGATATTAATGAAATAGAAAACTTCCTTGAAGGACATTTCGCTATGTTTTCTCATAGACCAGTTATAGATTCATTAATTGGTGTTATTAATAAAAAACTAATTCCTACTGTATTAAAAATTTCAAATATTCCAGATTTACATATGCCTTGTTATGATTTAGAGTGGCAGCACAAAAAATCCATAATAAATACATTAAAATCTTGGAGATTTAACTGCATAGATACAAATGGATTTAATCAAGCTCAAGTTACTATTGGTGGTATTAATACTAAGGAGGTTAATCCTTCTACTCTAGAATCAAAGGTAGTTAAAGATTTATATTTTTGTGGAGAAATCTTAGATGTAGATGGAGACTGTGGTGGTTTTAATCTTCAATGGGCTTGGAGTTCTGGTCACTTTGTTGCAAAAAATATAGCTGAAAGAAAATAAAAGTAAGGGGGCTATTTACAATATCCCCCTTACTTTTTGCATTCTTCGTTTTTTATTTTGTAACAATACATTTACTCTATATTTTCTTCCAGCACGCTATTAATCTTGTTAGTTCTTTATTATCTAATGTTTCAATTTTATGTATAGTTACTATTGCCTCTTCTTCTTCCCTTACATCTGTAAGAACTCTAACAGTTTCACCATATTTACATTCTTTTTCAAATGTTACTTTTATCTCATCTAAAGTATAATTATTAACTATTTCTTCTGGTAAAGTTTCTATAGCCCAATCTACATACTTAGTATTATTTACGTGTTGATTTGAGTCTATATCAGAATATCTAACCTTAAATGTATCTTCGTACTTATATTTAGTAATAGCTTCAAGTCTTGGAATTTTAAACTCTTCTTTAATATCACTTTCCACTCCATATACTTCATACTGTTCCTTAGGTATTCTCATCATTCTTCTTTTTTCTAAATTAATTAATAAAAATATGGCATTAGCTGTAACTATAACATTACCATTGCTATCTTTAATTTCATAATTTCTTAAGGCATAAAACTTTTTAAATCCTACTGGCTCAGTTTTAACAGTAAGTTTTTCCTTATATGTTGGATTTCTAAATATCTTAACATGATAATTATAAAATACCCAAGTCATATTACTTTCAACAAGGTCTTCCATACCAGATCCTAATTCCTCTGATTGTTTGGTTCCAATGTCTGATAATATGTTTATTATCATGGACATATTAGCTTTTAAATTTTTATCTACATCGTAATAATGTAACTCATATTCTTTTTCATAAGCCTTCCCCATAAAATACCTCCTAACAATAAATATTAAAACTCTGTATCACTACAGAGCTTTAATATATAAAATATAAATTAAACAACTCCCATATTTTAGATAATTGGATCTATAAAGCTATCTCCTGAATTATTATCATTTCCACTGTTTCCAAAAATGTCATCACTCTTTGGATTAACCCTATCTAAAACAAATACGTTTAAATATGCAGAAATATATGAAGTTAATACAAATTGACCTAAAAGTGTAATTATAAATCCTATAATAGGTAAAACTTCAAATAGTCCTAACAATATTGCTAACACTATATAAATTGCAGAAATAACTGCTAGCCTTCCTATAGTTGACCAAAAATATCCTTTTTTAAATAAAAGGAATGTCTCTCTCATTGCATCAATTACTCCAAGATCCATTACTATAAGAACTGAATTAAATAAATTAGTAATTGGAATACAAATAAATATTAATGCTAGAATAACAGGAATAACTATAATTGCTCCTATACCTAAAGTTATTAATGATAATAATAGCCCTAGGAAAAATAGTACTATCATTGCTGCAACAATCATAATACCAACTAAAATATTTAACCCTAATATTCTCCATTTTCTTTCCCAAACATATTTGGTAGCACTTCTCCAACTAACTTCATTTCCCTTATTTGAATCATCTAAAATCTTAGTAATAACTGACATTCCAAATAAGGAAAGAATTGCTGATAAAATAGCTATTATTATAACTAATAATATAGTTCCTGCCCCTAATGCAGCTGATATTCCATCTAAATAGTAATATGGATATGAATAAGAATACATAGAAGCGCCTAAAAAAGCAGTAGTAATTAATGTAGTAAATATTATTACTGGGAATATCATTGCTGGCGCAATAAATATTCCTATAACCTTTAAAATTTCTAAAGCATTATCCTTACATAAATTAAAGGCTCTAGATAAAATTTCTGTTATAAATAATTGTTTTCTTCTTTCTTCCAAAATATCACCCCTCAAATCTTCTCTTTCTATATATACTCATTTTATCACAATATTTTACTATTTTATAATTATTCATGAAAAACTTTACTATTTTTATATAAATAACCTACTTAAAGTTTATAATAATATGTTTTCCAAGTATTATTTAATTTATAATTTCCTAAATAAAAAAGGCTATGAAGTTATAAAATACCTCTTCATAGCCTTAATCTTAATATTTATATTGATTATACTTAATTAGCTCTACCTGTTATAAAGTCAACTATAAATACAATAGCTGCAACTACTAATAATATATGTATAAAACCTCCACCTATTCTTAGTAGTAATCCTAGTAGCCAAAATAATACAACTATACCACCTAACCATCTTAAAAATCCCATAATACTTACCTCCTACTTATGATTTAGTTTTTCTTTTATTTCATTTTTGGCTTCTTCTGTTTTTTCTTTTACTTCATCTTTTCCTTCATGGAATTTTTCTTTAACAGTATTCTTAAGTTCTTCAGCATCTTCCTTTTTTTCATTTATAAAAGCCTTTGTTTCAACTTTTTTTTCATTTATAAAATCTTCTGCCTTGTCCTTTTTTTCATTGAAATCTCTTTTTATTTCATTTTGTAAATCCTTTGCTTCAATCTTCTTTTCATCTATAAAATTTTCTAATTTATCTTTACCCATTCTCATAACTTCTAAATTCCTTTCTTTTACTTTCTTAAAAATATGATTGATCTTATCTGATTTAGAGCTTATGGCTACCCCAGTTAAAACACCAACTGCAGCACCCAAAGCCATTGATAATCTCAATTCCTTATTTCTTTGTCTCTTTTGCTCCGCTAATTTATTATTTAATACTTTCTTTAATGTAGTCATAAACCTAATCCCTCCTTTAATAAATTTAAAATTTATTTTACACCATGTAATTTAAAGAATATTTTTAATATTGTAAAATTTATATTGACCTAATTTTACCATATTATAGTTATTTGTCAATAATAATTATTAATTGATTATTAATATTATATATATCCAATAAAAAATTTATAAATATTTTTATTGGATAATTTAATATATAATAAAAAAACTGTATTAAATATACTTTTTTTGTATACTTAATACAGTTTTATATTTTATTTTTATAAATCCTTTGTTACTCTTATAGTTTGATCTCTTCTTGGGCCAACACCAACAATAGAAATCTTAGTTCCAGTAATTTCTTCTATTCTCTTTAAATATTTTTTTGCATTTTCAGGTAGTTCATCATAGCTTCTAGCTTCTGCTACTTCTTCTCCCCAACCTTCAAATTCTTCATATATAGGCTCACATTTTTCTAAGTCTTTTAAACTTGCTGGAAAATAGTCTATAACTTTTCCATCAAATTTATATCCTATACAAATTTTTAATTTATCAAGTCCAGCTAAAGTATCTATTTTAGTAACACATAAAGATGTTAATCCAGAGACTCTAACAGTTGTTTTTAATATAACTGCATCAAGCCATCCACATCTTCTTGATCTACCTGTAGTTACTCCATACTCATGACCTTTTTCTCTTATCCATTCTCCTATTTCATTATCTAATTCTGTTGGGAATGGTCCTTTTCCAACTCTTGTTGTATAAGCTTTAGCTATACCTACAGCATTAGTAATCATATTTGGTCCAATTCCAGAACCACTTGCCACTCCACAAGCTGTAGTATTAGATGATGTTACATATGGATATGTACCATAATCTATATCAAGAAGCATTCCTTGTGCTCCTTCAAACAGTACAGTTTTATCTTCCTTTATTTCATTATATAATCTTACAGATGTATCTTGAACATAAGGTCTTAATCTTTCAGCTAGCTCTAAATATTCATTAAGAATTTCATCATAGTTTAATTTTTCTCCATCTAAAACATTGACTATATATTTATTTTTAGCTTCTATATTTTGCTTTAATTTATCTTTAAAAGTTTCTTCATCTATAAGATCACAAACTCTAATTCCACATCTTTCAAATTTATCAGTATAACAAGGTCCTATTCCTTTTCCAGTTGTACCTATGTCATTCTTTCCTCTTGCTTTTTCCTTTAACTTATCTAAAATTTTATGATAAGGCATTATAACGTGAGCTCTATCACTTACTATAAGTTTGCTTGGCGTAACTTTAACACCTTCTTCTTCTAAGTAATCTATTTCTGTGAATAAAGCTTTTGGATCAACAACTACTCCATTACCAATGATATTTAATTTATTATCATGTAGTATTCCTGATGGGATTAAGTGAAGTTTATATTGCTTATCGCCTACTTCAACAGTATGACCTGCATTATTACCTCCTTGGAATCTAACTATTACCTCAGCTTCTTCTGCAAGATAATCTGTCATTTTTCCTTTTCCTTCATCGCCCCATTGAGCTCCTAAAACAACAAATGCTGACATTAAAATTGCCTCCTTATTTCAAGACTTTACAAGCCTTTTTTAATAAAAATTAATATCCTAATACATATTAGCAAAGTGAAAAAAAACTTTCAATGCATTTATCGAATATTATTTTGCATTACATATAAATAGTTCGTATAATTAATATATAAATAATTTATAGGAGGAGTTTATATATGAATATTTACGAAGAGTCTTTAAAATATCACGAAGAGTTAAAAGGTAAGTATCAAATTAAATCTAATTGTAAAATAACTAACTCAAAAGATTTAAGCTTAGCCTATACCCCAGGAGTTGCTGAACCTTGTAGGAAAATACATAAAAACCCTGATTTAGCTTATACCTATACAAGAAAATGGAATACTGTAGCAGTTATATCTGATGGTACAGCAGTTTTAGGTTTAGGAGATATTGGCCCATTAGCATCTCTTCCTGTTATGGAGGGTAAGTCTATACTATTTAAGGAATTTGCTGATGTAGATGCATTCCCTTTAGTGTTAGATACTAAAAATGTTGATGAAATAGTTGATACTATAATTAGAGTATCTCCATCTTTAGGTGGAATTAATCTTGAAGATATATCTGCTCCTCGCTGTTTTGAAATTGAAAAAAAATTAAAAGAAAAATTAGATATTCCAGTTTTCCATGATGACCAACATGGCACTGCTATAGTTGTCTTAGCTGGCTTAATAAACGCTTTAAAACTTGTTAAAAAAGAAATCAAAAATATTAAAATAGTTATAAATGGTGCTGGGTCTGCTGGTACTGCAATTTGTAAATTACTTATATCCTTTGGAGCCAAAAATATACTTGTTTGTGATAAAACAGGAATAATTAATAAAGATATGCCTTATTTAAACGATTCTATGAAAGAATTAGCTTTAATAACTAATAAAGATAATGTAAAAGGAAGTTTAAAAGATGCTCTTATTAATTCAGATGTATTTATTGGTGTATCTGCGCCTAATTTAGTAACTAAAGAAATGGCTATAACTATGAATAAGGATGCAATAGTATTTGCTATGGCAAATCCAACACCTGAAATCTTCCCTGAAACTGCAAAGGAAGCAGGTATAAAAGTTATTGGTACAGGACGATCTGATTTTCCAAACCAAGTTAATAACGTTTTAGCCTTTCCTGGAATATTTAGAGGCGCTTTAGATGTAAGAGCAAGTGAGATTAATGAGGAAATGAAAATTTCTGCAGCTTATGCCATTGCAAACTCTGTAAAAAAAGAAGACTTAGATTACGATTATATCTTACCAAAAGCTTTTGATTTAAATGTTCAAAAATCCGTTGCAAATGCAGTTAAAGAAGCAGCCATCAAAACAGGTGTATCTAAAATTTATAATAAATAGCTAAGGTTATAACTTATAACAAATCTAAACTAAGTAATATACTAATCATCTATATAATACCGAAGTATGAAGTATTATTTCTATTAGTTCTTAATTAATAAATATCAGAGTGCATCCACTTGGAGCGAAACGAGGTGGAAATCACTCTGATATTTATTACTATTACATATTTTTAGACTTTTCAGCACATTTTTCTAGAGCTTTGATTATTGTACTTCTAAATCCACCATTTTCAAGTTCTGTTACAGCTTCTATCGTTGTACCTGCAGGTGAGCAAACCATATCCTTTAATTCTCCTGGATGCTTTCCTGTTTCTAGTGCAAGTTTTGCTGAACCTAAGATAGCTTGCTCAGCCATTTTGTATGCCTTATTTCTAGGAATTCCAAGCTTTACTCCTGCATCAGCCATTGCTTCTATAAACATAAATACATATGCTGGTGAAGACCCACATAGAGCTATAAATCCATGAAAATATTTTTCCTCTAATATTTCAAATTTACCAAACATATTAAATATATTACAAACTTCTTCTAATTCATTTTCTTTTATGTTTTTATTTGGGCAAATAGCGGATATTGCTTCTCCTACTAATGCTGGAGTATTTGGCATAGTTCTAACTATCTTATAATCATCCCCAAGCCACTCTTCCATATCATTCATTGTTATTCCAGCTGCTATAGAAATAATTATAGTATCTTTATTAATATCTTCTTTTATCCCTAGTAATACTTCTTTAAAAATATTAGGCTTAATTGCTAGAAATAATATATTTGAAAATTTTGCTACTTCTTTACTATTTAATGTAGTCTTAACTTCAAATTCCTTTTCTATATGCCTTTTAGAATTTTCACTTTTAGTAGACACAAATATATCATCTTTACTTATTTTATTTGAAGCTAAAATTCCTCCAAGAATTGCTTTTCCCATGTTTCCACAGCCTATAAATCCGATTTTTTTATTCATTATCTTCACTTCCTAAATAATATTTTTTGTAAATAAATTTCTTGTTTTTTTATAATTTATGAACTTGACCATTATCCTCATAGAATATCTTTATTTTTAAGTTGCAAACTATTTATAAGGAGGGATAGTTATGAAAAATAATATAATAGAAATTGATAAAAATAAAGAAAATATAAACCCTATTGTAAAAGTTATAAATAAAGATAGTTTTTATGATATATACATATATCTTCAGGATCTTACTAAAGAAGAAATAATTTTAAAATACATAAATAACTTTCTTATTTTAAACCTCTCCTTAAAAAATAATAAAAATGATTTATTAAAATTTAAAAGAATTCTTTACTTAAATAAAATAAACATAGATACTATCCAAAATTCGGTACAAGCTAATTTTATTTATTTAAAAATTTTTAAAATTAAAAATAGTTAAACTGTCGAAAGTTTGAAAATGAAGAATTTATAATAATTTTACACCTACTTAAAGTAGTTTTAAAAAAATAAAAAATAAAGTATTTCAGTAAGAAATACTACTATAAATATAAACTTTACATTAAAGGGCTGTTAAAAACAGCCCTACTCTTTATTCCTTATATACAAGCTCTAAATTTGCAAACTTACTGTGAGCTCCAATCCAAGCCATTTTAACAGTTCCAACAGGACCATTTCTTTGTTTTGCTATTATACACTCACCTATATTTTTATCTTCTGTTTCTTTATTATAGTACTCATCTCTATATAAAAACATAACAACGTCTGCATCCTGCTCAATAGACCCAGATTCTCTTAAGTCTGATAGCATTGGTCTATGGTCTGCTCTTTGCTCTGGAGCACGTGATAACTGTGATAAAGCTATTACAGGGCACTCCATTTCTTTTGCTAAAGCCTTTATAGATCTAGATATTTCAGAAACTTCTTGTTGTCTACTCTCACTACCTGAACTACCACTCATTAATTGAAGGTAGTCAATAAGAATCATATCTATGCCATGCTCCATCTTAATTTTTCTACACTTAGATCTCATTTCCATTACACTAAGACCTGCAGTATCATCTATGTATATTCTAGCCTTAGATAAAGGTCCCGTAGCTCTTGCAATTCTTTCCCAATCATCATCATCTAAGTTACCTGTTCTAAGCTTTAACATATCTACATTAGCCTCTGAACATAGAAGCTTATATGCTAATTGTTCTTTAGACATTTCCAGAGAGAATATAACTACACTCTTTCCTTCTCTTAAGGCTGCATGTTCTGCAATATTTAATGAAAAAGTTGTTTTTCCCATGGAAGGTCTTGCAGCAATAAGTACCATATCACCCTTTTGGAATCCTGATGTTTTTGCATCTAAATCCCTTATTCCAGAACCAACTCCAGTTATAGATCCTTTATTATTAAATAATCTTTCTATTTCCAAGAATCCTCTTTCTAGAACATTAGCTAAAGGTTCATAATCATTAGATCCTTGCTTCTCTGCTAAATCAAAAATTTTCTTTTGTGCTAAATCTAATACTTCTTCTACCTTATCTTGCTTATTATAACTTTCTTCTATTATACTAGTAGCTGATTTAATTAACTTCCTTAAAGTTGACTTTTCTTCTACTATTTTAATATATGCCTCTAAATTTGCAGTAGTAATTACATTTGAACTTACCTCTGATATATATGTAACTCCCCCTGATTTTTCTAGCATATCTGTTGATTTTAAGTATTCTAACAAGGTTACAAGGTCAACAGCCATATCCTTAGAAAACATTTCTCTAATAGCCTTAAATATAACCTTATGACCATCTCTATAAAAATCTTCCTCATTTAGTTTTTCTAAAGCCTTTGCTATTGCACTCTTATCTATTATCATAGCTCCAATAACAGATTGTTCTGCTTCTAAACTTTGAGGTAAACTTCTCATTATTGGTGTATCCAATTTGTAACCTCCTTCCTTTTCATAATAAATATATTATATCAAAAATTTCTATTGTATAGAATAAAATTGGTACTGCCATACAATTAAAAATATTATAATTAAAGTAAAAAACTCCTAAAGGTAGTTTAAAGGAATTAAAGGGCTGTCTAAGACAGCCCTAATTTAAATTACTTTTCAAAAACTATATCCATTAACTCTTCAATTCTATTAATAGATTTAACTTCTATATCATTTAACTCTAATGGAACTTCTTTTTCATTTGCCTTAGGAACAACTACAAGTTTTATTCCCTTTCTTCTTGCTCCATATATCTTTTCAAATATTCCACCTACAGGCTTTATATTTCCTCTTAATGATATTTCACCAGTTATAGCTACATCTTGTCTTATAGGCTTTTCTAATAAAGCACTTATTATAGCAATAGTAATAGCTGCACCTGCTGATGGTCCATCAATTCTTCCACCACCAACAACATTTACATGAATATCATAGTCTTTTATATCTTTATCTGTTATTTTTCTAATAACTGAAGCTGCGTTAAATACTGAATCCTTTGCCATAGAACCTGCTGTGTCATTGAATTTTATAACTCCCATTCCAGGTTTCTTTGACTCAAAGGCAACAGCTTCTATTTCTAAAGTAGAACCTAAAAATCCACTTACACCTAATCCATAAGTATGACCTACTTCATATTTTTCAACTTCATCAAAAGTTTCATAAGGTACATATCTACCTATAGATATAACCTCTTCTACATCCTTTAAAGTAACTTCTTTACTTTCTTCTTTTGAGTTATATAAAGCATACCCATAAGCATCAGCTAATATGTTTACAGCCTTTCTACCTTCTATAGTATATCTACTAATTAATTCTGCAACTCCTTCTTCTAAAGTTACATTTAACTTCTTAGCAGCATTTTCTATTATTCCAACAATATCATTTGCCGATAAAGGTTCAAAGTAAACCTCAGTACATCTTGATCTTAAGGCTGGGTTTATCTTTCCTGGCTCCCTAGTTGTAGCTCCTATTAAAACAAAATCTGCTGGAGCACCCTTTTCGAAAAGATACTTTATATATTCTGGAGTGTTTTCATCATCTGGATCATAATATGAAGATGAATACTCAACTCTCTTATCTTCTAAAACCTTTAATAATTTATTTTGAAGAATATCATCTAGTTCTCCTATTTCATCTATAAATAAAACTCCCCCATGAGCCTCTGTTACAAGTCCAGTCTTTGGCTCTGGAACACCAACTTCTGCTAAATCTTTCTTGCTTCCTTGATAAATAGGATCATGTACTGATCCTAATAATGGATTTGTAATTTCTCTTGGATCCCATCTTAGTGTAGTTCCATCTACTTCAACAAATTTTGAATCTTCATCAAAAGGTGTAAATTTTAAATTTTTAGCTTCTTCTAAAGCAAGCCTTGCTGCTGAAGTCTTACCAACTCCAGGTGGTCCATATAAAATTATATGCTGAGGATATGGTGATGACATTTTAGAAATTAAAGATTTAATTGCTCTTTCTTGACCAACAATTTCATCAAAAGTTTCTGGTCTTAAAAGACTCATAACATTTTTATTTATCTTTTTAGCATCTAGTTCCTCAAGTCTTTCTAGCTTCTTAGTTGTTTTTGAACTTTCTGGTCCCTTTTGTTTTCTTATTATAGATAATTTAATATCATCCATAAATTTATCTTGTCTTTCTTGAAGAGCTTTTTCAACTTGGGTTTCTACTTTATTTTGTACATATTTTCTTGCTATATTTTCTGATATATAATAAATTGTATCTTCTAGTACACCACGTAATTCATCTTCACTTGGAACAGTTTTAACTCCCTTTCCATCTGAAGCTATTACATTTAAAGCATATATTCTTTCTAATATATTAGGAGAGTTTATATATTTTTGTAGTTTAAATCTTACGATTCTAGCCCTTACTGCGCCCTCATCTAATACATTGTTTAATATTTGATTTATTACATTTGCTTGTGCATCTAAAGATAACTCACTGTCTAATAAACTCTCTATATTTGTTTCGTCGTAAGTCTTCAAACTTAGTCCTCCTTATGATTGCTCTACAATGGTTACTTTCATCTTAGTAGATACTTCTGGATATAGTTTTATTTCTATATCATAGCTACCTGCAACCTTTATTGTATCCATAACAATTTTCTTCTTATCTATTGATAATTTAAATTCCTTATTTATTAATTCTGCTACATCCTTACTAGTTATAGCACCAAATAATCTTCCATTATTTCCTTTAGCTGCAATTTTAACTTCTTTTCCTTTTAATTCTGAAGCTAATTTTTGAGCTGCTTCAACTTCAGCTAACTTCTTCTTTCTTTCATTTTCCTTTTTAGCATTTAATATATGCATACTAGCAGTTGTTGCTTCTTCTGCTAATTTCCTAGGAAATAAAAAATTTCTTGCATATCCATCTGATGCTTCTATAACATCACCTTTTTTACCTAATTTCTTAACATCTTGTAATAATATTACCTTCATGTTATTCACCAACCTTTAAATGTTTTTCTATTGATTTTTTAAGTGCTTTTTTAGCTTCTACTATTGAAGTATTACTTAGTTGTGCTCCAGCCATATTCATATGACCTCCACCACCTAATTCTTCAAGAATCACTTGAACATTAGCCTCTCCAATAGATCTACCACTAATTACTATATCATCTTTTATTTGTATTAATACAAAACACACATTAATTCCTGCTATATTAAGTAACTCATCTGCTGCTCTGGCTGCCATAAAGGATTTTTTTAATCCTTTTGGAGCTACAGCTATAGCTAAATTATCTTTTACTTCTGCTGTTTTTATAGTTTCAGCTATAACTAAAAAGTCTTCTAGATTATCCATAAACATCTTTTTAACTTCTATAGTATCTGCTCCTAATGATCTTAAAAAAGATGCTGCATCAAAGGTTCTTACTCCTGCCTTGAAAGAAAAACCTTTAGTATCCATAAATATTCCAGCAAGTAATCCCTCTGCTTCTAATGTTGTTAAGTTTGGCTTTTGTACCATGTATTGAATTACCTCTGTAACCATCTCTGATGTTGATGATGCATATACTTCTATATAATTTAATATTGCTCCTTCAACTATATCTGGACTTCTTCTATGATGATCTATTATTATTTTTCTTTGAGCCTTTTCAATTATTGCTTGATCCAAAATATATCCTGAGTTATGAACATCTACTATTATAAGTAAAGTTTTTTCATTAATTTGCTCATAAGCTTCTTCAATTGACACAAAAAGATTATCATACCTTGAATCTTTTTTTAGTTTTTGTAAAAAATAATCTATTGCTACAGTTTCATTTCCTAATATTATGTTACAAGGTTTCCCTAATTGTCTTACAACAGAAGATAAACCTATGGATGATCCAAAGCAATCCATATCTGGATTTTTATGACCAATTATAAATACGTTACTACTTTCATATATTAATTCTTTTAAAGTATGAGAAATAACTCTAGCTCTAACTCTAGTTCTTTTTTCTACTTCTCTAGTATTTCCTCCAAAGAACTTAATTTTTTCATTATTTTTAATAGCAACCTGATCTCCACCCCTTCCTAGGGCTAGTTCCTTTGCTGTAGTTGCAAAGGCATTATTCTCTAAAGGACAAGTTCCTCCTCTACCTACACCTATACTTAATGTAACTTCTACTTTATTTCCTCTATCTATATTAGAAATTTCTTCTAATATAGAAAATTTATTATTTATTTCATCATCTATATATCTATCTTGTACTGATAGTACATATTTATTAGAATCATATCTAGTTATCATAGCCTTAAGTCTTTGTGCATATGCATTTATTGTTTTTTCTACTTCTGCAACTAACATTGGTCTATCACTTTCCATTGTAGTTTCTAATACTTCAGATAAGTTATCTACTTCAATTAGCATAATACTTTCCTTAGTATTTTCCATATTTTTATTACTACTTATATCATTAAAATAAACTACATACAAATCTTCATCTAATTTAGAATTTTCAATTTTACTTGCATATATTTTATAAAATAGATCTGCTATTTTTATTTTTTGATGTAAATCTCTATCACAAGTTAATAATCTAGATAAATTTAATCCTCTTGCAATACTTACTACATTTAATCCTATGGGTTCTTCATTTGGAATGAACTTTTTAAACTCTTTATTGGCCCAAAAAATTCCCCCTGATTCCTTTATTATTGCTAGTGGAAATATTAAATTAAATATATTATTAGAAATATCATTATTAATTATTTCTCTAACTCTTTCAATATTATCCTCTTCATTTTCTTTACTTCTATATTCACTAATAGTGAATATTATAAAGATTACTAATAAGAAGGTTCCTAAAATAGCACTTTTTAAAAAGTAAAATCCTATACAAGCTAATACAAAAATAATTGGTGTAATTATAGGTTTAATGAGTTCATGCCTTTTTTCAAATAATTCTTTCCATTTCATAAGCTAATGGCGCTCCTTTAAATGTAATTGAAGTTTACTTAAACTCCTTCCATCATTTTCATATTCATGTCCTTCAGAAATTCCTACTTGTAGCTTTTTTTTCATATCGTCATCTACATCTTCACACGAATATCCAAGTTTTTGGGCTAATACGTATAAAATAATTACAGCCCCTGATATGCAATTTAAAATTGCATCTTGAGCTACATTACTTCCCTTAGTTAATAAGTGATAGAATTCTCCTATTATACATAAAAGATTAGCTTTTAATTTTTCTATCATCTTTATATTGGCCATTATATTTAAATCTTCTCTCTTCACTCTGTTCACCCCTATACTAATACCCTTGTATATATATTTTAAATATAATTCACTTTTAATGCAACAACTTATAAATTTATTTACATAATTTGTAAACATCTTTTGTATTAGTATAACAAAAAACCCCTGAAAAACCAGGGGTTAATTATATTACTCAGTTGTGAATGGTAATAATGCTATATTTCTTGATCTCTTTATAGCAGTTGTTAATTCTCTTTGGTGCTTAGCGCAAGTACCAGAAATTCTTCTTGGTAATATCTTACCTCTTTCTGTTACGAACTTTCTTAGCTTAGTAATATCTTTGTAATCTATTGCTTCAGCTTTTTCTACGCAAAAAGCACAAACTTTTCTCTTAGATCTTCTCATTTTTCCAGATCTTTTCATATCTTTCATGCTAATTCCCTCCTTTTTTTTAGACTTTTAGAAAGGCATATCTCCGTCATCTACAGGAGTCATGTCCTCCTCGAAATTCATTCCACCAAAATCATTTGATGGATTTGAATAATCAGAACCCATATTTGAAGCACCAAATCCATTGTTATATGAACCTTGGTCTCTTCCAGCACCACCGTTGTTACCTGAACCAATGAATTCAAAAGAATCTACAACTACATCTGTAGTGTATCTCTTAGTTCCATCTTTAGCATCATAACTTCCAGTTCTAATGCTACCAGTAACAGCTAGTTGTCTGCCCTTAGTAAGATATTGTGCTATTGTTTCACCAGTTTTACCAAAAGCTATACAGTTGATAAAATCAGTTTCATCCTTCTTGAAAGGTCTAGTTACTGCTAAACTAAATCTAGTAACAGCAGTACCGCTTCCAGCAGCAAAGTTTAACTCTGGATCTCTTGTTAGTCTTCCAATAAGTATCACCTTATTCATGACAATATCACCTCTTACGCTTCTTGTTTAACGATGATGTGTCTTATAACACCATCAGTAATTCTGAATACTCTGTCTAATTCTTTAGGTAGTTCTGAATCAGCATTGAAGTTGATTAATGTATAGAAACCTTCGTTAACTTTTGCGATTTCGTAAGCAAGCTTTCTTCTACCCCAAACGTCAACATTTTCTATAGTTCCTCCACCGTTTTCTATTACACCCTTAAATTTTTCGATTGCAGCTTTACAAGCTTCTTCGTCGAATGATGGGTGTAGTATGAATATAGTTTCGTACTTTCTCATCATTTTCACCTCCTCCCCTCGGACCTTGGCTGTGCTTTACACAGCAGGGATTACAATTAAATATTCTAACATTTTTTAATTTTCTTTGCAAGACATAATTTTTAATTACTATTAATTTACTACTTTTTTTGCATCTTTTTGAAATTTGCTTCTTGGAAGCATAATTATTCTTCCACATCCTGTGCATTTTATCTTAATATCTGCACCTAATCTTATCACTTCAAATTGCTTGCTTCCACAAGGATGTTGTTTTTTCATTTCAACAATATCACCTAAATCAAAAGTTTCTACCATAATAACCCTCCTAAGTTAATTAATATTATTATTTACTAATTGAGTTTTAGGATATGGAATTTCAATACCAGCTTCGTCTAATGCCATTTTTATTTCTTTTCTTAAATCTCTTTCCATCTTCCATTGTGACATTGGTATTGCTTTACCAGCTATTCTTATTGTTACACTAGAAGCATTTAAAGCAATTACTCCCCAAACTTCAACTTCTCCTTTTAACTCATCTTTATTTTTATTTGTAAATTTGTTACATGCTTTTTTAATAACATCAATTGCATTATCTATGTCTTCTTCATAAGCAATTCCTACATCAACCATAAATCTCATATCTCCCCTTGAGTGGTTTGTAACTTCCGTTACATCTCCATTAGGTAAATTATGAACATCCCCACTAAAATCTCTCAAAACAGTTGCTCTTATTCCAATATTTTCCACAATACCACTATATGAGCCTATAGTTACATAATCTCCAACACCATATTGATCTTCAAATAATATAAAGAATCCATTTATTATATCCTTCACTAAGCTTTGAGCACCTATACCAACAACAAACCCTATAGCACTTAGAACTCCAGCTGAAACTTTAAATGTACTTCCAATTACAATAGCAGCTCCAGAAAAATAAACTATATATTTTAATGAGCTTTTAAGTATAGCTCCAACAGTAAACGCCTTTTGTCTATCCATAGAAAAACTTAGCTTACTATTTGCCTGATTCTTAACAAACCTATCTATAGCTTTATCGCCTATTTTTATAATTGCATACATAATAACTATTAATATTATTAGTGATATAACCTTACCTATTACAACTCCCGATACAGATATTATACTTTCAATAACTTTATCCCAGTCTATGTTTAAAGAAAGCTTTCCAGTAAGTTCATCTTTATTAGTACTAACCCAAGTCAAATAATTATTCATAGTATTTCTCCTATATTATTTCCTTAAATATATTTTCTTCTTTAGTATAAATGTTTTTATATCTTAGAATATTCCTTTCTATTATTTCATCTATGTATTTTTTTTCTTCAATTCTAATACATATCCCACAACTTTGTGTTATAGCTGTAGGTGTTGGCATCATTTTAAAAATAAAATTTTCTTCTTTTAATATTTTTTCTCCGTTCATTGCATCTAAAGTATTTTTAAAAACTATAATGTAATATTTCATTTTTTCCTCCTTCATTATCTATATTTATATTTAATTATATTATATATATTTTTGTAAATGAAGATAATATAATTTATAATTTTAATATACTTTACTATTTTTATAAAGGAGTTATTTTTATGAATAATATTTACTTGGATAATGCTAGTACTACATTTCCTAAACCACAAAATGTAGTAGATTCTATATATAAATTTTTAACTACCGTTGGAGGAAATCCTGGACGCTCTAATCATGATAATGGATTGCAATCTAATAGACTATTGTTAGAAGCTAGAGATACTATAGCTAATTTTTTTAACTTTGATAATATAGATAATGTAATTTTTACTAATAATATAACAACCTCCCTTAATACATTAATTGCTGGCTGCGCTAAACAGGGTGATCATATTATTACTTCTTCAATGGAACATAATTCAGTTTTAAGACCTTTATTTAATTTAAAAGAAAATAACATAATAGATTTAGACATAGTAAATGCAGATAATTTTGGGTTTATTAACATCGAAGATTTTAATAATGCTATTAAGCCAAATACAAAGTTTATAATTTTAACTCAAGCATCTAATGTAATAGGTAGTATTCAACCTATTAAGGAAATAGGAAAACTATGTAAGGAAAATGGTATTTACTTTATTTTAGATTCAGCTCAAGGTGCTGGTGTTTTAGATATTGATTTCAAAGAATTAAACTTAAGTGCTTTGGCATTTACTGGTCACAAGAGTCTTTTTGGTCCTCAAGGTGTTGGTGGATTTATTATAAGTGATGAGTTAAATAAAATATGTGTCCCTTACACTTTAGGAGGTACTGGGAGTTTATCTCATTCACTTATCCAACCAGATTTTTTACCTGATAAATTTGAATCAGGAACTCTAAATATGCCAGGTATAGTGGGTTTAATGGAAGGAATTAAATTTATAAAATCAGAAGGACTAAATTCTATTTATGAAAAAAATAAATTTTTAAGAAAATTCTTGGTTTCAGAGTTAAGTAATATAGACAATATAATATTATATGAAGATTTAAAAAATGATAATTATACTTCTTGTGTATCATTCAACATAAAAAATATGGACACTGCTGAAGTTTCATTTATCTTAGATAGTGATTACGGTATAAAAAATAGATCTGGGCTTCATTGTGCTCCTCTCGCACATAAAACTATAGGGAGCTTCCCTACTGGTACAGTAAGATTAAGTTTAAGTTATTTTAATGATAAAAAAGATATTGAATATACAATAAGTTCATTAAGTAAAATTTCAAAATGAATACAAACCTCCCTTATTGTTAATAATAAAAATAAGGGAGGTTTGATTATGAGTATGACTAATTTAGAAATAGATTCATTATCTCCAAATTCTTATATTGAGATTGGAGAGTTTTTATATAAAAAACTAATTAACATAATAAATGATAATAAACAAATAATTTTTATTTGCATTGGAACTGATAGATGTACTGGCGATTCCCTTGGTCCAATTGTAGGATATAAATTAAAATCATCTATAAAAGATACCTCAAAAAAAAGCATTTATATTTATGGTTCTCTAGAAAATCCAGTTCATGCAAAAAACTTAGTAGATATTATAGATAAGGTTAGGGTAAATTTTAATAATCCTTATATTGTGGCTATTGACTCATGCTTAGGTAAAACTAGTAATATTGGCAAGGTTTTTATTGATAGTAAGCCTATTTCACCAGGCCTTGCATTAAATAAAGATTTACCTCCTATTGGAGACTTAAGTATTACAGGTATAGTTAATATTTCTGGTAATTATGAGTTTTTAATTCTTCAAAACACTAGGCTTTATACTGTTATGTCCTTAGCAGATTGCATATCAAAAGGGATACTTCATTTTATAAATAAAGTTTTAAATAATTCCAATATATTAGCTTTAAATTAACTAAATATATCTCAATACTCCATAATAAAAGAGCTACTGTAAGAAAATTTTCTTGCTGTAGCTCTCTTAGTTTTATTTTTTATTAATTGCTTCATTTAATACATATGATTCTTCTTCTGATAATTCATATCTAGATATTCCCTTATCAACAGGTTTTGCATATGTAGTACTATCGTGTCTTGAATAAATTCCAGTAATTAAAACACCATCGTTATGTGAATCTAATATAGCTATTGAAAAACTTAAATCACTTCCTACATCAGGGAAGGCCTTATATCTCATTATTGCAACCTTATTTACGCAACCCTTGATTTCCTCTCTTATTACCTCACATTGGTTTATAGCTTCTTCTGATTTAGCCATTGCTTTATCTACTTCTTCTAACTTTGAAACAATAAGTTCTTCTAGATTTTTATTGTTTACACCTCTCATAAGTCTTCTATACTTCTTTTCAAGCTTTTTCGTAGATCTTATTAAAGAAATAACTATAGTAAAAAGTAATAATATAATTACTAGTAATCCAATAACTATAAAAGATATATTTTCATTTATTAAGTTAATTAAATTCTCCAATTTAATTGCTCCTCTCTATACATTTAAGAAATAAGGCAATAATGTTTCACGTGAAACATTATTTTTAGCTTATCATATTTTGTTTCACGTGAAACATTTATAAATTAATTATTTCTAATATCCTTTGTAAATCTTCTTCTGAATAATACTCTATTTCTATTTTTCCCTTGTTATTCTTATTACTTATATTAACCTTTGTACCAAAATAATTTTGTAATCTATCTGTTACATCCTTATAATATGGATTAATCTCTCTTACTTTTTTCTTCTCAGGTTTATCTGATTTTGATAATTTTATTAGTCTTTCTAGCTCTCTAACTGATAACTTTTCATCTATTACTTTTTGAGCTATTTCACACTGCAATTTAGGATCTTCTATTGCTAATAATGCTCTTCCATGACCTTCTGTAATAACTTCATCTATAAGATATTGTTTTACAGTTTCTGAAAGTCCAGTAAGTCTAATAACATTTGTAATAGCAACTCTAGATTTACCTACTCTTTTACTTAATTCTTCTTGAGTTAAGTTAAAATCACTTAAAAGTTTTTTGTAGGCTAAAGCTTCTTCAATTGGATTTAAATCTTGTCTTTGAATATTTTCAATTAAAGAAATTTCTAATATATTCTTATCAGTTAACTCCATTACTATTGCTGGAACTTCCTTTAATCCTAATAACTTTGCTGCTCTCCATCTTCTTTCTCCAGCAACTATAACATAATAATCATTTTTCTTATTTAGAATTATTGGCTGTATAATTCCATGTTCCTTTATTGACTGTGCTAATTCAGCTATTTTTTCATCATCAAATGATTTTCTAGGTTGATCATCATTATTCTTAATTAAATTTAAAGAAATAACTGAAGGTTTATTGTTCTCTTTTCCTGGAATTTCGTTAGGAATTAAAGCTCCTAACCCCTTTCCTAATGCTGACTTTTTATTCATATCATCACCCACTTACTATTGCCTACTTAAGAATTCTTTAGTTAAAGCCTTATAAGATTCTGCACCTTTACATTTTTCATCATACAACATAATTGGTAATCCAAAACTTGGTGCTTCTGCTAATCTTATATTTCTAGAAATAGTTGTTTCAAAAACTTTTTCATTAAAAAAGTTTTTTACTTCTTCGAAAACTTCATTACTTAAGTTAGTTCTATAATCATACATAGTCATTACTACGCCTTCAATCTCTAAATCCTTATTTAAAGATTTTTTTACAAGTTTAATTGTATTTATAAGTTGCCCAACACCTTCTAATGCATAAAATTCGCATTGAATTGGTATTAATACAGATTCCACTGAGGTAAGTGCATTAATTGTTAATACTCCTAATGATGGTGGACAATCTATGAAAATAAAGTCATAATCATCCTCTACCTCTTTAATTTTATTAGCTAAAATAACTTCTCTATTTTCTTTACCTATGATTTCCACCTCTGCGCCTGCTAATTCCATAGTTGAAGGCGCGATATATAGATTTTGTACTAGCTCGCTTTTTAAAATTATTTCCTTTAAAGAAGCATCTGATGTTATTACATCATACATTGACATTTCTAAATTTCTTTTGTCTAATCCTAAGCCACTAGTTGTATTCCCTTGGGGATCTATATCTATAGTTAATACTTTGTATCCTTCCATAGCTAAATATGCACATAGATTAATATTTGTTGTAGTTTTTCCAACTCCACCTTTTTGATTAAATATACAAACTTTCTTCATATAAAAAAGCTCTATCTTAGAGCTTCACCCCCCTTCCCATAATAATATTATATATAGTTTTAATTCATATTGAAAGATTAACATAATAAAATATTATTAAATTAGTGAATTATTTAATAATATTATATAAGTTATCATAAAAATTTAATTATTAAAATTACAAAAGGGTGAAAGCCAATGCTTTCACCCTTAATAATTTCATTTTATTTTTTAGGAATAGATACTGTAATTTGAATAAATTCTTCTTCATCCTTAAATTTATATTCAGCAGGTATGTTAAATTTATCAAACACTTGTTTAATTGTATTAACATATAATTTTGCAGGAAAAACACTCTTAACTCTTTTCTTATCTTTGTTGTTTAACTCTTCACCTGCAATTTTTAATAACTCTTTATTTATTAATTCTTCTGTTGCCTTAACATTAAGAGAATTCTTAATAACCTTTTCTATAACTTTCAGTTGTAATTCTTCAGTAGGTAAAGATAATAAAGCTCTTGCATGTCTTTCTGTTAGCTTATTTTCTAAACATAATTCTCTTACCTTAGGACTAAGTTTTAATAATCTTAATTTGTTAGCAATAGTAGATTGTTTTTTTCCCATTCTCTTTGCAAGTTCATCTTGAGTAAATTTATGATCATTAATTAAATTATAATAAGCCTCTGCTTCCTCTATAAAATTTAAATCTTCTCTTTGTAAATTTTCTAATAAAGCAATTTCTGCTGACTCAGTATCAGTTATTTCAATTATATTGCATGGCACTAGCTCAAGTGCTGCCATTCTTGCAGCTCTCCAACGTCTTTCACCTGCTACTAATTCAAACTTTTCTCCTCTTTTTCTAACTGTAATAGGCTGAATTATTCCATGCTCTTTAATAGACTGAGATAATTCTTCTAAAGCCTCTTCATTAAAAAATCTTCTTGGCTGATAAGTGTTTGGAAATATCCTATCTACACTTATATTAGTAATTTCTCTATTCATATGCACCCAACCATCCCTTATTAAAATAAATTACCACTAAACTCAATAATTAAAAAATTCTATTTATCTTCATTATTTCCTTCTTTTATTTCCTAGTTTTGTAAGACAAATTCGCTAATTAAATATTATAAAATTACAAATGAATTCATATATTGAATCATTATATCCTATATCGACTAAATTCTTTAGTATATGCTGTAGAATATTTATTTTATAGGCTTTTTATTTACAGTGCCTGCCTTTCTAGGATAAGTCTTAGGGCATTTATTTACCTTTTTTATTTCTACAATATTATGCTTTAAATCAGATTCCTCGATATTTACTTCTATTATATTTTCTAAACTTCCACCTAAAGTGTTTATAGCCTTTTGTCCTTCTTTTAACTCTTCTTCTATTGCTGGTCCTTTAAGAGCTACAAAATATCCATTTACCCTTACATAAGGCAAACAAAATTCTGATAAAACTGCCATATTAGCAACTGCTCTTGATGTTGCTACATCAAAGCTTTCTCTAAGCTCAGGTTTCCTTGCTCCATCTTCTGCTCTTGAATGAATAGTTGTAACATTCTTTAATTCTAATTGAGCTACAACAGTATTTAAAAAATTAATTCTCTTATTTAATGAATCTAGTAATGTTACACTAATATCTGGATTCATTATAGCTATAGGTAGGCCAGGGAATCCTGCTCCCGTCCCTACATCTATAACAGTTTTAGCATTTCTAACAGCTTTTGATTTAAAAGCCTTTATACAATCTATAAAATGCTTTTTAATAACTTCTTCATCTTCCGTTATTGCAGTAAGATTTATTTTTTCATTCCATTCCTGTAAAAGCTTCATATATGTTATAAATTGATTATACTGCTTTTCAGTTAAATCAAATCCAACCTCCATAGAAGCTTCCTTCATTATTTGAAAATATTCCATATTTCCTCCATAAAAGCTTATTTCTTATATTGATGCTCTAAATAAATTAATAGTACAGATATATCTGCTGGAGAAACTCCTGATATTCTAGATGCTTGCCCTATACTTATTGGTCTAATATTGTTTAATTTTTGTATAGCTTCTGTTCTTAATCCCTTAACATCCTTGTAATCTATATCTTCAGGAAGTAACTTCTTTTCAAATTTTTTAAATTGATTAACTTGTTCTAATTGGCTATTTATATATCCTTCATACTTAGTGATTATATTAATTTGCTCACCAATATCCTCATTATATTCTGGTCTATCTGGATCTAATTCTGACATACTAAAGTAATCTAACTCTGGTCTTTTAATAAGTTCATAAAAACTAATTGGCTTCTTTAGTTCTACTGATCCCTTTGAAACTAAGAAGTCATTTACTTCTTTTTTATTAGTTATTTGAAGCTCCTTTAATCTATTTACTTCATTTTCAATATTGTTCTTTCTTGTTATGAATTTTTCATATCTTTCCTCTGTTACAAGACCTGCTTTATGTCCAATTTCAGTTAATCTAAAATCAGCATTATCTTGCCTTAAAAGAAGTCTATACTCTGCTCTAGCAGTCATCATTCTATAAGGCTCATTAGTACCTTTAGTCACTAAATCATCTATTAGAACTCCTATATACCCATCTGACCTAGTTAAAATCATAGGCTCTTTGCCTTTAATCTTTAAAGCAGCATTTATACCTGCTACAAGGCCTTGTCCTGCAGCCTCTTCATATCCTGAACTACCATTTAATTGTCCAGCTCCATATAGTCCTTCAAAGTTTTTAAACTCCAATGTAGGCTTTAATTGTGTTGGATCTATTGAGTCATATTCAATAGCATAAGCAGTTCTCATTATCTCTGCATTTTCAAGTCCAGGTACTGTTCTTAACATTTGTAATTGAACATCCTCTGGAAGAGATGAAGACATTCCACCAACATACATTTCTAATGTGTCTTCACCTTCTGGTTCAATAAATAGTTGATGTCTTTCTCTATCTGGGAATCTCATTACCTTATCTTCAATTGATGGACAATATCTAGGACCTACCCCCTCTATTAATCCATTATACATTGGAGATCTATCTATATTTTCCCTAATTATATTATGAGTATCTTCACTAGTATAAGTTAACCAACAAGAAACTTGCTCTCTTGAAATATCCCCACTCATAAATGAGAAAGGAACTATTTTTTCATCGCCAGGTTGTTCTATCATCTTAGAAAAATCTACTGTTCTTTTATTTATTCTTGCTGGCGTACCAGTTTTAAATCTTCTTAATTCTATACCTAAGTCTATTAAAGATTGAGATAGCTCATTAGCTGCTGATAATCCATTTGGACCACTATTATATGTTACATCACCTATTATAATTCTAGCTCTTAAATAGGTTCCTGTAGTTAATATAATAGCTTTGCAACTAAAGTATCCTCCATTTTTAGTAAGAACACCTCTTACTTTTCCATCTTCAACATCTACCTCTATAACTTCTAATTGTCTTAAAGATAAATTTTCTTGAGTTTCTAATACATTCTTCATTCTGTTTTGATATTTCTTTTTATCAGCTTGAGCCCTTAAGGAGTGAACAGCTGGCCCCTTTGAGGTATTTAACATTCTAGATTGTATAAATGTATTATCTATATTTATACCCATTTCTCCACCTAGAGCATCTATTTCCCTTACTAAATGTCCTTTTGCAGTTCCTCCTATATTAGGATTACATGGCATCATCGCTACAGAATCAAGATTTGTAGTACATATTAATGTTTTTAATCCCATTCTTGCTGATGCTAGTGCAGCTTCGCAACCAGCATGACCAGCACCAACAACTACTACATCATATTCTCCTGCGTTATATTTCATTTTTATCCTTCTCCTACTTTCCACAACAAAATTCTTTAAATATTTTATTAACTAAATCTTCTTCTAATTCTGATCCTGTAATTTCACCTAAAGCCTTTAATGCTGCTGTAACAAATATTGAAATTAAGTCTAAATATTCATTATTATTTAATCTTATAAGAGCTTCATTACAATTTTCTCCTGCTCTAATTAAAGCCTGCTTATGTCTTGAATTAGATATAATTAAGCTTTCGCTATCTATTTTACCACTAAAGAACATATTCTTAATCTCATTTTTTAAACCATCTATACCAATATCTTCTTTGGCAGAAATTTTTATTATATTTTCAAAATTATTTATTAGAGAATTATCTATTTTATTTTCTAAATCAATTTTATTCAATAAAACTATGGCTTTTTTATCTTTTATGGCTTCAATTATTTCAATGTCTTCTCTATCTAGCTCCCTAGAGGAATCTAAAACTAATAAAACTAAATCAGCTTCATTAATTTTTTCTCTTGATCTTTCTACACCTATTTTTTCAACCACATCTTCAGTTTCTCTGATTCCTGCAGTATCTATAATTTTAACAGGTATTCCATCTAAATTTATATACTCTTCTATTACATCTCTAGTTGTTCCAGCTATATCTGTAACTATTGCTCTTTTTTCCTTTAATAACACGTTTAGTAATGAAGATTTCCCAACGTTTGGTTTTCCAACTATGGCTAAACTTAAACCGTCTCTAATTATTTTTCCTTCATCTGCACTCTTAAGTAGCTTTTCTATATCTCCATAAGCATTTTCTAAACTTTCTCTTACTCTAACTGGAATAGTTGGATCTATTTCTTCATCATCCTCTGTAAAATCAACGGCATATTCTATTAATGCTAAAACATTTAATAAATATTCATTTAATTTATTAATTCTCTGAGATAAAGATCCGCTACTTTGCATTAATGCAGATTTCATAGCAAGTTCAGTTTTAGCTGTAATTAAATCCATAACCGCCTCTGCTTGAGATAAGTCTATTCTTCCGTTCAAAAATGCTCTCTTAGTAAACTCACCAGGTTCTGCAAGTCTTGCACCAGCCTTTATAGTATTTTCTAATACTTTATTAGTAGATGTAACCCCACCATGACAATTTATTTCTACAGTATCTTCTGCTGTAAAGCTTCTAGGCCCCTTCATGTAGCTTATTATTACTTCATCAATTAACTCTTCCGTATTTATATCAACTATATGACCATATCTCATAGTATAAGTTTTCATATCCTTAATATCTTTACCATTCTTTGGCCTAAATATTTTAGATACTATTTCTAAAGCTTTATCACCAGAAACTCTAATGATAGCTATTCCACCTTCACCTATAGCAGTTGATATGGCACAGATTGTATCAAACTCTTTCAATTTCAATCCTCCTTATCTTGACTTAAATAAGTCTATGTTTATAGTATATCCCTTTTTAACTAATATTCATTTTACAAAACTATTTATAGTAAGTCAAAATAAATAAAATAGATATAAATATATCAAAAATAAAAGGTAAGAAAGCCTTACGGCCTCCCTACCTTTAACTCTTAATATCTACTACTATTCTTCTATGAGGTTCTTCACCCTCACTGAAAGTATAAACATATTCATTATCTTGTAAAGCAGAATGTATTATTCTTCTTTCATAAGGATTCATCGGTTCTAGTTTATAAGGCCTTCTAGTTTTTCTTACTTTATATGCAGTTTTTTCAGCTACTCTAATTAAAGTTTCTTCTCTCTTCTGCCTATAATTTTCAGTATCTAAAACTACCTTTTTATAAGGGACACTATGATCCTTGTTAACAACTAAAGAAGCTAGGTATTGTAATGAATCTAAGGTTTCCCCCCTATATCCAATTATAATTCCCATTTTAGGACCATTTAAATTAATATAAACAACGTCCTTTTCTTCCTTAATTCTTATTTCTGCTTGTACGTTCATATTATTAAGTATATTTCTTAAAAATACTCTTACGTCTTCCTTATAGTCTCTTTTTACCTTAACTAATATTTTAGCAGGTTTTGTACCTATAAGATTTAGAAATCCCTTAGAACCTTCATCTAAAACTTCGTATTCAACCCTATCTTCTGTAAGTTTTAATTCTTTTAAAGCTTTTTCTAAAGCTTCCCTTACAGTTTTACCTGTCATTTCTAATGTTTTCATACCCTATTCACCACCTAATAATACTAAATAATTTAATTTTTCTTCTTAGTCTTTGGTGTTGCTTTTTTTGCTTTTTCTATAACCTTTAACTGTTCTTCTTCTTCCTTAGCGGCTTTCTTTTTCTTAGCTGGTAAGTAATTTAAGAAATAAGTTTGAACTAATTGAATAGCTCCACCTATTACCCAATAAATTACTAAAAGAGAACTAAAGTTAATAGCCATTATTCCCATCATACCTGCCATCATTAAGTTCATAGATCCCATATTCATTTGTGGACCATTTTCATTCTTAGGCATAGATTTAGTTAAAAGTAAACTTGGTAAGTATGTGCTTAAGAACGCTAATACTGGTAATATAAATAGACGATCTTTTTCAAATACATTTGGTATCCATAAAAATGATGGGTTAGTTACAGCTGAACTATCTATATTCATAAATACATAATACAATGCAAAAAGTATTGGTAATGGTAATAATGTAGGAAGACATCCTCCAAACATACTAACATTATTATCTTTCATACACTTTGAATATTCAGCCTGCATCTTTTGTGGATCATTAGCATATTTCTTTTGAATTGCACTTAATTCAGGTTGAATTTCTTGCATTCTTGCATTTGATTTATTAGCTTTTATATTTAAAGGAAGAATTAACAATCTTATTATTATTGTAAATAAGGCAATTGTTAATATATAAGATACACCACTTGGCTCTAAATTAAATAAATTTAGTATAATATTGTGCATCCATTCAAAAATAACAGTTAAAAAGTTTGTTATTGGTTGTAAGAATTTCATCATATTTTGCACGCAACCTCCTTATTTTAACGGATCATATCCACCCTTAGCAAAAGGATGACATCTTAAAATTCTCTTTATAGCTAAAAAACCACCTTTTATCGCTCCATACTTTGTTATTGCTTCAATTGCATATTCTGAGCATGATGGAACATAAATACAAGTCGGCGGTCTCATTGGTGAAATATATTTTCTATATAAATGTATAGATTTCAACATTAATTTTTTCATTGCTTATATAAGCCTGCCTTTGAAAAAAGTTTTTTCATCGCTTCTTCTACTTCAAAAAAGCTTTTTCCTTCTATAGCGCTTCTCGCTACAAAAACAAAGTCGTAACCAGTTTTAAGATTTTTTTCGTTTAGTCTATAGCTTTCAGTTATCAATCGTTTACTCCTACTTCTAACAACGCTATTTCCAACTTTTTTACTTACTGAAATTCCTACCTTATTATAAGTATTCCCATCTTTCGTCTTATTCCTTCTATTATTATATATATATATAACTAAAAGATTATTAGCTAAAGACTTCCCCCTTCTATAAACTAATTTAAATTCATTGTTTTTTCTTAACCTGTACATCATTAGAAATCTTATACTCCTTTTTTTCTGCTATTGCAGAAAAAAGGCCACTATTTGCGGCCCTTATGCTGTTAATCTTTTTCTACCTTTTTGTCTTCTTCTCTTTAGAACATTTCTTCCTGATGAAGTTTTCATTCTCTTTCTGAATCCATGTTCTTTTTTTCTTTGTCTCTTTTTTGGTTGGTATGTCATGAACATTTCACTACACCCCCTTTAATCTCTATTTTCTATAGTAAAAACTATAATCCCAATTTTAAATTTACCTTATTATTATATATATATCAGGTTTTTATGTCAATACACTATAATTTTCAAGTTCTGTTGATAAATATAATAAATATTATCACATAATTTGTGGATAACTTCTTGAATACTCTATTTAACTTATGTTATTATTAATAATGAATGTGAATAATTTTATTTTTAAGCGAAGTTATCCACACCTGTGGATTAAATTGTGAATAACTTGTTCGCTTTTTCTTTATTTCATATCTATTATACTCTATTTTTAGCTAAATTAATGCTTTTATACCATGTTAATAATGTGAAAAAATGTACATACTTATATTGTGGATATTTTTTTTAATTTTATTTTATCAACATAATTATTAACATGTGCATATTTATATTATACTTATTAACATGAAAAAAAACATGTTAATAAATGTGTTGATATATTGTTATTAACTAATATATCTTAAACTAAAAAAAAATTTTATGGAGGATATACAATGAATAATGATCTTCAATCATTGTGGGAGAAAACATTAAATATTATAAAAGGTGAAATGAGTGAAGTTAGCTTTAATACTTGGATTAAAAGCTGCGAACCTATTTCTATATCTTCCAATACTATAAAAATCAGTGTCCCAAACTCCTTTACCCAAGATATATTAGAAAAAAGGTATAAGGACCTAGTTGTAAATTCTATAGAAGCTGCTTGTTCTAAGGTTTATAACGTAGATTTTATAGTTGCATCTGATATTCAAGAAATTGAAGAAAAGGAAGAAAAGAAAACAAAAGCTGATGATAAATCCTCTATTACTGTAAATGATGAGATGTCTAGTACATTAAATCCTAAATATACCTTTGATTCATTTGTTATAGGTAATAGTAATAGATTTGCTCATGCTGCATCTTTAGCTGTTGCAGAATCTCCTGCAAAGGCTTATAATCCTCTTTTTATTTATGGAGGAGTTGGACTTGGAAAAACGCATTTAATGCATGCAATCGGTCATTATGCTCTTCAAAATAACTCTAATGCAAAAGTAGTATATGTATCTTCAGAAAAGTTTACAAATGAACTTATTAATGCTATTAAAGATGATAAAAATGAGGAATTTAGAAATAAATATAGGAATGTAGATATACTACTTATAGATGATATTCAATTTATTGCAGGAAAAGAAAGAACCCAAGAAGAGTTTTTCCATACATTTAACGAATTACATGATGCAAATAAGCAAATAATTCTATCATCTGATAGACCACCAAAGGAAATTCCTACTCTAGAGGATAGACTTCGTTCACGCTTTGAGTGGGGGTTAATTGCTGATATTCAAGCTCCAGACTTTGAAACTAGAATGGCTATTTTGAAGAAAAAAGCAGATGTAGAAAAATTAAATGTTGCTAATGAGGTAATGGTTTATATTGCAACTAAAATTAAGTCTAATATTAGAGAACTTGAAGGAGCTTTAATTAGAATTGTAGCTTATTCTTCTCTGACTAATAGGCCAATTACTGTTGAGTTAGCTAGCGAAGCTCTTAAGGATATAATATCAAACAAACAAAATAAAAATGTAACTATAGATGTTATCCAAGATGTTGTTGCTGGGTACTTTAATCTTAGAGTAGAAGATTTAAAATCTCAAAGGAGAACTAGAAATGTAGCTTATCCTAGACAAATTGCAATGTATTTAAGTAGAAAACTTACTGATATGTCTTTACCTAAAATCGGTGAAGAATTCGGGGGGAGAGACCATACTACTGTTATTCATGCTTACGAAAAAATATCTGATACATTAAATACAGATGAAAGTTTACAACACACAGTAAATGATATAACAAAGAAACTCACTCAAAATTAATTAACAGCTGTACATAAGTATATTGAATTGTTTGTGGATAACTAATAATAACAATATTGCTTGTTAATACTGTGGATAAGATATGTAATTTTTGCTTCACTTATCCACAATATTTTTTTACAAATATTTTAGTGTTTTTAAGGGCTAGAGGTACTTATCAACATATCAACAGCCCCTACTACTACTGTTATTAAATTTTATCTATATATTAATCTATATATCTATACTATTTTGATCATTACAAATGTTTATAACTTAAGGAGGTTTTTTATATGAAGTTTATATGTGAAAAACAAAAACTACAAGAAGGTATCTCAATAGCTAGTAAGGCTATAACTGGAAAAACAACAATGCCTATACTAGAAGGAATATATATATCAGCTAAGAAAGATGGATTAACATTAATAGGATCTGATATGGATGTTTCAATAGAAACTAAAGTTGAAGCTAATGTTATAGAAGAAGGAATGCTTGTAATAGATTCAAGGATATTTGGAGAAATAATAAGAAAGCTTCCTAATTCTGAGATAACTATAGAAACATTAGAAAATGAAATTATGCAAATTACTTGTGAAAAGTCAGTATTTAACTTAGTTTATATGAATGGAGAAGATTATCCAGAACTAACAAAAATAAATGAGAATTTAGCAGTTGAAGTACCACAAAATATATTAAAAAGTATGATAAGAGGTACATCTTTTGCAATTGCTCAGGATGAAACAAGACCAATATTACAAGGAATATTATTCGAAGTTAAAGATAAAAATTTAAATCTTGTTGCTTTAGATGGATACAGATTAGCTATAAGAAATGAATTTTTAGATAATGATAATACTGTAGAAGTAGTAATACCAGGGAAAACTTTAAACGAAGTTTCAAGAATTCTTGAGGATATATCAGAAATAGTAAAGATAACTTTCACTAATAATCACATATTATTTAATTTAAATAATACTAAAGTTATATCAAGATTATTAGATGGAAAGTTCGTTAACTACGCATCATTATTACCTCAAGAACATAAAATTTCTATAGAAGTTAAAAAACAAGAACTACAAAATTGTATAGAAAGAGCTTCTTTAATGGCTAAAGATAGTAATAGTAACTTAATAAAATTAGATGTTCAAGAAGATACTATAATAATAACTTCTAATTCTCAATTGGGAAAAGTTAGAGAAGAAGTGAGTGTGAATTTGCAAGGTGAGTCTATTCAAATTGCATTTAACTCAAGATACTTATTGGATGTTCTTAAAAACATAGAAGATGATGAAGTTGTTTTAGAGATGACTTCAGGTGTTAGTCCTTGTGTAATAAAATGTAAAAATAGTGACAATTCTAAATATCTTGTTTTACCAGTAAGGTTATTAAGATAGAAAGGAGATATGCATAAAAATTGTATTTATATGCATTTAATTGGAAATGAACGAAGTTAAAATAAGTACTGAATTTATAAAATTAGATTCTTTTTTAAAATGGTGTGGTGCAGTATCACTAGGATCTGAAGCTAAGATGTTTATTCTAGATGAGTTAGTTAAAGTAAATAATGAAATTTGCACACAAAGAGGAAAAAAAATAAGACCTGGTGATATAGTAGAATTTAACGGAGAAGAGTATAAAGTAGTTTAATTGCTATTAACCTAACAATTACTTTTATTCCTCTAATATGTTATAATTAAAATAGGTGTAAAGAATGTATATTAAGAAAATCCAAATATTAAACTATAGAAATTATAAATCTTTAAATATAACACTGGGGAAAAATGTAAATGTATTTATGGGAGATAATGCTCAAGGTAAAACTAATATCCTTGAAGCTATATATTATTGTGCCTTTGCCAGATCTCATAGAACTTCCAAGGATAGAGAATTAATTAATTGGAATTCTGAAAATGCTTATGTAAGTGTGCAAGTTGGTAAAGATAGATTAGATAAAACTATTGATATTAACATACTTAAAGATGGTAAAAAAGCAATAAGAATAAATAAAATTAAAGCATCCAAAATTGGGGAATTGTTCGGAAACTTTAATGTTGTTATGTTTTCACCAGAGGATTTAAGGATAATAAAAGACTCTCCAGGAGTAAGACGAAAATTCATAGATATGGAACTATGCCAACTAGATTCTAAATATTACTATAATTTAGTTCAATATAATAAAGTTTTAAATGAACGTAATATAGTTCTAAAAAATAGAAGAATCGATAAGGATGTTTTAGACATATATGATATTCAATTAGCAGGGTTTGGTAAGAATATAATAAAAGATAGATTAAATTATATTAATAAGTTAAACTTTTTTGGAAAGAATATACATAAGGATATATCTTCTGGAAAGGAAGATATAGAATTTAAATATATAAGTACAGTAAAAGACTTAAAAAATATAGAAAATAACTTTTATGATCTATTAAAGAGGAATAGAGATAAAGATATTGAAAAGGGATCAACTAGTGTAGGACCACATAGAGATGATTTTACTGTTCTAATTAATGATATAGACACTAAGAGTTTTGGGTCACAAGGACAGCAAAGAAGTGCTGTCCTTACTATGAAGTTCTCTTCTTTAAAAATAATAAAGGAACTAACATCTGAGTATCCTGTATTATTACTAGATGATGTACTATCAGAACTGGACTTTAGTAGAAAAAGATATATATTAAGTACCATTGGAGAAATCCAAACAATAATAACTTGTACGGGAATAGAAGATCTTACTAATTACTTGGATAGTAGTTCTAGGGTCTTCAAGGTTAAGGATGGTGAAATCCTAAATTAAGGGAGGAATTCTAATGTTTTTACATTTAGGAGAAAATGTAGTTGTTCCGATTAAGGATGTAATTGGAATTTTTGATTTACAAACTACGATGTATAGTTCAGATACAAGTGCCTTTTTAAGAATGGCAGAGGAAGATGGGTTTGTAGAAAGGATTTCTAAGGAGAAACCAAAGTCCTTTGTTATAGCTGAAGTAAATAAGATGAGTAAAATTTATTTATCTCCAATATCATCTTCAACTTTAACAAAGAGAACAAATATTGATTATAATCCATAATTCCAATTTTAAATCTTCATGTGATTATAATATAAATTTCATTAAAGGAGGAGATTATGTTGGAAAATAACAATCAAAATTATGATGAAAGTCAGATTCAGGTTCTTGAAGGATTAGAAGCCGTTAGAAAAAGACCTGGAATGTATATAGGGAGCACTAGTTCAAGAGGGTTGCATCACCTTGTTTATGAAATAGTTGATAATAGTATAGATGAGGCTTTAGCTGGATTTTGTGATGAAATATCAGTTTCAATAAATGAGGATAATTCTATAACTGTAATTGATAATGGTAGAGGAATGCCGACAGGTATTCACCCTAAAATGGGTAAGTCTACTGTAGAAGTAATAATGACAGTACTTCACGCTGGAGGAAAATTCGGCGGTGGCGGATATAAAGTATCAGGAGGATTACATGGGGTTGGTGCTTCTGTAGTAAATGCTTTATCAGAATGGTGTACAGTAACTGTATCAAGAGAAGGCGATATATGGGAACAAAAGTATTCAAGAGGAGTTGCTATATCTGACTTATCTAAAATAGGAACTACAGAAGAACATGGAACTAAGGTTTCATTTAAGCCAGATGTAGATATTTTTGAAGAAACAGAATATGATTTTGAAATATTATCAAATAGATTAAGAGAATTAGCATTCCTAAATAAGGGAATAAAAATTGTTCTAGAAGATAAAAGAGAAGAAAATAAAAGAGATGTATATCACTATGAAGGTGGTATTAAAGAATTTGTAGCATATTTAAACAGAAATAAAGAGGTTTTACATCCAGAGCCAATTTATGTTGAAGGTGAGAAGGATGGTATAATTGCTGAGATATCATTGCAATACAATGATGGATACAATGAAAATTTATATTCATTTGCTAATAACATAGATACTATTGAGGGTGGTACTCACTTATCAGGTTTCAAGACAGCATTAACTAGAGTTATAAATGATTATGGTAAGAAGTTTAACCATATAAAGGAAAATGATAAAAATCTTTCTGGAGATGATATAAGAGAAGGATTAACTGCAGTTGTATCTGTTAAAATACCAGAACCACAATTTGAAGGTCAAACTAAAACTAAGCTTGGAAATTCAGAGGTTAGAAGTGTAGTTGATTCAATTGTAGGGGAAGGTGTATATATTTTCCTTGAAGAAAATCCTAACGTAGGAAAGATAATAATAGAAAAAGCTCTTATGGCAGCAAGGGCTAGGGATGCAGCAAGAAAGGCAAGAGAACTTACTAGAAAATCAGTTCTAGAAAGATCATCATTACCTGGAAAATTAGCAGATTGTTCATCTAAGGATCCGTTAGAATGTGAAATTTATATAGTTGAGGGAGACTCTGCGGGTGGATCAGCTAAGCAAGGAAGAAATAGAAGATTCCAGGCGATATTACCTTTAAGAGGTAAGATACTAAACGTAGAGAAACAAAGATTAGATAGAATATTAACTGCTGATTCAATAAAATCAATGGTTACAGCTTTTGGAGCTGGAATAGGTGTTGATTTTGATGAAAGTAAGTTGAGATATAATAGAATAATAATAATGACAGATGCTGACGTAGATGGTGCTCATATTAGAACTCTATTATTAACATTCTTCTTTAGATACATGAGAGGTCTATTAGATGGTGGTCACGTTTATATAGCTCAACCTCCTCTTTACCAAGTTAAGAAGAATAAAAAGGAGTATTATGCATATTCAGACCAAGAACTTGAAAAATTACTTCAAGAAATTGGTGGAAAAGATAATTCAACTAATATTCAAAGATATAAAGGTCTAGGAGAAATGAATGCATCTCAATTATGGGATACTACAATGGATCCAGATAAGAGAATACTACTAAAGGCAACTATAGAGGATGCAATAGCAGCCGATGAAATATTTACCATATTAATGGGGGATAAGGTTGAACCTAGAAGAGAATTCATACAAAAAAATGCTAAGAAGGTAAGTAACTTAGACATTTAGTACTAAAGTGAGGTGAGGTACATGAGCTTAAATGAGGGAAAAGTTGTAGAAATTGATATAAATAAAGAAATGAAAAGGTGCTATATTGACTATGCTATGAGTGTTATAGTTGGTCGTGCACTTCCAGATGTTAGAGATGGTCTTAAGCCTGTACATAGAAGAATATTATATTCTATGAATGAACTTGGATTAGCTCCAGAAAAGGGGTATAGAAAGTGCGCAAGAATTGTAGGGGAAGTATTAGGTAAATACCATCCACATGGTGATACTTCTGTTTATGATGCTCTTGTAAGAATGGCACAAGACTTTTCTATGAGATATATGCTTGTAGATGGTCATGGTAACTTTGGTTCTGTAGATGGAGATAGCGCAGCAGCTATGAGATATACGGAAGCAAAAATGAATAAAATAGCAGCTGAAATGCTAAGAGATATAACAAAAGATACTGTTGATTTTATTCCGAACTTTGATGGAGAGGAAAAAGAACCAGTAGTTCTACCATCAAGATATCCTAACCTTTTAGTGAATGGATCATCAGGTATAGCAGTTGGTATGGCAACTAATATTCCTCCTCATAATTTAGGAGAAGTAATAGATGGAACTATAATGCTTATAGATAATCCTGAAACAACTGTATTAGAGTTAATGACAACAATAAAAGGTCCAGATTTTCCTACTGGTGCTACTATAATGGGGAAGGCTGGAATAAGAGCAGCATATGAAACAGGAAAAGGTAGAGTAATAGTTAGAGCAAAAGCTGAAATAGAAGAAGAAAATAATAGGCATAAAATAATAGTTACTGAAATACCGTATCAAGTAAATAAAGCTAAGCTTATTGAAAATATAGCAGATCTTGTTAAAGATAAAAAAATAGTTGGCATATCTGACTTAAGAGATGAGTCTGATAGAGATGGTATGAGAATAGTTATAGAACTAAAGAAGGATGCAAATCCAAATGTAGTTTTAAATTTACTATATAAACATACAAAAATGCAAGACACCTTTGGAGTTATAATGCTTGCATTAGTAAATAATGAGCCACAAGTTTTAAATCTAAAACAAGTATTGGGTTATTATATAGAATTCCAAAAAGAAGTAGTAACTAGAAGAACAGTTTTTGAATTAAATAAGGCTGAAGCTAGAGCACATATACTTGAAGGTTTAAGAATAGCTCTTGATAATATTGATGAAGTAATAAGTATTATAAGATCTTCTAAGACTACTGAGATAGCAAGAAATACATTAATGGAAAGATTCGGTCTAAGTGA
>NZ_LT575472.1:200636-205636 GCF_900086595.1 Clostridium nigeriense
ATGAATAAAAATAACAACAAGCCAAAAATATTCTTTGTGAATAACTTTGTAATAAATTTTGAAATAACCTTACTCAGTAAATGAGTAATAAAAAGGTCAAGCTACAAAGGGCGCATGGTGAATGCCTTGGCATCAGGAGCCGATGAAGGACGTGATAAGCTGCGATAAGCTTCGGGTAGGCGCACATAGCCAGTGATCCGAAGATTTCCGAATGAGGGAACTCACATGGGAAACCCCATGTATCCTGTAATGAATAAATAGTTGCAGGAAGGTAAACCTAGGGAACTGAAACATCTAAGTACCTAGAGGAAGAGAAAGAAAAATCGATTTTCTTAGTAGCGGCGAGCGAAAGGGAAAGAGCCCAAACCAGAGATTTATCTCTGGGGTTGCGGACAGAACATAACGGGAAATTATGATTAATTGAAGACAACTGGAAAGTTGCGCCACAGAGTGTAATAGCCACGTAAGTGAAAGTTATAATTACTAAGTTCTGATCCAGAGTACCACGAGACACGTGAAACCTTGTGGGAAGCAGGGAGGACCACCTCCCAAGGCTAAATACTACCTGATGACCGATAGTGAAGAAGTACCGTGAGGGAAAGGTGAAAAGAACCCCGGGAGGGGAGTGAAATAGAACCTGAAACCGTGTGCCTACAACCGGTCAAAGCCCCTTATGAGGGTGATGACGTGCTTTTTGTAGAACGAGCCAACGAGTTACGGTATGTAGCAAGGTTAAGTACTTAAGGTACGGAGCCGAAGGGAAACCGAGTCTTAATAGGGCGACTAGTTGCATGCCGTAGACCCGAAACCGGGTGACCTATCCATGGCCAGGTTGAAGCGGGGGTAAAACCCCGTGGAGGACCGAACCACGTTGCTGTTGAAAAAGCATGGGATGAGCTGTGGATAGCGGAGAAATTCCAATCGAACTCGGAGATAGCTGGTTCTCCTCGAAATAGCTTTAGGGCTAGCGTCGGATATGAGTAATGGAGGTAGAGCACTGAATGGGCTAGGGGGCATATCGCTTACCGAACCTTATCAAACTCCGAATGCCATATACTATTAGTCCGGCAGTCAGACTACGAATGATAAGATCCGTGGTCAAAAGGGAAAAAGCCCAGATCGTCAGCTAAGGTCCCAAAGTGTAAGTTAAGTGGTAAAGGATGTGGGATTTCTAAGACAACTAGGATGTTGGCTTAGAAGCAGCCACTCATTTAAAGAGTGCGTAATAGCTCACTAGTCGAGAGATCCTGCGCCGAAAATGTCCGGGGCTCAAACTTACCACCGAAGCTACGGGCTCAAGATTACTTGAGCGGTAGAGGAGCGTCGTAATCGGGCTGAAGTCGTACCGTAAGGAGCGGTGGACTGATTACGAGTGAGAATGTTGGCATTAGTAGCGAGATGTAAGTGAGAATCTTACAGGCCGAAAATCTAAGGTTTCCTGGGGAAGGCTCGTCCGCCCAGGGTTAGTCGGGACCTAAGCCGAGGCCGAAAGGCGTAGGTGATGGACAATTGGTTGATATTCCAATACCACTATTATCGTTATTATCGATGGTGTGACGGAGAAGGATAGGATGTGCTAGCGATTGGAAATGCTAGTCTAAGCATTTAGGGAGTTAAGATAGGCAAATCCGTCTTAACAATCCTGAGGTGTGATGGGGAAGGTCTTTTAGACTGAAGTATCTGATTCCCTGCTTCCAAGAAAAGCATCTAGAGAGAGAAATAGTGCCCGTACCGCAAACCGACACAGGTAGATGAGGAGAGAATCCTAAGGCCATCGGAAGAATTGCAGTTAAGGAACTAGGCAAATTGACCCCGTAAGTTAGCGAGAAGGGGTGCCTGTGAGAGCAGGCCGCAGAGAATAGGCCCAAGCAACTGTTTAGCAAAAACACAGGTCTCTGCTAAAGCGCAAGCTGATGTATAGGGGCTGACGCCTGCCCGGTGCTGGAAGGTTAAGGGGAACACTTAGCGCAAGCGAAGGTGTGAACTTAAGCCCCAGTAAACGGCGGCCGTAACTATAACGGTCCTAAGGTAGCGAAATTCCTTGTCAGGTAAGTTCTGACCCGCACGAATGGCGTAATGACTTGGGCACTGTCTCAACTGCAAATCCGGCGAAGTTGTAGTGCGAGTGAAGATGCTCGCTACCCGCGATTGGACGGAAAGACCCCGTAGAGCTTTACTGTAGCTTAGCATTGAGTTTC
The DNA here is from genome assembly GCF_900086595.1 of Clostridium nigeriense. Lineage (GTDB taxonomy): Bacteria > Bacillota > Clostridia > Clostridiales > Clostridiaceae > Clostridium > Clostridium nigeriense. The sequence continues at coordinate 202,835 of NZ_LT575472.1, forward strand.
GATATTGTCTGTACAGGATAGGTGGGAGACTGAGAAGCTAGGGCGTCAGCCTTAGTGGAGTCATCCTTGGGATACCACCCTGACAGTATTGGGATTCTAACCGGACGCCATGAAACTGGTGACGGGACATTGTTAGGTGGGCAGTTTGACTGGGGCGGTCGCCTCCTAAAATGTAACGGAGGCGCCCAAAGGTTCCCTCAGAACGGTCGGAAATCGTTCGTAGAGTGCAAAGGCAGAAGGGAGCCTGACTGCGACACCCACAAGTGGAGCAGGGACGAAAGTCGGGCTTAGTGATCCGGTGGTACCTCGTGGGAGGGCCATCGCTCAACGGATAAAAGCTACCTCGGGGATAACAGGCTGATCTCCCCCAAGAGTCCACATCGACGGGGAGGTTTGGCACCTCGATGTCGGCTCGTCGCATCCTGGGGCTGTAGTAGGTCCCAAGGGTTGGGCTGTTCGCCCATTAAAGCGGCACGCGAGCTGGGTTCAGAACGTCGTGAGACAGTTCGGTCCCTATCCGTCGCGGGCGTAGGAAATTTGAGAGGAGCTGTCCTTAGTACGAGAGGACCGGGATGGACTGACCTCTGGTGCACCAGTTGTTCCGCCAGGAGCATAGCTGGGTAGCTAAGTCGGGAAGGGATAAACGCTGAAAGCATCTAAGCGTGAAGCCCCCCTCAAGATGAGATTTCCCATAGCATAAGCTAGTAAGACCCCTTGAAGAACACAAGGTTGATAGGTCAGAGGTGTAAGTGTGGTAACATATTTAGCTGACTGATACTAATAGGTCGAGGGCTTGACCAAAATAAGTTATNTTGGGTTAAGTCCCGCAACGAGCGCAACCCTTATTGTTAGTTGCTACCATTTAGTTGAGCACTCTAGCGAGACTGCCCGGGTTAACCGGGAGGAAGGTGGGGATGACGTCAAATCATCATGCCCCTTATGTCTAGGGCTACACACGTGCTACAATGGCAAGTACAACGAGATGCAATACCGCAAGGTGGAGCTAAACTATAAAACTTGTCTCAGTTCGGATTGTAGGCTGAAACTCGCCTACATGAAGCTGGAGTTGCTAGTAATCGCGAATCAGAATGTCGCGGTGAATACGTTCCCGGGCCTTGTACACACCGCCCGTCACACCATGAGAGTTGGCAATACCCAAAGTTCGTGAGCTAACCCGTAAGGGAGGCAGCGACCTAAGGTAGGGTCAGCGATTGGGGTGAAGTCGTAACAAGGTAGCCGTAGGAGAACCTGCGGCTGGATCACCTCCTTTCTATGGAGAAATCTAGTAAGCAAGGCGCTTATCTAGTATAACTTAGAAGATGGTTTATCTTAACTTTCTGTTCAATTTTGAAGGACTAAAGTTCTTCAAAATGTTCTTTGAAAATTGCACATGAATAAAAATAACAACAAGCCAAAAATATTCTTTGTGAATAACTTTGTAATAAATTTTGAAATAACCTTACTCAGTAAATGAGTAATAAAAAGGTCAAGCTACAAAGGGCGCATGGTGAATGCCTTGGCATCAGGAGCCGATGAAGGACGTGATAAGCTGCGATAAGCTTCGGGTAGGCGCACATAGCCAGTGATCCGAAGATTTCCGAATGAGGGAACTCACATGGGAAACCCCATGTATCCTGTAATGAATAAATAGTTGCAGGAAGGTAAACCTAGGGAACTGAAACATCTAAGTACCTAGAGGAAGAGAAAGAAAAATCGATTTTCTTAGTAGCGGCGAGCGAAAGGGAAAGAGCCCAAACCAGAGATTTATCTCTGGGGTTGCGGACAGAACATAACGGGAAATTATGATTAATTGAAGACAACTGGAAAGTTGCGCCACAGAGTGTAATAGCCACGTAAGTGAAAGTCATAACTACTAAGTTCTGATCCAGAGTACCACGAGACACGTGAAACCTTGTGGGAAGCAGGGAGGACCACCTCCCAAGGCTAAATACTACCTGATGACCGATAGTGAAGAAGTACCGTGAGGGAAAGGTGAAAAGAACCCCGGGAGGGGAGTGAAATAGAACCTGAAACCGTGTGCCTACAACCGGTCAAAGCCCCTTATGAGGGTGATGACGTGCTTTTTGTAGAACGAGCCAACGAGTTACGGTATGTAGCAAGGTTAAGTACTTAAGGTACGGAGCCGAAGGGAAACCGAGTCTTAATAGGGCGACTAGTTGCATGCCGTAGACCCGAAACCGGGTGACCTATCCATGGCCAGGTTGAAGCGGGGGTAAAACCCCGTGGAGGACCGAACCACGTTGCTGTTGAAAAAGCATGGGATGAGCTGTGGATAGCGGAGAAATTCCAATCGAACTCGGAGATAGCTGGTTCTCCTCGAAATAGCTTTAGGGCTAGCGTCGGATATGAGTAATGGAGGTAGAGCACTGAATGGGCTAGGGGGCATATCGCTTACCGAACCTTATCAAACTCCGAATGCCATATACTATTAGTCCGGCAGTCAGACTACGAATGATAAGATCCGTGGTCAAAAGGGAAAAAGCCCAGATCGTCAGCTAAGGTCCCAAAGTGTAAGTTAAGTGGTAAAGGATGTGGGATTTCTAAGACAACTAGGATGTTGGCTTAGAAGCAGCCACTCATTTAAAGAGTGCGTAATAGCTCACTAGTCGAGAGATCCTGCGCCGAAAATGTCCGGGGCTCAAACTTACCACCGAAGCTACGGGCTCAAGATTACTTGAGCGGTAGAGGAGCGTCGTAATCGGGCTGAAGTCGTACCGTAAGGAGCGGTGGACTGATTACGAGTGAGAATGTTGGCATTAGTAGCGAGATGTAAGTGAGAAT
>NZ_LT575472.1:210636-460636 GCF_900086595.1 Clostridium nigeriense
GTAGAACGAGCCAACGAGTTACGGTATGTAGCAAGGTTAAGTACTTAAGGTACGGAGCCGAAGGGAAACCGAGTCTTAATAGGGCGACTAGTTGCATGCCGTAGACCCGAAACCGGGTGACCTATCCATGGCCAGGTTGAAGCGGGGGTAAAACCCCGTGGAGGACCGAACCACGTTGCTGTTGAAAAAGCATGGGATGAGCTGTGGATAGCGGAGAAATTCCAATCGAACTCGGAGATAGCTGGTTCTCCTCGAAATAGCTTTAGGGCTAGCGTCGGATATGAGTAATGGAGGTAGAGCACTGAATGGGCTAGGGGGCATATCGCTTACCGAACCTTATCAAACTCCGAATGCCATATACTATTAGTCCGGCAGTCAGACTACGAATGATAAGATCCGTGGTCAAAAGGGAAAAAGCCCAGATCGTCAGCTAAGGTCCCAAAGTGTAAGTTAAGTGGTAAAGGATGTGGGATTTCTAAGACAACTAGGATGTTGGCTTAGAAGCAGCCACTCATTTAAAGAGTGCGTAATAGCTCACTAGTCGAGAGATCCTGCGCCGAAAATGTCCGGGGCTCAAACTTACCACCGAAGCTACGGGCTCAAGATTACTTGAGCGGTAGAGGAGCGTCGTAATCGGGCTGAAGTCGTACCGTAAGGAGCGGTGGACTGATTACGAGTGAGAATGTTGGCATTAGTAGCGAGATGTAAGTGAGAATCTTACAGGCCGAAAATCTAAGGTTTCCTGGGGAAGGCTCGTCCGCCCAGGGTTAGTCGGGACCTAAGCCGAGGCCGAAAGGCGTAGGTGATGGACAATTGGTTGATATTCCAATACCACTATTATCGTTATTATCGATGGTGTGACGGAGAAGGATAGGATGTGCTAGCGATTGGAAATGCTAGTCTAAGCATTTAGGGAGTTAAGATAGGCAAATCCGTCTTAACAATCCTGAGGTGTGATGGGGAAGGTCTTTTAGACTGAAGTATCTGATTCCCTGCTTCCAAGAAAAGCATCTAGAGAGAGAAATAGTGCCCGTACCGCAAACCGACACAGGTAGATGAGGAGAGAATCCTAAGGCCATCGGAAGAATTGCAGTTAAGGAACTAGGCAAATTGACCCCGTAAGTTAGCGAGAAGGGGTGCCTGTGAGAGCAGGCCGCAGAGAATAGGCCCAAGCAACTGTTTAGCAAAAACACAGGTCTCTGCTAAAGCGCAAGCTGATGTATAGGGGCTGACGCCTGCCCGGTGCTGGAAGGTTAAGGGGAACACTTAGCGCAAGCGAAGGTGTGAACTTAAGCCCCAGTAAACGGCGGCCGTAACTATAACGGTCCTAAGGTAGCGAAATTCCTTGTCAGGTAAGTTCTGACCCGCACGAATGGCGTAATGACTTGGGCACTGTCTCAACTGCAAATCCGGCGAAGTTGTAGTGCGAGTGAAGATGCTCGCTACCCGCGATTGGACGGAAAGACCCCGTAGAGCTTTACTGTAGCTTAGCATTGAGTTTCGATATTGTCTGTACAGGATAGGTGGGAGACTGAGAAGCTAGGGCGTCAGCCTTAGTGGAGTCATCCTTGGGATACCACCCTGACAGTATTGGGATTCTAACCGGACGCCATGAAACTGGTGACGGGACATTGTTAGGTGGGCAGTTTGACTGGGGCGGTCGCCTCCTAAAATGTAACGGAGGCGCCCAAAGGTTCCCTCAGAACGGTCGGAAATCGTTCGTAGAGTGCAAAGGCAGAAGGGAGCCTGACTGCGACACCCACAAGTGGAGCAGGGACGAAAGTCGGGCTTAGTGATCCGGTGGTACCTCGTGGGAGGGCCATCGCTCAACGGATAAAAGCTACCTCGGGGATAACAGGCTGATCTCCCCCAAGAGTCCACATCGACGGGGAGGTTTGGCACCTCGATGTCGGCTCGTCGCATCCTGGGGCTGTAGTAGGTCCCAAGGGTTGGGCTGTTCGCCCATTAAAGCGGCACGCGAGCTGGGTTCAGAACGTCGTGAGACAGTTCGGTCCCTATCCGTCGCGGGCGTAGGAAATTTGAGAGGAGCTGTCCTTAGTACGAGAGGACCGGGATGGACTGACCTCTGGTGCACCAGTTGTTCCGCCAGGAGCATAGCTGGGTAGCTAAGTCGGGAAGGGATAAACGCTGAAAGCATCTAAGCGTGAAGCCCCCCTCAAGATGAGATTTCCCATAGCATAAGCTAGTAAGACCCCTTGAAGAACACAAGGTTGATAGGTCAGAGGTGTAAGTGTGGTAACATATTTAGCTGACTGATACTAATAGGTCGAGGGCTTGACCAAAATAAGTTATAAATTCATGTGCAATTTTCAGAGAACACTCTGAAATCTGGTGATGATGGCGTAGAGGAAACACTCCTTTCCATTCCGAACAGGAAAGTTAAGCTCTACAGCGCCGATGGTACTGCATGGGAGACTGTGTGGGAGAGTAGGACGTTGCCAGGTTATTTTTTATGGGGGTATAGCTCAGTTGGGAGAGCACTTGCCTTGCACGCAAGGGGTCAAGGGTTCGAATCCCTTTACCTCCACCAAGCTACGATATAATCGTAGCTTTTTTTGTTTTATAAATAAATTTTATTTAAAAACATATAATTGCTAATAAATATTTATAATGTTATTATTTTTATAGGTAATAATTAAAATGTAATGTAAAAGGTGATTTTAGTGGCTTTATATAGAGTTAAACAATTTATTTGGGGATTTACTTCATTATTTAAAAAAATAGATAGTACGTACTTAACTAAATTTTTAAATGAAGAAGAAATTAAAATTTTTAATACATTAAAACATAATGATAAGCATCATTGTATCAGGGTTTGTAAGGACTCTATAAAAATGAGAAATGATTTAGATATTAATGTTGATATGTATAAATTAGGTAGAGCTGCTCTTTTACATGATGTAGGGAAGAGTGTAAAACACTTATCATTAATAGAAAAGTCAACTTTAGTATTATTGGATAAGTTTACTAAAGGAAAAATAAAAAAATATAACAATATAAAGCAAGTAGATGTTTATTATAATCATCCAAAGATAGGATTAGATATTTTAAAGCATAATGGATTTGAGCATGATAAAGAATTATTAAATATTGTTAGGTATCATCATAGTAGAATAGATAAATTTGATAATGATATGTTAAAAATAATTAAGACTTGTGATGATAAAAATTAGGTTTTGAGGTGGGTTATGAGTTCTAAAAGAAGAAGAGAAGATATTATAAAAATGTTAGTTGAAGAAAATAGAGCAATAAAGGGTACAGAATTAGCTTCATTATTTGGAGTTACAAGACAAATAATAGTTAAGGATATTGCTATATTAAGAGCTGAAGGAAAGAATATTATAGCAACTCCAGATGGGTATATTTATAATAAGGATGTAAATAAAGTAAAATCTATAATTGCAGTTAATCATGAGAGTAATAAAACTATAGAAGAATTAGAAATAGTAGTTAAATATGGTGGAGTAATTGAGGATGTTATTATTGAGCATCCTTTATATGGAGAAATAAGAGGAAATCTAATGATAAAGAACTTAAATGATTTAAATAAGTTTGAAAAGGAATTTAAAAATAAAAAAGCAAAACCCTTATCTAATTTAACTAATGGTATTCATCTTCATACAATAGCAGCTGATAGTGAAGAAGACATAGAATCAATAAAGAAAGAGTTAGATGAAAAGGGATTTTTGTTATAATTATGGGAGGAAAAAACTATGGATTATGATATTCTTATACTAGGTGGTGGAATTATAGGTTGTTCAGTAGCCTATGAATTATCAAAGTATAATTTAAATATAGCGTTAATAGAAAGAGACTATGATATTGCAGATGATATTTCTTTTGTTAATACATCCATAGTATATGATGGATCAGAGACGTCAGATGATGTCATGGCAGGGCTTGAATACATAGGAAATTCTATTATTGAAGAAACATGTAAAAAGTTCAAGGTACCATTTAAAAAAATAGGTGCATTAAGGGTTGTTAATGATGATAATGGAGTAATTAAATTATCAGAAATGCATGATAGAGCAATAAAAAGAGGAATAAAGGGAGTATATTTAATAGATAATAAGGATGTTTATGATATTGAACCTAATATAAATAAAAATATTAAAAAAGGGCTTTATTCAGAAAACATAGGTATAGTAGCTCCATATGATTTAGCAATAGCGTATGCCGAAGTAGCAGCAGATAATGGAGTTATTTTTAAATTAGAAGAAGAAGTTTTAAACATTCAAAATTTATCTAAAGGATTTAGAGTAACAACTAATAAAAATAAGTTTAGTTGTAAAGTAGTTATAAATACAATTCCTCATGAAATTTATATTAAAAAAAATGGTAAAGTAGAAGAAAAAGAAATAGGAAATAAAAAAGCATATTTTAAAAATATGAGTTATCTATTAGTAGATGATAATTATGAAAAAAAATTAAACAAAATAGTAATAGAAACTTTTGATAAAGATACTTTTGTATTAAGTACTCCTACTACTACATCAGGATCTTTAATAGGTATAAAAAGTACAGAAAGAACTAGCTTAAGAGATAATTTATTATATGCTAATAATTTATTACAGGACTTAGAGAAGAATAATATTAATAACCTTTTTAGAGAAACCTATAATAAAGATTCAATGTTAATAGATGATAGCGAAATAGATAAAGGTTATATAAGGATAACTGGAACTCATTATGGAAAAATAACTATATCTCCAGCCATAGCACAAATGATTTGTGATACTATTGTAAATAATTTAAACTGTACTTTAAAAAAGAATTTTATAGATAAAAGAAGAGAAGTCTATAAATTTAGAGAGTTAGGAAAAAGAGAAGCCAATGAAATAATAGCTTTAGATAAAAAGTATGGAAAAATAATATGTGTATGTAATAACATATCAGAGGGGGAAATTGTAGATTGTATAAGAAGACCATTAGGTGCTAGAACCGTAGAAGGTGTTAAGAGAAGAACTGGATCAGGATTTGGAACCTGTCAGGGATCTTATTGTTATGAGAAAATAGTAAATATTCTTGCTAGAGAATTAGATAAAGATATTACAGAAATAGTAGATGATTCTAAAAACTCAAAAATTATTTCAAGTAGAATAAAGGAGTTTGAAGATGTGTAATTTAAATGATAATAACGATAAAGATATATTTACTTCCATAGTTAGAGTCAAGGGGAGCGATAAATATAAGGTAGTTCCTGTAAAATCTAGTAAAAGTGTAGATAGAAGTCTTTGGATAGAATTATCTAAAGTTTTAGGAAGAATTTATATAAGCACCCCAATTGAGGTTGGAGAAATAATATGTAAAAACATTTTAAATACAGGAATTGATATTATCTGTACAAGAGATTTAATAGATGAATAAGTAATCTATTGACATAAATATTGTTTTATAATATATTAAGATTAAATATAATAAAACTGTTGAAGAGGCTAGTAATAGTATTATTAACTTTAAGAGAGTCGATGGTTGGTGTAAATCGATAGTAATATATTATGAATCCACCTCGGAGGGACTACGATGAGTAGTACGGTATAAACCGTTAAATTTTTTAAGTGAATAACAAAGTATTTGTTATTAATTAGGGTGGCAACGCGGAATCTTTCGTCCCTTTTAGGGGAGAAAGGTTCTTTTTTATTTACAAAAATAAGAGAGGAGAAATAGTAATGTTAGATTTAAAATTTGTAAGAGAAAATCCAGAGATAGTTAAGCAAAATATAAGAAATAAGTTTCAAGATAGTAAACTTCCACTAGTAGATGAGGTAATAGAATTAGATAAAAAACTTAGAGAAGCTAAGCAACAAGCTGAAGCATTAAGAGCTGATAGAAATAAATTCTCAAAACAAATTGGAGCTTTAATGGCTCAAGGAAAAAGAGAAGAAGCAGAAGAAATGAAAAAGAAGGTAACTGAAAACTCAGAAAGTTTATCAGCTTTAGAAGTTAAGGAAAATGAATTAGCTGAAAGAGTTAAATCAATAATGATGACTTTACCTAATATAATTGATCCAAGTGTTCCAATTGGAAAAGATGATAGTGAAAATGTAGAAGTAGAACGTTTTGGAGAGCCAAAGGTTCCAGATTTTGAAATTCCATATCACACAGAAATAATGGAAAAGTTAAGTGGATTAGATTTAGATAGTGCTAGAAAAGTAGCAGGAAGTGGATTCTATTATTTAATGGGAAATGTTGCAAGACTACATTCAGCAATAATTTCATATGCTAGAGATTTTATGATAGAGCGTGGATTTACTTATTGTATTCCTCCATATATGATTCGTAGTGAAGTTGTAACAGGAGTTATGAGCTTTGCTGAGATGGATGCTATGATGTATAAAATTGAGGGTGAAGACTTATATTTAATCGGAACAAGTGAACATTCTATGATTGGTAAATACATAGATACTATATTACCTGAAGAATCATTACCACATACTTTAACAAGTTATTCTCCTTGTTTTAGAAAAGAAAAAGGAGCTCATGGAATAGAAGAAAGAGGAGTATATAGAATTCATCAATTTGAAAAACAAGAAATGATTGTTGTATGTAAACCAGAAGAAAGCATGGATTGGTATGAAAAATTATGGGTAAATACGGTAGATTTATTCCGTTCTTTAGATATACCTGTTAGAACTTTAGAATGTTGTTCTGGAGATTTAGCAGATCTTAAAGTTAAATCTGTGGATGTTGAAGCTTGGTCACCAAGACAAAAGAAATATTTTGAAGTAGGAAGTTGTTCAAACTTAGGAGATGCGCAAGCTCGTCGTTTAAAGATTCGTGTAAACTCTAAAGATGGAAAATATTTTGCACATACATTAAACAATACAGTTGTTGCACCACCAAGAATGTTAATAGCATTTTTAGAAAACAACTTAAATGAAGATGGTTCAGTAAATATTCCAACTGCACTTCAACCATATATGGGTAATATGAAGGTAATTAAATAATTTTTTTATTAAAGGCTAAATCTGATAAAGGAAATTTAGCCTTTAATTTCTATACAAATAAGTTTATTTGTTATTTAAGTTAGGTCTATTATTAAATATTTTTAGTAATAAATTATGGAAGAAATAGAATTATATGTTGAGAATAAATAGATTATAATGTAGTAATATAGATATATTAGCACTTTTAAAAAAAATCTTTATATAAAATGTTGACAGAATATTTTTCTGTTGCTATAATCATATTTGTCGTGAGACTGAAATATGGAGAGATGGTCGAGCTGGCTTAAGGCACCGGTCTTGAAAACCGGCGTACCTTTACGGGTACCGTGGGTTCAAATCCCACTCTCTCCGCCAAAGCATCTAGTATTAGGTGCTTTTTTAATTCTTAAATAATTATTGTAAAAATATTTGATAATGATATTTTTACAATATGTATATATATTAAAAACAATAAAAAAATAAAAATAATATTAAAAAAATAAAAAAATTAATTGACAATATATATAGTGGTTGCTATAATAATATTTGTCGCAAGACTGAAATATGGAGAGATGGTCGAGCTGGCTTAAGGCACCGGTCTTGAAAACCGGCGTACCTTTACGGGTACCGTGGGTTCAAATCCCACTCTCTCCGCCATATAACCTTTATAAGAGGGCACATGGAGAAATACTCAAGTGGCTGAAGAGGCGCCCCTGCTAAGGGCGTAGGTCGGGTAACTGGCGCCCGGGTTCAAATCCCGGTTTCTCCGCCAAAAGCATCTAACTTTTGTTAGGTGCTTTTTTTGTAATTACTTTAATAAAAATAAAAATTAAAATGACTAATATTTATGCAGTAGAATAATTTAATAAATTTATATAGCACTATATATTTAATAAATAATAATATGTTATATTAATACTATAGAGGTGATAAAAGGTGAAGGTTACAATAAAGGATGTGGCTAAAGAAGCAAATGTAGCAACATCCACAGTATCTAGAGTTTTATCTAATAGTGATAAAATTAGTGATGAAACAAAGGAAAGAGTAAATAATGCTATAAAGAAGCTAAATTATACTCCTAATGTAGTAGCTAGGGGATTAGCTAATAAAAAAACAAGAATTTTAGCAGTAATACTTCCTAAAGAAGCAGAGGATATATTCTCAAATCCATTCTTTATTCAAGCTATGAAGGGAATAAGTATATGTGCTCAAGAAGAGGATTATTATATAATGTATGGGTTTAATCAAGATAAGGATAATGAAAAAGAATGGTTAAAAAAATTTATAAATAGTAATTTAGTAGATGGATTATGTTTATTAAAGGTTAAGGAAAATGACGAAATAATAGACTATTTAAGAGAAATACAATTTCCATTTGTAGTAATAGGTAGACCAGACAATATAGAAAATATATTGTGGGTAGATAATGATAATACAAAAGCAATGTATGATCTAGTGAGCAAATTGATAAGTTATGGACATAAAGAAATTGGATTTATAGGAGCTAAATCTAAATTAAATGTTTCAAGAGATAGATTAAATGGATATAAAAAAGCCTTGCTAGATAATAATATAGATATAAATAATGAATTAATCTATGAAGGTAGTGATTTTAATAAGGAAACTGGTGAAGTTGGAACAACTATTATATTAGAAAAGTGTAAACCCACAGCAATAGTTGCAACAGATGACTTATTAGCCTTTGGTACTATAGAAGTACTAAATAACATAAAATTAAAAGACATATCTATAGTAGGATTTAATAATATTCAAATATCTGAATATCAAAAGCCAGCTTTAGCATCGGTAGATATTAATGCGGAAAAACTAGGATATTATGCTACAAGTTTAATAATAAACAAATTAGAAGGAAAAGAAACTAATATAAGTTCACATATAATAGAAACAAAGCTTATAGAAAGAGAATCATTAAAGTAATAAATTGAAAAATCATCTAGTGCAAGCGGTTTCACTAGATGCTGAATTATTTAATAAAATGAAGATAAATTAAAATAATGAGCTAAAATAAAGATATACAACATTGTAAACAGTTTCCGTGGATGTTATACTTATTTTAGTGATAATAGAAATAATAAATGTGTAGGGGAGATATTATGGAAAAGAAATATGTGATTGGTGTTGATTTAGGTGGAACCAAAATATGTACGGCTTTAGTTAATTTAGATGGTTCTATAGTAAAAGAGATTACTATTCCAACTGAAGCACATAAGGGCGAGGATGTAGTATTAAATAAAATTTTAAAAACAATAGATGAAGTAATAGAAGGAATAGATATTAATGATATACAATCTATAGGTATAGGTTCTCCAGGACCTTTAGATGTAGAAAAAGGTTTAATAGTATATACCCCTAATTTACCATTTAAAAACTTTAATATAGTTAAGCCAATAGCTGATAAATATAAATTAAACACATACTTAGACAATGATGCTAATGTAGCAACTTTAGGTGAATTCTTATTTGGAGCAGGTAAGGGTAGTAAAAACATGGTATTTATAACAGTTAGTACAGGCATTGGCGGAGGAGCTATAATAAACGGTAGTTTATTTAGGGGAAGCACTTCAAATGCTTTAGAAATAGGTCATGCTACTGTTATGAAGGGTGGACCAAGATGTGGTTGTGGAAACACTGGATGTTCTGAAGCTGTTTCATCAGGAACTGCAATTACTAAAAGAGCAAGAGAAGCTGTGGAAAGTAAAGTAGAGACTTCATTAAAGAATTATGAAGAAGTTACAGCTAAAGAAGTTTTCTTAGAAGCAGAAAGAGGAGATAAGGTATCACAAGATATACTTAATGAGGCTCTATCTTATTTAGGAATTACTGTTACAAATATGGCTAATATATTTGATCCAGATAAGATTGTTATTGGTGGTGGTGTAAGCCAAGCTGGACAAATAGTTTTTGATAAAATAGAAGAAGAAATGTCAAGAAGATGTTTAAGAACTATATATAATCATTGTAAAGTAGAAAAAGCATTATTAGGCGGTAAAGCTGGAGTCTTAGGGGCAGCAGCTTTAGCAATATTAGAGCATAAATAAAAAATATGTGTGTGCATTAGTACACACATATTAAAAAACTATTTGTGCAACCGATTGCGCAAAACTGAAGAGGAGTAAGAGAAATGAAAAAAATTTGGTGGAAAGAGGCAGTAGCATATCAAATATATCCAAGAAGCTTTATGGATTACAATAATGATGGAATAGGTGATTTAAAAGGAATAATATCAAAATTAGATTATATAAAGGATTTAGGGATAGATGTTATATGGATTTGTCCAATGTATAAATCACCAAACGATGATAATGGTTATGATATAAGTGATTATCAAGATATAATGAGTGATTTTGGGAATATGGATGACTTTAATGAGCTTTTAAATGAGGTTCACAAGAGGGATATGAAGTTAATTATAGACTTAGTTATAAATCATACTAGTGATGAACATGAATGGTTTATAGAATCAAAATCATCAAAGAATAATCCAAAAAGAGACTGGTATATTTGGAGAAAAGGTAAAGGTGAATTAGAACCTAATAATTGGGAAAGTATTTTTAAAGGATCTGCTTGGGAATATGATGAAAGCACAGATGAATATTTTTTACACTTATTTTCAAAGAAACAACCAGATTTAAACTGGGAAAATAAAGATGTTAGAAAAGAGTTATATAAAATGATAAATTGGTGGCTTGATAAGGGAATAGACGGATTTAGAGTTGATGCCATAAGTCATGTAAAAAAGGAAAACGGTTTAAAAGATATGCCAAATCCTAATAATGAGAGATATGTAAGTTCTTTTGAAAAACATATGAATGTTGAAGGAATACATGAACTTTTAGATGAATTAAATGAGAATACATTTTCTAAATATGACATTATGACTGTTGCAGAAGCAAATGGAGTAAATGCAGAGCATGCAGAAGAGTGGGTTGGAGATGAAAATGGTAAGTTTAATATGGTATTCCAGTTTGAACATTTAGATTTATGGAATAATGAAGATGATCAAGAATTTAATGTTAAAGAATGTAAGGATATATTAACTAGATGGCAATACGGACTTCATAATAAGGGATGGAATGCATTATTTATTGAAAATCATGATATACCAAGAGCAGTATCAACTTGGGGAGATGATAAAAATTATTGGAAAGAAAGCTCTACTGCATTAGGGTTAATGTACTTTATGCAACAAGGAACACCTTTCATATACCAAGGGCAAGAAATTGGTATGACAAATGTTAAATATAAAAGTATTAATGACTATAATGATATAAAAAGTGTAGGCATCTACAATGATATGATAGAAAAAGGCATTGATAAAGATAAGGCGTTAAGGCATCTGTGGGCTGTTTCTAGAGATAATGCAAGAACACCAATGCAGTGGAATAATTCTATTAATGGTGGATTTTCTAGTTCAAATCCTTGGATTAAAATAAACCCTAATTACACAGAGATAAATGTTGAAAATCAATTAAGTAATGAAGATTCTATCCTTAATTTTTATAAAAAAATGATAAAAATAAGAAAAGAAAATGAAGCTCTAATATATGGAGAATATAAATTAATTTTAGAAGATGATGAAAGTATATATTCATATATAAGAGAGTTCGATAATAAGAGATTTATTATTATGACTAACCTTACAGGAAAGCATGTAGAGTTTAAATATGAAAAAGAATTATTAAAATATGAAAAATTATTATTATCAAATTATAAGGTTGAAGCTCATAGTGACATTACTAACGTACTATTAAAACCATATGAAGCAAGATTGTATAAATTAAAGTAATAAAAAAGGAGAAAAGAAATGAGTAAAACATCAAAAAAAGGAAAATTAATATCATTTGATTTTTGGCAAAAGTTTGGTAAGGCATTATTAGTAGTAGTTGCTGTTATGCCAGCAGCAGGGGTTATGATATCTATTGGTAAGTTAATAGGAATGTCATCTGACATAACAATGATAGATACAATAGCTAGGGTTATGGAAGACATAGGTTGGGCTATAATTGGGAATTTACATGTATTATTTGCAGTAGCAATAGGTGGATCATGGGCTAAGGAAAGAGCTGGTGGTGCATTTGCTGGATTACTATCATTTATTTTAATTAATAGGATAACTGGAGCTATATTTGGAGTAAGCTCAGATATGTTAACAAATACAACAGCAACAGTTAAATCATTATTTGGTGCTGATTTAGTAGTAGGAAATTATTTTACTAGTATTTTAGGTGCTCCTGCACTTAACATGGGGGTTTTTGTAGGTATAATAGCAGGGTTCTTAGGAGCTGCTTTATATAATAAATATTATAATTTCAATAAACTACCAAAAGCTTTAGACTTCTTTAATGGTAAGAGATTTGTTCCATTTGTAGTTATTTTAGGTTCAACAGTTACAGCTGTAATTTTAGCAATAGTATGGCCATTCATACAAGGATTATTGAATGCTTTTGGAGTTTGGCTTGCTGAATCAAAGGATACAGCACCTATATTAGCACCATTTGTATACGGTTCACTAGAACGTTTACTATTACCTTTTGGCTTACATCATATGTTGACAGTGCCAGTAAATTATACAGAACTAGGTGGAGTTTATACTACATTAACTGGATCAGCAGCAGGTACAATGGTAGCAGGCCAGGATCCATTATGGTTAGCATGGATAGGTGACTTAATTAACTTAAAAGATGCAGGGAATATGGTTGAATACAATAATTTATTAAATAGTGTTGTGCCAGCAAGATTCAAAGCAGGACAAGTAATATTATCTACAGCATCACTTTTAGGTATAGCTTTTGCAATGTATAAGAATGTTGAATCAGATAAAAAGAGCAAATACAAATCAGTATTCTTCTCAGCTGCTATTGCAGTATTTTTAACTGGTGTAACAGAGCCAATTGAATTTATGTTTATGTTTGTATCACCAATATTATATGTAGTATATGCAATAATAACAGGTTTAGGATTTGCTTTAGCTGATGTTATACAATTAAGAGTACACTCATTTGGATTAATTGAATTATTAACAAGAACTCCAATGATGGTTCATGCAGGTTTAATAAGAGACTTAATTAACTTTGTAATTTCATGCTTAGTATTCTTTGGATTAAACTATGGTATATTTAATATATTAATAAAGAAATTTAATATACCAACTCCAGGACGTAATGGAAACTATATAGAATCAGAAATAGAAGATTCAAAGATAGGAATAAAAAATGATATAACACAAAATGATTTACAAGCAGTAAAAATAATATCATTATTAGGTGAAAAAGATAATATAGAAGATATTGATGCTTGTATGACAAGGTTAAGAGTTACAGTAAAAGATATAAACTTAGTTGCAAATGAAGCTGAATGGAAGAAGAATGGAGCTTTAGGACTTATCATTAGAGATAAAGGCGTTCAAGCTATATATGGCCCAAAAGCAGATGTTTTAAAATCAAATATACAAGATATATTAGGAGTTTAATATGAGGTTATTAACACTTAATTGTCACTCATGGATGGAAGAGGAACAAAGAAGTAAAATTAAATACTTAGCAAAAGTAATAAAAGAAAAACAATTTGATGTTATAACTCTTCAAGAAGTTAGTCAAAGTATAGAAAGTAAATTTATAAATAAAAATATAAAAGAAGATAACTTTGTACATTTATTAAATGAAGAACTAAAAAAAATAGGTGAAGATAGCTATAAGTATATTTGGGATTTTTCGCATATTGGATATGATATATATGAAGAAGGATTAGCTATTCTAACAAAGCATAATATTGAAAGCTATGAAAGCTTCTATATAACTAAAAGCGATGATACTTTTTTTTATAAAAGCAGAAAAATAATAAAGGCTAATATAAATATAAATAAAGAAAAAATAAGTTTTTTTACTTGCCATTTGGGTTGGTGGGGAGATACGGATGAACCTTTTAGAAATCAAGTAGATAACCTTATAAGTAAAATAAATAATAAGAGTTTTATTATGGGAGACTTCAATAATGATGGATTTATAAAAGGAGAGGGTTATGATTATCTATTAAGTAAGGGATTAATAGATACTTATAATCTAGCAATTGAAAAGGACTGTGGTATAACTGTAGAAGGAGAAATTGCAGGCTGGGAAGGGAAAAAAGAAAATAAGCGTCTTGATATAATATTTACAACGGAAGATATTAGAGTTTTAAAATCTAATGTAATATTTAATGGTAAAAATAAAGAAGTTATATCAGATCATTATGGAGTAGAAATAGAAATATAGTTTTAAAGAGCCAAATTCAATAAAGTTTGGCTCTTTTTATTTTTTTATTATTAACTTAGTTCTATAATAAAGGTATAACAATAAAAGACTAAGGGAGATGCGTAAAATGCTATATGGAGAAAAAATATATATGAGAGATCCGGTAAGAGAAGATATAGAGGCATTATACGATACTTGTGCAGATGAGGATGTTTTAAAATATAACGGATTATCTACAGGGGTTATGACTAAGGAATATATAAATAGCCAGTTTCACCATTTAACAAAGCCAAATAAAAAAGAAATGGTAATAGTAACTAATTCTAGCGATTTGATTGGATATGTTTATTATAAAGAAAATAGTTATACTAGAGATGTGTACTCTATTGGAATAACTATAGGAAAAGAATTTTGGAATAAAGGGTATGGATTTGATTCTATAAGGACATTATGTTCATACTTATTTAATAGCAGACAAGCTCATAAGGTAGAATTAGAAGTTGTTATTGAAAACAAAAGAGCAATTAATTGTTACAGAAAATGTGGATTTAAGGATGAAGGTATAAGAAGGAGTAAGTACTATTATGACGGAAAATACTTAGATACTTTAGTAATGGGATTACTAAGAGAAGAATTTATTTAGGGCTATGGGGAATAATTAAGATATTAAATAATAGGAGGTTTGTATGGGAATTAGATTTATTTTCGGTAGAGCTGGTACTGGAAAAAGCAGATTTTGTTTAGAACAAATTAAGAAAAAAATAGAAAATAACAATGATACGAATAAGCTAATTTTAATAGTGCCAGAACAATATACTTTTGATACAGAAAAAAAGTTTTTAGATATAGTAAAAGAAAAAGGATTTTTAAGAGGAGAAGTATTAAGCTTTAAGAGAATGGCTCACAGAGTATTTGAAGAATGTGGAGGAAGAAATGATTTAAGGATAAGTGATTCAGGTAGAAATATGCTTATTTATAAACTTCTTAAAGATAAGGGAGATGAACTTCAATACTTTAATAGAATGTCAAAAGAGCATGGTTTTTCTTCTGTAGTTTCTAAAATTATAACGGAATTTAAAAAATATAATATTTCCACGGAAATGTTAGGGACTAGTGAAGAGGAAATTTATGATGAAGAATTGAAAAAGAAGATGAGTGATTTAAAGATAATTTATCATGATTTTAATGAAATACTTCATAAAAGATTTATAGATTCTGATGATGAATTAACTTTATTAGCAGAAAAGCTTACAGAGTGTAATATTTATGATGGTTCGGAAATATGGATAGATGAGTTTACTACATTTACACCTCAACAGTTAGAAGTTATTAAAATCTTAGCTAAGAGAGCTAAGACATTAAATATTACTTTATGTAGTGATAGCTTAGGCGGTGGAAATGATGTAGATTATACAGATATATTTGATGCAATAAGGAACACTGAAAATTCTATATTAAATATTATGAAGGACGGAAATATATCTTATTTAGAACCTATTGATTTAAATAAGGGATATTCTTATAGATTTTTAGGGAGTGAAGATCTTCAGCACTTGGAAAGACATTTTTTCACTTATCCTTTTAAGCCTTATAAAGGCAAGGCTAATAATGTAAGATTATATAAAGCTAATAATAGTTATGAGGAGATAGAAACAGTAGCTAAAGATATATTGGTTATGGTAAGAGACAAGGGATATAGATATAAAGATATAGCTGTTATTTGCAGAAACATTGATGAATATGAAAAGATAGCTACAGTTATATTTAACGATTATAATATTCCATTTTTCTTAGATAAGAAAAGACAAATCTTAGATAATCCATTAGTAGTATTGATAATTTCATCTTTAGAAATATTATCAAGCAATTGGTCTTATGAAAGTGTATTTAAATACTTAAAAAGTGGATTAGTTAATATAGAAGAAAAATATATAGATATACTTGAAAACTATGTTTTAGCTAATGGAATAAAGGGATATAAATGGACTAAAGATCTCTATGATAGAGATGATATAAAAGAGGATGAAAATATAGTTTTAGAAATTATGGAGGAAATTAGGGCACCTTTAATGAAACTTCATAAAAATATAAAACAAAATACTTCAGTTAAAGAAATAGCTATTAATCTTTATGAATTTTTAGTTGAATTAAATGTATTTAAAACATTAGAAAATTGGCTAGAGGAATTTAATGAATTAGGTTATCAAGACAAGATTAAAGAATATATTCAAGTTCCAGAAATGGTTATGGATATATTAGACCAATTAGTTGAGGTTCTTGGAGATGAAGTCATAGATATAAAAGAATTTACTAAGATTCTTATATCAGGATTTGAAGAAAAAGAAATAGGGGTAATTCCTATGGCTTTAGATCAAGTTAACATTGGTGATATATCTAGGGTTAAAGGAAGAGATATAAAGGCAGTATACTTAATAGGAGTAAATGATGGAGTGATTCCTGCAGTTAATAAGGATGAAGGAATAATAAGTGATAGAGAAAGAGATATGCTAAGAGATATAGGAATAAAATTAGCTTCTGATACTAAAAGTAGAGCATTTGAAGAGCAGTTTATAGTTTATACAGCTTTAACAATTGCCTCAGAGTATTTAATGATAACTTTCCCTATGGCAGACTTTGAGGGAAAATCCTTAAGGCCATCTATAATTATTCCAAGGATAAAGAAGGTATTACCTAATGTTATTGAGGAAAGTGAAATATATAATTTAAGAGATAAGAATGATAAGTTTAGTAAAATAACAGCACCACTTCCTACTTTTAATGAGCTTATTTCAGCTTTAAGAATGGAATTTGAAAAAGAAGAGGTAGATGAATATTGGGCTGAAGCATTTAAATGGTTTGAAAACAATGAAATTTTTAGAAGTAAAGCTAATAGAATGTTTAAGGGATTAACTTATACTAATCTAGTAGAGAAGGTTCCTAGAGATAAAATAAAAAGACTTTATCAGTTAGAAAATAAGAAGCTTGTGTTTAATATATCTAGAATAGAAAAGTATGCTCAATGTCCTTTCTCTTATTATGTTCAATATGGGCTAAAAGCAAAAGATAGAAAAGTATATGAATTCTCAGCTCCTGATTTAGGGTCTTTTATGCATAATGTATTAGATGATTTTACTAATACTGTTAGAAATGAGAAAATAGCGTGGTCAGAATTAAATAAAGAAAAGTGTAAGGTTATAGTTAATGAATTAGTTAATAAAAGATTAGAAAATGATACTAACTCAATATTAAATAGTACAAAGAAATATAAATATTTTGCAGATAGATTTAAAAGAACTATAACAAAATCTGTTATGGTTATTTCAGAGCAGATGAGAAAAGGACGTTTTGAAGTATTTAAAAATGAATTTGAATTTGGTGGATTTAAAGATGGAGAACCTATAAAGATAGAGCTTCCATCTAAAGAAACTGTGTACTTAGTTGGTAGAGTTGATAGAATAGATACTTTAGATTTAGATGGTAATACTTATATAAAGGTAGTTGACTATAAATCTGGGAATAAGAAATTTAATTTAACAGAAGTATATTATGGGCTTCAAATACAGCTTTTAGTATATTTAGATGCTCTTATTAAAAATTCAAAATACTTATTAGAAAAGCAAGCCATGCCAGGAGCAATTTTATATTTTAAAATAGATGATCCAATAATTAAGTCTAAAAAGCAGCTTACAGAAGAAGAAATTAAAGAAAATATATTAAAAGAATTAAAAATGAGTGGATTATTACTTAAAGATATAAATGTAGTTAAGGCTATGGATAGTGATATAGAATCTGCGTATTCATTAATTATTCCAGCAGCAATAAAGAAGGATGGAAACTTTACAGCAACTAGCTCAGTTGTTACTGAGGAACAATTCGATATATTAAGAAAGTATGTAAATGATAAGATGGCAGAGCTTTGTGAAGAAATGTTGAGTGGAGAAATTAAAATAGCTCCATGTAAGAATAATAACACTCCATATTGTGATTATTGTGACTACTCATCTATATGTCAATTTGATACTTCTATAGAAAATAATAAATATAAGATAGTATTAAAAAAGAGTAATGAAGAAGCCTGGAAGTTAATAAAGGATGAGGTAGAGAAGGGAGGTAATGTTTAGGTTATGGGAAGTACTAAATGGACTGAAGATCAGCTTAAAGCTATAAATACAAGAAATTGTAATCTTCTAGTAGCTGCTGCAGCAGGATCTGGAAAAACAGCAGTATTAGTAGAAAGGATTATAAGAATTATTACTAATGAAGATAATCCAATAGATATAGATAGACTTTTAGTAGTTACTTTTACTTCAGCAGCTGCTGCTGAAATGAGAGAAAGAATAGCAGATGCTATATCTAAAGCTTTAGAAGTTAATCCTAATTCTAAAGTATTACAAAGACAATTAACACTTTTAAGTCGGGCAAACATTACAACTATGCATTCATTTTGCTTAGATGTTATAAAAAATTACTATCACATTATTAATTTAGATCCTACTTTCAGAATAGCTGATGAAACAGAAAATACATTACTAAAATTAGAAGTAATTAATGATATGTTTGAAGACTATTATGAAAATGAGGATGAGGACTTTAAAAGGTTAATAGATGCATATAGCACTTCTAGAGATGATGAAAGATTAAAAGAAATAATATTAGATTTATATAGATTTTCTATGAGTGGACCATGGCCAGAAGAATGGCTTAGAGATAGTGCAGAAAGTTTTAATATAGAAACTATTGAAGATTTAAATGAAACTGTCTGGATTAAGGTATTAAAAGAAACTATAGCTATTGAGGTTTCAGGGTATATAAAGATTTTAGGAAAGGCATTAGATTTAATAAAGTCAACAGAAGGTTTAGAACCCTATGAAGCTACCTTTAATGATGAAATAAATATGTTTAATGGTGTTTTAGAAGCATTAAATTATGGAATTAGAGAACTTTATAGTGAAGTTAGTAAAATAAGTTTTGGTAGGCTAAAATCAGTTAAAAAGGATAAGGTCTCAGATGTAGAAAGTTTAGAAATAGTAAAATCTATAAGAGATAGTATTAAGAAAAAATGTGCTAAATTAGTTGAAGATAGCTTTTCTATGACTGTAGAAGATGCTTTAAATGGAATAAAAAACTCTTATCCATATATGAAAATGATAAGTAAGCTAACCTTAGATTTTATAAATAGATTTAAGAAAAAGAAAAGAGAAAGAAATCTATTGGACTTTAATGATTTAGAACATTTATGTTTAAAGATACTTATTAGTAATGATGAAGAAGGAAATATAAATCCATCAAGTGTATCAGAAGGCTTTAGAGAATATTTTGATGAGGTTCTTGTAGATGAATACCAAGATTCTAACAATGTTCAAGAAGCTATTATAGATTTAGTTTCAAGAAAAAGTTTAGAGAATCCTAATGTATTTATGGTTGGAGATGTTAAGCAAAGTATATATAGATTTAGGCAAGCAAAGCCAGAGTTATTTTTAGAAAAATATAATAGTTACCCATTAGAAGATGGAAGTTTAAATAGAAAAATACAGTTATATAAAAACTTTAGAAGTAGGGAAGAAGTTATTAATGGAGTTAATTATATTTTTAAAGAAGTAATGTCTAAGACTGTTGGTGAGCTTGAATATAATGATGAAGAAGCTTTAAACTTAGGGGCTAGCTATAAGGAAAATGAAGATGAAAATACATTTGTAGCAGGGCCCATTGAGCTTCATATTTTAGATAAGTCAGGTAATAAGGATATACCAGAAGAAGATAAAATAGAAGAGGTTAATTTAACCGATTCAGATATATCAGATATAGAAGAGGAAGAAGATGTAGATGCAATAACTCTTGAGGCAAGAATAGTTGCAAGAAGAATAAAAGAATTATTGAACCCTGATATTAATACAGGAAAAATATTTAAGGTTTTAGATAAGGAAACAGGAGAATATAGGCCTCTTAAATATAAAGATATAGTAATTTTATTAAGAGCAACAAAAAATTGGTCTGAAATATTTTTAGAGGAATTAGGATATGAAGGAATACCTATTTACGCTGATACTGGAACAGGATATTTTGAAACTATAGAAATTAGAACAATAATGTCTTTATTAAAAATAATAGATAATCCAATGCAAGATGTACCTATGATTTCTGTTTTAAGATCTCCTTTAGTTGGATTTACAGCAGAAGAACTAGGAGATATTAGACTTTTAAATAAGGAAAAATACTTCTATGAAATTATAAGTGATGTTTCTGAAGATGCTTATGAAGTAAATGAAGAACTTAAATATAAATGCAAAATGTTTATTAATAATTTAAAAAAGTGGAGAAAAAAATCTATATATACACCTATAGATGAGTTTATATGGTATTTATATATGGATACTGCTTACTATGGTTATGTAGGAGCTATGCCAAATGGAAAGTTAAGACAAGCGAATTTAAAAATATTATTCCAAAGAGCTAAGCAATTCGAACAAACAAGCTTTAAGGGATTGTTTAATTTTATAAACTTTATTAATAAGCTAAGAAACTCCTCAGGGGATATGGGAAGTGCAAAGGTTCTTGGAGAAAATGAAGATGTTGTTAGAATAATGAGTATTCATAAAAGTAAGGGACTTGAATTTCCAGTAGTATTTACTTCTGGATTTGGAAAGCAATTTAATTTAATGGATTTAAATAAATCAATTCTTTATCATGATGATTTAGGATTAGGACCTGATTATGTGGATTTAGAAAGAAGAAATTCTTATAGTACCTTAGCAAAAGAAGCTATAAAAAAGAAGATATTATTTGAAACACTATCAGAAGAGATGAGAATTCTCTATGTTGCCTTTACAAGAGCTAAAGAAAAATTAATTATTACAGGTGCCACAAGAGATTTAGAAAAATCTATTTCTAGATGGATGTCAGCAGCTTCTATAGATGATGAAATAGTTCCACCATCAGAAGTACTTAAGGGAAAAAGCTATTTAGATTGGATTGGAATGGCCATTTGTAAACATAGAGATGGAGAAAACTTAAGAAATTATATAGGTTCTACAAACAGTTTAATTGTTAATGATTTTTCCACATGGAAGGTTAAAATGTGGAGTAAAAATGACTTAACTGTGGAAAAAGATGAAGTGGCTGTGGATGAAAATAGTGAAGATGAATTATTTATTCATTCACATGTAAATTATATTGATAAAGAAATAAGAAGAAGATTAGATTATGAATATAAATATAGCTTAGCTAGTGGATTACCTAGTAATGTGTCTGTTTCTGACTTAAAGAGATCGCTTTATGAAAATGAAGATGATGATGTTCTAACTGTTAATATATTTAAAGATAAGGAAGTAATAAAACCTAAATTCCTTCAAGAAAAGAAAGGTTTATCAGCATCAGAAAGAGGTACAGCTGTACACTTTATAATGCAGAAGTTAAATTTAGAAAAAGTTCATACTAGAGATGAAATAAAAGAACAAATAAATGAGATGAAAAATAATAATTTACTTTCTGAAGATGAAGTTAAGGCTGTGGATAAAATTAATTTCCTGGGTTTTTTCAGAAGTAATTTAGGAAAAAGAATGTTAAGTGCATATAATGAAAATAGGTTAGTAAAAAGAGAGCTTCCTTTCTATACAGAAATAAGTAGTTTAAATATTGATAGTACATTACCAGAAAAACTTTACGGAAAAGAAAACGTAAGACTTCAAGGAATAATAGATTGTATATTTGAAGAAGAGGATGGAATAGTATTATTAGATTATAAGACAGACTATGTAGTAGAAGGAATGGAAGAAGAAATTATAGAAAAATATAGAGTACAGTTAAAATACTATAAAGATGCAGTTGAAAAAATAACAGGTAAAAAGGTTAAGGAAAGCTACCTATATTTATTTGGACTAGGAAAAGAAGTAATTATATAATGTAAAAATAAGGCTCTATTTTAAACTGATGTTGATAATATAAAAAAAGTGGATAATAATTATCCACTTTTAATTTGCAATAGATCAAAATTTTGTATAAAAAGATTCTTTATTACTTGTGAATAAAATATATTCTAGAATTATTTTAATTTTTATCATCTAATTTACTTAAAATAATATCTACTTTCCTATCTAACTCTTTATTTCTATTAATAAAACTCTTAATACCTTTTATTGCTTTATATAATAGTATTATGATAGCGATTAATATAGAAAAGTTAATGATAGTAGCAAGAATAGCAAAAATATTAATATCTATTTTCATTTTAAATACTCCCTTATAAATTTAATAGTCAATTAAATATAAAAATAATTTCTAAAAGTATACAATTTGCTTTATTAGTGAGTAAATTTATTCTCTAGTTTGTAATATAATACAATTGTTTAATAACATATATTTTTATTATATATCTATTTAGGTTATAATCCCATAATATAAAAGTATAATGTTTAACATTTTATATTTTAAAGATTAAAATTAGTCTTTGCTAATTTTAAAAGTTCTTCTTTTGAATTTAATTCTGGATTTTCTAAAACTTTATTTAAAAGAAAACTTAATATATCCCCAATTATTTTTCCAGGTTTTAAATTGAACTCATATATTAAATTTTCCCCAGTAATATCTAGGTCTTTAATTAATAAAGGTTCATTATTTTCTATAATTTCACTTGCTAATTTTTCAGTGTAGGCCACTTTTTCTAAAAATACTTTTGGATTATCTAAAGAATTTATATCAGCCCTTTGAAGTTTAAATAATAAATTAATATTATTTTTACCAACATCAATTAATAACTTTTTAACTTCATATTTAGTAGGCATAGTATTAACATTTAACACTAAGTGGTGCTCTATTAACTTTGAAACTATTTTTATAGTATTATTATCAAATCTTAGTTTTAAAAGAATTTTTTTACTCATTAAAGAGCCTTCAATACTATGTCCAGGAAAACCATAGAAGCTTCCATTATTAAAAGAAGTTAGAGTTTTTAATTTTCCTACATCATGTAAAAGAGCAGATAGTCTTAGTATTAAATTGCTTTCAGTATTATTAATAACATTTAAGGTATGCTCAAATACATTTCTATTATGATTAGTACACTTAGGTGAAAAATCAACTAGGGAATTTATGTCTGGAAGGATTAACTCTAATAAATTTGTATCCTTCAAAAGCTCTAAACCTTTTGATGGATTAGGTGAAATTAATATTTTACAAATTTCATCTCGAATTCTTTCAAAACTTATATTTTCAATTAATTTATAATTATTTTTAATAGCAGTATAAGTATTATCCTCAATATCAAAAGATAATTGACAACTAAATCTTATAGCACGGAGCATCCTTAAAGCATCTTCTTTAAATCTCTTATCAGGATTACCAACACATCTAATTATTTTGTTTTTAAGGTCATTAGTTCCATTGAAATAATCTATTAAACCATTAGTTGAGTTATAAGCTAAGGCATTTATAGTAAAATCTCTTCTAGACAAATCTTCTTTTATATCTGTTACAAAATCAACAGATGATGGTCTTCTATTATCTAAGTAACTTCCTTCAGTTCTAAAGGTAGTAACCTCATAAGGATTATTATTTATAAGAACTGTAATAGTTCCATGTTTTAAACCCGTAGGGATAGTCTTTTTAAAAAGAGAAATAGTTTCTTCTGGTTTAGCAGATGTAGTTATATCATAATCCTTAGGATTAACCCCTAAAAGACTGTCTCTAACACAGCCTCCTACCATATAGGCCTCATATCCATTTTTATAAAAATTATTAATTATAAATTCTACTTCCTTTGGAATATTTATTTTCATTGTTAACCTACCTTTTAAATTTTATATAAATAATCATATCATATAATGAAAATTTAAGTTTAAAATAACATGCTATTTATATGATATAATTTATGTAGACTTTTTTGGTATAGGAGAAGGAATTATGAAAAACAAAAAATACGTTATTAAAATAGCTTCTATAATATCTCTTATAGTTATACTTACTTTTAGTTTTTCAATTTATAAATCAAATAGTGAAAAGAAAATAGTTAGAAATATAGAGAATTTTATAGTTAGTGGAAACTACGAAGATGCATTAAAGGCTATAAATAATAGCAATGAAAATGGAAATTTAAATTTATATAAAGATATAATTGAAGAATTTTTAGCTATAAAAGAAGAGAAGAATTTTAATAATTTAGAGGATAAACTTAATAAATTTAAGGAAACTTATAGAGAAAACTTAAATACTGATATATTTAATGAAATGACTAAGGAAATTTTAAGTATAGAGGATAGTATTAAAGAATATAAAAATGAAATAAGTAGTAAAAAGGAAGAAATATTAAAGTTAATTGATGAAGAGATAAATTCGGTAAAGGAATTAATAGATAATTTTAAAGAAAGTTATCCAGAGGAAGATATTTCAGAAATAGAAGCTAAATATAATAAAAAGCTTGAAGAAATTAATATTGAGTTAGAAGAAAAGAAAAAAGAGGAAGTAAGTTTAAATATTACTACTATAAATAGTAGTAATAGTAATTCTTTTAGTAGTAATAGTGAAAATTTAGGAATTTCAAATACTTCAGCAGCACAAAATTCAAGTCAAATTATAACTATAATAAGTAAAGGTGGATCATATGGAGAATTAGTATTTTGGGAAAAGGATTCATCGGGTAATTGGCTAGAAATAGATAGAGTACAAGCTAGGTTAGGACAAAATGGAATGAAAAATGCTAGTGAAGTTTATGAAATGGATAAGTGTACACCAACAGGAATATACACTTTAACAGAAGCTTTTGGAATAAAGTCTAATCCAGGAAGTGGAGTGACATACAGACAGCTAGATGGATCAGAGTATTGGGTAGATGATGAAAATTCACAATATTATAATACAATGCAATTTGGAGACCCTAATGGTAGATGGAATTCTGCAGAAAAATTAATGGATTTTCCAGGGTATTATAATTATTCTCTAGTTATTGATTACAATAGGTGGCCAGTAATACCAGGAAAAAGTTCAGCTATTTTTATTCATTGTGATATGGGGATATATACTTATGGATGTGTAGCTATACCAGAACAAAATCTAGTAAATATACTTAATAGAATAAAGCCATCTAAAAATCCAGTTGTAATTATGGATTTTACATATGAAGCTATATATAGCAATTACTAATAAATACGGTGAGTAGTACAATAAAAGAGAGGAAATATATACAAAATAGGCTGTTTTAAACAGCCTATTTTTTAGAGGTTAATTTATTATTATTTTAGTATCATTGCTAATATTATCATAAAGCCATTTGGCATCTTCTACATTTAATCTTATACAACCATGAGAAGCAGGAACCCCTAGGGTATAATCTAATACAGTACTTTGAGTTTCGTCAAAAGGTAATGAGTGAAATAAGTAATCTCCCATAAATTGAACCCAATACTTAGCACCTTGTTGAAACTCCTCAGCATAAAACCAGTCCCCTCTATTTGTAACGGCAAATATTCCTTTAGGAGTTTCTTTACCTTCTACTCCTGTGGAACAAGTAAATTCTTTAATTAGATTCCAATTATTATTTGAACCTTCATAAACATAAGTTATTTGTTTGGCTAAATTTAAATATACTAAATAAGATGTTTTACTGGCTATAGAAAAACTATTTATATTGTTTGGAGTAATTTCTTGTAGTATAGCATTTGAGGTATATTCAGAATCTTCTCCTGAATATTCTTCTCTAAATAGTTTTATTGAATTAATTTTATTATCTATTTCAATTATTTCATCCTTAGATAATAGACTTGAATCGTAATTAGATAAAATATTAATAGCTTTTGTATAATATTTATTTGCTACCAATTCTTCAACGCTTTCAAGTAAATACTCTTTATAATTAGCTTTATAATCATCGATATATTGTTTAGCCAATTTATAATCATTTAATGAATCTTTTGGGATTAGATTAAAGTATTCCATAGCTTTATCATAATCTTTAGAATTAAAAGCAGCTATGCCAAGATTTAAATAACTATCTTCATTATGATTAAAACTAATATCAGATGAAGAAGAATTATTAGTAGTATTTATTTTATTTTCATTATTAGATTCATCTAATGCAGATATTAATTTATCTAAGGATGAATTTAAAATATTGTATTCTTTTATTTCATTTAAAATTTCCATAGCTTTATTAGAGCTGATAGTATTGTTTGATAATGATACACAAATTTTATTAACTATATCTGTAAAGTAATAATTTAAATCATTATTTAGTTTATTTCTTTTTATACTTAAAATTTTATTATCTAATATAGATTTAGCATCGGAAAATTCATAGTTATTAAATTTATTATAAAAACTATAAGTTAATGATTCATATTTTGAGTCTAAATAAACATTTGCAGTAAATCCTAATAATATTAATAAAACAAAAATAGAGAGAAATTTAAAAATAGAAAATCTATTTTTCTTTTTGGATTTATTACTGTACATTTTTGGACCTCCTTAAAACTTATACTATAATCATTAACAAAAAAGATAAATTTTAATCTGAAAAAATTAACTTTTATAAAAATTACCTTTATTTATAAAAAACTTTTTATATGATAAGATATTATTAAATAGTAAATCCTAAGGAGTAAATTAGATGGATAAGAATATAAATTTTATTAATAGACTAAGAATTAGTATAACTAGTGTAAGGCAATATAATGAATTAATTAAGGATACCTTATCTAAAGCAATAATATATTCATTAATGTTATCCTTATTAGTAGGATCTTTTTTAGGGGCATTTAGCTTTGCTGTTGTTGGAACTATGCAAAAAAATATAGAAGATATAATTTCTTCAGATGAATTTAAATTTATATTGAAAGATGGAATATTAGATTTTGAAAATTCTCCAATAAAAAGAGAAGAGGGTAGAAGTATAGTTTACATAGATACAAATATATCTTTAGATAATGTTGATAGTATAAGAAAAGTAGTAGTACATAAGGATGAGTCTTTTGCAATATTAAAGGATGGAATATCTTATAGAATAAATGGAAATGAGTATAACTATAAATTTAGTGAGTTGCCATTAATTGAAAAAATAGATAATGATATAGTATTAAAGGCTTTAAGCATTATTGGAATTGTTAAATACTTAGCTTTTTTTGCCTCTATATTGTTAACTTATATTAAATTCATGATAAATGCTTTCATATTATCTATAGGTGGAATTATATTAAATAATCTTAACGGTTTAAATCTAAAATATAGAGATATATTTAAAATTTGTATATATGCAACAACGTTACCTACAATATTAGGAGCAATTATTCCAATTGGAACATTTTCTTTATTAATTTCAGGAATGTATTTAATTTTAGTAGTAAATTATATGAGAAGTGAAATACAATTATAGAATATTGAAAATGAAGGCGATATTGCAAAATTAATAAGTAATTTTGCAATATCACCTTCTTATTTTTATATGTAAAATTTTGTTGCAAAAATAAGATATATTACTATATATATAATAAAAATGTATAAAATGAAGAAAATGATAAATGGAAAAATATACAAAAGATATTGTTGTAGAAATGGGGATATGATAAACTAGAATTATGGGTGTTAAATAAAATCTAAAGCTGTTATGAAAGGAATTATTAAAATGATTAATAAGGAATTTTTGGATAGGGAATTATTATCCAATAAAATCAAATTAAATGGATTTTCTTCAGAAGATAGTAATGAACTAACAAAGGATGAAATGATAAATATCATAACAGAATTAACAAATAAAAATTCAAAACAAGAAAACTTTTTGCTAAATATTTCACATGATTTAAGGGGGCATTTAAACGTAATACTAAGTGTTATGCAAGTTATAAATCATGGAAGTGCATATGTTACTGACAAAAAAGCTTTAGAGTATATGAACATAGTAAGAAGAAATAGTCTAAAAATGTTAAAGTTAATTAATAATTTAATTGATACAACAAAATTGGAAAACAATTACTATGTATTAAATAAAAAGAATATAGATATTATAGCTATGATTGAAAGTACTATAAATTGTATAGATAAATATGCAAAGCAAAAGAATATTCAATTAATATTTGATACAAATGAAGAAGAATGCATAATGGGAATAGATCCAGAAGTAGTTGATAGAATAATAATGAATTTATTATCAAATGCAATAAAGTTTTCATATAGTAATACTAATATTTATATAGATATATTTGTATTTAATGGAGAAATAAAAATTTCTATAAAGGATGAAGGGCCAGGTATTCCAGAGGAGTATCAGGAAAAAATATTTAATAGATTTTATCAAATGTCTAAAAAAAGAGACAGTGATGCAATTGGTAGTGGAATTGGATTAGATTTAGTAAATTATTTAGTTAAATCTATGGATGGTCAAATAAGATTAGAGAGTAAGGAAGGCCAAGGATGTGAATTTATATTGAGTTTTCCTATAAAGACAGTTGAAGAAAAAGATGATTATTGTTTAAATGATGATGGAAGTAATAAAATACAAATGCTAGAAGTAGAATTTTCTGACATATATAATAATTAAAATCATTTTTATTGATTTATTCAAATAGGTATGATAATATAAATAATGTCAAAAAAATATATGCGGTGGTAGCTCAGTTGGATAGAGTAGCTGGCTACGAACCAGTTGGTCGGGGGTTCGAATCCTCTCCGCCGTACCAGGAAAGCCTTGTAAATAGCGAATTTACGAGGTTTTTATTTTGTCTAATATTAATAGTTTTATGAACTTTGCCCCTTTTTTTGCCCCTTATAGCTTTTTATAAACCAAAAAAGAAGTGAGTTATTTAATACCCACTTTATTATATAAATCATTTAATTTACTAATAGCATTATCTTTTAAATTATCTAATACATGAGTATATGTATCAAGAGTAATTGATATATTGCTATGGCCTAATAATACTTGAACAGTTTTAGGATCTTCTCCAAGTTCGAATAATCTAGTAGCATATGTATGTCTTAAATCATGGAATTTTCTTATTGGAATATCATTCTCTTTAAGTATCTTTTTAAATTTCTTTAATACATTTCCACTATCTAAATATCTACCAAAACAGTTACAGAATATTAAGTTATTATCTTCATAAAGATTAGCAACTTTTATTCTTAATTCCTTTTGTTGATTTTCATATTGCCTTAATTTATCTATTAAGTGAGCTGGTAAAGGTACAATTCTAATACTTTTCTTAGTTTTAGGAGTTTGAATTATATTCTCATATTCTCCAGTATCAGTATTTTTAACTCTCTTAAATGTTTTATTAACATAGATAACTTTATTTATTAAGTCTATATCATTCCAGGTAAGAGCAAATAGTTCGCCTTGCCTTAATCCAGTATCTAAAGCAGTTATAAATAACATTTCTAAGTCATTTCCTTTTATAGCTTCTATAAACTTTAGTTGTTCATTTAGTGTAAAAGGTATTACATCATTTCCCTTATTGATATTCTGACTTATTTTAGGTAATACAATAGCCTTAGAGAAGTCTTTTAATATTCTATTACTAATATTAGCATATCTAATACATGGAGCTATAAGCTTATGAAGGTTATTAATAACTGAAATACTTTTACCAGTAGATACTAAGTCATTGTAATAATTTTGAATATGAGAAGGTTCAAGATCTTTAAGCTTTATATAATAAATTGGACTATTGTCAATATAATTTCTAAATATACCATCATATCTTTCTTTAGTTGCTGCTTTCTTATCAGTCATATGAGTATTATAAAGCCAGTCTTTAAAGAATACTCCGAAAAATTCTTTATTATCAGTAATGTTATTATTTAGTTCATTCTTTAAAGCTCTAATTTTCTCTTCAAGTTCTCTCACCGTACTTCCGTATAAATCCTTTGGATTTTTTAAGTTTTTATGCCTTAATCTATAGAAATAATACTCTTTACCATTTTTATTTTTCTTTTTATAGATTGTTTTAGCCACTATATCAACTCCTTTCTATTATTATTTAGTGAAACTAAGGAAATTTTTCAGCCGTTCTTAAGTTAGCTTACTAACTACCTTAAAATTTAGGTCGTTAAATAATGTTATATAGAACGAGCAAAATATTTTGCTCATCTACTCGAGACGAATTTCGTAATCAGTAAAAATGGAAATTTATTCATTATTATTTTTTATTTATTATGATTTAATTATCTTCAAGCTCAATTTCTCTATAAATTTTTTTCATTGTTTCTTCTTGTATAAGATCAATATTAGAATAATATTCTACTAATTTATTTATATTTTTAGAAAATTCCTCTTTTGAGTTATTAATAAGCAATTCAATATCTTCTTTGGATAGTAAATTTTTATTATATTTTACTTTATCAATAAATGTAGCATAGAAGTTAGCAGATAATTTATGATTGATTTTATATAATAATTCTATTAATTCTTTTAAAATATTCAATAGTCCAGTATTTTCTCCAGAGATAGGATCATATAAGGTTAAGAAAAGTAACTCTAAAATATCCCTTGACATAATATTTATATCATCATTAGAACATTTCTTCATTGAATCAAATATTAAAGAGAAACTTTCAATTTCATGATCCTCATAAAATTTAAATTCAGTTTCACCCAAAATATATCCTGGATTAATTTCAAAAAAATCAGCAATTTTATTTATGGTTTCTATCTGATCTGAATCTATAATTTCGCAATCATTAAAGAAAGAATCTACAGTTTTTTCATCTAGATTTAAAACCTTACTAAGAGTCTCTCTAGATATCCCCTTAGTTTCTAAAAGATTTTTAAGCCTTTTGCCATCTAGAACTTTTGATTCTAATAAATAAGAAATAGGTATTCCAAGAGCATCTGAAATTCTTATCAATAATTTCCCATCAGGGTTACGTTGTCCTTGTTCGTATTTTGCAATAGCATGTTTAGATAATCCTAATTTTTCAGCAAGTTCTTCACGTGATATGCCTGAACTTTGTCTATATTTTTTTATACGTTGTCCTATATCCATGTAATTCACCTCAATATAAGTATAGCACAAATTGGGTATTTTAAAACTAGAAATTTTAAAAAAACAATTGACATAACCCAAAATGGGTGATAGCATATAATTAAAGTGATACCCGAATTGGGTGTGGAGGTGATTAGGTGATTAAATATAAAATTAAATCATTGAGAGTAGGAAAGGGAATAAAAGCAGGAGATTTTGCTAATGAGTTAGAGATATCTAGAGAATATTTAAGGCTTATAGAAAATGGTAAAGCTAAAAATCCTAATGCTAAGTTAATGAAAAAAATAGCAATTCTACTCGACTCAACAGTAGAAGAATTATTTTTTAGTGATGAAGAATAGAAAGGAGATTTTATTATGGAAAATACTATTTTAATTACTCCAGCAGAATGTATGAAGATTTTAGGAGTAGGAAGAAACAGGCTATATGAGGATCTATTAAAAAGAAAGGACTTTCCAAGCCTGAAACTGGGGAAACGAATTTTCATTAATAGAGAATTACTTCAAGAGTGGGCGAATAATCAATGTAAATTTAAGTAAGGGGGGACTACATATGAACATTAAATTATTAGAACAGTACATAGAACTATGCAATCTATAGAATAAGCTGGTTATTCGTAGGGGACTTCAACTTTTCAGAATGGCATTGAAATAAAGTAGGTGATAGATTGAATTTTACCGAACATGAAATAAGAAAAAAATATAGATATTCAAATTTAAGCTATGTATTTGATGTTTATATGGAATGTGAGTATAGAGCTAATCTTACCCAAGAGGAATATGAAGGATTATTACCTGGAGAGTTTAGGTTTGACTATGAGAGTTGGGGAAGAAGGTTAGGAATTACTAAAAAGCAAATGGAAAGAGCTATTAAAGAATTAACTACAAAAAGTGCAGTAATAATACAAACTGTTAAAGGGAATAAGGGAACTAGTAGCAAGTACTTTTTAACAAGATTTAATAAAAAATTTGAGGAGAACAATAAAGAGAACAATGAGGAGAGTAATAGGAGAACAATAGACATTGAAAATACTAGCTTTGGTAATGATACGGGAGAACCAAGGGAGAAATATAAGGAGAAGAAAAAGGAGCACTCATCTCAATATAATAATCTCAATATAATATCTAATAAAGAAAAAGGTACAAATTTAGATAAAATTATTAATTCTTATACTGGAAACTTAGAGTTAAGAAATACATTAAAAGAGTTTTTGAAAATGAGAAAGTCTATAAAGAAACCTATGACAGATAGAGCTATGAGTTTATTAATTAGTAAGCTTGATAAGTTAGGGGCTAATGACAATGAAAAGATAGAGATATTAAATCAAAGTATATTTAATTCATGGCAAGGAATATTTGAATTAAAAAATAAAGGCATAGAAAGGGGGAAGGTAACAGACATATCAGCTTATATAACAACTAAGTAAAGAGGTGATTTAATGGAATATGAAAAGCTTTATAGCCAGGAAGTAGAGAAAACAATTTTAGGAGCTATGATTATAGACAATAGTAGTTGTATCAAAGTAATAGAGGAAAAAGTCAGAGAAGAAGATTTTTATTATACCTACAATAAAATTTTATTTAGGACAATAAAGACCATATTCAAAGATAAAGCAACTATGGATTTATTACTACTTATTGAGGAGCTAAGGGATAAAGACTTATTAAGTAAGGTTAATGGAGTATCTTATGTAACTGATATATCTACATCAGTAATAACATCAGCAAACTTAATAAACTATATAGAAATACTTAAGGAGTATAGTCAAAAAAGAAAGCTAATATCATTATCTAATCATATAAGAGCCAATATAGGTAAGAAGTTGGAAGAATTACAGCAAGAAGTTACAGGGTTAATAGCAGAAACAATAGAATATGAAAATAATTCAGAAACATCAGATAAACAAGAAGAAGAATATTTATATATACTTGAAAAAAGAATAAAGGGTGAAATAAATCCAATAAAGACAGGATTAACTGGGTTAGATAATAAAATAAGTGGTTTTAGTGGTGGAGATCTAGTAACTATATTTGCGTTTAGTGGAATTGGTAAGACTACATTAGCAGCACAAATAGGACTAAATAGCATTAGAAACAATAAAAAGATTTTATTCTTTAGTTTAGAAATGACTAAAGAACAGGTAAGAGATAGATTAATATCAAACTTAACTAATATACCTTTTCAGAATATTAGAAGTGGTCAATTAAACGATAATGAGTTAGAAAAAGTAATTAAAGCTAGTTCTTATTTATCAGCTAATAATAAGCTTTTAATAAGTACAGAAGATGAATTAATAAATATAACAAGTAAGATTCAAGTAGAAATTATGAAACATGACATAGACATTATATTTATAGATTATATAAATCTTATTAACATAACAGGAAATAACAAGGAAGAACATTATAAGGTTGCAGAGTGTACCAGGTTATTAAAGAAATTAGCAATAAAGATAAATAAGCCTATTGTAATATTAGCTCAAGGAAAGCAAGAATGTGCTAGTAAAATAAGTAACAAAAATCTTAATATTTGGGAAAAGGTAGCAGTTAATGACATAGCAGGAGGGGCAAGTATTTATAGAGATAGTGACATAGTAATAGGAATGTATAGAAATATAGAACTAGATAACAAAGTAGTTAGGGATATATTAACGAATCAAGGTGGAATTAATTACAGTTCAACGGATCCGGATGTTAATCCAGAATGTATTAATTTACTAATAAAGAAAAGCAGGGCAAGTGGAAAAGATATTGTAGCAGTTAAATGGAAAGCTCCAAACTATAGAATTAGTAATTGGTATTAGGGGGGTGATATTTATAGATAAAACACAAGAATTAATATGTAGAGCTTTAATAATAGGTGATAAGTATAGTAAAGCAGACAAGCCTACAAAAATTGAAGTAGGGGAACTTATGACAGGCGAAAGAAGGATATATAAAAGAAAGAAAAAAACTTATAGATAGTACCAATATCCATAAGTTAATGAATATCCAATAGGATAAACATAGAAAATACAACTATAGTATATCCTATTGGCTCAAAAAATCAAGGGTTAAAGGAGAATTAATGATGAATTATAAAACAATAAATGGATTAGTTGAAGGTGTAATAGAAAGTGAATTTGGTAATGTTCAAGAATTCAGAGAGTTTAAATTTAGTCAAATTGATCTAAGTCAAAAAGAATTAGATAAAGAAGTTTTAATGATGTGGGATAAGATTAAGAGCAATTTGTCTATTGAGCAGCAAGACTTAGTAGATAAATTAGAAACTGTACTTGCTAATAAGTGGACAAACATATGTAGATTTTATTTTAGAGAAGGAGTAGGAGCCGGACTTACTAATTTAAAGTTCTTAAATAATATAGAGGGTGTAAGAAGCTACATCAGATAGTGAGGTGGAGAGTGTGAAAGTGGAGAGGTTTAGCATTGTAACAACAAATGGAAAAAGAAAAGTAATTATTGAGAATATCTGTAGTGGAGTTGATAAGAGAAAAGAAGCTGTAGATATTATTATGAAAAATAAGTAAGATAAATAAATATTTAAATTGAATTTAAGAGAGGTATTCATATGAAAGATTATATAGATTTAGAGATAGACTATAAAAAAAGTTTACTTAATCTTTTAGAGGGTATAGAAAAAATAACCATAAAGGATAAGGAAGGAAATTCAAGGGTTGTATATGTAAAAGAAGGTATAAATCAGTACATGGAGGGTATTAATGATAAAGCTACAAGTTAGATATGAAAATGAAGTTGAAAGAGTCAAGATCCTTGAGGTATTAAAAAAACAGAATATAAAGAAGGTAAGTACACCTAAAAAAACAGGAAAGTACTATAGAGTGTATATAGATATAGAATCTTAATAAGTGAGGTATATAAATATGACTAATAATGAAAGGGAATTCTACAAGATTTTATCAAGTATAGTTAAAAGAGGATAAAATTCTGATAATAACACATACTTAATAAATAACTATAAAGCTTATTAAGAGGTGGTATTAATGAATATAGAATTGATAAAAAGATTTTTAATAGATGAATGTGGATATGAAAGCATAGAAGATGCTATTAAAAATACACCAAGAATAAATATATATGCTTTTGTAGGAGAAGTAGCTAAAGATACTAATCAAATTAAAAGTGAATATAAAAAGCATAAGGGGTGATTGACTTGAAAACTTTCATAATAAAGATTTTAGATGGGAAAAAGAAATGTATAATCATTAATTCAAATAATAAAAAGATTAACAATTAAAATAGTATACTGTATAGGCTAAAAGTAGGCTTAAATTTGATATTACAAGTAAATTCATATATTTATACTAATTACTTTTAAATTGAATATAGAGCCTATTATAGCCTTATAAATAGAAGGAGAGAAATTATGATAGTTGAGTATAAAAGTAAAGAACAAATAAAAGATGAAAAGATGGAGCAATTAAGAGAGTTTTTCTCAGAAAAAGATTTTAATCGTTGGGTTAGAATAAATAAAAATGCAGCAGAAGAAAATGACAGAATTGCTATTAGCAATAATTTCTTAAAGTTAAAATTTAAGCTTATAAATATATATAAGGACTTAGATACTTGCTATAAAGATAAGAAAAGAGCGAAGGGGGTATTAGATTTAGACTATATTGACAAGAATACCAAGAAGGAATATTTAGATTATTATAGTGCAATAGATAAGCTTATAGAAAATTATAAAACTCAATTAAATTCACTAGGATATGTATTAGTTAATTTATATGTACCTATGTTAGATAAATATTTTAATAAAAAAGAGATAGCACAACTTATAGGTGGATCATACGAGCAAATTAAAAGAATTGATGAATATCAATCCAAGAAGGAAACTGGTACAAGCTCTATTACAAAAGCGTATATTATTCATCATGGAGAATATAGATGGAGAAGGGGAAGAAATAAAGACTTTATAGATTGTCCTAACTATGAAATGCCTTTATTTAATTGTATGAGTGATTATATGTGGAAAGCAATTAATGATGATCCTAAATTAAGAAATAAAATGGATAATAAGTTTGAAGAAATGTTCTCAGATTCTATGGTGAGTGCAACTATTGATGAAAATGGAAATGTTATTGCAGTAGAAAAAGTAATACAAGAATTAAGTATAAGAGAATTAATAAAGGATTATCAAGGTAAATTTATAAATGAATTAAAGAAAGGTAATATATTTGACACTAAAAAATATAGAGTAAAGAAGCTTGAAAATAATGTTTATTATATAGTTGATAAAGACAATAAAGAGATAGAAAAAATATATAAAAAAGTATGCTAAGGCCTTGAAAACACTAGTAATAAAGAGGTGTTTGTAGTATAATAAAGATAGAGATTAACATAACAATAAAATAATTTAGTACC
Source organism: Clostridium nigeriense (assembly GCF_900086595.1). GTDB lineage: Bacteria > Bacillota > Clostridia > Clostridiales > Clostridiaceae > Clostridium > Clostridium nigeriense. The sequence continues at coordinate 247,179 of NZ_LT575472.1, forward strand.
CTACTTGAAAAAGTGGAAGGCATAAAGGCCATGGGAAATATATAAGTTTTGATACTGTATATTCCTATGGTCTTTTTTATTTTATAAAAGGTGTCATTATAAGGGGGAAACTACAACCTATATATATTATATATAACATGTAATTACATAGCGAAAATGAAACCTTTTTAAGAATAAGCTTAGATGTTAAATACAATTATAGATTTATGTTAAGGTATTAAATTTGATTATACAGAATAGAGCTTTGAGTATAGGCTAAGGTGGACAAATGCTTAACATATTTCATAAAATCCTAGTGTAATAAAAGCAAGCCTAATACAAGTAATATAGGGAGTTTGAGGATTATATATAATGGATTGTTAGGTGTTAAGTTGTCCTGTTAAGAGTAGAGGTTGATAAACTCGATAAAAAGGAGGTGCCACAAGAGTTTTGTAACGCGATAAAAATAAGATTTTTTTAATCGTTAAAAGGTATTTCTTGACACGATAAAAATACTATTTCGCAACTACCATTACGAAATCTTGATTTTTATCCAAAAGTTTATAACAACTAAACAAAAAACAATGATTTCGCATCTAACAAATGGCTTGAATACGTGGTTTTAAGTGATTTCGCCAAACCTTTATTTAACGAAATTGGAATAACGGTGTTAGATAATTACAAAGCTACAGTAGAGATAGAGGTACATTCTAAAATAGGAAAGGATCTAAGCGTGTCGACGGACTCCATAAAAATTTATTATATTTTTAAAATTTAAGTATAGGAGTACATTCTAAATTTGAATGTAGTTAGCATTGAGCTATTAGGAAAAATATTTTTTCAAAATAAAGGGCGAAATAAAGGAGGCCTTATATATGAGTTCAGATATAGAAAAATTAGTTAAAGATTTAATTAAAAAGGTAAAGGAATTAGAAGATAGAGTTTCTTTACTAGAAGATCCTATGAGGGATATACCAGAAAATAATTTTATAAGGGAAAGAATAGGGGCAATTGAGGAGGAGTAATTTAAAATGGAAAATAAGTTAGAACAATTAATAAATGAAAATGAAAAATTTTACGAAGAACGTAAAAACAAATTAAACAAAAGACTTGGTGTAGCTAATGAAGAGTATCAATCATTATTAAAAGATTTCAATAGGCAAGTTGATTATATTAATAAGAGTACAGAATACTCACCAGAAGGTAAAATCAATAAAAATAAGGAAATTCTTGATAGATTCATTGATAAAGTGAATTATGCTGCATTAAATCATTATGCTGATTTAAATAATGAAATGGCAATAATACTTAAAGAATATGAAATTAAAACACTAGAAAAGATAAATGGATTAAATCCTAAGATAATGCCGCAATTAATGTACGTTAATACTATGATTAGTAATATTACTAGCATAAATGATGCTGATATATTAGAATCTGTTTTTAATTATATTTGCTTAGATAGTAATTTTAGTGATGAAATGGTTAATATAGTCTATTTAAAAGCTAGAAATATACTAAATAATGATATTCCTAATGTAGATGCAGGACAAGAGAAGACTAATAAAGTTATAGATGTTGTAGAAGCATCTAAGCGTGGAAAAAATAGAACTAAAATTCAAGATATAGTTAGCAAGATTGAAAAGTATAAAACAGATTATACTAATGAATTTCAAAAGATATCTAATACTTTTAAATCCGGAGCATTAAGAAGGCAATATCCAGGAAGTTTATATTTAAATAAAGATATAAAGAATGATTTTACTTTAATTAGTAGTAGAATTAATGATCCATGGAAAATGTAGAAATTTATTTAAAAAAACTTACCCTGGCATTTACCAGGGTTATTTTTATATGCAATTAAGGGGTGTTTAAATGGATAATGAGGAATTGATACAACTATACCAAAATGGATATAATAGAGCCTTAGATAAGCTTATAGAGAATAATATAGGAATAATAAAAAAGATAGCTATTAAATATAATGGAATTAATAGAGAATTAGAATTAGATGATTTAATACAAGAAGGAGTATTAGGAATTATTGCAGCAGCAAATAAATATGATTTTAACAATGAAAAGAAAGCTAAATTTATTACATTTGCAGTATTTTATATAGATAGATATATACATAGTTGTGTAAATGGAAGAAGCACTAAGCAAATAGGCAATAATAAGCTTTATAGTAGTTGTACAAGCCTTAATATCACTACAGGAGAAGAAGGCGAAACAAGAGAATTAGGGGACTTTATAGAGAAAATAGATTATGGATTTGAAAATGTAGAAGAGAAGATATATATACAGAACTTAAGAAAAGAGTTAGAGGAGGTTATGAATCAATATAATACCTTAGAGCAAAGACAAATATTAAAGTTTAGATATGGTTGGAACTCAAAAAGAATGAATTTAAATGAAATATCGGAAATAGTATGTATTTCTAGTAATAGAGTAAGAGATATAGAGAAGCAAGCTTTAAGAAAATTAAGAAATAGTAGTTGGGCCATGAATAATTTAAAAGAGTTTGCAGAGCTTGGATATATAGATAAGTTTCATTTACAGATATTTAGAGATTGGGGAATAGAGGTATAGTGTGGTTAAAGCTAAGGATATAATTAAAATAAAAAAAGAATATGAGAAATATAAGAAGTTACAAGAAAATGAAACTGATCTTATAAAGAGATTGAAATATGGAAGATTATTCAGAGAATATGAAGATAAAATTATGGATATAAAATCACAATTATTGAATATAGAGTTAGGTCTATATAAGGATATTGAATTACATAAGAATATATTTATAGATAAATACATTAATAAGATACCAGTTGAAAGGCTAGTTGATAAATATAGATTATCAAGGAGTACAATATATAGAATATCTAATAAGTCTAAGGAGTTATTTGAAAGTAATAGATGGAAAATATAAAATAATATATATTATTAACAAGTTCAATATTGTAATAAATTGGTATATAATATTATTAACGACATATGTGTAATGGAGGTTTATATGGTTGATAATAGGAAAAGAATAACTGTAAACTTTAGAGAAAATAATAAAATTGACGAAGAGCTATATAAATATATAATGGAAAAATCTAAAGTTATTGGAGTTTCTAATGCTATAAAACAAATTATATCACAATATAAAGAACAGGAAGAGAAGGGGAGATATTAGTTCCCTTCTTTTTTTATAAATTATTTGTCAGACATAGGAAACATTTTAAAGACATAGGCATATAAATAAAACATAACAATATCAAAATAATCTAATTAATAAATCAAGTCTATATTTTCTTATAACAAGTAACGCCAGTTATGTGATTAAAAGTTAGTAACAAAAGGGTTAGCGTACTAATAAAAGCAGACCAACTGCAGTAGATCATGGAGCTTGAGTGAATGCTCGAATGAGCTTGCGAAATGATGAGCATGAACGAAAGATACATTATCTATGGAGGCGGTAGCCACTTTATAAGTAAGCATAAGAATTTTTTATTACTAAACTTGATAGTAGCAGCGTAATTCAAACAGAAATAATTCAAGGGTTTAAAAATGTATAATCTTAAAATTATTAGAAGTGGAAGAAGAGTAGAGATATACAAGATAAACAACTATTTAATAAAGCAAGGAGAAAAGCATGAAGGAACTAAAATTATTGAAGGAATTATTAAAGGGGATAAACCTAAGAATAAAAATGAAAGTCAAAATAAGAAGGTCAGGAAAGAAACTTTAAATAAGGCTAGAAACAATATTATTAGGCTTATAAAAGCTAATGAGGATATGAATATTTTCATAACATTAACATTTGCTAAAGAGCAGGACTACAAGGAGAGTAAGAAGAGCTTAAATATATTATTTACTAAGCTAAGAAAAGATTATAAGGGACTAAAGTACATTTGGGTGTTAGAATATGGCGAGTTAAAAAATAGATTGCATTATCATTTACTATGTAATATACCTATTGAAATAAAATTAAGCATAAGTAAAGAGAAAAAGAGCCAGGAGCATAAAGATTTAGAAAATGCTTTTTGTAAGAAGTATTGGAAGTATGGATTTGTAGATATAAGACATTTGGACCAGGAAGGGAATAGCAATGTAGCTCTATATGTTGCAACTTATATTACTAAAAGTATGGAAAATAAAGAGCTTGAAGGATTTAGAATATACGGCTATAGTAACAAAACTTTAAATAAGCCTATAGAAGAAAAGATATACACAAGAGATAGCATAGAGGAAATTTTAAGTCTATTTAAAGGCTATAGCATAACATTTACCAATAGTTATTCAATAGGCTATATAGACGAGAAAAGAGAGCATATAGGTACAGTAAATTATTATGATATGGAATTAAAGGAGAGTAAATAATATGAAATTAAAGAGTATTGATGTTTTAGTTACTAAAGTTGAAGTAAAGGAAAATAAAGAAGGTAAAGGATATTTAATTATAAATTTATTAGATTTAGCATCAGGGGACAACTTTCAAATTATAAATAAGGAATTAGAGCTATTAGGAAAATTAAAGTCTATGACTAAGTTTAAAATGGATTTTGATTTAAGTAGTACGAAATATGGATTGAAGTTAGAAATTGCTAGAATAATTTCAGAGGAAGGAATTATTTGAATAAAAGAACCTAGATAATATATGGTTTGGAGGTTGTTTTATGGAATTAGTAGTAGTTGGAGGACTAGCTGCAACTTCAATATATTTTAGGCTAACTATAGAAAAGAGAAAGAAGAGTAAAATAAAGAACTCCTGGAAGGAGCTAATGCAAGAGTTAAAGTTAAGTACAAAGGATTCTAAAGCAATTCCAGAAGTGAAAGAAGTTGAGTTTATAGAAAATGGTTTTATATTAACAGTTAAAATACCTACAGGACTTGAATTAAAAAAAATTGAGGACACAAAAGAAGCAATAGAAAATAAGTTTGAAGGTTTAGTATCTATATATAAAGAGAGGTTTTCAAGCTCAGTACAAATAAAAATAATTACAAAGGATATAGGTAAATTTATCTATCATCCAGTAAAAACAGAATCATTTGAACTATATATAGGAAAGACGTTTGATAGTAATAATTATTTAATAGATGTAAATAGATTTACTCATATATTAGTTGGAGGGGTTAATGGTACTGGTAAAAGTTTTTTAATAAGTACTATATTGACTAATTTAATATATAACTCAAGTAAGGAAATAGAAATACATTTAGGGCAAATAGTAAAAGGCGACTTGGGAGTATTTAAAAATTGTAGACCAGTGAAATTTGCTAGTGAGGATTTAAAAGAAATTTCAGAGGATTTAGAGAAGGTTGTTAAGTTAATAGATTTAAGAAGTAAGCATTTTGCACAATTTGGAATTAAGAATTTAAATCATTATAACAAGCATTTTCAGGGAGAAAAAGCAAAAAGAATATTTTATGTAATAGAAGAGTTATCTTTCTTTATGCCCTCAAGTAGTGATAATGAAGAAGTTAAATATTTAAAAGGTAAGTGCTGGGATAATATATTGGCAATAGTTAAGGCTGGAAGAAGTTCAGGAATTCATTTAATAGCATTAATTCAAAGAAGTACAGTTTCTAATTTACCTTCTGATGTTAAAAGTCAAATGTGTAGAATAAGCTTTAGACAAATAAGTTCTATAGATAGTAAAAATATAATAGAGTGTGATGATGCTATAAATTTAGACGATAGAGAGTGTTTAATATATGGCACTAATAAACCTATGGATATAGTTAAAACTCCTTTTGTAGATGAAGATTTTAAGGCTTTAAATCAATATGTGAAGGAAATAATAACTCCTAATTCTTCTATTACAAAAACAGATTTAAATAGACTAGAGAGCTTATTAGATAATCTTGAAGAAGAGAAAGTGGAAGAGCTACAGCAAGAAGAAGTAGTTGAAGAAAGTAATGTAAAGAAAAATAAAAAAGTTATTTATCAAAAGCCTAATAAAACACCTAAAAAGGGAATGATTAAAGTTGATGACATCTAAAAAGTTGAAGAGTGAAATTTTAAATAAATATATTGAAAAGCTAGAAAGGAATAACTGTAAAATAACGAGTATAGTCAATGATCCAGTATATTTAAATGGAAAAGTTAAACCTAGTTGTTTTTTAGAATTCATATATGAAGGTTATATATATCTAACGATATTAGAAATTGACTTAAAGGGGCGTTTAAGTGCTTTTACAATAAATAATACCTATGAAGAATTATATAAGCATAGAAAGGATTTTAATGAGTTTAGGGATACATTCCCTATTTTAATAATAGTAGAAGAAAAGAAAAGTATTAGATATAATTCTAAAAATTTTGAAGTAATTTATACTGATTTAGAATTTTCAAACCTAGAGAAGTTTCTGTTTTAACTCTAGGTTTACATACCACTTTTAACACAAGCAAACTATTTATACAAAACACCAGAAAACACTTATACAAAACAAAAAAATAAAAGAGGTATGAATAAACTATAAGGAGAGAAAAAGAATGTATAAATTCCTAATGACTATGATTTTATTTGTTATGGTTAAAATATCTATTACTTATCTAGTTGCCAAATTGAAGAGCTGCAAGAAACAACCTATATCAGCAGAAGAAATTATTCAATTTAAAGGTATTACTAGAAAGCAATATGAAAAAATAGTAGCTCCTATTATGTGGGATAATGAAAGCTACTATGAACAATTAAAATTTAATTTACATGATAATATTAAATATAATAAAACTAACGAAAACACAAATATTAGTATTAAAAAAGCTAATATTACATCTATTGATGATTATCACAAACAAGTAGAAGAAGAATATAAGTCGCTTAAGGAATTATTTAGAGAAAAAATAAGTTGATTATATTCTTTTGTATAAATAGTTTGTAACTTAATTTATTTTTTAGTCAGAGTGAAGATTTTCTTTACTCTATTTTTTTATGTATTAGTATAAAAAATATATAAAAGAAAGAGTGATTAGTATTCATAAATTAATATTAACTATAAAATAAAAAATTATAAATATTAAAAGAAGATGAGGGTTTTTCTTGTCTTTTTTGATAGTTATTTATTTTAAGAAAACTTTATAATATATACAAAGGTATATATATAGATATAGAAGATAATAGTGATACTATATATTGTATATATAAAAACTTATATAGTTAGTTATAGAAAATAATACTAATTTTTATAAATTTAAAAGGCGAAAAGTTCTTTTCAAATACATTTAAATGGTATAGAATGGTATTAAATATACTATATAACATAAAAACTAAATAATATGATTATTTTGTATATTTTTTTATTTTATAGGAATACTTAAAGATAGGATTGAGAAGGTATGAGCAATGAGCTAAATAATATACTTGCTTATCATGGGACTAGTTATGATGGGGAAAAAGGTATTTTAAGAGAGAGAAAATTTAATCCTAGTGAAAATGATGATGAGTGGATAGGAAAAGGGATTTATTATTTTATTGGAGATAATGCAAAAGAAAATAGTTTAAAGTGGGCAAAAAATGTTAAAAGATTTAAATATTCTTCAATAGTAGAGGCAAGTATACATGTTGAATCAAGTAAGATATTAAATTTGGATGAATATATTTATCAACAAATGTTTCATGAATATAAAGAAGCTTTCTTAAATATACATTATAAAAATGGTATAAAGATAAATGAAAATGAAAAAAATAGCGTTAAAAAATTAGATTGTATGATTATAGATAATATAGCTAAAAAAGGAGACTTTGAAGCAATAACTCAAAGTAGATACATAGAATTAAGAAAGAGAAAAATGGATGTAAAGTTAATAGCATCTAATATTCCTAATTGTAGAATATTATGTGTTAAAAATTTAAACATTATTAATTCTGATTCAATAAAGTGTATTGGGAGGGAAAGAAATGATGATTAACAAAAATGATTTATTAAAAAGTTTAATTAGTGATTTAGAAACAATGAAAAAAGAAGATATGATTAGAAGTTTAGATGAGTATGGAGTGGAATTTGAGTTAGATAAATCAAAGGATATAAATATGATTAATATGGGAAGTATAGAGGATAATGCTATAAAGATGTTTTCGTTTAAGAAGACTTTTTCTAATGAAAGCAATTTGTATATAAATACTTTAAAGAGCAATGAATACGTTACTTTAATTAATGAAAAAGAATACAATAAATTTTATGGTGAGGTAGCTTAATGAGTGGACAAACATATGATTGTATTTTAGAATTGGGAAATGTCTATGTACAGGATATAACTTATAAAAGAAGTAATTCATATTCCCAAATTGATTCTGATCTAGAGTTTAAAATAGGAGCAGGAGTTGATGAGGGAGAAAGTAATAGTTATAGAGTTAATATAAATATAGAAATTTGCGATACTAATTCTAATGATTTTAATCTGGAATTCTCAACAGTTGGAATTTTTAAGGCAAAGGGAGAGTTTTTACAAAAAAATGCTATGGCAATATTATTTCCATATGTAAGAAGTTTTTTAACTACATTAACTGCACAAATAGGTGTAAAACCAATAATACTTCCACCGATTAATTTTAATGCATTATTGGATAAAGATAATTAATATAACTAATCAATATAGAAATATAGGTATATAATAGAATAAGCTATTTAATAATTACATAGTAATTAAAATGGTAGATTATAAAGTGAATCTTTGCCCTCTTTTTTGCCCCTTATAGGATAAAATAAGAGGGGCAAAAGTAACACTGATTAAAAAGTGAACTTACTTAAAGTAAGTACTTATAAATGGTTTAAAACATATTAAAATGCTATTAAACGAACCAGTTGGTCGGGGGTTCGAATCCTCTCCGCCGTACCAGAAAGTCTTGTAAATTTATAATTTACGAGATTTTTTTTATTATTAAAAAAAATTATATTAAATCATAAGAGATTAATAAATTTATATAACATGATTTTTTATTAGGATAAGTTTGATATATTTGGATAAATTAAAAATATATTTATTTATAATAAAGGAAAGATATTTTATGAATATAGATGTTTTAATAAACCAAATAGATGATCATAATGAGAGTAGTATAATAGCTACTAAAAAATTTAATCCAGAGAGTGTATTATTTATATATAAAGAAGATAATAAGGGATTATTAGATTCTTTAAAAAAGTATTATAATAATTTTTTGCCCAATATAAAATTTAAAAGTTTGTTGATAAAAAATGGAGATATATTAGCGTTAAGCAAGATAATAAATGAAAATAAAAATAAAAAAATTATAGTAAATTTAACGGGAGGAAGTAGAGTAAATTCATTGCAACTGTTAAATTTATGTATAGAAAATTCTATACAGTCTATATATGTAGATATAAAAAACAAGAACTTATACATGTTTGATAATGAAGTAAGAGTAATTGAAGAAGAATTTGAAGAGTTAAAGTTAGATAAACTCGTAAAAGCTAGTGGAGGAGAATTAATAAATGATTCAACTGATCTAGCTAATAATGAAGCTTTAGTTATATTAACTAAAGCTATTTATAAAAATTTAAGCACTTGGCATAAATATAAACAAAAATTATATGATCCTAATATTTTTTTACACGACTCACAAAACTCTAAGACTATAAGAATAAATTTGAAACTATTAAATAATGAAGAAGAAAAACTATTAGAGAAAATTCTTAATGAGTTAAAAAAAATAGGAGGAATAGAATATCATAATGAAGAAAATAAGGTTATAAAGGTTGAGTTTCAAAATGAATATCTAAAATCATTCATTTTTAAAAGTGGAACTTGGTTAGAAGTAGCAACTAACAATATAATTAATGAAATTAAGGAAATAGATGAAGTAAAAAGCGGTGTTATGTTTTTGTGGAATGATAATAGTAAAATAGTAAGAAACGAAGTTGATGTAATTGCTGTAAAAGACTCTATACCTATTTGTATTTCATGTAAGGATAGCGATAAATATAATGAAGATGCTTTAAATGAACTAGATGTTTATAGTAAACAAATAGGAGGAGAAAATGCTTATAAAATTTTAGTTGCCACAAAGGAGCCAATTAAATTAGCTGTTAAGGATAGAGCCAAGGAAATGGGAATAAGCCTTATAATATTTGATGGAAATGAAGAGAAATTTAAGAATAATATAAAATTAATACTTAATAAAGGTTAATTTTCAAAAAATGAAATTGTTTACTAGAAAATAAGTGTATAATTAAATTATCAGAAAATTAAAATATATTTATGGAGGTTTAGACTATGGAAAAGAAGCCTTTAAAGATTGTTACAATTGGTGGAGGATCAAGTTATACACCAGAACTAGTAGAAGGATTAATTAAAAGATATGATGAGATGCCTGTAAGTGATTATTGGCTAGTGGATATTGAAGAAGGAAAAGAAAAGCTTGAAATAGTTGGAGCTTTAGCTAAGAGAATGGTTGAAAAAGCTGGAGTTCCAATGAATATTCATTTAACTTTAGATAGAAGAGAAGCTTTAAAAGATGCTGATTTTGTTACTACACAATTAAGAGTTGGCCTATTAAAAGCAAGATGTAAAGATGAAAGAATTCCATTAAGTCATGGTTTTTTAGGACAAGAAACTAATGGAGCTGGAGGGTTATTTAAAGCATTAAGAACAGTTCCAGTAATATTAGATATAGCTAAGGATATTCAAGAGTTATGTCCTAATGCATGGTTAATTAACTTTACAAATCCAGCAGGAATAGTTACTGAAGCTTTACTAAGATACGGAGTTCATAAAAAGGTAGTTGGAGTATGTAATGTTCCAATTGGACTACAATATGCTTTTGCTGATGTATTAGGAGCAGATAGAGATAAAATTACTGTTGATTTTGCAGGATTAAACCATATGGTTTATGCAGAAAGAATATATAATGAAGGAAAAGATGTTACAGCTGAAGTTATAAGAAGATTAACAGCACCTGAAGCAAAGAGTCAAACAATGGCAAATATAAAAGACTTAGATTGGGATGTTGCTACCATAAGGGCATTCGGAGTAATTCCTTGTCCTTATCACAGATATTACTATAAGACTAGAGATATGCTTAAGGATGAGTTAGAAGAGTTTAAGAAGGGTAGAACTAGAGCTGAAGTAGTAATGGAAGTAGAAAAGAAATTATTTGAAATGTACAAAGATGTTGATTTGAAGGAAAAACCAGAGGAGCTATCAAAGCGTGGTGGAGCTCACTATTCAGATGTTGCTTGTAATGTAATTAATGGAATTTATAATGATAAAAATACTGTAATTGCTGTGAATACAAGAAATAATGGAACATTAAAGCAATTTGAAGATGATTCAGCAATTGAAGTAAGTTGTTATATAGGTAAGGATGGTCCAGTTCCAGTAGAAACAGTTTCTGATTTACCTATATTTGCACAAGGGTTAGTTAGTCAAATTAAATCATTTGAAAGATTAGCAGCTGAAGCAGCTTATACTGGAGATTATAATACTGCACTTTTAGCTATGGTAACTAATCCATTAGTAGCAGATGATATAAGAGGAAGAAAGTTATTAAATGAAATGTTAGTTGCCCATAAGGAATATTTACCTCAATTTAAAGATGTTATAGAAAAAATTGAAATGGTTGAAAGAGCAGAGTTTTAATTTAATAATTAAAAATATAAAGTATTATTTATGAGTTATAATACTAAGAAGAAGCGGTTATTTAATATCAGCTTCTTCTTTTTTTAGTGAACTTAACTATTATTTATATAAAAATAGATAAATTATAAATAAAATTAATATAAAAATAAAAAGTATTAATAAATTGAAAATAATAAATTAAATATATTAACTTATAAATAAATATTTTTAATTATTTTATTGACAAATAAATTGATGAGGAATAATATAATATTAACAGGAGGGATAAGGTATGTATAAAGTAATAACTTCTTGTCCAGTATGCAATAAAAATATGAAGGCAACTAGATTAAGGTGTTCTTCATGTAAAACTGTTATAGAAAATGAATTTGAATTTTCTAAGTTTGATTACTTATCTAAAGATCAACTTAAATTTATAGAAGTTTTTATTATGTGTAGAGGTAGTATCAAAGATGTTGAAAAAGAGCTTGGAATTTCTTATCCAACAGTTAGAGCAAAACTAGACGAGGTAATAAATGCTTTAGGGTATAAGAGTAACGCAAAATTAATAAAAACATCAACTAGTGATGTTATAGATGCATTAGAAAAAGGTGAGATATCAGCACAAGAGGCTATAGAGAAAATTAAGGAAAATTAGGAATATTTGGAGGTGAATATAATGAGAGAGGATTTATTAAAAGTATTAACTATGTTATCTGAAGAAAAGCTAAGTATAGAAAAAAGTGCAGATTTAATTGAGGCTATGTTTGCAAAAGAAGAAAAAAGTTTAGATATAGTAAAGAATTATGATAAAAGAATGCTTAAGGTAATTATAGATTCATCTAAAGGAGACAATGTAAGAGTTAATCTGCCGGTATCTGTTATAGGAGCAATATTAAAAGCAACTGGAAAATTACCAATTAAAAATGCAGAAATGGAAGGTATTGATTTTGAAGTGTTAAGCGAATCAATTATAACTGCTTTAGATAATGAAATGCTTGGAGAAATAGTTACAGTTGATTCTAGTAATGGTGATGTTGTTAGAGTTGTTATTGAGTAGGTAAAAAAATGAAAATAGTTATTAAGTCAGAGGAAAGAAATATTAAATTTTATATTCCTATGTTTGTTATAACTAGTGGAATAAGAATATCAAAATATATTAGTAAGTTTGTTGACTCAGATACTGATTTAGATAGTGCTATAAAATATATTGATTATTTAGATACAAAAGCTCTATTGTGTGCAGTAAGAGAGTTAAAAAAATTTAAGGGGCTTACTTTAGTAGAGATTACATCAAGTGATGGAACTTATGTGTTAATTAAAGTTTAAAATAGTGGAACTGTTTAAAACAGATCCACTATTTATTTTTATATAGGTTTCCGTATCTTGTATATATATATTCAATAAGATATGCTAAATCATACCTATGATTTTGTACATATTCATTGGAATCATTTCTAGGAGGAAGATAAATTATATAATCGCTTCTTTTTTTATAGTAAGGATTTTCCTTTTCTGTTATAACAACAACTGTTGCAGGACTATTATCGATCTTTTCCCAAAGTCTTTCGTGATAAATAGTAAATCTACCAGTTGGTGAAATTAATATTGCTAAAGAATTTTCGTCTAACTCACTAGCTAATCTTTCTTGCTCCTGTACATCATTAGCATTATAAATTATCTTGGATAGATTAGCTAATTTTCTTTGAAGATCTTGAGCCATTAATTGAGAAAATTGAGTTCCAAATATACAAACATTGTTACTACTATAAATTAGTTCTACTACCCTATCAATTACCTTTAAATCTACAAAGGATTTAAAGGTATCTATTTCATTAAGTATTTCTAAGGACATATTATTTAATAAGTCTTCTCTAGGTAAATCGTAAGAAATTGACCTAGGCTTCATTAAACCTTCATTATAGCTATCTATATTTTTCTTAATATTTTCTTTAAATTCGATAAAACTTGTATATCCAAGTTTATGGCAAAATCGTGTTATAGCAGCAGGAGAAGTATAGCAAAGTTCAGCTAGCCTATTAATAGACATATTAGGTATAATACGAACATTTCTAAGCATAGTAATTGCTATATTATAATTAATATCATTTTCCTTACTACTATTTAAAAATATTAAAAGTCTGTATATTAAATCCCCCATATAAATCTCCTTTAAAAATCCTTTTTACCTATTGTTTCTCCCATTAAAACCATAGTTTCAAATCCTAATTTTGTTTGGTTTAATATATCCTCATCAATTTTAACTGCATCCTTTTTTAGTACTAATATAGTTGTAGAACCACCAAACTTAAAGTATCCTTTTTCCTGCCCTTTAAAAACTTTTTCATTAGGCTTATAGCTTTGAATTATAGTTCCAACACATGTAGCCCCAACCTCAATATGAATTATATCTCCGAAATTATCAGATTTAAAAATACTCCACTCTCTTTTGTTTTGGCAATAAAGCTTTGGTATTCTTTCAAGAGCAACTGGATTTACAGAATAATAATTACCATTAATGAAGTGATTCTCTAAAGGTATTCCATCATCTACAAAGTGGAATCTATGATAATCAGTAGGACAAAGTCTTAAAACTAAACATACTCCACCTTCGTATTCTTCAGCTATTTTATCATCACCTATTAATTCAGATAAGCTATAGTGTATCCCCTTAACTTGAATTAATTTATCAGTAGATATATGTTCATATGCAAATAATCTACCATCTCCTGGAGAAACTAATAAACTTTTATCTTCAGAAATAGGCCTAGCTTCATTTTTTAGAGTTCTAATAAAAAAGTCATTAAAGCTTTTAAAATCCTCAATATTACTTGAACTAATATTCATATCAATATTAAAGTCTTTAATAAATTTAGGGATTTTTTTTGTGCTTAGTGAAGTATCGCAATATGCACCATAAAGCTTTGAAAATAGTTTTTTCTTTATAAGTAGCTCAGTGAAGTTCTTTCCAATAGGAGACTCATAGGACCACTTAATATAACCTTCTCCAGCAACCTTTTCTACTTCATATTTTTTAGTCTTTCTATTATATACCTGTATCATAAGTTACCTCGTTTTTATAAATTTTATAGTATTATCTTACCATAAAACATAAATAAAAAACCCCTAATTGCTAATTTTCCTTTACATATTTTCATTTATCAATGATAATAATGATGTATAAAAAGTATAGGGGGAATTTAGGATTGATAGAACATTTTGTTGAGTTTATTACTCCAATTGCTATACATAGTTTAGAACTAATGGGTATAATAATTATTATAATTGGAGCTATTAAGGCTTTTTATAAGTTTATATTAAATATACTTACAAAAAATAACTATCCTATTAAAGTAGAATTTGCTCAATCTTTAACTTTAGCATTAGAGTTTAAATTAGGAGCAGAAATACTAAAAACAGTTATAGTTAGATCTTTAGATGAAATGTATATTTTAGCAGCAATTATTATTCTAAGAGCTGTATTAGCCTTTGTAATACATTGGGAAATGAAAGCTGATACAAAAAATGGACATTAAGATAAAAAATTGGACAAGAGGTATTAATAAACAATACCTTTTTCTTTATAATTTGAATTAAAAGATAGTAATTATTTAAAAAATGGTGTAAAATATAATCGTTAATATTATAACAATGGAAGTGAACTCATTACATCAAATATAGGGGGAAATTTTAATGAAGAATATAACTATTAATGGAAATAATATTATAGTAAATAATGAAAGCAATTTAATTAAAGTAGCAAAAGATAATGGAATAGATATACCAGCCCTATGTTTCTTAGAGGATTGCGGAAGTGTTGGACAGTGTGGAGTTTGTTTAGTTGAAATAGAAGGGCAAGAGGATTTAGTTAAGGCCTGCTGTTTAATTCCAGAGGATGGAATGGTCATTAATACTAATACTGAAAGGGTTCAAGAAGCTGTTAAAGAAAGAGTTGCAGCTTTATTAGATAAACATGAATTTAAGTGTGGACCTTGTAAGAGAAGAGAGAACTGTGAGTTCTTAAAGTTAGTAATTAAGACTAGAGCTAAAGCAACTAAGCCATTTGTTGTTGCTGATAAATCAGATTATGTTGATGATAGAAGTAAATCAATTGTTATAGATAGAACTAAATGTGTTACTTGTGGTAGATGTGTTGCAGCTTGTAAGACTAAAACTGGAACAGAATCTATAAAATTTATTGAAGTTAATGGTGAAAATATAATTGGTCCTGATAATTTAAAATGTTTTGATGACACTAATTGTTTATTATGCGGACAATGTGTTGCTGCATGCCCTGTTGATGCATTATCAGAAAAATCTCATATGGATAGAGTTAAAGAAGCATTAGCAGATGAAGAAAAGCATGTTATTGTGGCTATGGCTCCATCTGTAAGAACTGCTATGGGAGAATTATTTAAAATGGGATATGGGGTAGATGTAACTGGAAAGACATATACTGCTTTAAGGCAATTAGGGTTTGATAAGATTTTTGATATAAATTTTGGTGCAGATATGACTATAATGGAAGAAGCAACAGAGTTAGTTGAAAGAATTAAAACTGGTGGACCATTCCCGATGTTTACATCTTGTTGTCCAGCATGGGTAAGACAAGTAGAAAATTACTATCCAAATCTTTTAGGAAATTTATCAACTGCTAAATCTCCTCAACAAATATTTGGAGCAGCAAGTAAAACTTATTACCCAACAATTGAAGATATAGATCCTAAAAATGTATTTACAGTAACTATAATGCCTTGTACTGCTAAAAAGTACGAAGCTGATAGACCTGAAATGGAAAATAACGGATTAAGAAATATAGATGCAGTTATAACTACTAGAGAGTTAGCAAAAATGATTAAGGATGCAAAAATTGACTTTGCTAAGCTTGAAGATAGTGAAGCTGATCCAGCAATGGGAGAATATACTGGAGCAGGAGCTATATTTGGAGCGACTGGTGGAGTTATGGAAGCTGCCTTAAGAACAGCAAAAGATTTTGTTGAAGGAAAAGACTTAGAGAATATAGAATATGAACAAGTAAGAGGACTTGCAGGAATTAAGGAAGCTACAGTAGAAATTGGTGGAGAAAATTATAATGTAGCTGTAATTAATGGAGCATCAAGCTTATTTGAATTTATAAATAGTGGAAAAATGGATGAAAAACAATATCACCTTATTGAAGTAATGGCTTGTCCAGGAGGATGCGTAAATGGTGGTGGTCAACCACATGTGAATGCTTCAGATAGATTAAGCATGGATATTAGAAGCGTAAGAGCGTCAGTTTTATATAATCAAGATAAGAACTTAAAGAAAAGAAAATCTCATGAAAATGGAGCATTAAATAAGATGTACGATACTTATATGGGTGAACCAGGACATGGAAAAGCACATGAATTACTTCATATGAGTTATAAGAAATAAAGAGTGATATAGCACAATTAAAAATGAATAATGGATAATTAAGGGACTGTTTAAAACAGTCCCTTAATTATTTATATGACTAAAATATATTATTACAAAAAATACTAGTACATAAATTTGATATAAATAATAAAGGACTATTTTATAAAAATTCTAAGATATGTAAATATAATTTAATATAATGACGTAAAATATCGAAAAATAGCTTAAAACACATACAAATAGAATAATTGATAGAATAAAAAATAGGTATATAATATAAAATAATGGGAAATTTTAATATAAAATGGATGGTGTATTATGGATATTACAATTGTTATAAGTATTTTATTTTCTTTTCTATGTATAATTTTAGGATTTACATTAGAAGGGGGAGCACTAGGGGCATTATTACAACATACTGCAGCTATTATAGTAATCGGGGGTACTATTGGTGCTGTAGGAATTTCAACTCAAGCAAAGGTATTAAAGAGGTTTCCTAAAGTTTTTGCAGTTGCATTTAAGAAGCGTAAAAGTAACATTATGGATTCAATAATATTCTTTAAAAATACAGCAATTAAAACAAGAAAAGATGGATTACTTAGTATGGAATCAGATTTAAATAATACAGAAATAGACCCTTTCATTAGAAAGGGATTACAAATGATAGTTGATGGATTTAGTCCAGAAATAATAAAAAGCTCTTTAGAAACTAGGTTAGAGCAAATTTCTGAAAGGCATCATCAAGGTATAGCAATATTTGAAGCAGCAGGTGGTTATGCGCCTACTATGGGTATTATAGGTACAGTTATGGGACTAGTCCAAGTTCTAGGAAGTTTAGATGATCCTGATGAATTAGGACCTAAGATAGCAGTTGCCTTTATAGCAACTCTTTATGGTATAGCAACAGCTAACTTAATTTGGCTACCAGTAGCTAATAAACTAAAAGCTTTAAATGATGAAGAGATTATAGAAAAGGAAATGTACATAGAAGCTTTATTACTTATACAAGAAGGCGCTAGTCCAAATTCTATAGTTAGTAAGCTTGAAGGGTATTTAACAGAAAGTGAAGTAGAAAAGTTAAATCTAGGTGGAGAAGTTTAATATGAAGAAGAAAAAAGAAAAAGCAGAAAATAGTGAAAGATGGCTTCTTACATACTCTGACCTTATAACTCTACTAATGGTATTCTTTGTTGTTTTGTATTCAGCGTCCAATATAAATCAAAAGAAATATGAAAAGCTAGCAAATTCAATGTCCTCTGCATTTACTGGTGGAACAGGTATTGGAGAGTCAGGGGTAGGACAAGGTTTAGAAAACTCTAGTGATGAGGGAGAGTTAAAACCCTTAGTTCAAAGTGAGGAAGAAAAACTTCAAGGAATTGAAGGACAAGTTGATGAGATGATTAATAATCTAGGATTAGAGGATAGTGTATCTACAACAATAGAAGAAAGAGGTTTAGTAATAAGTTTTAATGATAGTATATTTTTTGATAGTGCAAAGGCAGATATAAAGGAAAATATGAAAGCTAAGTTAGTAGCATTGTCAGGAATATTAAATAAAATAGATAACTATGTAAGAGTTGAGGGGCATACAGATAATTTGCCAATAAGTAATGAGCTTTATAGTTCTAACTGGCAACTATCATCTACTAGAGCATCAAATGTTGTAGAGTTTTTAATAGAGCATGGAAGCATATCACCAAACAGATTATCAGCTGTTGGATATGGAGAATATAGACCTGTTTCAGATAATAATACTGAGGAAGGTAGAGCAAAAAACAGAAGAGTAGATATACTTATATTAAATAATAAGTATGATAATATAGAAAATAGTAATTAGTATTTCAAACATAACAAAGTGGCTGTTTATAACAGCCACTTTTATAATTTAATAGTAATAACATAGTCCTCATAAATTATTACTTTATATAAGTACAGTTATCATGGATAAAAAAGTAAATGTGATGTTGTAAATATATATAAAATTTGAATTTTATATATTGAAAAAATTTTTTACTACTAATGTGGTATAATCTTTAAGAAGTATTTATAGGGAGAGTGTAATTTAATGAAGTATTTAGCTTGTGATTTGGACGGAACTTTATTAAAGGAAGATCATAGTATCAGTAAGGAAAATATAGATGCTATAATAAAATTTAAGGAAGCAGGAAACAAGTTTATTATATCAACTGGAAGAAACGTAGATTCTATTTATGATGTATTTAAAGATTATCCTGAAATAGAATATGATTATATAGTAGCTTGTAATGGCTCTATAGTATTAGATAAAAATAAAGAAGTAATAATGAATGAATATATTGAAAGTGATATAGCAGAGGGCGTTTTCAATGATTTTATAGATGAGAAGGATGTTTGTATTCATTTTGAAGCAGATGGTCAACATTATCTTGTTGAATCAAAGGGGATAGAATGTACAAGCTCACATTCAAAAGAGATAGATGAGATGGTATTATATTTTAAAGATAGAATTTCAGTAGAGGATTTACTTTCTGAAAAAAGAAGATATTCATTTATAAGTGTGTTTTCAACTCAGAAGGATATAGAATTAGCTGAGAAAGCAAAGGATTTATTAATTGAAAAATATGGACAAGGTCTAGAGGCTTTTAGAAATCAATATTTTGTTGATATAGCGCCTAAAAACTGCTCTAAGGGAAATGGTTTAAGAAAATTACTTGAAATAAATAATGTAGGAACAGATAGTTTATACGCTATAGGAGATTCCTATAATGATGTATCAATGTTTGAATTAACTAAAAATAGTTACACTTTTCATCATGTTGAAGAAAATCTTAAGAATATAGCTAACAATCATGTTTCTAGTGTTAAAGAGTGTATTGAAAGTATAATAAAATAATAATTAATAGAATCATTGACAAAGATAATATAATATTATAAAATCTTATAAACTAAAAAGAATAAGTAAAAATATCGCCGGATATTTTATTTAATTACAAGCATTAGAGATTTATACCATTAGGCCTTGGGGTATAAACTATCTAGTGCTTTTATTTGTTAATGGAGGTAATATAATGATTAAAAATAATATTTTAAAAGACTTTGCTAAATATGTATCTTTAAATGTAATTAGTATGATAGGAATGTCATTTTATATACTTGCAGATACATTTTTTATAGCAAATGGAGTAGGGAGTGTTGGATTAACAGCTCTTAATTTAGTTCTTCCACTATGGAGCTTAATGAGTGGAATAGGTTTAATGATAGGTATTGGAGCTGCAATTAGTTATGCTATAAAAAGAGGAAATAATAATGAAAATGGAGCAAATAGAGTATTTACTCATGCAATAAAAATAGGATTAATTTTAGGTATTATTACAACTGTAATAGGATTATTATTTTCACATGATATAGTAAGAGTTTTAGGGGCTGATGAAATAATAGCACCATTAGCAGGAGATTATTTAAGGACTTTATTATCTTTTTCTACTGTATTTATTATAAACAATATAATGACAGCATTCATTAGAAATGATAATGCTCCTAATTTAGCTATGATTGCAATGATTTTAGGAACTTTAAGCAATGTAGTTTTAGATTATATATTTATATATCCTTTTAAGCTTGGAATGTTTGGCGCGGCATTAGCAACAGGAACTACTCCTATATTAAGCTTAATCATTTTATCATTTCATTTTATTAGAAAGAAAAATAACTTTAAGATTATTAAATGCAAAATTAATTTACAAGATATAAAAAGAATAATTTCTTTAGGAATTCCATCATTTATTACGGAAGTTTCTTCAGGAATAATTATATTATTATTTAATTTTACTATTTTAAGTATTTCAAATAATACAGGGGTAGCTGCCTATGGAATAATAGCAAACCTAGCATTAATAGTAGTTTCTATTTTCACTGGAATAGCACAAGGAATTCAGCCTATTATAAGTAAGAACTATGGAAAAGGAAATAGAGATAATATTAAAACTATATTTAATTATGGATTAATTACATCAGTAGTATTAGGTGTAGGATGTTATCTTATTGGATTTAAGTTTTCCGAGGAAATAGTCAATTTATTTAATAATGAAGGTGATATAGTATTATTGTCTATGGCAGTAGAAGGTGTTAAAATTTATTTTATAGCTTTTATAATAATGGGATTGAATATAGTAACAACATCATTCTTTGCATCAATTAATGAAGCAAAGGAATCTTTTATAATATCTATTATGAGAGGATTAATTGTAGTTGTACCATTAATATTAATATTACCTAACATTCTTGGAATGATGGGGGTTTGGCTTACAATTCCTTTAGCAGAATTTATTACTTTAATAATTAGTTTTATATTTTATTTAAGATATAGAAAAAGGAGATAAAAATAATGATTCAGTCAATTGTAAATATTTCATTAGTAGTAAGGGACTATGATGAAGCAATAGAGTTTTATACAAAGAAACTTAATTTTGAATTAATAGAAGATACTTACCAACCAGAACAAGATAAAAGATGGGTAGTAGTATCACCACCAGGATCGGGTGGAACTGCAATATTACTGGCAAGAGCATCTAAGGAAGAACAAAAATCTTTTATAGGGAATCAAACTGGGGGAAGAGTTTTTCTTTTTTTAGGAACAGATGATTTTTGGCGTGATTATAATGAAATGAAGTCTAAGGGGATAGAGTTTGCGAGAGAACCTAAAGAACAGGAATACGGAACTGTGGCTGTATTTAGAGATTTATATGGGAATCTATGGGATTTAATTGAATTTAAAGAGAACCATCCAATGTTTAAAAGAGTTAAATAAAAACTTGAGGTGAATTTTTATGGAGAAATATAGCATAGAAGAATTGGAAAAAGCCCTAGGCGTAGTGTCTTCAACTATTATTAACTGTGAAAAAATACAGCATAAATTTGCAAGTGGAACCTCTCAACACTCATTACTTAGAAATAGATTAAAGGCACTATATATTTCACAATCCTTGATAAAGGGAGAAAATATTATAGATAAATATACAAAAGAAGAATTAGTAAATGCATTAGCACCTATATTATCAATTATAAGTAAATGTGAAAAAGGTCAAAAGAAATTTGAACAAGGAACTAGTCATTACACTCGTTTTAAAAATATAATAGATGCAATGTATATTTCAAGGGAATTAATAACAGATGAAATAAGTAAATAATTTAATCTTGAAATTTTTATTATGCAACTGAATCTAAATTAATATATTTTAACACCCATTCATTATTTTGGATAGATAGCTTAATAGTATAAAATTTAGCTGATATTGGGCTCTTATAAATAATAGCTTTAATGACAAGGTTATTGTCATAAGAATTATAATCTATACAATCTAACATAAAAAGTTCACCATTTATCTTAATATTCCCAAAGTTATCAGCTAATCCAATTTCCTTTAGATTAAAAAGAGAAGAGTTAATAATGGTTTTATCATATTTATTAAAATGATTTATCATTTTTTGTCTATCTTCATATGAAGTATCTGAGAAAAAATGAGACTCCATATCTAAGATAATATAATCTATTTTTAAATTATCAGATTGGCTATACATAGAATCATAAGCTAATATATAGGCATCGATAATTTTAGGCGGAGTAGTTTTAATATTGTTATTAAAGTTGATGGTGGTAATTATTAAAATAGATGTAGTAAAAATTGATAGTAAAGATTTCATTTATAGCGCTCCTTATAAATAGTATTTATAATATTTTAATCTAAAAATAAATAAATATACCTGTATGTAATATAATGGAAAGGGGGTATAATTGTATAAAAGGTATTAATAAGGAGTTAAATAATGAAGAAAAATATAATAACATGGCCTAGAATAATATTCTTAATTATTATAATATGGGGATTATTACATATTACTCCTCATAGTGCTTTAAGGACGAGATTAGTTTTAGAAGGACATCCAAAGTTAGCATTTACTACAGAAATAAAGGAAATAGAATCAGGTTTGACAACAAAAAGAGTAAAATTCTATATGTTTTATCCTCAACCAAAGGATAGAGAGACAGGAAATTCTAAATTAGCATATAAGGTTACGAGATTGGGTATTTTCTATATAGTAACTTATCATGGAGGTGGCTAACATAATTAATATTTAAGTATCATATATATCTTTTAGAGTTTTTTGTAGATAAATATGGTCATATAGAACTTTATACAAGTGCGGAAGTTGAAAATACAATAGCAATTAAATTATATGAAAAAAGCGGTTTTGAAAAGAGAAATATATTTGAATATGAGTTTTCTGGAGTAAAGTATAAAGAAATTAGGATGATAAATAATTTATAAAATAAGGGACTGTTTGAAACAGTCCCTTATTTTATATAAATTTTTATTTAGTTTTACCTGAGAACTCTAAGTATTCATCGTAACTCATAGCTCTATCTACTATTGAGCCATCTTCTTTAATATCTATTATTCTGTTTGCGATAGTTTGTATAAACTGATGGTCATGTGAAGCAAATAAGATAACGCTCTTATAATCTCTTAGACCATTATTCACAGCTGTTATAGATTCAAGATCTAAGTGATTGGTAGGTTGATCTAGCATTAATACATTAGCATTTGTAAGCATCATTCTAGATAACATACATCTAACCTTTTCTCCTCCAGATAATACACTAGCTTTCTTTAAAGCTTCTTCACCTGAGAATAACATTCTTCCTAAGAATCCTCTTAAATAAGATTCAGATTGTTCTTCTACAGTGTTGCCTGAGTATTGTCTAAGCCAATCAACTAAGCTTAAGTCACAGTTTTCAAAGAATTCAGTGTTATCCTTAGGGAAGTAAGATTTAGTTATAGTGATTCCCCACTTAAACTCTCCACTATCTGGTTCCATTTCACCATTTATTATTTTAAATAAAGTTGTAATAGCAATATCATTATCACCAATTAAAGCGATTTTATCATCCTTGCTAACTCTAAAGCTAACATTATCTAAAACTTTAACTCCATCAATAGTTTTAGTTAAACCTTCAACTATAAGAATGTCATTACCAACTTCTCTTTCAGGTTTAAATCCAACGAAAGGATATCTTCTACTTGAAGGTTGGATATCATCTAAAGTAATTTTATCTAATAATTTCTTACGAGAAGTTGCTTGCTTAGATTTAGAAGCATTTGCACTAAATCTTGCAATAAATTCTTGTAATTCTTTAATTTTTTCTTCTTTCTTCTTGTTTTGATCCTTAGCCATTTGAAGAGCTAATTGGCTTGATTCATACCAGAAGTCGTAGTTACCAACATATAACTTAATTTTTCCAAAGTCAACATCAGCCATTACAGTACAAACTGTATTTAAGAAGTGTCTATCGTGAGATACAACTATTACAGTTCCTTCAAATCTAAGAAGGAAATCTTCTAACCAGTTTATAGCTTTTATATCTAGACCATTTGTAGGCTCATCTAGAATTAGAATTCCTGGATTACCAAATAGAGCTTGTGCTAAAAGAACCTTAACTTTATCAGCTTCTATTAGTTCTGACATTCTCTTATAATGCATGTCAGTTCCGATACCTAACCCCTGAAGTAATGCAGATGCATCTGATTCAGCTTCCCAACCATTCATATCTGCAAATTCGCCTTCAAGTTCAGAAGCTCTTATACCATCTTCATCAGAGAAGTCAGGCTTAGCATATAAAGCATCCTTTTCTTCCATTATTTCATATAATCTTTTATTACCCATAATTACTGTTTGTAAAACTTCGTATTCGTCATATGCATAGTGGTCTTGTTTTAAAACAGACATTCTTGTATTTGGAGCAATAGAAACATCTCCTGTGTTTGGTTCAATTTCTCCGGATAATATTTTTAAAAATGTACTTTTACCAGCACCGTTAGCCCCAATAACACCATAACAGTTACCAGAAGTAAATTTTATATTTACATCTTCAAATAGCTTACGGCCACCAAATCTTAAACTTACATTTGATACAGTTATCACTAAAAACATACCTCATTTCTAAAATTATTCATTTCGTTATTATATCATAAAGTAGACATAATTTCATTGAAAGATAAAATAATATTTAGAAAATTTAATGGAAACAAAGTAAATTATTTATTTTTCCATGTTTTTTAGGATTTGACATTTAAAAAGGTAGATGTTAATATTTATTCAAATGTAGTATTAGGAGTATAGAAATGGCAGAATTAATTAACTTAAGTAATAAAAAAGTTAATAAAAGTTATTATTATAGCTATTATAGATAAACTTGTATTTATAATAAATTTATTATAGGTACAAGCTTTCAGCAAAATTAAGGTTTGTATCTATGATGGTTATGATTATTAGCAATGCCAAAAACAGTTAAGCTAATTAACCACGTAGAATAACTATGTGGTATTTTTTATTTAGTATATAGCCACATAGGAAAGCCTATGTGGTTTTATTATTTTATATATACATATGAAGGAGAGTAGGTTATGAAGAAAAGAGAAAACTTTGCAAGTAGTGCAGGATTCATTATATCTTGCATAGGAGCAGCAGTAGGATTGGGGAATATATGGATGTTCCCTTACAGGTTAGGACAAAATGGAGGTGCAGTATTCTTAATTCCATACTTTATATTTGTTTTGGCTTTAGGATATATAGGTCTTATTACAGAGTTTACTTTTGGTAGAACCTTTGAGGCTGGATCATTAACGGGAATAAAAAATTCTTTTAAAAGAAAGAAACTTAAAGGTGGCTTATTAGTAGGTGCTATACCAGCAATAGGGTTAGCAGGAGTTTTTATGTTTTATAACGTAGTAGTAGGATGGATAATAAAGTACTTTACTATAAGTGTAACTGGAGAAATGAAGAATATAGATGTTAATTCTTACTTTAATAATTTTTCTGGAAGTAATGAAACAATAATATGGAATGCAATAGCAATATTTGTAGCCTTAATAATTGTTGTTATAGGGATAAATAAGGGAATAGAAAAAGCTAATAAGATAATAATGCCAATATTATTTATAATTTTTATATTATTAGCAATAAGATCCTTAAGTTTACCAGGATCAATAGATGGAGTTAAATACTTGTTAACTCCAAAATGGGAATACCTATTTAAGGTAAATACTTGGGTAATGGCTCTTGGACAAGCATTTTTTACTGTTTCCTTAAATGGGTGTGGTATGGTTGTTTATGGTAGCTATATAGGAAAGGATATGGATATACCTAAGGCAGCTGTGAGCACAGCTATTTTTGATGTTATATCAGCTTTACTAGCAGCTTTTGTAATAATGCCAGCAGTATTTGCTTTTGGACTAGATCCAATGTCAGGTCCGCCATTATTATTTATTACTTTACCAACTATATTTAAATCAATGCCAGCAGGTGGATTAATAGCAATACTATTTTTCTTAAGCGTAATTTTTGCAGCTATAAGTTCATCAATTAACATGCTTGAAGGACCAGTAGAGGCCCTAATGTCTCAAAGTAAATTAAGCAGAAAAAAGGCAACTATATTAATTGCTGTAGGTTTATTTGTTTTATCTATACCACTAAATTTAAATATGAATTTATTTAATAGTTTTTCTGACTTTATTACAATAGTTGTATCGCCTTTAGGAGCATTAATAGTTCTTGTTGTATTTTACTTTATGAGAGATAAGAATGAAATTTTAAATGAAATCAATATGGGAGCAAAAAAGAAAGTAGGAAATAAATTTATAATAGCTGCAAAATATGGATTTACAATAGTAACTGTCCTAGTTATTATTTTAGGAATTATTTATGGTGGAATATAAAATTTATTGATAAATGAGATGATGTTTTTAGCATCATCTTTTTTTATAAAAAATATTTGGAACATATTGACAAGATGGATTAAAAGATATATAGTTAATTACATAAGTAATGAACCAAATAACAGAAGGGACATATATTATAGTATAAGTCAGGAGGAGGTAGCTATGAACTTAGATTTTTCAAGTGAAATTCCAATATATATTCAAATAGCTCAATCAATAGAAGATGGTATTTTAAATGGAATTTTTAAAGAAGATGAATCAATACCATCTACTACAGAAATATCGGTTAAATTTAAAATTAATCCAGCAACTGTGGCAAAAGGATTTAATTTATTAGTAGATGAAGGAATTATTTATAAGAGAAGGGGTGTTGGAATGTTTGTTTCAAGTGGGAGTAAAAAAGTATTAGTACAAAAGAGGAAGGATAGCTTTTATTCTAATTATATTGTTTCTTTAATTGAAGAAGCAAGAAAGCTTAATATTTCTACTGATGATATTATAGAAATGATTAAAAGGGGGGCGTAGGTAATGGCCGTAATAAAAATATCTAATTTATCTAAGGACTATGGTAAATGTAGAGTATTAGATAATGTTACGTTAACTATCGAAGAAAATAAGATATATGGATTACTAGGAAGGAACGGGGCTGGAAAAACAACTCTTCTAAATCTTATTACTAATAGAATATTTCCAACTGAAGGTAATATTACAATAGATGGAGAAAGTGTAGTAGAGAACAATAAGGCAATAAGTAAAGTGTATTTTATGACTGAGCAAGATTTATACCCAGAGGGAATGAAAATTAAAAGCTTATATAAATGGACAAAAGAGTTTTACGAGGATTTTGACATTGATTATGCTTTAATTTTAAGTGAAAAATTTGGACTTAATATAAATAAAAAATTTAAAGAACTTTCTACGGGTTATTCATCTATATTTAAAATAATAGTTACACTAGCATCGGGAGCTGAAGTATTACTTTTTGATGAGCCAGTATTAGGATTAGATGCAAATCATAGAGATTTATTTTATAAAGAGTTAGTTGCTAATTATATAGATAAGCCTAAAACCATAATTTTATCAACTCATATAATAGAGGAAGTTTCAGAAATTTTAGAAAAGGTTGTAATAATTAAAGATGGAAAGGTATTAGGTGATAAGGAAGTTGAAAGATTACTGGGCGAAGCGTATATAGTATCTGGAGCTTCAGAAAATGTTGAAAGGTATATAGAAAATAAGAAATGCATTAATGTAGAGGCTATAGCAGGATTCAAATCAGCAACAATTATTGGAAAATTAAATGAAGTAAATAAAGAAGAATTAAATAAATTATCTTTAAAAACCTCTAATGTTGAACTACAAAAGCTGTTTATTCATTTAACTGGAAGGGAGGAAGTTAAGTAATGAGGCTAAAATCTATAGTAAAATATAATCTTAGTAGTATTAAAAGTGGATTAGCAATTTATTATGCAATTTTTATTACTGTATGCATAAGTTTGGTATTGCTTGCGAAAAACAGTGATGGAAGTATATCTTCTTCTGGTTTAGAAATGTCATCAGTAATATTTATATTTGTTGCTGGGTTAAATTTCTTTAAGGAAAATTTCTATTTTATGAAAAGTAATAATGTTACAAGAAAAGAATTTTTATATGGAACAGCGGCATCTATGATACCAATTGTCTCAATTATGTCTGTTATAGACATAGTAATTAATCGTATTTATAATATTTTTATAGTTTCACCAACTAATTATGATATGATTTATACTAGTTTAAGAGGTGAAAAGTGGTTTCTAAATACTAATTGGGTTCAAAGTAATAGTATAGAAACTTTATTTAACACATTTATATTTCAAATTGCTGTTTATTTAGTATTTTTCTCATTAGGGTTTTTAGTGACAATAATCTATTATAAATGTAATAGCTTAATGAAGGTAGTTGTATCAGTATTACCTGTAGTATTAATTATGATATTAAATATAATTGGAGTGGCTTATCCAAGTTTAATTAATAAAATAAATATTATTATTAATACTATGTTTGGGTGGGATAGTCAAAATTCCTACATGGCTGTATTAACATGTGTTGTTTTATATATCATTTTAATTGTTATATCAAGACTATTAACTAGAAAGGCTATAATAAAGCAAGTATAATTTAAATAAGGCTGTATTAGATAGAATTAATTCTACCTAATACAGCCTTTAAATATCTATATTACATATGTGAATACACAAATAAAGTGACATAAGCTTCCTAGGATAATAAATATGTGAAATATTTCATGGAAGCCAAACTTACCAAGTTGAAGCTTTTTAGGCTTAATACCATAAATAACTCCTCCTACAGTATAAAGGACTCCTCCTAAAACTAACAAAGCTAAGCTAATAGGACTTAAAGCTTGTGATAAGGGTTTAAGCATAAAGATAGCAGCCCAGCCAAGTCCGATATAAAGAGCTGTTTGAAGCCATCTTGGACAATTAAACCAAAGCATTCTAAATAATATTCCAGCTATTGCAATAGAAGCTATAGTTGCAAAGAATACAGTTCCCTTAGATCCTCCAAGAGCAATTAAACAAAATGGCGCATATGAGCCTGCTATTAATATAAAGATCATAGAATGATCTAATTTTCTAAGTCTAAAAATTATTTTATCACTAGTTATTACTCCATGATAAGTTGCTGAAACAGTATATAGTAGTATTAAGCTAATACCGAATATTACTACGGAAGTAATTGATACAGCAGATGGATTTGTTATTATAACTTTTGTTAACATTGCAATTAAAGCAAAAAGTGAAAGAATAGCGCCAACTAAATGAGTTAGACTATTTATAGGTTCTCTAAAGTATTTTTCCAAAATAAACACCCCTTTACATATAGTTTTAAAAACTATGTATTGTTATTTATATATTAAATAAATAAAAAATTAAAGTCAAAGTCTAAAAAAGCTTAAATTTTTAGAAAAAATAATATATTTAATTATATTTCTTGAAATATCTAATAATTACTAGTATATTTAAATACAGATATATTAATAAGTAGTTTATAAAACTACATGGAGGAAGCTATGGATAAAAATGAATTAATAGAAAAATTTAAAGAATTGAATTTACAAAATCAATTAAAATTAGAAGAAATACCAGAATTGGATTTATATATGGATCAAGTTACGCAATTGTTTGATAGTAAGTTTAATGATTCAAAAAGAAATGAAGAAGATAAGGCATTAACAAAAACAATGGTAAATAACTATGCTAAGGGAAAATTATTAATGTCTATAAAAAATAAGAAGTATAGTAAAGAGCATTTAATATTAATGAGCCTTATTTATAATTTAAAAGGTGGTTTATCAATTGGAGATATAAAAAGCTCATTAAATAAGATAGTTAAAACTTTTGAAGATGGAGAAGAGTATCCAATTAGAGACTTATATAGTTTATATTTAAATCAATATAATGAAGATTTAGATGATGTAAAAAAGACTATAGAGAAAAAGTTTAACAATATAGAAAATGTGGTGTTAAATGAAAAAATTGAAGGTGATGAGGAATTTCAAAAGAATTTCTTATTACTTAGCTCTTTTATTAATATGAGCAATATGTATAGGAGAATGGGAGAAAAGCTAATAGACGAGTATTTTAATAAGCTATAAAGAGGTATTTATATGAAGAATTCTATAAATTTAAAAAATGAACTTCAAAAAATAGATGGAAAGGGATATAAGTCTTATAAAGATTTGCAAGGTCAATATGATTTTAATGATTATGTTTTAAGTATTGATCATGTCCAAGGAGATCCATTTGCTTCTCCATCAAGATTAAGAGTTATTATAAATAAAGATAAGGCTAAATTTCCAGAAGAACTAATAGATAAAGGTTATAAAAAAGTTGCAGTTTGTGATTTTTTAACTAGATTGTTTTACTTTAATATAAATAAATTTAGTGAGAAAATATTTGGCTCAGGAAAGAGTGGGTTAATATCTATAAGTAGATGCCCACAAGAAATATTAGAAAGAACATCAGTTGTAATAAATAAGTATAATATAGAAGCTAGGTTTTATGTTGGATTTCCAGCTAAGGGGAGGTCTGTATTAGCAAAGGAACTAGAAAAGATACTATATAATGTTATACCAAACATAGTTTTAAATACCTTAGTTTACAATAATATTAATAGTTCTAAATTAATAAATAGAGTTAAATTAGTTGAAGATCAAGAATATATAAGAAATGAACTTAAAAATAAAGGCTTAATTGCTTTCGTAGCGAATGATTCAATATTACCAAGAGAAAGTGGAGTTTCAGAAAAGCCATTAAAAGATGCTATGCCATTTAAGTCACCTAAATCCTTAGAAGTAGAAATTAATCTACCTAACAAAGGATTAATTAAAGGAATGGGAATTAAAAAAGGAATTACTTTAATAGTTGGTGGAGGATATCATGGTAAATCAACACTTTTAAATGCTTTAGAGCTTGGAATATATAATCACATTGAAGGTGATGGAAGAGAATTTGTTATTATAGATAATACAGCGGTTAAAGTAAGGGCAGAGGATGGAAGAAGTATTAAAAATACTGATATATCATTATTTATAGATAATCTTCCAAATGGAAAAGATACAATAAGATTTACTACAGAAAATGCTAGTGGAAGTACATCACAAGCAGCTAATATAGTAGAAGCAATTGAATCAAAATCAGAAGTTTTACTTATAGATGAAGATACTTCAGCAACTAATTTTATGATTAGAGATGATTTAATGCAAAGACTAGTTTCTAAAGAAAAGGAACCAATAACTCCATTCATTGAAATAGTTAATCCTTTATACAAACAAAAGAATATTTCAACAATATTAGTTATAGGGAGCTCAGGAGATTATTTTGATGTAGCTGATTGTGTTATTCAAATGGATAATTATGAAGCAAAAGATGTTACAAAGGAAGCAAAATCTCTTATGAGAGGAGAAATAAATAAAAGAATTGAAGAAAAAGATATTAATATAAGCTTAAATTTTAATAGAAAGCTTCAAAAAGGAACTATAGAAAGTACTTATAAGGGTGTAAAAATAAAAACTATGGGTTTAAGCAACATAAGTATTAATAATGAAAATATTGACTTAAGAGCTGTAGAACAAATAGTAGATAATGAGCAATTAAATGCCATTGGATCAATTATGAAATGGATAGAAGATAATCTAATGATTAAAAATCTATCTTTAGAGGAAGCTGTAAATGAAGCTTATAAAGAAATAAAGAAAAAAGGATTGATTTCTATAGATAGCACAAAAGGTGGCTATGGTAGTATGTCATTTCCTAGGATTCAAGAGGTTATGGCAACTTATAATAGATATAGAAGGTTAAAAATCAAATAAGTATAAAAGGGGATAGTTATATGGGGATAATAAATAAGCTTAATAAAGCAATAGATTTATTAAAAACAAAATACTTAATGAAATTTAAGCAGAAGACTTATGTAGGAAAGAAATATAACATTAATTACTTATTAGAAAAAAATAATAAATCAAAGGATTTATTAATAGTATTTTCAGCTTGTACAAAGATAGGACAAAAGGCTAGATACAATTATATAAGAACTTTAGAGGAATTTAAGTGCAATAAGTTGTTTATATTAGATGATTTTGGTTTTGATGGAAGAGGAGCTTATTACCTAGGAAAAGATAAGGATTTTAAAATTGAGGAAGATGTAAGAACTTTAATAAATAAGATAGTTGAAGAAGTAAAACCTAAAAATGAAATTTATATTGGATCAAGCAAGGGTGGATACTCTGCATTATATTTTGGAATAGAAAGAAAAAATGCTAATATAATTGTGGGTGCTCCGCAATATAATCTTGGAGATTATCTAAATCTTCCTAACCACCAAAATATTATGAAGTATATTATGGGGGATTGTAGCAGTAGTTCAATAGAAAAATTAAATAGTTTAATGAAGAATAAATTAAACTTAAACAAAGAAAATAACAACTCAATATATATTCACTATTCAACAGAAGAAGAAACTTACGAGTCAGATATAAGACCATTGTTATATGAAATAAATGAATTAGGAATAAGGATGTATAAGGATGAGAAAAAATATAGCAGCCATTCGGAATTAACTTTATATTTTCCACAGTATATAAAAAATAGTATAAGACTGATATTAAAATAGGGATTTTTTACAATAAGAATATAATATATTAGATAAAGGTAGTATTTCGAAGTTAAAATACTACCTTAAGTTTTAAATTATATTAATTTAAAATTTTAAGTAAATCCATTAAAGTTGAAATTTCATATGTAGGCTTTAATGTAGTTGAATTTTCAAGGTTTTTAAAGTTTGTCCAACAAGTATCTATGCCAAAATTAATTCCACCTTTAATATCAGAGCTTAAGCTATCACCAATCATTAAAATTTTGCTTTTATCGCTATAGTTTAAATTTGATAAAGCAATTTCAAATATTTCAGGATTAGGTTTTGATGCTTTTACTTCTTCAGATATAACTATTGTTTCAAAATATTTAGCAATTACAGATTGTCCTATTCTTTTAGATTGAACATCTGTAAGACCATTAGTAATTATAGCTAATCTATAATTTTGGCTTAAATTTTTAATTAATTCAAAGCTGTCTTCATATAAAAATGAAGCATTAGCTAAATGTTTCATATATGATTTAGCAAACTCCTTTGGATCAAAAGATACATTTAATTTTTCAGATAATCTTCTGAACCTTTCTACCTTTAACTTTTCTTGTGTTATTAGACCTTTTTCAAACTCTAACCAAATACCTGTATTAATTTCCTCGTAAATTTTTAAATGGTAATTTTCATCATAATCCATATTAAATTCGCGAATACTATTTTCAAAGGCTTGCCTTTCAGATTTCTTGAAATCAAATAGTGTCTCATCTGCATCAAATAATAAAACTTCGTACTTCATATATAACCTCCATAATTGTATTCTTATATATAAATATTATATTATTAAAGAGTTAAAATCTATAAAATCATTAAATTAATTAGTAAATATAGTCACAAATTATTTATTTTAGAAGAAATATAATGGAGTTTTGATGTATAATGATTTATTGATATAATAATATTAATTTGAACTCTAGGGGTGAAATAATGAGAGAATTGAAGGGGATAGAAGAAAAGATCTTAGATAGGGCTTTGTACTTATTTGGGAAAAACGGAACTACTAATGTACCAATTAGAACTATAGTTAGAGAAGCAGAGGTTAATGTTAGTGCAATAAATTATTATTTTGGTAGTAAAGATAAAATGCTTAAATATGTAAAGGAGTTTTACTTAGAAAATATATCTCAAGCATATGCAGCATTATACAAGAATGATTTAAGTGATGAAGAAAAAGTAATTGAATGTGCAAATGAAATTATAGAATACTCCTTAAGATATCCAGGAGTATTAATAATGACCAAAGAAGCATTAACATCAAAGGAAAAAGATGATATAGATATAAAAATAATTGAAAATTTAAAAGCTAAAAATAAGCAATTAGATATTATTTTAAAAAAAGTTATAAATAGTAATGATGAAGAATATATATATAAAAAAATGATTTTTATTTCTTCTATTACATATCCAACAGCAAATGAAGAGTTTATTTTTGAAAATGATATTATAAAGAATAAAGAAAAAAGAAAAAAATATATAATAAGCTTAATAAGATTATTAAAAGAAAAATAAATGACATAGAAAATGCTCTGAAATTAAAAATAAGGAGCATTTTTTTATTTTTTTGTTAAAATTAAAACAATTTGTTTTAAACATATTGATTTATTTTTAACAAAGAAATATAATTAATTTGAGGTAAAAAATAAAGATTGTAATTTTGGAGGTATTTAAAATGGCTTTTGAGAATGTTTTTAGTCCTATTAAAATTAGAGGAATGGAAATGAAAAACAGGGTTATTTTCCCCGCTATGGGAACTAAAATGGTTGGAGAGGATAAAATGGTAACTGATCAACTTATCAATTACCATGTAGCAAGAGCTATTGGTGGAAATGGCTTAAATTTCACAGAAGTTTGTTCAGTTTATGACAAAGCTTCACCTAAGACTTTTTTAGCAATTTCAGATGATAAGTTTATACCAGGTCTAAAGAAATTAACGGATGCAATTCATAAAGCAGGAGCAATGGCTGGAGTTCAATTATGGCTTGGGGGATCAGCAGTATTATTTGGAGATCCAACAGCAATGGTAGTAACACCAAGTGATCTTAAGCTTCAAGAAAATTATGTTATAAAAGCAGCTACAAAGGAAATTATTGATGAATGTATTCAGGCTTTTGGAGATGCAGCTAGACGTGCAGTTGAAGCTGGTTTTGATGCTTTAGAATTTCATGCAGGGCATAACTATACACCTCATTCATTTTTAAGTAAGGCTTTTAATAAGAGAACTGATGAGTATGGTGGAAGTTTAGAAAACCGTGCAAGATTTTTATTAGAATGTATAAGATCAATTAGGGCGAACATTCCAGAGGACATGCCTCTATTTATGAGAATAGATGCTCATGATGATTATTTAGAAGATGGTCTTACAATAGAAGATACTATTCAATTTTGTAAATGGGCTAAGGAAGCTGGAGTTGATGCATTAGATGTATCTCGTGGAAATTTCTCAAGTGCAGCAATAAAATATGAAGTTCCTCCAGTAGATTTACCAAGAGGATTTAACGTAGATAATGCATCTAGAATTAGAAAAGAAACAGGAATGTTAACTGTTGCTGTTGGAAGAATAAATGATCCAGAGCAAGCAGATGAAATAATAAAAGATGGAAAAGCAGATATGGTAGTTATAGGTAGAGCACAATTGGCTGATCCAGAGTTTTGTAATAAATCAATGAATGGAAAAGTTGAAGATATAATACGTTGTGTTGGTTGTAATCAAGGATGTTATGATGGATTTGCATCACCGGAAGTACCATTTATAACTTGTTTAAGAAATCCAGCATTAGGAAGAGAAGCAGAGTTTACTTTAGAAAAAACAAATAATCCTAAGAAAGTATTAATAGTTGGTGGGGGAGTTGCAGGACTTCAAGCTGCTATGGAGTTAAAAGATAGGGGGCATAATCCAATATTATGTGAAGCATCTGAAACATTAGGTGGACAATTTGTTTTAGCTGGAGCAGCACCAAGAAAAGGTGAAATGAAAGATGCAGCTATAGCAATGGGTGAAATGGCTAAGAGAAAGGAAGTAGATGTAAGACTTTCAACTCCTGTTACTCCTGAGGTTATTAAAGATATAAATCCAGATGAAATAATAATAGCAGCTGGAGCAGAACCTATGAAGTTGAATGTTCCGGGAGCAAACTTAGAGCATGTAACTAATTCTCATGATATACTGGCAGGAAATTCAATGGCAACTGGTGAAGTTGTTGTTATAGGTGGAGGATTAGTTGGGCTAGAAGTTGCCGAGTATTTATCAGGAACTGTAAATAAGATAACTGTAGTGGAAATGTTAAATGAAGTAGCAAAGGATCTAGGGCAGTTAAGAAAAGTTTGCGTTATGGAAAACTTATATCATGAAAGCATAAAAACTATAACAGAAGCTAAATGTATTGAAATAAAAGATAAATCAATAGTAATAGATAGAAATGGAGATATTGAAGAGGTTCCTTGTGATTCTGTTGTAGTTGCAATAGGAGCAAGATCTCGTGATTTTAGTAATCTTACTGATTATTGTAAAGAAAACAATATATCATATCATATAATTGGAGATGCAGTTAGAGCACGTAGAGCATTAAATTGTATTGAAGAAGCAGTAAAAGTAGCAAGGGAAATTTAATATAAAAAGAAGGAGCTGTTTTAAAACAGCTCCATTTTTATATTCTAATCAACTAATTTTTTCCCAAGCACCCCATTGGCTTGCACCAGGAGTTTCTCCTTGAGTCCACCATTTAGCTTTGTATTTAACACCGTTGTAAATTACTATATCTCCTCCAACATAAACCTTAGTAGGGCTATAAGTTGAAATTTCTGGGTCGGAGTTATCAACAACTGTAATAGTTGATTTAGCAGTAGCAACTAATCCTTTACTATCAGTAACTGAATAGGTTAATTCATAAGAACCTACCTTAGAAGTATCAACAGTACCTGAAACAACAATTTTACTAGTTAAGTCACCATCTTCTTTATCAGAAGCAGTTACACCACTTAAAGGATTAAATGAAGTACCAAGAGTGATTTGTTTATTTGAAACTCCAGTCAATACTGGTGCTGTATTAGTTTCTGTTTTTTCTACAACAGTTATTGTAGCTATGGCTTCAGTTTTAAGTCCTTTACTATCAGTTACAGAGTAGGTTAAATTATAAACACCAGCTTTAGAAGTATCAACGGTACCTGAAACAACAATTTTACTAGTTAAATCACCATCTTCCTTATCAGAAGCAGTAATTCCGGCTAAAGGATTAAAAGCGTCACCCATTGCAATTTGTTTATTAGTAACTCCATTAATAACAGGTGCTGTATTATCAGTAGGAGTAGATTGATCTGGTAGAACTTTTACCAATTTCCAATACTTTGTATTATTAGGTGATCCATCGTCTGTAGGTGGAATATACCAAGATGTACATTCATAAAGAGCATCCTTATAAACTACTTGATCACCGTATTTGTAAGTTTTACTTGGATCATAGAATTGTTGACCAGCTTCTAAAACTCTAAGAACAGTTACTATTCTTTCCTTAGTTGTAGATAATCCCTTGCTATCTGTTACAGTATATTTTAGAGTGTAATCACCAGTTTTAGCAGTGTTTACAGTCCCAGAAACAACAATTTTACTAGTTAAATTACCATCTTCCTTATCTGAGGCACTAACACCAGCTAAAGGATCAAATTTTCCTCCAATAGTCAATGATGTATTATTAATTCCAGAAAGTGTAGGAGCATAGTTTCCATTTACAGGTACGTTTCCAGGTCTCATTCCATTAAAGGTTAGATTCCTAACTCCACCAAAGCATAACTTTATTGATCCAGCTAGAGAAGCAGACTCTCCAACACCAAGCTTTTGCCATCCAGAGGAGGTTATGGTAACTCTATTAAAATCACCTATGTCTTCAATAGTTGAACTTCCACCTTGAGGTTGTCCGAATATTGCTGATTTAGGTAAATCAAAGCTTACCTTCCATCCAGTATCAATAGCTTTGTCAGTTTTGTTTGTTACTTTAATATCATAAGTGTAATTTGGATGATCGTATTTTCCACTAAATACAACATCTACATCAGTTTGAGTAAGTCCTTTAATTGAATCATCAGTTACTTTACAATTACCTAAAGCGTCAAGACCAGATTTTAATCTTTTAGTTAAAGTATCTCCAAAAGTATATTTCCCTTCGTTAACATTAGTTGAGCCTGGTTTGTAATTAGGATTTAAACCATAATCTCCATTCATTACCCAAATTAATGCTCCGCCTAAATTTTTATTTTTAATATATTCAATTCTCTTATCAATAGATTTTTCATTCTCAAAAGATAAGAATACCTTTTTTTCATTTTGCCAAACGTACGGAACTCCGCCAACTTCGTCAAAGTAGATTTTTAAGTTAGGATCAGTTTCCGCTAAATTTAAAATATGCCATAGAGGATTTGCGCCAGCAGGGTCTAATACGCCATCCTTATTATCATCGTCTCCCCAAATATTATAAATTCCGCTAGCTGGTGTTTTACTTGAGCCGTGCAATCCATTAGTACCACCCTGAACATTTTCCCATCCTCTTGTATAATAAGGAATTCCCATTATTATTTTTTCAGGAGGTAGTATACCTCTATAATATCTATAAGCCCAATCCATATTTAAAGTAGGCATAGCCATGTTTATAGTTTCCCTATCAGTAGGGTCAGGATATATATTAGCCAAGTTTTCAACGAATTCGTTCCATCCACCATGGAAATCATATGACATTACGCTAAGGAAGTCTAGGTATTGAGCATAAGAGTTATCACTCATTCCGCCAAGTACCCAGGATGAAGCTGTTACAGCAGCACTTTCTATATAGTGCTTTCCATCTTGATTTCCAGCAGCATCAAGTTTTTCTCTTAAAGTCTTCATCATTAAGTTATATCTTTCATTCAATTTAGATCTTCTTGGTTCTGATAAGTCCTTATCATCAGGATTACCAGAAGTGGAGGTAGCTGATGGGTATTCAAAATCTATATCTACTCCATCAAAATTATATTTTCTTATAAAATCAACACAGGAATCCGCAAAAGTGTTTATTCCTGCATCGGTATCTAACATAGTGTAGAATCCTCTACTGCCAGCCCATCCGCCAACAGATATTAATAATTTTACATTAGGATATTGTTTTTTCATAGTTTGAAGAACATTGAAATGTCCTTTATAAGGCAGAGTAGGATCTAAGGTAACTTCTTTACCATTGTGACTTAAAGGATGATTTTCAAAGGTTTCTTCAATAGCAGCATACTTGTCGCCAAGGGCTATTTTGTTAGTAGCAGGATCTATCATAGCAAAGGAATATTGAATATGAGTTAAAGATTCCCATTGTAAGTCAGCTGCGTCAAAATAGCCTTGAACTTCGTTTTTATATGCCCATTCAGGAAAATATCCGATTACTTTTCTACTTAAATCAGTAGATGTGTCTGATAATGTTGAAGTTAGGTTATTATTTGTAACTTCTGCTTTAGGTTGTATTGATAAATTAAATAGTGTAAATAATGAAAGAGTTACACCAGTTAATATTTTTTTAAATTTAACCTTTTTCATGTTTTACCCCCATACAAAATATTTTTATTGTACAGGTAGCTAATATTAGCTACCTGTATTATTAAGTTTTTAAAATTTAGCTGATTTTTTCCCAAGGTCCCCATTCAGCTGCACCAGGAGTTTCTCCTTGAGTCCACCATTTAGCTCTGTATTTAACACCGTTGTACATTACTACATCTCCGCCAACATAGATCTTAGTAGGACTATAAGCAGGTATTTCAGGAATAGTATTATCAACTACTGTAATAGTTGATTTAGCTGTAGTAGTTAGGCCTTTGCTATCAGTAACTGAGTAAGTTAAGTTATATGTCCCAACTTTAGAAGTATCAACAGAACCAGTAACAGTAATTTTACTAGTTAAGTCTCCATCTTCTTTATCAGAAGCAGTTACTCCAGTTAAAGGATTAAAAGCAGTACCAATGTTAATTTGCTTATTAGCAACACCAGAAATTACAGGAGCTGTATTTATTGAAGTTTTTTCTGCAACAGTTATAATAGCTGTTGCAGTAGTAGTTAAACCTTTGCTATCGGTAACTGAATAAGTTAAGTTGTAAGTTCCAGCTTTAGAAGTATCAACAGAACCAGTAACAGAAATCTTACTAGTTAAATCTCCATCTTCCTTATCAGAAGCAGTAACTCCAGTTAAAGTGTTAAAGGTATCTCCAACGTAAATCTGTTTATTAGTAACTCCGTTTATAACAGGAGCTGTATTATCCGGAGTAGTTGTACTACCATAAATAACTTGTCTTCCCATTTCTGGTGAAGTTGAATACATTCTTTGAGCTAGTTCTATACTTAATAGTCCATTTAAGTTATTTATGTCTT
This sequence comes from Clostridium nigeriense, assembly GCF_900086595.1. Lineage (GTDB taxonomy): Bacteria > Bacillota > Clostridia > Clostridiales > Clostridiaceae > Clostridium > Clostridium nigeriense. The sequence goes on from NZ_LT575472.1 coordinate 287,449, forward strand.
CTGCTATATTTAAATCAAAGGTCATAGTTTGACCAGGTTTAATAAGTTTGCCATCATATGAGCCAGAGAAGTCAAGAACGTAGTATCCGTTTTCTTGTTTAATTGTAGGACTTGGATATTGGGCACCAGTTATAGTAATGCCACTAGTCTTAATATAGAGTTTTATATTCTTTAATGTTTTAGCAGCTGCTTCAACGGTAGAAAGAACTTCACCAGATTCACTTAACTTTTCATTGTTTGTAAAGCTTAAAGTTATTGTACTACCAGTTCCCCATGCAGGTTTACTAGTTGTTACTTTAGAGGTTACATTAAGCTTATTATAAACAACGGTATAGTTGTCTAGACTAGATGAACCAAATAGAGCTTCTTTGGTAACCTTTGTAAGTTCATCACGTTTAGTTGAAGTAGTTTTAGCATCTTGGGAAGCCATCCAAGCGATTATTCCACCTAAATTATGCTCTTTAACATACTTAGCTTTTTCTTGAATAGATCTGGCGTTATCGTAAGTGAAGAATGCACCAGTGGTTTCATTGTATAAATAAGGTGCTTTAGCACTATCATCCCAATATTCTTTTAGTCCAGTATATTTTGCCTTTAATTGAGAAAGGGCATTGTATGACCATACTCCACCAGCACGTCCACCTTCTCCGTTTTTAATTCCAGCTTCATTAAGAGCTCCTGGAGTTGGAGTTAAGTCTGCATCTTTATTTACAGCTGCAGCTGTTCCAAATAAACCTGGGTTGTTTTTATCAGGACCGTTATTACTAACTTTTTCCCAACCACGAGTATAGTAAGCTGCCCCTATAACTATTTTTTCAGGTTTAGCACCTTGTGAAATATAATAGTTAACACTTTCATCTACAGATAAGCAAGCTCCTTTATATGGTGAATTTGGATTAGTGTAAAGAGCTGTTTGATGGCCACTAATTGTATCCCAAGCACCAGACATGTCATAAGTCATGATATTAGCATAGTCTACAATATTAAATAATTTAGCAACATCAATTCCTTCATCAACTTTTGCCTTTCCAGCAGGTATAGCAACTGAAAGCTCATAAGTCTTTCCAAGTTCTGCACCTTGTTTATTCAATGCATTCTTTAAGTCTTGAAGTAAAGTTATAAAGTTATCTTTATCAGCAGGAGTAGCATTTGGTGTACCTTCATCGTTTGTATTGTCGACTTTATCTGGATCTCTACGACTTGCAGGATATTCCCAGTCTATGTCTACAAAGTCCATATTAGTATATTTGATGAAAGCCATAACATTTTTTACAAAATTAGCTCTAATAGTTGGGGTGGCTGCTATAGTTGAGAAATCTCCTGATTTTGACCAACCGCCAAGGGAAACTCCGATTTTTAAATTAGGATTTTCACTCTTTAAAACTTGGAATGCATTAAGAATTCCGCCATTTACATCACCATAAGTTACTCCTGCATTTCCAAGAGGATGTCCAGTGGCTGCATCTTTGTCTGTGTATTTTAAAACACCTTGAGCATCAAAATCTACAAAGGCAAAGTTTAAGTGAGTTAATTGATCTGCAGGTATGTCTTTAGGGTAGAAGTTACCTTGTCCTCCCCAAATAGACCAATCACCATAGTACATTACGTTACGATACTTTTGAGTGGATTGTTCAGTAGTTGTTAAAGTTGTGTTACTTGAAACTTGAGCATTTGCTCTAATTGGCCCAATACCAGTTACTAATAACGCAGCAATAGCAGAAAATGCGATTAGGGGTTTTGCTTTTTTACTAATCACTTGTCTTAACATTAAATTCACTCCTTCATTAAAAATTTAATATTATTTATTTTATATAATACTCATATAAAATACATATTATATTCCATATGAATACCTTTTCAGAGTGTGCATTATATCTCCCTAATATATAGATTAAATTTTATGCGAAGTATTATAGGATAATTAGGTAATTTTTATGAAATGTTAATTAAGATTTATAGAAAAGTAACTTAAGGAATTTATCTTATAGATAGTGTTAATGAATATTTATTAAATCACCTCCTTAAGGATAAATTAAAATTCATCCTATTTTTAATATAAATTATAAATATGAATATATCAATAGAATATTCTGAAAATTTAAAAATAATTTTATTCTCTCTATATAAATAATTAAAAATATATATAAAAATAATCGTATTTTATCTTATAATAAATATATTATATTTTAAAGAAGGGTTTGAGGAGGATTTATGATAAAAAATTATAAAATACAGAGGCCTAAGTTTATAGAAGAACTTATAAAAATAAATAATATAAATGAGGAAATTAGGGATTTGGGTAAAATACAAAATAGTATAGTTGAAGATATTGAGATAGATAATATATATGAAAAAGGGCTTACAATTGATTCCTGTATATTTAAAAATGTTATTTTTAATGAATGCTCACTACATAGCGTAGATTTATTAGATACGGTATTTGAAAATTGTGATTTATCTAATATTGATTTTGGTGGTGGAAGTATCCATAGAGTAGAATTTAAAAATTGCAAGTTACTTGGAGCTAAGTTTGATGAATGTAACCTAAAGGAAGTTGGATTTTTTAATACAGTTGCAAAATATATTAATTGTTCTTATTCAAAGTTTAAAAATGTTATCATTAAGGAATGTAATTTTTCTGATGGAACCTTTCAACAAGTAAAATTAGATAAAGTAAGTTTTAATGACTCTAGTCTAGAAAACGCTTATTTTAATAAAACCAACTTAAATAAAATAGATTTAACTACTTGTAATATTAGTGGAATTGATATTGAAATAGAAAATTTATCAGGAGTAGTGGTTAATACTATGCAAGCATTAGACTTAACAAGACTTATGAAAATAGTAATAAAATAATAAGTGAGAAAAAGGTTAAGGCTTTTCATAAATAACGGGTAGTCCTTCTCTTAAAAATAAATAAATTAAATATATTTTAACGCTTTTAGAACTTTATAATTAATAGATTAATTATAAAGTTTGCTTATAAGAATAATAAGGTAACAAGTAAGAATAGAATATATCATAGTTTTGTTAAAGCGGGATTATATGGAAAGTAAGGTGTTTTGTAAAAATTATTTGGATGAAAACTCTCCAGGATATGTTGTTGAATATAAAGGTAACTTTAAGGAAGAGATTGATAAGGTTGATTATGCTTGTGGTGATATTATTAATGAAAGACTTGCTGTTATATCAGTTCAAGAAAAGGATATTGATAGATTGAGGATAGACGTGCCGTCCATAATATTTATTGAAGCTAGAGGTGTATATGTTTTACAAGATACATCTCCTATAAATGTAGATGCAATAGCTTCAGTAAAGATTAATAACTATCTCAACTTAACTGGAAAAGGGATAATCGTAGGTATGGTGGATACTGGGATTGATTATTTAAATAAGGAATTTATAAGGGAAGATGGGACTTCTAGAATAATAAGAATTTGGGATCAATCAATACAATCAAATAAAACATCAGAGTTGTATATTGGAACAGAATATAATAATGATGAAATAAATAGAGCAATAAAAGTTAGTAAGGAGGGTGGAAACCCTTATGAGATAGTGCCAAGCAGAGATGAAATAGGACACGGGACAAGTATGGCAGGAATAATAGGTGCAAGAGGATATAATCATAACATTGAGGGAATTGCTAATGACTGTGAATTTATAATAGTAAAATTGCTACCATCAATAAATTATATAAAAATATTAAGAGAAAATAAAGTTCCAGTAGTACCAGCATATAATACATCGGAGGTTTTATCTGCTATAGAATATCTAAGAAGAGCTTCTTATGAGCTAAGAAAACCAATGATATTATACTTAGGAGTTGGAACACAAGATGGTTCACATGATGGTGCAAACATAACAAGTCGATTTATAACATCTATATCAAGAAGAAGAAATATGGTGTTTATAGCGGGAACGGGAAATTCAGGAAATGCAGAGGGACATTCTACTAAATTTTTATCAAATATAGGAGAAGTTAAATATTCAGAATTACTGATTCCTAGGGAAATTAAAAGTTTTAACTTAGAATTATGGATAAAGAAACCTAATAAAATGTCATTAAATATAATATCTCCTAATGGTGATGAAACTGGGTATATTAGGCCAAATATAGAGTCAAAAGATTTTAGACAGTTTTATTTATTGAATACTAAAGTAGAAATAAGATGCTATGATCCAGAAAGTTTTACTGGTCATCAGCTGTTTGTAGTAAATTTTATTGATATAAAGCCTGGAATCTGGAATATAAGTTTAAGAGGAGAATATATTACTGATGGAAGATACGATATATGGCTTAAGGATAAATCACTTTTACCAGAGGGAACAAAATTTTTAGATCCCAATCCATATAATACACTTACTATACCTTCTACAGCTGCAAATGTAATAACTGTTTCATATTATGATGGAATAACTAAATCAATTATGGCTTCATCCGGAAAAGGTTTTAATGTAAATTGGTTAATAAACCCTGATATTGCTACGGAAGGGGTTAATATCTTAACTATTTTAGCAGGAAGTGATTCAGTAACAAAGGTAAGTGGTAGTTCAGCAGCAGCAGCAATAGTTGCAGGTGCCTGTGCATTACTTTTACAATGGGGAATAGTTGATGGAAATGATGCCTCCCTATACTCCATAAAGTTAAGAAGTTTATTAATATACTCAGCAGATAGAGATGAAATATATGAATATCCTAATGAAGAATTAGGATATGGAAGATTAAATTTAAATGATGTTTTTAGGATTTTATCAGGAAATTATAGAAGCAACATTGGATACTTAGAGTATAATATAGGAAGCTTATTTATTAGGATTCCAGATGATTTAATTAATGATAGATTGGAGGAACCTTATGGAGAATAATGTTCCAAATAGTAGCTATGAGTTTGATAGCAACAAATATGTAAGCTATCTTACAGAGTATATTGGTAGTCTTAGTACAGAGTCTATAGAAACTCCTGATATATTTTTATTTATTGTAAATGAGGAATATGCTGCAGTCTATTTAAGAGCAAACTTAATTAAAAATTTTGAAGATACGTTAGAAATAAAAGATTTAATTAATAGTAATTTTAAATCAGAAGAATTCGAAATTATTTATGTTTTACCTCCGGAGGTCTACACCTTACAACAAATATCAGCTATACAAGCATCAAATGTAAATTTACTACAAACTGAACTAGCTTTGAATTTAACGGGTAAGGGAGTCGTAGTAGGAATAATAGATACAGGAATAGATTATTTAAATGAAGAATTTAAAGATGCAATTGGTAATACAAGAATAAATGAAATATGGGATCAAACAATAGGATTTAGAAAAGAAGATGGTAAGTTGCTTTTAGGAAAGGTATATACTAAGGAGAAAATAGATGAGGCTATAAGAGTATATAATGAGGGTGGAAATCCATATGAAATAGTCCCTAGTAAAGATGAAATTGGACATGGAACTAATATGGCGGGAATAGTAGGTGCAGCAGGTAAAAACCCTAACTTGAAAGGGATAGCTCCAGAATGTGAGATTGTCTCAGTTAAATTATTACCATCTGACTTTTTAAGAGACAATTATGGGATAAAAGTACCGGCATACAGTATAACATCAATATTTTTAGCTATAGAATACTTAAAAAGATATCTTTCAGCAAGTGGGAAACCTGTAGTTATATTATTACCATTAGGAACTAACTCGGGAAACCATAGAGGAACTCATATATTAGATAATTATATTGCGTCAGTATCTAGTAATGTTGGTATTGTGGTTGTAACTGGAACTGGAAATGAAGGTATAGAGGATACTCATACATCTGGAATTATAAAAAATAAAGGTGAATTTGAATCTATAGAGCTATTAGTGAAAGAAAGACAAAAAGTTATGTATATGGAAATTTGGATGAGTTTACCTAATATTATAGAGATAAATGTAATATCTCCCTCAGGAGTCGATACAGGGTATATACCAGCTATATTAAATATAAATAAAAGATATTCATTTATATTTGAACAAACAAAGTTATATATATATTATAGTCTTCCAGAAGAATACACTGGGGATCAATTAATAAGATTATATTTTTATGATATTCAGCCTGGAATTTGGAAGATAAATGTAAAGTTAAAACTTGGGAAAATAGCAGAATATAATGCTTGGTTATTACAAAGAGGATTGACTTTAGCAGGAAATAGATTTATATCAAGTAATCAGTATGGAACGGTAACAATACCAGGAGACTCGAAATATACGGTAACAGTAGCAGCCTATAATCAAAATAATAATAATTTATTGTCCTACTCTGGTGTTGCATTTAGAGATAAGATAATGGATACAATAGACTTTGCTGCCGGAGGATATAATACTATGACTGTGGGAATTAATAATAAGATAGATATAATTAGTGGCACGAGCTTATCGGCAGCTATTGGAGCTGGTGCATGTGTATTACTATTTCAATGGGGAATAATAAATAAAAACTATCCATACATGTATTCTCAAACCTTAAAGACTTTTCTAAGTAGAGGGGTATATAAAAGATCAGGAGATACCTATCCTAATCCTCAGCTTGGAAATGGGATAATAGATTTTTATAAAATATTTGAAAATATGAGTTAAAAAACTGGACAGTTATGTCCAGTTTTTTATTCTAAAATATTAAATTAGCTATAAGAACTATTACAGGTAAAGTTATTATAGTTCTTTCTATAAATATTATTAATAGTTGCTTTAATGATACAGGTATTTTTGATCCAAGTAGAACTCCACCTACTTCAGACATATATATTAATTGAGAAACCGAAGTACAAGCAACTATAAACTTAGTCATATCACTAGTTATGGTATTTGCAGCTAGAACTGATGGAAGTAACATATCTGCAAATCCAACTACTAAAGTTTGAGAAGCAGCTACAGCTTCAGGAACTTGAAGTAGCTTTAAATAAGGTATAAAAGGCAAACCTAAAATTTGAAACACTGAAGTATATTCTGCAATTATTAGGGCAATAGTAGCAAGTGCCATAACCACAGGTAAAACTCCAAGCCACATATCAAAAACATTTTTTATTCCATCTACAATAAAAATTTTAAAACCAGGATTTTTTTCAGCTTTAGATAATGCTTTTTTATATCCCCATGAAAAAGAGTTATATCCAGAAGGAATAGTTTCATCATCCTTTTTTTCTTTATTATTATAATAAGTGTTAGGTATATTTTTTAATGGATATATTCGAGGTAAAATTATAGCTGCTACTATTCCAGAAAATGTTACTGTTAAATAAAATGGAATAAATAAATTAGATAATCCAACGGTATCTATTACTATTAAGCTAAAAGTTATAGACACTGCTGAAAATGTAGTACTAATTATAGCTGCTTCTCTTTTTGAATAAAATCCTTCTTCGTATTGTTTATTAGTTAATAGTATGCCTAATGTTCCATCTCCTAACCAAGATGTAATGCAATCTATTGAGGAACGACCAGGTAGAGTAAATACAGGTCTCATAACCTTAGTAAGGATTGCACCAAAGAACTCTAATAAACCAAAGTTAAGTAATAAGGGTAATAATAATCCTGCAAAAAAGAAAATAGTAAATAATATTGTAAGTAAATCATTTAATACAAAAGATCCAGTTGAAGGATTAATTATAGCTTTTGGTCCTATATTAAATAATGAAAAAATACAAAATATAGCGCCTAGAATTCTTATAATAAACCAAATAGGACTTACGTTAAATAAAGTGTTTAAAAATTCATTTTCTATAATAAATTTAGGTTTAAAAGCTTTAGTAATTATGCAAAATATTGCAGAAATACAAATAAATAAAGTTATAATAGCTGTTAAGTAGCCTCCTAAAGCATTTGCTAAAAATTTTGACATTAAAGCTACTGGTATAGTAATATCCCCCTTATATTTAATAGGAATCATAAATAGTATTATTCCTATTATAGAAGGAATAATAAAAGTAAGGGAGGCTTTTAAAGTAACTTCATCTTTAGTTAATTTTTTCATTTCGGTCTCCTTTATATCTAAAAATTAATAATTATACACAGGAATTAATTTTAATACATTTTTAAATTAAAAATCAATAGATTTTTATGCAAAAACAACTAAATTTTATACAAAAATGGAGTGTTAATATTTTCTTTTAATAAGGATAAACTAAATTCATTAAGTATTTAAAGGAGAATTTTGTTTATGAATAAAAAAAATGTTATTACATATTTAGTTATTTTTAATTTATTAGTAATATTAATAATCTTATTAAGTAAAATAGTTTTATTAAAAAATTTTATAAGAGTAATATTTTCTGTTGTGATTATACCAATAATATTTGGAGTATTTTTATTTTATATACTTAAACCACTAAATAATATATTTCTAAAAAGAAAGGTAAAGAGAAATATTGCAGCCACTTTAACCTTAATCATTTTCTTCTTTGTTGCATCTGGAATAATAAAATACTTTAGTGATTATTTTATAGAGCAATTTATTAATGTTAAATCCATACTAATAAATTTGATTGAGCAAAAGGGAGGTATGGATGATATACAGGATATTGTTAAAGAAAATATTTTAAAAAGTGATTATTATAGTAAATTTTTAGAGGATATACAAAGTTATTTATATTTAATTATTACTAATATAAAAAGATTATTTGATAAAGGAATGCAGATGTTTTCAAATATATTATTAGTGATTTTAATAGTTTTTTATTTACTTAAGGATGAAGAAGGAATAAAAGAGTTAATAGTAGAATTATTTCCTAGGAAATATAGAAATAAAGGATATGATATAGTAGAAGAGGGAGATGAGCTACTATCATCTTACATTATAGGGCAAGCTAAAGTAGCGTTGTCTTTATCAACTATGATGTTTATAGGCTATAAATTTATAGGTATGACAAGTCCTTTACTTTTATCAGCAGTTACTTTTATATTAGCATTTATACCATTTGTTGGTTTTTTTATATCTCTAATATTGCCTTATATAATTGCTATAGCTTTAGGTTGGAGCATGATATTAAAATTATCTATATTAGTTTTAATAGCTCAAACCCTTAAAGGGAGAATTGTTGTACCATTAATAATGGGCAAAACAATGAAGATTCATCCAATTACAGATATTTTCTTAGTAGTAGGTGCTGCATCTCTAGTTGGTCCTATTGGAGCTTTTGTCGTTGTGCCTATTTATTCACTAGTAAAAATGATATTTAGACATTTTAATAAAGAAATGGAAGATAAAATAAAAGAATTCAAAGAAGAAGGCTAAGTATAAAAAGCAGATATTTTTATAACGGATAATTGATAATGCATTATGCATTATCAATTTTAAGGTTGTTTTATAATGTTTAGGTAGAAAAAATATTATAAAAAAACTATAATTAAATAAATGAAAATAACGGGGGATTTGTAGGAATGAGCAATAGAAATAAAATAAAAGAAGCTAATAGGATAGTAGTTAAGGTAGGAACTTCTACGTTAACATATGATAATGGTAAAATAAATTTAACAAGAATTGAAAAATTAACAAGAATACTATCTGATGTTATGAATTCTGGGAAGGAAATTATATTAGTTACTTCAGGAGCAATTGGTGTTGGAGTATCTAAATTGAAGTTAAAAGAAAAGCCTAAGACTATAAGAGAAAAGCAAGCAGTAGCAGCTGTAGGACAATGTGAATTAATGCATATATACAGTAAGTTTTTTGGTGAATATAGTCATACTGTGGGACAAGTGTTATTAACTAGAGATGTAGTAGAGGATGATCATGTTAGGAATAATGTTTGTAATACCTTTGAGACATTAATAGAGAATGGAATTATACCTATTGTAAATGAAAATGATACAGTTTCAATAGATGAAATAGAGAATATAGTTAGATTCGGAGACAATGATAATTTATCAGCAATAGTTTCAAAACTGGTTAAGGCTGATCTTTTAATAATATTATCAGATATAGATGGATTTTATGATTCAGATCCTAGAAAAAATATAGATTCGAAGCTTATAAGAGAGATAAAAGAAATTACACCAGAACTAGAAGAATGCTGTGGTGGAGCAGGTAGTAATTTGGGTACAGGTGGTATGATAACTAAGTTAACTGCGGCAAAAACAGCAACAGAATCTGGAGTAGATATGGTATTAGCCAATGGAGAAGATCCAAAGATAATATTAAATATATTAAATGGTGAAGAAGTAGGAACTTTGTTTCTAAGTTGTTAATCAACTTAGAAATTAAGAATGAAGAGTTAAAAATGAAAAATTGATGGAAAAACTCCTGACGGAGTTTTCAAAATAAGGAGTGATTAATTATGATTACTATTGAGAATTTAGGTATGAATGCTAAAGAGGCATCTTATGATTTAGGAGTAGCATCTACTACTGAGAAAAATAAAGCTTTAGAGTTAATGGCAAGTGCTTTATTAAATAAAAAACAAGAAATTATGAATGAAAATAAAAAAGATTTAGATATAGCTATTGAAAAGGGAACATCTAAGGCTATGTTAGATAGATTGTCTTTAAATGAAGATAGGATAGAAGGGATGGCAAAAGGATTAATGGAGCTTATAGCTTTAGATGATCCTATTGGTGAAGTTATAGAAATGTGGAAAAGGCCTAATGGAATACAAATTGGAAAGCAAAGAGTTCCAATGGGTGTAATAGGAATAATATATGAAGCTAGACCAAATGTAACCTGTGATGCAGCAGGGCTTTGCTTAAAGACTGGAAATGCAGTTATATTAAGAGGTGGAAGTGAAGCAATAAATTCTAATAAAGCTATAGTAAAGGTATTGAGAGAAGCTTTAAAGGAATCAGGTTTACCAGAGTATTCAATTCAATTAGTTGAAGATACTAGTAGAGAAACAGCTACTAAGATGATGAAACTTAATGAATATATAGATGTTTTAATTCCAAGAGGGGGAGCGGGATTGATACAAGCTGTAGTTAAAAATGCAACAGTACCGGTTATTGAAACTGGAGTTGGTAACTGTCATATTTATGTAGATGAAGTTTGTGATTTTGAAATGGCTAAGAATATAATAGTAAATGCAAAAACATCAAGACCAGCAGTATGTAATGCAGCAGAAAAAATGCTTATTAATGAAAAAATAGCAAAAGACTTTTTACCAATTATCTGTGAAGCTTTAAAAGAAAAAGAAGTTGAGATACGAGGAGACGAAAAAGTTAAAGCTATAATAAAAGAGGTTTCTTGTGCTACTGAGGAAGATTGGAGCAAAGAGTATTTAGACTATATAATAGGCGCTAAAGTAGTTAAAGATGTAAATGAAGCTATTACACATATAAATAAATATGGATCAGGACATTCAGAAGCAATAATAACAGATAGCTATAAGAATTCACAAAAGTTCTTAAATAAAGTTAATGCAGCTGCTGTTTATGTTAATGCATCAACAAGATTTACTGATGGAGGAGAGTTTGGCTTTGGTGCAGAAATAGGAATAAGTACTCAAAAGCTACATGCAAGAGGGCCTATGGGACTTAAAGAACTTACAACTATTAAATATATAATTTATGGAAGTGGACAAATAAGATAGTGTCGTTGCACAAGATATCTATTTAGTAGAAAAGTGTTCGGGGCATTTAACTGTATTTGAGTTAAGTAGTATAAAAACTCTAATGATACATGACGGTATCATTAGAGTTTTTTTGAATTAAGACATCAAATCTCTTTAGTTATGCTAATCATCTTTAATACTATTCTTAACTGCATACTTATGTTAAATTTAATTAGGAAATCCTGATTCTTCAGCCCAGTCATTATAATCATTTTCAAAGCGATCCCAATCAATTTCATTCCCATCATCATAATCACTTGGATCTGGTCCTTCTTCTCTTAAATCCTGTAATTCATCTTCATAATAATCATAATCATCATCGTAATAGTAGCTCATTATCTAACCTCCAAACTCTATATATTTTATAAGGAATTATGCCCATAAATAGCAGTAATAAAAACTGCAACTACTTGTAATTAAATTTCTAAACTAACTAAATTAATCATAGTGAATGCCACTTCCTCCGCAGGCAGGACAGGTATAACTACCTGAACCTGCACATTTAGGACAATTATACTCTCCTGTGCATTCACAAGAAACTACTCCACTCCCACTACAATAACTACACTTTCTCATTGATACTACCTCCTCTTATTTTGCATATTATAATGCCAATCTTAAATTTATACTGATAGCTAATTTTCTATCTATTTCAGACATAACCTCACTGTCAATCTTTCCAATGACCTTTTTGATTTGTTGTTCTGATATAGTTGTTATTTGCTCACATAGAGCAATGCTATCAGTATGTAAAAAGTCATAATCGTACTTCTCTAATATGTGATGTGTAGGTAATAATTTTTTATTTTTAGATGTTAAGGGAACTACTATAGTTGTTGTAGAGTATAAATTCCCCTTATTATTCTGAACAACTATAGCTGGTCTTACTAAAGATTGAACTGATCCAACTTGATTTCCTAAATCAACCATTACTACACAACCTCTTTTAATAAAATTTCTCAAATTACTCATAAAAATCATCCTTTCAAAAAAAAAATCTAAACTTTGATTTAAAAATAAGCGCAACTATCCCTGCACTATATTACTTTTAAATCAAAATTTAGATTTCAATATATATCTAAAATGTTTATTAAATTATATATTTGGAATTATATACTAAGTATATCTTTTTGTCAATAAGTATTTTATATAGCTAGAATTTGTTATGTTAATAATATTATAAATTCTTCACTAATTTGTTTGTAATTATTGCTCTTATATTCGGTAAGTATTATTCTTTGACCATTATCAGTACCCCTTTCTGAATCCACTCATATTATATACGATTAAATATATATAAAGGTTCCATAAAAAATAAAAGGGTACATTTTATGTATCCTTTTATTTTAACACTTAATATGAGGTTTAACCTTGTAATCCGTTTTCTTGACGTTCCATATTTTCTATAACAACATCAAAAATATCTCCTAATGAAGCACAATATTCAAGAACCTTCCATGGAGTATTAGTGTGGAAGTGAATTTTTATTAAATCCTCATCACCAACTGCTAATAGACAATCACCTTCTATATTTTTAGTAATATATTCATTAATTTCATCCTCTGAAAGATTATGTCCTTCAATTAACAATTGCGTATCAAATTTATATTCAAGCATTATTAATTCTCCTTTCAAATCCCATTCTAAATTGATTAAATAACTAATCAATTTACATTTTTAATTTATTATGGATAGATTATACCATATTTATATATACAAAGATTGAAAAAATTATATAAAGAAAATATCATCTTATTATGATTTAAAGCAAGCTTTATCACAAAGATGATATTTTTCTTGTTTTATGCTCTGTTTTTTAGTTTATTTGCTGATAATCCTAATAATACCAATGAGATACCAAGTAATAATGCTATAGTAGTCATTTCATTACTTAAGGTTGAACCATAAAGAATATTACTATTTGAAGTATTTATCCATGTAGTTGGTATAACTTTAGAAATATTCTTTAATACGTTTGGCATAACATCAATTGGCCAGAAACATCCTCCAAGCATTGCAAAAGGAAGTATTACAAGGGTGCTTATTGTTCCTGATACTCTTAGATCCTTGGAATGTGTAGTAATAAATACACCAAGGGAAATGGTAAATATACCAAATATCAAGAATAAAGAATAAAGGCTTAAAGGTGAATCTCCTAAATTAAATTTAAATATATATTTGAATACTAAGAAATATAAGGTTATTTGTACAAAAGTAATTACTAAAAATGAAAGTAAGCTTTGGAATATATACTTAAATCTTGTCATTGGTGTAGTAAATAATCTTGTAAATACGTTTTTCTCTCTATCTTTTAGTATTATATTAGTTGCTGATGTTGCTGAAAATAATAGGTTAAGTACTATAAATGCCATAGCAGTGTTTGTTTTGGACTTATTTCCTTCACCTTTATCTACACTTGTATAAGATAGTTTATAAGAACCATCTGAGTAATATTTAACTGCATCATAAAACTTTTCTTCATTGCCATTAGAGTTTTTAGCAAAAGTTTTTAGGATATTTATATAGTTATTTAGAGAGGTTTTAATAGCTGTAGAAGTATTACCTTCTTTAGCTTCATATGTCTTTAATATAGGATCTTCCCCTTTAATTAAAGAATCGGTATATCCCTTAGGAATAACTATTGCATAATCTATCTCATTATTAATTAAATTGTTTTGAATAGTTTCTTCACCATCAAAATTAACCTCAGCCTTATCTTTAATATTATTAATTATACTTTCTGTAATAGCTGTTTTGTCATTATCTATAATAGTGACCTTTAAAGGAGCAGTACCATTTGAACCTGAAAAGGCAATAACCATAAAAATTAATGGTAATACTATTAGAAATAGTAAATTTGATTTTTGTCTAAATAATCTTTTTAATGTTGCTTTAAATATTGTCATACTCTTTCACTCCTTCCTATTACATTTGCCCCTAAGAATAATAAGGCAGATATAATCCAAAGGCCTAATATACTTAAGAATACTTCTTTTGAAGCTCCTCCATAAATTGATTTAAACATAGCATTTGAAGCTAGATAGTTAGGTGTTAGTTTAGCTATAGAGCCAAGTATTCCACCAAAGTTTACTTTTACAAATCCTCCACTTAAAAAAGTGAATATAGGAACTATAACATTTAGAAGAGCAAGCCCTATTAATCCCTTTTTTGTTGCCATTATAGCAAATATACCTAACATTGTAGATAATACTGATAATGAAAAAGCAGATAATAATATAGTTGGAATGCTACTTCCAAAGTTTACTCCAAATGCAAAATTTGAAATTAACAATAGTATAAGAACTTGAACCATAATAGTTATAATTACACCAACTGCTTCTCCTATAAATATTTGAGAAAGGTTTAATGGAGTAGATCTAAATCTAGAACCAACAGCTCCATAATAGGATTTATCTATAGCAAAGTTAGCATAAATTGATCCATACATTATTATCATTACAAGCATTGTTATAGCATAATAATCTATAGCAGAAGGTTTTTTACCTGATACTGAAACTGCTTCATCTTGAAGATTATTATTTTGTTCTAAGGTAAAGTTTCTTGATTGAATCTTGCCTAGTGCTTCCATAGCATTTGCAGATGAAGAATATGTTTCGACTATTCCTTTTACTATGGAAACTCCTAGTTGATTATATTCAGAGCCTATTAATTCAAGTTTGCCATCATAGTTCTCATCATAAACAACTAAAGCATCATATTTTCTATTTTCAATTAGCTTCTTTCCTTCTTCGATATTATTTATTTTTTCAACTTGAATTATATCTCCAAGTTCATCTAAGGTGATAAAGTTCTCAAAAGCTTTTGCACCATTTGTTGAATCATCATTTACATATAATAAATTTACTTTATCAACAGTTCTCGCAGTAAAATCCTCATTATTTTTTAGGGCATTTCCTAATATTAATATTAGAAAAATTGGTATCAATAGCATTGAGATAAGGCTTTGAACATCTCTTACTGACTGTAGTAGTCTATATTTTACTATGGTTAATATTTTCATAAGGTTGTTCCTCCTTAATCTCTAAGGCTTCTGCCAGTAAGGTGAAGAAATACTTCTTCTAGTGAAGCTGTACTTCCATCTTCATGTTTAACTAAAGCCTTAAGTTCGTCATTAGTACCTCTTGCAATTATTTGTCCATGATCTACTATACAAATATCAGAGCAAAGGGCATCAACTTCTTCCATATAGTGAGAAGTATAAATTACAGTAGAGCCTTGTTCATTAAGTTTCTTTATAGTTTCTAAAATATTATTTCTTGATTGAGGGTCAATACCAACTGTTGGTTCATCAAAAATTATTAGCTTAGGTTTATGAACAATAGCGCAAGCTATATTTAATCTTCTTTTCATTCCACCGGAAAATTTAGGGGGGAAGTCTTTTCTTCTATCCCATAAGCCAACGAATTCTAATGTTTCTTTAACTGCATCTTTAAGTTCTTTTCCTCTTAAACCATATAGTTCTCCGAAAAATTTAACATTTTCTTCTGCTGTTAAATCATCTATTAAGGCTAAATCTTGAGGAACAACTCCTAGATTTTTCTTAATAAACATAGAATCAGTTTTTATATTTTTACCAAATATTTTAACTTCACCGGAATACTTAGAATAAAGACCACTTAGAATGCTAATAGTAGTTGTTTTTCCAGCACCGTTAGGACCTAGAAAGCCGAAACTTTCTCCTTCTTTTATTTTTAAATCTTTTATATCTACAGCTTTAAAATCTTTGTAATTTTTTACGAGATCTTTTATTTCTATTATCATTATAATTTCCTCCTATTTGAACTGCGTTCATTTAAACTTATATTAATATTAATACTATGACATCATTGATACAAACTTATTATATATTAAAAAATAGCTAAAAAAGCTAAAAAAAGCAAAATAGCTTCATGTTAATAGGTTTTTCTTAAAGATTTAAAATAATAATTATTTATTGATAATTATTATGGATACATATTTTTAAATAAAGGATATTTATAGAAAATATAAAATAATAATATTATAATTATAATAGGTAAAAAGTGTGATTTATAGGGAGTAATATATGAAGAAAAAATATGAATTTAAAAATAAATATTTTAATGAACTTAACATAAGTGAGCTTTATGAAATAGTTAAGTCTAGGTATGAAGTTTTTGCCTGTGAACAAGAAATAACTTGTGAGAATGATTTTGATGATAAGGATAAAAAGTGTATTCATTTATTTGCAATAGATAATGAAGGTGGAATTGAGAAGGTTATAGGCTATTGTAGATTGCTTCCGCCAGGATTATCTTATAATGATGCATCTATAGGAAGGGTATTAGTACTAAAGGAATATAGGGGGAAAGGTTTAGCAAAGGAAATGATGTTAAAAGCTATTGAAGTAATTCAAAAAGAATATGGGGTAAATGAAATAACCTTATCTGCTCAAAGTTATATTAAAGATTTATATAAAAATGTAGGATTTAAAGAAGTTTCAGAAGAATATGAAGAAGCGGGAATATCGCACGTTAAAATGAAGTTTAGAATATAATATTTTAGGAGAATTTATGAGAAAGAATAAATTTAAGAAATGGGGAAAAAGAGTTATGGGAATAGTTGTATCGTTATTAATATTAATTATAATGGCAATAAGCATATCTCTTTCAATAGTGAATAGTTATAAAAAATATATTTATAATATTGAAAATATACCTATTAATAATGATGCTATAATAGTTCTTGGTGCTGGAGTCAAAAATGATGGAACTCCTTCGGATATACTTGCGGATAGACTTGAAACTTCTTTAGAGGTGTTTGAAGCTAAAGCAGCTAATGCCTTTGTTTTAAGCGGTGATCATAGTAGGGAAGATTATAATGAAGTTGGTGCTATGAAGGATTATATTGTAAGCAATAATATAGATGAGAGAGTAATTTTTATGGATCATGCTGGATTTAGTACTTATGATACTATGTATAGGGCTAAGGAAATCTTTAAGATTAATAAGGCTATTATAGTAACTAATGAATATCATTTGCCAAGAGCATTGTATATAGCAAGAAAATTGGGAATTGATGCTTATGGAGTTAAGTCTGACAAAAGAGGTTATCAGTTAATGAGTAGCTATAAAAAGCGTGAAGTTTTAGCTCAACTAAAGGATTTTATTTATGTAAATATATTAAAACCTAAGCCAAAATTTTTAGGAGAATCAATACCTGTAAATAATTCAGATGGTAGAATTACTGAAGACGATTAAAATAAAAATTAAAGAGTATATAATTTTTAATTAGGGGCTGTTTAAAAATAGCCCCACTTTTAATTGTCTATAATATCTTTTCCAGCTATTCTTTCAGAGTTAAAAACTAGAGTATCATTTTCTTCAGTAATGGTAATAACTATTGGTCTTATATCTGAGTAAATAATATTATCATCTACTATTAGGCTATAGGTTATATTATCTAAAGTATATGTTAGTATTAGTTCAGATTTATTAATGATTGTTGTTGAACATATCTCTTCTTTATTATCATGGCTATTTGATTTAATAGTTCCTAACTCAATAGGATGTCCACCTGGTCCAGTATGTTGTATAGTTACATTTTCTAAAGTTTTTGAAGTATTGTTTTTTAAGTAAAAAACAATGTTTCTTAAGTTAAAACTATTTCCTGTAAAAATAAAGGGAATTACCTTTTTCATATTTTTTCTCCTTAAATAAATGATATACAATCATAATAGCATTTTGAAACAAAAATGTAAATATAAGTAATAGAATGTGAAATAAAAAAACAAAAACAGGCGTATTTTAATAATGTAAACAAAATATTAATGTTCGTATTATTTTAGTTTATAGTTAATTTATACAAAAAAATAGGTGGTAAATAAGATTAAAAAGAAAAAAATAATAAAATATTTAAAAAAGAGTAAAAAATATATTGATTAAATACGAACGAAATGATAATATAATTATATAATATTCGATTAAGTGAAAGAGGTAGTTTTATGGAAAAGTTTTTTAAACTTAGAGAAAATGGAACAGATGTTAAAACGGAATTAATAGCAGGTTTAACGACATTTCTTACTATGGCATATATTTTATTCGTAAATCCTTCTATTTTATCAGCAGCAGGTATGGATAAAAATGCAGTTTTCGTTGCAACTATAATTGCTTCAGTAATAGGAACGTTAGTAATGGGATTAGTAGCTAATGTACCTTTCGCACAAGCTCCAGGAATGGGATTAAATGCATTTTTTACATTTACAGTAGTATTTGGACTTGGTTTTACTTGGCAACAAGCTTTAGCTATGGTATTTATTTGCGGAATTATTAATATAATTATTACTACTACTAAAATAAGAAAAATGATTATACAAGCTATTCCAAAATCACTTCAATATGCAATATCAGGTGGTATAGGTTTGTTTATTGCATTCTTAGGAATAAAACAAGCACATTTCATTACATTCACAGGTGATGCAGCTAACCAAATTGCTTCATCAGAAGGTTCAGCAATATTTAATAGTGTAAATTTAGCAATAACTGATTTTAAAGATCCAGTTGCATTATTGGCATTAATTGGATTAGTAATTACACTTGTGTTAATGCTTATAAATTTTAAAGCAGCGATTTTATTAGGAATTCTTTTAACTACAGTAATAGGAATTTTTATGGGAGTAACTCAAGTACCAGACTTCTCACAAATAAGCTTTGGTATTCCAAGTATAGCACCAACATTTTTTAAATTAGATTTTGCAGGATTATTTAGTGATCCTTCTAAAATATTCTTAGTATTTACTACAATCTTTGCATTTTCATTATCTGATACTTTTGATACTATTGGTACATTCTTAGGTACAGGAAGAAAAGCTGGAATATTTGATGATAATGATGAAAAATTATTTGAAAGTGGAAATAATTTTTCATCAAAGTTAGAGAGAGCATTATTTGCAGATGCAACAGCAACATCAATAGGAGCTCTTTTAGGTACAAGTAATACAACAACATATGTTGAAAGTGCAGCAGGAATTGGACAAGGTGGAAGAACAGGGCTTACTTCAGTTACAGTAGCAGGATTGTTCTTAATATCATTATTCTTAGCACCAATAATGGGAATGGTACCATCAGCAGCAACAGCACCAGCATTAATAGTTGTTGGAATTTTAATGATGGAATCCTTCAAAAATATTGATTGGGGCAATTTTGAAATAGCTATGCCGGCATTTTTTGTAGTAACATTTATGCCTTTCACTGGAAGTATTTCAAATGGTGTTGCAGCTGGATTTGTAACATATTGTATAACTAAAATAGTTAAGAAAGAAGCTAAGGATGTTCATCCAATAATGTATATAGTAAGTGCATTATTCTTACTAAACTTTATAATTAATGCATTATAAAAATAGAGTACAATACAAAATTAATTTTGGGGATAAATAATATTTAATATAGCTGTGTATATATCATATTAATATGATATATACACAGCTTTTGTTTTTATAAAATATGAGTTGTGTATATTATTAAAATATATAATAGGGTATAGATGATAATAATATTTATATTTTATCTATAATATGATATATTAAAAATTAAAGTTTAATATCTAATATATAAAATGGAGGATTTTTTATGGGTAAACCGTATGGTAGGAGCTGTGTATTAATAACTGGTGCTACTACTGGTATAGGATATGAATTAGCCAAGCTTTATGCAAAAGACGGAAATAATTTGATTTTAGTTGCAAGAGATGAAGAAAGATTACAAGAAGTTAAAGAGGAATTAGATTTGTACAATATTAAAGTTTATATTCTTTCTTTAGACTTAGCTGAGGATAACTCTTGTGAAAAAGTATTGGATTTTGTGAATAAAAAAAATCTATCTGTGGATATTTTAATTAATAATGCTGGTATAGGTTCTTTTGGATATTTAAGTGAAATAGAAATGGAAAAGGAACTTAAACTAATAGATGTAAATATTAGAGCTTTAACAGAGTTAACAAAGATATTTTTACCTACTATGATAGACCATGGAGAAGGAGGTATAATGAATGTAGCTTCTACAGCAGCTTTTTGTGCTGGACCAAAGATGGCTACGTATTATGCTTCAAAATCCTATGTACTTAATTTTACTGAAGCTTTATATGAAGAGTTAAAGGGAAGTGAAATTAAAGTAAGTTGCTTATGTCCAGGACCTGTAAGAACTAATTTTCAAGAAAAGTCGGGAATAAAAAAGAGTGAGGCTGCTAAAAATACGTTAATGACCCCTAGGGAAGTGGCTAAAGTTGCTTATAAAGACTTTAAAAGGGGAAAACTAATAATAATTCCTGGATTTAAAAATAAGGTAATCATATTATTAAATAAATTAATACCTAGAGCTTTATCGAGAAAGATAATATTGATGATGAACAAAGGATAGGTGAAAATGTTAGAGAAAAATTTAAAGGAAGATATTTTAGAATTATATGAAACATTAATAGATAATGGAATTACCTTTTATTATGGAAGTGAATCTATACCAACTGGGGAGATAACTTCCTTAGATATATTAGGAGATAATATTATTAAAATAGAATTAGATGAATTTCAAATATATGAAATAAGTATAGATGATTTTATAGAGTATCATTCTAAAGAAGGAGCTAATTATCATACTTGGCCTGATATCAGAAATTTTGATAACAAAATTTCTAAAATAGATAATTAGAGAAAAAACTCCTTAGGAGTTTTAGAAATGAAAGAATAAGAACTAAATAAAGAAAAATAAATAAAGGAATTCTGTCTTAGACTGAATTCCTTTATTATTTTTAATAATTAACTCATGTGAATTATAACATAAATTATGAATCACGCACTATTAATTCCTAAATATTACTTCTTCTTTTGAGAACATAAACTTAGCAAATATAATAGAAGCAACTATATATAATACATGCCATCCAAATACTATTGCTATATGTTTAATATCAAAAATTCCAACAGTAAATTCCTTCATTAAACAAATTGCATTAGTTATAGGAATATTGAAGAAAGCTGGGTTTATTCCTTTTGCATCCATCATATATGGTAAGAAGGATAAAATCATTGTAGGCATTGTTATTGCAGCTAAGTATGAATTGGCTTCCTTTGTAGATCTTGCATATATACTTACTGAAATTTGTAATGCTGACAAAGTAACTAAAACTAATGATCCAACTATTAACATACCAACTATAGTTTGAGGTGTTAAATTAAACTCTACATTTCCTTCACCAAAATTCATGAACTTCTGCATTGAAAATACCATAGCGGCTAAGTTTGCAAGTAATGCTATAAATGAAACTGTGCAGAGGGCTGTTATTTTACCCCAAAGTAATGAGTACCTTTTTGCTGAAGTAGAAAGTAATGGTTCAAAAGTGAATCTTTCCTTTTCACCAGCTCCAAGATCTGCAGCCATACCAACTGTAGAAGATACCATAAGAATTACTATTAATGTAGGAATCATTGTAAGAAGCATTGAAGCTACTGCATTAACTTCTTCACTATCAACATTTATACCAGATTTAATATTAACTTCAAAAGGTTTTAGTATTGAAGGATTTATCCCATTTGCAGTTAATCGTTGTTCGATTATAGTATTTTTATAGTTTTCATATATTTCGTTAACCATGCTACTTGCAATCATTGATTTATTAGATTCTTCATCTATTAATAAATCAATAGTATCATTTTTGCCAGCAGCTATATTTTCATCAAAGTTTTCAGGAATATTAATTATAAGCTGAATGTCACCATTTTTTAAAGCTTCAGTAGGAGAATCCACATCTGGTAGTTTAACATTTTCTAATGAGGTAATAACTTTTGCCATAGTAGAATCGGTATCCCCATCTATATAAATATTAATTTCTTTTTCTACATCAGATTGTGCCTTTTCCATTGATGAAGACATGAATTTAAACATTAATGGATAAATAAGAATAGGAAGTATTAATGTAAATACTAATGTTTTTTTATCCCTTACTATATCTAAAAGTTCTTTCTTTAAAACTGTTAAAAAGTTACTCATTAGCATGTCCTCCTATAAGCTTTAAGAATGTTTCTTCTAAATCATCATTATTATATTTTTCTTTTAAATGAGGTAAAGTGCAATTTTCTAATAATTTTCCTTTATTTATTATTACAACTCTATCACAAAGTTTTTCTACTTCTTTCATTGAGTGACTTGAAAATAATATAATTTTATTTTCAGCCTTACATTGAAGTATAAAATCTTGTACTATTCTAGCAGCGCTGACATCCAAACCAGTAGTAGGTTCATCAAAAAGCATAACAGATGGATTATGAACTATTGACCTAGCAATAGAAATTTTTTGTTTCATACCTCTTGAATATTTACCAACAGGCTTATTTATATAGTCTTGCATTTCAAAGCTTTTAGCTAGTACATCTATTCTATCATCAGCTTCTTTTTTGCTCATTCCATAAAGGTTAGCAAAATATCTTATGTTTTCTCTGCCTGTTAACCTATCGTATAGACCTACATCGCCACCAAAAAGTATCCCTATTTCTTTTCTAACTTTTTCAGGTTGCGATTTTACATCAATTTCATTAACTTTAATATTACCTTCTGATATTTCTAGCATGGTAGAAATCATCCTTAGTGTAGTTGTTTTACCTGCTCCATTTTCTCCAAGTAGTCCAACAATTTCTCCTTTATTAACTGAGAGTGATAGATTATCAACTACTTTTACTTTTTTAAAATTTTTACTAACATTGTTTAATTCCAGCATGGAAGTACCTCCTTATAGAATTCGTGGTATAAAATATTTCTTTAAGTGTTAATATATACTATATTATATCATTGAAAAATAAAATATCAAGATAAATTATGAAAATATTTCCTAATTTGTCTTGATTATATAATAATATAATAATTAAAATCTTTCTATTACTATAAGTCACTATATTAATGACTTAAGTAATTATTTAATAATAGAGATAGAACATTTAAAATAAAAAAATCTTTAAAATATAAAATGAATAAAAATAATAAAATATGAATAAATATACAAAAGAGATATTATTATAAATAAATATAGTATATGATAATAATAGGTATATAATATGAGAGTTATCTACTATCTATATATTTATATCAGTAAATTGTTTAGAAAAATTATAATTTAAATGCAATAATGAATAATATCTATATGCATAAATATTAGTATGAAATTTCTTGACATATAGATAGATAAAATATAGAATATTATCAAAAGGATAAAAAATTATCAAAAAGATAATTCATAAGTTAAAAAGTACACTTTAAATTGGTCCTGTGAGGCCAGAAAGGGAGTATATAATTATGGTATATTTATATTCACAAAATAATTGCATAGCTATGTCAGTAAGGACCTTTTCTAATACTGATATTAAATATAGAAGGATAGTAGGGAGAGAACCGTAAATCGTTGTCTCCTTAGTATCCTTTTTATTTTAGTAAGATAAGCTTTTATGAAGTGTATTTTTAGCTAAAAATTTTTAAATTTTAGGAGGGCTAAATATGAAAGCAAAGCTAATATTAGAGAACGGCATGATTTTTGAAGGAAAAGCCTTTGGATACTTAAAAGACAGTATCGGAGAAGTGGTATTTACTACAGGAATGACAGGCTATCAAGAGGTTTTAACAGATCCATCTTATTATGGACAAATAGTTACTATGACTTATCCTCTTATAGGAAACTACGGAATAAACTTAGAGGATATGGAATCAAAATCACCAAAGGTTAAGGGATTTATAGTAAGAGAAAAGTGTAATTTCCCAAATAACTTTAGATGTGAAATGGACCTTGAAAGCTATTTAAAACAAAATAAAATTATAGGTTTAGAGGGAATAGACACAAGAGCATTAACTAAGGTATTAAGAAATTATGGAACTATGAAAGGTATGATTTCTTTAGAAGATATTACTTTAGATGATGTAAAAGAAAGAATAGAAGGATTTTCTAATAAAGAAGCAGTTAGTATAGTAAGTACAAAAGAAAAGTACACAATAGATGGTAAAGGTAAGCACGTAGCAATAATTGACTTTGGAATAAAGGAAAATATAATTAGAAACTTTAAAAATAGAGATTGTAAATTAACAGTATTTCCAATGAGTGCAACTTCAGAAGAAATTTTAGAAGTAAATCCAGACTTAGTATTTTTATCAAATGGACCTGGTGACCCAGAAGATTTAGGAGATGTAATTGAAAATATAAAGAAGTTAGTAGGTAAAAAACCTTTAGTAGGTATATGTTTAGGACATCAACTTTTAGCACTAACTTTAGGTGGAAAAACTACTAAATTAAAATTTGGTCATAGAGGATGTAATCATCCAGTTAAGGACTTAGAAGAAAACAAAGTTCATATTACATCACAAAATCATGGATATGTAGTTGAAATATTACCAGAAAATGTTGTAGCAACACATGTAAATATAAATGATGGAACTATAGAAGGAATGAAGCATACAAGTCTTCCAATATTCTCAGTTCAGTTCCACCCAGAAGCTGCAGCAGGACCAAAGGATAGCGAATATATATTTGATAAATTTATAAAGTATGCACTATAGGAGGGTTTAAGATATGCCATTAAATAAAGATATTAAAAAAGTTTTAGTTATAGGATCAGGTCCAATAGTTATAGGACAAGCAGCAGAGTTTGATTATTCAGGAACTCAAGCTTGCCAAGCTTTAAAAGAAGAAGGAATAGAAGTAGTATTAGTAAACTCAAATCCAGCAACTATTATGACTGATGCAGAAGTTGCTGATAAGATTTATATAGAACCATTAACAGTGGAATTTTTAGAAAAAGTTATAGAAAAAGAAAGACCAGATAGTTTATTAACAGGTATGGGTGGTCAAACTGGACTTAACCTAGCAGTAGATTTATATGAAGCAGGAATTTTAGATAAATACAATGTAAAAGTAATTGGTACATCTATTCAATCTATTAAAGAAGGGGAAGATAGAGAGCTTTTCAGAAATATGATGAATAGAATTAATGAACCAGTTATTCAAAGTGAAATAATAACTGACTTAGAAGCTGGTGTTAACTACGCAAACACTATAGGTTATCCAGTAATAGTAAGACCAGCATATACACTAGGGGGAACTGGTGGTGGAATAGCTGATAATGAAGAACAGCTTAGAGAAATATTAGCATCAGGTTTACAATTAAGTACAATAGGACAAGTTCTTTTAGAAAAGTCAGTTAAAGGATGGAAAGAAATAGAGTACGAAGTGATGAGGGACTCTTATGGAAACTGTATAACTGTATGTAATATGGAAAACATAGACCCAGTTGGTATTCATACAGGAGATAGTATAGTTGTTGCACCATCTCAAACATTATCTGATAAAGAATATCAAATGCTTAGAACTTCAGCAATAAATATAATAAATGCTGTAGGAATTGAAGGTGGATGTAATGTACAATTTGCGTTAAATCCAAATTCCTTTGAATATGCAGTAATAGAAATTAATCCAAGAGTTTCTAGATCATCAGCTCTAGCATCAAAAGCTACTGGATATCCAATTGCTAAACTTGCTGCAAAAATAGCTTTAGGATATGGATTAGATGAAATTAAAAATGCAGTTACTCAAAAGACATATGCTTGTTTTGAACCAACATTAGACTATGTAGTAGTCAAAATTCCAAAGTGGCCATTCGATAAGTTCTTTACAGCAGATAGAGCTTTAGGAACAAAAATGATGGCAACTGGAGAAATAATGGCTATAGGTGCTAACTTAGAAGCAGCACTTTTAAAGGGAATAAGAAGTTTAGAAATAGGAAAATACTCATTAGATCATCCAAAGTTTAAAGAGTTAAGCATTCAAGAATTAAAAACAATAGTAGTTAAACCAGATGATGAAAGATTATTTGCTTTAGCTGAAATGATAAGAAGAGATTATAGAATTGAAAGCATAGCAAAGATAACAGGAATAGATATATTCTTCTTAGAAAAATTCAAATGGATAGTAGAAGAAGAAACTAGATTAAAATTAAGTAAAATAGAAGATTTAGATAAAGAATGGTTATTAAATTTAAAGAAAAAAGGATTCTCAGATAAGGCTATAGCTGATATGCTAAAGGTTAGTCCAGAGGATATATATAGATTAAGAACTATATGGAATATTAAGCCTGCATACAAGATGGTTGATACTTGTGGTGGGGAATTCGAAGCTTTATCACCATATTACTACTCAACTTATGAACAATTTGATGAAGTAGAAGTATCTGATAAGAAAAAGGTAATAGTTATAGGTTCAGGTCCAATAAGAATAGGACAAGGTATAGAATTTGATTATGCTTCAGTACATTGCGTAAAATCATTAAAGAAAATGGGGATTGAAACTATAATAGTAAATAATAATCCAGAAACAGTAAGTACAGATTTTAATATTTCTGATAAATTATACTTTGAACCATTAACTGAAGAAGATGTATTTAATATAATAGAAAAGGAAAATCCACATGGAGTTATACTTCAATTTGGTGGTCAAACAGCTATAAAATTAGCTAACTTCTTAAAGGAAAAAGGAATTAAAACTTTAGGAACTACAGCAGATCAAATTGATATGGCTGAAGATAGAGAAAAGTTTGATGAATTATTAGAAAACCTAGGAATTGATAGACCAAAGGGTAAGGGTGTTTGGACTATGGAAGAAGGTTTAGAAGAGGCAAGAAGATTAGGCTTCCCAGTATTAGTAAGACCTTCATATGTTCTTGGTGGACAAGGAATGGAAATTACTCATGATGAGGACGAACTAAAGTATTATTTAAAAAATGCTTTTGCAAAGGATAAAAAGAATCCTATATTAGTAGATAAATACTTAATGGGTAGAGAAATAGAAGTAGATGCTATATCTGATGGAGAAGAAATATTAATTCCAGGAGTTATGGAGCATTTAGAAAGAGCTGGAGTTCACTCAGGAGACTCCGTAACTATGTACCCAAGTCAAAATATAAGTGATGAAATAAAGGCTAAGGTTTTAGATTATACAAAGAAATTAGCAGTTGCTATAGGTATAAAGGGTATGATAAACATTCAGTTCATAGAATTTGAAGGAGAGCTTTATATAATAGAAGTTAACCCAAGAGCATCAAGAACTGTTCCATATATAAGTAAGGTAAGTAAGGTGCCAATAGTAGATTTAGCTACAAAAGTAATGCTTGGACAAAAATTAAAAGATTTAGGATATGGTGTAGATATATATAAAGAGCCAGAATTAGTATCTGTTAAGGTTCCAGTATTCTCAACTCAAAAGCTTCCAAAGGTTGAAGTGTCTTTAGGACCTGAAATGAAATCAACAGGAGAAGTTTTAGGTGTAGGAAGAAATATTAAAGAAGCTTTATATAAAGGATTTATAGCTGGAAGTATGTATCCTTCAAATAAAAAAGGAAAGATATTAGCAACTATTAAAAAGCATGATAAGGAAGAATTTTTACCTATAGCAAAGATGTTAGCAGCTGTTGGATATAAGTTTGTTGCAACAGAAGGGACAGCTAAGCTTTTAAGAGATGCAGATATAGAGGTTGAAGTAGTTAGAAAGCTACATGAAGAAAGTCCGAATATATTAGATGTAATAAAGAATAAGGAAGTAGATTTAGTAGTTAACACTCCAACAAAGGGAAATGACTCTAAGAGAGATGGTTTTATAATAAGAAGAGCTGCTGTAGAAAGAAATATTGGTGTGATAACGGCTTTAGACACTTTAAGAGCAATAGCAGAAGTTAAGGTTCATGAAATAGAAGATAAAGATTTAGAAGTATTTGATATAACAAAATAGAGGAAAATATAAAGGAGCTGTTTAATACAGTTCCTTTATTCTTTGGGAAATTATAAAAAGTTTACCAAAGTTATTGACAATGAACGTGTGTTCGGTTAATATATTTATAGAACTTATGTTTGCTCGGAGGGGTTATAATGAATAATGATATTTTTGTAAAATTGAATTATAAAACAATTGGAGAATTTAAGAGCTTAATAGTAGATAGACAACATAGAGATTATGATAATAATAAATATATGATTTGTACGGGAAAGTACGATAAAAATGGTTGGACCTTTATATTTAAAGCAAATAGCTTAAAAGAAGCAGAAGAATTTATTAATAAAAATTCTATAAAAAGAAAAAATATAATTAATAAAAAAAGAATAATTGAAGACAACATCTCACTAATGAATAGTGATAAAATACATATTCCAGCTTGGATATAAAATAAAGACTCAGAAAAGATCTGAGTCTTTATTTTATATATTATTAATGCATAGTGGTAATTTTATAATAAAATTAGTTAACTCATTATTGCTAGTTACACTTATATTTCCATTATGTTTTTCTATTAATTCTTTTACTATGTATAGTCCAAAACCATTATCGCCATCTTTATTTCCTTTAGTTGAGAAGCCTTCTTCAAAAATTTTATCAATAATGTTTTCATTAATTTGTGGACCATTATTTTGTATATGTATTACTACGTGATTTAAGTTATAGTAACTTTTAATCATTAGTAAGCCTCTACCTTTTAACGCATCAACAGAATTTCTTACAATATTAGAAAGGATTCTTTGGAGGTCTAATTCATTTATGTTAGTATCTTCTAAATTGGCTCTTTCATCTATTAAAATATCTACATCCATTAAATTAGTTGAGTTTATTACTTGAGATATAATTGAGTTTTCTGAAGTTAAAACTGTTACTTGGGATGAAATATCATATCCAGCTATTATTCCTTTTAGGAGTTGTCCTAACTTTTCGTAATTTCCCATTAGATAGGATCCATATAAATAAGAAATTTGTGATCCATAATCATGCTTTATCTTTTTTAGTTCATTAATTTTTTTTTCTAATTCTACATTTAATCTAAGAATTTCGTTTGATTTTCTATCTACATTAGCAAAATATAGAGTAAGAAAAATAATAAAGATTCCAAGAAAGATAAAAATTATCTCTTTAAAAATAGGATTTTCTTTATCACTATAAATAAATAAAAATGATACTATAAAATCTAGTACTAATGTAGTTATAATTAAAGTAAGAGTTGATGAAATTCTTGACTTAATAATTAAGTTAATCCTATATATGAAGCTCATATTAGTTAAAACTAAATATGAAATAATGAACTGAGGTACGTACATAACTAATATATTTACATAGGTTACATTAAGATTTGTGTTATTAATTAAAAACATAAATATCCCAAAAGATACAATTACATTTATTCCAATAACTAAGTAAATAATACTATATCCAATAGTTGCACATAGCTTATCCTTTTTATAAGCAAAAAGAGTAAAAAAAATTAGTTCCTCTATATGAATTATAATTATTGATAGACTAGAATTTCCTAGTATATAAGTATTTAACGTCATAATTAACCAAAGAATAATTACTAACATAAACCTTTGTATATTGTTTTTTTTATGTTCTTTACTTACACAATAATTTGAGGCAGTAATAAACATAAAACTTTGAATAATACTATTTAAAATATCAATTAATCCTGAATACATATTTAATAGTTCCTTTATCTTAAGCTTTCAATTGATTTTGTAATTAAAAATCCTCTGTATTAATATATACTATATATAAATAATATACAACATTTATACATTGGTATTATTTAATAAATCAGTGCTTATTTCTATAATTTCAGTATTTTTAGGTTTGAATTTAAGCATTTCATCAAAGGGTGTATTAGTTATATAACATTGCAAAGACATAATTACCGCACTATGAGTTACAATAACAACATTATCAGAGTTATCCTCAATAATTTTATGTATTGATTTTAAAACTCTTTTAAGCATATCATTATATGACTCTCCATTAGGGGTTTTAGTATATCTTCTATTTAAAAACCATTCTCTATATTCTATAGGATATTTTTTCTCAACCTCGCTCCATGACAAGCCTTCCCATTCACCCATATTCATTTCTTCTAGGCCCTTCATAGGAAAGTAATCTATATTGCTATGTTTACTTAAAATTTCTGCTGTTTTAAGTGCTCTTTTTTGTGGACTTGAATAGATTTTCGAAAATTTATAAT
This sequence comes from Clostridium nigeriense, assembly GCF_900086595.1. Classification (GTDB taxonomy): domain Bacteria; phylum Bacillota; class Clostridia; order Clostridiales; family Clostridiaceae; genus Clostridium; species Clostridium nigeriense. The sequence continues at coordinate 318,065 of NZ_LT575472.1, forward strand.
TAAGTTTTAATAACTTTTCAGTCAATTCAATGGATTGCTTTACTCCATTATTATTAAGCTCACTATCATAACTTCCTTGTATTTTACCGGCAACATTCCAATCAGTTTGTCCATGTCTAATAAAAATTAATTTCATAACTACCTCCCACATTAGATATACAATATAAAAAATAATTAATTGTATACTATAATTATAATTATAGCATACACAAAATTCCATAAAATCTGGTGTTATATCATAGATAGTAAATTATTTGAAAAAACCAGCCATTATGGCTGGTTAAATTTAATTTTATATATCTAATAAATTTTTAGTATAGTTACTATAAAGATCCCTTAGTTTCTTCATATTATCTTCTAATTCAAGAAGTAAGTTAGATGCTAAAGAATAATCTTCAACTGAAATAGCATTTTTAATACGTGTAAATAGTCCTTTTTCAGTATAAGTGTCCTTCATTATATAATGCCTTAGATTATTTATGGTCATCCAATTTGATATATCTAAATCTAAAGCATTATTAGAATGTAATTTTTTAAAGCTTCTAACTTCGCTTGAATGATTTACAATTATTCTATGAATTATATCGGTTGTCCATCTTTGAATAATAGCAAGTTTAAAGCTGTTTATTAGATTATCACTAAATACATCATTTCTTTCTAAGACTTTTAGTTTTTCAGCATGATTTTCTAATTGCATTAAGTTTTCATATACAGTTGCAGGAGCTTTACCAAAGTAAGCATCTCTTTCTTCATCAGTATAGAATTCAAAAACATCCTCTTCACTTCTATAGGCTCTATCTGTTTCTAAATAATCAGCTTTTTCACCTGGTTTTTTAGATAGTTCTTTTAGAAGCTCTTCTTCTGTCTTATTATTTTCAAGAGCATATATTATACCATCAAGCATAGCCATATAAGAAACTGAAAGGGCTAAATAAACATTAGAGTGTGGATTTGGAGATCTAAGTTCAAATCTAGTTGCAAGTGGATTTGATAAATCTCTTATTAATCCTATTAATATAGTTCTATTTCTAGATGGATTATTAGGAGCCATACCTAAAGAAGTAACTATACAAATAGGAGCTTCGAATCCAGGTTTTAATCTTTTAAATGCACCATTAGTTGTAGATATAAATGGATTCATGATTTCATAGTTCTTTAATATACCCATTATTGCTCCATATCCTATGGTACTTAGGAAATCTTCCTTTGTAGCATGAAATAGGTTTATTCTTTTTCCTGTTTTAAGCTTTAAGCTTACGCCTAGATGAACATGCATACCTGAACCTGCAACATCATCTATAGGTTTTGCTTTAAAAGTAACATCTAATCCATGTCTTCTAAAGGTTTCTTGAGTAAGTATTTTTACAAATATTTCATTATCAGCAGCTTGAATAGCATCTGAATATTTCCAATCAATTTCAAGTTGTTCCATTATATGATTAAATTGACCATTACTATCAAGTTTAGACTTAACTCCACCTACTTCTTTATGTCCCATTTCTGGTTCGAATCCGTATTCCTCCATAAGAAGTAAAGTTTCTTCAAGAGCAGTTCTTACATTTCCTTTAGTCCTTGTCCAATATTGTTCTTGTAAAACTTGTGAAGTGGATAGTTCTTCAATATGAGCTTGTTCATTTGGAGTTTTTACCCAAAATTCTAATTCTGTTGCAGATGTAATAACTATTTCCTCTATATCATCAAATGTAATTCCAAATGATTTTAAGGATTCTGGTTTATTTTTAAATATGTCTAGTAATGTTGATTTAAATGTATTTATTGCTGATTTTAAAATGTTTCTTGAACAAACGGGTTTATTATTGTGAATTAAAAATGACGGGATTCTAAGAGTACCAACAGGTTTGTTAGTAGAAGTATCAATATGATCGTAATTATAGTCAACAAACCAATTAGCATTAATGTCTGCTACCATATCTACTTTTGCATCGTTTAAAGTTGCAATTCCAGGAAGTACAACTGAAGAACCATCTGTTTGAATAGCAACTCCCTCTAAGAATGAATCTATATCATCTAAGAATAGTCTTGAAGGTATCTTTTCATCAGTATCATTACCTGATAAATCTATTCCAACAATAGATACAAATTTTATTTCGGGATGTTCTTTAAAGATTTTAAATAGGTCTTCTTTGTTGTGTTTTGATTTTGGAACAATATAAATTAAATCTTTCATAAAAAGCTTCCTTGCCGAAACATAACAAGGAAAAGTCACTTCCTTTCTGTATTTATTCGAATAATTAAGTGGTATAGACATCATAATATTCGTAAAATCAAATAATTTATAAAGAAATTCTATTATATACAGGGTATTGTGTCAATAATTAAATTAGCGAATTTTAAAAATATTAGCAATGATTTATATATTTATAGTATAACATTTAACATTAGTTATTTATTACTTAAATAATAATATAGATTTATCACTAAGAAAGGTATAAAATAAAAGATAGAATTAAAGAAAATGGAGTGAGGTAGTTGGACAATAAAAATATGCCAATAGGTTTTTTTGATTCAGGTGTAGGTGGATTAAGCGTATTAAAAGAAGCATTAAAAATAATGCCCAATGAGGATTATATATATTTTGGAGATTCTAAAAATGCTCCATATGGAATGAAAAGTGCTAAGGAAGTTAGAGATTTAACCTTTAAAGCTGTAGAAATTTTATTAGATAAGGGTGTTAAGGGAGTAGCGATCGCTTGTAACACTGCAACTAGTGCAGCAGTTTCTGAGTTAAGAAAGGTATATCCTGATTTACCCTTAGTTGGAATAGAACCAGCATTAAAACCAGCAGTAGAGTTAAATAATGAAGGTGATATTTTAATAATGGCTACAGCAATGACATTAAAAGAAGAAAAGTTTAAAAGGCTAATGGAAAGGTATAAAGAAAGAGCATCTATAATTCCAGTACCATGCCCAGGTCTTATGGAGTTTATAGAAGAAGGAAAGTTTCAAGGGGAAGAAATAGAAAATTACCTTCTAGAAAAAATAAATACATATAAAAAAGATAAAATAGCAGCTATAGTCTTAGGATGTACTCATTATCCATTTATAAAAGAGACTTTAATTAATATTGTAGGAAAAGATGTAGATATTATAGATGGGGGATTGGGAACTGCTAAAGAACTTAAAAGAAGACTTAATGATAAGAGGTTGTTAACAGATTCAGTTAATAAGGGAAAAGTTGAGATAATAAATTCTTCAAATAAAAAAGAGTCAGTGGAGTTAAGTTATAGATTATTAATGGGAGACTAGAAATAGGAATTGTTACTCAATTCCTATTTTTTTAAAAAATATTTGTTAAATTGTTGACAAAATAAGCCTAACTTGATATATTATATTAAAGAGAATATTCTGAAAATTTAAGTAGGTAAGATTTTATGGGGGTAAGATTTTATGGAAATTAAGGTAAAAGACGTATTAGGTGAAGAGATAACTATAGAGGATGCAATATTATTAAGAGAAATGATTAGAAATAATTTAAATGTTGGAGTAGCATTAGACTTTGAAGGCTTTGATAGAGTACCATCAACCTTTATAAACATGCTTGTAGGAGATTTATTAAATAGCTTTGGAAGAGAGTTTATTTTTAAGCAAATATATGTTAAAAATTTATCAAATTATACTGATTATTCAAGGGTAGTTTTAGGAACTACTTTTCAATAAAGCATAGAGAAATCTATGCTTTTTTCTTTAATAAATTATTGATAATTTTGATTATTTAATAAATATAAAATGCACACCGGTCTAAAAAGCATGAATGATACCTTTGGATAAACACTATAAATTTTGAAGGATATCTTAATTAAATGTAGAATATTTATTACAATTTATATATAATTACCATAAGAAGAAAATCTTATTATTAAAATAGAATTTATAGTATTAATTATGATAATAATAAGATATATGTAGATTGAAAGGAGATTTAAAATGAAAAACCCAATAGTAACTATAAATATGGAAAATGGAGGAGTTATTAAGGCTGAATTATATCCAGAAGTAGCTCCTAATACAGTTAGAAATTTCATAAGTTTAATTAATAAAGGATTTTATGATGGAGTAGTATTCCACAGAGTTATTCCAGGCTTTATGATTCAAGGAGGATGCCCAGATGGAACGGGAATGGGAGGTCCAGGATATAGCATAAAAGGTGAATTTACTAGAAATGGATTTAAGAATGATTTAAAACATTCTAGAGGAGTTCTTTCTATGGCTAGAACTATGGTACATGACTCTGCTGGAAGTCAATTTTTCATTATGGTAGCAGATGCTCCTCACCTTGATAATCAATATGCAGCCTTTGGTAAAGTTATTGAAGGTATGGAAATAGCTGATAATATAGTAAAATCTAAGAGAGATTATAACGATAAACCATACGAAGATCAAAAGATGGTAAAAGTAACAGTAGATACTTTTGGCGAATCCTATGATGAACCAGAAAAGGTAGGAAGATAACTTAAAGGGGGAGAGGGATATGCTTAGCAATAACAAGTGTATATTAGTTTATAATACTCCAGAAGATGAAATTAAAGCATTAAATAAAGATGGATATAAGATAATTGAAATATCTAAGGAAATGGGAGATATGACTGTTTCTGATATATTAGAAGGATTAAGATTTGAGACTGTAAATACTAGTTTACCAGAAGAAACAGTAATTTTATTTAATGATTTTTCTGATGAAGAGATTAAAATAGCTATTAAAAATATTAGACAAAGATTTAAGGGTGGAATCTTTGCAGCAGTTACTCCAACTTCAATTCAATGGGAGTTTAGTTATTTAGTAGAACATTTAATTGAAGAAAGAGAATGGTATTTAAATAGCAAGAAGGGAAGAGCTTAAGTGAGTAGAGTTGGCGAAAGAATAAAGGAAGCTAGACTTCAAAATGGAATGAGTCAAAAGACTTTAGCTAAGAAGCTAGGTGTTGCAGAAAAATTTATTAATGAAGTTGAAATGGGAAGAAGAATAGCTCAGGAATCCTTTATAGAAAAGGCATCAAAAATACTAAAGGCTGATTTTAATGATGTCAGTATGGTAGTTACAGATGAAGCTTTGATAGAAGAAAATAAACAAATAAAAGAGAGTAAGATTAATAATACTAAAAATAAAAAAACAAGTGAAAATGAAGTATGGGCTAGTGCATTTTCATCAGTTCTAAAGAACGTACCTATACTTGATTACTCTTTAAGTAACAATAAGGGATTTAAAGAGCTTCCTATTCATTCAAATAAGGTAGAAGGATTTGCTCAAGATAAAGTTTTATACTTAGAAATTCAAGATGATGAAATGTCTGGATTTAGAATATTAAAAGGTGATATTGCCTTTGCGAGCTTAGCAAAGGAACCGAGCAATAATGGGATTTTTTTAGTAGATTATAAGGGAAAAAGAGCTATAAGACAAATAAAGCTATTAGGGAACTCAAAAGCGTTATTTGTAAGTAATGGAGGAACTCTTTTAACTGAAACAGTAAATCTAAATGAAATTTCAGTATTAGCTAAATTAGAGAGATTAGAAATAAAGCTATAATTAATAAGTGCCATAAATCTATAATTAATAGATTTATGGCACTTTAATTTTATCATTCATATATTAATATAAATTAATTTTTTGAGGTGGTAAATATAGAAAATTTAACTTTAAATAAAATGGACTCAACATTAGGGTTAATACAAAATACACCTAAAAATTTATTAAGTAAACTAGGTATTAATTTTTCATTCGGCACTGGAGTTGGAAATACAATAGAGGTAACGATTATATCTGGAGATACATCAGAGAACATAAGAAAGATAGTAGAAGATCTTGGAGGCAAATATGAAGATTTAGGTTATGGATTTGGTATAGTTACAATACCTATGAATAATCTAATTAAATTAGCCAATAATCCATCCATACAGTATATAGAGTTACCTAAACAGCTATATACAACAGATAATCAAAGTAATAGAGCAGCTTGTGTAAACTCAGCAAGAGATATATATGGAATACAAGGAGAGGGTGTTTTAGTTGGTTTCATAGATACTGGAATAGATTATACTCATCCAGCATTTAAGAATGAAGATGGTAGTACAAGAATAGACTATATATATGATTTAAGTGTGGATGGGAAAATTTATAGTAAGGAGGATATAGACAATGCCTTAAAGAATTCAGATCCATATTCTGTAGTTCCCTCTTATGATACTGTTGAACATGGAACTCACGTTGTTGGGATTGCTTGTGCAGGTGGAAAGATAAATCCCGAATATTATGGAGTTGCTCCAAAAAGTTCAATTGCCATGGTTAAATGTACTAGGGGAAGTTTTGCTCTAAGTAGTAATATTATGAGGGGACTTAAGTTTTTAGTTGATGCAGGTAAAAGATTAAATAAGCCATTAGTAGTAAATATTAGTTTAAGTACCAATGATGGAGCTCATAATGGTACAAGTCTTCTAGAACAATATATATCAACTATAGCTACTTTAGAAAGAATTACTATAGTAATTGCTGCTGGAAATGAGGGGGATGCTGCTCATCATATTGGAGGAGAGCTAAGAGGACAAAATAAAATATCTATAAATGTAGCTGGAGATGAACCTGGTATAGTAATGAATTTATATAAGCCTGTTTTATCAGAAATTTCTGTAAGAATAACTAGTCCTACAGCAGCAACTAGTGGTGATATAGTTGTAAGAGAAGGTTATTATGAAGGAATAATAGGAATGGATAGATATCAAGTTTATTATTCAGGGCCAAAACCTTTTGATATAATAGGTGAAATAACCATTGCTATAGTAACAAACGGCCAGTATATATCATCAGGCCAATGGGAAGTAAGAATTAATTTGCTTAATAATTACTTTGGTCCTTATGATATGTGGTTACCTATTTCTGAAGGGCTTAACACTAAAACTAAGTTTTTACAGCCTACAGTATTAAATACTTTAGGGATACCAGCTACTGTAACTAATATAATAGCAGTTGGAAGTTATAACTATCTAACTAATAATATATCTCCCTTTAGTGGAAGAGGAAAAAAGACTGTATATTATCCTATTAGACCTGATCTTGTAGCACCAGGAGAAGATATAAAATCAACTATTCCTAATAGGAGCTTTGATTCAAAAAGCGGCACTTCTATGGCATCTCCTCATGTAGCAGGAATAGCAGCTTTAATGATGGAATGGGGAATAGTAAAAAGAAATGATCCATATCTTTTTGGAGAAAGGCTTAAATATTTTTTAGTAGTATCAGCTAAGAGAACTAGAGCAGATGTATCATATCCTGATCCGAGTTGGGGGTATGGGGAAGTTTGTTTAAGTTCAGCTATAAATAGGATAATTTCTGATGTAGGGTTAAGGAGAGTTAGTGAAGATAAAGATAAATTTGATTATATATTTAAAAAGAATATAGATAAATCCTCAAGAGATTATAGAAAAAATGAATATAAACCGAACTTATATAACTTTATTAGTAGAATAGAACAAATTACTAATCAAGAAGAAAAAGAAGTAATAGGTTTTTTTATTGAATATAATACTTTAGAAGAATTAAAGAAAATAGATGAAATACCAGGAGCATCAGTTACTGTAATAGATAGTAACTATGCAATTGTTTTTATTCCTTTTGATAGAGTATCAGAGCTTGAGCCTTATATAAAAGATATAGCATCTTTAGAAGTGCTTGCAATTTATACCCTAGAACAATTAGAACCTGTAGAAGCAAGTGGAGCAACATTATTTCACAATAATCCTTTTCTTGAGTTAAGGGGAAAGGGAGTACTTGTAGGTATTGTAGATACCGGAATAGATTATTTAAACAGGGAATTTATGAAAGAAGATGATACTACAAGGATATTGAGAATATGGGATCAAACTTTAGAAAACACACAAGAAATATATGGTGTAAAAATTGGAGTAGAGTATAAAGAAGAAGATATAAATAAGGCTATTCAGTTAAGTAAGAGTGGGGGAGATCCATACTCTATAGTTAATAGTAAAGATATTATAGGGCATGGAACTTCAGTTGCAAGTTTAGCAGGGGCTAGAGGTTATAATATTGAATTAATAGGAGCGGCCCCAGATTGTGACTTTGCAATAGTAAAATTACAAGAGGCACCAAAGGTGTTACAGGAGTATGCAGGAGTAACTACTATCGGTATTGGAAGATATACTGGCATAGAAGTAATTTTAGGGATAAGGTATTTATCAAGAGTAGCAAGTGAACTTAAAAAACCTATGGTTATTTGTATTCCTGTTGGTACAAATATAGGAGGACACGATGGTTCAAGTGAGATAGAAACATCTATGGATACTGTAAGTATGCAAGCTGGAATTGTATGTGTAACAGGAACAGGAAATGAAGGTGATACAGATACCCACACAGAAGGTAAGTTTACAAAGGCTGGGCAAATTAAAAATATAGAAGTTAGAGTAGGAAAAGCTCAAAAAGATTTAAATTTTCAAATATATATACAAGAACCAGATAGAGTTTCTATTGGAATAGTTTCTCCCTCTGGAGAAGTTGTTGAAAAGATACAAGCTAAATTAAATAAGGTTGAAAATGTAAGATTCATTTATGAAGGAACTAAAATGAGGATATCTTATTTGTATCCTGATCCAGTTACTGGAGGAGAGGTAATAAGTATTGAGGCACGAGGTTTAAGAGAGGGAATATGGCAATTTAGATTATACGGAGACTATATAGTTGATGGAAGGTACTGGAGTTGGTTACCGCAAAGGAGTCTTTTAGATGAGGATACTAAGTTTTTAAGTCCCAGTCAATATACCACACTAACTATACCTGCAACAGGGAGAAAGTCTATTGTGCCAGCTTATTACAATCAAAATAATAATGCAACAGTTGGTCAGTCAGGAAGAGGATTTACTAGAGATGGAAGAATAAAGCCAGATATAGCGGCAGGAGGAATAAATGCATTAGTAACAACTCCAGGAGGGGGAACAAAAGTTGTAAGCGGTTCTTCCGTTGGTGCTGCTGTTACTACAGGTTGTTGTGCTCTTTTACTCCAATGGGGAATTGTAGATGGAAATGATCCTAATTTATATTCTACGGAGGTTAGGAGTTATTTAATAAGGGGCGCAACAATGAGGGTTGGAGATATCTATCCTAATGAGCAATGGGGATATGGAGCATTAAATATGAAAGGCGTATTTGATTCAATAAGAGAAAATTTAATTGGAGGAGTAGAAAAGACTAGAGAAGATGAAGAATAAAATGATAGAGAACTATTTATAAGAAGGCCTGGAGACTTATAGTAATTTATAAAAGAACAAATTTTTAAATAACACATATATTAATTAAAGAAGAAATAATAAAGGAGTAATATATGGCTCAAGGTAGGTTAAAGGTTCAATGTTTTGTAAATGAAACTTATATACCTGTTGATAACACAAAGATAACTATAAGACCATCTCAAGGTGGAGCAGATTCTAAAGAAATAGTATTATCTACTGATTCAATGGGAGAATCTCAAATTATAGATTTAGAAGCTCCTCCCCTAGAATATTCTCAGCAACCCACAGGACAGATACCATATAGTATGTATGATATAAGAGTAGAGAGGGAAGGTTTTCAAAGTATATTAGTTAACAGGTGCCAAATTTTCCCGGATGAGCTAGCTATACAGCAATGCAATCTTATACAATCTTCAGGAATATTAACTAGAATGGAGAATATTAATATTCCACCAAATACAGCAAATAATCAACAAGATGGTAATGTAAATGAAATAATAAACATTGGGCCTAATGTATTAAATGGTAATTATCCAGAAAAAATTCCAGAAGAGATAGAGAAACCACTGCCACCTCCAACCAGTGGAGTAGTTTTACCCAAACCGGTTGTTCCAGAATTTATAGTTGTTCATGCAGGTGGGCCTAATAATACCTCAGCATCAAATTACAAAGTTCTTTATAAGGACTATGTAAAAAATGTTGCATCATGTGAAATTTATTCAACTTGGCCAGAAAGCACGATAAGAGCTAATGTTTATGCAATAATTTCATTTACATTAAATAGAATATATACTGAATGGTACAGAGGAAAGGGTAAAAATTTTGATATAACTAATTCCACAGCTTATGATCATGCTTTTACTTACGGAAGAAACATATTTGAAAGTATAAGTGCAGTTGTAGATGACATATTTGCAACTTATATAAGAAGAATTGGAAGAAAACAACCTTTATTAACACAATATTGTGATGGAAAAAATGTTACTTGTCCTGGTTGGATGACTCAATGGGGAAGCAAGTATTTAGGTGATCAAGGAAAGACACCATATGAAATATTAACTAGCTTCTATGGCAATGATATAGAGTTAGTAACTGCTGAGCAAGTTAAGGGAATTCCCAAATCATATCCAGGATATGATTTAATAGTAGGATCAACAGGACCAGAAGTTAAATCTATTCAAGAATATTTAAATAGAATATCTCAAAATTATCCTTTGATTCCTAAGGTAGCGCAAGATGGAGTATATGGTACTAATACAGCAGAAGCGGTTAAAGTGTTCCAAGGAGTATTTAACTTACCGAAAACAGGAGTAGTAGATTATGCAACATGGTATAAAATTTCTGATATTTATGTAGGCGTAACTAGAATAGCTGAGCTTAGGAGTAGCGCAAAGCAAGTGGAAAGAATATTTATACCACCAAGATCATTTGATAATTATTATGATAAAACAGTTCCAAGATTTAATTACTACGATGATATAGTATAAAAATAGATGAATTGGAAAATTTCCAATTCATCTATTTTTTTGTTTATAATAGTTATATAATATAGGGTATGAATTTAAAATTTTAGCATAGGAGGGAAAAATATGAAGGGTACCGTAGTTTCGACCTGGATTAGAACTTGTAGGGATTTATATGGAAATGACACAATAAACAAATGCTTAAGAGATGTTAACTGGCCAGAAGACATTGTTTTTACTCCTCTTGAAGATGTAGAGGATAAAAAAATATTTAAGTTTATTGATATTATTGCAAATACCGTAGGAGTTTCATCAAATGATCTATGGAAGGTTATTGGAGAAAATAATTTAAATAAATTTGCAGAGGATTATCCAGTATTTTTTAAAAGGATAAGCCTTTATAAATTTTTAGATTCGCTTAATTTCATTCATTCTATAATAATGAAAAAGATACGAGGTGCTAAGCCACCTAAAATGCACCTTGAATATGTTACGGAAAATAGTATAAATTTTACATATAGATCTGAAAGAGAGTTATTTGATTACTTCTTAGGATTATTAATGGGAAGTGCTAAATTTTTCAATGAAAAAATAGAGGTAAATGAAGTTGAAAGAAAAAAAGGGGAACTAAAAGTACATATTAAATTTGAAAAAAATATAAATCAAAGTAAGAAGTACTTAATTAGCAAAGCTTTATCTAATATAGGTTTTAGGAGCCTAGAATTAAAAATATCTATCCCTATATTTATAATAGTTACATGTGTTGGGATACTAATATCAGGTCTAGCAAAAGGATTAATAATAGGTATTATTTCAGGAATAATTTCAAGTATAATAACTTATATAATGTTTAAGCCTTTAAATGATATTATAGAAAATATAGAAAATAACAATTTTGAGGAAATAGAAAGAAGTATTGCTACTAATGATAAGCTAGAAAAAATATATAAGGGAATATCTAAGCTTAAAAATAGTATTAGACAAGATGTAACCTCTGCTAACCTTACTTTAAATGAATTAAGTATTTTCACACAAGCTATGTATAAAACTACTGAAAGTATGAAAAAAGCTACAGAGGAAATAGGAGTTTGTTCACAACAAGTTTTAGAATGGGCTGCAAAGCAAGAAATAAGTACAGAATCATTAGTTAAACAAACGAATGATAATATTTCAGCTTTAAAAGAATTAGTTAAACTCGAAGATAAGAACAAAAATGAGTTATATAAATCAGTAGATAAAATAAATGAAAGTCATAATAGTGTGGACAAGTCTAGTGAAGCAATTAGGGAAACTTTAAATTCTTTTATGAATGTAAAAGAAAGAGGACAAAATCTTCAAAAGAAAGCAGAAGATATAACTAATATTGTAGCATTAGTTTCTGGGATATCAGATCAAACTAATCTTTTAGCTTTAAATGCATCTATAGAAGCAGCAAGAGCTGGAGAACAAGGTAGGGGGTTTGCAGTAGTAGCTGAAGAAGTAAGAAAGCTTGCAGAGCAATCTCAACAAGCTGTAAAAGATATTAATAGTAATTTATCTTATTTTGCTGAAGAAATAACATCCTTAGTTTCAAGTATAGAAAATCAATATTCAGCTTTAGAATTAGAAACTTCAAATCTTGAAAATGTTAGAGTTATAAGTTCAGAGGCAAATGATTTAATTAAGGTTGTTTCTGATGAAACAAATGAAGCTATAGTAAAATTAAATAATGAAGTTAAATCAGTAGAAAAAATGAGTGATACTATAGACACATTAGCTGCTATAGCCGCAGAAAATGCAGCAGCTTCTCAACAAGTTAATCAAAATATAGAAGAGTTTACTAGAAGTATTAAAGAAATGATACAAACTTTACAAAAGGTTAAAGATGTTGAGGAAAATTTCATAACAGATGTAAATAATGAGTAAATATTAGTGGAATTATGGAGCTGTATTAATACAGCTCCATTTTTAATTATTTAACTCTTTTTTATGTTTAAAATAAAAATAAATTGTTTGGCTTATAAAAACTAAGCTAAGTAATCCAAAAAATGGATACAAGGAGCCTATTAAATTAGAGAATCCAATTCTAGAGATAGGTAAAGCAATTAAAATAACTATAAATATTGATTTTTTAAAATTTATATTAAAAGTGTTATCTAGGGTTTTACTAATAGAGTAAACATCAGAAACCTCGGTAGAAAACATTTCAAGCCAAATCACTACTAATAATAAAGCTTGAATTATATTTCCAAAGGGTTGTGCTACAAATAATAAAGGTATTTCATATTTATTTATATATGGCTGATTTATCATTAATAAAAAATTAATAGCAAAACTTAGAGCTACTAATCCAAGAGCTCCTAATGTAACTCCCCAAAACATAGTTTTAGGTCTTCTTATTTGATTACTTAAAGGAACTAATACACCTAAGGAACAAAGGGTATTATATCCAGAGTAAAGAATTGTAGATAAGGCTATTCCAGTTTTTTGAGGTGAAATTTTAGTCATTTGGCTAAAGGAAACCATATCTTTACAGAACATAAAGTATAAAGTGGTTATAAGTGTAATTGTGATGATTAAAGTTGGAACTATAAAAGAGTTTACTTCAATTAATCCATTTGTATCTCGAAGTAAAAAGAAAATAGCAAGTGCTACCATAATAAGTGAGCCTGCAATTTTGGGTATTCCAAAAAATTGATTAATTAAAGCCCCACTTCCAGCTAAGATTATAGATGCACTAGAAATTAAATAAAGAGTAGTTATTGCACCTGTAATTTTACCTAAAATATTTGGACTAACGACTTTTATAACATCTCCGTAGGAGTTAAGTTTATACTTAATACTTATTTTGGAAACTATTGACCCAAGAACTATATACAATATTCCACAAACTATAATTCCAATAAAACTTACCACTCCATAGGATGTAAAAAATTCTTTTATTTCTTGTCCAGAAGCTAATCCAGCTCCAACTATTGTGCCTATAAAAACTACAGCAACTTGAAAAATTTTTGAAAGTTCATCCTTCATTTTAAATCCCCCTAATTTATCTCTATTAACAATATATATAGATTGTTAGTCTTTTATTCTTAAAAATGAATAAGCTATCTAATCTTAGGGAAAATAACTTTAAGGAGTATTAAGGAGGAATGAAATTGAGGAAAAAGATTTTGTCATTAACTTCTTTATTAATATTTATATTAATGTTGTTTTCAGCTTGTTCTAATACTGAATATAATGAAGAAGATATAGAAATATTTAGTTTAAAAAAGTCCTTTGAATTAGCAGAACAATATTTAGGACTAATTAAAAATAATAATATTGAAGAAGCTAATAAATTATGTACACAGAAATTAATAGATAATAATAAAAAAATATTAACAGGGACATCGGATATAATAGCATTTGCTCCAGACAATGTAATTGAATCTTCAAAGTCAGCTTTTATTACTTTTAACGTAATAAGAAATTCGCAATCTGAACCAAAATGTGATTTAGATAATTATGCAATTAAGGTTATAAAAGAAGGCGATAATTATAAAATAGACGAAATAAAAGCTATAAACTTAAAACAAGTGTTTGTTAGAAATAAATCTTTAAGAATGATAAGTGAAGATGGAGGAAAAAGTGATTTAATTATTTCTTTAAATAATATTCCAAAGGATGCTTATTTAAAAGAAAATGAACTTATGTTATATAAAGAGAAGGTACCATCTGATAAGTTTGGACCAATATCTTTAGGATATAAGGGAAAAAAGATTGCTATTTCAACAATAAGTGAAAACAGGGCTTTTATATCCATTGCTTTTATACAGGAAAGTAAAGAAGCACAGGGAGGAGCTAATTCTCAAGGAGAATCTGGTGGAAATACTCAACAACAGGGTGGTAATGTTGAAAATAATCTTGAAGACTTAGTAGATAAACCTATAGCAAAAAAAGTTATCCATGTTGATCTTTTAAATGACGTAACTTTAGATAACTTAGTTTTTACTCAAGAAGAAAGATATTTAATAGTAGAATATTTAAATTCAAATGAAGTTAAAAGAATGAAGGTTTATAATAGTGCTAGTGGGGATTTAGTAGATTTAAATTTTGATGAAATAATTCCTAGTGATAAATATAATATAGAATTAATAGAGTTTAAAAAGGATCAATTTAAAATAAAGGTTATTCCAAAGAGCGGAGTAAAAGATATTAATGAAGATATTCTTGGGGAATATAATGTAGGGATAGAATCAAAGGTAATTAAAAAAATATAGAAAACTCTTAACATATGAAAATATTGTAGTAGAATAAAAGTACAACTTAAATAAAATAAAGTGGTACTTTTATTTTTTGGAGGAATTTATGAAAAAATGGAATGATAAAAGATATCATAGCTTAAATTATTATCTTAGAAACAAGTTTGATGAGAAAGTATATAAGATATCCTTAGATGGAGGATTTACTTGTCCTAATAGAGACGGAAAAGTAGCAAAAGGAGGATGTACCTTCTGTAGTGCAAGGGGATCAGGGGACTTTGCAGGTAGTAGAGTATTATCAATTACTAAACAGTTTGAAGATAGAAAAGACATGATGGAGAAGAAATGGAAGAATGGTAAGCTAATTGCATACTTCCAAGCTTATACTAATACTTATGCTCCAGTTGAAGAGCTTAAAAGAAAGTATGAAGAAGCATTAAAACAAGAAAATGTAGTTGCCATATCTATAGCCACAAGACCAGATTGTATAGATGATGATGTTTTAGACTTTTTAACTGAATTAAATGAAAAGACATATTTAATAGTTGAACTTGGATTACAAACTATAAATGATGAAACAGCAAGAAATTTTAATAGAGGATATGATTTTGAAGTTTTTGATAACACATTAAAGAGATTGATAGAAAGAAATATTGAGGTAGTTGCCCATACTATATTTGGATTACCTGGAGAAACTGAAGAAGATATGTTAAAAACCGTTGACTATATTGCTCACTCAGGAGCCAAGGGAATCAAGTTTCACTTACTGCACTTAATGAAGGGAACTAAGATGGTAGAACAATATGAAAGTGGAGAACTAAAATTATTAACTCAAGAGCAATATATAGATTTAGTTTGTAAGGGAGTAGCAAGAATACCAGAAGATATGGTTGTTCATAGATTAACGGGAGATGCACCAAGGGATTTATTAATAGGACCAATGTGGAGCTTGAAGAAATGGGAAGTATTAAATGCTATAGATAAAGCACTAGAAGATAACGATATATGGCAAGGTAAAGATTTTAAGTAGTTATATAGTATTGGGGGAATATATATGAAATTAGATGTAGTTATATCTGCTGATAATATAAAAGAAGAATATTTAGAGAATAAAATAGTAGTTGTCATAGATATGCTAAGAGCAACTTCCGTAATAATTACTGCTTTAGCTAATAAGGCAAAAGAAGTATTTCCTATTTTAACTGTAGAGGAAGCATTTGAAAAGAAAGAAGAACTTTTGAAATTAGGAAGTTATCCTATGTTAGGTGGAGAAAGAAAGGCAATTAAAATAGAAGGCTTTGATTTTTCTAATTCACCTTTAGAATATACTAGTGAAAAAGTTCAAGGAAAAACAATAATTTTAAGTACCACTAATGGAACAAGAGCAATTAATTTAAGTTTAAGAGCAAAGGAAATACTTATAGGAGCTATAATAAATGCTAAAGCAGTTGCAGAAGAGTTAAAGAAACTTAATAAGGATGTAGTATTTATTAATGCAGGAACAAATGGAGAATTTTCAATGGATGATTTCATTTGTTCAGGATATATGATAAGTCTCTTATGTGAAAAAGAAAATAACGATCTTTCTGATATTGCCAAAACAGCAAAATACATCTATGAAAGTAATACTAATTTAATTGACTATATAAAAGAAGCAAGACACTTTAGTGTTTTAAAGAATTTAAATTTAATGAAGGATCTGGAGTATTGTTGCAGAAAAGATATAGTTAGCATTGTACCAAAAGTAGAAAAGAGTAAAAAAATTATAAAAATTTAAATAATTGATAATTTTTTTCAATTATTTGAATTTTTATGTTGACAAGTAAAATAAAAAGATATATTATAATAGTAGATTGATAATCAATATCAATTAGTGATTAAATATATTATTAAAAGCTCCACACTTCTAATAATATACTATATAAATTATAATTAAACTCCTATATTATAGAATTTATTTCATTAAAAGATGGCTAAAGAGAGATTTTAGCCATCTTTTATTTTTTACTAATTAATGTAAGATTTATTTGTTATTTTTCATATAAAAGATGAAGAGATAAATCGAAGTGAGTAAATAAAATAGAAGAGAATAACTTTATAGAACAGCTAAAGAAAAATCATCCTAAAGTATTAGACTATGTAATAGAAAATATATGGTATGATTTCCATGAATAATATATCTATTTATTCCATAAATTATTTAAATTAAATTATATTTATTGTACAAATTAAACTCACTTTATTTTGATAACCATGCTACTTTAGAAGTGTTTATTTCTTATGAAAAGCTTATGTTAAAAATAATAGGAATTTTGTATGGAAAAAAAATCAATTTAAAAGAATTAATAACTATTGTTAGAATATTTTCAATAATTAGAAGCTAACTCATATTTGGAAGATGTGTTTATTGTGTTACTATGAGTGGGACAAGAACATTAAATCTAAAGGGGGATTTACAAATGATTAAGTCAAAATTATTAACTTTATTAGTATCAACAGGATTAACAATAGCTTTAGGAGTTGGAAGTTTCTTTCTTCCATCTAAGAATCAAGTAGTTACTAATGAAAATGCAAAGGTTCAAACTAATAGCGAAGTTACATCTTCTAATGAAGAGGTAAATAAAGCTGAAAGTAATAAACCTCAAGATTCTAATAAGAATTCAGTATCAGTAAATGATAAAGCTTCTAATACAGTAGGTAATGTAAGTAATTCAAATTCAGATAATAAAAATGCCAATAATGAAGTTTCAAAAAATAATACAGAGGGTAGTGAAGCTAGTGAACAATGTGATGATAATGGGTTTGTAATACAACAACCTTCAAATAATGGTTCTACTAACACTCCACAACAAGGAAATGGAACTGTAGAAACACCAAGTACTACACCACAAGCACCTTCAAGTACAGATGAAAGTAATTATATAGCAGAAATTGAGCAAGCTATATTCCAAAGAGTTAATAAGGAAAGAGCTGCAGCGGGACTCCCTGCATTAAGCTATAATACAACCATGGAACACTATGCAAGAGTTAAGTCTAAGGACATGGGTGATAGGGGATATTTTGATCATAAGGATCCTCAAGGAAGATTAATAACTGAACAAATGAAGGCAGATGGAGTATCTTATAATGCATGGGGAGAAAATATTGCTTATATTCAAGGTGTAAATGGAAACAGCACTTTAGCAACACAATTTATGGATAATTGGATGAACTCACCAGGACATAGAGCTAATATACTATCATCAAACTTCAGTAGTATTGGAATTGGAGTTTATAAAATAGGAAATACTTACTATGCTACACAAGAATTCTATAGATAATAAATCTATAAAGTATGAAACTCAGTTATAAAACTGGGTTTCTTTTTTATTCTTTAGAAACAAGTAGAGAATTTGAAATAGATTTATTTACAATAATTAAGATTAGTGATAATATATGGGAAATAAATTTTTTTAAGTATAAAATGAGTTAAACAATATATCTTTTGAGGTGAGGAAGTATGGAAAATAGAAAGATTATAATTAAAAGTGACTTAATAAAAGGGCTACAAGAAGTTGGTATAAAAAATGGTCAAAATATAATAGTTCATACTTCTATGAAAAGCTTAGGGTTTGTTTGTGGAGGTCCACAAATTATAATTGAGGCATTAATTGATTTAGTTGGGGATACGGGAACTATAGTTATGCCAACACAAACGTGGAAAAATATGGACCCCGAGTATGGCGTACATTGGGAGGAGCCAAAAGAATGGTGGGACATTATAAGAGATAACTGGCCAGCCTATGATAAAGATATCACACCTACAAATGCGATGGGAGCAGTAGCAGAAATGTTTAGACATTGGCCAGGGGCTGTAAGAAGTGATCATCCTGTAAGATCTTTTGCAGCATGGGGGAAGAATGCACATTATTTAATAAATAATCATAATTTAAGTGATATTTTTGGTGAAAGTTCTCCTATAGGAAAATTATATAATTTAGATGGATATGTGTTACTATTGGGAACAGGATATGATAAAAATACATCTATTCATTTAGCTGATGTGAGAGCAAGTTATCAATCAAAACATATGGAAAAGAATAGTTGTGCAATGATTAAGGATGGTAATAGACAGTGGGTTACTTATACAACTTTATATGTTGATGGAGAAGATTTTATAGATATAGGAATAGACTTTGAAAAGGAATATAAAATCAAGAAAGCAAAAATAGGAAATGCAGATGTAAGATTCATGAGACAAAGGGAAATCGTAGATTTTGCTATTAAATGGATTGAAAAAAATAGAAAATAATTAATTTAGGGGGAGGGGAGATGAGACATTTAGGTACAAAAATAATTGAAACAGAAAGATTAATTTTTAATTAGACATATGTTAGTTAGTAATGTAAAAAGTAATAAAAAAGGAATTAAGCTTTGCTTAATTCCTTCATTTTTGTTAAACAACTTGAAATATAAAGAATTTTAAATAGTAAGATTCATCTGAGTTCCATAAAATTGGATGATCAGCACTTTGAGTTCTTATTTCTACTTGTCTTAAAGTTCTTCTAGCATCGTGTGCAGCTTCTTGAACAGTTTTCTTTAATTGCTCTTCGCTCATATAGTGAGAGCAAGAACAAGTTGCAAAGTAACCACCTGGTTTAACCATTTTTAAGCCTCTAAGATTTATTTCCTTATATCCTCTAATAGCAGAGTTTATTGTATTTCTTGATTTAGTAAAGGCTGGTGGATCTAATATAACTACATCAAATTGTTTTCCTTCTCTTGACCAGTCACCAAGAACATTAAAGGCATTATGGCATTCAAACTTAACTGTATCTTGTAAATTATTAAGTTCTGCATTTCTTATTGCACAATCTATTGCATGTTGAGATACATCAATACCTAATACTGATTTAGCTCCTGCAATACCAGCGTTTAAGGCAAATGATCCAGTGTGGGTAAAACAATCTAGTACATCTTTATCCCTACATATTCTATGCATAGCAGCTCTATTTTCTTTTTGATCTAAGAAAAATCCTGTCTTTTGACCGTTTTCTAAGTCAACTATATATTTAACCCCATTTTCAATTATTTCAATATTAGTATCAAAAGCTTCAGTTAAGAAGCCTTTAGTTTGCTCAAGGCCTTCAATTTCTCTAGTCTTTATATCGCTTCTTTCATAAACTCCCTTAGCACCAAATTCATTAACTAATATTTTAACTATAATGTCCCTATATTTATCCATTCCTAGGGTTGATATTTGAATTACATAATAATCTTCAAATTTATCAACTGTAAGGCCCGGTAAAAAGTCTGCTTCACCGAAGATTAGCCTACAAGATGAAGTATCTATTACTGTTTTTCTATATTCATAGGCAGCTTCAAATCTCCTTTTGAAAAAGTCATAATCAATTTCTTCTTCTATATCTCTAGTCATAATTCTAATTGTTATTTTACTTCTATCATTAATATAGCCTTTTCCTAGAAAATAGTTTTTATGATTATATACTTCAACTATATCACCATTTTCATAGTCACCATCATATTCATTTATTTCATCAATATATATCCAAGGTCTTCCTTGTTCAGCTCTTTTATTTTTTCCTTTATGTAAATAAAACTTACTTGCCATAATATAGCTCCTTCCATAATAAGTCCTATAAAATTATATCACAATTATAAATTAAGTATAGGGGAGAGGTATAAATACTAAGGTTAAAATGAATAATAACTTTTTTGATAAATATATTTATATTGTAAAGAAATTTTAAGGAGATATTTATGATATTTAAGGCAATTATAATCCCAACTCCAAGAAGAATAAGGAAGTATTTAGAAAATGCTTTGAGAGAAATGAATACTGATAAGTTAGATAAAGAATTTATCACAAATAAAGAATTAAAACATATTAACTTAACAAAAGATAGTTTTAAAAATTATTCAATAACGATGAAAATATTTTAAAAGTACGAAAATCGTTTAATTTAAGGGTAGATTAATATATAAAATGTGTAATATATATATATAAAATTGTGCAACACAAATATCAATTGATTTTCAAATGCTTATAAATGAGAAATATATAAAAAATAAAGGAGAAATATAAAAATTATTTAAAAAATAGCATCTATTTAAGTTGACCTATTAAAATTACTATGATAAAATTATCGATATAATAAGTGGTATAAAATGTAATTAAAGTAATATAATTACATTAAGTTAAATATATTACAAGTAATGGAATGTTTATATTTTAGCTTATTATGGGAAAGTAAAATAAAAGATAATTTAAAAAGGGGGAAAAAAAATGAAAAGAAAACTTATTTCTATATTAGGAATAGGACTAAGTTGTATGATGTTACTTGCAGGATGTGGGAGTAAAACTCCTGGGCAAGCACAAAATAATGCAGAAAAGGATAGTGAGCAAGTTTTAAACACTATTTATTTTGATGTGGCTACTTTAGATGCTAATGATTGTACAGATAACCAAAGTTCATCTATTCTTAGTGCTATAGAGGAAGGGTTAGTAAGAATTGAAAATGACGGAAAAGGTGACGAAATAGTACCAGCTGGGGCAGAAAAATGGGAAAGTTCAGAAGATGGGTTAACATGGACATTCAATTTAAGAAAAATGAATTGGTCAGATGGGGAAGCTGTAGTAGCAAAACACTATGTTGATTCTTTCCAAAGAATATTAAATCCAGATAATGGTTTTGCATATTCATTTTTAGCTTATGATATTGAAGGTGCAGAGGAATATAATACTGGTAATGGT
This sequence comes from Clostridium nigeriense, assembly GCF_900086595.1. Lineage (GTDB taxonomy): Bacteria > Bacillota > Clostridia > Clostridiales > Clostridiaceae > Clostridium > Clostridium nigeriense. Next base: position 339,751 of record NZ_LT575472.1, read on the forward strand.
TCATTAGATGCTGTAGGAATAAAGGCTGTTGATGATTATACTTTAGAATTTAAGTTAAAACATCCAGTACCTTACTTTGTATCAAAGGTATCTTACGCAGTATTCCATCCAATTAGATTAGATATTATAGAAAAATTAGGTGATAAGTATGCTAGTGATATTACAGAAAGAGTATATAATGGACCTTTTAAAATAGAAAGCTGGGATAATGGAAACTCAATGGTATTAGTAAAGAATGATACTTACTGGGATGCAGATAATGTATATCTTCAAAAAGTTATTATGACAGATATAAAAGAATTTGCTACTCAAGCTCAATTATTTGAATCACAAGAATTAGATATATCAGGAGCTCAAACAGATTATATTGAAAAATGGACTGAAAGAGCTGATGCAGGTGAATTCCAAAAATTAACTGGAGAAGATCCGGGATCATTCTACTTATATTTCAATCAAAAGAGTGAAACATCTAATGGAATATTAAAAAATGCTAAAATAAGAAAAGCTATTGGTTTAGCTGTAGATAGAGATGTTTATACAAAGGACTTAGTTGGTAGATTTGAATCGGCTTATGGAATCATTCCAACTGCTATAAATGTTGGGGATGAAAAGTATAGAGATAAGGTTGAGGGACCTTTAACAAGTGATGCTAAGACTTATGTAAATAATAAAGAAAAAGTTCAAGAGCTATTTAAGGAAGGCTTAAAAGAATTAGGACTTCAAACAGATGATTTAAGTAAGTATGAATTAACTTATTTATCTCAAGGAAGTTCAGAATTACAAAAACAAAGAGCTGAATGGTTAGCTCAACAAATTAATGGAAATTTAGGTATAAAAATAAATGTTGAAACTCAAGGAGATTGGGGAGTTTATTTAAATATAATGGATAAAATGGAATATGATTTCACATTATCTGGATGGTCAGCAGATTATAATGATCCAATGACTTTCTTAGATATATGGGTATCAAATGGTGGAAATAACCATACAGGTTATGCTAATTCTGAATACGATGAATTATTAGCATCTGTATATAAGGAAACAGATCAAGATAAGGTAACAGAAATTTATAAAAAGCTAGAAAACAAACTAGTTAATGAAGATGCTGTTATTTCACCATTTTACTACACTGATAAATATACATTCTATCAAAATTATGTTAAAGATATTCAATTCACTTCATTTGGTGCAGTGTATGAATTCAAACATGCATATATACAAGGGAAGAATTAATTAAACCTATTATATAGAACTAGTATAATGCACATCAACTAATGTTGATGTGCATTAATTGAATTTAGAAAGGGAGAGGCATATGGCAAAGTATGTTGTAAGAAGATTTATTGAAATGGTTATTACACTTTATTTAATTGGAACAGCAACTTTTTTTCTTTTAGCGGCGGTCCCAGGAACAGCTATTGATAAGAAGATTCAAAAGCTTCCAGAGCAAACAAAGAAAATTGTTATAGCAAAATACGGTTATGATAAACCTGTAATAGAAAGATATTTTATAACTATGAAAAATTATATTGTAAAGGGTGAGTTTGGGGAATCATTGGTTCATGCAGGAGATACCCTTTCAAGCATAGTCAAAAACAAAATGCCAGTATCATCAAGGCTTGGAATACAGCAAATAATAGTGGGAGTAACACTAGGTATTCTTTTTGGAATTACTGCTGCCATGAACAGAGGTAAGGTTATTGATTATATGATTTTAGTAGGTGTAATGATACTTGCTTCAGTACCATCACTAGTATTATCTCTATTATTACAAAAATACTTAGCAAAGGGTCCATTGTTAAACTTACCTATAATTGGCTGGCCAAAAGGAACAGAGCTTTGGTTTGGAGGATGGAAGTACACTATTTTACCAACAATAGCTGGGGCTGGAACATATTTAGCTTATTATGCAAGATTAATGAAAACTAGTATGTTAGATAGTATAAATCAAGATTATACCCTTACAGCAAGAGCAAAGGGATTATCAGAAGTAGCTATAGTTAGAAAACATGTTCTTAGGAATTCATTTATTCCAATAATTACAGTATTACCAGTAGCAATATCAGGAGTAATTTCTGGATCATTCTTTATAGAGAGGGTTTTTGCTATTCCAGGAGCAGGGCAGTATTTTATTCAAGCTTCTAATGATAGGGATATTCCAATACTTATGGGATTGACATTACTGTATGCATTAATTTACCTTATAACAATATTTATAACAGACATACTTTATACAGTTGTAGATCCCCGTATAAGATTAGTTAAGTAGTTGGAGGTGAAACTTAATGAATAAATTAGAGGTAAAAGATAAAAGATTTGAAAGAGTAGATTTAGCTACCTTAGATAGTGATTTAGTTGTAAGACCTAATATTAGTTATTGGCAAGATGCTTGGAGAAGATTAAAAAAGAACCCAGTTGCTATGGGAGCATTATTTGTATTAATTATAATTATATTAATGGCAATATTTATGCCTATAATTAGAAATCTAGATTACCAAACAGTAGAAACATCAAAGAAAAATTTATCTCCAAATAGTGATTTTTGGTGGGGAACAGATGCTATGGGAAGAGACTTGTTTACAAGGGTTTGGATAGGAACAAGAATATCAATAAGCGTAGCTCTTATTGCCACTGTAATAGATATAGTAATTGGATGTTTATATGGAGGAATAGCCGCATATATGGGTGGAATAGTAGATGAAATAATGATGAGAATTGTTGAAGTTTTAAATAGTATTCCATATTTAATAATTACATTATTAATTTTAGTTGTTCTAGGAAATGGATATTTTCAATTGATGTTAGCTCTGTGCTTAACTGCATGGACAAGTACCGCTAGGATGATAAGAGGGCAGATACTTCAATTAAGAGAAAGTGAATATGTTTTAGCAGCTGAAGCTTTAGGGGCATCTCCAATGAGAATAATACTAAAGCATTTATTACCAAATACAATAGGATTAATAATATTAGATGTTGCATCAACAATACCAAGCGTAATTGTATCTGAAACCATACTTGCATTCTTGGGATTAGGATTAAATATTCCAGCATTTAGTTTAGGTTCATTATTATCAGCAGGGCAACAAGCTATGGCTTTTTATCCTTATCAATTACTATTCCCTACTATAGTTTTATGTTTGTTAATATTATCATTTAATATTTTAGGTGACGGTTTAAGAGATGCCCTAGATCCAAAGTTAAGACAATAGGAGGAGTATAAGGTATGGAGAAGTTGTTAAATAAAAATGAATCAATTCTAGCTGTTAAAAATTTAAGAGTATCTTATCATACTTATGCAGGAGAGGTACAATCTGTTAGGGGTATATCTTTTGAGGTTGATAGAGGCGAAGTATTAGCGATAGTTGGAGAGTCGGGTTGTGGTAAAAGTGTTACTGCTAGAGCTATAATGGCTTTAATACAAGGACCACAGGGTGAAATAAAGAAAGATAGTGAGATATTTTATAATGGAGAAGACGTTTTAGCTTATGATAAAAAGAAAATAAGAGAGTTTAGAGGTGGAGAATGTGCAATGATATTCCAAGATGCATTAACCTCTCTTAATCCAACTATGAAGGTAGGTAATCAAATAATAGAAAATTTAGTTGCACATAGAAATATGGACAAGAAAGCTGCAAAAGAAGAGGCTATAAGAATATTAGAATCAGTAGGAATTCCAAATGCAGAAAAGAGAGTAGATCAATATCCGCATGAATTTTCAGGTGGAATGAGACAAAGAGTTATGATTGCAATAGCAGTTGCTTGCAATCCTAAAATTTTAATAGCAGATGAACCTACTACAGCACTTGATGTTACAATTCAAGCGCAAATACTAGAGCTTATTAATGAATTAAAAGACAAGCTCAATACAGCAGTAATATTAATTACTCACGATTTTGGAGTAGTTGCAGGAATGGCAGATAAAATAGCAGTAATGTATGCTGGTCAAATTATAGAAAAGGGTGAAAAGAGAGAGATATTTTATAATCCTAAACATCCATATACTTGGGCATTATTAAATTCGGTTCCTAAATTGGGATGGAAAGGTAAGCAATTATTAGAGACAATAAAGGGAACTCCTCCTGATTTAATTGCTCCACCAGAAGGATGTGCATTTGCAGCACGTTGCAAATATTGCATGAATATATGCTTAACAGAGGAACCAAAGGAGTATTCATTCGGAGATATACATAAGGCTAAATGCTGGCTATATAGTGAAGAAATTCCTGAGGAAATTTTAGAGGAGATTAAGGAGGAGAGACGAAATGGCTAATGAAAAAGATATAATTTTAGAAGTAAAAAACTTAAAAAAATATTTTAAAATTGGTAATAAAGACATTCTAAAAGCAGTAGATGACGTTTCATTTGCCATAAAAGAAGGAGAAACATTAGGATTAGTTGGAGAATCTGGATGTGGTAAAACAACTTGTGGAAGAACTGTTATTGGATTATATGATAAAACAGATGGAGAAATATTTTATAAAGGTAAATCTATAAAGGGATTAAAAGGGAAGGAAAAAAAGCAGTTTAATAAAGAAGTTCAAATAATATTCCAAGATCCATATGCATCCTTAAATCCAAGAATGACTGTTGCAGATATAATATCAGAAGGAATAGAGATTCATGGATTAGCTAAATCAAAGGAAGAAAAGGATAAGAGGGTATATGAACTATTAGAGCATGTAGGGTTAAATAAAGAGCATGCCAATAGATTTGTACATGAATTTTCAGGTGGTCAAAGGCAAAGAATAGGAATAGCTAGAGCATTAGCGGTTGAACCTAAATTTATTCTATGTGATGAACCTATTTCTGCATTAGATGTTTCAATACAAGCCCAAATTGCTAACTTACTAATAAGTTTACAAAAGGAACTAGGATTAACATATTTATTTATTGCCCATGACTTATCTATGGTAAAACATATTTCAGATAGGGTAGCTGTTATGTATTTAGGAAGTATGGTTGAATTAGCAGAATCGGAGATGTTATTTAGTAATCCAAAACATCCATATACAGAGGCTTTAATGTCCGCAATACCAATAGCAGATCCAGATATAGAAGAAAATAGGGAGAGGATAATGTTAGAGGGAGATGTTCCAAGTCCAATTAATACTCCTAAGGGGTGTAAGTTCCAAGGAAGGTGTAGTAAATGTATGGAGGTATGTAAAAAAGAAGCTCCAGAATTTAAGGAAATAGAAAAAGGACATTTTGTAGCTTGTCATTTATATTAATAATTTTTAAGGAGATAAACATATGAAAAAAGTAAAAGAATTAATAAAAGATTTTATTAAGTGCATTATAATTGGAAGTCTTGTATCTTTAGGAATTATTTTTGTTGTTGGGATAATATCATTATTAGTATCAAATTTTAATTGGCAGCAATCATTACAAGCTATAAGAAGTGCACTACTTATAATTGGACCTTTAGGAATGATTTTAGGAGCTATTTTAATACTAAGAAAAAGAGATGAAGAAGAATTTTCATTTATGGATCAATGGAAGAAGAAATATAGTATTCTTTCATATAAAATTGTTTTAATAGTAATCAGTTGTACTATTATTTTATATGGCGGAATTATAGATTGGCTTATAATTAAGCTCTAGTACTATAAATATTCAATTAAATTAATATTTAATTATAAATCCCAACCTCTAAGGAGTTTGGGATTTTATATATTTCAATAATGTTAATAATATTTTATGCAGTAAAAAACCACCTGTTATATAAACAGGTGGTTTTAGGGGAGATATAATCTATATGCTAATATAGTTTGGGGGAACTATATTAGTTATTTTCCAGATGCTTATCAATCAAATTTTGGATTGTAGGGGTACATCTGTAGCCTCTGCACCCACCTGTACAAGCTCCTGTTGCCTTAGAAACTTCTGATACAGTATGAGCTCCGGCTTTGATTGCATCTTTAATTTTGGATCTTGGTATTGCCTTGCAAGTACAAACTTTAGTAAGCTTATCAAGGACTTGTTCGTTTAAGTTATTTTCCATTTATCTTTCCTCCTAAATATAAGAAATAGATTAAGGAAAATAAAGGGGATAAAAAATAAATTTTTAATATTTATTCTTTATGATTTCATTATATGGGTATTAACAAAGAAAGTCAATACTAATTGATAAAAATTATTAATTAATTTTTAATATCGGTTTATATTTAAAGTTTTTTATTTATATTGCTATTTTTTCTTAAATTTATTAAAATATTCTCAAATATAGACTTTTATAATATTTTACTTTGTAGTAGAATAGTTATATAATTTATAAAATTAAAAACTATGAATAGGAAAAGTACTTAATTAGATTCTTTAAGAGAGTAGTTGGTTGGTGGAAAACTATAGATAAGATTAAGGAAAATCACCTAGGAGTTTGAGGCTGAAAGGTTATATAGCTGATTAAGTTTTCACGTTAGCCTGCGTTAAGGGATAGAGTATGTTAGTACTCGAAATTTATAGTTTTCTATATTTATAGGAGACTTTAAACCTTAGGTGGTATAGCGAATATCTTCGTCCTGTGGGCGGAGTTTTTTTATTTTATAAAAAGTTATATTTATTTACAACTTCATCTTTGAATAATTACATTCTAATAGTTAATAATGTAGATGTAATTGTCATTATTTAAGTTGTATAACCTTAAAGTAATAATCTTATAAAGTGACTCTTAGATTCAGAATTAGTTATCTTACACACTTTTCCAAAACTGAATCTTAGAAGAACTTATCCAGAGGCCTTCAATGGGTATTTCTTATCTAATTAAGATGAGAATATTACAGATGTTAGCTATGGGATAAATATAAATAATTAAACGGAAGGGAGTTTAGATATGTACAAAAAGGTTGAATTACCAAAGGGTTTTGTAGGAATGGAAAAAGAAGTAGCAAACCTTTGGGAAGATAAAAACGTAATTAAAAAGAACTTTGATATGAATCAAGATGGCGAGTATTTTACATTTTATGATGGACCTCCAACAGCAAATGGAAGACCACACGTAGGACACGTGCTAACAAGGGTTATGAAGGATATTATCCCAAGATATAAGGTTATGAAGGGATATAAGGTAATAAGAAAGGCTGGTTGGGATACTCATGGACTTCCAGTTGAACTTGAAATAGAAAAGAAACTTGGAATCTCAGGTAAAGAGCAAATCGAAGATTATGGGGTAGAAAAGTTTGTTAAGGAATGTAAAGAATCAGTATTTACTTATGTAAACATGTGGGAAAAGATGACTAATCAAATAGGTTATTGGGTAGATATGGAGAAACCTTACGTAACATATCATAACTCATATATCGAATCTGTTTGGTGGGCATTAAGTCAAATGTGGGAAAAGGGACTTTTATATAAAGGTCATAAGGTAATGCCATATTGCCCAAGATGTGGAACAGGACTTTCATCTCATGAAGTTTCACAAGGATATAAGGATGTTAAAGACTTAACTGCTATAGCTAAGTTTAAAGTTCAAGGAGAAGAAAATAAGTATATATTAGCATGGACAACAACTCCTTGGACATTACCATCAAATTTAGCTCTATGTGTAAATAAAGCTTATGATTATATTGAAGCTAAAGTTGGTGATGAAACTTTAATACTTGCTAAAGATTTAGCATCAAAGGTGCTAGGAGAAGACTATGAAGTAATCAAGGAGTTTAAAGGAACTGAATTATTAGGAACTAAGTATGAAAGACTACTTCCATTTGGTGAAGTTGATGGAAAGGCTTTTGAAGTTATTCATGGTGATTATGTAACATTATCAGATGGTACTGGTATAGTTCATATAGCTCCTGCATATGGAGAAGATGATAATCTTGTTGCAAAACAAAATGGAATAGGATTTATCAACTTAGTAGATGCTAGTGGTAATTTCGTTGAAGAAGTAACTCCATGGGCTGGAAAATTCGTTAAAAAGTGTGATGAAAGCATAGTTAAATATTTAGAAGAAGAAAATAAATTATTTAAGGCTGAAAAGCATACTCACTCATATCCACATTGTTGGAGATGTGACACACCACTTCTTTATTACCCAAGAGAAAGCTGGTTTGTTGCAATGACTAAGCTTAGAGACAAACTATTAGAAAATAATAATAAAATCAACTGGTATCCAGATAACATTAGAACAGGAAGATTTGGTAAGTTCTTAGAAAATGTTATTGACTGGGGAATATCAAGAGATAGATATTGGGGTACTCCACTTCCTATTTGGGAATGTGAATGTGGTCATAAAGATTGCGTAGGAAGTATTGCTGAGCTAAAGGAAAAAGGAATTAATGTTCCAGAAGATATTGAACTTCATAAGCCATATATTGATGGAGTTAAATTAAAATGTTCTAAGTGTGGAAAAGAAATGACTAGAACTGCTGAAGTTATTGACTGCTGGTTTGATTCAGGATCAATGCCATTTGCTCAATTACACTATCCATTTGAAAATAAAGAGTTATTTGAAAAGAACTTCCCAGCTCAATTTATTTCAGAAGCAGTTGACCAAACTAGAGGATGGTTCTATACATTATTAGCTATTTCAACAGCAATATTTGATACGAATCCTTTTGAAAACTGTATAGTTTTAGGCCACGTTTTAGATAAAAAAGGCTTAAAAATGTCAAAATCAAAGGGAAATGTAGTAGATCCGTTTGAAGTATTAGATTCACAAGGTGCAGATGCTACAAGATGGCATTTCTACACTGCAAGTGCTCCATGGCTTCCAACAAGATTCTCTATTGATGATGTGCAAGAAGCTCAAAGAAAGTTCTTAAGTACTTTATGGAATGTATATTCATTCTACGTATTATATGCTGAATTAGATAATTTCAATCCATTAGAATACAAAGATTTTAAATCAGAAAATGTAATGGATAAGTGGATAATGTCTAAGCTTAATACTTTAATAAAAGAAGTAGATGAAAACTTAGCTTCATACCAAATAACTCAAGCTGCATTAACTATTGAAGAGTTTACTGATGAATTATCTAACTGGTATGTAAGAAGAAATAGAGCAAGATATTGGTCAGAAGAATTAACAGAGGATAAGATTGGTGCCTATGTTACATTATATAGAGTATTAACTACTTTAGTTAAAGTAGCTGCTCCGTTTGTGCCTTTTGTAACAGAAGAAATTTATCAAAATCTAGTTACAGGATTAGATAACTCTGCAGAAGAAAGTGTTCATTTATGTTCATGGCCATTAGTAGATGAAAATGCTATTGATGAAAAGCTAGAAAAAGAAATGGATTTAGCATATACAATAGTTAAGCTTGGAAGAAGTGCAAGAAATGGCGCTAATATTAAAAATAGACAGCCACTTTCAAAGATGTTATTATCAACAGATGCTATCCCAACTTACTATGGAGATATAATAAAAGATGAGCTTAACATTAAATCAGTAGAGTTTGGCGCTGATTTATCACAATATGTTAACTTTGAAATTAAACCTAATCTACCAGTTCTAGGAAGACAATATGGTAAATTAATTCCTGGAATAAGAAAAGAAATAGCTTCAAGAAATCAAATGGAATTAGCTCAAAAGTTACAAAGTGGTGGAACTGAAACTATTATAGTAGATAGAACAGAAATAGTATTAAATAGTGAAAGTGTACTTGTAACTATGCAAGGTTTAGAAGGCTATGCTTTTGCTGGTGAAGGTGAAATTGGTGTTGTTCTTGATACTACTATTACAGAAGAATTAAAAGAAGAAGGTCAATTAAGAGAAGTAATTTCAAAGATTCAAAACATGAGAAAAGATAAAGGATTTGAAGTTGCAGATAAGATAAAACTATTCGTTGAAGGTAACGAAATGTTAATTAATATTATCAATAAATATTCAGATGTAATAAAGAGAGAAACACTAACTCAAGAAATTGCTATAAATGAAGAAGCTGATTATGCTGAAACTGTTATAAATGGTGAAAAGTTAAATATGACAGTTAAAGTTATTAAGTAAAATAAGTTTATGTTAAAAAAGTTAGAAGTTTCTATATAACTTCTAACTTTTTTACTTTAATGTAGTATCTTTTTATAAAGAGAACCCTGAATATTGTATAAACTATTTGCAAATAGTATAATTATTGTTAAAATGAGATAAAAAGACTAAAAATGAAAATGGAGTGATGTTAATATGGCTACTTCTATAAAAGATGTTGCTAGAGAGGCGGGAGTCTCAATTGCTACTGTTTCTAGAGTTTTAAATGACATAGATGTTGTAAACGAAGATACAAAAAAGAAGGTTTTAGAAGCTATTAATAAATTAGGTTATAGACCAAATATAGTAGCGAGAAGTTTGAAAACTCAAAAAACAAAAACAATTGGAATATTAGTGCCTGATATTTCAAGTGGATTCTACCCAGAAATAGTTAGAGGTGCTGAAGACGTTGCTAATATTTATGATTACAACGTTATCTTATGTAACTCAGACTTTGATAGTGAAAAAGAAAAGGAATACTTAAGAGTACTAAAAGAAAAAATGGTTGATGGGGTTATTTATATGAGCTCATCATTACAAGAAGAAACTTTAAACATAATAAATGAACTAAATTTAACTACAGTTTTAGTAGAGACTAAAGATAAAGAAGAAAGTTTACCAAGTGTAACTATTGATAATACAAAGGCTACAAAGGAAGTTACAAATTACTTATTAAACAAAGGTCTATCTAAAATAGCCTTTGCAGGTGCTAAAAGAGGCAGTATGAATGCTTGGGGAGATAGATATATTGGATATGAAGAAGCACTAAATGATAAAGGTATTAAAGTAGATGAAAGCCTAGTTTATTCTGGAGGTTTAAAAGTAAAGAGCGGATATGATGCAGTAGATTACTTTGAAAATAGCAATAAGGAATATGATGCTGTAGTATGTGCTTCAGATGAAATTGCTATGGGGGTAATAAATGCTTTAAGAGAAAGAGGAAAAAGAGTTCCTGAAGATATAAGTGTTGTAGGCTTTAATGATAATATTATGTCATCAGTTTTCTATCCAAAGCTAACAACAATAAAGCAACCAAGTTATGATATGGGATCAGTTGCTATGAGAATGCTTATAAAAATGTTAAATAAGAGAGAATTAGATGAATCTCAATTTGTTCTTAATTATGAACTAATAGAGAGAGAAAGTTGTAAATAATTATTTTACTTATTTTTTAACCTTCACCTATATAATTTTGCAATGACTTGGAGAATACCTAGTGAATAAGCAGAATTTGTATAGGTGAACTTTTTTTTAAAAACTATTGAAAGGTAATATAAACCATGGTATAATTAGGTTAGCTAATTATAAACGTTTTCAAATTTCAACTGTGTGTAACTTAAATAGAAATTTGATTAGAGAATGGGTATCTAATCAGAGAAATAATGTGAGTTATGGTCAAAAAAACAACTTCTTAGAAGTTGTTTTTTTTGTTTATATATTGATTATAAAAAGTTATATGTAGATTTATAAAATTCCTTCAATTTTTAATATGTTTTCTAATTCTTGAACCTTTTCTGTTAAGGTAAGAAATTTTTCTTTTAATACATCTTTAGGCAGATCAGCTCCATCTATAAATTTTACCATATCTTCTACTGTTTTAAGAGCATCATCTATATCTTGTTGAGCTATTTTTAAGTTTGATTCCTTCATAATTCGTCTCCTTTATGTGTTTAAACATAATTATTATTACATATATTCATCCTATCACTAATAAATATTAGATTCAAGACATATATTTATAGAAGTAATTTTTTAGGGGTGGGAGTTTGATAAATTATATTTGGTTTGTAATGATTTTTTTAGGGGTCTTAGTTGGCTTATTTACTGGAAATGGAGAAGTTATTTCCAAATCTATAATTAACTCTGCAGATTCAACAGTAACTATGATAATCGGGTTAGTAGGTCTTATGTGTTTTTGGTGTGGAGTTATGAAAGTAGCAGAAAAAAGTGGATTTACTAACAAGCTTGCAAAGGTGCTAAAGCCAATTTTAAAAATTATTTTTAAAGAAGCTGCGAAGGATGAAAAAGCTTTAGGAGCTATAGTTATGAACATAACAGCAAATATGATGGGTTTAGGTAATGCAGCAACTCCTTTTGGAATAAAGGCTATGCAAGAAATGGATAGACTTAATAAGGAAAAAGGAGTGGCTTCTAATGATATGTCTTTATTTTTAGTATTAAATGCAGCTTGTATTCAGTTAGTTCCATCAACAGTTATTTCTATAAGAGCAGCTTGTGGTTCAAATAATCCAGGAGCAATAATATTACCGGCGGTATTAGCAAGTACAGTTGCAGCTATTACGGGAGTAATTCTTTGTAAGATTTTACAAAGATATTTTTAGGAGGAAAGAATATGTTTCAATATATAACAAAAAGTATAATCCCAATAATAGTAGTGATTATAATAACTTATGGAATGATAAAGGGTAGAAAAGTCTATGAATGGTTTGTAGAAGGAGCTAAGGAAGGACTTAAAGTATGTATTAATATTTTCCCATATCTATTAGCTATGATAATTGCAGTTAACATATTTAGAGAGGCTAAATTACTGAACTTATTGAATAATGTAATTTCTCCAGTTAGTAGTCTTATAGGACTACCAAAGGAGATAGTTCCCTTAATTTTAGTTAAACCTTTATCAGGAAGTGGTGCTTTGGGAATCTTAACAGATATAGTAAAGACTTATGGGCCAGATAGTTACATAGGATTAATAGCATCAGTAATTATGGGAACTACAGAAACTATTTTTTATACTATTACAGTATATTTTGGAGCTGTTCAGATAAAGAAAATAAGACATACTTTATGGGCAGCGGTGTTAGCAGATTTAACGGCTATTATAATATCAATTTTTTTAGTTTCAAAACTTTTAATGTAAATTATAGAAATTAATTTAAAAATTAAATATTTTTAATCAATACGTAATAATTTTGTAACTAGTTGATAATAAATCTATTCTATAATAAAGATATAAATAAGGGAGGGAAGTGGTAGTTTAATGAAATACATTGATAACTTGTTTTTAACTGATGATGAAATAAAAACACTAGCTATATTTTTAGCTTATGGAATAGGTTTAGGGGTATTGGTTGGATTGTTTTTTAATAATATAGAATTATATTTTGCATTAGGAGGAGTTATTTCTGTTCTAGTATCACTTTTTAAAATTTATATAGAAAGAATTAAGAAGTCTAATAGAATTAATATAAATAAACTTTAGGAATAATATGTATTTTACAGTTGATAAGCTATATAATAATAAATTATATAGCTTATCAATTTTTTTAGGGGTGGTGATGTAATGGCTTCAGAAAAGTTTTATATGGTAAATAGTAAGGTACTACCTGAAATTTTTAAAAAAGTACTAGAAGTTAAAGAAAGCTTAATGAGTGGCAAGGCTAAGGACATAAGTGAGGCCGTAAAGCAAACAGGGATAAGCAGAAGCACATACTATAAGTATAAAGATTACATATTTCCTATGGCGGAAGGATTAAATAGCAAAAAAATAACTTTAGTTGTTTTACTATCACATGAAACAGGAACTTTATCAAAGGTTTTAGATTGCATTGCATTTAATAAGGGAAATATACTAACAATAAATCAAGATATACCTATAAATATGGCAGCCAATGTAACCATTACTTTAGATATATCTAATATGAAAAAGGATTTGAAGCATTTAGTAAATACTTTAAGGGGCTTACCTAATGTAGTAAGTGTTAAAGTCTTAGCTATGGAATAAAGGAAGGTGTTAAGGTGAACAAAGAATTTTATAAAAATAATAGACAAAGAGTATTGGATGAAATTAGTGATAACTCATTGCTAATATTGTTTGCAGGGAAATCTCCTAAAAAAACTGGAGATGAGAATTATCAATTTACTCCTAATAGAAACTTTTATTATTTAACAGGCATAGATGAAGAAGATCATATATTAGTATTATCTAAAATAAATGGAGAAAGTAAAGAATACTTATTTATAAAAGAAGTAGATTCTGTTAGGGAAAAGTGGGAAGGAAAAACTATTAGAAAAGAAGAAGTAGCTGATATTTGTGACATTAGTGATGTTAAGTATTTAGGAGATTTTAATAGCTTTATAGAAAGGATAATACTTAATAAAGAAGATATAAATATATATCTAGATTTAGAAAAAGGAAATACATCATACAGTTTTATAAATGAAATTAAAACCCAATATTTTAATATTAATATAAAGAATGCACATAATTTAATAGGTAAGCTAAGGCTTATAAAAACTACAGAAGAAGTAGATAGAATAAAAAAAGCAATATCTATAACTATTGAAGGGGTAAAAGAATTAATGAAAAATTCTAAGCCTGGAATTAAAGAATATGAATTGGAAGCTTACTTTGATTTTGTATGTAAGAAAAATGGAGTTAAGGATTTGGCCTTTAAAACTATTGCAGCAGCAGGAAAGAATGCAACGGTTTTACATTATGTTACTAATGATTCAGAGCTTAAAGATGGAGATTTAATTTTATTTGATTTAGGAGCTCAATATAAATACTATAATGGAGATATTTCTAGAACTTTTCCTACAAACGGAAAGTTTACGGAAAGACAAAAAGAGGTTTACAATGCTGTTCTTAAGGTAAATAATATGGCTATAAGTGAAATGAAGCCTGGTGTAAGCTTCCTAGAATTAAATAAAAAAGCAAGGGAATGGATAGCAGAAGAGTGTATTTCATTAGGATTAATAACAAATAAGGAAGATGTAAGTAAATATTATTATCATAGTATTGGCCATAGTCTAGGTATGGATACCCATGATATAGAGCTTGAAAATAGAGATGTTATTTTTGAAGAAGGAATGATTTACACGGTAGAGCCAGGTATTTATATAGAAGAAGAGGGTATAGGAATAAGAATAGAAGACGATATTTTAATAACTAAAGATGGTCATGAAGTTTTAACTAAGGAAATGATAAAGACAGTAGAGGAAATAGAAGCTTTTATGACTAATAATAAGATGAATTAAATTATTATAGTTCATGTATAGTTGCAAAATATTTGCTTAGATTGTAGAATGGTTATGTAAATTAAAAGTAAATATCGATTAGGGTAGAGGTGCGGTACTTAAGAGTACTATTAAGGATATAAGCAATGAGAATTAATAGGAAAGGAATTATCGCCGAAGCATATGATTGAAGCTTTAAAATCATAGAGCTGGGGTTACATAAAATATGTGTAACACTGTCACAAACTTATTTTGTGGGGAGCTATCACTTAGGGAATTTAATTTATATTTTTATAAGTAAATTCTAGCCTTGAGTGAAAACTCAAGGCTTTTTATTTTTTATTTCTGCCCTTTAAGTATTTACAAAATTATAAGGGGGACTTAAGATGAAAAATAAAGTAAATTTTAGAATAATTATTATGACTTTAATTATTACTATATTATCAACATCAGTAGTTTTTGCAGCTGAAGTAGATACTGCCACAGCCAATGCAAATCATTATGGATTTTTAACTTTAATACCGCCAATAGTAGCAATAGTATTAGCGTTTATAACAAAAAATGTAATAATATCCTTATTTGTTGGGACATTATCAGGAACGTTTTTAGTTAGTCTAGTAGATAGTTCTTTTCCAAAAGCTATGGTTAATTCATTTTTAGATTTTGTATCAAGAGCATTAAATTCTTTAGCAGACCCATGGAATGCAGGTATAATACTTCAAGTTTTAGTAATAGGTGGAGTTATACATTTAGTTGCTAAGATGGGAGGAGCTAAAGCTGTAGCAGAAGCTTTAGCTAGGAAAGCTAAAACCGCTAAGAGTACGCAATTAGTTACACTTTTATTAGGGTTAGCAGTTTTCTTTGATGATTACGCAAACTCTTTAATAGTTGGACCTATAATGAAGCCTGTAGCTGATAAAATGAAAATATCCAGAGAAAGGCTTGCTTTTATAATAGATGCAACAGCTGCTCCTATAGCAGGGCTTGCTATAGTATCCACATGGATAGGACTAGAAGTTGGGCTAATAAATGATGCTTTTATAAATGGAATAGGACAACAGGTAGATGCTTTTGGAATTTTCCTACAAACTATTCCATATAGATTTTATAATATATTAATTTTATTCTTTGTATTTATTACTTCATTATTATTAAAGGAATTTGGGCCTATGTATAAAGCAGAAATAGAGGCTAGAAGAAGAGGATTAACAGATTCGGATGATAATAGTAGTTTAGATGTAGCCATTGAAAATCCGGAGCTTGAACCAAAGGAAGGAATTAAGTTAAGTATATGGAATGCAATAATTCCAATTGGAGTATTAGTAGTTACAGCTCTAGTTTGCTTTTATTATAGCGGTTATACATCAATAATGGCTGGAGAAGATATGGCTTTACAACAAGTGATGACAAGCTCACCATTATCTTTTAGAGCTATACAAGAAGCTTTTAGTGCATCAGATGCATCAGTAGCATTATTCCAATCAGCTTTGGTAGCAAGTATAGTTGCTATGGTTATGGGGGTATCTAAGAAGATATTTACCATTTCCGAAGCAATAGATACTTGGATAGATGGAATGAAACCTCTTTTAATAACAGGTGTTATATTAATATTAGCTTGGTCATTAAGCTCTGTAATAAAGGATTTGGGAACTGCAAAATATCTAGTATCTATGCTTTCAGGTTCATTACCAAGCTTTTTACTACCAAGTTTAATATTTATATTAGGAGCAATAATTTCCTTTGCAACAGGTACTGCATATGGAACTATGGGAATATTAATGCCTCTTGCAATTCCATTAGCATACTCAATGAATCCAGATATGGGATATGTAATAGTTAGTACAAGTGCAGTTTTAACAGGAGCTATATTTGGAGATCACTGTTCTCCTATATCAGACACAACTATTCTTTCATCAATGGGAGCGGGATGTAATCATATTGCCCATGTCAATACTCAAATGTGGTATTCACTATTTGTTGCAGGAATAACTATAATTTTTGGATACATACCTGCGGGATTTGGATTACAATGGTATATAGTTCTTCCAATTTCAATTTTAGCAGTATACGTAGGTGTTCAAATATTAGGTAAAAAAGTAGAAGCTTAATTTAAAAATAAAGAATTATAAAAAACTCAGCTTATGCTGAGTTTTTATTTTAGTCTTCCTCCATGGAAATATAATCTGTAAATCTCTTCTCCACAGTGGGAAATAGATTCTATTCCGTTAAAAGAATCTGTACACCCTTCCCAAGTACATTTATAAGTAAATGCTCCATCTTCAAAGTATTTTGGTCCTCTAAAAGGACTTTTTTCTGATACGTTTTGTAAAGATTTCTTTAAGAAATTACTAAATCCATTAGGTGCTTCATCAACAAGGAGTTCTCCCTTGTAATTCATTCCCCAATAGATTTTTTCATCTTTCCAAACTAATTCTTCTCCAATAAATTTATTATTACCTAAATAGCTATCGTGGTAATAGTAATTATATTTCTTGTAAGCGTAGTCCTTAGAGTTTGGTCTAGTTGGTTTTTCTTTTTTTGTGCTAGAAGCGTAAGTGTTTTTTTTAGCCTCAACTAAGAAGTCTGTAAGATCAATCATATTTCCCATTTAGAATCCCCCTTTTTAATGAATTATCTAAATTATAAATTAAAAAAAATGTCAAATCAACAAATATTCAGAAAATACAGTAAATTGCAAAAAAATAAATTTTGGATTATAGTAATTTATATATAATTATTAGAAATTTAATGTAAGGTGGTTAGATTATGAGTAACTTAAAAAAACTTAGAGAAGTTATGAAAATAGAAAATATAGATTATTATATTATTCCAAGTAGTGACTCACATCAAAGTGAATATGTTGCAGAATATTTCAAAGGAAGAGAATTTGTATCTGGATTTACAGGTTCAGCAGGAATACTTTTAGTTGGATTAAACAATGCATATCTTTGGACTGATGGAAGATACTTTATTCAGGCAGAAAAAGAATTGATGGGTAGTGGAATATCTCTTATGAAGATGAGAACTCCAGGATATCCAACTATTGAAGAGTGGATAAAAGATAATTTAAAAGAAGGTGAAACTTTAGGATTTGATGGAAGCTTGTTTTCAGTTAATCAATATGAAGATTATTTAAAGATAGCAGAAGAAAACAAGTCTATAATTAATATGGAGAAAGACTTATTAAAATCAATATGGACTACAAGAAAGGAATTACCTAAAAATAAAATCTTCATACATGATGAAAAATATTCAGGAAAATCTGCAAGTGAAAAACTTTTAGAAGTTAGAAAAAATATGCAGAAGAAATCTGCAGACTACTTTATTTTATCATCTTTAGATGATATAGCATGGTTATGTAATATTAGAGGAAATGACGTGAGATTTAATCCTGTAGCTCTTTCTTATGTAATTGTTGGAAAGAATGATGCAACTCTTTATATAGATAAAGATAAGGTAGATAGTGAAACAGGAAACAAGTTAAAATCTGAGGGTTTTAAAATTAAAGGGTATTTTGATATTGAAGGTGATGCAAAACTTTTAATGGGCACAGTAATGTTTGATCCTAACAAGTTAAATTCTAAGATTTTCACTGCTTTGAATAAAGATGTAAAGATAATAAGAGAAGTTAATATAACAACTAATTTAAAGGCTATAAAAAATGAAGTAGAAATAGCTAACTGGGAAGTATCTCAAGTAAGAGATGGAGTTGCTATGGTTAAATTTGTAAAATGGCTTAAAGAAAGTATAGGTAAAGAAAAGATAACAGAAATATCAGCTAGTGAAAAATTAACGTTTTTTAGAGCTATGGGAGAAAATTATAAAGGTGATAGTTTTGGTACAATAGCTGGTTATAAAGATCATGCAGCTATGATGCATTATTCAGCTACAGAAGCTAGTCAATATGAACTAAAACCAGAAGGAATGTTTTTAGTAGATTCAGGAGCTCAATATTTAGATGGAACTACTGATATTACAAGAACCTTTATATTAGGACCTATTACAGAAGAAGAAAAAAGAGACTACACTTTGGTTTTAAAAGGACATATTGCACTTTCTTTAGCTAAATTTTTAAGAGGCACTACAGGAATTAATTTAGATATACTTGCAAGAAGACCTTTATGGAATTATGGTATAGATTATAAATGTGGAACAGGTCATGGTGTAGGATTTTTCTTAAATGTTCATGAGGGGCCACAAGGAATCAGACCAGAAGGAAATACAGTTGCTTTGGAACCGGGAATGATTTTAACTAATGAACCAGGTGTATATAAAGAAGGGAAACATGGAATAAGAACTGAAAATACTTTAATAGTAGAAAAGGATTTTGAATCAGAAGAGTTTGGAGAGTTTTATAAGTTTAGAACCATATCATATTGTCCAATAGATTTACAGGGTGTCAATGTAGAGATGCTTTCTTCCGAAGAAAAAGACTGGTTAAATAACTATCATAATATGGTATTTGAAAAATTAAGTCCATATTTAAATGAAGAAGAAAAAGAATTCTTAAATACTCAAACAAGGAAAATTTAAGAGTTTAGTATTTAAGAACTAAGAATGTATAATATAGGTTGAAATTCAGCCTTAGCTGAATTTCTTCCACAATTTTTAATTTTTAATTCTACATTTTACATTAAAACAAGGCTTAGGCCTTTTTTTGTTTTGGTGGTGCAATAAATTTGTTAACCAATAGTGCTATAAATATTCCAAATAGAGTTTCTATGGTTCTATTAACAGCATAATAAACTGGGTCACCAAAGGCATGAACAGTGGTTACTGCTAGAAAGGCTATGCAGGATATATTTATAGCACCTGGTTTTTTTATTAAATTACATAAATATATAACCACTATAATACCTATTGCAATTGTTAAATAAACTAATAGTTTTCTAATAGGGTAGATATTAATATTGTATGTTAAGAATCTACATACTATTAGAAATAAAAGACCTATTGTAGCACCTAAAACTGTTCCTAAACCTCTATTTATTGCTATTTTAATAGAATTAGACACAGTATCTTGAACGCAAAAAACAGCAGTTAAGCAAGCGAAAAATGGTTCCCTTGGAAAAATTAATAGACATAAAAATACTGCAAGTGCAGTTTTTAATGTCCTTAATCCAATCTTAGGAAAAGTAAAATTCATATTATAACTCCTTATCTTTAGTTAGTTTCATCTATAGTATTATTCTCTTTTGGTGGATGGATATACTTATTTATTAGTATTGCAACAATTACTCCAAAAGCAGTTTCTATGGTTCTTTGTAAAGAGTACAATAAAGGATTAGCATATACAGGAGCTACTAATATACCCATTAATGTAATAGATGACATGGAACAAGCAGAAGGTTTTTTTATTAGATTACATATATATATAATCAATGAAACTCCAATGGCAACCACTAAAGGTAAAACCTTTTGTAAATGAAGGCCGTTAGTGATATATATAAAAACTACTCCGAATATACCACCTAGAAGTGTTCCAATTAATCTGTTTATTCCGGTGTGAAGAGAATTTTCCACAGTATCTTGAACACAGATTACAGCTGCAATTGCTGCAAAAAGAGAATTTGGCCAAAATATAAGACAGACTAAAACTGATAAAGCAGTTTTAATGTTTCTAGATCCTATATGAGGCAATTCGAAAGTTTTCACAGTATCAACCCCAATCTTTTTAATACAATTATACCATATAAAGTATGAAAAAATTATTACAAAAACACTTGTTAAAAATATAAAAACAATTAAATATCATTGCAGAAATATAAATAGTTAGTATAAAATTATAATTAAATAATAACTTAGAAAAAGTTTTAGAAAGAAGGATAATATGAATTTTTGGATTTATTTATTAATTATAGAAAGTATACCAATAGGATTATTCGTATTTGGTGGATTATATGAAGCTAATTCAACAAAATTTAATCAAAATAAGTTTGGATATACAAATCAGTACTCTGTTAAAGATAAACTAGCTTGGGAATATGCTAATAAAGTAGCTGCTAAAATTTTTGGTTCCATAGGAACCCTACTATTTATAGTTAATACTATATTACTATTTATGTTTGGAGAAGGTGTATTGACCTTTATCTTATTATTTAGTTTATTCATGGTGATTTTTTCTAAGATTATGATAGATAAGCTTATTAAAAAGAAATTTCATAATAAATCATAAATTAAAAGTAATTGACAGTAAATTTAATATAGCATATCATAATAGTAATAATAAAATAAATGCTATGAAAAGAAGAGTAGTAAAGATGGAATGTCTAAAGAGAACTAGGTTAGGTGAAAGCTAGTGGCATAAAACTTTATGAAGATGGCCTTGGAGCATGTTTTCTGAGCTATATTGCTAGGGAAATACGGTAGCAACCGTTATATTGCAAGGTGATATTAGTCACCTGTTGAGGTATTTATTGTGAGATAAATATGAATTAGAGTGGTAACACGCATAAGGCGTCTCTATATAGGTTTTAATAATCTATATAGAGACTTTTTTATTATTTAGGAGTATTTTTTATTAAATGAAACAATTATTGTTAGGAGGAAAATGGTATGTGTAAAAAGACATATTATATTACTACACCAATTTATTATCCATCAACTAAACTTCATATTGGAAATACTTATACTACAGTAGCAGCAGATGCTCTTGCTAGATATAAGAGATTAACTGGATATGATGTAATGTTTTTAACAGGAACAGATGAACATGGACAAAAGATTCAAAGAATAGCAGAAGAAAAAGGCATAACACCTAAGGCACATGTAGATGAAATAGTAGCAGGAATAAAAGATTTATGGAAAATGATGAATATAAGCTATGATAAGTTCATAAGAACTACTGATGATTATCATATAAAAGCTGTTCAAGATATATTTAAGAAATTATATGACAATGGAGATATATATAAGTCTTCATATGAAGGTTTATACTGTACACCTTGTGAATCATTCTGGACAGAAACCCAATTAGTTAATGGAAACTGTCCTGATTGTGGAAGACCGGTAGAAAAATCTAAAGAAGAAGCATACTTCTTTAAGATGAGTAAATATGCTGATAAGTTAATGGATTATATTGAAGCTCATCCTGATTTTATTCAACCAGAATCAAGAAAAAATGAAATGGTTAATAACTTTTTAAAGCCTGGTTTACAAGATCTTTGTGTTTCAAGAACAAGCTTTAATTGGGGAGTTCCAGTTACTTTTGATGAAGGACACGTTGTTTATGTTTGGATAGATGCATTATCAAACTATATAACAGCTTTAGGATATGGAAGTGACAATAAAGAGCTTTACGAAAAATTCTGGCCAGCAGATGTTCACCTAATTGGTAAAGATATATTAAGGTTCCATACTATTTATTGGCCAATTATGTTAATGGCTTTAGATTTACCATTACCAAAGCAAGTATTCGGACATGGATGGTTACTTGTTGATGGAGGAAAGATGTCTAAATCTAAAGGAAATGTAGTTGACCCAGTTGCCTTAGTTGAAAATTTTGGAGTAGATGCAGTTAGATACTACTTATTAAGAGAAATTCCATTTGGAGCAGATGGATTATTTAATAATGAAATATTTATAAAGAAAATAAATTCAGATCTTTGTAATGATTTAGGAAACTTATTATCAAGAACTGTAGCTATGATAGAAAAATACTTTGATGGAGTAATTCCAAACAACAATGTTAAGGAAGCTATAGATGATGAGTTAATAAACTTAGCTTTAGAAACGCCTAAGAAGGTAAATGCTGCAATAGATAAGTTAAGAATACCAGAAGCTTTAGAGTATATATTTGATTTAATAGGAAGAGCTAATAAGTATATAGATGAAACTACACCATGGATATTAGCTAAGGACGAAGAAAAGAAAGAAAGACTAGGAACAGTTTTATATAATTTAATAGAAAGCTTAAGATTCTCTTCAGTATTATTATCTGCATTCTTACCAGATACAAGCAAGAAAATAAATGAGCAAATAAATACAAGTAATATTACATTTGAATCATTAAATAGCTTTGATGGAACAGTAGTTGGAACAAAGGTTCAAAAGGGAGAAGCTCTATTCCCAAGAATAGATGTAGATAAAAAATTAGCAGAACTAGAAGCTTTAAGAGAAGCACAATTAGCTGCTAATAAAAAGGATGAAAAGAGAGAAATAACACCAATTAAAGAAGAAATAACTATAGAAGACTTTGAAAAAATAGATTTAAGAGTAGTAAAAGTTTTAGCTTGCGAACCAATAAAGAAGGCTAAAAAGTTACTAAAACTAAAAGTAGATTTAAATGGAGAAGAGAGACAAGTGGTTTCAGGAATAGCTCAATACTATAAGCCAGAAGAATTAGTTGGTAAGTATGTAGTATTAGTAGCAAACTTAAAACCAGTAACTTTAAGAGGTGAGTTATCGCAAGGAATGATATTAGCTGCAGCTACTGATGACGATAGCTTACTAAAACTAGTAAATCCAGGAGATCTACCAACAGGAAGCGTTGTAAGATAAATTAAAAATTAAGAATGAATAATGTAAAATTGAGGAAATAATTCAGCCGCGGCTAAATTATAAAAAATACAAAACTCAGCTTAAGCTGAGTTTTCTCCTTAATTCTACATTTTTAATTTTACATTCTTAATTCAAAGAAGGGGGTTTTTTATGAATATAATAGTTGGAAATGCATGGCCTTATGCAAATGGTCCATTGCACTTAGGAAGAATAGCAGTATTACTCCCAGGGGATATAATTGCAAGATATCATAGGCTTATGGGAGATGAAGTTATATTTTTATCAGGAACTGACTGTCATGGTACTCCTGTAACTATGAAGGCTAAGGAGGAGGGAATAACTCCTTTAGAAGCAACCATTAAGTATCATGATGAATTTAAAAAATGCTTTAGCAGTCTTGGGTTTTCTTTTGATGTATTTGAAAAAACACATTCAGAATATCATGAAACTAAGGTTAAGGAATTTATCCTTGATTTATATAATAAGGGCTATATCTATGAAAAAGAGATAGAGCAAACTTATTGTGAGTCTTGTAATGAATTTTTGTCTGATAGATATGTAGAAGGTAAATGTCCTAATTGTGGAGAAGTAGTCTTAGAGGAGCAATGTGAAAATTGCTTTGAAATAGTAGAATACGAAGATCTTTTAGATAAGAGATGTAAACTTTGTGGGAATGAAACTGTTGTGAAGGAAACAAAACATTTATTTTTCTCTCTTTCTAATTTTGAAAAAGATGTTAGAAGACTTTTAATTAGACAAAAAGGATGGAGAGAAAATGCACAAAAGATTGTTAAAAGATACCTAAATGAGGGATTAAGAGATAAGGCTGTTACTAGAGATTTTAATTGGGGAGTAGATGTTCCTTTAGATGGATATGAAGATAAAAAAATATATGTTTGGATAGAGGCCGTAATGGGATATTTAACAGCAAGTATGAAGGTTTTAGAAGGAACTGGGGAAAATTGGAAAGAATATTGGCAAGGAGAAGACTCAAGAGTTTACTTTGTCCATGGAAAAGATAATATACCTTTTCATACTGTAATATTTCCTGCAATATTAGCAGGACTTGGAATAAAAAATCCGAATTTAAGAGTTATATCAAGTGAATATTTAAAGCTAGAAGGAAAGAATTTTTCATCAGTTAAAAATTGGGCAATATGGGCTGATTATATAGTTGAAAATTATAATGTAGATGAGTTTAGATACTATTTATCAATAAACTCTCCAGAAAATAAAGATACAGACTTTACTTGGAGAGATTTTATAAATATAACTAACAGAGATTTAGTTAATAATATTGGAGATTTTGTAAATGGGGTTATAAGTGATATAAAAGATAAAAATAACTCTATAATTCCTAAGGGAGTTATTTCAAGAGAATTCAAAAATGAAATATTTGATTTGTATTTTAACATAGGAGATTATATAGAAGAAGGAAAATTTAAGAATGCTCTTTTAGATATTTTAACAGTTGTTAAAAAAGTTAAAAAAGATTATGAAGTTGGAGATAAAAGCCTTTATGAAGCACTGCAACTTGTTGTAAATATATCAAACTTATTAGAACCATTCATGCCAAATACATGTGAGAAAATTAGACTTGCATTAGAAATAAAAGAACCTATATGGAGTTATATAGAGAAGAAATCAGGTAAAGTTTCTAATATAGAAGTTTTATTTGATAAACTTGATAAAAAAAGAGCTGCTGAAGAAGTTAAAAGATTAAAAGAAGAGAAAAACTAGATATAAAAGGGAAAAACCCTAGATTAAATAACTTTGGGGAATAATTTAATCTAGGGACCATTAGATGGTTTTAGGGGTAAATAATAATGCTTTAACTACTTTACAATTATTATAATACCTTAGTAATATGGCAGTATTGTGTCAAAAAAATAAATAAAATATTAAGATTAGAAAAGCTGTTTTAATATTTGTAAAAAAAATAATATTTACAAGTCATGTTAATAGTTGTATATTAAGTTTGTTAACTAAATATTAATTAAAATTTAACAAAAAGTATTAAGTTAGTAAGGAGAAATATTAATGGACAACTTTTCTATTTTAACAGGTCTAATAGGTGGACTAGGTATGTTTTTATACGGCATGAAGCTAATGGGAGATGGATTAGAAAATGCCGCAGGAGAAGGATTAAAGTCAATACTTGAGAAATTAACTAGTAATAAATACATAGCAGTATTGGTTGGAGCCGCAGTTACAGCAATAATTCAAAGCTCTAGTGCAACTACAGTAATGGTAGTTAGTTTTGTAAATGCTGGGTTAATGTCTTTGATACAAGCAACTGGTGTAATAATGGGTGCCAATATTGGAACTACGATAACTGCCCAAATGGTATCATTTGATTTAGATGCAATTGCTCCTATATTTGTAGGAGTAGGAGCCATAATATTACTTATGGCAAAGAAAAAGAAAGTTAGAGATATAGCAAGTATTGCTTTAGGCTTTGGTATTTTATTTTTAGGTATGAGTGCAATGTCAACAGCTATGAAACCTATAGCTGAAGCAAGTTGGTTTAGAGAGTTTGTAGTTGTAGTTGCAGACAATAGTATATTAGGTTTACTTGCAGGACTTGGAATGACTGCTGTTGTACAAAGCTCATCTGCAACAACAGGTATATTAGTAGCTTTAGCAACAACAGGTTCAATAGATATGAATTTAGCTTTCCCAGTAATTTTAGGGTGTAATATTGGAACTTGTGTAACAGCAATATTAGCATCCTTAGGGGCTAATAGAACAGCTAAAAAGGCAGCTTTAATACATTTATTCTTTAATAGTATTGGAGCATTAATTTTCTTCCCATTTATAGAGCCATTCATAAGATTAGTGCAATCTACAGATCCAAGTGTAGCAAGACAAGTAGCAAATGCACATACTATATTTAATATAACTGTAACAGTTATATTATTACCATTATCAACATATTTAGTTAAGTTAGTTAATTTAATACTTCCTGGTGATTCTGAAATAGAAAAGGAAGGCGCTATATATTTAGATAAAAAACTATTAGACACTCCAGTAGTAGCTAATGGACAAGTATTAAAGGAAACATTAAGAATGGCAGATAAAGCTAAGAAGAATTTAATGTTAGCTATGGAAGCATTCACTGAAAATAATGAGGAAGCAGCAGAAAAAGTATATAAAAATGAGAAAATTATTAATGCCTTAGAGAAAGATATAACTGATTATTTAGTTGAATTATCTCAATTAGAATTGCCAGAGGCTGATATTAAGCTATTTAGTTCAACCTATCATGTTATAAATGACATTGAGAGAATAGGTGATCATGCTGAAAATATTGCTGACTTAGCAGTTGAAAAGATTAACAAGGGTGTGCATCTAGGAGATTATGCTAAGGAAGAATTGAAAATAATGTATGAAAAAACTATTAAAGCAATTGAAGTTTCTATTGATAATTACAGTAAAAAGAGTTTAATTATTCCTAAAGAAATAGAAGTTATAGAAGAAGAAATAGATAACTTAGAAAAGAAATTTAGAGAGAATAATATAAAAAGATTAAATGAGAAAAAATGTTCTGCAGCATCAAGTGTTATATTCTTAGATTTAATAAGTAATTTAGAAAGAATAGGCGATCATGCTAACAATATTGGACATGCTGGAAAAAAAGATTAAGATTTAATAAAATATAAGGTGGAAAATTCATAACTTTATATAGGTTTTAGAATTTTTCACCTATTTTATGTGTTAGTAAAGTATTTTTAGTTAAGTTATAATTATGCTATAATCTATAAAAGTAAAAAATAGTAAAGGGGGAAGAGGAAGATGGCTACCATAAGAGATGTAAGTAAGTTGGCTGGAGTTTCAGTTGCAACTGTATCTAGGGTAATAAATAAAAAGGGATATGTAAGTAAAGAAACAGAAGAAGCAATTCTTAATGCTATGAAGATGTTAAATTATACTCCTAATGATGTTGCAAGAAGATTAGCAGGTAAAAAATCTAATACAATAGGACTTATTATTCCTAATATTTTAAATCCATTCTTTCCGGAAATTGCAAGAGCGGCAGAAGATACCGCAAATAAGCTTGGATTTAATTTAATTCTTTGCAATGCGGATAATAATAGAGAAAAAGAGAATCAATACTATGAAATGCTTATAAACAAACAAGTAGATGGAATAATTATTGCTTCATATACAGCGAAACCTGAGGATTTAATATCACTTATGGAAAGAAATATACCTATAGTGGCATTGGATAGGGAATATGATGGTTTTGATATTCCTTCAATAAAGGCAGATGATATAGTAGGCGGAAAACTTGCGGCAGAGCATTTAATAGAGTGTGGGTGTAAAAAAATAGCACATATAACAGGGCCTATGTATATTGAGTCTTTTCAAGAAAGATTAGAAGGATTTGAAAAAGTATTGAAAGAAAATAATATATATAATTCTCAATTTGTAAAAATAGATGATATTTCCTTAAAGGGTGGGTATGAGGCAACGAAAAAACTGTTACAAGAAAAAAAAGAAATAGACGGTATATTTGCAGGAAATGATATTTTAGCTATTGGATGTTATAAAGCATTAAATGACTTAGGATATGAGCTTTATAAGGATGTAAAGCTTATAGGTTATGATGGACTTGAATCAAATATAAATTATTTAGAAATATCTTCAGTAGCACAACCTATGTATAGTTTGGGAAAATATGCTGTGGAATTATTAGTGAAAAAAATAAAAAATGAAGAAGATATAAGAAAAGAAAAAGTAAAGTTAGATTTAGAAATTATAAAAAGAAAATCTACTATTGGAAAACAAAATATTGTTTAAGATAAATAACCAGTTAAAAACTGGTTATTTTTTTGATTTAATTTTAATTCTTTTTTAAATTCAGAAAATATAAAAATTTTTTTGAAAACAATTTCTAATTCTATTGACATAAATAAAATATAGTGATAATTTAAATATATAACCGGTTACACATTTTTGAAATTTATAATTTGAAATTTGATTAAAACGTTGCAAATAAATGGTTTATAACTATTTTATATAAATATGGAAACGGTTAAAGTGGAGGTAGTTATGAAAAAGGTAGTAGTAGTTGGAAGCCTTAATATGGATTTAGTTATGGAAGTTAATAGAATTCCAAAAATCGGTGAAACTATTAAAGGCGATGAAATGAGTTATTTAATCGGAGGGAAGGGATCTAACCAAGCAGTTGCTGCTTGTAGACTTGGAAATGAAGTTAGCATGATTGGTTGTGTTGGAAAAGATACCTTTGGAGATAAAATTTTAAAACACTTAAAAGAAGAAGGCGTAAATGTAAATGGCATAAAAAGTGATGAAGCTACTTTTACAGGAATAGCAACTATCTTTAAGACAAAAAATGATAACTCTATAGTAGTAATTCCAGGAGCAAATGATTTTTGTGATAAGAATTTAATAGATGAAAATATAGAAACTATAAAATCTGCTGATATATTAGTAACTCAACTAGAAATTCCAATGGAAACTGTTGAGTATGCACTAAAGGTTGCTAAGGAAAATGGAGTTAAAACAATATTAAACCCAGCACCAGCAAGAGAGATTAGCAAAGAAATATTAAAAAATGCTGATTTCATTACACCTAATGAAACAGAATTTGAAATAATATCAAATAAAACATTTAAGGATGGAAATGAACTTGAAGAAGCTATGATAGCTTGGCAAAATGAAAATCCATCAACTAGATTAGTAGTTACTAGAGGGAAAGATGGTTCTTCTTATGTAGAAGAAAACAAGGTTGAAACTATGAAAACTATAAAAGTAGATGTAGTAGATACAACTGGAGCAGGGGATACCTTTAATGGCGCTCTAGCCCATGGAGTAAGCCATAATTTATTAATGAATGAAGCAGTAACCTTTGCAGGAACAGCAGCATCATTATCAGTAACTAAGTTTGGTGCTCAAACAGGAATGCCAAAATTTGAAGAAGTAAATAAGATTTTAAATGTAAAGTAGGGAGGAATTAAAATGTTAAAAAGAAGACCTATTATTATTGATACAGACCCAGGAATAGATGATGCAGTTGCAATTGCAGCAGCTGTATTCTGTGAAAGCTTAGATGTAAAATTAATTTCAACAGTTTCAGGAAATGTTTCTATTAATCACACAACAAAGAATGCACAAAAGTTAATAGAATTCTTTGGAAAAGATATTCCAGTTGCTCAAGGTGCAAGTAAACCTTTAATTAAGCAATTAGAAGATGCTAGTCACATCCATGGAGAAACAGGAATGGCTGGATATGAATTCCCAGAACCAACTAAAGAATTACATGAAAAGAATTCTATAGAAGCAATGAGAGACGTTATATTAAACTCAGAAGAAAAAATAACAATAGTTCCAATCGGACCATTAACAAACATTGCTTTATTATTAAAGACTTATCCGGAAGTTAAGGAAAACATTGAAGAAATAGTTTTAATGGGTGGTTCATCAGGAAGAGGAAATCACACTCCAGCAGCTGAATTTAATATATATGCAGATCCAGAAGCAGCAAAAATAGTATTTGCACAAGGAGTTAAAATAGTAGTTTGTCCTCTAGATGTAACTTCAATAGCAACTTTAGATTTAGAAACAATAAATAAATTAAGAGATATGAATAAGGTTGGAGAAATGTTCTATTCATTATTTAATCACTATAGAGGCGGAAGCGTTTCAAAAGGTGGATTAAAGATGCATGACTTAACAACTATTGCATATCTTGATAAACCAGAATTATTCGAAAAGGTAGAAACTTTTGTAGATGTTGAAACAACACCAGGTTACACAGAAGGATTTATGATAGTAGATTTTAGAGGTGTTTATAAAAAAGAAGCAAATGCTACTTTCTGCACAGAAATTAATGTAGAAGAGTTTAGAAAGTGGATGCTAAATATATTTGAAAATATAAAATTTTAATTTATAGGGGGATTTAAAAATGGTAGAAGTTATTATTGCACTACTTGTTATATTTGGTGTAGGATACTTAATTTACAAAAAGTATAATGCAACTATCGCATTAGCAGTTGGAGGTATATTATTACTAATAGCAGCAGCTGTACTTGGACATCCTATATTACCAGAAGATAGCACAACAGGAATAGCTTTTTTAGATGTATTTAAAGCAATAGAATTATCTTTTATTAAGAACTTAGGAAACATTGGATTAACTATAATGACTTTATTTGGTTTTTCTAGTTATATGAACTTAATTGGAGCAAATGAAGTTACAGTTGATGTTATGACTAAACCTTTAGGTAAAATTAAATCTAAATATGTATTAATACCAGTAATATTCTTACTAGGAAACTTATTATCATTAGTTGTTCCTAGTGCATCAAGTTTAGCAGTATTACTTATGGCAACTTTATACCCAGTTTTAACTAAAGTAGGAGTTACACCTTTAGCAGCAGGTGCAGTAATCGCAACTACAGCTACTATAATGCCAACTCCACTTGGAGCAGATAATGTTTTAGCAGCAGAAACATTTGGAATGAATATAATGGATTACGTTATAGCTCATGCTAAGGTTTCAATCCCTGCATTATTAATTATGGCAGTTGCTCATTACTTCTGGCAAAAATATCTTGATAGAAAAGAATCTGAAGATATAAAGATAGATGAGAGTAAGTTAGCAAAATTAAATAAAGAATTACCTCCTAAGTACTATGCAATATTACCAATATTACCATTAATATTAGTTTTATTCTTCAATCTTGTAATGAAGGATGTAAAAATAGGTCTTGTTAGTATAGCATTTATATCACTAATAGTTGCTGTAATAGTTGAACTAATAAGAAAAAGAGATTGTGTTAAAGTTACAAATGATATAAATGAATTCTTCAAAGGAATGGGTAATGGTTTAGCTATGGTTGTAACATTACTAGTAGCTGCATCATTATTAGTAGATGGATTAAAAGCTCTTGGAATAGTAGATATGATAACTAATTCAGTACAAAATTTACAAGGTGCTGGAACTATCTTAATGTTAGCATTCAGTGGAATTACTTTCATAATAGGTTTAATAAGTGGTGGTGGATTATCTGTTTTCTATGCATCAGTAGGAATGATTCCTGGTCTTGCAGCAGCAGTTAATGTAAGTGGACCTATGATAGCATTACCAATGCAAATGGTAGCCAACTTAGTTAGATCAATATCTCCAGTAGCAGCATGTATAATAGTTGTTTGCTCAATTACTGGAACAAGCCCAATGAAAATAGTAAAACGTACTTCTGTACCAGTAATGGCTGGCGTTGTAGCAGTATTAATACTTTCAGTAGTATTATTATAAGAATTTTAGAGAGTTATGGAAGTTAGGGAAGCATCCTTTACGGAAGTAAATCAAATTAGAAAGTGGCTTAAAGATACCGCAAGTTGGCTAAAAGAAAAAAACATTCCTCAGTGGGAAAGGTTTTTGGAAGATAAGAAAACAGAAATTTGCTTAAAAGATTATAATGACAAAAAGTTATATGTATTAGAAGATGATGATAAAAAAATAATAGGAGCTATGTCTTTTGGGAAACCAGAAGACATAGACATTAAACTCTGGGATAAACCAGAGGATGGCTATTATATACATAGAATAGTATTACCTAAGGAATATAGAGGTAAGAAAAAAGGTGAATACATGATAAATTGGGCTAAGGAAATTGCAAGTAATAATAAAAAAGAGTTAAGACTTAATTGTGTAAATGAAAATGAGTTTTTATTTAATTATTATAGCAATCAAGGCTTCAATTATAATGGAAGCAAATTAGGCTATCACTTGTTTAAAATATAAGTATTGGAGATGAAGTAATGAGATTCTTTTTAGATACAGCAAATGTAGAAGACATAAAGGAAGTTAACAGCTTAGGTATAATATCAGGGGTTACAACTAATCCTTCTTTAATAGCAAGAGAAAAAAGAGATTTAAAGGAAACTATAAGAGAAATAGCTTCAATTGTAGATGGACCGATAAGTGGAGAAGTTATTAGTTTAGATTATGAAGGCATGATAAGAGAAGGAGAAGAATTAGCAAAGATACACAAAAATATCGTTGTTAAGATTCCTATGACTAAAGATGGATTAAAGGCAGTATCATACCTTTCAAAGCATAATATAAAAACTAATGTAACATTAATATTCTCAGCTACTCAAGCTTTATTAGCAGCTAGAGCAGGAGCTACATATGTATCTCCTTTCCTAGGAAGATTAGATGATATAGGATCAAATGGAATGATTCTTATAAAAGATATAAGAGAAATATTTAGTGTTCACGGAATAAAAACAGAAATAATAGCAGCATCTGTAAGAAATCCAATTCATGTAATAGAAGCTGCAAAACTTGGAGCAGATATAGCAACTATACCTCCAACAGTAGTAGATAACTTAATTAAGCATCCTTTAACTGATTTAGGAATTGAAAGATTTATAAAGGATTGGGAAGCGGCAAATAAATAATATAAGATGGAGGCTGGTAAAACAGCCTCTTTTTTACCTTTAAAGTGTTTATTATTTAATTTTTTGTACTATAATGATAAATATAAATAAAAAGTTACTTTTGGAGGTATAAAAAATGGAAAATAAGTATATAATATTTGATACACATGCCCATTATGATGATAACCTTTTTGATGAAGATAGAGAAGCTGTTTTAAGCCAAATTAAAGAAAATGGTGTTGTAGGAATATTAAATTGTGCATCAAGTTATGAAAGTATAGATAAAACATACAAATTAACTATAGAAAATAATTTCATTTATGGAGCTCTAGGAATACATCCAGAAAATGCAGATGAATTTAATGATGATGTAGAAAAAGAAATTATAGAGTTAATTAGAAAAAATGAAAAGATACTTGCTATTGGTGAAATTGGACTAGATTATTACTGGGAGGAAAATCCGCCTAGGGAAGTTCAACAAGATATATTTAGAAGACAAATGAAACTAGCTGAGAGATTAAACCTTCCTGTTATAATACACGATAGAGATGCTCATAAGGATACTTTAGAGATCATAAAAGAATTTCCTAATGTTAAAGGAATTGTTCATTGTTTTTCAGGAAGTACAGAGTTTGCTTTAGAATGTATAAAACTTGGATACTATATAGGTGTTGGAGGCGTTGTAACTTTCAAGAATGCTAAGAAAATAGTAGAAGTAGTTAAGGAAATACCTTTAGATAAAATATTAGTAGAAACAGATGCTCCTTATATGGCACCTACACCAAATAGAGGAAAAAGGAATAAATCGGACTATATAGCTTATATAATAGAACAAATTGCTCAAATAAAGGATTTAGAACCAAAAGAAGTGAATTTAGCTGTAAATGATAATTTTAAAAGGTTGATAGGAAAAGATATATAAAGTAAAATTAAACAGTATATTAGAAAATTTTAACATATGGGCTTTGTACCAAGGATAAGGTTATAAATAACATCTACTTTCAAGTAATAACTGCGAATTGCTATTATATTTATAATTTATATTTTAAGTATGCACAAGGTTGCATTTTAATCACAGTTTTATGTTGCAGGAGGTCAAATTTGACAAAAGCGATCATTTCAATTATAATGCAAAAGACGCTCTTGCCAAGGGGAGGAAGTAGAGATGGTAGAAAATTTTAAAAAATACCTGAAAAATAACTTTTCTAACGGTCCGAAGGCAAAAATACTGATAGGAGTAATAGCAACTGCTATTTTATTATCAGTGACGTTGGTAAACATGAAAAAGACTATAACTATGAAAATAGACGGAAAAGAAGAGACATTTGTCACATATAAGAGGACTGTTAAAGATGTGTTGGATACTAAGGGGGTTACATTAAACCTCAAGGACAAAGTTCAACCAGCTTTAAATAGTAATGTATCTGAAGGTGATACAATATCTATTAAAAGAGCTGTTTCAGTAGAATTAACTATAGGGGATAAAAAAACAAGTATAGAAACTGCTGAAAACACTATCGAAGAAATGCTAAACGTAGAAAAAGAAGAACTTAAGAATCAAGGATTTGAATACAATCATGGGGTTGATGAAGTGACTCCAGCATTAGATACGGAGATTGAGCCTAATCTACAAATCAACTTAGTTAAAGTTGAAATTAAAAATGAATTAGCAAAAGAAGCTATTGATTATGATGTTATTGTAGAAGAGGATTCTAATCTTGATAGCGGTCTAGAAGAAATTAGGCAAGAAGGAACATCAGGTGAAAAAGAGGTTCTTTACGAAATAATTTATAAAAATGGTAAAGAATTTTCTAAAGCTATAAAAAGTTCAAAAGTAGTAGCGGAACCAGTAAATAAAATAGTTGCACAAGGAACAAGAAGAGTATTTGCAAGTAGAGATGGGCAACTATTAAATTATAAGAGCGTACTTTACTGCGAATCTACTGCTTATAGTGGTGGCGGAGTAACAGCAACAGGAACTGTACCCGTAAGAAATCCAAATGGTATTAGTACCATAGCGGTAGATCCAAGAGTTATTCCTCTAGGATCATTAGTATATGTTGAGGGATATGGAAAAGCAGTAGCTGCAGACACTGGTGGAGCTATAAAAGGAAATATCGTTGACGTATATATGAATTCTCAAGAAGAAGCATATAGTAGTTGGGGAAGAAAATATAATGTTCCTGTATATATTATAGCTTACCCAGGTGAATGGTAAAATAAGAGGATGCTCTAAAGAGCATCCTTTTGTTTTTATTTAGTTATAATTGACATAATAATTATATAAGGATAAATTATTCTTAGGCGCATTTAGAAAGGAAGTTAATATTTTGATAAAAGAAGTTATTGTAGTTGAAGGAAGAGATGATATTACTGCTGTAAAACAAGCTGTAGATGCTGAGGTTATAGCTGTAGGTGGATTTGGAATAAATGCTAGAGTTATAGAAAGAATAAAAGAAGCACAAAAAAGAAAAGGTGTAATAGTACTAACAGATCCAGATTTTGCAGGAGAAAAAATAAGAAGTATAATTGCAAAGAGAGTCAAAGGTATAAAACATGCTTATATTGCTCAAGAAGATGGAATTAAGGGTGATGATATAGGTGTTGAAAATGCATCTCCTGAAGTTATAATAGAGGCTTTAAATAGAGCAAAGGTATCAGAAGAGATAGTTGAAGAAACATTCACTTCAGAAGACATGTTTTATTTTAAACTTACTGGAGACATAAGCTCTAAAAAAAGAAGAATAATGTTGGGTAGGGAACTTGGAATAGGCTACGGAAATGCTAATCAAATGTTAATAAGACTAAATAAGTATTCTATAAGTAAAGAAGAATTTATCAAAGCTATAGAAAAAATAGAAAAAAACATAGGGGTGAAAGACAGTGGAAATTAAGGATGTTAAAACTGCTGAGTTAGTTAAGAAATATAATTTTAAGTTTTCAAAAAGCTTAGGCCAAAATTTCTTAGTAGATGATTCAGTACCAAGAGATATAGTTTTAGGTGCTGAAGTAGATGAAAATGATCTTATTATTGAAATAGGACCTGGAGTAGGTACTCTGACAGCTCAATTACTAAATAAGGCTAAGAAAGTAGTTGCTATAGAGTTAGATAATGATTTAATTCCTATTTTAAGACAAGAAATTGGAGATAATCCCAAATTCGAATTAATACATAATGATGCATTAAAGGTAAATTTCAACGAGGTAATTGGAGAAGAAAAAAGTGTTAAGCTAGTTGCGAATTTACCTTATTATGTAACTACTCCAATTATAGTTAAGCTTTTAAAGGAAAATTATAATTTTAAGTCATTAACTATAATGATTCAAAAGGAAGTTGCTGAAAGAATGAATGCAGAACCAGGAAATAAAGACTACGGTGCTCTTTCTTTATTAGTTCAATATTATTGTAATACTAAGATAATAAGAAAAGTTCCACCTCAATGCTTTATTCCAAGACCAAAGGTTGATTCTATTGTAATTAGATTAGATAGGTTAAGTGAGCCAAAGGTTAGTGTTGAAAATGAAAAATTATTCTTTGAAATAATAAGAAGTTCATTCAATATGAGAAGAAAAACTTTATGGAATGGAGTAAAAAACATAGGACTATCTAAGGAAAATTTAGAGTTAGCTTTTAATGAAGCTGATATAGATCCAAAAAGAAGAGGAGAAACTTTAACTATAGAAGAGTTTGCTATTCTTTCTGATAAAATAAATAAATATTTAAAAATAAGATAGATACTTAGCTCGTGAGAATTTTGGAGTAAAATACAAGATTCTCACGAGTTTTATTTTTAACATATTTGGATATGCATAGCATATAATGTATTGAATTAATGTAAAATGGAGGTTCTAAAGGTTTGTCACAAGTAAACAAATTGTATAGAAATTTTATTATTTTACAAGAAGATGAAAGAGGCTACTCAAATTCTAACGACAAAACCTTATCAGGATATTCAAAGATAGAAGCTAAGGGGAATATATGTAAAATTTCCTTTTATGCTCAGAATCTAAGAAAGGATGATGAAGATTATTGTATTTTAGCTATATGCAATAAAAAAGATACAAAAAAAATAATCAATCTTGGAGCAATAAATATATCTGATGGTGGTAAGGCAGAAATAACCAAGGAGTATCCTTTAGATAATGTTGGGGGACTAGGAATATCTTATGACAAAATATCAGGGGCAGCTATAGGTAAAATGAAAAATAATATTCCAATAATAGTTATGTGTGGCTTTATTAATGGAGAACAACCGAGTGAGAGTTGGAAAAATTATAAGGTTGAGAAATCTGTTCACAGCAAATCAAAAGATAAGATGGAGTACATGAAGAAGGAAGATAAAAAGAAAAAGCATAGGTCAGAGGAAGATATAAATAAAGTAGAGGTAATAGAGGAAGAAATTGAAGAAAGAGAAATTAATTTAAAAGAAGACGCTGTCAATGAGGAAATAGAAAATACAGAAGTAGATGAAGACGGTATTGCTAGAGAAAAATTAGTGATAGATGAAAGTGAAACAAGAGATAATAAAGATGATGATATGGATAAAGATATAGAAGATGAAAATAATCCTTTTAAAAATAAAGAATATGGTAAAAATCCATTTGATACAAATATAAATGATAATTTATACGGAATCGAAGATTTAAATAGAGGATATTTAAAAAATAAGTTTGATGAGTATGAAGAAAAATTAGAAAATACTAGCGAATTTCAAATAAGGGGTAGTGTTGGCGAATATTTTGAAAGCTTAGCTAATGGATTTGAGCAATGTAGAAGTAAATACGAAGAAATTAAATATTGCAAATGGTATAAAATACCTGTAAATGATCTTCATGAAATGTGTAATATGTCTAACTACAATAGGTATGCAGTAGCTTATTACCCAATGCTTAATTACTATCCATATATAAGAAAGTATAGGCACTTTATGTTAGGATATAAGTGTGATAAGGATGGAAACTTAAGATATATAGTATATGGAATTCCAGGTATGAAGAATAAAGATGAACAACCTTATGAAGGAAAGACAGGTTTTGTAACTTGGGTGAGTGATGAAGCTAGGGATGGAATGGGATGTTGGTTAATGTTCTATGATTTTAAAAATTCAACTGTTGTTGTACCTATGCAATAGGTATAAATAAGAAATGTACTTATAAACCTAATGAGTATATTAAAAAATAAGAAAATCTATACCATCACCCTACTGGTAGTCCTTATGCTTTCAATAACCTTGATGAGTGAATTATTTATAAAAGATATTAGAAGAGTTGCACTAGAAAATAATGATACTAAAAGATTTAGTAAACATCTATTGAGAGAGGGAAGGTATAGTTTTTCATTACCAGAAGGATGGGATGTAGAAAGTATAAATAATTTTAATAGTGATATTGATGTTAATTTTAATAACAATAACAATATATATGGGAATATATCTATTATAGATGGAGATTTAGAAAGCTTTTGTGAAAATATCACTAAAGAAAAAGATAGTACTGAAATATTTGATGAAGGTTCCTATCGTTGGAATGTTATAACTTTAAGAGATGGGCAGCATATAAACAAGTATTATCTTAGAAAATACTCAGAGGGGAAGATTCTTATATTAAAATTTTCTTATTATAATAATAAGGAAAAGGATAGCATAAAAACAGTTTTTGATAGTATAGCAATAAGTTTCAGCTAAGGGCATAATAAGATTTGCCATTAGAAGGCTAAAGTATTATAATTTATTTATAATTAGGAGAAGTAATTACTTCTCCTAATTAGCTATTAAGAATTGTAGGGAAACCTTGATATAGAGGGGAAGGATATTGTTGAAAAAAAATGTGAAGATTTTAGTTGCTATATTCTTAATGATACTATCGTTTAGTTTAACATCCTGTGGAGTTATAGATAGTATAAAAGGAAAGTTCAAAAGTGATAATGACTATTTTAATAATGTAGGTCAAGTAGATCAAATAAGTATTCAAAGTATTAGGGATAAATCATTTAAATTTCTTGTAACAGATGATAAGTCTATTGAGGATATGTATAGTCTTTTATCTAAAGCAAAGGAAAGTGATACAAGATCCGAATTAGATCCAGATTATATATTTGAAATAAAAATGGGGGAAGAAGTTAAAAAATTTAATTATGTAGTTGGTGCATATGAAGGAAACTTTTATGATGATGAAATAAGCTTTACTGTTTCAAAAAGATTAGATGAAGGATTACTTCAAAACCTATCTATAATAAGAAAGCCTAGAGAGTTTGAATACATATATTATGAGCCTATTCTTGATATAATTGAAAAGTTAAGTAAAACATTAGAATATAGTAATAGCAAGGTTGGAGTGGATATTAAAGGTGATATAGATTGCTTAAAATATATTTTCTCAACAGATTTAGAAAGTTTCTTAAATAAGGCAAAAAAAATTGCTCCTAATATAGAAATAATAAATAATAATGAAAGTGATTTTGATATTATAATAAGGATTAAAAATAGAGGGCATAGTACAACTCAATACAAGAGTAATATAACAGTTGAAGTTAAAAAAGATAATCAACAATATTACTATTATGTAGTTGGGGAAAATGAATATAAAGAATGGAATATTAATATCTACACAGAAGATGATCTTCCTAAGGATGTAGAGAAAAATTGGTAGGAGGTGTTTTTTATGTCAAGTTGTTCAACTTGTCCAAGTCAAGAAAAATGTAGTTCAAAATTAACCCTTGGGCCTCAAGGGTGTGGAAAATTACATCCAAAGTATGGAGTAATTAAAAATGTTATAGGAGTAATAAGTGGTAAAGGTGGAGTAGGAAAATCTACAGTTACAGGAATATTAGCTAGTACATTAAGGAAAAAAGGATATAAGGTTGGGGTATTAGATGCTGATATTACAGGACCATCTATGCCAAGATTCTTTGGTATAAATGATAAGAGAGCTAATATAGAGCCTATAGATGAAAATAATTTTAAATACCATCCAGTGCTGTCAAAGGGTGGAGTTAAGGTTTTATCTATGAATCTACTTATTCCTAAAGAGGATGATCCTGTTGTATGGAGAGGTCCTATAGTAACTAGTGTCTTAACACAATTATTTACTGACACTGTTTGGGATGAATTAGATTACTTATTAATAGATATGCCACCAGGAACTTCAGATATAACTTTAACAGTTATGCAAAGCTTCCCTATTACTGAACTTATAATAGTATCAACTCCACAAGATATGGTATCAATGATAGTTAAAAAAGTTATAGCTATGGCTAATAAGATGCCAGTACCTATAAGAGGTGTTGTAGAGAATATGTCCTATATAAATTGTCCTGGATGCGATACTAAGATAAAGGTATTTAGTAAAAAATCTGCAGAAGAGCATGCAGAATATCTTGGAGTGCCACTAATAGGAGAATTACCTATTAATATTGACTTAACTGAAGCTTTAGAAGAAGGAAATGCAGAAGAATATGTAATTAATAATGATTTATATTCATTAATTTTTGAAGGACTGTATTAATAAAAACACATAAAAGTTAAGCTTAAGGGAACAATATAATTGAATTAATTATGAAGAGGAGGAAATAGCATGAAGGCTCATGTAGACAAAGATACTTGCATTGGTTGTGGTTTATGTCCATCTATTTGTGAAGCGGTATTTGAAATGGATGATGACGGAAAAGCTGTTGCTAAAAATCCAGATGTTCCTAGCGAAAATGAAGATGAAGCTAAGGATGCAGAGGCAAGTTGCCCAGTAAGCGCAATAAGTGTATCATAGAAAAAAAGATGCTTGTATCAAGCATCTTTTTTTATTTTTAAAAAAAATCAATTAATTTATCTTGTAGAATCTTAGGCCTATTACTTGGAGAATAACTAATATTATTAGAGTCTATATTTATAGTATCTCCTATATTTAAATAATTTGAGACCTGATTTAAAGGCATTTTTAATATAGTATCATCTTCCAAAGCAATGAAAACTTCAAAAAAATTATAATCAATTACCTTTCCTTTCAAAATAACACCACCTATAAATTTATAGTGTTATTTTGCTCACAAGATATAGTTTTAATTCAGTATATAGTTATTTATATAAATCTTTATATATAATTTTAAAAACTTTTAAAGATTCTTCTATTTTTGGCTTTAAGAGAGATTTTCTAATTTCATACTCCTTAAGACCTTTTGGAGTAAGATAATAAATTTTTTGGAATTTTTTCTTAGGATCATCCCATTCTCCAATTATATATTCTTCCTTTTCAAGTTTTTTTAATAATGGATATATTCCTCCAGTACTTGGTATCCAAAGTCCATTAGTCTTTTCACCTATTTTAGTAGCAATATCATTTCCGTTAGATGGACTAAGGCTAAGGATGTGGAGAACATAAATAGGTAACAGACCTTTTGTAAAAACTTGGCCAACAGATTCTTTTTCCTTTTGAATTTTTTTTAGTTCGGCAAGTTTTTCTTTATATTCTTGGTGTAGTCTTTTTTCTTCTTCTTTTATGTCTTCTATACTGCTTAAGTGAAGGTTAAATTCATCCATACTAATCTACCTTTTGAATTGCTAGACCAAGTAAGCCAGGTCCTCCATGAACACCTAAGGCTGGACTGATTTGAGATATATCAAGACCTACAATGTTAGTTAAACCCTTTAAAGATTCTAAAAAACTTTTAGCCTCATTTAAAGCACCACCATGAAGTACCCAAACATTACAAGGACTTTCAGCAAGAGCTTCTTTTAATATACTTGTAAGCTTTGAAATAGATTGTTTTCTTCCTCTAGCCTTACAAACAGTATAATAAATACCTTCCTCATCAACTGTTACAATTGGTTTTAAGTTTAAAATATCACCTATTGTTCCGGCAATTCTACCTATTCTGCCACCTTTTTTTAAGTACTCTAACGTATTAACAGTAAAGTATCCACTTATGTTTTTTCTTATGCTTGGAAGTGCTTCAACTATTTCTTCAAAGCTTTTTCCACCTTCAATTAAATTAGCAACTTCCATTGCTACTATTCCTTCAGGCATAGCTAAAATTTTAGTGTCAAAAACATGAGATGTTAAATTAGGATGATCTTCTAAGGCTAATCTTATAGAGTTAAAAGTTCCGGATAATCCACTAGAAATAGTTACAGCAATAACATGAGTATATCCCTCATTTTCTAATGAAACTAATATATTATTCAAATCTTCTGTACTAGGAAGAGAAGTTTTTGGAATTTCTTTTTCTAAGTTGCTATAAATTTCATCAGCAGATATATCCACTTTATCCTTATACTCTCCATGAGAATAAGATATTCTAAGTGGAAGTAATTTTATATTTTTTTCCTTGATTGTCTCAAGAGATAAGTCACATGCGCTATCAACTATTAATGCTATTTTTTGCATAAATATCCTCCTAATATATTGATAATAATTATAATGCTATTATATCATAACTAATAACATTATCAATATTGATATAGTTTTATATTATCAATATTGATAGTATAAATCCTTATTATAATAATGGAGGTTTGTCAAAAGGTAAATAAGAATGAAAAACCTTAAATTAGAAATATATACCATATAAATTCGCTATAGCTATGTAATTCTTAGTTTTTATCAATTGAAAAGAATATTTTAAAGTAATATAATAAATACTAGTGTTATACAATATATAGTATCTGGGAGGTATATATTATGCTATATGTAGTGAAAAGGGATGGAAGGGAAGTTCCTTTTGATTCTATAAAAATATCTAATGCTATTAAAAAGGCTGGGTATGAAATAGGGGAAAAATTAAAGGAAAGCGAAGTATTAGAAATTGTACAAAAGACTATAAGTTATATTGAAGAGGAAGGGAAAGATAAAGTTACAGTTGAA
The DNA here is from genome assembly GCF_900086595.1 of Clostridium nigeriense. Lineage (GTDB taxonomy): Bacteria > Bacillota > Clostridia > Clostridiales > Clostridiaceae > Clostridium > Clostridium nigeriense. The sequence goes on from NZ_LT575472.1 coordinate 382,451, forward strand.
GAAATTCAAAATATAGTAGAGAAGTCTTTAATTGATAAGGGGTATGAAAATATAAAACTTGTTTACTATAACTATAGAAGAGAAAGAACCAAAGTTAGAGAAATAAAGTCTGATTTAATGAAGGCTATTGAAAAAATAGGTATAGAAACAGATAGGGATAATGCAAATGTAGGTAACAATTTTAGTTCAAAGTTATTAAGAATAGCATCAGAGTCAAATAAGTGGCACAACTTATCGATGATGCCAAAGAAACTGGCAAAGGCTCATGAAAATGGAGATTTATATTTTCATGATTTAGATAGCTATAACTTAACTATTAATTGTCTTCACATACCAACTAAAGAGATTCTTGAGAATGGTTTTAATACTGGATATGGAACTATTAAGGCACCAAAGAGGATAGAAACTGCTGCAGAGCTTTCTTGTATTTTACTTCAGTCATCACAAAATGATATGTTTGGTGGTCAATCACATCCAGATTTTGATAATGATTTATCTATATTTATCGAACCAACAAGAAAAGAAATAAGAAAAGAGCTTCATGAATTAAAAATTGATGAAGAAAGAATTGAAGATTTAACTGAAAAAAGATTAAGAAGTAGAGTTCATCAAGCTATGCAAGGTATTGTATATAATTTAAATACAATGCACTCTAGAGCTGGTTCTCAAGTTCCATTTAGCTCTATTAATTTGGGAATACCAAATTCAGATGATGCTGCATTAATTTGTGAGGTTTTCTTAAAGGAATATGAAAAGGGGTTAGGTAAGGGTGAGCAACCTATATTTCCTAATATAATTTTCAGAGTTAAAGAGGGAGTAAATAGAGAACCTCAAGATAAATATTATTATTTATATCAGCTAGCTTGTGAAGTTGCAGCCAAAAGGATGAATCCAACTTTTATGAATATAGATGCAGATTTTAATAAGGAATATTATGATATGGGATATATGCCAGCAACTATGGGGTGTAGAACTTATTTAATGAAGAACGTTAATGGTGAACCTGGGTGCAAAGGAAGAGGGAATATAGCACCAGTAACAATTAATTTACCTAGAATAGGGATGCAGGCAAAAGGAAACCTAGATGAGTTTTTCAATATATTAGATGAAAGGTTAGGCTTAGCAAAAGAGTCATTACTTCATAGATATAGCGTATTAAAGAAGCTTAAAGTGAAAGATTTACCTTTTGTAGCAGGTCAAGGACTTCTAAAGGGATCAGAAGGTTTATCTCAAGAAGATTCAATTGAGCCAGTAATTAAACAAGGAACTTGGGGAATTGGATTTATTGGTTTAGCAGAAACATTGATTGCTTTGGTAGGGAATCATCATGGAGAAAGCGCTGAAGCAAAGGAATTAGGATTAAAAATAGTTACTCACATAAGAGAGTTTATAGATAGAACTACAGAAGAAACTAGTTTGAATTGGAGCTGTTATGCTACTCCTGCTGAAGGACTATCAGGTAAATTTATAAAGCAGGATAAAAAGATATTTGGAATAATAGAGGGAATAACGGATAAGGATTATTACACTAATAGCTTCCATGTTCCAGTTAAGTTTCCTATATCTATAAAGGATAAGATAGAAATAGAAGCACCTTACCATAAGCTTTGTAATGCAGGACATATTAGCTATATAGAAGTAGATGATAGACCTTCAGGAGAAGTTATAATGGATATATTAAATTATGCTTATAAGAATACAAATATAAGCTACTTAGGAGTTAACTTTCATATAAGATATTGTAAAAACTGTGGAGAATATTTAAATAGTAATGAAAGAAAATGTCCTAAATGTAATAGCGAAGACATCCAAGGAGTTTCTAGGGTTACTGGATACTTAAGTTTAGATGAGAGATTTGGTCCAGGAAAGTATGAGGAAAGAGCAGATAGAATTTCCCATTCTGGAAATAAGAAAAATTATAGTATGGTTTAGTGCATAAATATAAACGGCAAGAGAGTTTTTTTAAAAAAACAATCTTGCCGTTTTGTTTTTAGTATGCAAGATTTTTTATTTTTATTGCAGAAATTTGTAAAAAATTCATTTAAAAAATTATTTTACAAGAAAAAACTGAAATAATTTAAAAAAAACTTGCAATTTTTATAAAAATCACAGTGGTTTTACTTGTTTGAAATTACTATATATGGTAAAATAATTATTAATAATTTATGAAAAAATGAATTTTCATTGGGGCAAGCTATTTAGCAAAAAGTAATAAATTGTATTAGAGGGGGAAGCTTATGGCAATTAAAAATGTTAAAAGTGGCAAGGAAATTTTTATTGTAGACACTACATTAAGAGATGGAGAACAAACAGCTGGAGTTGTTTTTGCTAATGATGAAAAAATAGCAATTGCTAGTATGTTAAGTGATCTTGGAGTTGACCAACTAGAAGTAGGAATTCCAACTATGGGGGGAGACGAAAAGGAAGCTATCAAGAGAATTGTAAAGAGAAATTTAAAATCTAGTATTATGGCTTGGAATAGAGCAGTAATAAAGGATATAGAAGAATCTATTGACTGCGGAGTAGATGCAGTAGCCATTTCTATTTCGGTTTCAGATATCCATATCCAACATAAGCTAAAGACATCTAGAGAATGGGTATTAGAAAATATGGTCAAATCAGTTGAATTTGCAAAGAAAAATGGTCTATATGTTTCTGTAAATGGGGAAGATGCATCAAGAGCAGATAGAGAGTTTTTGGTTGAATTTATTGAAACTGCAAAACAAGCTGGAGCAGATAGATTTAGATATTGTGATACAGTTGGAATAATGGAGCCCTTTAAAGTGTGTAAAGATATAGAGTATCTTTATGAAAAAACTAAATTTGACATAGAAATGCATACCCATAATGATTTTGGCATGGCAACTGCAAATGCCATAGCTGGTATTAGAGGTGGAGCTTCTCATGTTGGGGTAACTGTTAATGGGCTTGGAGAAAGAGCTGGTAATGCTGCATTAGAAGAAGTCTTAATGGCATTAATGTTTGTGTATAACTATGAAGGAAATATAGATACAATTATGTTTAGGGAAGTTTCTGAATATGTATCAAGGGCATCAGGTAGAATACTTCCAGCTTGGAAGGCCATAGTTGGGGATAATATGTTTGCTCATGAATCAGGTATTCATGCAGATGGAGCAATAAAAAATCCTAAGAATTATGAGGCTTTTGATCCAGGGATAGTTGGACTTGAAAGGCAAATAGTTATAGGAAAGCATTCGGGAAAAGCTGGAATAGTAAATAAATTTAAAGAGTATGGCATTGATTTAGATGACGTTTCTGCTCAAGGAGTACTTGAAATGGTTAGAGCCACTTCAGTAAGACTTAAGAGAAGTCTATTTGATAAGGAGCTTGTACAAATATATAAAGAATTTTTAAGATTAAAAGAAGAAAAAGTTAATTAGTTAAAGGGGGCTATAAATAATGGGGGATAATTTAGTTTATAAGGTACTAAAAAGTCACTTAGTTGAAGGAACAATTGAAACAGGAAAAGAAATAGGAATTAAAATAGATAGAACCTTAACTCAGGACTCAACAGGTACTATGGCGTATTTACAGTTAGAAGCTATGGGAATAGATAAGGTTAAAACAAAAAAATCTGTGGCATTTATAGACCACAATATGTTACAACAAGGGTTTGAAAATGCTGATGACCATAAATTTATACAAACTGTAGCGTCAAAATATGGCGTTTATTTTTCAAAGCCAGGTAATGGTATATGTCACCAAGTGTTTTTAGAAAGATTTTCAGTACCAGGAGATACCCTTATAGGTTCAGATAGTCACACCCCAACGGCTGGTGGTGTCGGTATGCTTGCTATGGGAGCAGGTGGATTGGATGTTGCGTTAGCTATGGGGGGAGGAGCATATTATATAAATACCCCTAAGGTATGCAAAATAAATTTAACAGGAAAACTACAACCAATGGTAGCTGCAAAGGATATTATATTAGAAGTTTTAAGGAAGCTAACAGTTAAGGGTGGAGTTTCTAGGGTTTTTGAGTATTCTGGTGATGGGGTAAAAACACTTTCAGTACCAGAAAGAGCTACTATTACTAATATGGGAGCAGAGCTTGGTGCAACCACTTCAATTTTCCCAAGTGATGAAAAGACATTAGAATATTTTAAAGCTCAAGGAAGAGAAGAAGATTGGATTGAGTTTAAACCAGATGAAGATGCAGTCTATGACGAAGAAGTAACTATAAATCTAAATGATCTTAAACCTTTAGCTGCAAAGCCTCATAGTCCAGATAACGTTGAAGAGGTTGAAAGTATAGGAAAAATTAAAGTAGATCAAGTAGCAATTGGAAGTTGTACTAACTCTTCTTATGAAGATTTAATGAAGGTAGCAAAAATATTAAAGGGTAAAAAGGTTCATAGTGATGTTAGCTTAGTAATAGCTCCTGGCTCAAGACAAGTTATGGAGATGATTGCTAGAAATGGTGCTTTAGGAGACATTATAAGTGCTGGAGGAAGAATATTAGAAAACTCATGTGGACCATGTATTGGAATGGGTCAAGCACCTGGAACTAATGGGGTATCATTAAGAACCTTTAATAGAAACTTTTATGGAAGAAGCGGAACCTTATCAGCAAAAGTCTATTTAGTAAGTCCAGAAACAGCGGCTGTTTCTGCAATAAATGGATTTTTGACAGATCCAAGAGAGTGTGATATAGATATTAAGGTAGAAATGCCAAAGGAATTTTTAATAGATGACTCAATGATAATAAAACCTGCTGATAATGGAGAATCGGTAGAAGTAGTAAGAGGACCTAATATTAAGCCTTTTCCAATAAATAAGGCCTTAGGTGCAGATATATTAGGAAAAGTGTTAATAAAGGTAGAAGATAATATCACTACAGATCATATTATGCCTTCAAATTCAAAGTTACTTCCATTTAGGTCAAATATACCTTATTTAGCTGAATATTGTTTTAATACAGTAGATGAGGAATTTCCTAAACGTGCAAAAGAAAATAATGGGGGAATAATAGTAGCAGGAAACAATTATGGACAGGGGTCAAGTAGAGAACATGCAGCATTAGCACCATTATATTTAGGTGTTAGAGCTGTAATAGCAAAATCTTTTGCTAGAATTCATAAAGCAAATCTTATTAATAATGGAATAATACCAATGGAATTTGAAGCGGAGGTTGATTATGATAAGGTTAAGCTTTTAGATGAACTTTTATTAACTGATATACAATCTGCTTTAGCTAACGGGAAGGCTATGATTAAGAATGTAACTAATGGAACTTTCTTTAATGTATATATCAATTTATCAGAAAAAGAAATTGAAGTAATAAAAGCTGGTGGAAGATTAAATTATGTTAAGATAAAAGGGTAAACTTTATATACTCAGCATGTAAAAGACAGATTTTACATGCTGTTTTTTATTATATATAATTATAATAAAGGGAATAGGGAGGAAAAAAAGGAGAATTTATGAAAAGAAGAGGGTTACTTTACTTATTAATAATTATATTAATTTTATCTATAGTAGCATTATTTTTTATACCAAAGATAGAGTTTTTTAAAACTAATTTAGATAAAAAAGTAGAAGAGAATCTACCGAAAGAAGAAGTTAATGAAAAAGAAAATATAAAAACTATAGAAATAGCAGCTACAGGAGATATACTAATACATGTAGAGATACTAGAAACACAATATGATAAGGAAAGCGATAGCTATGACTTTAAAAATACTCTTCAGTACGTAAGAGAATATTTAAGTAATGCTGATTTAACTATATCAAATTTAGAAGGCACATTATCTGGAAAAGAAAACTACGGTTTTTCAGGTTATCCAAGCTTTAATGCACCAGATGAATTAGCAGATGCTATGAAGTGGTCTGGAATAGATGTTGTTAATAATATGAATAATCATTCATTAGATAGAGATATTAGAGGATTCCATAGAACAAGAGAAGTATTAGAGGATAGAGATTTTGATATAATTGGGACTCGCTCTGGAGAGGATAAAGAGAGGTATATAATAAAGGATGTTAAAGGTATAAAAGTAGGAATTACATCCTATAGTTATACTATGACTTGTGAGGGGGGAGTTAGAGGATTGAATGGCACTCCAATTTCAAGTGAAGTATATCCTTTAATGAATACATTTAGAGAAGATTCGTTAGAGGAAGATTTTAAAAGTATGAAGGAACAAATAGATAAAATGAAGTCTCAAGGTGCAGAAATTATAATATTCTATATGCACTGGGGAGATGAATACGAATTAGAACCAAATGAAACTCAAATAAAAATAGCTAAATTTTTAGCTAATAATGGAGTAGATATAATTTTTGCAACTCATCCACATTCATTACAGCCTATAGATATTATAAAATCTGATGATGGATTAAGAGAAACTTCAGTAATTTATTCCATGGGAAATTTTTTATCTAGTCAAAGAACTGAGAGAATAGAAAATCCATACACAGAGGATGGAGTAATAGTTTTTGTAAAGATTAATAAAAATGAGGATACAGGAGAAATAAAAGTAGAATATCCAACCTATATACCGACTTGGGTAAATTGGTATAGTAAAGAAGATAAGTTATTCTATGAAGTTGTACCAGCAACTATTAATGATGCTTCATACTTAACAGAAGAAGGTAAGCTCAGAGTTGTAGAATCTTTAAATAGAAGTAAGAATATAATTGAGTCATTTAGTGATAAAATAAAGATAAGAGAGTAGTTTATATAAAGGGGATGTAATCATTGAAAGAAACAATTAGATTAGCTGGAATAGCATATGAGAGTTTAGTTAATGGACCAGGAGTAAGGAGAGTATTTTTTTCACAAGGATGCAATCATAATTGTAAAGGATGCTTTAATCCTGAAACACATGATTTTTCATTAGGAGAAGAAAAAAACATTAAGGAATTAATAGAAGATGTTTATAGCAATCCTATGATTAAAGGGATTACTTTTAGTGGAGGAGATCCATTTGAAAGGGCAGAAGAATTTGCATATATGGCAAAGGCTTTTAAAGAAAAAAACTTAAATATTTGGAGTTATACTGGATATAAATTTGAATATATCCTTGAGAATATAGATAACAGACCAGATTGGAAAGAGCTTATAAATAATATTGATGTGCTTGTAGATGGGAGATTTGAAGAAGATAAAAAAGAAGAAGGCTTAAAATTTAGAGGTTCTAGTAATCAAAGAATTATAGATGTAAAAGAAAGTATTAAAAAATGTAAAATAATAACATTGGATTATTAAACTTGCCTTATTTCATTTAAAATATTATAATTATCAAAAAGAAAGTTATAGTATTCGTATATGCTTGAAAATAAGGTTCAAGTGTTTCTACTAGGAGACCGTAAATATCCTAACTACGAAGAAAAGTATTGCCATGAGTTTTTTTCTTGGCTTTATTGCTAAATTAGCAGGACAAGCGTTTAGAATACTATATTACTAAGTAGTAAAGGAGAAAGCACATGGAATTATTAAAAGATATGATAAGAAACAAAGGAAAAGTTAGAGAAGGAAATATATTGAAGGTTGACTCTTTTTTAAATCATCAAATGGATATTAAATTTTTAAATGAAGTAGGAAAAGAGTTCAAAAGAAGATTTGAAGGCGAAAAAATAGATAAGATATTAACAATAGAGGCTTCAGGAATTGGAATAGCTGCAGTTACTTCACAGTATTTTGATTATGCTCCAGTTGTTTTTGCTAAAAAAACAGAAAGCCTAAACTTAGATAAAGAAGTATATGAATCAGAAGTACATTCTTTCACTAAAAATAAGACATATAAAGTTAGAGTTGGAAAACAATTCTTAAATGAAGGCGAAAACATACTAATAATAGATGACTTTTTAGCTAAGGGCTGTGCAACTAAAGGCTTAATTGATTTAGTAAATCAATCAAAAGCAAACTTAATAGGAATAGGAATAGTAATTGAAAAAGGATTCCAAGAAGGAAGAAGTGTACTTGAAGAAATGGGAGTTAGAGTTGAATCTTTAGCAATTATAGAAAAATTTGAAGATGGAAAAGCTATAATAAAGTAGCTTTATTATAGCAAATTAAAAATGAATAATTTTAAATTTAGGTTGGAATTCAGCTATAGGCTGAATTCCTTTAATTTATCCGTAAATAAAGATTTAAATTCATCTATGGATACTGAATCCTCTAGTCCTTTACTAAAAAGAGCTTTAAAATCCTCATAATTTCCAGTATCAATATATTTCTTCATAAATTTATTCCTTCACATACATATAATATTAAAATTTCATTGTTTTCATTATTTTATTTAGAGATATTACTTATTAAGGTAATAGTCCATAACATTTCTTACTTTAGGAACAGTAACATGGCTACTGCCTCTTCCTTTTACATCTTCAATCATCATAGCAAGTGAAATTTTGGCAGAGTCTGGATCCACAGATACAAACCATCCATTTTCTGTTCCAGTGGTATCATCTTGAGACTGCTTTATTTCAGCAGAACCAGATTTACCAGCAACTCTATGTCCAGGTACAGCTCCATCTGAAATAGTGGCTCCAGCATCATTAATTACAGCTGTAAATGCATCAATTAAAGTAGGTAGATTATTTTTAGAAATTAAGCCTTCCTTCCAAACTTTAGCTTCAAAATTTTCACTTACAACTAATCTAGGTTGCATTATATTACCCTCATTTGCTAGAGAACTATAAAATAGTGCAACATGAAGAGGTGTAACCATAACCTCACCTTGTCCATATCCAGTATCTGCAAGTAAAATATCTCTATTTATTTCTCCATCATTTGAAATTTGAGAAGTTTCCATAGGATATTCAAAGGTTAAATCTTCGCCTATTCCAAAGTTTTTTAGACCCTTAATAAATTTTTCAGAACCAAGGTCTAAAGCAACTTGAGCATAGTAAATATTATCAGAGAAGTTTACAGCATCCTTTAAGGTTACAGATTTATTAGGATCTATTACTCTAGTAACTTTATAATCTCCCCAAGAAGTATCTTTTTGCCAAGTTAAACCTTTAATATCTTTAGCTTCCTTTGGATCAATAATTCCATTTTCTAGACCTATTATTGAAGTTAATAACTTCATTGTTGAACCAGGTGAATAAGTCTTATTAAATCTATTTATTTCATCAGCATTATTAGTTTCTTCCCATTTAGCCTTTTGAGTTTTACTTATATAAGTAGTAAATGTGTTTGAATCATATGAAGGCGCACTTACCATTGCAAGAACTTCTCCAGTTTTAGGGTTAACAGCTGTAGCAGCTCCCTTTTCGCCAGTCATCTCACTATAAATCTTTTTTTGTAAATCTGAATCTATAGATAAAGTTATATCGCTACCGTTTTTAACATCTTTATTAGCTATAATTATTTTATCCATACCACGTTCTAAGTATATTTCAGCTGCATCTTCACCTCTTAGAGTATCTTCATAGACTTGCTCTAATCCAGCTTTACCTATTAAACTAGTATCATTATATCCCTTATCTTTAAAGTTTTCTAATTCTTCAGCAGTAATACTTCCTATATACCCAATTAATCTGCCAAAGGCTTCTCCACCAGTGTATATTCTTCCTAATTTGGACTTAATTATAATTCCTTCTGAATCTCTGCTATGGAGTGAATTTAATTTGGGATCAGTATTTAGTATATCTACTAAAGGAATAAAATGTTCAGGGTTTGTATTAGCGTTAAGCTTATTGGTAATGTTCTCTTCACTTATATCTAAAACATTAGCAAGTTCTTTGACTTTAGATTCTACATTGGATTCGTTAAAATTAGCTGGGTAAATACCCACTGTGCTTATATCTCCATCACTAGCTAAAACTCTTCCATCTTTATCAAGAATACTTCCTCTTTTTGCTTGAGTTACTGAAACCCTAACTTTATCATCCTTAATCATATTAGGGAAAATTAAACTTTCATCCCACTTTACTTTATAATCTTTATCTTCTTTAATTAAAGATAATTTATAATCATTAAGCTTGAGATCACCAGTGATTGCTGTCATATTAAGATTAAAAGGAATAGTTATAATTCCATCATCTTTCCCTTTTTCTCCATTAACTTCAAAGGAGAGATTATTAGCACCTATAGCAGTAAATATATTAGTGTATCTAGATACGAAATCTTCTTCTGATATGTATTCTTTAGAGTCATTAGTTAGCATTTCATACATTCCTAAATAATCAGCATTAGCCCATTTTTCAGTAAAGGTATTAAAAGTTTTTTCTGCCTTATTCATACTTGTACATCCAGTTGATATTAGTATAAAGCATAAGGACAATGTTAATAATATAAGTAATTTTAAAGGTTTTTTTGTATTCATAAACTTATCCCATCCCTTTTTAAGTAAATAATTTAATATATAAAATTATACCACTAATTAAGACGGTTTACATAAATTTGTAAAATAAAAAAGCGCCGAAGCGCTTTATAAATAAATGGGGGATGGGACCTGTATAAACAGGTTTTGTATCTACATTAGTAGTATTTACAGTTTTAAGTTTTTTATACAACAAAATTATAAATTTTCAAAAAGTTATTCTAAATAATAATAGTTATCCATTGAATAGATTTTCTAATAGTGGTATTATGAGTAAAAGGATGTTTACGAAGAGGTGATTAAATGAGCATAAATTATAGAAACTTAACTTGTTCAACAGCAGATGCTCTAGTTATATATTTACTAGAAGATAAGTTACAAGTATCAAATGAAGAGTTAAATAAAAATATAAAATTTGCAGAAGAAAAGGACTTATTTAAGGGAAAGAATGGTGAAGTATATACTTTCACAAGAAACTTAAATGAAACTATTCAAACGGTAGTTTTAGTTGGATTAGGAAAAGAAGAAAATCTAACTTTAGATAATGTTAGAGAAGCAACTGGAAGGGGAGTTAAGAAAGTTAAGGACTTAGGACTTACAAACATATTCTTAAGAGTTCCTCATACAGAAAAAATAACTCTTGAAGAGTTAATTAAAGCTATGGCAACATCAGCAGAATTAGCTAACTATACATTTAATAAGTATAAAACTGATGCTAAGGAAGAAAAAGAATTAAATATTTCAATTTCTAGATGTGGAATAAAAGAAGCTACAAGAGAAATAGAAGAGGCTATAAATGAAGGTATTGAAGTAGCTAAGGGAATAATAATTGCAAGAAACTTAGTTAATGAGCCATCAAATATTATTTATCCAGAAACTTTAGCTGAAGCAGCAGTTAAGGTTGGTAATGAAAGTGGATTTGAAGTAGAAGTTCACGGAGTTGACAAGATTAAAGCTTTAAAAATGGAAGCATTTTATAATGTTGCAAAGGGATCTTCAAAAGAGCCTAAGCTTATAGTTATGAGATACTTTGGAGACGAGGATAATAAAGATAATGTTCTTGGTCTAGTAGGTAAGGGATTAACTTATGATTCAGGTGGATACTCAATTAAGCCAACTGATAGTATGTTAGATATGAAATCAGATATGGGGGGAGCAGCTTCAGTTATAGGTGCTATGTCTATAATTGCTAAAAGAGGATTAAAACTTAATGTAATTGCAGTTGTAGCAGCTTGCGAAAACTTAATTTCTGGTGAAGCATATAAACCAGGTGAAGTAATAGGAACTATGGCTGGTAAAACTATAGAAGTTGTTAATACAGATGCCGAAGGTAGATTAACTTTAGTAGATGCTGTTCACTATATTATTACAGAAGAAAAGGTTAATGAGGTTATAGATTTAGCAACATTAACAGGAGCAGCATTAGTTGCGTTAGGTGAAACTACTACAGCAGTAGTTACAAATAACCAAGACTTCTTTGAAGAATTAAAGACAGCTTCAGAATACACTGGAGATAAGATGTGGCAATTACCTGCCTTTGATGATTACAAAAAGTTAATTAAATCTGATATAGCAGATTTAAAGAACAGTGGTGGAAGATATGCAGGAACAATAACTGCTGGATTATTCATAGAAGCTTTCGTTCAAGATAAGCCATGGCTACACTTAGATATAGCTGGAACAGCTTGGACTTCTAAAAATAGTGATTTAGGAGTTAAGGGTGGAACAGGAGCTCCAGTTCATACACTATATGAGCTAGCAAAGAGAAGAAGCAAGTAGAATAATTAAAAATTAATAATTAAGAATGTAGAATTAAGGTAAGGGCTGTTTTATAACAGCCCTTTTTATATTTTTTCGATTCTAGTATATTAATTATGCTTTAATATACTAGAAATACCTAATATCATGAAAAACATACTCAAAGCCCAGCTAATTCCCAAGTAACCAATAATTAAACTATTTTCTTCCGAAAGCATTGCATGAGATACAAAAGATTCATTTTTAGTAAGGAGTAAAAATAAGTAGCAACATAAGCATAATAATAGTAATTGGGGAATAAACCACAATAAACCTTTATTCTTATATTTAAAAAACAGAAAAAATATAAATATAGCTACTATTACTAGAATGATGGAAAAACCAAAAAGAAGTAAAGTTTCAACACCTTGTTCTAACTGCATAATAAAGCCTCCTTTTTATTATTCAAAAATTTTATAGTGATTATCACCACGAATATATTCTAAGGATTCTATTGTAGAGTCTTCAGTTTTTAAATAGCCAAAATCTCCGTTATCAAATTCAACACCATATAATACCATGAATTGATTATCACCTTGTATTTCATAAGGTTTTATCTTTGTGTCTGATTTATTTTTCATATCTTTATATTTACTTTTAAGAAGAATATTATCTTCAATATTGTAGATATACATTGATTCTTTGGGAACAGTACTTAATTGAATTATACTAGCATCATTATTTACTGTAATTTCACAAGAATTATCTCCTTGAATTTGATGTAAGTTAAGGTTTTCTAGGTCTAAGCTTCTTATTATTTTTTTGGATTTAATATCATAAACAAATAATCCAAAGTAGCTGTGAAATATAACTATATCATCAGAAGCATAATCAAGTAATACCATATCATTATGTATTGATTCTTCTTTTGATACATTTGGTGTTATTATTTCTATTTCTTCATTATTTAAATTAGATAATGAAAATCCTGCCATAATAAATGAAATAAGAATTAAAAAATATAAATTAAAAACTCTTTTTATTATAAAATCAATCCTTTCCACAATAATTACAATACAATTATATACTAATAATACATTTAATTACATAGAAAATGCTTATATAAAATAAGAGTTTAAGAAGGATAAATTATTTTGTATGAATTATAATAATGAGATATAATAAGAGTACTTATAAAGTTTAAGGTTAATATAAGGGGATGAAACTTTGAAAGATCAAATAATAAGAAAGATACTTAATGGTCTAATATATATTCATATTTTACATCATGGAAGTGAAGGGGACTTTTATGGAACATGGATTATGGAAGAACTTAAGGAACATGGGTATAAGCTTAGTCCAGGAACTGTATATCCCATTTTGAAATCTATGGTAGAAGAAGGTTTATTAATAAGAGAGGATAAAATAGTTAACGGTAAAGTTAGGAAGTATTATAAAAATACTGAAAAGGGAAATGAGCTTTTAATAGAGTTAAAGAAAAACTTAAAAACATTAGTTGATGAGGTTATGTGAATAAATTATGTTTTATTGATATATGAGGATGAATGATGTATTGAAATTTTAAAATATTGTAATACATCATTCATCCTTATTTTTATGCTTTAGAAAACTATATAGATACACTTTTTTATTTGAAAAAAAAGTTAGCATATGTTAATATCAAAATACGATATTGAAATTCGATAATTAGTAAAGGATGGTGATATAGTGAACATATTAAAAATAGAAAACTTAAATTTTAAAGATAAAGAAAAAAATATTTTAAATAATATTTCTTTAGAAATAAAAAAAGGTGAATGTATTTCAATAGTAGGAGAATCTGGAGGCGGAAAAAGTACACTTTTAAGACTTTTGGCAGATTTAATATCTCCAACTTCAGGAGATATTAAGTACAAGGAGTCTAGTTATTTATCCTATAATCCCATAGAGTTAAGAAGAAAAATAAGTTATTGTACGCAGTTACCATATCTTTTTGGAGGAACAGTTAAAGATAATTTGGAGTTTCCTTTTAAAATAAGAAATAAAAAAATAGATAATAAAAGAGTAAAGGAACTCTTAGATGTATTTAAATTGGATACTTCGTATCTTAGTAAAGACATAAACTTATTATCTGGTGGAGAGAAGCAAAGAATAGCTTTAATTAGAAACTTAATGTTTTTACCAGATGTACTATTACTTGATGAAGCAACATCGGCTTTAGATAAAGCTAATACTATTATTGTAGAAGAATATATTAAAGAGCTAAATAATTCAGGAATAACTATAGTATGGGTAACTCATGATGAAGAGCAAAGTACAAGGATATTTAATAAGAAAATAACTATGGAAGAAGGAAAAATAAAGAAGACAGAGGTGATTGAGAGATGAGTACAAAGGCTTTAGTTTTATCCTCGGTATTAGTTGCTATTCCGGTTTTTATTTCTTATAAAGATAAATTAGACTTAGAGAAAGATATTATATTTAGTATGATAAGAGCAATAATTCAACTTATTATAGTTGGATATTTATTAGATTTTATTTTTGGATTGGAAAATCCTATATATACTATTATACTAATCTTACTAATGATATTTAATGCAGCCTTAAATACAAAAAAGAAGGAGGGCGGAATAGATAATCAATTATTAATTTCCTTTATATCAATACTAGTTGGGACAAGCATTACTATGAGCGTTTTAGTTTTGTCTAAGGCTATAGAATTCACTCCAAGTGAGGTAATTCCAGTAGCAGGAATGGTTGTAAGTAATTCAATGGTTGCGTTATCTTTAGCCTATAAAAATTTAATATCAACTTATAAAAATAATAGAACTGCAGTTGAAGTTAAGCTGTCATTGGGTGCAGATATAAAGGATGCATCTCAAGATATAATAAGAGATAGTATAAAAATATCAATAATGCCAAGTATAGATTCAGCTAAAACTTTAGGTATTGTTTCATTACCAGGAATGATGACAGGATTAATATTAGGGGGGACGTCTCCACTAATAGCAGTTAAGTTTCAAATAATGGTTACATTTATGATTATTTCATCAACATCTCTTTCAGTAATGATAGCAACTTATTTAAGTTATAAAAAATTCTTCAATAGTAGAAAGCAAATAAAAAGCTAAAAGGTGGATATTAATATCCACCTTTTATAATTTATCAGGAATTTCATTAAAAAAGTTATATATACAACGATTTACTCCGCCAAATAAATTAGATTTATTATCTAATTCGTTTGGAAGAATGGTGATTGCCTTAGAAAATATTGTATTTATTTTATTATTAATTAAATTCAGATAATCTGGAATATAATGAGTTATTTCGCTATGAATAAATATATTATCAGCAGCAAATAAGTTAAATATATTAGATATTCCAATGGACATAAGTTCAATATTTTTTGTTATTGTATCCACAGCTATTTTGTTATTTGAATTATATAAATCACAAAGTTCCTTTATAGTTCTAATCTTTATATCAGATTTCTTGTTAAAATCATCTAATAAAGCAGGAATTGAACAGTATTGTTCAAAGCAACCCTTATTTCCACAAGGACACTCTTTTCCATTTGGGATAAGTACAATATGACCTATTTCTCCTGCCCTTCCTTCAAAACCAGTATATAATTCACCGTTAATTATTATACCAGATCCTATACCGGAATGAACATTTATAACGACTGCATTATTTAAAGGCTCTATTGAGTTTTCAAATTCTCCAACAGCTGCTAAATTAGATTCATTTTCTAAATAAAAATTAATATTTGGCATAAGTGAAGATAGTTCTGTTATTAAGTCTATTTCGTCTAAATCATAGTATGGAGTAAATTTAATTTTGTCATTAAAAACTCTACCATGAACTGCTAAGGTAGCTCCTATTAATCCATATTTATATTCTGCTAAAAGGCTTTCTAAAGAATTGATTACCTTTACAATAATTTCGATTACATTATTTTTATTTATTATTTCTTCATAATAATCATAAAACAATACATTTTTGTTTAAATCAGTAAGTAAAAAGCTAACATAATCAATTCCTAAATCAATTCCTAAGCTACAACCAGCTTTTTCATTTATCTTAAGAAGTATAGGTTTTCTTCCTCCGCTAGAACCACTACTTCCAGTTCCAATCTCACTAACTAATTCATTTTCTATTAAAAGAGCTACTATTTCAGAAACACTGGCCTTATTAAGATTTATTAGTTTTGAAATATCTATTCTAGAAATATTAGGTTTCTTGAATAGAAGAGTTAATATTTCTACTATATTAAATTTTCTTATATTAAATTTATTATTATCCATTTTAAACACCTTCTTTAAGTATTCTTAGAATAATATAGCATAGCAAAGAAAAAAGTTCAAAAAGAATAAATTTAAAAATTATAAATAAACCCAAATTTTAAAATTTTTAAAAAATTTCAAATGTAAACATTGACACAGAAAAAATATGGATGTATCATTAAGTTAGATAGGAAAACTAACTAATTAAAACGAGGTGTATATATGGAGTACTTTAGTAACATACAAAAAATAAAATATGAAGGACCAAACAGTAATAATATGTTTGCCTTCCATCATTATAATCCAGAAGAAATAGTAATGGGAAAACCTATGAAGGAACATCTTAAATTTGCAGTAGCTTATTGGCATACATTTAATCAAGATGGAGCAGATCCTTTTGGAAAGGCAACAAATATAAGAAATTGGAATACAGAAGATCCGATGAAAACTGCTATGAACAAAGTAGATGCAGCTTTTGAGTTCTTCGAAAAATTAGGAGTTGAATATTTTTGCTTCCATGATATGGATATAGCTCCTTTTGGAGATAGCTTAGAAGAATTCTTCCATAACCTAGATGTTATAACTGATTACATGAAAGAAAAAATGGACAAGACAGGTATTAAGCTTTTATGGAATACAGCGGATAGACATTCTAATCCAATATATGTTAATGGAGCAGCTTCAAGCCCTAACTTAGATGTTTATGCAATTTCAGCAGCTCAAGTTAAAAAAGGAATAGATATAAGTAAAAAACTTGGTGGTAAGAACTTTGTATTTTGGGGTGGAAGAGAAGGTTATGAAAGTTTCCTAAATACAGATATTAAGTTTGAAGAAGAAAATATAGCAAGACTATATAAAATGGCAGTAGCTTATACTAAGAAGATTAATCATAAATTAACTTTCTTAATAGAACCAAAACCAAAAGAGCCAATGACACATCAATATGATTTTGACTCTGCAACAACATTAGCATTTCTTCAAAGATATGATTTAATGGAAGACTTTAAGTTAAATATAGAAGCAAATCATGCAATGTTAGCTGGACATACTTTTGAACATGAATTAAATATAGCAAGAAACTATAATGCATTAGGTTCAATAGATGCAAACCAAGGAGATTCACTACTAGGATGGGATACTGATGAATTCCCAACTAATCTTTATGATACTACATTAGTTATGATAGAAATCTTAAAAAATGGTGGATTACATGATGGTGGTATAAACTTTGATGCTAAGGTTAGAAGAAGTTCCTTTGAACAAGAAGATCTATTTATAGCTCATATAGCAGGAATGGATACTTATGCAAGAGGATTAAAGGCAGCAGCAAGAATAATTGAAAGTGAATATTTAGATAACATCAAAAAGGAAAGATATTCATCTTATAAGAGCGATTTAGGAAATAATTTATTGAATAATGAAGCAGACTTAGAGTCACTAACTAGCTATGCATTATCAATAAAAGAAGTTAACAACAAATCATCACATATTGAATATGTAAAATCTAAGCTTAATGACTATATTTATTAAGGGGGGGATTTAATGTTCTACACTATCGATAATAAGCTTTTTCGCAAATATGATAATGAAATATTGTGTATAGAGCCATGGGGGAAAAATAGTTTTAGAGTTAGATCAACACCTTATGGAGATATTCCTCAATATGAAAATGCATTAACAGAAAAGGTCGAAAATACTAAAGCAAATATAAAAATTTTTGAAGATTTAAATGAAGCAGAAATTATTAATGGAAACATCAAAGCATATGTAACTAATAGAAATAGAATAGTATTTAAAAATGCTAAGGATGAAATATTATTAGAAGAGTATATTAGAGAAAGAGCTGTTGCTAATGATATGGGTAACGAAGATGTTAGTGTAAAAAGTATTACTGGGTTTTCATGTACTTTAAAGCTAAGAGCTAGAGAGTTTACCCCTTCCTTAAATGGAGATTATAAGCTGACTCAAAGATTTGAGTCAGCTCCAAATGAAAAAATATTTGGAATGGGTCAATATCAACAATCATTCTTAGATTTAAAGTATTGTAAATTAGAATTAGCCCATAGAAATAGCCAGCTAACAGTTCCGTTTTATATATCAAACAAAAATTATGGATTCTTATGGAATAATCCTGGTATTGGAGAAGTAAATTTTGCAAAAAATATAACAGAATGGACTATGAAATCTACTGATTATTTAGATTACTGGATAACATCAGAAGATACTCCAAAAAAGATAATAGAAAACTATACAAGTGTTGTTGGTAGAGCACCTGAAATGCCAGAAAATCTATTAGGATTATGGCAAAGTAAGATGAGATATCAAACACAAGAAGAAGTTTTAGAAGTAGCTAAAAAATATAAAGAGCTAGGTATTACACCATCAGTTTTAGTAATAGATTTCTTCCATTGGACAGAGCAAGGACATTATGATTTTGATAAGAGATATTGGCCGGATCCACAAAAGATGGTAGATGAGTTAAAAGAAATGGGTATAGAAACAATGATTTCTGTATGGCCAACAATATCACAAAATGCTAAGAATTATAATGAAGCTATTGAAAAGGGTTTATTAGTTAAAGTTAATAGGGGAGTAAGGATTACAATGCAGCAATTAAGTAACACTGTATTCATAGATCCAACTAACCCTGAAACAAGAGATTATGTTTGGGAAAGATTGAAGAAGAGTTACTATGATAATGGAATATCTATGTTCTGGCTTGATGTAGCTGAGCCTGGCTATGCATTATATGATTTTGATAACTATAGATATCACTTAGGAACTGACTTAAAAGTAGGTAACTTATATCCTAATGAGTTTTCTAAAATTGTATATGACGGATTAGCGAAAGAAAATAAAACTCCTGTAACATTAATTAGAGGTTGTTGGGCTGGAAGCCAAAAATATGGAACTTTAGTATGGTCTGGAGATATAGATTCTAGTTTTGGAGCATTTAGAAATCAAGTTAATACAGGATTAAATATGAGTATTGCAGGAAATCCATGGTGGACAACTGATATAGGAGGATTCCATGGTGGAAATATAAATGATCCAGAATTCAGAGAGTTAATGATAAGATGGTTCCAATATGCAACATTCTCTCCAATTCTTAGAATGCATGGAGATAGACAACCTCATAAAAAACCTCTTGGAAAAGATGGTGGAGGTCAATGTGAAAGTGGTGCAGATAACGAAATTTGGTCATATGGTGAGGAAGCTCAAAAGATATTTGTTAAGTATATAAATATAAGAGAAAAATTAAAGGGCTATATATCAGGGCTATTTAATGAAACTCATAAATCAGGAGAACCAATAATGAGACCTACATTCTTTGATTATCCAGAAGATGAAACAGCTTGGACAGTAGATAATCAATATATGTTTGGTTCAGAGCTACTTGTAGCTCCAATTATGTACTATAGAGATAGACAAAGAAAGGTTTATTTACCAAAGGGAAATAATTGGATTGATATTAATACAGAAAAGATATATGAAGGTGGTCAATTTATTACTATTGACGCACCATTAGATAATATTCCTGTATTTTGTAAGGAAGGATCATATATTAAAAATTTATTAGTATAGTAGGTGAGATAAAAATGTATAAAATAGTTTTAGCATCACATGGAAATTTCGCTAATGGAATTTTAGATACAATTCATTTCTTCACAAAGGATACTGAAAATGTATATCCAATAATATTAGATGAAAGTGGAATTGATAATTTTGAGAAAAAAGTAATTTCAGTATTTAATGATATTAAGGATTCTAATGTTCTTATATTAGTAGATTTATTTCATGGAACACCATTTAATGTTTGCACAAACAATATAGGTCTAATAAAAGGAGAAGTTGATATATTAGCTGGAGCAAATGTACCAATTTTTCTAGATGCTTTATTAAATAGTTCAAATCTTTCAGTTTCGGAAGAAATTGAGAATATTAAAAATATGAAAGTTGTAAATATTTTATCAGAAGAATTAAAAAATCAAACAAGTAACAATGAGGATGAATAAAAGGAGATGTGAGAATGGAAGTTCAAGCTTGGCAATTAATATTAATTGTTTTATATGGTTTTTTTATCAACTATGAAAAAAATAGTACTATGTTCGGTACATATCAACCAGTTACAGCAGGATTTATTGTTGGATTAATAATGGGTGATGTTAAGACAGGATTATTTATAGGTGGAACATTGCAATTAATGTCCCTAGGTATAAGTAACTTTGGAGGCGCATCAATACCTGATTATCAAACAGCTAGTGTTGTTGCTACATTTATAACAGTTTCAACAGGACAAGATCCTAATGTTGGAATAACTATCGGTATCCCTGTAGCTCTATTAATGGTTCAATTAGATGTATTAAGAAATACTATTGGTGTATGGCTAGCTCATAAAGCTGAAAGTTATGCAGATAAGAGAGAATATAATGGTATTGCTAGAATGCAAATGTTAGGAGTAGTTTTAACTTGTGCTACTACAGGAGTTCCAATATTATTAGCAACTATATTTGGACCAGATTTAGTAAATGCATTAATAAATAAAAGTCCAGAATGGTTATTAGGTGGACTTCAAGTAGCAGGTGGAATTTTACCTGCAGTTGGTATAGCTTTACTATTAAAAAATCTTCCTACAAAAGATTATTTTGCATATCTTTTAATAGGATTTGTAGTTACTATATATTTAAAACTTCCTTTATTAGGAGTTGCACTTATAGCAGCAGCTATAGCATTAATTGAATTTAAGAGAGAAAATGATAGAGAAGCTACAGTTGTTTCTCCAGTAGGAGGTATGGATGAAGATGAGTAATAATGAACTTACACCAAAAAAAATACGTAGTAAAGTTTTATTAAGATGGATATTTACAAGCAGTGTATCATCTAACTATGAAAAAATGCAAGCTTTAGCTTATTGTTATGCAATATTGCCATTTTTAAAGTTTACATATAGAAATGATCCAGATGGATTACAAAGTGCTGTTAAGAGGCATTTGCAATTCTTTAACACAAATCCATGGGTAGCACCATATGTCTTTGGTTTAAATATAGCTATTGAAGAAAAAGAGAAGAATAATGCAGCAGATGCTGTAAGTTCAATAAAAAGTGGTTTAATGGGACCTTTGGCAGGCTTAGGAGATAGCTTATGTGTTGTTATTCCTTGGACTATATTTGGAGCAATAGCTGCAAATATGGCTATAGAAGGAAATCCAGCAGGAATATTCCTATGGATAGCAGTAAGCGTTGCTATAAAAATGCTTAGTTTCCCTTTATTTAAAGCAGGTTATTTTTCAGGAACTAAGTTAGTAAATGTTTTAGAAAGCAAAATGAAATCAATTACTAAAGCAACTTCTATTTTAGGATTAATGGTTGTAGGTGGACTTATGTCTACAGTTATAAGAGCAACTGTAGGTTTCAGCTTTGTTCAAGGTGAAATTGAAATGACTGGACAAAGTATATTAGATCAAATAATGCCAGGGTTAATTCCAGCAGCTATAGTTGGATTAATGTACTACTTATTAGGTAAGAAAGTTAAACCAACATATTTAATATTATTAGTAATAGTGATGTCAATAATTTTACACGCACTAGGAGTACTTGTTTAGGAGGGATAATAAGATGAAAGGGATAATTCATATAAGAATAGACGATAGATTAATACACGGTCAAGTTGCTACAATGTGGACAAACAACTTAGGAGCAACAAGAATTATGGTTATTAATGATGAAGTAGCTAATAATGATCTACAGAAATCAGTATTAAGAATGGCTGCTCCATCAAATGTAAGCACATCAATTATAACTAGAGAAACAGCATTAAAAAATATTTCTTCAGGAAAATATGAAGGACAAAAAGTATTTATTGTTGTAAAATCACCATTAGATTTACTTTATCTTGTGAAAAATGGATTAGATATTAAGAAGATTAATGTAGGAAATATGTCTTCTAAATCAAACACAGAAGTTATAAGACCATCTATAAGTGTTACACCAGAAGAAAAGGAAGCATTTAAAGAATTAATAGATAGAGGAGTAGAAATTACAGCAATAATGACTCCTACAGATCCATTAGTTTATTTAAAAGAATATCTTTAAGATTTAAGGGAGGCAAGAAAGTCTCCCTAATTTATTAATTAAATAGGAGGATATTTTATGGAATATGTAATAGGATTAGATTTAGGAACAGGCTCAATCAAAGGAATAGCTTTAAGTAGAGACGGAGAGGTAGTATTAAAACATTCGGAAAGTTATCCTTTATATAACAGTAGGGAAGGATACTCGGAACAGGATCCAGAGGACTGGTATAATGCTTCAGTTAAAGTTTTAGAGAAGATAACTAAAGATTTAGAAGGACATGATCTAAGAGCTATAAGCATATCTGGTCAAATGCATAGCTTAGTGTTGTTAGATAAAGAAAATAATCCTATAAGAAGAAGTATTTTATGGAATGATACAAGAACTACTAAGCAATGCCAATATATTATGGATAACTTTGCTGATAAAATAATTCAAATCACAGGAAATAAAAGTTTAGAAGGATTTACACTTCCAAAAGTATTATGGATAAAAGAAAATGAACCTGAAAATTGGAATAAAACTAAAAAGTTCTGCCTACCTAAGGATTACTTAGTGTTTAAATATACAGGTAATATATGTACAGATATTTCTGATGCAGCTGGAACTCAAATGCTAGATGTAAAAGAAGGAAAGTGGTCAGAAGAAATAGCGAATCTTTTGAATTTAGATTTAGAAAAGTATCCTAAGATATATAATTCAACTGAATGTGTAGGAGAATTGAATGATGAGTTAAAGGAAAAATTAAATGTTAAAGGAAGTATTAAAATTTTCCCAGCTGGTTCTGATAACCCATGTTCAGCTTTAGGATCAGGAATAATAAATAAAAATAGAGATTTATTAAGTATAGGTACATCAGGTGTATATTTAAAGTATGAAGAAGAGTATAAAAATTACCATGGAAGACTTCATATGTTTAATAATGTACTACCAAGTAGTTATTATTCTATGGGGGTAACTCTTTCTGCCGGAGATTCTTTAACTTGGTTTAGAGATACTTTTGCTAAGGATAAAAGCTTTGATGAATTATTAAGTGGTGTTTCGAATGTTAAAGAAGGAGCTAATGGATTATTATTTGCTCCATATATAGTAGGTGAAAGAACTCCATATACAGATAGTAAAATAAGAGGGACATTTATAGGAATAGATAAAAGTCATGATTTAAATCATTTTGCAAGAGCGGTAATCGAAGGAATAACATTCTCATTAAAGGATTGTTTTAGCATTTATGAAGATGATAGTGATAGAGATATAATTTCAGTAGGTGGAGGAGCAAAATCAAAAGATTGGCTTCAAATTCAAGCAAATGTATTTAATAAGAAGATAATATCATTAAAAATAGAAGAAGGACCATCTCTTGGAGCAACAATTATTGCAGCTGTTTCTTTAAATTGGTTTGAATCATTTGAAGATGCTGTAAAGGTAATAGTAAAAGAAAAAGAATGCTATTATCCAAAGGAAGAAGCAGTAGAAGCCTATAAAGAAGTTTATTCTCGTTATAGAAGAGTGTACGGAAATATAAAAAATATATAATACAAAGCTGAGGGAACTCAGCTTTTTTTATTATAATCTTATATCGATAAACAATAAAAATATATTGATAAATATTATTATAAGTGCTAATATTAGCATAAGGGGTGAGAATTATGAAAAATAATAAAATGAAAATGGTGTTAATAACTTATGATTTATTTTTAGCCTTAGGTGCAATATACGAAGGATTTAGAATGGTATTAGGTAGATATGGAGAGTATCCACCAGAATGGTTAGGTAGGGTACCATTTAAAAGTTGGGTTATTCCAGGGATTATTGCAATACTTTTTTATGGGTTAGGTAATTTATTAGCAGGAGTTTCTACTTTTATTGGGGGAAAGAAAGGAATAATAATTACATTTATTATGGGAATAATATTTTTAGTAAGTTTACTAATATCAATAAGAGTATTAGGTGATATATATTTAGCGACAGGTGAATTTATTATTCTTAGCGTTATTCAGATATTATTATCAATAATAACATTTATTGTATATAGGAGTAGAGAAAATGGTTTAGTATAGAAATTTTAAATAAACACTTCATTATATGATAAGTAGATGAGTAAATTGATTTTTATAAATTTTAGTATTATAATATTTAAATAAGACATAAATAAGTTTTGGGAATGAAGTTCTCCCGTGAGAAATCTAAACCGTCAAGTAAGACTAATGACTTCTATGATTTTAATCGTAGAGCCATAGTCTTTTTTTAATGTATAGGAAATTATAAAAATGTTACCCTGTGAATAACTTTTTATGATTTCCATCATTCAGCTTTGAAGTGCATCTATTAATTTTGCGATGACTTGGAGCGAAGCGACGGAATAAGCAAAATTACATAGATGTACTTTTTTATTAGGAAGGTGGATTAAGATGAGAAATTTTAAATTAATAATCTCTACTTTTATAGTTTCAATTATAATGGGTATTATATCAGCAATATTTTTAAAATCCTTAGAATTAGTTACAACATTAAGGGGAAGTTTTCCTTATTTAATTTTTTTAATCCCTATAGTTGGAGTATTAACAGCATATACATATTCAAAATACGGAAAAGGATCTAACAGAGGAAATAATCTTATTATTGAAAGTGTTCAAAAGGATGTGAAAGTTCCTTTTAGAATGGCATTTTTAACATTTATTTTTACTGTATTAACTCATTTAGTTGGGGGATCGGCAGGAAGAGAAGGTACAGCAGTTCAAATAGGAGGAACTTTAACTAATAAAATAGCTAATACTTTTAAATTAGAACACAAAGAAAAGAGGGTTCTAGTTATGGCTGGAATAAGTTCAGCCTTTGGTTCAGTATTTGGAACTCCACTTGCAGGAACCTTTTTTGGAATGGAAGTATGCTTTATAGGAAAACTTAGTTATGAAGCAATGATATATTGCTTTATTGGTTCCTATACAGCTAATTTTGTTACAGAATCATTAGGTATAAATCATGCAGCGCATATAATAAAAGCAGTACCAAATATTTCTTTATATACATTATTAATAGTAATAATATCCTCAATTTTATTTGGGATTTTTGGAAGACTATTTTCAAAAGGAATTCAGTTGGTTAAGGGCTCTTATAGTAAAAATATAAAAAATAATATATATAGAGCAATAATATCCTCAAGTGTAGTTTTATTAGTAATTATAATATTTAACTTATATAATTTTG
This sequence comes from Clostridium nigeriense, assembly GCF_900086595.1. Lineage (GTDB taxonomy): Bacteria > Bacillota > Clostridia > Clostridiales > Clostridiaceae > Clostridium > Clostridium nigeriense. The sequence goes on from NZ_LT575472.1 coordinate 408,042, forward strand.
AGGGATTAAGTACGTGGCTTATTGATAGTGGTTTTTCAGGGGATGTAAATATTTTAGATCCAATAAAGAAACTGATATTAACTGTATTAACCTTAGGAGCTGGATTCCAAGGGGGAGAGGTTACTCCATTATTTGATATAGGAGCTTCTTTAGGTGGTGCTATAGGTAACTTAACGAATATAGAACCATCATTACTAGCAGCTATTGGAATGATTTGTGTTTTTGGAAGTGCAACTAATACTCCAATTACAACTATAATGTTAGGAATTAATCTGTTTGGAGCAGAAGCCATTCCTTATTATATAATTGGAGCTTTTATCAGTTATTATGTAATAGGCCACAATGGAATTTATGGAGCACAAATTATTACTACTCCTAAGTTAAAAAGACTAGAAAAACATAAAGGTATATCTTTAGAGAATATAGAAAAATAATTTATTAAGGAAGTGTTATGCACTTCCTTTTATATTTATTTTAAACTAGTTTTAAATGAGATCCGTCACAAAATGGCGGAGTTTTAGTATGATTACAAGCGCATAAATGGGCTTTTTCAGTTTTTTTAGAGGTAAAAGCTAAAGGTGTAAAATCTGTTCCAACATGTGCACCATTGCAAAAGGGTGAAGTGGAACTTTTACCACATGTGCACCAAAAATAAGTCTCATCTTCTTTTAAATCAACTAAGATAGGATGTTTTTTAGCTACAGAAGACTTGTCCATGATAACTTCTTCATTAGGTTGATTAACTATTGAATCATATTCAGATTTTATTTTATCAGCAAGGTCCTGATCTTGTTTAGATACATTAAATAAATACATCAAAACACTTCCAGGATAATCAACGTCATCACTTAAGTAAGTACGTTCTAAAGATTTTCTAGCTAAAGAAATAGTACAGTTATCATCATGTCCTTTATTACATTCCTTACATATCTTACAAACACTTGCAATACCTTTAGCTATAAGATTCTTATTATATAATTTTGTATCGCTCTTTGGTATTAATTTTTGTCCATCAGTAATAATTTGAATAGAATTTGGATTTGAAGCTTTTATAGCATTTAAAGCAAATCCTATGTTGCATTTTGATTTAATGCAATCTTTAGTCCCATAAAATTTACATTCTAAACAAATAAGAGTTAAATTTTCTTCAGTATTTTCATAATAATTCATTGGTATCCTCCTTTATATTTATATTTATATTTTCGTATATAAAGTTATAAATTTAATAAAAGTTTACTTTAATTTTATATATGAAAACTCCTAGTAAATATAATATTTACTAGGAGTTTTTTACTAAAATTCAGATTGTCCTGTAGTTCTTGGGAATGGGATTACGTCTCTGATATTTGACATACCTGTAATATACATAATAAGTCTTTCAAAGCCTAATCCAAATCCAGCGTGCTTAGTTTCACCGTATTTTCTAAGCTCTAAATACCACCAGTAATCTTCTTCGTTAAGTCCCATTTCAGCCATTCTCTTAGTTAGAATATCAATTCTTTCTTCTCTTTGGCTTCCTCCTATAAGTTCTCCGATTCCTGGAACTAGAAGGTCAGTTGCAGCAACTGTCTTTCCATCATCATTTAATCTCATATAGAAGGCTTTAATATCCTTTGGATAATCAGTTACGAAAACTGGTTTCTTAAAGTGTTCTTCAGTAAGATATCTTTCATGTTCTGTTTGAAGATCGATTCCCCATTCAACTGGATATTCAAACTTCTTATCAGCTTTCTTTAATATTTCAACAGCTTCAGTATAAGTTACCTTTCCAAAGTCAGATGAAACTACATGGTTTAATCTATCTAAGATTCCCTTATCAATAAATTGATTAAAGAATGCCATTTCTTCTGGACATTCAGCTAAAACATATTCTAAAACGTATTTAAGCATATCTTCAGCTAATTCCATATCATCTTGTAAATCAGCAAAAGCAATTTCAGGTTCTATCATCCAGAATTCTGCTGCGTGTCTTGCTGTGTTTGAGTTTTCAGCTCTGAAAGTAGGTCCAAAAGTATAAACATTTCTAAATGCTAAAGCATAACATTCAGCATTTAATTGTCCAGATACTGTAAGGTTACTTTCTTTTCCGAAGAAATCTTCTTTGAAATCAATTGCTCCATCTTCAGTCTTTGGAACATTGTGTAGGTCTAAAGTAGTTACTCTAAACATTTCTCCAGCACCTTCACAGTCACTTCCAGTTATTAATGGAGTGTGAGTATAAACAAATCCTCTTTCTTGGAAGAACTTGTGTATAGCATATGCAGCTACTGAACGTACTCTAAATACAGCTGAGAATGCGTTACTTCTTGGTCTTAAGTGAGCTATAGTTCTTAAATATTCAAAAGTGTGTCTTTTCTTTTGAAGAGGATAGTCTGAGCTAGACATTCCTTCAATTATAACTTCCTTAGCTTGAATTTCAAAAGGTTGCTTAGCTTCTGGAGTAGCAACTAAAGTACCTACAACTGTTATTGATGAACTAATAGGTAATTTTGAAACTTCTTTAAAGTTTTCAATTGTGTTATCAAAAACAACTTGCACATTCTTAAAGAAAGTACCATCATTTACTTCAATAAATCCAAAAGCATTAGATGCTCTTAATGTTCTTATCCAACCAGAAACTTTAACTTCTTTAGATAAGTATTCTTCTTGGTTTCTATAAAGAGATTTTACATAAACAACTTTACTCATTTCTTTTCCTCCTAGTTAAATTTTATAAAATAAAAAACCTTCCATCCCTAATACAAGGGACGAAAGGATAATTTCGCGGTACCACCCAAGTTGCTATAAAATAGCCACTCATCTGACACTAATAATGTCATTCAAGGTATAACGGTTTGAATCCGTCTAAGTCTACTTAAGTGAAAAATATATCCACTTGTTCGGTTAGAAACTCAGAGATGTTCTTCACTAAAGGCTTCGTATAAGGCTCACACCATTCCTTACTCGCTAAAACTACTTCCATAAAGCTACTCTTCTCGTCATAGTAATAATAATATATGCATTTTATTAAGATTTTACATCAATTTACTAACATTTGCAACTTTAATTCATAAGATAATTTAAGGAAATAAATTAGGGGGAGTTAAATGAGAAATAAGAATTTCTTAGAAGAAAAATTTATTGAGCTAAATAAGCTTAAAAGTATGATATTAACATATCCAGAAGAATATAAAAATAATTTAGTAGAAGTTATGGAGAGGGTTTGCAATCAAATTAATTCATACTTAGATGAAGTAAGTTTTTATAATAAAAAAAGAGAGAATGGATTGATTCAATTAACTGAGAATGAGTTAGCTTTATATAATGGTGAAAATGGAATGCCAGCATATATTGCCGTGGATGGAATAATATATGATATTGGGGATGTACCTCAATTGAAAGATAAAAATCATATTGGAGTGAAGGCTGGAGCTGATTATAGTGAAGTCTTTAAAAAGTGTCATAATGGGGATAAGAGTATTTTATCAAAATTAAAAGTAGTAGGATTAATAACTATTGTATAAGATTGCAAAGCAATCTTTAAATGAAGAATGTATAATGAAGAATGTAAAATTAAGGATGTTTTGCACAGCAAAACTTAAAATATATTGGTGCGAAGCACCTTCTGTAAAAATCTGAAAGATTTTTTTCCTTAATTCTACATTCTAAATTTTTAATTTTTCATTATAAAAATGTTTGTATTTTTATTCTGTTCCGCTTTCATAAGAGGAAACTAATTGGCTAGGAAATTTAAGCATTTGTGCATCTTTTACGATTCTTTTATATTCATATTCTAATTCTCTAAATTTAATATTAACAGATTTATCTTCTTTTATTTCAATTAATGCATAAGTAGCATTCGGACGACCTATTTTAGGTTTACCAACACTTCCTGTATTTATAAATGTTTTATCATCAAACTTTTTGTAAGAAGGGATATGAGTATGAGCACATACTAAGATATCTTCTTCTAATGTTTCCATTATATTCTTTGTATTTTCACCATCTTCAAATAGATATTCATTTATTGTATTTGGGCTACCATGAGTAAACTTAATTTTTACTCCGTTAATATCATAATTTAGCTCATTAGGTAGTTGAGATAAATAAAACTTATTGGAAGCTCTAACTTCTTCAGAAGCCCAAGGTAGTGAAAATGAATTAATAGATGTATTTCTTATAAAAGTAAAATCTCCATCAACTACTGAAGCATCGTAATTACCTTTTATACAAGGAATTTCTCTTCTTTTAATTAAAGCAACAACTTCATTTGGATGAGGACCATAACCAACTAAGTCGCCAAGGCAAACTACTAAATCTACTTTTTGTTCATCTATATCTTCTAAAACCTTCATTAGTGAATAAATATTTCCGTGTATGTCTGAAATTGCAGCTATTTTCATAGTAAATCCTCCTAAACAAATATATTTAATTATATCATTATAAATTATTGATATAAATAGATATTATTTTATTCATGAGGTATATTATAAATATATATGTAAAACAGAGGTGAGTTAATTATGAAGACAAATAGAGTAAATAACGTATTAAAAGAAATGTCAAAACAAGGTTTAAATCAAATGATAGTATCATCACCACCTGCTATATTTTATTTAACAGGAAAGTGGTTTTCACCAGGAGAAAGAATGGTGGCTTTATATTTAAATACTAATGGAAATCATAAGCTTATTGTTAATAAATTATTCCCAGTTTATGAGGACTTAGGTATAGATTTAATTTGGTACACAGATATAGAAGATCCAATACAAATATTATGCACAGTTGTGGAGAAAGAAAAACCTTTAGCTGTGGATAAAAATTGGCCGGCACATTTCTTAATTAAATTAATGAACAATAATGGAGCAAAGGCTTTTGTTAATGGATCTCCAATTATAGATAGATTAAGAATGATAAAGGATGCTGAAGAAATAGCATTAATGAAAAAATCATCAGAAATAAATGATAAGGTTATGCTTGAAGTTTGGGATAACTTAAAGGAAGGTCAAACAGAAAAATATTACGCTAGTCTATTAGCTGAAATTTATGAAAAGCATGGAGTAAATGAATTTTCATTTCCTCCTATAATTGCAGTTAGTCCAAATGGAGCTGATCCACACCATCATTCAGATAAAACTCCTATAAAGAAAGGACATAGCATAGTTATAGATATTGGAGGAGTTTATAATTCTTATTGCTCTGATATGACTAGAACTGTATTCTTTGGTGAAGAACCAAATGAAAAACATGCCCAAATTTATAATATAGTTAAGGAAGCAAACCTAAGTGCTATAAGAAAAGTTAAAGAAGGTGTTAAGTTCTCTGAAATAGATAAAGCTGCAAGAGATTATATTGAAAATGCAGGATATGGTGAGTATTTTACTCATAGAACAGGACACAGTATAGGAATAGAAGATCATGACTTTGGAGACGTGAGTTCAACAAACCATGAAGAGATTAAGGCGGGAATGATATTCTCTATCGAGCCAGGAATATATTTAAAAGATTATTTTGGAGTAAGAATTGAAGATTTAGTTTTAGTTACTAAAGATGGATGTGAAGTTTTAAACTCTGTTCCTAAGGATATAACAATAATTAAATAGAATAATATTTATTTTTCTATTTTAGATATGAAAAGATACTATTTCCAAATATTGATTAAGAAATAGTATCTTTTTTCAATTAAGTTTATTTATATTAAACTGAAAATAGTGATTTTTTCAATTTTTTATAGTCTACAAATGGCTTAAAACCGTAAATTTTTATTTTTTCGTGAAAATTCCATTTAGTGAAATTAGAATAGTTATAGTTTATAAAATATTAAACCTCAACTATCACTAGTCATATTAATAAAATAAGGAAATCTAAATCACTTCAATCATTTCCATATGGAAAAAGAAATGGATTCTAAATGTATCAAGATTATAAGCAACAAGATTTACATTTGAAAAATAAGCTTTTACTTTACTGTTATTAGTATAATAATTACTAGATATTCTTTGCAATTCAAATAAGAAGCATACCCACAAAACTATATAGTGTAAATATATTTCCACTAGTAGTAGCTTCTTTTTATAAGTTAGAGGCTGGGTGTTAGAACAGAACTTTTAAAAAATAAATTTAAATGTGATATAATATTAAATAAGAATTGGGGGAGGAAGTAGCTATGAAATTATATAAATTAAAATTCTTATTAATTATTATTTTAATTATTTTAATTGCAATCCCTTTTTTACCCTATAAAATGCCAGAAAGAGATAGATATGAATATGATAATTTAATAAGACTAGAGATTAAATGCCATGAGTGGAGTGGTGGGCCTAAAGTTATTGATGGACAAGAACATTTAGATAGATTTCTAGACACTTTACCTGACAAAATTATTTCAAGAGATACTGTAAATTTAATTGGAAATACTCCATTTAAAAGTATATCAACATTTAGGCAGGGAATTCCTTCATATAGTGAATTTGTTGTTTATGGAGAATTTAAAGAAGGTTATTCAAGATTTAATGAAGTCAGTTTTGATGTTAAAGAATGGTATCCTAAGAACAAGTACGTAACACTATATGATAGTATGATTTTTTATAAATTAAAGATATATCCTATTTTAATTATTATAATTATTCTTTCAATATTAGCTAGTCTCAATGTATCAACAAAATAAAACATGTTAATATCCATATATTTTATATTTTTAATTACACCATAAATTGGAAAGTGAAAAGGGGTAATGATTTGAAAAAAATTAAATTTGAAGAAAATTTCCTTAAAATTGCAATAATACACCTAAGTATCTTTGTTATTTCTAGTGTAATATTAATTTTTCATCCATCTAATAAAGATCCTCTACTTATTGTAGAAATATTACATCCGAATTTTACAATAAAGCAGTTGGTGATTTGCACCATTTTATTTTTAATTTTAGCTATATTATTTAAAGTAGAAAATAAAGTTTTAAATATATATTTGTTAATTATGATGATTATGTGTATAAAAATGTCTATAAATTCAAAATTTTGGGGTTATAAGTTTAAGATAGAAAATCCTTTCTTATTGTGGGGGACCTATCCACTTGGTTATTATTTATCATTTTGGATTGAAGTAAAAAAAATAAAACAGTATAGTTTTATAATAATGTTATCATATTTTATTACTTTAAGTATTCTGCATAGAGTGTCAATTAAGTTTATTAATATTATTAAGAGTAAGATATGATTTTATAGATTTATAGAGAACTTAATTAATGATGAAAAATGTTAAAAAGTTAAATAACATTTATATATTATAATATTTATAAAAATTATAATATTTAATATGAGCATCACATAGAGTATTAAAATTTATTAGTCGCCTATATCATTTATTTTCCATTTTCTACTATAACTTTCTTTAATTAAATAATAAGTTTGTGTATATTCACCACTATCTTTAACTGATTTATTATCATCTTTATATTTTATATAATATTTAACTTTATATATTTTAATATCATCTCTTGGTAACTCATCCTTAAAACTTCTGCTCTTACCATGTATATATCTACTATAAATAGATTCATCATTTACTAATTCTACATCAATTAATTTCATACTCTCTATTGCATTTTTTATAGTATCTATACCTTTGGCTCCTAGTCTATTATCATAAGTAACACACTTATTTAGTCTATCGATATTATGGGTATCTATAGATTCTATATAATTTTTTATGGTTCTTTCTGGTAAATTAATAGTTTTTATAAATATAAAAAATACACTTAATATAAATACAATCGATATTAATATAATCTTTAATTTCTTATTCATATTATTTCCCACCTTACAAATTAATTAGAAGAATAGTCTTTCTTCAAAGATTTTTCTTGAGCTATGAAAGCTTCCTTAGCTTTATTTAAGGGTATTCCTAAAGTCATAATTATAATGATAGTATAAATTAGCTTGGTTATATTTATTTCAAAATTTATAAATCTATAAGAGAAATAAGCTATTGCAAGCATTATATACGATTTAGTAAGAAGTTTTGAGTTTTTTAAATAAAACCCTTTTCTAGTAAAAATATAATGAAATATGTACGCACTACCTATTAAGAAATAAAACAATCCACGAAAGGCATACTCTATTGTAAAATCAGCTTTTGAATAAATAAATAACTTTAATATTATAAATCCGCAGATTAAACACATAGTTCCTGAGAATAAACCCATTATTATTGTTGTAAAAGTTAAACTTATTTTAGATAGAATACCTATAACGTCACTTTCCCAAAAAGGCATAAACTTGAGTAAAACTTTTTTCATTTTTAACCTCCCTAATAATTTAAAACGGAAAATACTATATATAAAATTATTGTATATTATTGGTAAAGAATCAAGAATTTTATTTTGAGGAATTTATCTTGAATTATAAAGAAATATATTTTAAAATTAAAAGTATAAACTTATTATATATAAATATATATAATAAGTTTTGTAAAGGATAACAATAAACAGAAGATTAGAGTATAAAGGGTTCAATTTAATAATTAAAATAGGGAGGTTTAATTAATGTTAAGAAGAAAATTTAAGGATTTATCCTTTTTAGTATCTTTTATGATGGCATGTTCTATGCTACCAAAGCCAAATATCACATATGCCATAACAAATGACACTGCAATATATACAAATGATTTTGAAAGTAGCTTATTGCCAGATGAGGTTGGTGGAGTCATAACCAAACAAAATGTCTCTATAAAAGATCTAGATGGAAATAAGTTTATGTCATTCAATGCAAAGTTTGATGGAACAGATAATTGGGATAATAATAAACATGAATTTTCATTTTTTACAGAAAGCAATAATCATATAGAAGCAGATACTAAGGTTAAATTTAATTTATTAATTCCAACTGAAAAGAAGAATTTTAATGGGATTATAAAATACGGGACAGGATCATCAGATAGTAGCTGGGGATGGGTAGGTGGTTCCTATGGAGATTTAACTTCTGATAAATTTGTTGATTTAGGAAATGGGTACTCTAGGGTAGAAGTTGAAACTTCAATAGGAGAATCAAATGGGTTAAAGAAATTAGTGCTTCAAATAGCGGCTTACAATTGTGATTATTCTGGGGAAATATTAATAGATGATATATCTATTATAGCTAGTGAAAAAGAAGAAATTGAATTACCATCAGTTAAACCAATAGAATGGAATTTTGATAATGAAAGTATTGGCATAGGTAGTTGGAAATATGGTGGAGGATATCAATATAGCTCAGGAGAACCAAAGATTTCTTATGATAAAACAGTTGGAGCTGGGTCTATAAGGTTAGATGTTGATTATAGCAAGGATTCAAAGATTACCTGGAGCGAAGTAAAGCTGCAAAATGATTTAAGTGAACCTATTAATTTTAATGGATATAATAAATTAACTTATGATTTTATTTATGATTCTAGTAAAATGACAACTGGTGGATTTAAAACTAAGCTCTATATAGAAAATGCTGTTAATAAGGATATGGACATAAACTTAGATAATGCAGAGGATTTAGGAAATAACCTAAAAAAAGTAAAAGTTGAGGTTGATTTTAACTCTAAGAATGTTGGAATTAATTCTATTATTTTAAGTACAGTAGGAGTATCAACTAGTTATGTTGGACCAATATATATAGATAATATAAGTTTTGGACAAACTGTTTCGGAGGATGTGTATGTTGTAAAAACATCGGAGATAAAGCCTCAAAGTGTTATAGATGTATCGACTTTAGACGTAGATTCTTCTGTAAGATTAGTAGATAAAAACTCAACAAATACAACTGCAAAGTTATATGCTTATTTAAAAGCAGTAGGTAAAGAAGACAAGGCTTTATATGGACATCAAAATGATACTCATCATAAAGCTGTTTTAAAAGGAGTAGGAAGTAATTCTGATACTAAGGATTTAACAGGTTCTTTAGCTGCAATAGTAGGTATAGATACTTTATCATTAACAGGAGCAGAACTTCAATTAAGTGATGAGGATATAGCTAATGGTGTTACTTTACCTAAAAAGGCTGCACAATTAGGAATAGATGCTGCAAATGAGGGTTCAATAATAACTATGTCAGCGCATATGCCTAACTTTGCTTTAGTAGCTGAAAAGGGTAAAAATTCAAATGGAAGTTATGATTATTCAGGTTATACTCCAGGAATAACAACTGGTGACGTAGTTTCAAGAATAATGCCAGGAGGAGACTTAAATGAAGTTTACACTGGATATTTAGACATAATAGCTGAGTATGCTAATACTTTAGAGGAAGAAGGTGTACCAGTATTATTTAGACCTTTCCATGAGAATAATGGAAGTTGGTTCTGGTGGGGGAAGGCCTTCTGTGATGAAGAAGGATATAAAAACTTATACAGATATACTGTAGAATATCTTAGAGATACTAAAGAAGTTCACAATTTCTTATATGTATATTCTCCAAATGGACCTTTTGAAAATGAAAAAGACTATTTATCACGCTATCCTGGTGATGAATTTATAGACGTAATAGCGTTTGATATGTATCATGATAATCCTATTGAAAATGCAGAAGAGGATACATGGATGAATTCTTTAAGAGAAACTATAAACTTAGTACAAGGAATAGCAAATAAGAGAGGGAAACTATCAGCAGTTTCAGAGACTGGAATTCGTAAGAATTATGGATGCATGCCTGTAAGTGGAAATCCTAATAAAAATTGGTTTAGTGATGTTTCTAATATAGTTGCAGAATCAAATATGCCTTATTATATGGTTTGGGCAAACTTTGATGAAGGAAATATTTTTGCACCATATATGATAAATGAAAATAAAGGTCATGAAATGATTAATTCATTTATTGATTATTATAATGAAGAATCTTCAGTATTTGCAGATGGTGTTGGAGATTATAAGTCTGTTAGCACTACTATTGGAGAAGAGTATTCTTACGGGTATATCACATCACCAGCTTCAAGAAGTAGAATATTAAATTCAACTAAAATAACTGCTAGGATAAGGAACTTAAATGGAGAGGTTAAGTTTGTTTTAAGAGATAACCTAGGAAATGAAATTAAGACATTAAAGGCGACTCTTAATAACGGTAGTTATGAAGCGGACATAACAAAAGAAGTGCTAGATAGTATTGGTGAAAAGACAGGGATTATTGAGTTGTGTGTAGGAAACAAGGTTGTAAATACTATTAGTGCAATATTCAATATAAAGGAAAAAGAAGCTCCTAAAGAATTAGTAGATGATTTTGAAGGGTATTATGGAGAAAGCGTTCTATTAGAAAATAACTGGGCTACAAATGTTGGACCAGGATGTTCTTTAACTCCAACATTAGTAACAGAAGAAGGTAAATTTAATGAAGGTAAATATGGGTTAGCATTTAATTATAAAATTTCAACTGAAAAGACATCAGAAGGATGGGCTGGAATGACTAAGGCGATAGGACAAGATTGGTCAGAGTTTGATGCACTTCAATTCTGGGTTTATCCTGATGGAAAGGCTCAAAAACTTGTTATTCAAATTACAACAAATGGAGAGGATTTTGAGGTATTCCTTCCAGAATTAGCAGGAACAACAGAACCTAAACTTGTTAAATTGAAATTTAGTGATTTTGTAGGTAAAAATGGTGGGACTATAGATTTAAGCAGTGTAGAAAGATTCGGTATATGGTGCAACACAATAGTACCAGAAGGAAATGTAGGAAAATGGACAGTGGAATCTACAATATATTTTGATAGTATTAAGGCTATAGATACAACTAAACCACAAGAACCAAGTAAACCTGGAACAGAAGAACCAAGTAATCCAGGAGCTTCAGAAGGTAACGGGGGAAATAATGAAATAGAGGATATAGAAGTTCCTAATAATTCTAAAGATGAAGGAAGTAAAAGTGAGGATAATTGGAATCTTCCAAATACAGGAGGAGTAAGTCCAATAATTCCTTTAACGTTAGGAAGTGCCCTTATATACATGGGAAGTATTATAAGAAGAAAGAGGTAATGATAAAAAAGGTGCTGTTTACACAGCACCTTTTCTATTTCTATATTTCTTCTATTATTTTATTCATAAGTGTAGTAAATTTTTCTTTTACATTAGCTGAAGTTTCCATAACTTCTTCATGGCTTAAAGGCTGATCTAATATACCAGCAGCCATATTAGTTAAGCAAGATATTCCAAGAACCTTCATTCCAGAATGTGCAGCAACTATTACTTCTGGAACAGTTGACATACCAACAGCATCTGCCCCTATAATTCTTGACATTCTTATTTCTGCAGGAGTTTCATAAGTTGGACCACTAAACATCATGTAAACTCCAGTTTTAATATCTATGTTTAATTTATTTGCAATATCCTTAGCTTTATTAACTAAATCCTTGGTAAAAGCATTAGAAAGGTCAGGGAATCTAGGACCAAATTCATCTAAGTTTTTACCTATTAAAGGATTATCCCCTGAGAAGTTAATTTGATCTGTTATAATCATTAAATCACCAGGTTTAAAGCTCTCATTTACAGCTCCACAAGCGTTAGTAACTATAAGAGTTTCCACTCCTAAAAGCTTCATTACTCTTACTGGGAATGTTACTTCATTAAAATGGTAGCCTTCATAGTAGTGGAATCTACCTTGCATTGCAACAACACATTTTCCATTTAACATACCTATAACTAATCTTCCAGCATGACCTTCAACGGTTGAAACTGGGAAGTGAGGAAGCTCTTCGTAAGGATAAAATTCTGGATTTTCGATTGAATCAGCTAGTGAGCCAAGTCCAGAACCTAATATTAATCCGATTTCAGGTTTATACTTAGATTTTTTTATAATAAAATCTGCAGCAGTTTTAATCTTCATTGATAAGTCCATAAAATCACCTCTATATATAAATTTAATTAACTTAATAATTAGTTATGTGTAAATTATAAAATAAATCATTATAAAAAGAAACAATAAAGCTAAATAATATCAAGATTATTGGAGTATTAGTCAAAAGATGGCAATGTTATATGAAAAATACTATAAGAATTATCTACTTATAGTATTTGTTATTATAAATATTTATATTTATTTTTTCAAAATAATATCTGCAACTTTCACTACGTCTCCAGCACCTATAGTAAGAACGATATCTTCCTTTGATGCTTTATCTTTTAAATAATTTGCAGCTTCTTCGTGACTATGAACATTAGTACATTTGATTCCCTTAGCTCTTAAAGCATTACCAAGATCTTCAGATGAAACAAGTCCTGTGTCCTTTTCTCTAGCTGCATAGATGTCCATAAGTAAAAGCTCATCCACATCATCAAAGCAAGTAGTAAAATCCTCGAATAAAGTTTTAGTTCTAGTATAAGTATGAGGTTGGAATACTGCATAAATATTTTTGTGTGGAATTAAATCAGCAGTACTAAGAGTAGCTTTTATTTCAACTGGGTGATGAGCATAATCATCTATTATAGTAGCTCCATTAAATTCACCTTTATATTCAAATCTTTTATGAGCTCCCTTACATTCTTTTAATCCTTCTATAATGGATTCATAAGAAACACCAAATATAAGACCTACACAAATAGTAGCTAAGGCATTTAATATATTATGCTTTCCAGTAGTACTTAAAGTAACATTAAATAAATTCTTATTATCTTTACAAACTGTAAATGTTGCACAACCTTTATTATCAAATGAAATGTTAGTAGCTCTTACATCACCTTTATCTATTCCATAGCTGATAGTATTACAAGTAGCCTTACTTAATACTTCAGCAACATTTTCATCTTCACAATAACCAATTAAATATCCATCCTTAGGAATTATATTAGAGAATTTTTCAAAAGTTTCCTTTATGTGATTTAAATCTCTATAGTAATCTAAGTGGTCAGCATCTATATTTAATATAACTCCGATATAAGGGAAGAATTTTAAAAATGATTCCTTATATTCACAAGCCTCAGTAACGAAGTACTCACTATCCCCTATTTTAAAGTTACCCCCTATAACATCAAGTTCTCCACCAACTAATATTGTAGGATCTAAATCAGCCTTTAAGGTTATATGAGATAGCATTGATGTAGAAGTTGTTTTACCATGTGTACCAGCTATTGCTACATTATATTTATGACCTTTCATTATTAAACCAAGGAATTCAGCTCTATCTAAAAGTTCTATATTTTGCTTTTTAGCTTCTATAATTTCTGGATTATCTGAGGGAATTGCAGCAGTATAAACTATTAAATCAACATTTTTTATGTTAGATTTATTATGACCTATGTATATTTCTGCACCTTCAGCCTTTAATTTCTCAGTAATTTCAGATTCTTTTGAGTCAGAACCAGATACCTTATAACCTTTAGTTAATAAAAGAGCAGCAAGTCCGCTCATACTAATTCCACCGATTCCTATAAAGTGAACTTTTTTATTTATATCCTTATTAAGATCGAATGACAAAATACCAACTCCTTTTATATAAAAATAAATTTGTTAATTACAAGTAAATAGTTTTCACCTTATAATTATATACAAATTTAAGAAAATGAACACATTAAAAAGTTATATATTAAACTTTTTGGCGAATTTTTATAAAAATTTTCAAAATTATAAGGTATTTCAGGTAATACTGATTAAAATCTATTGATATTGAGAAAGATATAGAATAAAATATGAATATTAGATGCTTAAAACTAACATATAATTCGGAAAAAAATAAAAATGTAGGTGATTTATTTTGGAAAAACTAAGTAGAAATAGTAGGGTTGTTGCCATTACTAAAATTTTAACTGAAAACCCTAATAAAGTTATAGGTCTTAATAAGTTTTCAGATTTATTAAATGCAGCAAAATCAACCATAAGTGAAGATATAGTAATAGTTAGAGAAATATTAGAAAAACTTGAAATGGGAAAAGTAGAAACTATTGCCGGTGCAGCTGGGGGTATAAAGTTTATTCCGGGAATAGAAAATGAAAGCAGAAAGAAATTTGCTGAAGATATTTGTGAAATGTTAAAAGATAAAAGTAGAATAGTTCCAGGAAACTTTATTTATGTAACAGATTTAATGTATGATCCACAAATTGTTAGCAAGGCTGGAGTTATATTATCTTCAGAATTTTACGATAAGGGTGTAGATTATGTAGTTACAGTAGAAACTAAGGGGATTCCATTAGCTTATGAAGTTGCAAGAAATCTAGGAATTCCATTAATCATAATTAGAAGAGATAATAAGGTAACAGAAGGATCAACAGTTACTATTAACTATGTTTCTGGAACAAGTGGTAGAATTCAACAAATGTCTTTATCTAAGAGATCTATGAAGCCAAGAAGTAAATGTATATTTATAGATGACTTCTTAAGAGGTGGTGGAACAGCTCAAGGAATTAAGGATCTTTTAAATGAATTTGAAAGTGAATTAATAGGAATTGGAGTTTTAATTGACAATATTGGGGTGACACAAAAGAGAGTAGATAATTACATTTCTATAGTTGAACTTAGAAATCTAGAAGATGAACAAGGATTAGAGGTAAAACCATCTAATTTTATACTATAAAAATATTTTTACTACATAAAGTTGCTAGATTTTTTTAAAAAATCAAAAAAATTAAAAAAATTTAAAATAAAAAGAGGATTTTTACAATTTTTATAGAATTTTATATCTATCATAGCAACGGAGGTGTAGTGCAATGACAATAACTGATGTAAGAATTAGAAAAATAGCTTCCGATGGAAAAATGAAGGCTATAGTTTCAGTTACATTTGACAATGAATTTGTAGTTCATGACATTAAGGTAATCGAAGGACAAAATGGACTATTTATAGCCATGCCAAGTAGAAAGACACCAGATGGAGAGTTTAAGGATATAGCACATCCAATAAACACAGACACTAGAGAAAAAATCCAGGCATCAATCCTAGAAGCTTATGAAAAAGCTAAACTAGAAGATGAATCAGAAACAGTCGTTGAATAATTTTAGTTAATGAAAAATAAAAGGGATATCCCTTTTATTTTTTTGTAATAAATTATTAAGAAAAAGCTCTAGGGCTTAAAAGTAAAGAATACAGCTTATATAAGGAAGATTTAAGGTTGAAATACTTATCTTAATACAATATAATAGAATAAGATGTTTACGAACGTTTTTAATAAAAAGTAAAAGTTTGTCCTTAGCATTTATTAGTGAGGTGTATTTTATGTATAAGTGTGCATTGATTTTAGCAGCAGGTCAAGGAACTAGAATTAAATCAAGCTTACCTAAAGTTTTACATAAGGTTTGTGGTAAAGAAATGGTTAATCATGTTATTGATACAATGAGAAAAGCTAAAATAGATGATATAAATGTAATAATAGGAAAGGGAGCAGAATTAGTAAAAGAGAGAACTGCTTCAAGAAATATTAGTTATTCATTACAAGAAGAGCAATTAGGTACAGGTCATGCAGTAAAATGTGCAATTGATTTTCTAAAAGGTAAAAAAGGTGTTGTAGGTGTATTTGCAGGAGATGCTCCTTTAATTAAGCCTGAGACTATTGAAAAATTATTTGAAACTCATAATGAAAATAAAAACCATGCTACTTTGTTATCTTCTATAGTTGAGGATCCAACAGGTTATGGGAGAATAGTTAGAGATGGAGAAGAAGTTTTAAAAATAGTTGAACACAAAGATTGTACTGAAGAAGAATTAAAAATAAATGAAATGAATGCTGCAATATATTGTTTTGATATTGAAAGCTTATTAAGCTCACTAGAAAAATTATCTAATGATAATAAGCAAGGAGAGTATTATTTAACAGATGTTATAGGAATACTTAAGGATGAAGGAAAGAAAGTTGGAGCTTTATCAATAGATTATGAAGAAACTATAGGAGTTAATTCAAGAGTTCAACTTGCCGAAGCAGAAACTATATTAAGAAAAAGAATAAATAATAAACATATGGAAAATGGAGTTACATTAATTGATCCAAATTCAACATATATAGGTGATGATGTAGAAATTGGAAGAGATACTGTAATATATCCAGGTAATGTTATAGAGGGAAATAGCAAAATAGGTGAAAACGTAGTATTATATCCAAACTCAAGGATATCAAATAGTATGATTTCTAATAATGTAGAAATTCAATCATCTGTAATAATAGATAGTAAAATTGGAGAAGGAACTACAGTTGGTCCATTTGCATATATAAGACCTGATTCCGTAATTGGAAATAATGCTAGAATAGGAGACTTTGTAGAAATTAAGAAATCTAATATAGGAAATAATACAAAGGTATCCCATCTAACATATATAGGTGATGCTAATGTTGGTGAAAACTGTAATTTTGGATGTGGAACAGTAGTAGTTAATTATGATGGAAAGAAAAAGCATATTACAACAATAGGTAATAATAGCTTTATAGGATGTAATACAAATTTAGTATCTCCAGTTACAGTTGAGGATAATACTTACATCGCAGCAGGTTCTACTATAGTTAATGATGTTAAAGAAGGCGAACTTGCCGTAGCTAGAGCTAGACAAAGAAATATTAAAGGTTGGGTAGATCAAAAAGGTCTTACTAACAAATAGGTATTTAGATAAACAAAAGTTTTTAAAATTTTAAGGAGGTCTTCATTAATGATAACCCATGGAAAAAATATTAAAATATTTACTGGAAACTCACATCCAGAATTAGCAGAAGAAATTGCAAAAATATTAGGACTACCACTTGGTAAGGCAAAGGTTTCAACTTTTAGCGATGGAGAAATATCTGTAGATATAGGAGAAACAGTAAGAGGAGCAGATGTATTCTTAGTTCAATCAACTAGCTCACCAGTTAATAACAACTTAATGGAACTATTAATTATGATAGATGCATTTAAGAGAGCTTCAGCAGGAAGAGTAACAGTAGTTATGCCTTATTATGGATATGCTAGACAAGACAGAAAGGCTAAATCAAGAGATCCAATTACAGCAAAATTAGTAGCAGATCTTTTAACTGCAGCAGGAGCTCATAGAGTATTAACTATGGACTTACATGCAGCTCAAATTCAAGGATACTTTAATATTCCAGTTGACCATTTATTAGGTTCACCAATATTAGCTAAGTATTTTGTTGAGAAGGGCTTTGATGAAGATGATGATGTAGTAGTTGTTTCACCTGACTTAGGAAGCGTTACTAGAGCTAGAAAGTTTGCAGATAGATTACATGCGCCAATAGCTATTATTGATAAGAGAAGACCAAAAGCAAATGTATCAGAAATAATGAATATTATAGGTGATATAAAAGGCAAAAGATGTATCCTTATAGATGATATGATAGATACAGCAGGAACTATTGCAAATGCAGCAAATGCATTAAAGGACTTAGGTGCTAAAAATGTTTATGCATGTTGTACTCATGGAGTTTTATCAGGTCCAGCATTTGAAAGAATAAATAATTCAGCAATTGAAGAATTAGTTATGTTAAATACTATAAAGTTACCAGAAAGAGACGGATTAGTTAAATTTAAGGCGTTATCAGTAGCACCTTTATTTGCAGAAGCGATAAAGAGAATTTATGATGATGAACCAATAAGTAAATTATTTGAAGTTTAATACATATTAGGATAAAAAGCCTCTAAGAAGCACAAACTTTTTAGAGGCTTATTGTTTTTATTGTAATATAACATAATTAATAAATTGTAACAATTATTAATTATTATTTATAATTGTTCTAAAAACAATTATAAATCTATGAAATCAATTATAATAAATTTAAGGATGGTGTTATTTTTATGGATAATAAATTAGGAAAAGTTTTAATTGTAGATGATGATGAAAATATAAGTGAAGTTATTAATATGTATTTATTAAGTGCAGGCTATGAAGTAAGAAAATGTTTTAATGGGAAAGATGCATGCAATTTATTTCTAGATTTTAAGCCGGATATAATTTTATTAGATATAATGCTTCCAGGTATGGATGGAATAGAAGTGCTAAAGTGGGTAAGAAAGAGCAGTGAAATTCCGGTAATAATGTTAACAGCAAAAGGAGATACCTTTGACAAGGTATTGGCATTAGAGCTTGGTGCAGATGATTACATAGTAAAACCTTTTGAGCCTAAAGAGCTTTTAGCTAGAGTTAAGGCTGTAATGAGAAGATATAATTACGATGAAAAAGATACAGAGATAATAAATTATCCAGACTTAGTCATAGATGCAAATTCTTACAATGTGGTTTATAGAGGGGCAGAAATTAAGATGCCACCAAAGGAATTTGAATTATTACATTACTTAGCAAGTAATAAGAATAAAGTATTTACTAGAGAGCAATTATTATGTGAAGTTTGGGGATATGATTATCCAGGTGATTCTAGAACAGTAGATGTTCATATAAAAAGATTAAGAGAAAAAATAAGTGGTGGAGATAATTGGCAAATTGAGACTGTATGGGGTGTTGGATATAAGTTTGAGGTGAAGTAGATGAAGAAGATGAAGAAGAAAAGTGTAATATACAAGCTTTTAATTACATTTTCATCTATTACTTCAGCGTTTTTAATATTAATAGGAATGCTTTTCTCAACTTGGATAAACAAAGAGTATCACAATGATAAAAATCAACGAATAAGCAAATATATAAAAATCATAGAAGAATCTACAACAGAGTTTTTAAGTAAAAATAATGAAATAGGCTTTGAAGATTTGAAAAATACAATGAAAATAATAAAGGTATCTGTTGGTATGGATTCAATAATTATAGATAGTCAAGGATATGTCTATGCTGTTTCCGATGAGGATTTATCATATTTAAAATATACTAAAGTAGATATTCCTAGCTCTGATATGGAGATGTTGAAGTCTGGAAAGATAGTTGAAAAAGAGTTTACTAATAATTTAAATAAACAATATAAATCCTATTATAATCCACTATTTAATAATAACAGTTTTAATGGCATTATTATTTTAATAGAAGGGGACAAAGAAGCTGATATATCTAGTTTGTACACGATGATATGGATAACTGTATTAAGTGCTGTTATTCTTTCTAGCATTGTAGCTTATTATTTTGCTCAAAAAATATTGATAAAGCCTTTATCTGAAATTAACAATGCAGCTAAAAAGCTTGCAAAGGGAGAAGTGGAAAAAAGGGTTTATATTGACTCGGAAGATGAAATTGGTGAACTTGCAGATTCCTTTAATATAATGGCAGAGTCTTTAGAAAAAGTAGATACAGTAAGAAGAGAATTTATTTCAAATGTTTCTCATGAATTAAGGTCTCCTATAACTTCTATAAAGGGATTTATAACAGGGATAATAGATGGTGTTATACCTAAGGATAAAGAAAACTATTATTTAAATATAGTAAATGATGAGGTTGGAAGGCTTTCTAGGCTTGTGACAGATTTGTTAGATATATCTTCTATGGAATCAGGGAAATTTAAGTTGAATATTGTGAAAATGGATATTAATGAAATAATAACTTTATGTATATTAAATTTGGAAGGGAAAATAGAAGAAAGAAAAAGAAAAGTAGAAGTTATTTTTAATGATAATCACGAATACTGTCTTGGAGATAGAGATAGGATAATACAAGTTGTAACTAATCTTATGGAGAATGCAATTAAATATGGAGATGAAGGTGGAAAGATACAGGTAGAAACCTATGCTAAGGGGGACTTAGTATATATAAGTATATTTAATAGTGGACCTACAATTCCAAAGGAAGATATAAATAAGGTTTGGGAAAGGTTCTATAAAACGGATAAATCTAGAACAAATAAAGTTAGTACAGGGCTAGGACTATCAATAGTTAGGTTAATATTAACTCAACATAACCAAGATATTTGGTTTAATAATATTCCAAATAAGGGGGTTAAATTTACTTTTACTTTAAAGAGGGAGACTAAATAGGAATAGCTTTGAGGGAGTGTGAAGTATGGGTGAAAGAAAAGAGGGTTCGAATAACAAAGATAGCTTTGCAAAAGATAATCTTCCTTCAATACAATTTAAAAGGAAGAAAATGAAATCTAATACTAAGTTGGTTATAAAATCTTTAATATTTTTCTTTATACCTATTATTATAAGTACAGTATTTTCGAGCCTATTTCTTAATATTAAATATAAAGAAATGGTTGAAAATATGAAGGAAAAGATAGAAAAAGATGATGTGGTTCTAGAATATTCTAGTTTAGTAGATAAAGTTAGAAATTCATTAGTTACTATAGCTAGTAGTAAAGAAAATTTAAACCAAGGTAAGTATATAGATGGTAATACCACAGGTGTAATAATTGAAAGTGATGGAAAAATATTAACTAATTACTCTACAATAAAGGATGTAAAAGATATATATGTTAAGCTTCCCTTTGTTGGTTCAGAACCAATAAAAGCAGACATTATAGTAGCAAATGAGGATGTTGATATAGCAATAATTCAAGTGTACTATGATGAAAAATTAACACCTATTAAGTTTGCATCTAATGATGAGGTAGTAGAGGGTGAAAGAATAGCTCTTATTAGTAACTCAATAGGAAGTGATTACATAGATAATATAATTCCAGGAGTTATTACTTCTACTAATAGAGAATTAAGCATTCATGATAAGGATTATGATTTATTAGAAGTTAATACGCCTATCAATATAATGAACACTGGTGGAGTAATAAGTAATATAAAAGGAGAACTTATAGGTTTTGCTAGTAAGAAGGTAACTGATGATATGAATATAAGTAATTTATATTATGCACTAGATTTAAGCTCTCTAGAGAAAATTATAAATTACACAAATGAAATAAAGAATATTCTAGGTATTTTAGAAGGTGGCTTTATAGATAATAAGAAAAGCGGGGATAATCTGATGGGATTATATGTAGCTAGAATAAATAATACTTCTGAACTAAATGAATCTGGATTAAGACCAACAGATATAATATTTGAGATAGATGGAGAAAAAATAAATAGTATAAGTGAAGTTCTCAAAATGCTTAAAAATAAGAAAAATGGAGATAATATTACTTGTAAGGTAATGAGGGCTGGAAACGTAAAAGAAATAAATATAAAATTAGAAAATATTAACCAATAGCAACCCTATATTAGAGTTGCTATTTTTTTTAAAAGTCTTTTATTATTGTAAAAAACTAGTATAATAATAAATATGCAAACATTCAATAGGAGGGCAAAGGACTATGTTTTTAATTGTAGGTCTAGGAAATCCAGGAAAAGAATATGCTGGAACTAGACATAATATAGGTTTTGAAGCTATAGACTATATGTCTAAGAAGTATAATATAGATGTAAATAGGACAAAATTTAAAGGGGTATTTGGTGAAGGTTTTATAAATAATAAAAAAGTTGTGTTATTAAAACCAAGTACCTATATGAATTTAAGTGGTGAAAGTATTAGAGAAGCTATTAATTTTTATAAACTAGAAAGTGAAGAAGTTTTAGTTATATATGATGATGTAAGTCTAGAGGTTGGTAAGATTAGAATTAGAGAAAAAGGAAGTGCTGGAGGGCATAATGGTATAAAAAGTATAATATCTAATATGAGCACAGATATTTTCCCAAGAATTAAAATAGGGGTAGGACAACCTAAAGGAGACTTAGTTTCTCATGTGTTAGGTAGATTTAGTCAAGAAGAAATTCAAGATTTAAATGAAGTTATAGAAGCATCTTCTCAGGCTGTTGAAATAATAATAAAAGATGGAACAAAAGAAGCTATGAATAAATTAAATGGATTTAAGCTATCAAAAAATGAGTAGTAAGGATGGTGTATTTCAATGAGATTAAAGGGGGTATTAGAACCCTTAAGGGACAGTTCTACTTTCAATGAGATAATAGCTGATATAAAAGACAAAAAATATCCAATAAATATAAATGGATTATCTGATTCAGGAAAGAGTTATGGTATATTTGGAATTTATGAGAGTATAGAGTCATCTATGATTATAGTAACTCATAGTGATATGGAAGCTAAGAATATATACGAGGATTTAAGCTTTTATACTAACGATATTTACTACTTTCCCGCTAAGGAAGTAGTTTTTTATAATATAGATGCTATTTCAGGTGATTTAAGATGGGCTAGGTTAAAGGTAATTAAGGAAATTCTAAGCAGTAATAAGAAAATTATAGTTACTTCTATAGATTCATTAACATCAGTTTATACTCCAAAAAGCTTGTTTGTTGAGTATAACATAATTTTAAGTGTAGATGATGAAGTTGATTTTAAGGATTTATCTAGAAAACTTTTAGAGTGTGGATATGAAAGAGTAGAGTCAGTAGAAGGAAAAGGAGAGTTTTCTTTAAGAGGAGGAATATTAGATGTATTCCCACCAACATCAACTTACCCATATAGAATAGAGCTTTTTGGCGATAATATAGATTCAATAAGAACCTTTAATACTGAATCACAAAGAAGTATTGAAAAGGTTGACACTATGGAGATATTTCCTGCTAAGGAGATTATATTAAGTGAAGAAGCTTTAAATAGAGGTAAAGAAAATATTTTAAAAGAACTTGAAGAAGTTAAAGCTATTGGCAAATCTGACGATGAAAGAATAGAAAAATTAGAAAGATTAGTAAAGTCAAATATAGAATCTTTAACTGAAACTCTAACCTTTGAAACTGTAGATAGTTATTTGCCTTATTTTTATGAAAGGCCAGATAGCTTCTTTGACTATGTAAAAAATTATACATATATAGTAGATGAGGTTAAGAAGTGTGAAGGTAAGCTTGATAGTTGCTATTTTGAATTTAGAGAAAATTATGAAGCTTTTTTACAAAGAGGAGGTATACTACCTTCTCAAAGCAATCTTTTATTAAATAAAGAAGATTTAATAGAAAAGTTAGAATTGCAAAAAGCTATAACCTTAGATGTTTTTGCAACTAATAGTAAAATATTAAATCCAATAAAAAGACATTTGCTAACTGGAATAACTTTAAACAGCTATCAAGGACAATTAGATCTTTTAATTGAAGATATTAAAGAAAAAAAAGCAAATGGATATAAGACTGTAATATTATCTGGAACCAGGCCAAGAGGTGAAAGGCTAGTTAATACCCTAAGAGATAGAGAAATTGAAAGCGTATATAGGGATGATATAAGTACAATAGAATTTGGTGAAGTAGTAATTACTTTTGGTAATTTACTAAAGGGATTTGAATATCCTGATTTAAAGATATGCGTAATTTCGGATAAGGATGTCTTTGGTGAAGCTAAGAGAAAGATAGCAAAAAGAAAAACAAATAAAAAAGGTATAGGAAAAATAAAGAGTTTTGCAGAGCTTAAATTAGGAGATTATGTAGTCCATGCTAATCATGGTGTAGGAGTATATAAAGGTATAAAGCAAATTGAAGTAGGAGGGCATAAAAGAGATTACTTAGATATAGTTTATGATAAGGGTGATAAATTATATGTTCCTGTAGATCAATTGGACTTAGTTCAAAAATATATAGGATCAGAAGGGAAAACTCCGAAAGTAAATAAGTTAGGAAGTAATGATTGGAATAAAGCTAAAGCAAAGGTTAAGAAGTCTATTAATGAAATTGCACAGGACCTAGTTAAGCTTTATGCTACTAGAGCTACCTTAAGAGGATATAAGTTTAATAAAGATACAGAGTGGCAAAGACAATTTGAAGATGAGTTCCCATTTGAGGAAACTCCAGACCAATTAACATCACTTGAAGAAATTAAAAAGGATATGGAGTCTGATAAGCCTATGGATAGGCTTCTTTGTGGTGATGTGGGGTACGGAAAAACTGAAGTGGCTGTTAGAGCTGCTTTTAAAGCTGTTATGGATGGAAAACAAGTTGCATTTTTAGTTCCAACTACAATACTTGCAGAGCAACATTATAAGAATATGCTTAAGAGATTTTCAGATTTTCCTGTGAAAATAGATATGATTAGTAGATTCAGAAGTGCTAAGGAGCAAAAAGCTACACTTCAGGCTGTAAAGGAAGGTAATGTAGATATATTAATAGGAACTCATAGGTTGGTTTCCAAAGATATAGTGTTTAAAGATTTAGGATTATTAATAATAGATGAGGAGCAAAGATTTGGGGTAGCTCAAAAGGAAAAGATTAAGAGCTTAAAGAAAAATGTTGATGTATTAACTTTAAGTGCTACACCTATTCCTAGAACTCTTCATATGTCATTAACTGGAGCTAGAGATATATCTGTAATAGAAACTCCTCCAGAAGAGAGATATCCTATTCAAACTTATGTAGTAGAGCAAAATGATCAATTAGTAAGAGATGCTATCTTAAGAGAAGTTAATAGAGATGGTCAAGTTTACTATGTTTATAATAGAGTAGAAAGCATAGAAGGTATGGCAAAATATTTATCTGATTTAGTTCCAGAATGTAAGGTTGGAATTATTCATGGGCAAATGACAGAAAGACAGTTAGAAAAAGAAATGGTAAGCTTTATGAATAAGGATTATGATGTTTTAGTATGTACTACTATTATAGAAACTGGAATAGATATTCCTAATGTTAATACTATGATTATCCATGATTCAGATAAAATGGGATTATCTCAACTTTATCAATTAAGAGGAAGAGTAGGTAGGTCCAATAGAATAGCTTATGCGTATTTTATGTACACCAAAGATAAAGTTTTAACAGAGGTAGCTGAAAAGAGGTTAAAGGCTCTTAAGGATTTCACAGAACTTGGTTCAGGATTTAAAATAGCTATGAGGGACTTAGAAATAAGAGGAGCAGGAAATATGATGGGATCTGCTCAGCATGGTCACATGGCTGCTATAGGTTATGATTTATATTGTAGAATGCTTGAGGATACTATAAAAATAATAAAAGGTGAAATTGACAAGGAACCTATAGAAACAACTGTAGACTTAAAGGTAGATGCATATATACCTGGCACTTATATAGAGGATGAAATCCAAAAGATAGAAGTTTATAAGAAGATTGCGGCAATAGAAAGCTTAGAGGATTACATGGATATTAAGGCTGAACTTGAAGATAGGTATTCAGAAATACCAGAACCAGTTTATAACTTAATGGATATAGCTTATATAAAGAGTAGAGCGAAGCTACTTTCCATTGAAGAAATTAAAGAAACTCCAAAAGAAATTAAATTTATTTTTGCAGATGGAATCAATAATTTAAATGTAATTTATAAGTATTTATTAGAAAATTATAAAGACAGGGTATTTTTAATGTTTGGGGAAAAGCCATATTTTGGTATAAGGATATCTGAAATGAAAAAAGAAGGGATACTTGGAGTCTTCAAGGAAATATTGGATGGCTTAACAAAAAATATATAAAGTTAATTTAATAAATTGAATAACTGACACAATATTGATATACTATTTGTGTATAATTAAATGGGTTTAACAAATTAAATAGAAATGAGGGAACATCATTGGTTAAAATTAAAAGATTAATAGCTACGGCAGCATTAAGCATTTTTGCTTTTTCAGCAGTTGGATGTGAAATGATACAAAAAACACCAGAAGCTATAGAGAACACTGTATTAGCTAAGGTTGGAGACATCAAAATTACAAGAGGAGATGTTAATGAAATAGCAGACCCTTATCTACAACAATATGGTTCTGATTACGATACAAATCCTGATTTAGCAGAACAAGTAAAGGAATTAAGAACTCAAGCACTAAACTTATTAGTAGAAGAAAAACTTATGTATAAAAAGGCTGAAGAGCTTGGAATGCTTCCAACTCAAGAAGAAATAGATACAGAAGTTAATAAGTTTATAAGTGATTTAAAGGAAAATCTAGGGGGAGAAGATGCCTTTAATAGTGCTTTAGAGAGTGCTGGATTGGGTTTAGATGAATATACTTCTAAGATAACTGAAAGTATAGAAGGAAATTTAATTAGAAATAAGGTTACTGAGGAAATATTTAAAGATATAAGTGTTTCTGATGATGATATAAAGGCTTATTATGATGAAAATTTAGAGGGTTTCAAAACAGCAACAGTTTCTCATATATTAATTAAAGATGAAGCTAAAGCTAAGGAAGTAAGAGAAAAAGCAGTAAATGGTGAAGATTTTGCTGGGTTAGCTAAAGAGTACTCAGAAGATACAGGAACTAAAGAGAACGGTGGTAGTTTAGGAACTGTAGCTTATAACACTACTCAATATGTTCAAGAATTTACAGATGCATTTAAGAAATTAAATGAAGGTGAAATTTCTGATTTAGTAAAAAGTACTTACGGATATCATATAATTAAAGTTACTGATATAAAGCAAAAAACTTTAGATGAAGCTAAAGAAGAAATAAAATCTAAATTAGAAGGCGAAAAGCAACAAGAAGTTTATAATACTTCTATTGAGCAATGGAAAAAAGATTATAAAGTAAAAACATACGAAAAGAGACTTTAATAAAAAAATAATATTTTTATAAAAAAGAAATTTAGCTTATGCTGAATTTCTTTTTTTATTTCTTGAGATTTGAAGTTGAACTATTAATTTTTAAAAACTTGGATGTTATCAAAGGAGCATATGAAATTATATAGGTATACTTTTTGTTATAAAATTTGGTTATATGGGTATAAAATTTCTAAGAAGTCAAATAATAATATTGCAACTAATTATTAATAAAGGAGGGAGCTTATAATAATGAAAGCAACAGGGATTGTTAGACGTATTGATGACTTAGGAAGGGTTGTTATACCAAAAGAAATAAGAAGAACCTTAAGGATTAGAGAAGGAGATCCATTAGAGATTTTCACTGATAGAGAAGGCGGAGTTATCTTAAAGAAATACTCACCTATTGGAGAATTAACTGATTTTTCAAAAGAATATGCTGAAAGTTTGCAACAAGCAATTGGACATATAGTATTAATAGCAGATAAAGATGCATTTATATCAGTAAGTGGTGGCTCTAAAAAGGAATATGTTGAAAGAAAGGTTAGTCAAGAGTTAGAAAAAATAATGGAAGATAGAAAAGCAGTATTAATAACTGATCAAAGTAAGACTATTCCATTACATAATGATGAAGAAGCAGGAAAATACACTAGCCAAGTAATATCTCCAATAATTGCAGAAGGAGACGCTATAGGTGCCGTTATTATCTTATCTAAAGAGTCAGGAGAAAAATTAGGGGAACTAGAATTAAAGTTATCTGAAACAGCTTCAGCTTTCTTAGGTAAACAAATGGAACAATAGTAGAAATAATTAATAAAATATAAAGTTATCAATAAAAGTAATAATACCTCTAAACTTAAAATAAAAATTAGTAAAAGCAATTTAAAGTTTGGAGGTATTTTATGAAGAAACAATCGTTAATAAAAGCAAGCTTGATACTAGGGATAGCGGGTATAGTAGCAAGGTTTTTAGGATTATTCTTTAGATGGCCACTAATTATGCTTATAGGAGATGAAGGAGTAGGATATTATCAAATGTCGTATCCTTTATATATGTTTTTCGTTGCTATGGCTTCAGGTGTTCCTGTTGCTATTTCAAAGATGATTTCAGAGAAAAAAGCAAAGGGAGATATAGAAGGCATATTTGTTATACTAAAGGAATCTAGTATTTTAATGATGATTTTAGGAATTGGTACAACCCTAATATTATTTGTATTTGCAAAACCTATAATAAAGTTTGTGCAGTGGGATATGAAATCATATTATTCTTTATTAGGAATATCCTTTGCGCCATTTGTAATATCGATTATGACTATTTATAGAGGTTTTTTTCAAGGGCTTCAAAATATGACGCCTTCTGGAATATCACAGATTCTAGAACAAATAGGAAGAGTAATAATTGGAGTTGGACTAGCTCTATTACTTTTACCTAAAGGAATAGAATATGCCGCAGGGGGAGCTGCCTTTGGTGCTGCTGCTGGAGGAGTTATAGGAGCAAGTTATTTATATGAAAAGTATAAAAAAGTTAGAAAGGAAATGTGGAATAAAAAAGTTAAAAGTAATCCGGAAGTATTATCTGCCATATTAAGAATAGCATTACCTATATCTGTAGGAGCTACAGTAGGAACTATAATGAGTTTAATAGATTCAATTTTAGTTCCACAGAAATTATTACAATCAGGATTATCATCAGAAAGTGCAACAATATTATATGCTCAATTAACAGGAAAGGCTAATGTAATAACTAACATTCCTCTAACTCTATCTATGGCATTAGGAACTTCTTTAATTCCAATAATAGCAGAAAGCTATATTATGAATAGAAGAGGAGAGCTTCAGTCTAAAGTTCAATTATCAATGAAAATGTCAATGTTAATAGCAATGCCTTGTACATTGGGATTATTTTTCCTTGCAGGACCAATAATGAAGGTTATATTTCCCGGGAAATATGATGGTATACTAATTTTAAAATACCTATCACTATCTATT
This sequence comes from Clostridium nigeriense, assembly GCF_900086595.1. Taxonomy (GTDB): domain Bacteria; phylum Bacillota; class Clostridia; order Clostridiales; family Clostridiaceae; genus Clostridium; species Clostridium nigeriense. The sequence goes on from NZ_LT575472.1 coordinate 437,272, forward strand.
CCATTTATTATAATAACTCAAACTACTACCTCAATAATGCAAGGTATAGGGCATTATATAAGACCTATAATTAATTTATTTATAGGATGTATAGTTAAGGTGGTATTAACATTTATACTAGTACCAATGCCAGAAATTAATATTTATGGAGCTGTCATAGCAAGTATATCAGCCTATTTAGTTGCAACTTTACTAAACTTGATTTCTTTAAGAAGTAAGTTGAAACTTAGACTAAAGATATATCAAACTTTCATAAAACCTACTTTAGCAGCTATATTTATGATAATTGGCGTATTATTTTCATATATATCATTATTTAATAAAACAGGAAGCAATACTTCTTCTTGCTTATTAGCTATATTTTTGGGTATTATTATATATGTGATATTAATATTAATACTTAGAATATTTAGTATAGATGAGATAAAAAATAAAATTATAAAAAATTAAAAAGTAAGGAGAGAACCTAATGATAAAGATAATAGGTTTAGGACCTGGTGCACCAGAAGCTTTAACTATTGGAGCAGTTAGAGCATTAGAGGAAGGAAAAAATATATATTTTAGAACTGAAAAGCATCCCACTGTAGATTATTTAAAAGGAAGAGTAAAAGAATTTAAAACATATGACCACTATTATGAAGTTTCAGAAAACTTTGATGAAGTTTATTCTAGTATAGCAAAGGATATAATTAATAATCATAAGGATTGTAATGAAATAATATATGCAGTTCCAGGACATCCTTTAGTAGCAGAAAAATCAGTATTTAATCTTATGAATTTATGTGATGAAGAAGGGATTAAATATGAGATAGTTCCAGCTGTAAGCTTTATAGACGCAATGATGGATGTATTAAAAATAGATCCAATTGAAGGATTAAAGGTTATTGATGCTTTTGATATAAATAATCAAGTTTTAGATAAAAGAATAGGCACTATAATTACTCAAGTATATAACCAGTTAATAGCTTCAGAAGTTAAGTTAAGATTACTTGATTATTATAATGATGATACGGAAATATATTTTGTTAGGGCAGCAGGAATAGAAGGAGAAGAATCTATTAGAAAAATCCCTATTTATGAGCTTGATATGCAGGAGGATATAGACTATTTAACTTCCATTTATATACCTAAAGATATGAACAATAAAAAAGATTTTAATGATTTAGTGGAAATAGTAGATAAATTAAGAGGTGAAGATGGCTGTCCTTGGGATATGGAGCAAACTCATGAAAGTATAAAAAATCAGCTTTTAGAAGAAGCTTATGAGTTAGTAGATAGCATTAATAATGACGATATAGATGGAATGATTGAAGAACTTGGAGATGTTTTATTACATGTAGTATTCCATGCATCTATAGGAAAAGATGATGGATATTTTAATATTTATGATGTAATTGGCTCTATATGTGATAAAATGATTTATAGACATCCTCATGTTTTTGGAAGTTTAGATATTTCAAATAGTGATGAAGTTTTAGATAATTGGGAAGAACTTAAGAAGAAAGAGAAGCACTTTGAAACTATAACTGATGAAATGAAGGCTGTAGCTACGGCTCTTCCAGCACTTATTAGAGCTCATAAGGTTCAAAAAAAAGCAGCCAAGGTTGGATTTGATTGGGATAAGGTTGAAGAAGCAGCTCTAAAGGTAAAAGAAGAATTGAAAGAGGTATTAGATGTATATAAATCCAATAATAAGGAAAAAATAAAAGGTGAAGTAGGTGACTTGATTTTTGCTTGCGTAAACGTAGCAAGGCTGTTAAAAGTAGATGAAGAAGAAGCACTAAACTTAACTATCAAAAAGTTTATAAATAGATTCTCTTTTATAGAAGAAGAAGCACTAAAAAAAGGTAAAACATTAAATGAAATGACATTAGAAGAAATGGATAAAATATGGAATATAGCAAAAGATAAAGAATTTCATAAAAATAAGAAGGATTTATAAAATTTTTGAAGAATAATATATATTGATTTATACTATACTATAAATAACTTATTGTAATAAATAGCTTTTATAACAAAAAATTCATAATGTTATAGACTAGCACCAAAAGACGATATATAATAAGAGAATGTAGTTATAGTACATATTAACAGAAATAGTTAACTACTAAAATATACACGGGTTATTTAAGGAGGATGTAATTGTGAATAAAGCAGAATTAATCACTAGCATGTCAGAAAAAAGTAAATTAACTAAAAAGGATGCTGAATTAGCGTTAAAAGCATTTATAGAAAGCGTTGAAGAAGCATTAGAAAAAGGCGAAAAAGTACAATTAGTTGGATTTGGTACTTTTGAAACTAGAGAAAGAGCTGCAAGAGAAGGAAGAAATCCAAGAACTAAAGAAACAATAAGCATTCCAGCTTCAACTGTTCCAGTATTTAAAGCTGGTAAAGAATTCAAAGAAAAAGTAAATAAATAGTATAATAAGAACCCGAGTTTACTCGGGTTCTTTTGATAAATAACAAATTTAAGGAGATGATATTATGAGGTTGGATAAGTACCTTAAGGTTTCTAGAATTATAAAAAGAAGAACAGTAGCTAAGGAAGTTTGTGAAGGAGAAAGAGTTTCTATTAATGGAAAGATAGCCAAACCTTCAACTGTTGTAAAAGAAGGGGATATAATTGAAATCCAATTTGCTAACAGATCATTAAAAGCAAGAATTGTAAACATAGCTGAGCATGTTAAAAAAGAAAATGCAAAAGAAATGTATGAGATATTAGAAGGAGAAGAAGATAAAGAATAAAAAGAATTTCTCTTTCATATATTTTTATAAAGAATATGTGGAGGAGATAAGATGGAAAAGAAAAGTGAAAATAGGCTTGAAGAGCCGAGGGGAAATATAATTTTAGAAAATAGGAAAAAGTTAGTTCTTACTGGGGTAGAAGAGGTTATAAGTTTTGATGATGAGAAGATTTTATTAAATACAAAATTAGGGTTTTTAACTATTAAGGGTTCAGAATTGAAAATGAATAAGCTTGATGTTCAAAATGGGGACGTAATAATAGTTGGAAATATATCTTCGATAGTTTATAGTAGTAAAGAAGTAAAAAAAGAAAAAGAAAGTATAATTTCTAAATTATTTAAGTAGGATGATATGCCATTAAGTTTAGAGGCTCAATTTAACATAGTATTATATTCCATACTTTCTGGAATATTAGCTGGTATATTATTTGATCTATACAACATAATAAGGGGAAGCAAGATTCCTAAAATAATACTATTTATAGAGGATATATTATTTTGGATTCTTACTGCTATTATAATTTTTACTTTTTTACTTTATACAAACTATGCCTTCTTAGGTCCCTATGTATACATTTTTATGATCTTGACCTTAATTATTTACTTAAAGCTTATAAGCCCTAAGGTTTTAAAATTAGAGTTATATATAATTAGCAAAATAGGAAAATTCATTAGGATAATTTTAAAGAATATAATTTACCCTATAAAAATAATATATTACGGTATTTCTGGAAAAAAATGATTTAAAAACCATGAACATAAAAAAATAACTTGAATAAAATATTTATAGTGTTTAAAATATATTATATAATATATTTAAAGAGGGTGAGAGCAATTAAAAAGCAATTAACTCTTAAAAGATTGATTATAGTTTTTATTTTTGCGATTTTTGTTGTTAATTATATTAAACAAGAAATTACAATGAGAAGAATTCAGGAAGATATTGTTATTAGTCAAGAACAATTACAGGAGCTTAAAGATAAAAATAGTAAGTTAGAATCTGACCTTAAAAAGGCAAATGAATCTAATGAATATCTTGAAAAGCTTGCGAGAGAAAGACTAGGCATGATCAAAGAAGGAGAAAAAGTCGTAAATTCTGAGAAGCAGAATTAAAGAATATGTTTTAGAACTATTTAAAAGGGGTTATTATTATAATAACATATATTATTTAATTTTAAGGAGGAATCTTTGTAACATGACCTTGATGGCAGGAAACATATTAGAAGGTACAGTAGTTAATATAACTAGTTTTGGAGCTTTCGTAGAAATAGAGGGTAAGACAGGGCTGGTTCACATTTCAGAAGTGGCAGATTCATTTGTTAAGGATATTAGACAACACCTTAATGAACAAGATAAAGTTAAGGTAAAGGTAATATCTATTGATGATAATGGAAAAATAAGCTTGTCGATAAAGCAAGCAAATGTTCAAAAAAAATCAGTTAAACCTATAGAAATAGATTGGTCTTCAGAAAGTAAAAAAACTGGTATGAATACAGGAAATTTCGAGGATATAATGTCAAGGTTCTTAAAAGACAGCGAAGAGAGAATGCAAGACGTGAAAAAGAAACAAGATTTTAAATCTAAGAGCTCTAGAAAAAGTTATTAATAAGTTAAATTCGACATCATATAAATTTAATATATAAATCTATAAAAAGACTAATTTCAATAAATGGATTAGTCTTTTATAATGTTATTCTTTAAAAATTATAGATATGATTAAATAAAAAAATGAAAAAAAGATGTTGACACTATATAAAACATCATATATAATTAATTTTGTCGCTGAGGGGCGACAGAAAAAAACATGCTGAAGTGGCGGAACAGGCAGACGCACAGGACTTAAAATCCTGCGGTAGCGATACCGTACCGGTTCGATTCCGGTCTTCAGCACCAAGCTAAATTCAACTTTTAATATCGCGGGGTGGAGCAGTTGGCAGCTCGTCGGGCTCATAACCCGAAGGTCGTAGGTTCAAGTCCTGCCCCCGCAACCAAAAAAAATGTGGCGGAATAGCTCAGCTGGCTAGAGCACTCGGTTCATACCCGAGGTGTCGTAGGTTCAAGTCCTATTTCCGCTACCATACAAGCTGAAGTGGCGGAACAGGCAGACGCACAGGACTTAAAATCCTGCGGTAGCGATACCGTACCGGTTCGATTCCGGTCTTCAGCACCAAGCACTTAAGTATAACTTAAGTGCTTTTTTGTTTTTTAAATTAAAAATAGCTATTTAATAACTCTATAAAAATTATATATAATTTATAACTTAAAAATAAAATTAAGTATATGCCATAACTTTAGAAAATATTAATATATATATGAAAAAAATTCTTCAAAAACTATGTAATAGTGACAAATTTATATTAAAAATAAAATTTATATTTCTAATAAAGCCTTGATATCTAAAACTCCTTGTATGAAAAGGTGTATTCATATAAGGAATTTTAGATATTATTGTCCTACGAAAAAAAAATTAAGATACATCATATGACAGATATTTTTTTTATGAGATGCTATAATTTTAATTACATTTTATGGAAATATGGAGGAAGAGAAATGCAGTATGGTGTAGATATATCAACTTATAAAAGGGTGGAAAATAGAAATAGAAAAAAAGAGTTCAGGGTTCAAGAAACTCCGATAGGAACTATAACATCCTTTATAGTAGGGTTTTTATTGAGTAGAGTAATATTATCAGCAACTATAGATATGGGGATAGCACCATTTGGAATTGCATATCTTATAGGAATAAAAAAGGAAAAGGGAAGGGATGTGCTTTTATCTTTACTGGGAACTGTAGTAGGATATTTATCAATAAATTCTACATTGGAAGGTGCAGCAGCTTACTGTATAGCAGGGGTTTTAGTAATAATATATATGGAAATTTGCATTAAGCTAGAGGTGAAGCAAAGAGATTTTATAATCTTTTTTTTAGTTTTTTCAGTATTTATAATATATAACGCTTTAATAAATAATCAGCCTTTAGGAGTAAATTTAGTATTTTCGCTTTTAAAGGTGTTGAGCATAATACCAATTAAATACATGATAAATTATTCTTTAAATTGCGTAGATGAACTAGAAAGCAATTATTTTTTCTCAACAGAAGAAATTATAAGTATAGGTATATTAATTTGTTTGTTAATTGCAGGTATAGGTAATATAGATATATTTAATCTTCAAATTAGAAATATTTTAGCTGTGGCTACTATTGCTATTTTTGCATATGTAGGTGGTGCAGGGATAGGATCTTCTATAGGAGTTGCTATGGGTTTTATAATAGGAATAACTAATAATGATATTGTAGGAGCCATAACTTTATATAGCTTATGTGGATTAGTTATTGGGGTTTTTAAGGAAACTGGAAGATTATTTTCTGGAATATCTTATTTAGTAGTTTATTTTATAATATGGATGTACTCAAACACATTTAATATATATGGCGGAATAGAGGTTTTACTGGCTACTTTTATTTTAATATGTATTCCCAAAATGTTTTTAGAGTCAATAAGTAAAGAATTTAATCAAGATAAGAAGGCTGAAATTGTAAATGATATACACTTAAAGGGGGTAAAAAGTGAATTTGTTGATAGATTAAATTCTATGAAGTCCATATTATCCACATTATCATCTTCTATATTAAATTTAGGTGAAAATGATATTTTATCCTTAAATAATAAGGGAACAGCTATGGTAGAAAGTTTAGCCGATAGAGTTTGTTATAATTGTGAACTAAAACAAAGATGTTGGGATAGAAATCTTCATTCAACTTTTGAGGGATTTTCTGAACTTATAAGTAGTTATGAAAATAGTGATATATATTTACCTAAATCTTTAGAAAAGAAATGTGTAAAAACTAGGAGTTTAATGAAAAATGCTCAAGATATAGTAAATAACTATACTGTAAATGAGGCTTTAAAAACTAGATTAACTGAAGGTAGGAATATAATTGCTAAGCATATAAATAACATATCTAATACTATGGAGTATATGATTAGAGATTTCGAGAAGGATATATCTATTTGCACAGAGATAGACAAGATATTAAGAAAAGCTTTTAATAAAGGGAAAATTGACTATATAGATGTATTTTCTTATTTAGATAGGCGAGGCCGAATGAAAATTAAAGTAATAACAAATAACTGTGAGGGAGAAAGGTATTGTATTAAGAGTATGTTACCTATAATTAATACCTTAGTTAAAGTACCTGTCTCTATATCTTCAGAAGGCTGTAGGATAAATCCTGAAACAGGAGAGTGCTCTGTAATAATAGAAGAAACTCCTAAATACCATATGACTTCTTATGCAGCTATAAAGGCTAAGGAGGGAGAAACTTATATAGGAGATAGTTATAGTTTTTCTAAAACTAATGATGGAACTTATATAAGTATAATTAGTGATGGAATGGGGTCTGGACCTGAGGCTAGAGCAGAAAGTGGATTAGCTGTGGATTTAATTGAAAAGTTTATTGAAAGTGGATTTAGTGAAAAAACTGCTATTGATACAGTAAATTCTATAATGTCTATGAAGTTTAATGAAGATGAAAAATTTACAACTATGGATTTAAATATAGTAGATTTATATACAGGAGAGGCTGAATTTATAAAAATTGCAGGAGTTGTAAGTTTTATTAAAAGAGGAAATGAAATTAAAGTTATTAAGTCCAATAGTTTACCTTTTGGAATATTAGATAGTGTAGATATAAATTCTGAAAAAGTTAAATTGAAGCATGGAGATATAATAGTTTCTATTAGTGATGGAGTTTTAGATATAGATAAAAATAATATTGGAAGCTATACTTGGCTTCAAGATTATTTAGAATATGCTGATACTAATCCATCTGCTCTAGCTAGTGATATTCTAGAAAAAGCTATGGTTCTAAGTGGGGGAAAAGTAAAAGATGATATGACGGTTTTGGTATCTAAGTTGTACTCAATATATTAATATTACTTTATTTAAAAGGCACTTCTGTGCCTTTTAAATATTTTTATTGATTATTTTAAAAATGTAAAAATTAGTTAAGAATTATAGTTTACATATATAAAGGTTAAGGTTATTATATTATATATTAAAAAAAATATACTTAAGGAGTTTTGTTGTGATAAACAAAGTAAGAGATTTTGTAATTGAAAATAATCTAATACAAAATGGAGATAAGGTATTGGTAGCCTTATCTGGTGGACCTGATTCTGTTTGTTTATTAAGTATTCTTTATAAACTTAAGGATTATTTTAATATTGAAATAGGAGCAGCCCATGTAAATCATATGCTTAGAGGCGAAGAAGCTCTAAAGGATGAGGAATATGCCAGGCATATTTGTTGTGAGTTAGGAGTTGAATTTTTCTCAAGGAGTATAGATATAAAAAAGATATCAGAGTCTAAAGGAATCTCTCATGAATTGGCTGGTAGAGAAGAAAGATATAAATTTTTTGAGATTATAAGCAAGGAAAATGGTTATAATAAGATAGCTATTGCACATAACGCTAACGATCAAGCAGAAACTATACTTATGAATATGATGAGAGGCTCTGGTATAGAAGGACTTTGTGGAATTAGAAGCAAGAGAAAAGGTGGAATAATAAGACCGATACTTTGTCTATCTAGAAGTGAGATAGAAGAATATTGTAGTGAAAATAAGTTAAATCCAAGAATAGATAAAACTAATTTGGAAAATATATACAATAGAAATAAAGTAAGATTAGATATACTTCCATATATGAAAAATAACTTTAATAAAGATATAGTAGAAACAATAAATAGAATGGCAAATTTATTGCAAATAGATAATGACTTTATTGAAAAAGAGTGTAATAATAGTTATAAAAAGTATTGCACAATTAATAAAAAAGAGCTTGTTATATCTAAGGAAGCATTTTTAATAGAAAAAGCTATATTAACTAGAATTATAAAAAAATCTTTTATAGAATTTTCAGGTAAACATAATAATTTTGAGATGAAGCATGTTTATGAGGTGATCTCATTAGCGAATAATTCTACTAATAAGAGAATAAATCTTCCTAATGGGATTATAGCTGAGAATATATATGGTGATATATATCTTAAATTTATTAATAAGGTTAAAAGTGAAAATAAAGAAGTTATCTTAAATAAGAACCAAGTAGATAAAAGAAATATAGAATATGAAGATTACAATATAAGTTTCGATATATTAACTAATAAAAATAATATAGAATTTTCTAATAATCTATTAATAAAATATTTTGATTATGATAAGATAAAAGAAAAGCTAATTATTAGAAAAAGAAAAAATGGGGATAAGATGGTTCCTCTTGGAATGAATGGTACTAAAAAAATAAAGGATATTTTTATGGATTTAAAAATACCAGTTGAACAAAGGGATAATGTTCCTATTTTGTGTTTCGATAATGAAATAGCTTGGTTAGTAGAGCATAAGGTTTCAGATAGGTTTAAAGTAACCAGAGAAACTAAAAATATTATAAAAATTACTTTTGCTAGAAAGGAATAGGAATATGATAAAGGACATAAAGAAGGTATTACTTACAGAAGAACAAATTTTAGAGAGGGTTAGAGAAATTGGGAAAAGTATAAGTAAGGATTATGAAGGTAAAGATTTACTTGTAGTAGGAATTTTAAAAGGATCAGTTTTGTTTGCATCTGACCTAATCAAAAATATTACTATACCATGTGAAATAGACTTTATGGCTGTATCTAGTTATGGAAGCTCAACTGAAACATCAGGAGTAGTTAGAATATTAAAAGATTTAGATCATAGCATTGAAGGAAAAGACATAATAATAGTAGAAGATATAATAGATAGTGGTGTAACTTTAGATTACTTATTAAAATACTTAAAAGCTAGAAAAGCAAATAGTATAGAGATAGTAACTTTACTAACTAAGCCAGCTAGAAGAAAAGTGGATATAGAAGTAAAATATTGTGGTTTTGAAGTTCCAGATGAGTTTTTAGTTGGTTATGGATTAGATTTTGCAGAAAAATATAGAAATTTACCTTATGTAGGTATATTAAAAGAAGAAGTATATAAAAAATAATATGAAATATATTATAAAAGTGCAATATAATAAAAACTAGAAGAAAGGGGGGCCTTGAATGAAAAAATATTCAAGTGCAACAATATGGATATTTGTAATTTTGATATTGTTCTTCTCTGCAACATTCTTGTGGAATAGTGGAAAAATGGCAGATGAGATATCATATAGTGATTTTCAACAAAAATGGGTAAGCGATGAGATAGAAAGTATTGTAGTTCATCCTGATAAAATGCTTATATCAGGAAAGACAAGAGCAAACAAACAATTTAATACATATGCTCCAAGTGAAATGGTGCAAATGTTAATGGCTCAAAACCCAAAAGATGATATAAAAGTAGATTTTAAGCAACCTTCAAATAGTAGTCTTTGGATAAGTTTAATACCTACATTAATGATAATGGTGTTAGTGTTTGTATTCTTCTTTATGATGACTCAACAATCCCAAGGTGGAGGTAGTGGAAGAGGTGTAATGAACTTTGGAAAGAGCAGAGCAAAGATAATGCCTCCAGATGCTAAAAGAGTTACCTTTGACGATGTTGCTGGTGCTGATGAAGAAAAACAAGAATTAGAAGAAATAGTAGATTTCTTAAAGCAACCTTCAAAGTACACTGAAATGGGAGCTAGAATTCCTAAAGGTGTATTATTGGTTGGACCTCCAGGAACAGGTAAGACATTACTTGCAAAAGCTATAGCAGGAGAAGCTGGTGTTCCGTTTTATAGTATATCTGGTTCAGATTTTGTTGAAATGTTTGTTGGTGTAGGTGCATCAAGAGTTAGAGATTTATTTGAACAAGCTAAAAAGAGCGCACCATCACTTGTGTTTATAGATGAAATAGATGCGGTTGGTAGACAAAGAGGCGCAGGTCTTGGCGGTGGCCATGATGAAAGAGAACAAACTTTAAATCAATTATTGGTTGAAATGGATGGTTTTGGAGCTAATGAAGGTATTATAATGATTGCGGCAACAAATCGACCAGATATTTTAGACCCAGCTTTATTAAGACCTGGTAGATTCGATAGACAAATAGTTGTTGGGGCTCCAGATGTTAAAGGAAGAGAAGAAGTGTTAAAGGTTCATACTAAAAAGAAGCCTTTAGCTGAAGATGTGGACTTAAAAGTTTTAGCTAAGAGAACTCCAGGATTTAGTGGAGCGGATTTAGAAAACTTAGCTAATGAAGCTGCTTTATTAGCAGTTAGAAGAAATGAAAAATTAATTGGAATGGTAGAGTTTGAAGAAGCTATAACAAGAGTAATAGCTGGACCAGAAAAGAAGAGTAGAGCTATTAATGAATATGATAGAAAGCTTACAGCTTATCATGAGGCAGGTCATGCAGTAGTTATGAATCTTTTAGAACATGCAGATCCAGTTCATGAAATAAGTATAATACCAAGAGGTATGGCAGGTGGATATACTATGCATCTACCAACTGAAGATAGATCTTATACTTCAAAAGAAAAATTAAAAGATGACATGGTAGGATTATTAGGTGGTAGAGTAGCAGAAAAGCTAATATTATCAGATATTTCTACAGGAGCTAAAAATGATATAGATAGAGCTAGTGCTATAGCAAGAGCTATGGTAATGGAATATGGTATGAGCGAAAAGCTTGGAACTATATCCTATGGAGGAGATAACAATGAAGTGTTCTTAGGAAGAAACCTAGGACATGGAAGAAACTTTAGTGAAGAAGTTGCAGCAGAAATAGATAAGGAAGTTAAGAGATTTATAGATGAAGCTTATGAAAGAGCAAAAACATTACTAGGTGAAAATATAAACAAACTTCATGCTGTAGCAGCTACTTTATTAGAAAAAGAAAAAATTGATGGAGAAGAATTCGTAAGAATCTTCAATGAAAACTAAAATATCTTAAGGGATAGTCGTAAGACTATCCCTTATTTTACAAAATACGAAAAATACATAAAAAGAAACTTTGAAATATTGATATTTAAAGATTAAATACGAATTATAAAAGTTTATTATGTAAAAATATTCGAATTTATATTTTATGAAAGAAATATAAGTGATATAATTTATGTAAATAATAAGAATAAAATAAAATTTTAATTAGGGGTGTGTTAATATGAAGAGTGATATACAAATAGCTCAAGAAGCTAAGATGGAACCTATAATAAAAATTGCAGAAAGATTGAATTTAATTGAAGATGACATAGAACAGTATGGGAAGTATAAATGTAAATTATCATTAGATATATTGGAAAAGAATAAGAATAAGAAAAATGGAAAACTAGTACTTGTAACTGCAATTAATCCAACACCAGCAGGAGAAGGGAAATCAACAGTTACGGTGGGTTTAGGTCAAGCGCTTTGTAAAATGGGGAAAAATGCTGTTATAGCATTAAGAGAACCTTCACTAGGGCCTGTATTTGGTATAAAGGGAGGTGCTGCTGGAGGTGGATATGCTCAAGTAGTTCCAATGGAGGATATAAATTTACATTTTACAGGGGATATGCATGCTATAACTAGTGCTAATAATTTATTAGCAGCAGCTATAGATAATCATATACACCAAGGGAATGATTTAAAAATTGATTCAAGAAGAATTTTGTTCAAAAGAGTAATTGATATGAATGATAGGGCTTTAAGAAATATAGTTGTTGGGCTTGGAGGAAAGTTAAATGGATTCTTAAGGGAAGACAGATTTATGATAACTGTTGCTTCGGAGATTATGGCTATATTATGTTTATCAAATAACTTATCTGAACTTAAGGAAAGAATGGGAAATATATTAATTGCCTATGATTTAGATGGAAATCCAGTATATGCAAAGCAATTAGATATTCAAGGTGCTATGGCATTGCTTATGAAGGATGCTATAAAGCCTAATTTAGTTCAAACTTTAGAAAATACTCCTGCAATAATTCATGGTGGGCCTTTTGCTAATATAGCTCATGGATGTAACTCTATAATTGCTACTAAGATGGCTTTAAAATTAGGTGATATAGTTGTTACAGAAGCTGGATTTGGAGCTGATTTAGGTGCAGAAAAATTCCTAGATATAAAGTGTAGATATGGTGAATTAGAACCAAATTGTGTAGTTATTGTAGCAACTGTTAGAGCATTAAAGAATCACGGTGGTGTTACTAAGGAGATGTTAAGTGAACCTAATGTAGAAGCTTTATCTAGGGGAATAGAAAATTTAGAAAAACAAATAGAAAATATTAAAAAGTATAATGTGCCAGTAGTTGTTGCTATTAATAAGTTTGTTAGTGATAGTGATGAAGAAGTTAACTTTATTAAAACTTATTGTGATAATTTAGGCGTTAAAGTAGCTTTGTCTGATGTATGGGCTAAAGGGGGAGATGGTGGAATTGAATTAGGTGAAGCAGTTTGTGAAACACTTGAAAATGAAAATTCCAATTTTAAACCTATTTATGAAATAGAAGCTAGTATTGAAGAGAAAATAAATACTATAGCAACAGAAATTTATGGAGCAAAAGGCGTTGTATTTACTCCTAATGTTAAAAAGCAAATTGAAGAACTAGAAAGATTTAATTTGGATAAATTACCAATTTGTATGGCTAAGACTCAATACTCTCTTTCAGATAATCCTTCATTAAAGGGAAGACCGAGAGAGTTTGAAATAACAGTAAGAGAATTAAGGATATCTAATGGAGCAGGATTTATAGTTGCATTAAATGGAGATATAATGACAATGCCTGGATTGCCAAAAGTACCAGCTGCAAATAAAATGGATATTTTAGATAATGGAGAAATAGTTGGTTTATTTTAAAGTATTGAATTTACAACACTTGACAAATAATTTGTAATTGTTAAAATTAAAGTGTTAAATTTGTTGAGATTATATTTATTTAAATAAGGCAGCTTTCAAAGCTGCTTTTAATTGTATTAAGGTGGTGCTTGTATGATACTAGTAGTGGACGTTGGTAATACAAATATAGTTTTAGGAATATATAAGGATTCAGAAAATATTGCAGGATGGAGAATTTCAACAGATGCTAAAAAAACATCGGATGAATATTCAATTCAATTTATGCAACTTTTTACACAAAGCGGATTAAACCCTAAGGATGTTAAGGGAATAATTATTTCATCAGTAGTTCCTAATATAATGCATTCTTTAGAGCATATGATAAAAAAGAGCTTTGGAATTAATCCTATAATTGTAGGACCAGGTGTTAAAACTGGAATTAATATTAAATATGATAATCCTAAAGAGGTTGGTGCAGATAGAATTGTAAATGCTGTGGCTGCCCATGATAAATATAAAAAGGATCTTATAATAATAGATTTTGGTACAGCAACTACATTTTGTTCTTTAACTAGAGAAGCAAATTATTTAGGAGGATGTATAACTCCAGGAATTAAAATAGCATCTGATGCCTTATTTGATAGAGCTGCAAAGCTACCTAGGGTAGAACTTGAAACACCAAATAGTATTATATGTAAAAACACCATTTCTAGTATGCAAGCAGGAATAATATATGGCTACATAGGACAGGTGGAATATATCGTTAAAAAAATGAAAAAAGAAATGAAAGATCTTGGTTGTGATAAACCTTTAGTTGTAGCAACAGGTGGATTAGCTAATTTAATAGCTAAAGAAACTAATGCTATAGATAAGGTGGATCCTAGTTTAACATTAGAGGGGTTAAGAATAATATACGAAAAAAATAAGGAGTAGTATAATATGAAGATTAGAGACCTAGAATTTGAAAATAATGTTTTTCTAGCACCTATGGCAGGGGTAACAGACATATCTTTTAGAGGTCTATGTAAGGAAATGGGATGCGGATTAGTATATACTGAAATGGTAAGTGCAAAGGCATTATACTATGGAAATGAAAATACTAAATCTCTTCTTAGAATAGCAGAAGAAGAAAGCCCAGTTGCTGTTCAGATATTTGGGAATAACCCAAATATAATGGCAGAGGTTGTTCAAAGACACTTTAATGAAAGAAAAGATGTTTGTTTAATAGATATAAATATGGGATGCCCTGTAAATAAGATAACTAAAAATGGAGAAGGATCAGCCCTTTTAAAGCATCCAGAGTTAGCAGCTAATATAGTAAGAGAAATAAAAAAGGTATCTACAAAACCTGTTACAGTTAAATTTAGAAAGGGTTTTGATGAAGGAAGTATAAATGCTGTTGAATTTGCTAAAATTCTTGAAGATGCTGGAGTTGATGCTTTGGCTATACATGGAAGAACCAAGGAACAAATGTATGAAGGTAAGGCAGATTGGGATATAATAGGGAAAGTAAAAGAAGCTGTATCTATTCCTGTAATAGGGAATGGAGATGTTTTTACTCCAGAAGATGCCTTGAAATTAACCCAAAGAACTAATTGTGATGGCATAATGGTAGCAAGGGGGAGTATGGGAAATCCCTGGATATTTAAGCAGATAGAAAACAAATTAAAAGGATTAGAACAAGAAGAAATAACTTATTCGGATAAAATTAATATGTGCATTAGGCATTATGAATTAGCAATTAAATATGATGGCGAAAGAAAAGCTGTAAGGGAAATGAGAAAGCATGCTTCTTGGTATTTAAAAGGAATACCTAAGAGTAATGATATAAGAGCTGAGATTAATGCTATTGATGAAAGTAAGGAAGTAATAGAAGTTTTAAATAATTACAGAGAAGAGCTAGTGAAGAATGGCATAAATAATGATTGAAATTTATAGAAACTTGAATATAAAAAGCTTTTATGAATAAATATATAAAAAATAAGAATAATATATATCTGTTAATTAAAATAACAATAAACTCTATTTTAGAGAATACTTGTATTTTAGATTAGTTGACAGATATTATTTGCTGATTTATAATGTTTTAAATGATTTTGACAATAATAAATCTATTGTTAGTTTTTTTGAATAAAGTAGAAATTTGAAGGGGAGAAAATCATGAGTGAAACTAAAAAATTCGTAATGACATACGAGGGTGTTAAAAAATTAGAAGAAGAATTAGAATTCTTAAAAACTGTAAAAAGAAAAGAAATAACTGAAAAAATAAAAGTTGCTTTAGGATATGGAGATTTAAGTGAGAATTCAGAGTATGATGAAGCTAAAAATGAACAAGCATTTACAGAAGGAAGAATCATACAATTAGAAAATATGCTTAAAAATGCTGCTGTTGTAGATGAATCAGAAATACCTACTGATAAAGTAGCTGTTGGAACTATAGTAAAAGTAAAAGATTATGAATTTGATGAAGAAGTTGAGTATTCAATAGTAGGTTCAGCGGAAGCGGATCCTATGAACTTTAAAATATCAAATGAATCACCAGTGGGAGCAGGTTTATTAGGTAAAAAGGTTGGAGAGATAATAGAGGTTTCAGTACCAGGTGGAGTTAACAAGTTTGAAATTTTAGGAATAAGAAGAGAGTAACGGAGGGATATCAATGTCAACTGAGGAAATGAATATACAAGAGTTAGAATCTCAGTTTAGTGAACAAGAAGCTTTAAGAAGGGAAAAACTAGTAGATTTACAGAGCCAAGGAAAAGATCCTTTTGATGTATATAAGGTTGAAAGAACTCATATGTCAGAAGATGTTAAAGAAAATTTTGATTCTCTAGAAGGTTCTACAGTTACTGTAGCTGGAAGAATCATGTCAAAGAGAGGTCAAGGTAAAGTTGTCTTTTCTGATATCCATGATAGAGATGGTAGAATCCAATTATTTATAAAAATAGATGAAGTTGGAGAGGAAGCTTTAAAATCTTATAAAACTTATGATCTTGGAGATTGGGTAGTAGCAACTGGAGAAGTTTTTAAAACTAAAACTGGAGAAGTTTCAGTAAAGGTTAAAAATTTTGAATTAATTTGTAAGTCTTTAAAACCACTACCAGAGAAATGGCATGGGTTAAAGGATCCAGATTTAAGATATAGACAAAGAGAAGTTGATATGATTTCTAATCCAGAAGTTAAGCAAAACTTTATTAAAAGAGCTGCTATACTTAGAGGAATTAGAGAATTCTTAGATAATAGAGGATTTATAGAAGTTGAAACACCTATGCTTTCACCAATTGCAGGTGGAGCTTCAGCGAGACCTTTTATAACTCACCATAACACTTTAGATATAGATATGTATTTAAGAATTGCTCCGGAGTTATACTTAAAAAGAGCTATAGTTGCAGGATTAGAAAAAGTTTATGATATGGGAAGAACTTTCAGAAACGAAGGTATGTCAGTTAGACATAATCCGGAGTTTACTATGATAGAATTATATGAAGCTTTTGCTGATTATAATGATATGATGGAAATAACAGAAAATATGGTAGCTTATGTATGTGAAAAAGTAAATGGAAGTACTAAGGTTATGTATCAAGGAACTGAAATAGACTTTGCACCACCATGGAGAAGAATAACTATGGTGGATGCAGTTAAAGAACATACAGGCATTGATTTTAATGCGATAAGTTCTAATGAAGAAGCTCAAACTATAGCAAAAGAAAAACATTTAGAATTTAAGAAGCCTTTAGCTCATGTAACTAAGGGAGAAGTTTTAAATGCTTTATATGAAGAATATGCAGAACAACATATGATTCAACCAACATTTGTATGTGATTATCCAGTAGAAATCTCACCTCTTACTAAAAAGAAGAGAGGCAATGAGATGTTTACTGAGAGATTTGAAGGATTCGTGTTTGGTAGAGAAATATGTAATGCATATTCAGAGTTAAATGATCCTATAGTTCAAAGGGAAAGATTTAATCAACAAGAAAAAGAAAGAGAACTTGGGGATGATGAAGCTTACATGATAGATGAAGAATTCATGAGCGCTTTAGAAACAGGTATGCCTCCAACAGGTGGATTAGGAATAGGTATAGATAGACTTATAATGTTCTTAACTGACTCTGCTTCGATAAGAGATATAATCATGTTCCCAACAATGAAACCAGTTAAATAAGAAATTTTTAAAGTAAATAAGAGTAGTCTTGAATAGGGATCACTCATTGTTGAAATATAAAATAAGATGCACTTCACACATTGATGTGAGGTGCTTTTTTGTTGTGAAATAGTAAAAAATTCGCTATTAATAGATTAGTATTTAAAACTACTTCACAAATGTGAATAAAAAATACATGAAATACATATATTGGAATGATATAATTATAATATATTGAAATGATGTGAGTTTGATTTAAAACGTTTGAGACTAAATAGTTACTATTTTCTTAAAGCAAATTGGATCAAATTAAGTAAATAAGTAAGGTATAAATTAGAGTATTAAGGGGGTTAAATTATGCCAGCAATATACATTTCAAAATTGAATAACGAAGTGAAAAAAAACATTAGAAATCGCAAATATTCTTTGGAAGAGGTTGAACATATTAAAGCAAATATAAGCCAAACTATTAATATGAGAAAAAAAAGTATACCAAAAATAATTGCTATTTTTGTGGGAGTTATATTTACTATACTAATTTTGGGGATTATTAAAGCCGGTATTGATAAAGTAATGATTTTCTCTGTTTTAACGACGATACCTATTGTGGTAATTATAATGGGTTTTATCTGGTTTAGCGGTATAGGAATTTTGAAAATTGAGTATAATATGGCTGTTAGAAAAGGATATCCAGAATATGTTGATAGATTACTCTTATAAGGTAAAAATGAATAATTTATTTATGTGTAAAAATATACTTGACAAAAAATAAGAAGATTTTTAATAAAAAACACTTGCAATATTATCAAAAGTTGATATAATAACTAATGTAGTAAATATTCCGCGATAGCTCAACGGTGGAGCACTCGGCTGTTAACCGATAGGTTGGAGGTTCGAATCCTCTTCGCGGAGCCATTTTAATTTTAAAATTAATTATGAATATTCCGTGGTAGCTCAATGGTGGAGCACTCGGCTGTTAACCGATAGGTTGGAGGTTCGAATCCTCTCCACGGAGCCATTTTAATTTTAAAATTTATTATAAAATATTCCGTGGTAGCTCAATGGTGGAGCACTCGGCTGTTAACCGATAGGTTGGAGGTTCGAATCCTCTCCACGGAGCCATTTTATAAAAGAGTTTTATAAGAGTAGATAAATTATCTATTGTTATAAAACTCTTTTTTGCTTGACATATAAAAACCTTTTGGTAAAATGGATTTATAATTTAATAAATACTGTGATAAAGAGGAGTAAATTTAAATTTTATTTTAGAGAGACGATGGTAGGTGAAAATCGTTATAAAATTAAGTTGAAGGGCGCTTTTGAGTATTATAATTTTGAAAGTTGGGCTAGAGCCAAGAAGGGTGGAACCGCGGAAGTTAATTTCGTCCCTTTAGGTTTGAGGCCTTTTTTTATTATAAAAAATTGGAGGTATGAAAATGGCAGTAGAAAAAACTATGGAAAAAATCGTTGCTCTTTGTAAAAACAGAGGATTTGTATTTCCGGGATCAGAGATATATGGAGGATTAGCAAATTCTTGGGATTATGGTCCATTAGGAGTTGAATTCAAAAATAATGTGAAAAAAGCTTGGTGGAAAAAATTCGTACAAGAAAGTCCTTATAACGTAGGAGTTGATTGTGCTATATTAATGAATCCAGAAGTATGGGTTGCTTCAGGACACGTTGGTGGATTTTCAGACCCTTTAATGGATTGTAAAGAATGTAAAGCTAGATTTAGAGCTGATAAATTAGTAGAAGATCATATGACTGAAAATGGTGCAGAAGTTGCAACAGCAGATGGATGGACTAATGAACAATTAAAAGAATATATAGAAAGTAATAAAATAGTGTGTCCTAAGTGTGGAAAATTAAATTATACTGACATCAGAAAATTTAATTTAATGTTTAAGACATTCCAAGGAATTACGGAAGATTCAGCTAGTACTATATATTTAAGACCAGAAACAGCTCAAGGTATATTTGTTAACTTTAAATCAGTTCAAAGATCATCAAGAAAGAAAGTTCCTTTTGGAATTGCACAAATTGGTAAATCTTTTAGAAATGAAATAACACCAGGAAACTTTACTTTTAGAACTAGAGAGTTTGAGCAAATGGAATTAGAATTCTTCTGTAAACCAGGAACAGATTTAGAATGGTTTAAGTATTGGAAGGATTATTGTTTTAATTTCTTATTAAACTTAGGTGTTAAGGAAGAAAATTTAAGAATGAGAGATCATGGTGAAGAAGAATTGTCTTTCTATTCTAATGCAACATCTGATATCGAATATTTATTCCCATTTGGCTGGGGTGAATTATGGGGTATAGCTGATAGAACAGACTACGATCTAAAGAAACATCAAGATCACTCAGGCCAAGACATGAGTTATTTAGATCCAACAACTAATGAAAAGTATGTTCCATATGTAATAGAACCTTCATTAGGTGCTGATAGAGTTGCTTTAGCATTCTTAGTTGAAGCTTATGATGAAGAAGAATTAGAAGGTGGAGATGTTAGAACTGTTATGCATTTACATCCAGCTTTAGCGCCATATAAGGCTGCTATTTTACCACTTTCAAAGAAACTTTCGGAAAAAGCTTTAGAAGTATATGCTGATTTAAGTAAGAAATTCAACTTAGAATATGATGAAGCTGGAAGTATTGGTAAGAGATATAGAAGGCAAGATGAAATAGGAACACCTTTCTGTATAACAATTGACTTTGATACTTTAGAAGATGAAGCAGTAACTATCAGAAATAGAGATACTATGGAACAAGAAAGAATAAAAATTTCTGAACTAGAAGCTTATATTGAGAAGAGTTTAGAGTTTTAGTTAATATAAATATGATATGTATAATATATTTTGCATTAAGGGGCTGTTATCAACGGCTCCTTTTGTATTTAATTAATTAAAGTGTTATAATTATAGAAGAATAGGACATACTTAGGAGATGAAAACTAACTAAATTATTACATAAGCTTAAATAAAATATCTTATTAGCAAAGTTAGATGGATTCAAATATAATATTTTTATATAGACATGGTTGGAGGAGTAGTATGAAAAAGCCATTTGAAGAGTTTAAAGGGTTTATAAAGGGCAAAAAAGTTGCTGTTGTAGGAATAGGGGTTAGTAATATACCACTTATAAGGTTCTTAGTTAAATTAGGAGCAGAAGTAACAGCTTTTGATAAAAAGAGTAAAGTTGAGTTAGGAGAAATAGCAGAGGAGTTTGAAAACTTATCTGTAACATTAGAATTAGGAGAAGGATATTTAGATAGACTTACTGGTTTTGAAGTTGTATTTAAAACACCATCTATGAGAATAGATTGTGAGGCTTTGGTTAGAGCTAAAAATGAAGGGGCTTATATAACTTCAGAAATGGAAGAGTTCGTTAGGTATTGTAAAGGAAAGATATTTGGAATAACAGGTAGTGATGGAAAAACTACTACAACTACTATAGTTTCGAAAATATTAATTGAAGCAGGTTATAAGACTTGGGTGGGAGGAAACATAGGAACTCCTTTATTTGCTAATATAGAAGAAATTAAAGAAGATGATAAGGTGGTATTAGAGTTATCTAGTTTCCAACTTATGACAATGGATACACCTATAGATGTAGCTGTTGTTACTAATCTAGCACCAAATCATTTAGATATGCATAAGGATATGGATGAATATATAAATTCTAAAAAGAATATATTCTTATATCAAGATAAAGATGGAGTTCTTATTTTAAATAGGGAGAATGAAATAACTCATAGTTTTATTTCTGAGGCAAAGGGAAAAGTTAGAGAATTTAGTTCTAAGGAAAGATTAGAAAATGGAGCTTACTTTAAAGATAATATTTTATATTTAGATGGAGAGGAAGTTTGTGCTAAGGATGATATTGTAATTAAGGGAATTCATAATATTGAAAATTACTTAGCAGCTTTTTTAGCTACTAAAGATGATGTATCTACTGATGTAATGAAAAAAGTTGCAAAGACTTTTGGTGGGGTAGAACATAGATGTGAACTAGTTAGAGAAGTTAAAGGAGTAAGTTATTATAATGACTCAATAGCATCAAGTCCTACAAGAACATTAGCAGGGTTACTTGCCTTTGAAAAAAAAGTTATTCTAATTGCGGGAGGTTATGATAAGAATATACCTTTTGAGCCTTTAGCGGAAGAAGGATATCCATTTATAAAAGAACTTATATTATTGGGTGCTACTAAGGAACTAATAAAAGGGGCTTTTGATAAATTAGAAAGTGAAAAGGGAATAGAAATCCCAATAATATTAGTAGATAGTCTAGAAGAGGCAGTAGCTAAAGCAAATGAGATTGCAGAAGAGGGGGATGTAGTTACTTTATCACCTGCTTGTGCATCCTTTGATATGTTCCCTAACTTTGCGGTAAGAGGAAATAAATATAAGGAAATAGTAAATAACTTATAATAATAGAATTAATTGAATTATAAAAAGTGGGCTGTTAAAACAGCCCACTTTAATTTTCACTAATAAATTTTATTGAATCTAAATTGTTAGCAGCTTCTATAAATATACCTTTGGCAGTAGGGTAATATTCATTTACATAATCAGAAAATACTTTATTATATTCATAATCAGAAGTCTCTTTATTAGGCAATAGTTTATAAAGAGAGTTAGGATCTTCATTATTAATAAAATATATATTATTTTCATTTTGTTTTAAATTAGAAGAACTTAAGTCTAATACCTTCTTTGTTTGTAAATTAGATATATCTAAAGAATATATATAGTTATTATCATTAGGGTTTGAAAATAATATTTCATTATCATATATTACAAAGCTTTCTACAGCTGTATCTGTTATTTTAAAATTTGCACTTCCATCGGTTTTTAAACAATATAATTTAGAACCATCGTTATAGTTTATATAAAATATAGAATTGTTATTAAATATAAAGCTATTACTTGTGGAATTTGATAGTAAATATGTTTGCTTATTTTTAATGTTATAATAATAAAATTTATTATCATTTGAATTTATGTAATATAATTTTTCATTTTCATATATAAGCTCTGCAGGAGAGTAATTATTTATCTTAGTTATTTCTTTTTTTTCATAATCAAGTTTATACAATCCTTTTTCAGGTGCTATTGATGAAAAATATATATAGTTTCCATCTGTAGATAAAGAAGTCACGTTAAAGTCGAAGATATCAATAATTGAATTTTTGCCTATAGTATCAGAAGTATTAGATGTATTAGCTGCTGAAAGTTTGTTATTATTATTTATATCAGGAAAGAACACTAAATTTCCTAAAGATACATATTTACTGTTAGAAAGAGTTTTTCCTGAAAAAATAATTTTTTTGCTAGTATCTACAGTTTGCTTATACGAAGTTGTTATTTTAGTTTCATTTTCTTCTTTTATTTCCGTGTTAGTATCATTTGAGCATCCAACAAGTAGAAAACTTGAAATGATAATAAGAAGGAACATTTTTCTTATCATATTAATCCTCCTAAAATTTAGCATTAGTACTATATATAATATATTAAATTAAAATACATATTAAGTAAAATAAAATTAAGAAAATAAAGAAAATTATAGCTAGAGGTATATAATTTAATTATGAAAATAGGGATAACTAGATTAACTTTGCCAGGTGTATCATTATATAAAAAATAAAGAATAATATAGAAAAAAAAAGAATATTAAATATAATATAATTTTATAGGAGATTTTGCGGAGAGGATAGAAAAAAATCAT
>NZ_LT575472.1:465543-1044211 GCF_900086595.1 Clostridium nigeriense
ATAGAACCTGAAACCGTGTGCCTACAACCGGTCAAAGCCCCTTATGAGGGTGATGACGTGCTTTTTGTAGAACGAGCCAACGAGTTACGGTATGTAGCAAGGTTAAGTACTTAAGGTACGGAGCCGAAGGGAAACCGAGTCTTAATAGGGCGACTAGTTGCATGCCGTAGACCCGAAACCGGGTGACCTATCCATGGCCAGGTTGAAGCGGGGGTAAAACCCCGTGGAGGACCGAACCACGTTGCTGTTGAAAAAGCATGGGATGAGCTGTGGATAGCGGAGAAATTCCAATCGAACTCGGAGATAGCTGGTTCTCCTCGAAATAGCTTTAGGGCTAGCGTCGGATATGAGTAATGGAGGTAGAGCACTGAATGGGCTAGGGGGCATATCGCTTACCGAACCTTATCAAACTCCGAATGCCATATACTATTAGTCCGGCAGTCAGACTACGAATGATAAGATCCGTGGTCAAAAGGGAAAAAGCCCAGATCGTCAGCTAAGGTCCCAAAGTGTAAGTTAAGTGGTAAAGGATGTGGGATTTCTAAGACAACTAGGATGTTGGCTTAGAAGCAGCCACTCATTTAAAGAGTGCGTAATAGCTCACTAGTCGAGAGATCCTGCGCCGAAAATGTCCGGGGCTCAAACTTACCACCGAAGCTACGGGCTCAAGATTACTTGAGCGGTAGAGGAGCGTCGTAATCGGGCTGAAGTCGTACCGTAAGGAGCGGTGGACTGATTACGAGTGAGAATGTTGGCATTAGTAGCGAGATGTAAGTGAGAATCTTACAGGCCGAAAATCTAAGGTTTCCTGGGGAAGGCTCGTCCGCCCAGGGTTAGTCGGGACCTAAGCCGAGGCCGAAAGGCGTAGGTGATGGACAATTGGTTGATATTCCAATACCACTATTATCGTTATTATCGATGGTGTGACGGAGAAGGATAGGATGTGCTAGCGATTGGAAATGCTAGTCTAAGCATTTAGGGAGTTAAGATAGGCAAATCCGTCTTAACAATCCTGAGGTGTGATGGGGAAGGTCTTTTAGACTGAAGTATCTGATTCCCTGCTTCCAAGAAAAGCATCTAGAGAGAGAAATAGTGCCCGTACCGCAAACCGACACAGGTAGATGAGGAGAGAATCCTAAGGCCATCGGAAGAATTGCAGTTAAGGAACTAGGCAAATTGACCCCGTAAGTTAGCGAGAAGGGGTGCCTGTGAGAGCAGGCCGCAGAGAATAGGCCCAAGCAACTGTTTAGCAAAAACACAGGTCTCTGCTAAAGCGCAAGCTGATGTATAGGGGCTGACGCCTGCCCGGTGCTGGAAGGTTAAGGGGAACACTTAGCGCAAGCGAAGGTGTGAACTTAAGCCCCAGTAAACGGCGGCCGTAACTATAACGGTCCTAAGGTAGCGAAATTCCTTGTCAGGTAAGTTCTGACCCGCACGAATGGCGTAATGACTTGGGCACTGTCTCAACTGCAAATCCGGCGAAGTTGTAGTGCGAGTGAAGATGCTCGCTACCCGCGATTGGACGGAAAGACCCCGTAGAGCTTTACTGTAGCTTAGCATTGAGTTTCGATATTGTCTGTACAGGATAGGTGGGAGACTGAGAAGCTAGGGCGTCAGCCTTAGTGGAGTCATCCTTGGGATACCACCCTGACAGTATTGGGATTCTAACCGGACGCCATGAAACTGGTGACGGGACATTGTTAGGTGGGCAGTTTGACTGGGGCGGTCGCCTCCTAAAATGTAACGGAGGCGCCCAAAGGTTCCCTCAGAACGGTCGGAAATCGTTCGTAGAGTGCAAAGGCAGAAGGGAGCCTGACTGCGACACCCACAAGTGGAGCAGGGACGAAAGTCGGGCTTAGTGATCCGGTGGTACCTCGTGGGAGGGCCATCGCTCAACGGATAAAAGCTACCTCGGGGATAACAGGCTGATCTCCCCCAAGAGTCCACATCGACGGGGAGGTTTGGCACCTCGATGTCGGCTCGTCGCATCCTGGGGCTGTAGTAGGTCCCAAGGGTTGGGCTGTTCGCCCATTAAAGCGGCACGCGAGCTGGGTTCAGAACGTCGTGAGACAGTTCGGTCCCTATCCGTCGCGGGCGTAGGAAATTTGAGAGGAGCTGTCCTTAGTACGAGAGGACCGGGATGGACTGACCTCTGGTGCACCAGTTGTTCCGCCAGGAGCATAGCTGGGTAGCTAAGTCGGGAAGGGATAAACGCTGAAAGCATCTAAGCGTGAAGCCCCCCTCAAGATGAGATTTCCCATAGCATAAGCTAGTAAGACCCCTTGAAGAACACAAGGTTGATAGGTCAGAGGTGTAAGTGTGGTAACATATTTAGCTGACTGATACTAATAGGTCGAGGGCTTGACCAAAATAAGTTATTAATTCATATGCAATTTTCAGAGAACACTCTGAACTTCAAATAGAAGTACAAGATTCTTACCAAATGAAGATTTGGAGAATCATAACATCTGGTGATGATGGCGTAGAGGAAACACTCCTTTCCATTCCGAACAGGAAAGTTAAGCTCTACAGCGCCGATGGTACTGCATGGGAGACTGTGTGGGAGAGTAGGACGTTGCCAGGTAATGTGGCTCGATAGCTCAGTCGGTAGAGCAGAGGACTGAAAATCCTCGTGTCCCTGGTTCGATTCCTGGTCGAGCCACCAGGTATGGCGCTATAGCCAAGTGGTAAGGCAGAGGTCTGCAAAACCTTTATTCCCCGGTTCAAATCCGGGTGGCGCCTCCAAATAAAAATCCTACAAGGAAATCTTGTAGGATTTTTTTGCGTCTAAAAAATATTTATTAACTATTTAAAAATAATTTCTTTTTGAATAAGCAAATTTTCCCTACAAGAAAACTTAAAGCTACTTCCTATAGGGAAGGTTATATTAGGATAATCATGACCTATTTTAATGCCTTGAATTATGGGGATATTAAAAGGGATAAGTTTTTCTTTTAGTATTTCTTCAACAGTAATATTATTATTTTTATTTATACAATTAGTGAAATATCCTATAATTATTCCTGATAATTTTTGAATTTTTCCACAGGATATTAACTGAGATAGCATTCTATCCACAACATAAGGGCTTTCATCAACATCTTCAATTAGTAAAATATTATTATTAAAATTTATTTCATATGGTGTTCCTAAAGTAGAGCAAATAATAGATAAATTGCCGCCAACTATATTTCCAGTAAAATCTTTTTTGTTCCAAATTAAAAAGTTATCAGAACAAATATCTTTTAAATTGTAAATAATCTTACTTTTATTATGTTTAATTATCTTAAGAAAATATTCTTTAGTAGTAATGTCATTAAAGTTTGAAGTTATCATTGGACCATGAAAAGTTGGAAAGTTACATTTATTATTAATATAATTTAGTAGTAATGTTATATCGCTATATCCAAAGAAAGGCTTTGGATTATTTTTTATTAATTTTAAATCTAGATATTGAGCCATTCTAATTGAACCGTATCCGCCTCTAAGACAGATAATGGCCTCAATTTTCTTATCTGCAAACATAGAATTTAAATCCTCAGCTCTATCTTTATCATTTCCTGCTAAATAACCATAGTTATCATATAAATGTTTTCCTTTTTTTATTTTAAAACCTAATTTTTCAAAGGATTCTATTTTTGAGTCAATAGATTCTGGGGATTCAGGGGAAGCAGGAGCTACTATTCCGATGGTTGCGTAATTATTTAGGACCTTAAGTTTTCTTTTGAACAAAAATATACACCTACTTTATAATACTTATATTTTAATATATTATAAAAAAAATAAAGCTAGTACAAAGCTAGCTTTATTTTTATGAAAACATATCTTTTTTGTAAAGTAAATAAGCTGTTCCAAAGGTTAAAACTAAGGTTATAATCATAGTTATTTCAAATCCGTATTCGTTATGAATAAGTGGCATTCTAATAAAGTTCATACCAAATAATCCGCCTATAACTGTTGGAATAGCCATTAAAATAGTAACAGAGGCTAAGACCTTCATAACTATATTTAGATTATTAGAGATAACTGATGCAAAAAAGTCCATAGTACTAGCAAGTATATTACTATAAATTTCAGTCATTTCTATTGCCTGTTTATTTTCTATAATTACATCTTCTAAGACATCTTGATCTTCTTCATATTTTTGCATTATATCAAGTTTTAACATTTTTTCTAAGGTTATCTCATTTGCTTTAAGAGATGTTGAAAAGTAAACCAATGATTTTTCAAGAGAATGTAATTGAATCAATTCTCTATTTTTCATGGATTTATGGAGTCTTTTTTCTATCATTAAGCTTTTTTTATCTATTTGTCTTAAGTAAACTAAGTAAGAATTAGATATTCTACTTAATATTTGTAATATGAATCGTGATTTTTTAAATGAGAAAAAAGATTTAACCTTTCCATTTATAAAATCAGTTAATATTCTACTATTTTTTAAGCAAACAGTTATTATTTGTTTTTCAGTATGTATTATTGCTAAAGGATATGTATCGTATGTTAAGGAGTTATCCTCCATTTCAGTAAAAGGAATATCCACTATAACTAATAGGCAATTATCCTCAATATCTATACGAGAGGTTTCTTCGTCATCTAAAGGAGCTTTTAAAAAGGATAGTGGGACACCAGTCTTTTTAGATATTAATATTAGTTCTTCATCTGATGGTGCTATTATGTTTATCCAACATCCTGGTTCTAAATTATCTAATATTTTTAGTGATGGATTATTTTCACCAATACTTTTGTATATTTGTATCATAATTAAACCTCCTAAATAGATTTCATAGATAATTATACTATGTATTATTGATTTTGTAACATACTTAAATAATTTTATTTTTTTTAGAAATTATTCAAAGTCTATAATTCTAATAAATTTTTAAATTTCCTTATATAAGTTTATTTAATTATAAATATAGAGATAATTGGAGATATTCATAGTAATAATGCAAGTGAATAAAATAATTCATCTTAACTTTGGATAATGCTATAAATACAATCTTTATTAATTGAAAACAAATCTGGTCAAATATAAAAATAATTAGTATAATCA
This sequence comes from Clostridium nigeriense, assembly GCF_900086595.1. GTDB lineage: Bacteria > Bacillota > Clostridia > Clostridiales > Clostridiaceae > Clostridium > Clostridium nigeriense. Next base: position 470,597 of record NZ_LT575472.1, read on the forward strand.
CGATATTGCTTATTACATGGAAGTAATATTTAATGGGGGATAAATGAGAAAATGATGCATAGAGAAATTGTTGCAAAAAAGAGAGTTCCAGTTATAGCTATGATTTTATTTTCAATTACGGCTATTCTTTATTTAGCAGAGGCAATTGAAAGATCTAAATATAATCAGCATATAATTGGATATATCTTTAATGGAACATTAGTAGTTGTAACAGTAGTTTTAATATCGAAGGAGATTAGAAGTTGTTTTGTTTCTTATAAGTATGCAGTTATTGCAGACAAGCTTATAATTAATTTAATAAGTAATAAGGAAGAAAAGAACTTAGAAAGCATAAGAATGTCTGATGTAGTCTATATAGGAGAAAAGTCAGATATGCCTAAGGAATACCAATTTACTATTAAGTGTAAAAAATACTTATGCAATAGAATAGGTGCTAAATCTTATTATTGTATTTTTAAAAATGGAAACAAATTAGAAAAAATTAAATTTCAACCAAGCGATAAGTTTATTAATAAAATAATAAGGCATGGAGAATTAAAATGTAACTTAACTAGAAAAGAAGTAGTATAAAATAGGCTCTGTTTAGAGCCTATTTTTTATAGAATTCATTTTTTACTTCACTAAGGAGATTTTCCTTTGCAATAATATCATGACCAGTAAAGGCTAGTGCTAAAGCTACTTTTAATGATTCTTCTATAGCATGATTAGAAATAGTGGCATTAGCAAAATTTTTAGTCCCATATTTTATATTATTATCTTCTATTATAGAGAAGAAAGGTTGAATGCATGGAATAGTTTTACTTACTATGCCTAAACTTAATCCAGAATGTATATCTCTAGGACCATCAATATTAATGATACCTGTTTCTTTAAGGTTATGACTAAACAACCTATTTAAAGTTCTATTAGTTATTAGTTCTTCATTTTCAGGTTCATATAATGAAATTGTATTTTGGACTCTAATAAGCTTAGATACATAAATAGCAATTTCCCTTAATTTACTTTCTACTATTCTAGCTATATCCATTTCTTTAGATCTTATATAAAATTTAGCTTCTGATTCTATAGGTAATAGTAAAGGGGTAAATCCTCCATTAGATAAAATGGAGTTTACTTCTACATCTTTTGGAAACCCCTTCAATAATGAATTTAATATATTAAAAGTTAAAAGTATTCCATCTAATGATGTATAAGTTTCTTTATTTAGGAAGCTAAGTCCACTGTGACCAAGAAATTTAATACTTAGAGGAATAATTGCAGAAGAACTTCCGCTTTCTGAAGTTACAACATCAGGATGAGCAACTAGAACAACGTCAATATCATTAAAAACTCCTTGTTTAACCATTACTGATTTAGTACCACCTAAATATTCGCCAGGACACCCTATTAATGTCACAGAACCACCTATCTTTTCGATAATTGAACTTAAAGCTAAGGCTGCAGCTACAGAGGTAGTAGTTAGTAAATTGTGACCTGTAATATGCCCTTCATTTTCAATAGCATCATATTCACACAAAAAGCAAATATTTGGATTGCCACTTCCCTTAGATGCATAGAATGAGGTTTTTAAATCTAAAAAATTTTTTTTGATTTCAAAGTTATGTTTCTCTAATAAATTACAAATATAATTATAAGAGTTAAACTCATCATAGCTTTTTTCTGGATTGTCGTATAAAAATCTATTTAAGCTTTTTAAATCATCTTTATGCTTTTCAATATAACTAATCATTTCTTGTTTCATTTTAAGTTCCTCCCAATTTATTATGTTTATAATTTTCCCTAAAGTAGAATATTTATTTATTTTTTAAGAATTTATAAAAAGTTTTACTGATTAAATAGCATTTACAAAAAGTATAAAAATTATAATAAGGGGTGAGAATTATAATAAAAAGGGGGAATTATTATGGATTTAAAAAATAAAACAATTGACGAAAATAAAAATAAGTGTAAGGTTTGTAGTAAAGAATTATGTTTAGGTGATATAATTACTAAGGAAAGTTTATTATGTCATGGTTGTTACGATATAATTTCCAATATTGAAGTCAATGATATACAATATGAGTTTTATAAAGAAAATGTAAAGAAATGGCTTTTAAGAAAATATAAATTAATAATATGAGGTAAATAAAATGAACAGAGGAAAGTTTATAGTATTTGAAGGTGGAGAAGGTTCGGGGAAAAGCACTATATTAGAAATGATATACGAGTTTTTAATTGATAGTGGAATAGAATGTATTAAAACTAGAGAACCCGGTGGAATAAGAATTTCAGAGAATATAAGAAACATCATTTTAGATACAAAGAATACAGAAATGGATAGAAAAACAGAAGCATTGTTATATGCAGCTGCCAGAAGACAGCATTTAGTAGAAAAGGTTATTCCAGAACTAAATAAGGGAAAAATAGTTTTATGTGATAGGTTTATTTTTTCCTCTTTGGCATATCAAGGATATGCAAGAGAAATAGATGTTAAAGAAATATTTGAAATAAATAAGTTTGCAGTAGGGGAATATATGCCAGATTTAAATATATTATTTGATGTCTCTCCAGAAGTAGGATTGTCCAGAATAAACAAAAATAAAGATAGGGAAGTTAATAGATTGGATTTAGAAAAGTTAGATTTTCATAATAAGGTAAGAGATGGATATTATAAATTAGTAGAAGAAAATCAAGATAATTTTCAAGTTATAAACGCAGAAAAGTCTATAGAAGAAGTTTTTAATGAAGTTAAGAATATAATTTTGAACTTTATTGAATAAAATATAATATAAAATAAAGTTTTTGCTTAATTTACAGAGCATTTATGATAAAATATTATAAAGGAGAATATTTTACGGGAGGGGTTAATATGAAACTAGTAATAGCTATGGTACAGGATGATGATGCACTAGATTTGGTTGACGCAATTACTGAGGCTGGATTTAGAGTAACTAAATTAGCATCAACAGGAGGGTTTTTAAAATCTGGTAATACAACCTTAATTATAGGTGTAGAAGCAGACAAGGTACAAAAGGTTATAGATGTCGTAGAAGATATTTGTAAAACTAGAAAGCAAATTATTACTACGCCAACTCCTATAACAGGTAATATGGATATGTATATGTCTTATCCAATTGAAATTGAAGTTGGAGGAGCAACAATATTCGTAGTAGATGTAGATCAATTTATTAAAATATAATTTTGGAGGGTGTAATGGGAGAAATTATTGGACATAAAAGCATAATAGATAGTTTCAAAAAAAGAGTAGACTTAAGTGAAATTTCCCATGCACATATAATTGTAGGAGCCGATGGTATTGGAAAAAGTAATTTAGCTAATAAATTTGCTAGAAATATATTAGGTAAATTAGAAGATAAGGATTATATTGATATTATAAATTATAGGTGTAAAAAAGCTTCATTTGGGGTTGATGATGTTAGAGAAATCGTAGAAGAAATCAATAAGAAGCCTTTTGAGGGAGATAAAAAGGTAATAATAATTTATGATGGAAATAAATTAACAGTACAAGCACAAAATGCACTTCTAAAGACTATAGAAGAACCACCTAATGGTGTTTATATAATTTTATTATGTGAAAGTTTAGAATTAATTTTAGATACTATAAAATCAAGATGTCAGATTTATAAGCTATCTCCTTTAACCAAAGGAGAAATAAGAACTTATTTAAGTAATATGAACAGTGATGATTTTAGTGAAGAAGAAGTTAATGCTGCTATTGCCTTTAGTGAGGGGGTCCCTGGAAAAGCTGAAGCCTTTTTAAGGGATTCCTCTTTAAAGGACTTAAGAAATACCTTAGTAGAACTTTTATTTTTAATAACAAAGAGTAGTTCTATAGAACTTTTAGATTTTGAAACAAAAATAGTAGTATTTAAGGATAAGAAGGAAGATATATTAAACATTTTAGCCTCCTTTATAAGAGATATAATAGTTTATAAGGAAATCAATGATGACAATGGAATAATAAATGGGGATAAAATTGAAAGCATAAAAAAATTAGCTATTGAAATGTCCTATAAGAAACTCAATAAAATTATTGATAAAATAGGAGAGGCTAGAAAATCATTACTAAGCAATTCTAATTTTCAATTAACTATTAGAGTTATGCTTATAGGTTTTATGGAGGTTTAATAATGATAAAAGTAATAGGCGTTAGATTTAAGAAAGCCGGAAAGATATATTATTTTGATCCTAGTGGATTAGAAATAAAAAAAGGTGATTTTGTTGTTGTTGAAACAGCAAGAGGAATAGAATTTGGAGAATGCGTTATAGGGATTAAGGAAATTCCTGAATCAGATATAGTAGCTCCATTAAAGAGCGTTATTAGAGTAGCTCAAGAAGATGACATAAATAAACATAAGGAAAATAAGGTAAAGGAAAAAGATGCCTTAGATATATGTTTGAAAAAAATTGAAGAGCATGGATTAAATATGAAATTAATAGATGTAGAATATACCTTTGACAATAATAAAGTTATATTTTACTTTACTGCAGATGGAAGAGTAGATTTTAGAGAACTAGTTAAGGATTTAGCAACAATATTTAAGACTAGAATAGAGCTTAGACAAATAGGAGTAAGAGACGAGGCGAAGATGCTTGGAGGTTTAGGACCTTGTGGAAGACCATTATGCTGTTCGACATTCCTTGGAGATTTTGCTTCAGTATCAATAAAAATGGCTAAGGAACAAAACTTGTCATTAAATCCAACTAAAATATCAGGTATCTGTGGAAGACTAATGTGTTGCTTAAATTATGAGCAAAGTACTTATGAAGACATAAGAAAGAGATTACCTAAGATCGGTTCTATAGTAAAAATGGGTGATTTTAAGGGTGAAGTTATTAGTAATAATACCGTTAAAGAAAATGTGAAAGTTAAGTATAGAAGAGGCGATGAAGAGGTAGTAGAAGAATTTAAGATAGATGATATTGAATTAATTGAAGGTGGATATGAAGATTCTATAGATGAATCTGAAATTAAATTAGAAATAGATTCACCAGAAGATAAAAATCTAATAAAGGATCTAATAAAGGATAGTTAAAGGAGGGTATTAAATGAAGACAGTATTAAAGATTTCAAATCTTAATACAAATAATGATGTTATTAGTATAAAAGATGTTATATCTCATAACGAAGGCGTTATTGCTTGTGAAATTAGTATATCTAAAAAAGAAGTTAACATTGTTTATGATGATAAAACTGTAGTTTTAGATAGAATAATAGCATCTATTGAAGAACTAGGATACAGTATTAATTAAAATTATATTTTAGATATTTTTTTAGAAGTCTTTAAAATTTTTTACCCTTATGATAAAATAGTGATTGAAATAGATTCATAATATTAGGAGGTGCTGATAATGGCATTTAAAATTGAAGATTCATGCATCAACTGTGGTGCTTGCGCTGCAGAATGTCCAGTTAATGCTATAAGTCAAGGAGATACTCAATTCGTTATCGATGAGGATACTTGCATAGATTGTGGAAACTGTGCAAATGTTTGTCCAGTAGGAGCTCCAGTACAAGCATAATTCTACATAAAGAACCGCTAAATTAGCGGTTCTTTATTATTTTGTCTTAATAATATTACTGTCTGTTTGTTAAAAAAGTCTAAGTCCTGTGAATAAATTATATTAGAGTTATAAGAAATTATATTTTTATAAGAAGTTAAAAATTTAAGTGGTCCGTCTAGATAAAAGTATTCTGAGGATGTTTTAAAACTCATTGGAACTATATATTTAGGTTTTATTTCTGAGGCAAGCTTAGAAGCTGAGTGTCCATCTAAGCAAAAGTGGCCACCAACAGGTATAAATAAAACATCAATATCTAATAAATTACTAATTAAATCGTCATCCAATATATGGCCTAAGGAGCCAAGATGGCATAATTTAAAACCATCTATTTCTATAATATAAATTATATTTTCACCTCTTTTAAAACCTTCATAATTATCTCTAAAGCTAGTAAATCCTTCAATACGAAAGTGATTATCTTGATATTTTAATGCTGAATTAATTATTTTACAATTACTATCTATATAATAATTAATAATTTCATTGTTATGAGAGTGACTAAATGTAATTATATCTGGGCTTAAATCATATTTTTGTATATAGGGATATATTTGCATTGGATCTAGGAGAATTTTCTTTCCAAAAGAATTTTTTATTAAAAAACTATTATGGCCAATCCACTTAATTTCCATATGTATCACCTCTTATATAGTTTAAACAAAAGGAGTAACATAATTCCTTTAAAATGAAAAATATAATAATTGGACATATTAAAACTAATAATATATAATAAAAGTCAAAGAAGGTCAATTTTGAAACTAAGTTTAAGAAGGTGAATATATGGCAAGAATTTCAGATACAATAGAAAATTTTATAAAGGATTTATTAAATGAAGAAAGAGAAAGAAAAATATTAATTCAAAGAAATGAATTAGCAGATAAATTTTCCTGTGCACCATCTCAAATAAATTATGTTTTAACTACTAGGTTTACTTATGAAAAAGGATATATTATTGAAAGTAAAAGAGGTGGCGGGGGATGTATAGTTATTAAAAAGATAACATACGATGATAAGGCTGAAAGGTTAAATATAATAAATAATTCTATAGGGGAAAGTATAACCTATGGAAATGCTTTATCTATTTTAAATCATTTAAAGGATACGAAATCTATTACTAATAAGGAGTACGAGATTATTAAAATTTCTTTAAATGACAGAACTTTAACATCTGTTGATGATAAAAATAAACTTAGAGCAGATATGTTAAAGGGAATTTTAGCTATTGTATTATCTTAATGTATGTTATATATCTATAGTTTGTCTGTGAATTGTAATTTAGCAATAGGGTATGGAGGTATTTATGGTTTTTGGTAAATTTACAGAAAGAGCTCAGACAGTACTTTTAGAAGCTCAAAAGGAATCACAGTATTTTAAACATGGATATATAGGAACTGAGCATATTCTTTTGGGAATATTAAAAGAGGGGGGCTTTGCTAACAAAGTATTATATATTAATGGAGTTACAATAGATAAAGCTAGAAATATTATAGAAGAATACTTAGGTTTTGGAGATATTGATATATCAATAGGAGAAATGTTATTAAATCCTAGAACTAAGAGAATATTTGATGATAGCTTAGCTAAATCAATGATGTATAATCATAATTATATAAATCCAGAACATATTCTTTTAGCTCTATTAGACGATATTGAGAGTATAGCTTACACAATAATTTCAAATTTAAAAGTAGATTTAAAATTAGTAAAAAATGAACTTGTAAATTTTCTTAATAAAAATGATTCAAAGGATTTAAAGCAATCAGATGATAAAAGTAAGAAGAATGGTGTAAAGACTCCTATGTTAAGTCAATATGGTAGAGACTTAACTTTATTAGCTAAGGAAGGAAAGCTTGATCCAGTTATAGGGAGAAAAAATGAAAATAAAAGAGTCCTTGAGATATTATGTAGAAGAGGAAAAAATAATCCATGCTTAATAGGAGAACCTGGAGTAGGTAAAACTGCTGTTATAGAGGGATTGGCTCAATTAATAGCAGAAGGTAAGGTTCCTGATATATTGAAAGATAAATCTATAATAGCTTTAGATTTAACTGCTATGATAGCTGGAGCTAAGTATAGAGGTGAATTTGAAGATAGATTAAAGAAAGTTATGAGCGAGATAGTAAATTCTCAAGATATAATAATATTTATAGATGAGATTCATACTATAGTTGGAGCAGGCGGAGCAGAAGGAGCAATAGATGCATCAAATATTTTAAAACCTGCACTTGCTAGAGGAGAAATTAAATGTATTGGAGCAACTACTATAGATGAATACAGAAAGTATATAGAAAAAGATTCAGCTTTAGAAAGAAGATTCCAACCTGTAATGGTAGAAGAACCATCAACTGAGGAAACTCTAGAAATATTAAAAGGTCTTAGAGAAAAATATGAAATTCATCATATGGTTAAGATTGAAGATGAGGCACTAGAGGCAGCAGTAGAATTATCTAATAGGTATATAAGTGATAGGTTTATGCCAGATAAAGCTATTGATTTAATTGATGAAGCTTCTGCAAAGGTAAGAATAGAAAATTTAGTTTCACCACCAGAAGTTATTGATTTACAAAAAAGTTTAGATGATATTTCTAGGTATAAGGAACTTGCAATTAAAAGCCAAAACTTTGAAAGGGCAGCTTATCTAAGAGATGAAGAAAAGGAAATTAAAGATAAGCTTAATAACTTAAAAATTAATTATAATATAAGTGAATTTAGTAATATAGTAAATAAAGAGCAGATAGCAAAAGTAGTATCAGTATGGTCTAAGATTCCAGTAGAAAAGTTAACTGAAGCAGAATCCGAAAGGTTATTAAAGTTAGAGGATATTCTTCAAGAAAGAATTATAGGACAGAAAGAAGCTGTTACTGCAGTTGCAAGAGCTATAAGAAGAGCGAGAGTTGGGTTAAAGGATCCTAATAGGCCAATAGGAGCATTTATATTCTGTGGACCAACAGGCGTTGGTAAAACTGAGCTTTCTAATACTTTAGCAGAAGTGTTGTTTGGAGATAGAAAAAATCTAATACGAATAGACATGTCTGAATATATGGAAAAGCATTCTGTATCTAGATTAATAGGAGCTCCTCCGGGATATGTAGGCTATGAAGAGGGAGGACAATTAACAGAAGCTGTAAGAAGGAATCCTTATTCTGTTGTACTATTAGATGAAATTGAAAAGGCTCATTCAGATATTTTTAATATTCTTCTTCAAATCATGGAAGATGGAAAGCTTACGGATAGTAAAGGAAGAACTGTTAATTTTAAAAATACTATTATCATAATGACTTCAAATGTTGGAGCACATGATATAAAAAAACAGAGTACAGTTGGATTCTTCAATCAAAGTAATTTTGAAAATAATGAATATGAAAATATGAAGAAAAACATAATGGAAGAGGTAAAAAAACAGTTTAAACCGGAGTTTTTAAATAGAATAGATGAAGTTATAGTATTTGAGAAATTAAGAGATAAGGATATATTAAAAATTGTTAACTTAATGCTTAATAATACAATAGATAAATTAAGAGAGAGAAAAATAACAATAAACTTAAATGAGGATAGTAAAAAATTCTTAGTAAATAAGGGTGTTGATATTAATTATGGTGCAAGGCCTTTAAGAAGAATAATTGCAAAAGAGTTAGAAGATAAGTTAAGTGAAGAAATGCTAAAAGGCTGCATTAAGGGTGGAGACAATTTAGAAGTTTATTGTAATGGAGAAGAACTTTATTTCAAGCATATATCATAATATAAAGAAAGATTTTCTTTTAGAAAATCTTTCTTTTGCTATTTGTAATAATAAATTATTAATAGTTTAATACTATAAAAAAGATAAAAAATATAGAATTAATAAAAATTATTATATAAAAGTAGTTGCAATTTAAAATGTAGAAGCATATAATTAATATAAAGATTATACCCCTGGGGGGTAGGAGGAGAAAGCTATGAGTAAAGAAATAAAACATAAAGAACTTATAATAATCGGTGGAGGCCCTGCTGGTCTAACTGCTGCTATTTATGCAAGTAGAGCAAAATTAGATATGCTTTTAATAGAAGATCAAATATTAGGAGGTCAAGTTAGAAATAGTTATACTATTGAAAACTATCCAGGATTTAAAAAAGTTTCAGGAGCAGAGCTTGCAGATTTAATGCAACAACAAGCTGAAGAACTTGGCGCTGAAATTGATGAGTTTGATATGATTGAAAAAGTTGATTTTAGTAATGATGAAAAGATAATTGAAACTAATAGTTATATATATAAAACTGATGCAGTTATTATAGCAACAGGAGCCACACCTAGAAAACTACCTATTCCTAATGAAGAGAAGTTTTCAGGGAAGGGGATACATTATTGTGCAGTATGCGATGGTGCAATGTATGAAGGAAAAGTAGTTGGTGTAGTTGGAGGAGGAAACTCTGCATTAGAAGAAGCTTTATTTTTAACTAAGTTTGCATCTAAAGTATATATGATAAGAAGATATGACTATTTTAAAGGTGAAAAAGCAACTATAGAAGAAGTTATGAATCATCCAAAAATAGAAGTATTATTTAATGAAGATTTAGTTGATGTTGATGGTGAAGACTTTATGGAAAAAGCCATAATAAAAAACACTATAGATGGTAGTGAAAAAGTCATGAATATGGATGCAATATTTGGATTTATAGGAACAGAACCAAAGACAGAGCATTTTAAAGAATTTATAGAACTAACAGCTGGAGGCTATGTTAAGACTGATGAGCTTATGAGAACCAAGGTTCATGGAGTTTTTGCAGCAGGAGATGTTAGAGAAAAAGAATATAGACAAATAACTACAGCCGTTGCTGATGGAACTATAGCAGCATTACAAGCGGAAAAAGTTATAGTTGAAAATAAAAAAAGTAATAAATAATAAAGTTTTGATAATAATAAATTAAAGTACAGTAAGGAGAAATAATATGATAAAAATATATTCAACATCATGGTGCCCATCTTGTGTGAAGGCAAAGAGATTTTTTGAAATGAAGGGTTGGGAATACCAAGAAATAAATGTAGCAGATAAACATGAGGATAGAGAAGAAGTATTTAAGGTCTCAGGACAAAGAACTGTACCTGTTATTGATATAGATGGAGAAATTATAGTTGGATTTGATAAAAATAAAATAGAATTAGCAAAAAAATAGAAGGGGGCAAATAATGTTTAGTTGTATAATAGGAGAGGAATTTACCTTTAAAAATTTAGTTAATGGTCAATGGGTAACTAGTAATAGTAATAAGTTCATTGATATTTATTCACCAATAGGGAACTGTTTAGTGGGGAAAGTTCCAGCAATGACTAAGGAAGAAGTGGATTTTGCAATTAAGAGTGCAGATGAAGCACAAAAACTATGGAGAAACGTTCCAGTTAATGAAAGAGCAGAAGTATTATATAAGGCAGCAGATTTGTTAATAGAGAAGGCAGATGAAATGTCAGATATAATGATGAGAGAAATTGGAAAAGATAAGAAATCAGCTGAGTCAGAAATATTAAGATCAGCGGACTATATTAGATTTACAGCAGATACAGCAAAGAATTTAGCTGGTGAAAGTATTCCAGGGGACAGCTTCCCAGGATTTAAGAAAAATAAAATATCTTTGGTAACAAGAGAACCATTAGGAGTAGTATTAGCTATATCTCCATTTAACTATCCAATAAACTTAGCATCTTCAAAGATTGCACCAGCTTTAATAGCTGGAAATACTGTAGTGTTAAAACCTGCAACTCAAGGAAGTCTTTGCGGATTATATTTAGCTAAAGTGTTTGAGCAAGCAGGAGTTCCAGCAGGTGTATTAAATACTATTACTGGAAGAGGAAGTGAAATAGGAGACTATATAGTTACTCATCCTGAAATTGATTTTATTAATTTTACTGGAAGTACAGAAGTTGGTACTAGAATTTCAAAAATAACAAGCATGGTGCCATTACTAATGGAACTTGGTGGTAAGGATGCAGCAATTGTATTAAAGGATGCTGATTTAGATTTAGCAGCAGCTAATATAGTTTCTGGAGCATATTCTTATTCAGGACAAAGATGTACAGCTGTTAAAAGAATATTAGTAGTTGATGAAATTGCAGACAAATTAGTTGAAAAAGTTAAGGAAAAAGTTGAAAAATTAAAGGTAGGAAATCCAGTAGATGGTGCAGAAGTAGTTCCACTAATAGATAATAAAGCAGCAGACTTTGTTTGGGAATTAATTGATGATGCAAGAGAAAAGGGTGCTCATTTATTGGTTGGTGGTAAGAGAGAAGATAATCTAATTTATCCAACTCTATTTGACTATGTAACAACTGATATGAGATTAGCTTGGGAAGAACCATTTGGTCCAGTATTACCAATAATAAGAGTAAAAGATAAGGATGAGGCAATAGATATTGCTAATAAATCTGAATATGGATTACAATCATCAGTATTTACTGAAAACATTAATGAAGCTTTTTATGTAGCTGAAAGATTAGAAGTTGGTACAGTTCAAGTTAATAATAAAACTGAAAGAGGACCAGATCATTTCCCATTCTTAGGAGTTAAGGCATCTGGAATAGGAACTCAAGGTATAAGATATTCAATAGAAGCTATGTCAAGACCAAAGGCTACTGTTATTAATATAGGAAGATAATATAAACAAAGGGAGCTGTTTTTAACAGCTCCCTTTGTTTTACTATGTTTATAACGATAAAAGTTAAAATAAACTTAGTAATAGTAATTTAAATTAAAGATTTAAAGCTTTATCAATAGCATTTTTATCAAATCCAACAATAACAGTACCATTTATATCTAAAACAGGAACTCCCATTTGTTTTGATTTATTGATCATTTCATCTCTAGCAGTCATATCTTCTTGCACATTAAATTCTTCAAATTGAACATTTACTGATTTTAAATAATTTTTTGCTTTTACACACCATGGACAAGAGTTTGTACTATAAACTTTAACCATTTGTAATCCTCCTTTTTTATTATCAATAGATAATTAATATTATTTAATATAAAGTTTACACTATTTCAACACTAAATTCAATATTTATGAAATATTTTATAAAAATAAAGAATATGGTATCATATCAATGTGAGATATAAGTTATTTAATAACATTTTGATTTTCTAAGTTAGAATTAAGAATCATGTTATCTAAAGAATTATCTTTATAGTTTGAGAATAATTCTTCAGATAAATTTTTACTTTTATCTTCACGTAATACATTTTTAGATGGAATATTTGAAAAATAATCTCGACTAACCAAAATATCAACTCCTTTATGGATTATAAGATTATTTTTCTCAAAAATTTTTTTTTTATAACAATATAAAAAATATATAAATTAATCAACTGGTCTAGACATCTATAACGATTTTTAATATAATATTTATAGGAGGATTAATAATGATAGATAAAAGTAGTCCAATTCCGGTTTACTATCAACTTAAGAATGATTTAATATCTAAAATTTCTGAGGGGGTATGGAAACCAGGAGATTGCATAGCAAGCGAAAGAGAGTTATGTGAAATATATGGAGTTAGTAGAATGACCATAAGGCAGGCTATTGGAGAATTAGTACAAGAAGGAATTCTATTAAGGATTAAGGGTAAGGGAACTTTTGTATGCGAACAAACTTTTAAACAAAAGGACATGATGAGCTTTACTGAGATAATAAAGCAAATGGGAAAAAGCCTAAGATCTGAACTAGTTGAATTTGAAAAAATCCAAACTCCAGAAGACTTTACAGATATTTTTTCATTAGATGAGCTATATAAAATAACCAGAAAGCGTATAGTTGATGAGGAGTGTGTTGCTCTTGAGAGAGTTTATATACCAGTAGATTATTGCGGGTATATAGATGAAGAAATGCTAAAAGGGTCCCTATTTAAAATATTAGAGGACTTTGGTTATAAGGTAGATTATTCTCAATCCTCAATTGTTTCAGTTATTATGAATAACGAATTAAAAGATATATTTGGTGTTAGCAACCAAGTACCTATGCTAAAAATTATTAGTAAAACTTATGATTTAAATAATAAATTAATATTTTTAGAAGAAGCTATATATAGGTCAGATAAATTTATTTTAGAAGTAAATATATCTAGAAGAGAGGGGAAAATACGATGAAGGTAATAGTAACAAAAAATTATGAAGAGTTAAGTAAAGTGGCTGCTAATGAAATGGCCGAGGTTGTTAAGAATAATCCTAAGGCAATATTAGGATTAGCAACAGGTGGATCACCAATTGGAATGTATAAAGAGTTAATAAGAATGAATAAAGAAGGAGAAATTGATTTCTCTAAAGTTACTACTGTTAACCTTGATGAATACGTTGGATTAAGTGGAGATCATCCTCAAAGCTATAGATACTTTATGAATGATAATTTATTTAATCATATAAATATAGATAAGAAGAATACTTATGTTCCAAATGGATTAGCTGAAAATATAGAAGAAGAATGTAAAAATTATGATGCTAAAATAGCAGCTTTAGGTGGCACTGATGTTCAGTTATTAGGAGTTGGAAATAACGGACATATAGCATTTAATGAGCCAGATGAAGCATTAGTTTCTGGAACACACTTAACTGGATTAACTGAAGATACTATAAAGGCAAATGCAAGATTTTTTGATTCAATAGATGAAGTTCCAAAGACAGCTTTAACAATGGGTCTTGGCGGAATAATGAAGTCTAAGAAGATAATAGTTATAGCAAGTGGTGAATCTAAGGCTGAAGCTGTAAAAGGAATGGTAAGTGGAAAGATAAGCACTAATATGCCTGCATCAATGTTACAAATGCATAGAGATGTTGTAGTAATAGTTGATGAAGCAGCGGCTAAACTACTATAAAATTTAGATTTGAATAATATTTTTAAAAGAGTTGTAATAATATAATTATTGCAGCTCTTTTTTTATTATTAAAATTGGTTTTTGGATTTTGTTATGATATAGTATTTATAGTAATTTAATATAAAAATAAATAGATTGGTAGGTAAATTTTATGGCAAAGATTAAATCCATGTTTGTTTGTCAAGAATGTGGATATGAGTCTCCTAAATGGTTAGGAAAGTGTCCAGATTGTAATAATTGGAATACCTTAATAGAGGAAATAAAAGAAACAACAAAAGAAGTAAAATCTAAGGTTAATAATATAAGAGTATTAGAAAATATGCCAAAGAGCATAAGAGATATAAAATCAGGTGAAAAAGAAAGATATGATACGGGATTAAAAGAATTAAATAGAGTATTAGGTGGAGGATTGGTAAGAGGCTCTTTAACTTTAATATCAGGAGACCCGGGTATAGGTAAGTCAACACTCCTTCTTCAAACAGCAGATTCAATTTCAAAAAAATATGGCAAGGTTTTATATGTTTCTGGAGAGGAATCGGAAGAACAAATAAAAATTAGAGGAGATAGGTTAGGAGTTAATTCAGATAATCTTTTTATATTATCTGAAACTAATTTAGACTTAATTGAATCATATATTAATGAAATAAATCCTATATTCGTAATTATAGACTCCATTCAAACTGTATATAAAGAATCAATTACATCAGCTCCAGGAAGTGTATCTCAGGTTAAAGAGTGCTCTAATGCAATTATGAGAATAGGAAAACATCAAAATATTCCTTTGTTCATAGTAGCTCATGTAACTAAGCAAGGAGAATTAGCAGGGCCTAGAGTACTTGAACATATGGTAGATACAGTACTATATTTTGAAGGAGAACGTACCGAAGAATTTAGAGTTCTTAGGACTATGAAAAATCGTTTTGGAACTACAAGTGAAATCGGAGTATTCGAAATGGCTGAAGAAGGATTAAAGGAAATATATGATCCTTCGAGAATATTCTTAGAAGATACTAATTTTAACCAAGAGGGTTCTACAGTAATAGGAATAATGGAAGGTACTAGACCGATTTTAGTTGAAATGCAAGCTTTAGTTAGTGAAAGTAATACACACTTAGCAAGCAGAACCGCTGTTGGTATAGATAATCAAAGGCTAAGACTTATACTAGCAGTTTTGGAAAAGAAATTAAGAGTACCTTTTTATAAATATGATGTATATGTCAATGTAGTTGGAGGACTTAGTTTAGATGGAACTACTGGAGATTTAGGCTTAGCCTTAGCTCTATTATCCAGCGTTAAAAACACAGGTTTAAAAATTCAAAGGACAGTTATAATTGGGGAAGTTGGACTTACAGGAGAAATTAGACCGATATCTTCTTGTGAAAGATTAATTAAAGAAGCTGAAAAGATGGGATTCCAAAATGCGATAATACCTGAAAGAAACAAGGATAAGGTAAATAGTAGTAGTATGAATATTATCGGTGTAAGCAATTTAAGAGAGGCTATTAATAAGATATTCTAGCAAGATTGGGTGAGTGTATGAGGATAAAAGATGATGAAGAAATAAAGAGCATATTAAAGTTAATGAGTCCAGGAACAGCTCTTAGAGAAGGTTTGGAAAATATATTAAGAGCTAAAACTGGTGGGTTAATAGTAATTGGTGATGATGAAGAAATAATGAAAATAGTAGATGGCGGATTTAATATTAATTCAGATTATTCACCAGCGTATGTTTATGAATTAGCAAAAATGGATGGAGCTATAGTTTTAAGTAGTGATTTAAAAAAAATAATTTATGCAAATACTCAGCTAGTGCCAGATCATACTCTTACTACATATGAAACTGGTACTAGGCATAGAACAGCAAATAGAGTTGCAAAGCAAACAGGAAATGTAGTTATAGCAATTTCTCAAAGGAGAAATATAATAACTGTTTATAAGGGGGATTTAAAATATGTTCTTCAAGAAAGTAGTGTTATTTTAGCAAGAGCAAATCAAGCAATACAAACTCTAGAAAAGTATGTCACTGTATTAGATAGAGTGATAAACAATTTAAACTTATTAGAATTTCAAGATTTAACTACTATTTTTGATGTAGTTACAGCAATACAAAGAACTGAAATGGTAATGAGAGTAGTTGAAGAAATTAAAAGATATATAGTTGAGCTAGGTAATGAAGGAAGATTAATAGCAATGCAACTTAGTGAACTTATTAGATTTATTGAAAGAGATGGAATACTATTAATAAGAGATTATTGCAAAGAAGACATGGATTATAATGAAATATATAATGAAATACAAAGACTTACAGCAGAAGAACTTGTAGATTTAGATTTAATATCTAAATTGCTTGGTTATACAGGTATGCCATTAACTGATACGTTAATTTCTCCAAAGGGATTTAGAATATTATTTAAAGTTCCAAGAATACCAGTTTCGGTAATAGAGAATTTAGTTAGACACTTTCAACAACTTAAATTTGTAATTGATGCTGATACAGAAGAATTAGATCAAGTAGACGGTATAGGAGAGGCTAGGGCAAAGGCTATAAGAAGTGGATTAAAGAGAATAAAGGAACAAATATATTTAAAGAATGAGATTTAGTTAAAATATGTATAAAAGAAAAAGAAAAAGTTAATAATAAAAAAGCAGGTATTGCCCTGCTTTAAACCTATCTAAGGGTATACTTCCCTAAGATATTTATTTTATTTTCTTCTTTTAGGAATATGTCATATAAGTTCAAATCTAAGCAATTGCATAAAGAGGTAAGATAAAATATATTATTTCCAAGCTCATTTTCTATAACCTCGCGGCAATTATCACAAAGCTTTCCTTCAATATGTGTACTTAAAGAAGGATTAAAGTTTGTATTGGTAGAAAGATGATTTTGTTTTTTAGCGTTTATTTTTATACAGCCGCAATTAGTTACTGATTTAGCTAGAGCTCTATTAACTCTAGCATTTGTTTCATTTAATTTTGTCATTATATCTAGAACACTTTTATGACGTAGTAAAGATTCATTAACATCATTTTGAAAACTATCAAATATTATATCTTTCATATACATCAACTCCTTTAAGATTACGGCTGATACTAATTTTTTATTGCTAAAAGGATTAATTAACTTAAGCCTATAATAAATTAAATCAGTGATTTTTTATAGGGGGTATTTTAAATTAATAAGATTTTAAGATTTATTAATTTAAGAGAATAGGATTTATATGGTATAATTATATAGATTATAAAAATTATATAGGAGGTGAAAATATGTTAAAAAAGATTATAAGAGTTATATTTACTATAATAGGTTTAATAAGTGGGTATATTCTTAGTGGAATATTATTAAACATAAAACTTATAAGTGAAATATCTTTTTTATCTAAAACAATTGGAATTATATCTTTTCGTATTTTTATGACTTTATTAATTGGAATTATTCTTTATTTTATTTCACCACGTATATATGACTCTATTGTTAAGGTTATTGAATATATAGAAAAAAATATTCAAAGGCTTACTGCAACAGAGATAATATATGGTGGGTTTGGTGCATTAATATCATTAATATTAACATCATTGGTGGGATTACCTTTAAATAGTATAGATTTATTTGGGCTAGGACCAATACTCTTTGTCTTATTAAACTTAATATTTGCAATAATATTTGCTAATATATTTATTGAAAAAAGGGATGATATATCAAATGTTCTTGCAAATTTAAGAAAAAATAGTATTAAGGATAAAAAATCTAAGGGTAATGTAAAATCTATAGCTAAAGTTTTAGATACATCAGTAATTATAGATGGTAGAATTTTTGATATATGTCAAACAGGATTTGTGGAAGGGCCTTTAGTTATTCCTAACTTTGTCCTAGATGAGTTAAGACATATTTCGGATTCAGCTGATTCTCTTAAGAGAAATAGAGGAAGAAGAGGTCTTGATATATTAAATAAAATTCAAAAAGAATTAGATATAGAGACTCAAATTTGGGAAGGTGATTTTCCAGAAATTCAAGAAGTTGATAGTAAGTTATTAAAGCTTGCTCAAACTCTAAAGGGTAAAGTTATAACAAATGATTTCAACTTAAATAAAGTTGCAGAATTCCAAGGGGTGCCAGTTCTTAATATTAATGAGCTTGCTAACTCTATTAAGCCAGTAGTTCTTCCAGGAGAAGAAATGAAAGTAATAGTAGTTAAAGATGGTAAGGAAGCAACTCAAGGAATAGGATATTTAGATGACGGAACTATGATAGTTGTAGAAGGTGGAAGAAAGTATATGGGTGAACAAATAGTGGTTATTGTTACATCTGTATTACAAACAGCTGCAGGTAGGATGATATTTGCAAAACCTAAAGAAGAACAGTAGGTGTTTATATGATTAGTGCTATAATTTTAGCCGGTGGAAAAGGGAAAAGAATGGGTGCTAAAGTTAGTAAGCAGTATATAGAGATTAATGGTAAGCCTATCCTATATTATACATTGAAGAAATTTACTGCTTGCCAGGATATAAATAGAATCATTTTAGTATTACCGAGGGATGAAATAGAATATTGTATTAAGGAAGTTTTAGAGAAATACTCTTTAAAGGTAGACTTGATAGTTGAAGGCGGAAAAGAGAGACAAGATTCTGTATTTAATGCGTTAGAAGAAATAAAAAATGATGAAATAGTGTTAATTCATGATGGAGCAAGGCCTTTTGTTTCCGAAAGAATAATAATAGATGGTATAAAATATGCAAAACTTTATGGAGCGGCAGCGCCAGGGGTTATACCTAAGGATACTATAAAAATAAAAGATGAAAATGGATTTTCTCTTTCAACTCCCAATAGACAAGATTTAATGGCAATTCAAACTCCTCAAGTTTTTAAATTTGATTTAATTAAGGAATGTCATAAAAAAATAAAGCAAGATAAGCTAATAGTTACAGATGATACTATGGTTGTTGAAGCTTATAACAATAGAGTTTATTTATATGAAGGAGACTATACTAATATTAAGGTGACCACACCAGAGGATTTAATATTAGCAGAAAGACTTATTTGATAAAAATGACTATTATATTGACATAAATTTTGCTAGAATATATAATAAATTAAGCTAAAATTAAATAGGTTTTAAAACAGTGAAGAAGAATAGTAGAATCCGCATTTCAGAGAGAAAATTCATGGGCTGTAAGATTTTCAACAGGATTTGAACCAGCTTTGGAGTCGTAGGTAAAAACTATCGGTTTAATATCGTTAAAATTATTAGAGCACAAATTTAGGTGGTACCGCGATATAAGTTCGCCCTAATTATAATAGGGTGGGCTTTTTTTATTATCTTATAAAATATATTGTTTATAATTAAAAAATCTAAATAAATTATGAGAATTAGATAAATATAATAAAAAGTAGTAGGAGGAAGCAAAAATGAAAATGTCTAATATGTTAATATCAACATTAAGAGAGGTTCCAGCAGAAGCTGAAATTAATAGCCATAAATTAATGTTAAGAGCTGGAATGATTAGAAAAATGGCATCAGGAATATATAATTACATGCCATTAGGATTAAGAGTTTTAAAAAAGGTAGAAGATATAGTAAGAGAAGAAATGAATGATGCCGGAGCTCAAGAATTTTTAGCTTCTGCAGTATTGCCAGCAGAACTTTGGCAAGAGTCAGGTAGATGGGATGTTTATGGAGAAGAAATGTTTAGACTTAAAGATAGAAATAACAGAGATTTTTGTCTAGGGCCTACTCACGAAGAAGTATTTACAGATATAGCTAGAAATGAAATTAAGTCATATAAGCAATTGCCAGTAAATCTTTATCAAATTCAAACCAAGTATAGAGATGAAAGAAGACCAAGATTTGGTGTTATGAGATCTAGAGAATTTGTAATGAAGGATGCTTATAGCTTTGATAAGGATCAAGATGGATTAGACATATCATATAATAAGATGTATGAAGCTTATATAAAGATATTCAATAGATGTGGAATAGATGCAAAATGTGTTGAAGCAGATTCAGGAGCAATTGGAGGTTCAAATTCAGCTGAATTTATGGTTAAATCAGAAGTAGGAGAAGATGATGTAGTTTTCTGTACAGCTTGTGATTACGCAGCTAATATAGAAAAAGCTCCTTCAACTGTTGAAAAGGCTGAAAAGGAGGAATTAAGGGATTTAGTTAAAACTGAGACTCCTAATATAAGAACTATTGAAGATTTAGTAAAATTCTTTAATACTACTGAAAAGAAATTTGCAAAGACTTTAATTTATAATGCTGATGATAAAATTGTAGCAGTAATGATTAGAGGAGATAGAGAAGCTAATGAGGTTAAAATATCTAATGCTTTAGGTGGAGTAGTTAATTTAAATATGGCTACATCAGAAGAAGTATTAAAGGCTACTAATGCGCAAGTTGGCTTTGCAGGACCTATAAATATAAAGGTTGATACTTTATTAGTTGATGAAGAAGTTGCCAATATGTACAATTTTATAGTAGGGGCAAATGAAACAGGATATCATATTGAAAATGTGAATTATGGTAGAGATTTTGAAGGTGTAGTTGGTGATTATAGAAATATTACTGAAGGTGAAAAATGCCCAGTTTGTGGAGGCAAAGTAACTATATCAAGAGGAACAGAAGTAGGTCATATATTCAAGCTTGGAACTAAATATTCAGAGGCTATGAATGCAAAATTCATAGATGAAAATGGTAAAGAAAAACCATTTATGATGGGATGTTATGGAATAGGTGTAACTAGAACTATGGCATCTATAATAGAACAACATAATGATGAAAATGGAATAGTATGGCCTTTAGCTGTAGCTCCATATCATGTGAATGTTATACCAGTAAATATAAAAGATGAAGAGCAAATGAAAATTGCTAATAGCATTTATGAAGAGCTAAAGAATATGGGAATAGATGTAGTTTTAGATGACAGAAACGAAAGAGCAGGAGTTAAATTTAAAGATTCTGATCTTATGGGAATACCAATGAGAATTACTGTTGGTAAGAAAATATCAGAAGGTGAAGTAGAATTTAAACTTAGAACTGCTGAGATGGAAAATATAAAGATAGAAGAAGTAGTTAATAGGGTAAGAGAAGAGTTTAAGAAAAATAAATTATCTGTTAGATAGGAGGTAATTAAATGAAAATTTATAATAGCTTAACAAGAAAGAAGGAGGAGTTTGTTCCAATTACTCCAGGAGAAGTTAAGATGTATGTTTGTGGACCTACAGTTTATAATTATTTTCATATAGGTAATGGGAGAACTTTTATAGTTTTTGATACCATTAGAAGATATTTAGAGTATAAAGGCTATGATGTTAAGTTTATTCAAAACTTTACTGATATAGATGATAAAATGATTAGAAAAGCTAATGAAGAGGGAACTACAGTTGCTGACATTGGTGATAAGTATATAGACGAATATTACAAAGATGCTGATGGATTAAATATAAAAAGAGCATCAACTAATCCTAGGGCTACTGAATATATAAAAGATATCATAGAGTTTGTTGAAGGACTAATTGAAAAGGGATATGCTTATGAAGTAGATGGAGATGTTTACTTTAGAACGAAGAAGTTTGAGGGATATGGAAAACTTATTAAGCAAAGTTTAGAGGACCTTCAATCTGGTGCCAGAATAAATATAGATGAAAGAAAAGAAGACCCTATGGATTTTGCATTATGGAAGGCACAAAAACCAGGGGAGCCAGCTTGGATAAGTCCCTGGGGACTAGGAAGACCAGGATGGCATATAGAATGCTCATGTATGGCCAAAAAGCTTTTAGGTGAAACTATAGATATTCATGCCGGTGGAATGGATTTAGCTTTCCCACACCATGAAAATGAAATAGCTCAAAGTGAAGCATTAACAGGCAAACCTTTTTCAAATTATTGGATGCATGCTGCATATTTAAATGTTAATAACCAAAAAATGTCTAAGTCTTTAAATAATTTCTTAACGGCTAGAGATGCTTTAGGTAAGTATGATGCAGATGTAATAAGATTTTTAATGTTATCTGCTCACTATAGAGTTCAATTAAATTTTAGTGATGACTTATTAGAATCTGCTAAGGCGTCAGTTGAAAGATTATATAATGCAGTTTCAAATCTTGAAAACTTGATGAATGAAGTTAAGAAAGAAAAGATGGATGAGAAAGAAGAAAAGTATTTAGAATCATTAGATGAATATAGACAAAAGTATATAGCTAAGATGGATGATGATTTCAATACTGCAGATGCTATTACAGCTATCTTTGACCTTATAAAAGATATTAATACAAATATATCTATTGATTCTTCTAAGGAGCTTTGTGAAAAAGCATTAGAACTTATTAGAGAACTTGGAAATCCATTAGGTATTCTTCAAAAGTCTACTAAGGGGAGTCTAGAAGAAGAAATAGAAAGACTAATAGAAGAAAGACAACAAGCAAGAAAAGATAGAAACTTTGCTTTAGCTGATAAAATAAGAGATGACCTTAAGGCAAGAAATATTATTTTAGAAGATACACCTCAAGGTGTTAGATGGAAAAAAATAAATTAATATAAAGGCTGCGTTTGCAGCCTTTATTTAAAGGAGATAGAATATGTTAGAGGATTTAAGAATTAGAGAATTTAGTAAGGAAGAGGCCAGACAGTTAAATCCTTTGCAGTTAGCATTAATAGGTGATGGAGTTTTTGAAATATATATAAGAAACTATATTCTTTCTAATAATACACAATTATCTGCTCATAAAATGCATGTAAAAGCTATTGGATATGTAAAGGCTAAGAGTCAGTCTGCTATAATGCATAATATAGAGGGAGAATTAACAGAGGACGAGATGTACATATATAAGAGAGGTAGAAATGCTAAATCAGCAACTATACCTAAGAACTCAAGTGTTGTAGATTATAGAAATGCTACTGGATTTGAAGCTCTAATTGGATACTTATACTTAATAGGAAATAGGGAAAGACTTTTTAATATATTAGAGAAATCAACGGAAATATACTTAACATAACCTTAGAAAAGGATATAATAGATTTAAGGAGTGATAAAAATGACTAAAGGAACTAGAGAAGCTAGAATGAAGGCTAGAATGGAAAGACAAATGTTTGAAAATAGTCAAAATAAGCCTAAAAAGCAATTTGCTAAAGATAACAGAAGAAGTGTAGATAATAAAGATAAGAACATTGAAATAGTTGAAACTGAAATTAGAGAAGATTTAATTGTTGGTAGAAATGCTGTAATGGAAGTTTTAAAAAGCGATAGAACTATAGAATCATTATATATTGCAAATGGCAATATGGAGGGATCTATAAAGGCTATAATTAATATAGCTAGGGAAAAAGGAATAGTTTTAAAAGATGTAGATAGAAAAAAATTAGATGCAATGAGTGGAGGAGTAAATCATCAAGGTGTAATAGCTCAAGTTACTCCATATAAGTACTGTGAAATACCTCATATGCTAGATTTAGCTAAAAAAAGAGGCGAAGATCCATTTATAGTAATATTAGACGAAATTGAGGATCCTCATAATCTAGGTTCTATAATAAGGACTGCGGAATTATGTGGCGTTCATGGTATTATAATACCAAAGAGAAGAAATGTAGGTATAACATCTACAGTTTATAAATGTTCTGTGGGAGCAATAGAGCATATGAAAATAGCTAAAGTAACTAATATAAATGCAGCTATAGATGAATTAAAAAAAGAAGGTCTTTGGATATATGGAGCAGATATAGCTGGAGAAGAATATAGTTATGAAGTTAATTTTAGTGGACCTTGTGCTATGGTTATAGGAAGCGAAGGCAGGGGGATATCTAAGCTTACATTAAAAAAATGTGATAAGTTAGTTAAGATTCCTATGGTAGGAAAAATAAACTCTTTAAATGCTTCAGTTGCAGGTGGTATAATGATGTATGAAATATTAAAGGGAAGGCTAGTAAAATAACTAAGCCACAAGAGGTATCATGTGAAAATAGTATTTGTTGATGGGTATAATGTTATAAATAGTTGGCCAGATTTAAAAGTTCAAAAAGATTATAGTTTTGATGGGGCAAGACAAAGTTTAATAGATAGTTTGCATAATTATTCTGTTTACGAAGGATGTAGAATTATAATAGTTTTTGATGCCCATAAAGTAAATAGAAGCATTGAAAAGAAGGAAGATATAAATAATAATATAAGTATAGTCTTTACTAAAGATGGAGAAACAGCAGACTCTTATATAGAAAGAGAAGTTCATAATTTGGGAAGAAGGTTTGAGGTCTATGTTGTTACTTCAGATTGGCTTGAGCAACAAACTATTTTTCAAAGAGGGGCTGTTAGAGTATCTTCTATTGAATTTTATAATGAGGTTCTTGATACTGAAAATAGAATAAAAAGAAAAACATTAAAAAATACACATTTATCTAGTAAGAATAATCTATTAGACAATGTTGATGAAGATGTATTGAAAAAGTTAGAGGCTATGAGACGTAGTAAATAAAATGTAATAATAAATCTTAAAAGGTAGAAAGATAGCATAAGGCTTAAAAAGGGGTGATATATGGTGGAGAGTACTAGATTGGAAGAAACCTTATTTGTTGAATTCCAAAATAAACTGGATGAAGAGATAGTAGATGAAGCTAAAAAGGGAAACAGTAGAGCACAAGAATATTTAATTTCAAAGTATGAAAACTTTGTAAAAGCTAAAGCAAAATCTTATTTTCTTATTGGAGCTGACAAAGAAGATATTTATCAAGAGGGAATGATAGGTTTATATAAGGCAATTAGAGATTTTAAGGCAGATAGGCTTACTAGCTTTAAAGCTTTTGCAGAACTTTGTGTTACTAGACAAATTATAACAGCTATTAAAACAGCAACCAGACAAAAGCATATCCCCCTTAACACATATATATCTTTAAATAAACCAATTTATGAGGAAGAATCAGATAGGACGTTAATTGATGTATTATCAGAGTTAAAAATTACTGATCCTGAAGAACTGCTAATAGGAAAAGAACAAATAAAGCATATTGAAGGAGAAATGGCCAAGGTACTTTCTGATCTTGAAATGGAAGTTCTTCAATCTTATTTAGATGGGAAATCATATCAAGAAATTGCTTGTGACTTAGATAGGCAAGCTAAGTCAATAGACAATGCACTTCAGAGGGTTAAGAGGAAACTAGAAAAGTGTCTTTGGCCAGAAAAATAAGTCATTAAATTTTTATTGACAAATTTTTTGAACAATAGTAAACTTTATAATTGGTATATTAAACTGTAAACCAAAATATGATGGAAATGCTCACGTAGCTCAGTAGGCAGAGCGTCGCCTTGGTAAGGCGGAGGTCGTCGGTTCAATCCCGATCGTGAGCTCCAATATAGTTGAGCGCTCACTAATTGCGATTTTTGTGATTTTAAATTGCTTTAATCTTTGTAGTGGGCTCAATATATTAACCAAAAAAGCTAGAAAACGCTAGGCAAAGTTTATCACAAAGATTAAAGGAGGATTTTACAATGGCAAAGCAAAAATTCGAAAGAAGTAAACCACACGTAAACATTGGAACAATCGGTCACGTTGACCACGGTAAGACAACATTAACAGCTGCAATCACAACAGTTTTAGCAAACAGAGGATTAGCAGAATCATTCAAATATGATGAAATTGATAAGGCTCCAGAAGAAAAAGAAAGAGGAATCACAATCAATACATCACACGTTGAATANATAGTGGCGCAAAAAACAGGCAAAGATGCTTTAGAAGTATTTGAAGAAGCAATGAACAATGTAATGCCTTTATTAGAAGTTAAAGCTAGAAGAATAGGTGGTGCTAACTACCAAGTTCCAATCGAAGTTAGACCTGAAAGAAGACAGACTTTAGGACTAAGATGGCTTTTAGATGCTTCAAGAAAAAGAGGCGAAAAGGTAATGGCTCAAAGATTAGCTGGAGAATTAATGGATGCAGCTAATAATACTGGAGCAGCTGTTAAGAAGAGAGAAGATACTCATAAGATGGCTGAAGCAAACAAAGCATTTGCTCATTACAGATACTAATAAACAAACTGTTTTGGACTTTTGCCAAAACAGTTTTGTCGAATTTAAAATTACTCGTTGAGAGGAGGACATACAGATGGCAAGAAATTATCCATTAGATAAATTCCGTAACTTTGGAATAATGGCTCATATAGATGCTGGTAAAACAACAACTACAGAGCGTATATTATTTTATGCTGGTAAAACACATAAAATAGGTGAAACTCACGAAGGTGCTTCACAAATGGACTGGATGGAACAAGAAAAAGAAAGAGGTATAACAATTACTTCTGCTGCAACAATGTGTTTCTGGAAAGACCATGAATTAAATATAATAGATACTCCTGGTCACGTAGACTTTACAGTTGAAGTTGAAAGATCTTTAAGAGTACTTGATGGTGCTGTTACAGTTCTAGATGCAAAGAGTGGTGTTGAACCACAAACTGAAACTGTATGGAGACAGGCAGACAAATACGGTGTACCAAGAATGATATATGTAAATAAGATGGATGCTACAGGTGCAGATTTCTTTAGATGTATCAACACTGTAAGAGATAGATTAAAAGCTAATGCTGTTCCAATACAAATTCCAATTGGAGCAGAAGATCAATTCAAGGGAATGGTAGATTTAATAACTAATAAAGCTATTATGTTCTATGATGATCTTGGAAAAGATGTTAGATATGAAGAAATACCAGCTGACTTAGCTGATCAAGCTGAAGAATATAGAATGGCTATGATAGAAGCAATAGCTGAAACAGATGAAGAGTTAATGGAAAAATACCTTGAAGGTGAAGAGTTAACTGAAGAAGAAATAATGACTGCTTTAAGAAAAGCAACTATTGCTAATGAAGTAGTTCCATGTATTTGTGGATCATCATACAAGAATAAAGGTGTTCAACAAATGATCGATGGAGTTGTTGCATTCTTACCATCACCATTAGATATTCCTGCTGTTAAGGGAACTACTTTAGAAGGTGAAGAAGATACAAGAGAAGCTTCAGATGAAGCTCCAATGTCAGCTTTAGCATTTAAAATAGCTACTGACCCATTCGTAGGAAAGCTTGCATTCACAAGAGTTTACTCAGGTGTTATGCAAAGCGGAACATATGTGTTAAATTCTACTAAGGGTAAAAAGGAAAGAATCGGAAGACTTGTTAAGATGCATGCCAACCACAGAGAAGAGGTTGAGTCATTAGAAGCAGGTGAATTAGGAGCAATAATTGGATTAAAGAACACTACTACAGGAGATACTCTTTGTGCAGAAAATAATCCAATAGTATTAGAATCAATGGAATTCCCAGAACCAGTTATATCTGTAGCTATAGAACCAAAGACAAAAGCTGGTCAAGAAAAGATGGGATTAGCATTAGCTAAATTAGCAGAAGAAGATCCAACATTCAGAACTCATACTGATCAAGAAACTGGTCAAACAATTATAGAAGGTATGGGAGAACTTCACTTAGAAATCATAGTTGATAGATTAACTAGAGAGTTCAAAGTTGAGTGTAACGTTGGTGCTCCTCAAGTTGCTTATAAAGAAACAATCAGAAAAGCTGTTAAAGCTGAAGCTAAATATGCTAAGCAATCAGGTGGTAAAGGACAATACGGTCATGCTGTTATTGAAATGGAACCAACTGAAGGAGAATACACATTTGAAAATGCTATCGTTGGTGGAGCTGTTCCAAAGGAATACATACCAGCTATAGACAATGGTATTCAAGAAGCAGCTAAAAACGGGGTTATAGCAGGATATGAAACTATTAACTTTAAAGTTAAATTAGTTCATGGATCATACCACGAAGTTGACTCATCTGAAATGGCCTTCAAGATTGCAGGATCTATGGCATTTAAGAATGCTATGGCAAAAGCAGATCCAGTATTACTTGAGCCAGTAGAAAAGGTTGAAGTTACAGTTCCAGAAGAATACATGGGAGATGTAATGGGTGACCTTAACTCAAGAAGAGGTAGAATTGAAGGTATGGAAGCTATAAACGGAGCTCAAATAATAAGAGCATTCGTTCCACTTTCAGAAATGTTTGGTTATGCTACTACTTTAAGATCAAGAACTCAAGGTAGAGGAACTTATTCAATGGTATTTGACCACTTTGAAGAAGTGCCAAAGAGCATCCAAGAAAAGATAAAAAGTGAAAGAAACTAATTCACTTTAGTTATAAAAATATGTAATGTTGCTTATAATTAAATTATAAGTAACATTACTAAATATAAACTTAGTATATTGATACTAAAATTCATATAAGTATAGAAAAATAGAACTAAATTAGATATAATAACTAAGAAGGTTCATATTATTTAATTTCCATAAAGGAGGATTTTACAATGGCAAAGCAAAAATTCGAAAGAAGTAAACCACACGTAAACATTGGAACAATCGGTCACGTTGACCACGGTAAGACAACATTAACAGCTGCAATCACAACAGTTTTAGCAAACAGAGGATTAGCAGAATCATTCAAATATGATGAAATTGATAAGGCTCCAGAAGAAAAAGAAAGAGGAATCACAATCAATACATCACACGTTGAATATGAAACAGAAAACAGACACTATGCACACGTTGACTGTCCAGGACATGCTGACTATGTTAAGAACATGATCACAGGAGCTGCTCAAATGGACGGAGCTATCTTAGTTTGTTCAGCAGCAGATGGTCCAATGCCTCAAACAAGAGAGCACATCCTACTAGCATCAAGAGTTGGAGTTGACTACATAGTAGTATTCTTAAACAAAGCTGATATGGTAGATGATGAAGAATTATTAGAATTAGTTGAAATGGAAGTTAGAGAATTATTATCAGAATATAACTTCCCAGGAGACGATATTCCAGTAGTTAAGGGTTCAGCTTTAGTAGCTTTAGAAAACCCAACAGATGAAAAAGCAATCGCTCCAATCCTTGAGTTAATGGAAGCTGTAGACAGCTACATCCCAACTCCAGAAAGAGCAACAGATAAGCCATTCTTAATGCCAGTAGAAGATGTATTCACAATCACTGGTAGAGGAACAGTTGCAACGGGAAGAGTTGAAAGAGGAGTTCTTCACGTAGGAGACGAAGTAGAAATCGTTGGATTACAAGAAGATACAAGAAAAGTAGTAGTAACAGGAATAGAAATGTTCAGAAAGTTACTAGACGAAGCGCAAGCTGGAGATAACGTTGGAGTTCTTTTAAGAGGAGTTCAAAGAACTGACATCGAAAGAGGTCAAGTATTAGCAAAAGTTGGATCAGTTAAGCCACACCAAAAGTTCGTAGGTCAAGTTTACGTACTTAAGAAAGAAGAAGGTGGAAGACATACTCCATTCTTCGATGGATACAGACCACAATTCTATTTCAGAACAACAGACGTTACTGGATCAATCAAATTACCAGAAGGTATGGAAATGGTTATGCCAGGAGACCACATCGACATGAACGTTGAATTAATCACTAGAGTTGCAATGGACGAAGGATTAAGATTCGCGATTAGAGAAGGTGGAAGAACTGTAGGTTCAGGAGTTGTTACTAGCATAATCGAATAATAAATAAGTGATAAAGCTGTGTGTGGGACTGGGTTTCATTACCTAGTCCTTTGCAAGGCTTATATATTGACATAATAGCTGTTTTGTGATAATGTGTTTAGGTAATTAACGAAAATACATTAACATAAAGTAGCATAGTTTTATATTATTTACGGTAAACTGGAGGTGCAGACTGTGAGAGTAAAGGTAACTTTAGCATGCACAGAGTGTAAGCAAAGAAATTACAATTCAATGAAAAACAAGAAAAATAACCCAGACAGATTAGAAATGCATAAATACTGCAAATTCTGTAAGAAACATACACTTCATAAAGAAACTAAGTAATTAGCTGATATAGTTTTGACATATACTCACAATGATTAAGGATGTGAAGTAATGGCTGTTAAGGAAAATGTAAATTTAACTAAAAAAACACCAAGTAATGGTGGAATATTTAATTTTTTTAGAGGGGTTAAGGCAGAAGTTAAAAGAATAACTTGGCCTTCTAAAAATGAAACTAAAAAAGCGTTAATTGCAGTTGGCGTAGTTGTACTAATATATATTGTATTAGTAGGTGGGTTAGATTATATTTTTCAAAACCTCTTTAAATTCATTTTAAATTTTAAATAAAGGAGGTTTAGGCTTTAAGCCTATAAGAAAATATGAGCGAAAAAGCAAGATGGTATGTTGTACACACATACT
This sequence comes from Clostridium nigeriense, assembly GCF_900086595.1. GTDB lineage: Bacteria > Bacillota > Clostridia > Clostridiales > Clostridiaceae > Clostridium > Clostridium nigeriense. Next base: position 501,193 of record NZ_LT575472.1, read on the forward strand.
CAGGCTACGAAAACAAAGTTAAAGCAAATCTTGAAAAGACCATTGAAAATAGAAATCTTCAAAACTTGTTACAAGACATTCAAGTGCCTATGGAAGAAGTAGTAGAAGAGAAAGATGGGAAACAAAAGATTTCTCTAAAGAAGAAGTTTCCTGGATATGTGTTAGTAAAAATGCTAATGACAGATGAGTCATGGTATGTGGTTAGAAACACTAGGGGTGTAACAGGTTTTGTTGGCCCAGCTTCTAAACCAGTTCCCTTAACAGATGAAGAAATTGAATCCATGGGAGTTAAAGAAGCTCCGGTAGAGATTGATTTAGAAGTAGGGGAAAGCGTAAGAGTTATCTCAGGGCCACTAAGAGAATTTGTGGCTATAATTCAAGAGATAAATATAGAAAAACGCAAAATTAAAGCGTTAATCGATATGTTCGGCAGAGAAACTCTAGCTGAACTAGAATTTACACAAGTTGAAAAATTAGTTTAATATAAGCTAATGTTTTAATTAAGTGGGAGGACTTAAGTCCGTATTACCACAGTATAGGAGGAATATTAACATGGCTAAGAAAGTAACAGGGATGATTAAACTTCAACTTCCTGCAGGTAAGGCAACACCAGCACCACCAGTAGGACCAGCATTAGGTCAACATGGTGTTAATATTATGGGATTCTGTAAGGAGTTCAATGCAAAGACTGCTAACCAAGCTGGATTAATAATACCAGTTGTTATAACAGTTTACCAAGATAGATCTTTTAGTTTTATACTAAAGACTCCACCAGCAGCAGTTCTTATAAAGAAGGAATTAGGAATCGAAAGTGGTTCAGGAGTTCCAAACAGAACTAAAGTTGGTAAGTTAACAAAGGATCAAGTAAGAAAAATTGCTGAGTTAAAGATGCCTGACTTAAATGCAGCAACTATCGAAACTGCTATGAGCATGATCGAAGGTACTGCAAGAAGTATGGGAGTAACTGTTGAAGAGTAATTCGTAAAAAAGTGGGAGGTAAAAACCGTTAATACCACAAAGGAGGCAAATTATGGGAAAGAATTATATTGAAAGCGCAAAATTAATAGATAAGAGTGCATTATACACTCCATCTGAAGCTTTAGATTTAGCTGTTAAAACTGCTAAGGCAAAGTTTGATGAAACTATAGAACTACACGTTAGATTAGGGGTTGACCCAAGACACGCAGATCAACAAGTTAGAGGAGCTGTTGTTCTTCCAAACGGAACTGGTAGAACAGTAAGAGTTTTAGTATTCGCTAAGGGCGAAAAAGCTAAAGAAGCTCAAGAAGCTGGTGCAGATTTCGTTGGAGCTGAAGAATTAGTTCAAAAGATCCAAACTGAAAACTGGTTTGATTATGATGTAGTTGTAGCTACACCAGATATGATGGGTGTTGTTGGTAGAATCGGTAGAGTTTTAGGACCTAAAGGATTAATGCCAAACCCAAAATCAGGAACAGTAACATTTGATGTTGCTAAGGCTATAGCTGATATCAAAGCTGGTAAGGTTGAATATAGAGTTGACAAAACTGCTATAGTTCACTGCCCAATCGGAAAGAAGTCTTTTGGAGTTGAAAAACTACAACAAAACTTCCACGCTTTAATGGATGCTTTAATAAAAGCAAAACCAGCTGCTGCTAAGGGACAATACGTTAAATCAGTATCTGTTTCAAGCACAATGGGACCTGGAGCTAAAATTAACCCAACAAAAGTTTTAGATTAGTATTGACAAGTATAAGACTATGTAATATAATCTTATCTGTTGAAAAAAAGAATACTAATTCCAAAGACAGTAGGTGCCGAAAGGTTTAAATAATTGCCTACCGAGGAATACCAAGGTAAGTAATTATTTGTTGGTCTTCCTATGTCTATGGGAAGGCCTTTCTTAATANATAATAAATAAGTGATAAAGCTGTGTGTGGGACTGGGTTTCATTACCTAGTCCTTTGCAAGGCTTATATATTGACATAATAGCTGTTTTGTGATAATGTGTTTAGGTAATTAACGAAAATACATTAACATAAAGTAGCATAGTTTTATATTATTTACGGTAAACTGGAGGTGCAGACTGTGAGAGTAAAGGTAACTTTAGCATGCACAGAGTGTAAGCAAAGAAATTACAATTCAATGAAAAACAAGAAAAATAACCCAGACAGATTAGAAATGCATAAATACTGCAAATTCTGTAAGAAACATACACTTCATAAAGAAACTAAGTAATTAGCTGATATAGTTTTGACATATACTCACAATGATTAAGGATGTGAAGTAATGGCTGTTAAGGAAAATGTAAATTTAACTAAAAAAACACCAAGTAATGGTGGAATATTTAATTTTTTTAGAGGGGTTAAGGCAGAAGTTAAAAGAATAACTTGGCCTTCTAAAAATGAAACTAAAAAAGCGTTAATTGCAGTTGGCGTAGTTGTACTAATATATATTGTATTAGTAGGTGGGTTAGATTATATTTTTCAAAACCTCTTTAAATTCATTTTAAATTTTAAATAAAGGAGGTTTAGGCTTTAAGCCTATAAGAAAATATGAGCGAAAAAGCAAGATGGTATGTTGTACACACATACTCAGGCTACGAAAACAAAGTTAAAGCAAATCTTGAAAAGACCATTGAAAATAGAAATCTTCAAAACTTGTTACAAGACATTCAAGTGCCTATGGAAGAAGTAGTAGAAGAGAAAGATGGGAAACAAAAGATTTCTCTAAAGAAGAAGTTTCCTGGATATGTGTTAGTAAAAATGCTAATGACAGATGAGTCATGGTATGTGGTTAGAAACACTAGGGGTGTAACAGGTTTTGTTGGCCCAGCTTCTAAACCAGTTCCCTTAACAGATGAAGAAATTGAATCCATGGGAGTTAAAGAAGCTCCGGTAGAGATTGATTTAGAAGTAGGGGAAAGCGTAAGAGTTATCTCAGGGCCACTAAGAGAATTTGTGGCTATAATTCAAGAGATAAATATAGAAAAACGCAAAATTAAAGCGTTAATCGATATGTTCGGCAGAGAAACTCTAGCTGAACTAGAATTTACACAAGTTGAAAAATTAGTTTAATATAAGCTAATGTTTTAATTAAGTGGGAGGACTTAAGTCCGTATTACCACAGTATAGGAGGAATATTAACATGGCTAAGAAAGTAACAGGGATGATTAAACTTCAACTTCCTGCAGGTAAGGCAACACCAGCACCACCAGTAGGACCAGCATTAGGTCAACATGGTGTTAATATTATGGGATTCTGTAAGGAGTTCAATGCAAAGACTGCTAACCAAGCTGGATTAATAATACCAGTTGTTATAACAGTTTACCAAGATAGATCTTTTAGTTTTATACTAAAGACTCCACCAGCAGCAGTTCTTATAAAGAAGGAATTAGGAATCGAAAGTGGTTCAGGAGTTCCAAACAGAACTAAAGTTGGTAAGTTAACAAAGGATCAAGTAAGAAAAATTGCTGAGTTAAAGATGCCTGACTTAAATGCAGCAACTATCGAAACTGCTATGAGCATGATCGAAGGTACTGCAAGAAGTATGGGAGTAACTGTTGAAGAGTAATTCGTAAAAAAGTGGGAGGTAAAAACCGTTAATACCACAAAGGAGGCAAATTATGGGAAAGAATTATATTGAAAGCGCAAAATTAATAGATAAGAGTGCATTATACACTCCATCTGAAGCTTTAGATTTAGCTGTTAAAACTGCTAAGGCAAAGTTTGATGAAACTATAGAACTACACGTTAGATTAGGGGTTGACCCAAGACACGCAGATCAACAAGTTAGAGGAGCTGTTGTTCTTCCAAACGGAACTGGTAGAACAGTAAGAGTTTTAGTATTCGCTAAGGGCGAAAAAGCTAAAGAAGCTCAAGAAGCTGGTGCAGATTTCGTTGGAGCTGAAGAATTAGTTCAAAAGATCCAAACTGAAAACTGGTTTGATTATGATGTAGTTGTAGCTACACCAGATATGATGGGTGTTGTTGGTAGAATCGGTAGAGTTTTAGGACCTAAAGGATTAATGCCAAACCCAAAATCAGGAACAGTAACATTTGATGTTGCTAAGGCTATAGCTGATATCAAAGCTGGTAAGGTTGAATATAGAGTTGACAAAACTGCTATAGTTCACTGCCCAATCGGAAAGAAGTCTTTTGGAGTTGAAAAACTACAACAAAACTTCCACGCTTTAATGGATGCTTTAATAAAAGCAAAACCAGCTGCTGCTAAGGGACAATACGTTAAATCAGTATCTGTTTCAAGCACAATGGGACCTGGAGCTAAAATTAACCCAACAAAAGTTTTAGATTAGTATTGACAAGTATAAGACTATGTAATATAATCTTATCTGTTGAAAAAAAGAATACTAATTCCAAAGACAGTAGGTGCCGAAAGGTTTAAATAATTGCCTACCGAGGAATACCAAGGTAAGTAATTATTTGTTGGTCTTCCTATGTCTATGGGAAGGCCTTTCTTAATATAAAATTGCAGTTAAAAACTGTGAGGAGGTGGACACACAGTAATGAACAAGAATAGACAAATTAAAGAAGCTAAGGTAGCTGAAATTAAAGAAAAGTTAGAAAAAGCTCAAGGAGTTGTTCTAGCAAACTATCAAGGTTTAACAGTTGAAGAAGATACAGCTTTAAGAAAAAGCTTAAGAGAAGCAGGTGTTGAATACAAGGTTTATAAAAACAACCTAGTAGTATTAGCTGCTAATGAATTAGGAATTCAAGGTCTTGATGAATACTTAGAAGGACCAGTTTCTATAGCATTTGGTTATGAAGATGCTACTGCTCCAGCAAGAGTATTACATACATTTGCTAAGGATCACAAGAAATTAGAATTAAAAGCAGGTATGGTAGATAAGACTATATACAACAAAGAACAAGTTGAAAAGCTTGCTACAATACCATCAAAAGAAGTTCTTATCGCAAAACTTCTTGGAAGCTTCAAAGCTCCATTATCAAACCTTGCATATTTATTAAATGCAATTAAAGAAAAGAAAGAATCAGAATCAGCTGAATAATAACTGATAAAAATTTTGGAGGTGCAATTAAAATGACAAGAGAAGATATAATTCAAGCTATAAAAGAAATGACTGTTTTAGAATTAAACGAGCTAGTTACAGCTTGTGAAGAAGAATTTGGTGTAAGCGCTGCTGCTCCAGTAGCAGTTGCAGGAGCTGTTGCAGGTGGTGCTGCAGCTGCAGAAGAAAAAACTGAATTTGATGTAGTATTAGCTAACGCTGGTGCTCAAAAGATCAAAGTAATCAAAGTAGTTAGAGAATTAACTGGATTAGGATTAAAGGAAGCTAAGGAAATAGTTGACGGAGCTCCTAAGACACTTAAAGAAGGCGTTTCAAAAGAAGAAGCTGAAGACATGAAAGCTAAATTAGCTGAAGTTGGAGCTGAAGTAGAAGTTAAGTAATTAACTTTAAATATAAAAAGGTGCTGTAATAGCACCTTTTTAATTGCCTAAATAAAACTATATAAAATATCAAGTTCCTGGGATACTTTATATAGTTTTATATAAAAATTTACTTGAAAAGTTAATTATTTTAGATTAACATAAGTTATACAATAAAATAATTGACATTGAAAGCAGAATATGATAGTATCATTAAATGTACTATTCATTATGGGATGGTATATATTCATATGAAAAATTTGTATAATAGCTTAAAAGCTGGTTATACTAATTAGTGATGTTGTCCGAAAACATAAAGTCCTTAGGGAAGGTGTGTTTTTGGTTATTTTAGTTTTATACAAGGGGTGAAAATTCATGGTACATCCTGTCCAAGTCGGAAAAAGAACTAGAATGAGTTTTGGTAAAGTTAAAGATGTAACAGAAATGCCAAATCTTATTGAGGTACAATTAGATTCATATCAGTGGTTTTTAAAGGAAGGTCTTCATGAAGTATTTGATGACATTAATCCAATCACAAATTTTACAGGTAATCTTGTTCTAGAATTTGTTGATTATAAGCTTGATATGGATAACATTAAGTATTCAGTGGAAGAGTGCAAGGAGAGAGATTCTACTTATGCTGCACCACTAAAGGTTTCTGTAAGATTACAAAACAATGAAACTGGTGAAATCAAAGAACAAGAAGTATTTATGGGTGACTTCCCATTAATGACTGAACAAGGAACTTTCATCATAAATGGTGCTGAAAGAGTTATAGTAAGTCAATTAGTAAGGTCACCAGGAGTTTATTACAGTTTTAATGTTGATAAAACAGGTAAGAAACTGTATTCATCTACAGTTATTCCAAATAGGGGAGCATGGTTAGAATATGAAACAGATTCTAACGATATTATCTATGTAAGAATAGATAAAACAAGAAAACTTCCTATCTCAATATTAGCAAGAGCTATGGGATTCGGAAGCGATGCAGAGCTTCTAGACTATTTTGGGGAAGATGAAAGATTTAAGGCTACAATAGAAAAAGATAACACTAAAACAAAGGAAGAAGCCTTATTAGAAATATATAAGAGGCTAAGACCAGGTGAACCACCTACAGTTGATAGCGCAATATCTCTTATAGACTCATTATTCTTTGACGCAAAGAGATACGATTTATCAAGGGTTGGAAGATATAAATTTAATAAGAAATTAGCATTAAATTTAAGATTAGTCAACCAAATTGCTGCTACAGATATAGTTAATCCTCAAACAGGAGAAATTATGGTAGAGCAAGGTAAAAAAATCAGTAGATCTGTTGCTGAAGAAATCCAAAATGTAGGTATTAACTCAGTTGATATTTTAGTTGAGGATAGAGTTGTTAGAGTTATCGGTAACCACTTTGTTGATATAAAGAAATTTGTATCTTTTGATATAGAAGACTTAAATATCAAGGAATATGTTCATTATCCAATATTAAAAGAAATTTTAGATAACTATGATGATGAAGAAACTATAAAAGACGAAATTAAAAAGAATATAAATAGACTTATTCCTAAACATATAATAAAAGATGATATATTTGCAACTATAAGCTATGAATTAGGATTACCTTATGAAATAGGTTATGTTGATGATATAGATCATTTAGGAAATAGAAGATTAAGATCAGTAGGAGAGTTATTACAAAACCAATTTAGAATTGGTTTATCAAGAATGGAAAGAGTAGTTAAAGAAAGAATGACTATTCAAGACCAAGAAGCTATAACTCCTCAAATGTTAATCAATATTAGACCTGTTGCGGCTGCTATAAAGGAATTTTTTGGAAGTTCGCAATTATCACAATTCATGGATCAAACAAATCCACTTTCAGAGTTAACTCATAAGAGAAGATTATCTGCTTTAGGACCAGGAGGTCTTTCAAGAGAAAGAGCTGGGTTCGAAGTAAGAGACGTTCACCATTCACATTATGGTAGAATGTGTCCGATAGAAACTCCAGAAGGACCAAATATAGGTCTTATTAACTCATTAGCTACTTATGCTAAGGTTAATGAATATGGATTTATTGAAACTCCATATAGAGTTGTTGATAAAGAAAAAGGAATAATAACTGATGAAATAAGATACTTTACAGCAGATGAAGAAGATTTATATCTTGTAGCACAAGCCAAAGAACCTATCGGTGAAGATAGAAAATTTGTTGACAGTAGAGTTACTGTTAGAAGCAAACATGATATATTAGTAGTTAATGCTGATGAAGTAGATTTAATAGACGTATCTCCAAGACAAATAGTATCTGTAGCTACAGCAATGATACCGTTCCTTGAAAATGATGATGCATCAAGAGCACTTATGGGATCAAACATGCAACGTCAAGCTGTTCCACTATTAAAGCCACAAGCACCAATAGTAGGTACTGGTATAGAATTTAAGGCTGCGGTAGACTCAGGAGTACTTCCTAAGGCTAAAAATGCTGGTAAAGTTGTTTACGTAAGCTCTAATGAAATAAGAATTAAGAGAGACGTAGACGGAGGAATAGATACTTATAAGCTTCTTAAATTTAAGAGAAGTAACCAAGGTACATGTATAAATCAAAGACCTTTAGTAGATAAAGGCGAAATTGTGTTTAAGAACCAAGTGTTAGCTGATGGTCCATCAACGGACTTAGGTGAAATTGCACTAGGTAAAAATATAAGAATGGGCTTCATTACGTGGGAAGGATATAACTACGAGGATGCTATGCTTATTTCAGAAGAATTAGTTAGAGAAGATGTATTTACTTCTATTCATATTGAAGAGTATGAATGTGAAGCTAGAGATACTAAGCTAGGACCAGAAGAAATAACTAGAGATATTCCTAATGTAAGTGAAGATGCATTAAAAGACATAGATGATAGAGGTATCATAAGAATAGGAGCTGAAGTTAGATCAGGAGATATTCTTGTAGGTAAAGTTACACCTAAGGGAGAAACTGAATTAACTGCAGAAGAAAGACTTCTAAGAGCTATATTTGGTGAGAAGGCTAGAGAAGTAAGAGATACTTCATTAAGAGTTCCTCACGGAGAAGCTGGTATCATTGTTGATGTTAAAGTCTTTACTAGAGAAAATGGGGATGAATTGAACCCAGGAGTTAATGAATTAGTAAGATGTTATATAGCTCAAAAGAGAAAGATATCTGTTGGAGATAAGATGGCTGGACGTCATGGTAATAAAGGGGTTATATCAAGAGTTCTTCCAGAAGAAGATATGCCATTCTTACCAGATGGAAGACCACTACAAATATGCTTAAACCCTCTAGGGGTTCCATCGCGTATGAATATCGGTCAGGTATTAGAAGTTCACTTAGGTTGGGCTGCAAGTCAATTAGGATGGCATATAGCTACTCCTGTATTTGATGGTGCAACTGAAAAAGACATAGAAGAATGCTTAGAAAAAGCAGGTTATAATGCAAATGGTAAAACTGTATTATATGATGGTAGAACAGGTGAACCATTTGACAATGAAGTTACTGTTGGTATCATGTATATCTTAAAGCTAGCTCACTTAGTTGATGATAAGATACACGCAAGATCAACAGGACCATACTCATTAGTAACTCAACAACCACTTGGTGGTAAGGCACAATTCGGTGGTCAAAGATTCGGGGAAATGGAAGTTTGGGCATTAGAAGCATATGGTGCTGCACATACACTACAAGAAATCTTAACTGTTAAATCAGATGATGTTGTAGGTAGAGTTAAGACTTATGAGGCTATAGTTAAAGGTGAAAATATTCCAGAACCTGGAGTTCCAGAATCATTCAAGGTTCTTATTAAAGAACTTCAAGCTCTATGCTTAGATGTTAAAGTCTTAAATGAAGATAACCAAGAAGTTAGACTTAAAGAGTTTGCTGAAGAAGATATGGAAGATTTAGAAGTTAACATTGAAGGAACAGAAGATATTGTTGCAGATGATGTTAATATAGATGACAGTTATACAATGTCAGAAGATGAAGTTGAAGAAGATGTTGAATTCGATAATTTTGCATTAGAAGGCTTCCATGAAGAAGACTTAGAACTAGATGATTTTGTAAATGATGAACACTAATTTTGAAGGGAGGATATACCCTTGTTTGAATTGAATAATTTTGATGCTATACAAATAGGGTTAGCTTCACCAGATCAAATAAGAGAATGGTCAAGAGGAGAAGTTAAAAAACCTGAAACAATAAACTATAGAACCCTTAAACCAGAAAGAGATGGCTTATTCTGTGAAAGAATCTTTGGACCTATCAAGGATTGGGAATGTCATTGTGGTAAATATAAAAGAGTAAGATATAAGGGAATAGTATGTGATAGATGTGGAGTTGAAGTTACTAAGGCTAAAGTTAGAAGAGAAAGAATGGGGCACATTGAACTGGCTGCCCCAGTTTCTCACATTTGGTACTTTAAAGGAATTCCATCAAGAATGGGATTACTTTTAGATATGTCACCAAGAGCTTTAGAGAAAATATTATACTTTGCTTCATATGTAGTAATAGATCCTAAGGAAACTCCATTATTAAAGAAACAACTTCTTAATGAAAAAGAATTTAGAGAAGCTGTTGATAAATATGGTGATGAAAGCTTTATAGCTGGAATGGGAGCAGAAGCAGTTCAAGAATTACTTGGAGAAATCGACTTAGAATCTCAAGCAAGAGATCTTAAAGAAGAATTAAAAGTAAGTACAGGACAAAAGAAAGTTAGAATCATAAGAAGATTAGAAGTAGTAGAATCTTTTAGAAAATCAGGAAATGATCCAAGATGGATGGTTATTAATGTTATTCCTGTAATTCCACCTGATTTAAGACCAATGGTTCAATTAGATGGAGGAAGATTTGCAACTTCAGACTTAAATGATTTATATAGAAGAGTTATTAATAGAAATAACAGATTAAAGAAGTTATTAGATTTAGGTGCTCCAGATATTATTGTTAGAAATGAAAAGAGAATGCTTCAAGAAGCAGTGGATGCACTTATAGATAATGGTAGAAGAGGAAGACCTGTAACAGGACCAGGAAACAGGCCACTTAAATCATTATCAGATATGTTAAAAGGTAAGCAAGGTAGATTTAGACAAAACTTACTTGGTAAGAGAGTTGACTATTCTGGTAGATCAGTTATTGTTGTTGGACCAGAATTAAAAATGTACCAATGTGGACTTCCTAAGGAAATGGCCTTAGAATTATTTAAGCCATTTGTTATGAAAAAACTAGTAGAAGATGGCGTAGCTCATAACATTAAGAGTGCAAAGAGAATGGTTGAAAGAGTAAATAATCAGGTTTGGGATGTACTTGAAGAAGTTATTACAGATCATCCAGTATTATTAAACCGTGCACCTACTCTACATAGATTAGGAATTCAAGCTTTCCAACCAGTTCTAGTAGAAGGTAGAGCAATAAAATTACATCCATTAGTATGTACAGCGTACAATGCTGACTTCGATGGTGACCAAATGGCTGTTCACGTTCCATTATCAGTTGAAGCACAAGCTGAAGCTAGATTCTTAATGTTAGCAGCAGGAAATATAATGAAGCCTTCAGATGGTAAACCAGTTTGTGTACCTACACAAGATATGGTATTAGGTTCTTATTATCTAACTATGGATAAAAAAGGAGCTAAAGGTGAAGGTAAAATATTTGCATCTAAAAATGAAGCTATTATGGCTTATGAAGTAGGCGAAATAGCTATTCACGCTGAAATAAAAGTAAGATTATTTAGAGAAGTAGATGGAGAAGTAAGATCTGGAATCATTACAACTACAGTTGGTAAATTAATATTCAATGAATCTATTCCTCAAGACTTAGGATTTGTTGATAGAAATAATAAAGATGAAGAGTTTAACTTAGAGGTTGATTTCTTAATAACTAAAAAGACTTTAGGAAAATTAATAGATAAGTGTTATGCTGTTCATGGTCCAACTAATACATCTATAATGCTAGATAAGATTAAAGCTTTAGGATATCATTATTCATCAATTGGAGCTGTAACAGTTGCGGCTTCAGATATGATAGTACCAGAAGCTAAATACAGACTTCTTAAGGAAGCTGATGAAACAGTTGAAAAAATTGAGAAGATGTATAAGAGAGGATTTATATCTGAAGAAGAAAGATATGAAAGAGTTATAGAAAAATGGACTAAGACAACAGAAGATGTTGCAGATGCTCTTATGGATAGTTTGGATAAGTTTAATCCAATATTCATGATGGCTGATTCAGGAGCCAGAGGTTCTAAATCTCAAATTAAGCAATTAGCTGGTATGAGAGGTCTGATGGCGAGTCCAACTGGTAAGATTATAGAATTACCAATCAGAGCATCCTTTAGAGAAGGTCTTGAAGTATTAGAGTACTTTATTTCTACACACGGAGCTAGAAAAGGTAATGCTGATACAGCGCTTAAGACTGCTGACTCTGGATACTTAACAAGAAGACTTGTTGATGTTTCACAAGATGTAATAGTAAGAGAAGTAGATTGTGGAACAACAGAAGGTATCTATGTTTCAGAAATTAAGGAAGGTAATGAGGCAATCGAAGGATTAGCTGAAAGATTACATGGTAGATATACAGCTGAAGCAATAATTCATCCAGAAACAGGAGAAGTTATGGTAGAAGCTGATCAATATATGGATCTAGATACTGCAGAAAAAGTTGCAGCAACTGGAATTAAAAAAGTAAAAATAAGATCAGTATTTACATGTAAGTGTAAAGTTGGTGTATGTTCAAAATGTTATGGTATGAACATGGCAACAGCACAAAAGATAAATATTGGTGAAGCTGTTGGTATTATAGCAGCTCAATCTATCGGAGAACCTGGTACTCAGCTTACAATGAGAACATTCCACACAGGGGGAGTTGTTGGAGCCGATATCACACAAGGTCTTCCAAGAGTAGAAGAGTTATTTGAAGCTAGAAAGCCAAAAGGTTTAGCAATAGTAAGTGAAATTTCAGGTACAGTTAGAGTTGAAGAAACTAAAAAGAAGAGAACTGTATTTGTAACATCTGAAGATGGAGAAGAACGTAGCTACGAAATACCTTTCGGATCAAGATTAAAAGTATCTGATGATGAAGTTATAGAAGCTGGGGATGAAATTACTGAAGGTTCAGTAAATCCGCATGATATAGCTGCTATAAAGGGAATAGATGGAGCTAGAAAATATCTATTATCAGAAGTTCAAAAAGTTTATAGACTACAAGGTGTTGATATCAATGATAAACACTTAGAAGTAGTTGTTAGACAAATGACTAGAAAAGTTAAAGTTTTAGATTCTGGTGATACTGAATTATTACCAGGAACTATGATAGATATGTTTGACTTTGAAGAAGAAAATGCAAGAGTAAGGGAATTTGGCGGAGAAGAAGCTAAGGGAGAGCAAGCTTTACTTGGTATAACTAAGGCAGCTTTAGCAACAGACAGTTTCTTATCAGCAGCATCATTCCAAGAAACTACAAGAGTTCTTACTGAAGCAGCAATCAAAGGAAAAATAGATCCATTAGTTGGATTGAAAGAAAATGTTATTATTGGTAAGTTAATACCAGCAGGTACTGGAATGATGAGATACAGAAACGTTAAGTTAGATGTAGAGGATGTTCCAGTGAATAATGAAGTATTAGAATCAATTGAATAATACAATGCAATTTTATTGACATGTGTATGCTTAAATGATAAAATACGAGTTGTGTGATTTTAGAGCTACACTACAGTATAATTGTCTACATGGATTCATGGAGGCAAAGTTATGTGCTATGCCTCTATGAACTTTTATAAAAAAGAGTAATTTCATGAAATATTAAGATTAATTTAAATTAGATAATTATAATAAGTTATGGAATTAAATTTATAAAAGTTAATTAGGACAATGTGAATAGGTAGCTAAATATATACACAAAAAATTAACTAAGAGCTTAATAGGGGTGCATCTGGATAAAAATGTAAAAAATATACAGATTAAGTCTATTAAGGAGTTTAAAAAATGTATATTATGTATATAAACTAATTTACATAGATACATTTATACTATATAATAAATTAGCTTTTATCTTAAATATTAGATAGATAAAAAAATTTCAGGAGGTGAAAAAATGCCAACTATTAGCCAATTAGTAAGAAAAGGCAGAAAAACTGTTATCAACAAGTCAACAGCACCAGCACTTAATGAGTGTCCACAAAGAAGAGGGGTTTGTACAGTTGTTAAAACAACTACTCCTAAGAAGCCTAACTCAGCGTTAAGAAAAATCGCAAGAGTAAGACTTACAAATGGATTCGAAGTAACTGCATACATTGGTGGTGTAGGACACAACTTACAAGAGCACAGTGTTGTTCTTATAAGAGGTGGTAGAGTTAAGGACCTTCCTGGTGTTAGATACCATATCGTAAGAGGAGCACTTGACTGTGCTGGAGTAGCTAACAGAATGCAAGGAAGATCAAAGTACGGTGCTAAGAAGCCGAAGGCAAAAAAGTAGTTTAAACTATAAACTACAGTAGTGCTTATCTTCAGCATTTACATAGATTTATAAATTAAGTTTATATAGATGAAGGGGCGAAGCACTTTACGGCAATATTTATTGCAGAGTACCAATGAACTTAAATTTATTATGTTAAGGAGGGAAGAAAAGTGCCAAGAAAAGGACATATCGCAAAAAGAGATGTATTACCAGATCCAATATACAATTCAAAGGTTGTTACTAAATTAGTAAATAACGTTATGGAAGATGGTAAAAAAGGAGTAGCACAAAAAATATGCTACGAAGCGTTTGAAATAGTGGCGCAAAAAACAGGCAAAGATGCTTTAGAAGTATTTGAAGAAGCAATGAACAATGTAATGCCTTTATTAGAAGTTAAAGCTAGAAGAATAGGTGGTGCTAACTACCAAGTTCCAATCGAAGTTAGACCTGAAAGAAGACAGACTTTAGGACTAAGATGGCTTTTAGATGCTTCAAGAAAAAGAGGCGAAAAGGTAATGGCTCAAAGATTAGCTGGAGAATTAATGGATGCAGCTAATAATACTGGAGCAGCTGTTAAGAAGAGAGAAGATACTCATAAGATGGCTGAAGCAAACAAAGCATTTGCTCATTACAGATACTAATAAACAAACTGTTTTGGACTTTTGCCAAAACAGTTTTGTCGAATTTAAAATTACTCGTTGAGAGGAGGACATACAGATGGCAAGAAATTATCCATTAGATAAATTCCGTAACTTTGGAATAATGGCTCATATAGATGCTGGTAAAACAACAACTACAGAGCGTATATTATTTTATGCTGGTAAAACACATAAAATAGGTGAAACTCACGAAGGTGCTTCACAAATGGACTGGATGGAACAAGAAAAAGAAAGAGGTATAACAATTACTTCTGCTGCAACAATGTGTTTCTGGAAAGACCATGAATTAAATATAATAGATACTCCTGGTCACGTAGACTTTACAGTTGAAGTTGAAAGATCTTTAAGAGTACTTGATGGTGCTGTTACAGTTCTAGATGCAAAGAGTGGTGTTGAACCACAAACTGAAACTGTATGGAGACAGGCAGACAAATACGGTGTACCAAGAATGATATATGTAAATAAGATGGATGCTACAGGTGCAGATTTCTTTAGATGTATCAACACTGTAAGAGATAGATTAAAAGCTAATGCTGTTCCAATACAAATTCCAATTGGAGCAGAAGATCAATTCAAGGGAATGGTAGATTTAATAACTAATAAAGCTATTATGTTCTATGATGATCTTGGAAAAGATGTTAGATATGAAGAAATACCAGCTGACTTAGCTGATCAAGCTGAAGAATATAGAATGGCTATGATAGAAGCAATAGCTGAAACAGATGAAGAGTTAATGGAAAAATACCTTGAAGGTGAAGAGTTAACTGAAGAAGAAATAATGACTGCTTTAAGAAAAGCAACTATTGCTAATGAAGTAGTTCCATGTATTTGTGGATCATCATACAAGAATAAAGGTGTTCAACAAATGATCGATGGAGTTGTTGCATTCTTACCATCACCATTAGATATTCCTGCTGTTAAGGGAACTACTTTAGAAGGTGAAGAAGATACAAGAGAAGCTTCAGATGAAGCTCCAATGTCAGCTTTAGCATTTAAAATAGCTACTGACCCATTCGTAGGAAAGCTTGCATTCACAAGAGTTTACTCAGGTGTTATGCAAAGCGGAACATATGTGTTAAATTCTACTAAGGGTAAAAAGGAAAGAATCGGAAGACTTGTTAAGATGCATGCCAACCACAGAGAAGAGGTTGAGTCATTAGAAGCAGGTGAATTAGGAGCAATAATTGGATTAAAGAACACTACTACAGGAGATACTCTTTGTGCAGAAAATAATCCAATAGTATTAGAATCAATGGAATTCCCAGAACCAGTTATATCTGTAGCTATAGAACCAAAGACAAAAGCTGGTCAAGAAAAGATGGGATTAGCATTAGCTAAATTAGCAGAAGAAGATCCAACATTCAGAACTCATACTGATCAAGAAACTGGTCAAACAATTATAGAAGGTATGGGAGAACTTCACTTAGAAATCATAGTTGATAGATTAACTAGAGAGTTCAAAGTTGAGTGTAACGTTGGTGCTCCTCAAGTTGCTTATAAAGAAACAATCAGAAAAGCTGTTAAAGCTGAAGCTAAATATGCTAAGCAATCAGGTGGTAAAGGACAATACGGTCATGCTGTTATTGAAATGGAACCAACTGAAGGAGAATACACATTTGAAAATGCTATCGTTGGTGGAGCTGTTCCAAAGGAATACATACCAGCTATAGACAATGGTATTCAAGAAGCAGCTAAAAACGGGGTTATAGCAGGATATGAAACTATTAACTTTAAAGTTAAATTAGTTCATGGATCATACCACGAAGTTGACTCATCTGAAATGGCCTTCAAGATTGCAGGATCTATGGCATTTAAGAATGCTATGGCAAAAGCAGATCCAGTATTACTTGAGCCAGTAGAAAAGGTTGAAGTTACAGTTCCAGAAGAATACATGGGAGATGTAATGGGTGACCTTAACTCAAGAAGAGGTAGAATTGAAGGTATGGAAGCTATAAACGGAGCTCAAATAATAAGAGCATTCGTTCCACTTTCAGAAATGTTTGGTTATGCTACTACTTTAAGATCAAGAACTCAAGGTAGAGGAACTTATTCAATGGTATTTGACCACTTTGAAGAAGTGCCAAAGAGCATCCAAGAAAAGATAAAAAGTGAAAGAAACTAATTCACTTTAGTTATAAAAATATGTAATGTTGCTTATAATTAAATTATAAGTAACATTACTAAATATAAACTTAGTATATTGATACTAAAATTCATATAAGTATAGAAAAATAGAACTAAATTAGATATAATAACTAAGAAGGTTCATATTATTTAATTTCCATAAAGGAGGATTTTACAATGGCAAAGCAAAAATTCGAAAGAAGTAAACCACACGTAAACATTGGAACAATCGGTCACGTTGACCACGGTAAGACAACATTAACAGCTGCAATCACAACAGTTTTAGCAAACAGAGGATTAGCAGAATCATTCAAATATGATGAAATTGATAAGGCTCCAGAAGAAAAAGAAAGAGGAATCACAATCAATACATCACACGTTGAATANGAAGTATTTGAAGAAGCAATGAACAATGTAATGCCTTTATTAGAAGTTAAAGCTAGAAGAATAGGTGGTGCTAACTACCAAGTTCCAATCGAAGTTAGACCTGAAAGAAGACAGACTTTAGGACTAAGATGGCTTTTAGATGCTTCAAGAAAAAGAGGCGAAAAGGTAATGGCTCAAAGATTAGCTGGAGAATTAATGGATGCAGCTAATAATACTGGAGCAGCTGTTAAGAAGAGAGAAGATACTCATAAGATGGCTGAAGCAAACAAAGCATTTGCTCATTACAGATACTAATAAACAAACTGTTTTGGACTTTTGCCAAAACAGTTTTGTCGAATTTAAAATTACTCGTTGAGAGGAGGACATACAGATGGCAAGAAATTATCCATTAGATAAATTCCGTAACTTTGGAATAATGGCTCATATAGATGCTGGTAAAACAACAACTACAGAGCGTATATTATTTTATGCTGGTAAAACACATAAAATAGGTGAAACTCACGAAGGTGCTTCACAAATGGACTGGATGGAACAAGAAAAAGAAAGAGGTATAACAATTACTTCTGCTGCAACAATGTGTTTCTGGAAAGACCATGAATTAAATATAATAGATACTCCTGGTCACGTAGACTTTACAGTTGAAGTTGAAAGATCTTTAAGAGTACTTGATGGTGCTGTTACAGTTCTAGATGCAAAGAGTGGTGTTGAACCACAAACTGAAACTGTATGGAGACAGGCAGACAAATACGGTGTACCAAGAATGATATATGTAAATAAGATGGATGCTACAGGTGCAGATTTCTTTAGATGTATCAACACTGTAAGAGATAGATTAAAAGCTAATGCTGTTCCAATACAAATTCCAATTGGAGCAGAAGATCAATTCAAGGGAATGGTAGATTTAATAACTAATAAAGCTATTATGTTCTATGATGATCTTGGAAAAGATGTTAGATATGAAGAAATACCAGCTGACTTAGCTGATCAAGCTGAAGAATATAGAATGGCTATGATAGAAGCAATAGCTGAAACAGATGAAGAGTTAATGGAAAAATACCTTGAAGGTGAAGAGTTAACTGAAGAAGAAATAATGACTGCTTTAAGAAAAGCAACTATTGCTAATGAAGTAGTTCCATGTATTTGTGGATCATCATACAAGAATAAAGGTGTTCAACAAATGATCGATGGAGTTGTTGCATTCTTACCATCACCATTAGATATTCCTGCTGTTAAGGGAACTACTTTAGAAGGTGAAGAAGATACAAGAGAAGCTTCAGATGAAGCTCCAATGTCAGCTTTAGCATTTAAAATAGCTACTGACCCATTCGTAGGAAAGCTTGCATTCACAAGAGTTTACTCAGGTGTTATGCAAAGCGGAACATATGTGTTAAATTCTACTAAGGGTAAAAAGGAAAGAATCGGAAGACTTGTTAAGATGCATGCCAACCACAGAGAAGAGGTTGAGTCATTAGAAGCAGGTGAATTAGGAGCAATAATTGGATTAAAGAACACTACTACAGGAGATACTCTTTGTGCAGAAAATAATCCAATAGTATTAGAATCAATGGAATTCCCAGAACCAGTTATATCTGTAGCTATAGAACCAAAGACAAAAGCTGGTCAAGAAAAGATGGGATTAGCATTAGCTAAATTAGCAGAAGAAGATCCAACATTCAGAACTCATACTGATCAAGAAACTGGTCAAACAATTATAGAAGGTATGGGAGAACTTCACTTAGAAATCATAGTTGATAGATTAACTAGAGAGTTCAAAGTTGAGTGTAACGTTGGTGCTCCTCAAGTTGCTTATAAAGAAACAATCAGAAAAGCTGTTAAAGCTGAAGCTAAATATGCTAAGCAATCAGGTGGTAAAGGACAATACGGTCATGCTGTTATTGAAATGGAACCAACTGAAGGAGAATACACATTTGAAAATGCTATCGTTGGTGGAGCTGTTCCAAAGGAATACATACCAGCTATAGACAATGGTATTCAAGAAGCAGCTAAAAACGGGGTTATAGCAGGATATGAAACTATTAACTTTAAAGTTAAATTAGTTCATGGATCATACCACGAAGTTGACTCATCTGAAATGGCCTTCAAGATTGCAGGATCTATGGCATTTAAGAATGCTATGGCAAAAGCAGATCCAGTATTACTTGAGCCAGTAGAAAAGGTTGAAGTTACAGTTCCAGAAGAATACATGGGAGATGTAATGGGTGACCTTAACTCAAGAAGAGGTAGAATTGAAGGTATGGAAGCTATAAACGGAGCTCAAATAATAAGAGCATTCGTTCCACTTTCAGAAATGTTTGGTTATGCTACTACTTTAAGATCAAGAACTCAAGGTAGAGGAACTTATTCAATGGTATTTGACCACTTTGAAGAAGTGCCAAAGAGCATCCAAGAAAAGATAAAAAGTGAAAGAAACTAATTCACTTTAGTTATAAAAATATGTAATGTTGCTTATAATTAAATTATAAGTAACATTACTAAATATAAACTTAGTATATTGATACTAAAATTCATATAAGTATAGAAAAATAGAACTAAATTAGATATAATAACTAAGAAGGTTCATATTATTTAATTTCCATAAAGGAGGATTTTACAATGGCAAAGCAAAAATTCGAAAGAAGTAAACCACACGTAAACATTGGAACAATCGGTCACGTTGACCACGGTAAGACAACATTAACAGCTGCAATCACAACAGTTTTAGCAAACAGAGGATTAGCAGAATCATTCAAATATGATGAAATTGATAAGGCTCCAGAAGAAAAAGAAAGAGGAATCACAATCAATACATCACACGTTGAATATGAAACAGAAAACAGACACTATGCACACGTTGACTGTCCAGGACATGCTGACTATGTTAAGAACATGATCACAGGAGCTGCTCAAATGGACGGAGCTATCTTAGTTTGTTCAGCAGCAGATGGTCCAATGCCTCAAACAAGAGAGCACATCCTACTAGCATCAAGAGTTGGAGTTGACTACATAGTAGTATTCTTAAACAAAGCTGATATGGTAGATGATGAAGAATTATTAGAATTAGTTGAAATGGAAGTTAGAGAATTATTATCAGAATACAACTTCCCAGGCGATGATATTCCAGTAGTTAAGGGTTCAGCTTTAGTAGCTTTAGAAAACCCAACAGATGAAAAAGCAATCGCTCCAATCCTTGAGTTAATGGAAGCTGTAGACAGCTACATCCCAACTCCAGAAAGAGCAACAGATAAGCCATTCTTAATGCCAGTAGAAGATGTATTCACAATCACTGGTAGAGGAACAGTTGCAACGGGAAGAGTTGAAAGAGGAGTTCTTCACGTAGGAGACGAAGTAGAAATCGTTGGATTACAAGAAGATACAAGAAAAGTAGTAGTAACAGGAATAGAAATGTTCAGAAAGTTACTAGACGAAGCGCAAGCTGGAGATAACGTTGGAGTTCTTTTAAGAGGAGTTCAAAGAACTGACATCGAAAGAGGTCAAGTATTAGCAAAAGTTGGATCAGTTAAGCCACACCAAAAGTTCGTAGGTCAAGTTTACGTACTTAAGAAAGAAGAAGGTGGAAGACATACTCCATTCTTCGATGGATACAGACCACAATTCTACTTCAGAACAACAGACGTTACTGGATCAATCAAATTACCAGAAGGTATGGAAATGGTTATGCCAGGAGACCACATCGACATGAACGTTGAATTAATCACTAGAGTTGCAATGGACGAAGGATTAAGATTCGCGATTAGAGAAGGTGGAAGAACTGTAGGTTCAGGAGTTGTTACTAGCATAATCGAATAATAAATAAGTGATAAAGCTGTGTGTGGGACTGGGTTTCATTACCTAGTCCTTTGCAAGGCTTATATATTGACATAATAGCTGTTTTGTGATAATGTGTTTAGGTAATTAACGAAAATACATTAACATAAAGTAGCATAGTTTTATATTATTTACGGTAAACTGGAGGTGCAGACTGTGAGAGTAAAGGTAACTTTAGCATGCACAGAGTGTAAGCAAAGAAATTACAATTCAATGAAAAACAAGAAAAATAACCCAGACAGATTAGAAATGCATAAATACTGCAAATTCTGTAAGAAACATACACTTCATAAAGAAACTAAGTAATTAGCTGATATAGTTTTGACATATACTCACAATGATTAAGGATGTGAAGTAATGGCTGTTAAGGAAAATGTAAATTTAACTAAAAAAACACCAAGTAATGGTGGAATATTTAATTTTTTTAGAGGGGTTAAGGCAGAAGTTAAAAGAATAACTTGGCCTTCTAAAAATGAAACTAAAAAAGCGTTAATTGCAGTTGGCGTAGTTGTACTAATATATATTGTATTAGTAGGTGGGTTAGATTATATTTTTCAAAACCTCTTTAAATTCATTTTAAATTTTAAATAAAGGAGGTTTAGGCTTTAAGCCTATAAGAAAATATGAGCGAAAAAGCAAGATGGTATGTTGTACACACATACTCAGGCTACGAAAACAAAGTTAAAGCAAATCTTGAAAAGACCATTGAAAATAGAAATCTTCAAAACTTGTTACAAGACATTCAAGTGCCTATGGAAGAAGTAGTAGAAGAGAAAGATGGGAAACAAAAGATTTCTCTAAAGAAGAAGTTTCCTGGATATGTGTTAGTAAAAATGCTAATGACAGATGAGTCATGGTATGTGGTTAGAAACACTAGGGGTGTAACAGGTTTTGTTGGCCCAGCTTCTAAACCAGTTCCCTTAACAGATGAAGAAATTGAATCCATGGGAGTTAAAGAAGCTCCGGTAGAGATTGATTTAGAAGTAGGGGAAAGCGTAAGAGTTATCTCAGGGCCACTAAGAGAATTTGTGGCTATAATTCAAGAGATAAATATAGAAAAACGCAAAATTAAAGCGTTAATCGATATGTTCGGCAGAGAAACTCTAGCTGAACTAGAATTTACACAAGTTGAAAAATTAGTTTAATATAAGCTAATGTTTTAATTAAGTGGGAGGACTTAAGTCCGTATTACCACAGTATAGGAGGAATATTAACATGGCTAAGAAAGTAACAGGGATGATTAAACTTCAACTTCCTGCAGGTAAGGCAACACCAGCACCACCAGTAGGACCAGCATTAGGTCAACATGGTGTTAATATTATGGGATTCTGTAAGGAGTTCAATGCAAAGACTGCTAACCAAGCTGGATTAATAATACCAGTTGTTATAACAGTTTACCAAGATAGATCTTTTAGTTTTATACTAAAGACTCCACCAGCAGCAGTTCTTATAAAGAAGGAATTAGGAATCGAAAGTGGTTCAGGAGTTCCAAACAGAACTAAAGTTGGTAAGTTAACAAAGGATCAAGTAAGAAAAATTGCTGAGTTAAAGATGCCTGACTTAAATGCAGCAACTATCGAAACTGCTATGAGCATGATCGAAGGTACTGCAAGAAGTATGGGAGTAACTGTTGAAGAGTAATTCGTAAAAAAGTGGGAGGTAAAAACCGTTAATACCACAAAGGAGGCAAATTATGGGAAAGAATTATATTGAAAGCGCAAAATTAATAGATAAGAGTGCATTATACACTCCATCTGAAGCTTTAGATTTAGCTGTTAAAACTGCTAAGGCAAAGTTTGATGAAACTATAGAACTACACGTTAGATTAGGGGTTGACCCAAGACACGCAGATCAACAAGTTAGAGGAGCTGTTGTTCTTCCAAACGGAACTGGTAGAACAGTAAGAGTTTTAGTATTCGCTAAGGGCGAAAAAGCTAAAGAAGCTCAAGAAGCTGGTGCAGATTTCGTTGGAGCTGAAGAATTAGTTCAAAAGATCCAAACTGAAAACTGGTTTGATTATGATGTAGTTGTAGCTACACCAGATATGATGGGTGTTGTTGGTAGAATCGGTAGAGTTTTAGGACCTAAAGGATTAATGCCAAACCCAAAATCAGGAACAGTAACATTTGATGTTGCTAAGGCTATAGCTGATATCAAAGCTGGTAAGGTTGAATATAGAGTTGACAAAACTGCTATAGTTCACTGCCCAATCGGAAAGAAGTCTTTTGGAGTTGAAAAACTACAACAAAACTTCCACGCTTTAATGGATGCTTTAATAAAAGCAAAACCAGCTGCTGCTAAGGGACAATACGTTAAATCAGTATCTGTTTCAAGCACAATGGGACCTGGAGCTAAAATTAACCCAACAAAAGTTTTAGATTAGTATTGACAAGTATAAGACTATGTAATATAATCTTATCTGTTGAAAAAAAGAATACTAATTCCAAAGACAGTAGGTGCCGAAAGGTTTAAATAATTGCCTACCGAGGAATACCAAGGTAAGTAATTATTTGTTGGTCTTCCTATGTCTATGGGAAGGCCTTTCTTAATATAAAATTGCAGTTAAAAACTGTGAGGAGGTGGACACACAGTAATGAACAAGAATAGACAAATTAAAGAAGCTAAGGTAGCTGAAATTAAAGAAAAGTTAGAAAAAGCTCAAGGAGTTGTTCTAGCAAACTATCAAGGTTTAACAGTTGAAGAAGATACAGCTTTAAGAAAAAGCTTAAGAGAAGCAGGTGTTGAATACAAGGTTTATAAAAACAACCTAGTAGTATTAGCTGCTAATGAATTAGGAATTCAAGGTCTTGATGAATACTTAGAAGGACCAGTTTCTATAGCATTTGGTTATGAAGATGCTACTGCTCCAGCAAGAGTATTACATACATTTGCTAAGGATCACAAGAAATTAGAATTAAAAGCAGGTATGGTAGATAAGACTATATACAACAAAGAACAAGTTGAAAAGCTTGCTACAATACCATCAAAAGAAGTTCTTATCGCAAAACTTCTTGGAAGCTTCAAAGCTCCATTATCAAACCTTGCATATTTATTAAATGCAATTAAAGAAAAGAAAGAATCAGAATCAGCTGAATAATAACTGATAAAAATTTTGGAGGTGCAATTAAAATGACAAGAGAAGATATAATTCAAGCTATAAAAGAAATGACTGTTTTAGAATTAAACGAGCTAGTTACAGCTTGTGAAGAAGAATTTGGTGTAAGCGCTGCTGCTCCAGTAGCAGTTGCAGGAGCTGTTGCAGGTGGTGCTGCAGCTGCAGAAGAAAAAACTNGTAATAATTTGCATAAAGTAAGTAAAATAAATTTAAAATAAATATAAGAAATTGTGATCACATTTAGAGAGTAAGGGGACGCCTTTACTCTCTTTTCTTTTTTTATGAAAATCAATAGATTTATATAAAATAAAAAAATATAAATTACTTGTAAATGATTAATATATTAAAAATGGTTAAAAATAATAAAGAGAAAAAATATATGTGAAAAATTACATAAAAAAATATATTGATAAATAAAAGAAACACATATAAAATATATTTGCTAAAGAAATTATAAATAAAAAGATATTAAAAATTATGTTTTAAATTTTAAGAAAAAACGCTAAAAAACTCTTGAAAAGCCTATGCAATCATAGTATAATGTAGGAGTTGTATAGCAAACAGCGATGAATCAGGAGGTTGCCGGACTTCCGGGTTAATTCCTGATGAGTATGTTAGGATCTAGAATCCAACGACAGGGGTTTTGTAAATCCATGTGTCAAAATATGAAACACGTGGAACAGTTTATAGAACATCCGCTGTTGTGCGTTAGAAGTAAAGCGTACATGAAAAGGAGGGAAACCAAGATGTCAAAACAAAAAATAAGAATCAGATTAAAGGCTTTTGATCACAACATTTTAGATCAATCAGCTGAGAAAATTGTTGAAACAGCAAAATCAACAGGAGCTAAGGTTGCAGGTCCAGTACCACTACCTACAGAAAAAGATGTTGTTACTATATTAAGAGCTGTTCACAAATACAAAGATTCCAGAGAGCAATTCGAAATCAGAACACACAAGAGATTAATCGATATAGTTAATCCATCACCAAAAACAGTTGATGCATTAATGAGATTAAACTTACCAGCTGGTGTTGATATCGAAATAAAGCTATAGTCAATACTTATTAAATAAACAGTTTGAACTATTATGATTGTAATAACAATCCGCTAATATGTTTAGGAGGTGTAGATACATGAAAAAAGCTATATTAGGAAAGAAAATTGGAATGACTCAAATCTTTGATGCTAACGGAAAAGTTGTTCCTGTAACAGTAGTAGAAGCTGGCCCATGTGTTGTTGTTCAAAAGAAAACTATCGAGAAGGATGGTTATGAAGCAATACAAGTAGGTTTTGGAGACATAAGAGAAAAATTAGTTAACAAGCCAAAGAAGGGACACTATGCTAAGGCAGGAGTTTCATTAAAGAGAAGATTAAAAGAGTTCAGATTAGAAGATTGTTCAGCTTATGAAGTTGGTCAAGAAATAAAAGCTGACTTATTCGAAGTTGGAGAAAAAGTTGACGTATCAGGAGTTTCTAAAGGTAAGGGATTCCAAGGCGTTATCAAGAGATGGAATGCTAATAGAGGACCAATGACTCACGGTTCTAAGTTCCACAGAGCAGTAGGTTCAATGGGAGCTTCATCAGATCCATCAAGAACTTTCAAAAACAAGAATATGCCAGGACATATGGGAGCTGTTAATACAACAGTATTAAATTTAGAAGTAGTTAAGGTAATAGCTGAAAAGAACTTAATACTAATCAAGGGTGGTATCCCAGGACCTAATAAAGGTACAGTAGTAATAAGAAATGCAGTTAAAGCTTAATTTCTGTAGAAAGGAGGAAACAGGATGCCTACAGTAGGATTATTTAATCAAGAAGGAAAACAAGTTGGAGATATCCAATTAAATGATAATGTGTTCGGAGTTGAAGTTAACACTGATGCTATGCATCAAGTTGTTGTTGCTTTATTAGCAAACAAAAGACAAGGAACTCAATCAGCTAAGACAAGAGCTGAGGTTAGAGGAGGCGGAATCAAGCCTTGGAGACAAAAAGGAACTGGTAGAGCAAGACAAGGTTCTATAAGAGCACCACAATGGATAAAAGGTGGTATTGTTTTTGCACCAAAGCCAAGAGACTACAGAGTTTCAGTTCCAAAGAGCATGAGAAGAGTAGCTATGAAGTCTGCTTTAACTAGTAAGGTTCAAGACAACCAAATGGTAGTTCTTGAAGCGTTATCTTTAGAAGCACCAAAGACTAAGCAAATGGTTGAAGTTTTAAAAGCATTTGATGCTAAGAAAACTTTAATAGTAACTGGAGAATCTAACGAAGTACTTTACAAATCAGCTAGAAATATTGCTGACGTACAAATTATGCCAGTTAACAACATCAATGTTTATGATTTATTAAAGTTTGAAAAATTAATCATAACTAAGGATGCTGTATCAAAAATTGAGGAGGTGTACGCATAATGACAAGCTATGATATCATAAGAAAGCCTGTTATCACTGAAAAAAGCATGAATGCTATGGCAGACAAGAAGTACACTTTCATAGTTCAAATAAATGCAAACAAAGTTCAAATCAAGAAGGCTGTAGAAGAAATCTTCGGCGTTAAGGTTGACAAAGTTCAAACTTTAAGAACTATGGGAAAAACAAAGAGAATGGGCGTACATGTAGGAAAAAGAGCAGACTTCAAGAAAGCTGTTGTTACTTTAACAGAAGACAGTAAGAACATTGAATTCTTCGAAGGAATGCAATAACGCAAATAAAGCGTATTATTGGTATTTAAATACCAGAGAAGCTTAAAGTAAGGAGGGAATTTACATGGCAGTTAAAAAGTTTAGACCAACTACCCCATCAAGAAGACAAATGACAATGGCTACTTTTGAAGAAATTACAACAAGTACTCCTGAGAAGTCACTTCTTGTTTCATTAAACAAAACTGGTGGTAGAAATGCTCAAGGTAAAATAACTGTTAGACACCACGGTGGTGGAGCTAAGAGAAAATATAGAATAATAGATTTCAAGAGAAATAAGGATGGTATCCCAGCAAAGGTTGCTACAATAGAATACGATCCAAACAGAACAGCATACATAGCTTTAGTTGTATATGCTGATGGTGAAAAGAGATATATAATTGCTCCAGTTGGATTAAAGGTTGGAGATGTTATAGTTTCAGGAGCAGATGCTGATATCAAAGTTGGTAACGCTCTTCCATTAAAGAACATACCAGTAGGTACTTTTGTACACAATATTGAATTACAAATTGGCAAAGGTGGCCAAATGGTAAGATCAGCTGGTACTTCAGCTCAATTAATGGCTAAAGAAGGTAACTATGCTACATTAAGATTACCTTCAGGTGAAATGAGATATGTTAGAATCGAATGTAGAGCTACAATCGGAACTGTTTCAAATACTACTAACGATATAATCAATATCGGTAAAGCTGGTAGAAAGAGACATATGGGATGGAGACCTACAGTTAGAGGTTCTGTAATGAACCCTTGCGATCACCCTCACGGTGGTGGAGAAGGTAGATCACCTATCGGTAGACCAAGTCCAGTTACTCCATGGGGTAAACCAGCACTTGGATACAAGACAAGAAAGAATAAGAAGTATTCTGACAAATTCATAATAAAGAGAAGAAACGATAAGTAGTATGAAGAGAAGTTAAATTTCTCTTCATGGCTTGTCAGCCTAGAGATTATGAAGGGAGGCAAATTATAGTGAGTAGATCAACAAAAAAAGGGCCTTTTGTACATGAAGGACTTTTAAAGAAAATTGAAGAAATGAATGCTAGTGGAGATAAGAAGGTTGTTAAAACTTGGTCAAGAAGTTCAACAATATTCCCACAAATGATCGGTCATACAATAGCTGTTCACGATGGAAGAAAGCATGTTCCAGTTTTCATAAGTGAAGACATGGTTGGACACAAGCTTGGTGAGTTCGCATTAACTAGAACTTACAGAGGACACGATTATGACGAAAAAGCAGCAAGAAAAAGAAAGTAATCCCGGAAAGGAGGAACATAAATGGAAGCTAGAGCTATAGCTAAATATGTTAGAATGTCTCCAACAAAAGTAGGAGTAGTTCTTGATTTAATAAGAGGAAAAAATATTCAAGAGGCTTTCGCTATTTTACAATATACTCCAAAAGATGCAGCTGTTGTTATAAACAAAGTTTTAAAATCAGCTGTTGCTAATGCAGAAAATAATCACGAAATGGATGTAGAAAGATTATATGTAGCAGAAGCATTCGTTGGTGCAGGTCCAACACTTAAGAGATTCAGACCAATGGATCACGGTAAAGCATTTAGAATTAACAAAAGAACAAGTAACATTACACTTGTAGTTAAAGAAAGAGCTTAGAAAGAAGGAGGGAAATCAAGTGGGTCAAAAAGTACATCCTCATGGACTTAGAGTAGGAGTTATCAAAGATTGGGATGCTAAATGGTATGCTTCAAAGAAGAACTTTGCAGACAATCTAATCGAAGATAACAAAATAAGAGAATTCGTAAAGAAGGAACTTTTCTCAGCTGGAATTTCAAAGATTGAAATTGAAAGAGCTGCTAAGAGAGTTAAGTTAAATATATATACTGCTAAACCAGGTGTTATAATCGGAAAAGGTGGAGCAGGAATTGAAGCTTTAAAAGCTAAGTTAGCTAAAGTTGCTGACAATAAAAACTTATTAATCAACATAGTTGAAGTTAAGAATGCTGAAGCAAATGCTCAATTAATGGCAGAAAATATAGCTGCTCAATTAGAAAAAAGAGTATCATTCAGAAGAGCTATGAAACAAAGCATCCAAAGAGCTATGAAACTTGGAGCTAAAGGTGTTAAGACAGCTTGTTCAGGTAGATTAGGCGGAGCTGAAATAGCTAGAACAGAACAATATCATGAAGGAACAATTCCACTACAAACTTTAAGAGCAGACATCGATTATGGATTTGCAGAAGCTGATACAACATACGGAAAAATCGGCGTAAAAGTTTGGGTTTATAATGGAGAAGTTCTTCCAACTAAAAAAGTTGAAAAGAAGGAAGAAGTTAACGCATAAGAAAGGAGGAATTAGTCATGTTAATGCCTAAAAGAGTTAAGCATCGTAAGGTACAACGTGGTAGAATGAAAGGGAAAGCTACAAGAGGTAATTTCCTTGCATACGGAGATTTTGGTATTCAAGCTACAACATGTGGTTGGATAACTAGTAATCAAATTGAATCTGCCAGAATTGCTATAAACAGATATATAAGAAGAGGAGGAAAACTTTGGATAAAGATTTTCCCAGATAAGCCAGTAACTGAAAAGCCAGCTGAAACAAGAATGGGTTCAGGTAAGGGTTCACCAGAATACTGGGTAGCAGTAGTTAAACCTGGTAGAGTTTTATTTGAATTATCAGGAGTTAATGAAGAAGTTGCAAGAGAAGCAATGAGACTTGCATCACACAAACTTCCTGTAAAGTGTAAATTCGTTACAAGAAGAGATTTTGAGGAAATGGGTGGTGAAGAATAATGAAGGCTAGAGAATTAAAAGAATTAAGAGCAAATAATCCTCAAGATTTAAAGGTTAAATTAAATGACCTTAAGGCTGAATTATTCAACTTAAGATTCCAATTAGCTACAGGTCAATTAGAAAATCCTATGAGAATAAGAGAAGTAAAAAAATCTATAGCCCAAATCAAAACCATCATTAGAGAAGAAGAGATCAGGGCTTTCGAGCAGTAAATCTGAAAGGAGGTAACTCTTAATGGAAAGAGGACTAAGAAAGAAAAGAATAGGTAGAGTTGTTTCAGATAAAATGGATAAAACAATAGTTGTTGCTGTTGAAACTAAGGTTAGACACCCATTATATGGTAAGACAGTTAATAGAACAACTAAGTTTAAGGCTCATGATGAAAACAATGAAGCTAAAATTAATGATAGAGTTTTAATTATGGAAACTAGACCATTATCTAAAGATAAGAGATGGAGACTTGTTGAAATAGTTGAAAAAGCTAAATAGGCTTTAAGTCTGAAAGGAGGGTAATTCAATGATACAACAACAAACCTTACTAAAAGTAGCAGATAACTCAGGTGCAAAGGAAATTATGTGCATAAGAGTTTTAGGCGGATCAAAGAGAAAGTTCGGTAACATTGGAGATGTAATAGTTGCTAGCGTTAAAAGTGCAACACCAGGCGGAGTTGTTAAAAAGGGAGACGTTGTAAAGGCTGTTATAGTTAGATCAGTAAGAGGATTAAGAAGAGCTGATGGTTCATACATTAAGTTTGATGAAAATGCAGCTGTTATTATAAAGGATGATAAGCAACCAAGAGGAACTCGTATCTTCGGACCAGTTGCTAGGGAGCTAAGAGATAACGAATTTAACAAGATTTTATCATTAGCACCTGAAGTTCTATAATGGAGGAGGTGTCTTATTTGAAGGTACATGTTAGAAAAAACGACACAGTTGTAGTTGTTTCTGGTAAAGATAAAGGAAAAACTGGTGAAGTTTTAAAGGTATATCCTAAGACAGGTAAAGTTATTGTTCAAGGAGTTAATATAGTTAAAAAGCACCAAAAGCCAAGCAGAGCGAATATGCAAGGCGGAATAGTTGAAAGAGAAGGAGCTATATACAGCTCAAAAGTTATGTTATACTGCACAAAGTGCAAAAATGCTACAAGAATTAGTAACAAAATATTAGAAGATGGTACTAAAGTTAGAGTTTGTAAGAAGTGCGGAGAAACATTCTAAAATCTGAAAGGAGGTACTAAATTATGACAACAAGACTTCAAGAAAAATATCAAAAAGAAGTAATTCCAGCTATGATTGAAAAGTTCGGATATAAAAATATAATGGAAGTTCCAAAGCTTGAAAAGATAGTTATCAACATGGGTGTTGGAGAAGCTAAGGACAATCAAAAAATATTAGAAGCAGCAGTTAACGATTTAAGCATAATTGCAGGTCAAAAGCCAATCTTAACAAGAGCTAAGAAATCAGTTGCTAACTTTAAGATTAGAGAAAATATGGCTTTAGGATGTAAGGTTACATTAAGAAAAGCAAAGATGTATGAATTTGCTGATAAGTTAATGACAATTGCTCTTCCAAGAGTTAGAGACTTCAGAGGAGTTTCAAGCAAAGCTTTTGATGGTAGAGGAAACTACTCACTAGGAGTTAAAGAGCAATTAATATTCCCAGAAATCGAGTATGATAAAATAGACAAGGTGAGAGGAATGGATATCATCTTCGTAACAACAGCTAACACTGACGAAGAAGCAAGAGAATTACTAAGATTCCTTGGAATGCCATTCGCTCAATAATAAGGAGGGGAAACCGTGGCACGTAAAGCTATTATAGAAAAGTGGAAAAAAGAACCAAAATATAAAACAAGAGCTTATACAAGATGCAGAATATGTGGAAGACCACATTCAGTATTAAAGAAGTTTGGTATATGCCGTATATGTTTTAGAGAACTTGCTTACAAGGGCCAAATCCCTGGTTGTAAGAAAGCAAGTTGGTAAAAAACTGATATAGTGAAAGGAGGCACATTAAATGGTTATGACAGATCCTATCGCAGATTTGCTAACTCGTATAAGAAACGCAAATGCTGTTAGACATGAAGTAGTAGAAGTTCCTTCATCAAACGTGAAGAAGGCTATTGCAAATATATTATTACAAGAGGGATATATAAAAGAATTAGAGGAATATAACGATGGTGTTGTTCCAATGTTAAGAATATCTCTTAAGTATGGTGCAGATAAAGAAAGAGTTATAACTGGTATAAAGAGAATTTCTAAACCAGGACTTAGAGTTTACTGCAAGAAAGATGAAATTCCAAAGGTATTAAGCGGACTTGGTATTGCTATAATCTCAACATCAACTGGATTATTAGTTGACAGAGAAGCAAGAAAAGCTGGATTAGGCGGAGAAGTACTTTGCTACGTTTGGTAATTGCAAATTAGAAAGTAACTAGATTAACATATATAAGAACAAGTAAAACAGGAGGTGCGATTATGTCAAGAGTAGGTAGATTACCTATAACTATACCTGCAGGCGTAACTGTAGCTGTTTCAGCAGATAACGTTGTTTCAGTTAAGGGTCCAAAGGGCGAACTTGTTAAAGCTATGGACAAAGACATGAATATAGCAGTTGAAAATAACCAAGTTGTTGTTACTAGACCTAGTGATCAAAAAGAGCACAGAGCTCTTCACGGATTAACTAGAGCATTAATCAACAACATGATAATTGGAGTAGAAAAAGGATTCGAAAAGAATTTAGAATTAATCGGTGTTGGTTACAGAGCTCAATTACAAGGAAAGAAACTTGTAATGAACTTAGGATATTCACATCCAGTTGAAATAGAACCTATGGAAGGTATTACTTTCGAAACTCCAGCTGCAACTAAAGTAGTTGTTAAAGGAATAGACAAGGAAAAAGTTGGAGCTGCAGCGGCTGATATCAGATCATGGAGAAAGCCTGAACCATATAAGGGTAAAGGAATCAAGTACGATAACGAAGTAATCAGACGTAAAGAAGGTAAAACTGGTAAGAAATAATAGAAAGGAGTGAAACCTTTATGTTTAAGAAGGTAGACAGAAAAGCTAGTAGAGAAAGACGTCACCTAAGAGTACGTAAGAAAATTTCTGGTACTCCTGAAAGACCAAGACTTTCAGTATATAGAAGTGAAAAAAATATATATGCTCAAATTATAGATGATGTTAATTCAGTAACATTAGTTTCAGCTTCAAGCTTAGATAAAGCAGTAGATGTTAAAGTAGGCGGAAATAAAGAAGCAGCTAAATTAGTTGGTGAATTAATAGCTAAGAAAGCTTTAGAAAAGGGAATCTCAGAAGTTGTATTCGATAGAGGTGGATACGTATATCACGGAAGAGTTCAAACTTTAGCTGAAGCAGCAAGAGAAGCAGGCTTAAAATTCTAATAAACAAGGAGGGAAATACATGAGAATCGATCCTAGCACACTAGACCTTAAGGAAAAGGTTGTTAACATAAACAGAGTAACTAAGGTTGTTAAGGGTGGTAGAAACTTCAGATTCAGCGCTTTAGTAGTTGTAGGTGACGAAAACGGACACGTAGGCGTTGGAATGGGTAAGTCAATAGAAATCCCAGAAGCAATTAAAAAAGGAATAGAAGACGCTAAGAAACATTTAGTAAGTGTTGCAATAGTTGGAACAACTGTTCCTCATGAAATATATGGAAAATTCGGAACTGGTAAAGTTCTTATAATGCCAGCTAAAGAAGGTACAGGAGTTATCGCTGGAGGTCCAGCTAGATCTGTATTAGAATTAGCAGGATTAAAGGATGTTAGAGCTAAGTCATTAGGTTCAAACAATCCAAAAAACATGGTAAATGCTACAATTAACGGTTTAGCAAACTTAAGAACAGCTGAAGATATAGCTAAATTAAGAGGCAAAACTGTTGAAGAAATTTTAGGTTAGGAGGGAAAAGCAATGGCAAAAATTAAAGTTACTCTTGTTAAGAGTTTAATTGGAAGAAAAAAAGACCATATTGCTACTGCACATGCCCTTGGACTAAAAAAGATTGGTAAGACAGTAGAACATGAAGAAACTCCTCAAATCAGAGGAATGATTAACAAAGTTGACTATCTACTAAAAGTAGAAGAAGTTTAATAAGAGGAGGTGCATTGGGTAATGAAACTTCATGAATTAAAACCAGCAGCTGGAAGTAAGAAAGCTCCTAAAAGAGTTGGTAGAGGTACTGGTTCAGGTTTAGGTAGAAATGCTGGAAAAGGTGAAAAAGGCCAAAAGGCTAGATCAGGTGGCGGAGTAAGACCAGGATTTGAAGGTGGTCAAATGCCATTATACAGAAGACTTCCTAAGAGAGGATTCACAAATATATTTGCTAAGCAATATGTTAGCATTAATGTAGATAGATTAAATATATTTGAAAACGGAACTGAAATAACACCAGAAGTTTTACTTGAAAGAAGAGTTATCAGTAAGGTAAAAGACGGCGTTAAGATTTTAGGAAACGGAACACTAGAGAAAAGCCTAACTGTTAAAGGATGTAAGTTCTCAAAATCAGCGGCTGAAAAGATAGAAGCAGCTGGAGGAAAAGTTGAGGTGATTTAGTATGCTATCAACCCTACGTAATGCCTGGAAGGTTCCCGAATTAAAAAAGAGATTTTTATGGACTATATTTTTAGTTGCAATTTTCAGGATAGGAACACATATTCCTGTTCCTGGAATTAGCACAGATGTTTTAAAAAATTTAGCTAGTAGTGGAACTATTTTTGGTTTCTATGATCTAATATCAGGAGGAGCATTTAGACAATTTAGTATATTTGCTTTAAGTGTAACACCATATATTAATGCTTCTATTATAGTTCAACTTTTAACTATAGCAATTCCTTCATTAGAGCAACTTTCAAAAGAAGGCGAAGATGGAAGAAAGAAGATTCAAAAGATCACAAGAATTTTATCAATAGTTATTGGATTTATTCTTGCTTTTGGTACTTATAGCATGGTTGCAGCTAAAGGAGCTACAGTAGGAATGGTATGGCCTGAAATTATTGTTGTATTAATAGCTTTAGTAGCAGGTTCAACATTCTGTATGTGGTTAGGAGATCAAATTACAGCTAAAGGATTTGGAAATGGTATATCTATATTGATATTCGTAAATATAGTATCTCAGTTACCTATAACTTTAATGTCATTATTTACATTAAAGGATCAAGGAAAAATTTCTATAATAGAAATTTTATTATTTGTTGCTGCTGCAATTTTATTATTAGGAATAGTAATATTCTTCTCATTAGCAGAGAGAAGAATCCCTGTACAATATGCTGGTAAGGCTGTTGGATCTAAGGTTATGAGAGGCCAAAGCACTCATATTCCTTTAAGTATTATAGGATCTGCTGTTATAGCCATAATATTTGCTATGTCAGTTATGATGTTCCCTAAAACAATTGCAGAATTCTTCCCAAATTATGACTGGGCAATTTGGATAACAAGTAATAAATATAGTATATTTAATGAAAAAACTTGGATGTATCCAGTAGTTTATTCAATATTAACTATATTCTTTACATGGTTCTATACACAAATTACTTTTAAACCAGATGAAATGTCAGAAAATCTGCATAAATCAGCTGGATTTGTACCAGGAGTAAGACCAGGAGAAGCAACAGAAAAATATTTTGAAAAAGTACTTACAAAAGTATCTTTAGTTGGAGGAGTATTTGCTGCTTTACTAGCAATACTACCAATATTAATTTCAAACTCACAATTACAAGGAATTCAATTTGGTGGAACATCATTATTAATTATGGTTGGGGTTGGACTTGATTTTTCAAGACAATTAGACTCACAATTAGTAATGAGACATTATCAAGGATTCTTAAAATAGATTAATAATGGAGATGATGCCCGTGAAGATAGTATTATTAGGTCCTCCTGGAGCAGGTAAGGGAACACAGGCAAAATCAATTAGTAATAGATACTCAATACCACATATTTCTACAGGAGATATATTTAGAAAAAATATTTCTGAAAATACTCCTTTAGGAATAGAAGCTAAGAAGCACATCGATAAAGGACAGTTAGTACCTGATGAAGTTACTATTAATATGGTAAAAGACAGGTTACAACAAGATGACTGTAAAAATGGATATTTATTAGATGGTTTCCCAAGGACAGTTAATCAAGCAGAAGCGCTTCAAGAATTCCTTTTAGGAAGAAATGAATCCCTTGATACTGCTTTATTAATTGAAGTACCTACTGGATTTATTTTAGAAAGAATGACAGGTAGAAGAGTATGTCCATCATGTGGAGCTAGCTATCATATAAAGTTTAATCCACCAACTATAGCAGGCAAATGTGATGTTTGTGGAAGTGATGTAATCCAAAGAAAAGATGATACAGAAGAAACTGTATCTGAAAGACTTGATGTGTATGAGAGACAAACACAACCACTGATTGATTTTTATAAAGAAAGAAACTTACTTTCAATTGTAGATGGAACAAAAGCTATTAATGAAGTATTTGAAGGTATCTGTAGTATCTTAGGGAGCGTTGAATAATGATCATCATTAAAAACAACAAAGAAATAGACCTAATGAGATCAGCAGGTAAAATAGTAGCAGAAACATTACTACTAGTTGAGGAAAAAGTAAGACCAGGAATAACTACTGCTGAAATAGACAGGATAGCAGAAGAATTTATAACTAAGCATGGAGCAAAGCCTTCATTTAAAGGGCTGTATGGTTTTCCAGCTTCACTATGTATATCTGTTAACGAGCAAGTAGTTCATGGGATCCCAGGAGGTTATGTATTAAAAGATGGCGATATAATTAGTGTAGACTGTGGGGCTCATATTAATGGATTTCACGGAGATGCTGCAAGAACCTTTGGTGTTGGAAATATAAGTGAAGAAGCAAAAAAGTTAATTAATGTAACTAGAGAAAGTTTCTTTAGAGGTATAGAATATGCTAAGGTTGGGAACAGACTTACTGATATATCACATGGAATACAAAGCTACGTTGAAGCCTCAGGCTTTTCTGTAGTTAGAGATTTCGTAGGACACGGTATAGGTAGAGTTGTACACGAAGATCCAGAAGTACCTAATTATGGTCAACCGGGAAGGGGACCAAAATTAGTAGAGGGAATGGCTTTAGCCATTGAACCTATGGTTAATGTAGGCAGCTATAAAGTTAAGACATTAAAAGATAACTGGACTGTAGTAACTAGTGATGGAAGTCTATCTGCGCACTACGAAAATACAATTGTAATTTTACCAGATGGACCCGAAATATTAACACTGATTAAATAAGTGTTGCTTAGTTATAAATTCGCATGATACCAAAAGGTGGCTTGTAGATTTATGGCTAAGGTAATCATTGAGGTGAAAAGTTTGCAAAACAATGACTTAATTGGGAAAGTGGTTCTTTCAAAAAGAGGAAGAGATAAAAGTCATTTATATGTTGTAATAGGGCATTTAAGTGATAATTATGTAATTCTTAGTAATGGGAGCACTAAAACAGTTCAGATGCCGAAACAGAAGAATTTAAAACATATAAGTGTTTTAAATGATGTAGATGATGAGATTAAAGAATCTATCATGTCAAAGGATAGAGGTACTGATTTAAAAATAAAAAGATTTCTAAAACTTAAAGGCATTGTTAAGGAGGGTTGATTACCTTATGTCAAAAGATGATGTAATAGAAATGCAAGGTACTGTACTAGAAGCACTACCAAATGCTATGTTCCAAGTTGAACTAGAGAGTGGTCACAAGATTCTAGCACATATTTCAGGAAAATTAAGAATGAACTTCATAAGAATTCTACCAGGAGATAAGGTTACGATAGAACTTTCTCCATATGATTTAACAAGAGGTAGAATTACATGGAGAGCAAAATAAAAAGTGGTAAAGACCACTAAGTATTACAAGGAGGGTTAGCGATGAAAGTAAGACCATCAGTTAAGCCTATTTGCGAAAAGTGCAAGATTATAAGAAGAAAAGGAAAAGTAATGGTTATCTGTGAAAATCCTAAGCACAAGCAAAAACAAGGCTAATACAATCAAAGTATAGGCAGAAAAAGTATAATTTTACTATGTATATCGTATTGACTTTTCAGTTAAAGTCAAATATGATTATATAGGCATTCAAATAAGTAGATAAATTTTAGGTGCGGCTGACAGTAGAGAATAGCTCTACTGACCTAGGATTTTATTATATAAATACACACATATAATCAAAATTGTATGCATTTCAATATCAGGAGGTGTAAGTTTTAATGGCAAGAATTTCAGGCGTAGACCTACCAAGAGAAAAAAGAGTTGAAATAGGTCTAACATATATATACGGTATAGGACTTTCTACTTCACACAAGATTTTAGCAGAAACAGGAGTTAATCCTGATACAAGAGTTAAAGATCTTACTGAAGAAGAAGTAACAAAAATCAGAGAATACGTAAAGACTTTAACAATTGAAGGTGACTTAAGAAGAGAAGTTGCTTTAAATATCAAGAGATTAGTAGAAATTGGATGTTATAGAGGAATTAGACATAGAAAAGGTCTTCCAGTTAGAGGACAAAAAACTAAGACTAACGCTAGAACAAGAAAAGGTCCAAAGAAAACTATCGCAAATAAGAAGAAGTAGTGAGGAGGGAATTCGATGGCTCAAAAAGTTAAAAAGACTAGAAGAAGAAAAGAAAGAAAGAACGTTGAGCATGGTGCTGCACACATCAAATCAACTTTCAATAACTCAATAGTTACTTTAACTGATGCAGTAGGAAATGCTTTATCATGGTCAAGTGCAGGAGCTTTAGGCTTCAGAGGATCAAGAAAGAGTACTCCATTCGCAGCTCAAATGGCAGCTGAAACAGCAGCTAAAGCAGCTATGGAACATGGATTAAAAAGTATAGAAGTATATGTAAAGGGACCTGGAGCTGGTAGAGAAGCAGCTATCAGATCTTTACAAGCAGCTGGATTAGAAGTAACTCTAATTAAAGATGTTACTCCAATTCCACACAACGGATGTAGACCACCAAAGAGAAGAAGAGTCTAGTATTCATATAGGAGGTGTAATTAATGGCAAGATATACTGGAGCTACATGTAGATTATGTAGAAGAGAAGGTATGAAATTATTCCTTAAAGGGGATAGATGTTATACAGATAAATGTGCTTTTGTTAGAAGAAGTTATGCACCAGGACAACATGGAGCAGCTAAGAAAAAATTATCTAACTACGGCGTACAATTAAGAGAAAAGCAAAAAGCTAGAAGAATATACGGAGTATTAGAAGGCCAATTCAGAACTTATTATGAAAAGGCTGATAATATGAGAGGTATCACTGGTGAAAACTTACTTAAATTATTAGAAATGAGATTAGATAACGTTGTTTACAGATTAGGTTATGGTGCTTCAAGAGCTGAAGCTAGACAATTAGTTACTCATGGACATTTCTTAGTAAATGGTAAGAAAGTTGATATTGCTTCATACAAAGTTTCTGTTAACGATGAAATATTAGTAACAGAAAAGAGCAGAGGAACTGAAAAATTCAAGACATTTATTGAAAATCCAAAGACTTTACCAAAGTGGTTAGAAGCAAATGTTGAAAATTATTCAGGAAAAGTTATAGCTGAGCCATCAAGAGAAGACATTGACGTTCCAGTTAATGAAACTCTTATCGTTGAGTTATATAGTAAGTAATAGTTTAGTATTTGTATTGTTAAGATTTATCTTACAATACAAATATATAA
This sequence comes from Clostridium nigeriense, assembly GCF_900086595.1. Taxonomy (GTDB): domain Bacteria; phylum Bacillota; class Clostridia; order Clostridiales; family Clostridiaceae; genus Clostridium; species Clostridium nigeriense. The sequence goes on from NZ_LT575472.1 coordinate 540,298, forward strand.
ACAGTTGCCCTCAGAATAAAGTTGCCATTTAAAATATAAGGAGGGTTTGTACATGTTAGAAATAGAAAAGCCAATTATTGAATGTATAGAAGCAAATGAAAATGGTACTTATGGTAAATATGTAGTTGAACCATTAGAAAGAGGATATGGTATAACTCTTGGAAATGCTCTAAGAAGAATACTTTTATCATCACTTCCAGGTGCAGCTCCAACATCAGTTAAAATTGATGGAGTACTACATGAATTTTCAACTGTACAAGGTGTTAAAGAAGATGTTACAGAAATAATATTAAACATCAAATCTTTAGCTTTAATAATGAATGGTGAAGGTCCAAAGACTATATATATAGATGCTCAAGGACCTGGAGTAGTTACAGGTGCAGATATAAAAACTGATGGAGATGTTGAAGTTGTAAGTAAAGATCTTCATATTGCTACGTTAGATGATAATGGTAAGCTATATATGGAGATAACAGTTAATAGAGGAAGAGGATACGTTACTCAAAATAAAAATAAGAGTGAAGATCTTCCATTATCATCTATTGCTGTAGACTCAATTTATACACCAGTTAAGAGAGTTAACTTTAATGTTGAAAATACAAGAGTAGGTCAAATTACTGACTACGATAAGTTAACATTAGAAATCTGGACTAATGGAACTATTAAAATAGATGAAGCTATAAGCTTATCTGCAAAAATTCTTATAGAACATTTTAAACTATTTATGTCATTAGGAGATAGTACTAATGATGTAGAGATTATGATAGAAAAAGAAGAAGATAAAAAAGAAAAAGTACTAGAAATGACTGTAGAAGAGTTAGATTTATCAGTTAGATCATATAACTGTTTAAAGAGAGCTGGTATTAATACAGTTCAAGAACTTGCTGGAAAATCAATGGATGACATGATGAAGGTAAGAAATCTAGGAAAGAAATCTTTAGAGGAAGTCGAAAGAAAGCTTAAGGAATTAGGCTTAGGATTAAGACTAAACGATGAGTAAGGAGGTAAATCCATATGGCAGGTTATCGTAAATTAGGTCGTCCTACTGACCAAAGAAGAGCTATGTTAAGAAGCCTTGTTACAAGCTTTTTAAAGCATGGTAAAATAGAAACAACTGAAACAAGAGCAAAAGAAACTAGAAAATTAGCTGAAAAGATGATCACTTTAGCAAAAAGAGGTGACCTTCACGCTAGAAGACAAGTTTTAGCTTTTGTTCACGAAGAAGAAGTAGTTCAAAACCTATTTGACAACATTGCTCCAAAGTACGCTGAAAGAAATGGTGGATACACTAGAATGTACAAAAAGGGCCCAAGAAGAGGGGACGGAGCTGAAGTTGTTATACTTGAATTAGTATAATATATAGGGGATTAAGTGGTATAACTTAGTCCCCATTTTTGCATATAAAAAAATAATTATGTTTTTAAGTATGTTAAATATTATATAAGAATTTAAAAATTTATAATTAAAGTAATTGTAAATGAAATAATGTATATTATAATATTCTTATGTTAATGTATATACACTTATTAAGTTTTTATATAATACTTAATTTGAGTTAAGCAATTTAAGGAGGGCTATATTATGAAAGAAGCAATGATTAAATGCGATAATGTATCTTTTAAATATAGGGCAAATGAGGGAGAAGAAGAAAGATATGCAGTTAATGGCGTAAGTTTTCAAGTTGAAAAAGGAGAATTTCTAGTAATTTTAGGGCATAATGGTTCTGGTAAATCAACTATTGCTAAACATATGAATGCTCTTTTGGTACCATCAAATGGAACTGTTGTAGTAGATAATTTAAATACATCAGATCCGAATAATTTATGGGATATAAGGGCAAAGGCTGGGATGGTTTTTCAAAATCCTGATAATCAGCTAGTAGCTACTATAGTTGAAGAAGATGTTGCTTTTGGACCAGAGAACCTAGGCATAGAACCAGAAGAAATAAGAAAAAGAGTCGATGAAAGTTTAAAAAAAGTTGGAATGTATGAATATAGAAGGCATGCACCACATTTACTTTCTGGAGGACAAAAACAAAGAATTGCAATTGCTGGAATATTAGCAATGAAGCCACAATGCATTATATTTGATGAGCCTACTGCAATGTTAGATCCATCAGGAAGAAAAGAAGTTCTAAATAATATAAAAGAAATTAATAAAAAATATGGAATAACTATAGTTCTTATAACTCATTATATGGATGAAGCTGCACAAGCAGATAGAGTAATAGTTATGGATAATGGAAAGATAATATTAGAAGGAAAGCCAAGAGAAGTATTTTCTAATGTAAAAGAGATGAAAGAAATAGGATTAGATGTTCCACAAGTGACAGAATTATGCTATGAATTAAAGAATAGCGGTATAAATATAGATACAAATATTTTAAATGTAGATGAGATGGTGAATGCGATATGTCAATTAAGATAGAGAATTTAGTACATGTTTATATGCCAAAATCTCCTTTTGAAAAAGTAGCTTTAAATAATGTTAACTTAGAAATAAACGAAGGAGAATTTGTTGCTTTAATAGGTCATACAGGTTCGGGTAAATCAACTTTAATTCAACATATGAATGGATTACTTAAGCCTACATCTGGAAAGATAATAGTAGACGGAATTGATATTACTAAAGAGGGTATAAAGCTTACAGATATAAGAAAAAAAGTAGGTCTAGTTTTTCAATATCCTGAGTATCAATTATTTGAAGAAACTATAGAAAAAGATATTGAATATGGACCAAGAAACTTAGGTCTTAATCAAGAAGAAATAACAAGAAGAGTAAAAAATTCTATGAAAATGGTTGGTTTAGATTATGAGGAGTATAAAAATAAATCACCATTTGATTTAAGTGGTGGGCAAAAAAGAAGAGTTGCTATAGCTGGAGTTATAGCTATGGAACCAAAGGTGCTTATATTAGATGAACCAACAGCTGGATTAGATCCAAAGGGGAGAGATGATATCTTAGCTCAAATAAAGATCTTACATGAAGAATATAAGATGACTATTATTTTAGTTAGCCATAGCATGGAAGATGTAGGAAAGCTTGCTGAAAGAATAATAGTTATGAATAAGGGCCAAGTAGCCTTAGAAGGAGAACCAGCTAAAGTATTTAAAGAAGTTGATACATTAGAAAAGATAGGGTTAGCAGTACCGCAAGTAACTTACCTTATGAGAGCATTAAAAGAAAAAGGATTTAATGTATCAGATGAGGTTTATACTATTAATCAAGGTAAAGAAGAATTACTAAGAATATTAAAGGAAGTTAAAAATTAGGGGGATCAAAAATGATAAAAGATATAACTATAGGTCAATACATACCAGGCGAAACCTTTGTTCATAAATTAGATCCTAGAACTAAAATAATATTATCAATTTTATTTATTGTTTCTTTATTTATTGTAGATAAATTCGTTGGATATGTATTAATAATTGGATTTTTAGCATTAACAGTATATGTAGCTAAATTACCACCAAGATATTTATACAAAGGATTAAAACCTGTATTCTTTCTTATAATTTTTACTGCAGTTTTAAATATATTTATGATAAAAGGAACAGCTAATACTTTGATTTTTGAACTTGGATTTATTAAAGTATATAGTGAAGGCTTGAGAACAGCAGCATTTATGGCTTTAAGACTTATCTTTTTAATAATGGGTACATCGGTTCTTACATTAACTACATCTCCAATTGAATTGACAGATGGAATAGAAAGATTACTTAGACCTATTGGTAAAGAAATGGCCCATGAACTTGCTATGATGATGACAATAGCCCTAAGGTTTATACCAACGTTAATGGATGAAACTGATAAAATTATGATGGCTCAAAAGGCAAGAGGCGCTGATTTTGAAAGCGGTGGATTAATTCAAAAGGCTAAGAGCTTAATACCATTACTAATACCACTATTTATAAGTTCCTTTAGAAGAGCGGATGAGCTTGCTATGGCAATGGAATCCAGGGCTTATAGAGGGGGAAATGGTAGAACTAGAATGAAGGAATTAAAATTTTCTAATAAAGATATAATAGCCTTTGGTATATTTTCAGTATTGTTTGTAGGAAGCCTACTAGTTAGATTTGTATTATAATCCAGCTATAAAGGTGATAGAATATGAGAAATATCAAGATAACTTTAGAATATGATGGAACTAATTATTTAGGGTGGCAAAAGCAAAAGGTGGGAAAAACTATTCAAGGAACCTTAGAAGAGGCTATAAAGACTTTAACTCATGAAGATATAGAAGTTATTGGGAGCTCCAGAACAGATGCAGGAGTACACGCAAGAGGTTTTATAGCTAATTTTAAAACCAATAGCAAAATACCAGCAGAAAAATTTAGAGAAGCTATAAATCATAAGTTACCTGATGATATAGTAATATTAAAATCAGAAATGGTAGAAGATGATTTTCACTCAAGGTATAACGCTAGGGGAAAAACCTATTCCTATTCCATATTAAATAGAGATGTAACATCAGCTATAGATAGAAATTATATATATCATGTAAAGCGTGAATTAGATTTAAATTCTATGAGAGAAGCTTGCAAGTATTTTATAGGAACTTATGATTTTTCTGCCTTTAAAACTAGTGGAAGTTCAGTTAAGAGTAGTATAAGAACTATAAGTGACCTATATATTGAAAAAAATGATAATATTATAAAAATTTTTGTTACAGGTGATGGTTTTTTATACAATATGGTTAGAATAATAGTAGGAACTCTAATTATGGTTGGAAATAATAAAATTAAACCAGAAGAAATAAAAAATATAATAAATAGTAAGAATAGGGATAATGCAGGTATATGTGTGCCTCCTACTGGTTTAACACTAGAAAAAGTCTACTATTAAAATTAAAAAAATTAATTTAAATAATGAAACAAAATATATTGACACACCCGTAAGCGTGTATTATAATAAGTTTGTTTGTTAGAATATTTATGTATATAAGATCCACTAGCCCCGGGTCTTGACATAAAAGCAGTTACTTAAAAAGAAGTAAAGCACAAATGTAAGTTCAGGGAGGGAAAAACATGAAATCATACATCGCTAAGGCGCAAGAAGTTGAAAGAAAATGGTATGTTGTTGATGCTGCTGGTAAGCCACTAGGAAGAGTTGCTAGCCAAGTTGCTTCAATTTTAAGAGGTAAAAATAAGCCAACATTTACACCAAATGTTGACTGCGGAGATTTCGTTATCGTAATCAATGCTGAAAAAGTTGTTTTAACTGGTAAGAAGTTAGATCAAAAATTAATGAGAAAGCATAGCTTATATCCAGGTGGATTAAAGGAAACTCCATACAGAGAAGTATTAGCTAAGAAACCTGAATTCGCTTTCGAAGAAGCTGTAAGAAGAATGCTTCCATCAGGTGTTTTAGGAAGAAAAATGCTTAAGAAGCTAAAAGTATACAGAGGTGCTGAGCACGGACACGATGCTCAAAAACCAGAAGTACTTGAATTAAAGTACTAATACATGCTCGGGAGGAGGAATAAAAAATGGCAAAAGTTCAATACATGGGAACTGGAAGAAGAAAAAAATCAATAGCAAGAGTTAGACTTGTACCTGGAAATGGTAAAGTTGTTATAAATAACAGAGAAATCGAAAACTATTTTGGATTAGAAACTTTAAGAATGATCGTTAATCAACCATTAGTTTTAACTGGAACTAAAGACAGATTCGACGTTTTAGTTAACGTTCACGGTGGTGGATTCACAGGTCAAGCTGGAGCAATAAGACACGGAATAACTAGAGCTTTAATTAAATCTGACGAAAACTTAAAGCCAGAATTAAAGAAAGCTGGATTTGTAACTAGAGACCCAAGAATGAAAGAAAGAAAGAAATACGGTCTTAAGAAAGCAAGAAGAGCTCCACAATTCTCAAAGAGATAATATTTGGAAGCTTACAAACCTCGAAACTTATGGTTTCGAGGTTTTTTTATGCGCAAAATATTAATTTATTATTTTTTTAAATATTAATTAGTATTTATAACCTTAGTTAAAGCAATACTTATAATGAAATTAAAAAATAATACAAGAAAATATTACTATATTAAAATCATGTTAAAAATAAGTTTAATTACTTAACAAATGTTAAAAAATAATGTAAACTAGGTTTGTAAAAATAATGTTGAAAAGGAGAATAACTTTGGAATCATTAATGGTTATTATAAAGTTACTTGGTGGCTTAGGACTATTTATTTACGGAATGAAGATCATGGGTGATGGTCTTGAAAATGCTGCAGGGGATGGATTAAAGTCGATTCTTGAAAAGGTTACTAGAAATCCAATTATTGCAGTAATAGTTGGAGCGGTAGTTACAGCAGTAATTCAAAGTAGTAGTGCCACAACAGTAATGGTAGTTGGATTTGTTAATGCTGGATTAATGAATTTAGCTCAAGCAGCTGGAATCATAATGGGAGCAAATATAGGAACTACTATTACAGCTCAACTTGTTGCATTTAAATTAGATCATGTAGCACCTCTTTTTGTATTTGTTGGAGCACTTATGGTTATGTTCTGCAAAAAGAAAAAGAGAAAAGATATTGGTAATATTGTGTTAGGTTTTGGTGTACTATTTGTTGGAATGGGTCAAATGAGTGGAGCAATGAAGCCACTAACATCATTACCTATATTTAATGAAATTTTAACTACGGTAGGTGGACATTGGTATTTAGGAATAATAGCAGGAGCAATTATAACAGCAGTACTTCAAAGTTCATCAGCAACTACTGGTATATTAGTAGCTCTAGCAACAGCAGGTGCAATAGATATAACTCAAGCACTTCCAATAGTATTTGGTTGTAATATAGGTACTTGTATTACAGCAATGTTAGCTTCAGTAGGAACTACAAAAACAGCACATAAAGCTGCTATCCTTCACTTAATATTTAACTTAGGTGGTACATTAATATTTATTCCAGTTTTAATAAGTGGAATTTTAGGAAATGCAGTGTCATATTTAAGTCCTGACGATGTTAGTAGACAAATAGCAAATGCTCATACAGTATTTAATGTTGTAAATACTGCTATAATGTTACCTTTAACAGGTGTATTAATTAAAGTTGTTAATATGATTATACCTGGTGATGATGAAGAAGAAAAATTAGGACCAAAATACATAGATGATAGATTATTAGAAACTCCAGTTATTGCAGCTGGGCAAGTAGCTAAAGAGACTTTAAGAATGGCTAATAAAGCTAAAAAAGGTTTATCAATAGCTTTAGAAGCTTTTGAAAAAAATGATGAAAAATTAATTCAAAAAGTTTATGATAATGAAAATATCATAAATACTTTAAATGAAGCAATTACTGACTATTTAGTTAAACTTTCTAAGAGAGAGTTATCAGATGAGGAGTCAAGTATAGTTGCTGCAACCTTCCATATCATAAATGATATAGAGAGAATTGGAGATCATGCTGAAAACATAGCAGACATAACATTACAAAAAATAAATAAAAAGTTAGAATATAGTGAAGAAGCTATAGAACAAATTAAAAACATGTATAGCAAGACTACAGAAGCTTTAGAAACTGCAATTGATAGTTATGCTAGAAAAGATATAGAAAAAGCAAAGCAAGTTAATAATATTGAAGCAGAAGTTGATAGACTTCAAAAGAAATATAGAGATCTTCATATAAAGAGACTTTATGATGGTACTTGCAATGCTTATGCAGGGGCAATATATCTAGATTTATTAAGTAATTTAGAAAGAGTTAGTGATCACTCATTAAATATTGCTGAAAGTATTATAGAAAATAGTTAAATTTTAAGTGTTTAATAATGAGATATTAAGTAATTTTAAATTATATATTTTATGATAAGAAGCTGTTTTAAACAGCTTCTTATTTTTTTAGATTAAGATTTATGGATTTATAATAAGAATAAATATAGTTTGACTTTTTTATATATTAGGATGTAAAAATAGATTCTGGACATAATAATTTTATAAATAATTAGAGTTAATATGGAGGAAAATAAATGAGAAAATTTAAACTTGCTTCTCTAGTAGTACTTTTATTTATAATTATATGTATTCCAATAAAAGTAATGGCTGAAGGTAATGAAAAAATAATATTAATAGATCCAGGGCATGGTGGTTTTGATGGAGGAGCTAAATCTAAAAATGGCGTAATAGAAAAGGATATAAATTTGCAAATAAGCATGAAACTTAAGGAAAATTTAGAGGGAAAGGGATATAAGGTATATTTAACAAGAGAAAATGATGAAGCTTTAGGTAATAATGGTTCCACCATTAAAGAAAAGAAAAGAGAAGATTTGAAAAAAAGGAGAGAAATGAAAAAAGAAACTAATTGTGATGTTTTCATTTCTATTCATCAAAATATGTTTCCACAAGAAAAATGCTATGGAGCACAGGTATGGCACGGCTCTAATAGTGTAAGTAAGGTATTAGCAGATAATATACAAAATTCTATAAAAGAAAGTGTAAATGACAATAATAAAAGAGTTTCAAAACCTGCAGGAGATGCTTATTTAATATTAAGAGATGATTATAAAGGAGCATCCGTATTAGTAGAATGTGGTTTCTTGTCAAATATGGAAGAGGAAAAGAAGTTGCAAACTGAAGAACATCAAAATGTATTGGTTGAAGGCATTTCATTGGGAATAGAAAAATATTTTGAGGAAATAAAGAATAATTAAATTTAATTTCCGAGGAAATATAACAAAAAATAATTCTAAAGTATAGAATTATACAGTATATAGAGAAATATCTAAATCCTATACTTTTCAAGTAGCTATATGTAAGATTAAGTTATTTTTTAATAAAAAACTTAATAATATTACATATAACTACTTTTTTTATACCTTTATACTATTATTAGGGATATATGTTAAAATATTTATAGTTTATTATAATAAAAGGAGTGGGAAAATGAGAGAAATCCACATTGAAAAGGTTCAAGAGACTATAGAAAAATTATGTATTGAAGCAAATTATAATTTATCAAAAGATATCTTAAATAGGATAAGAAAGGCAAAAGAAGAAGAAATATGGACTTTAGCAGATAATATATTAGATAAGATAATATTAAATTCTAAAATTGCGGAAAATGAAAAAATACCAATTTGCCAAGATACAGGAATGACGTGCGTATTTATAGAAATTGGACAAGATGTTCATATAATAGGTGGAAGTCTTGAAGAGGCTATCAACGAAGGGATTAGAAGAGGCTATAAAAATGGTTATTTAAGAAATTCTGTTGTGAAAGATCCCATTGATAGAATTAATACTAATGATAATACTCCAGGAATTATTCATTATGAAGTAGTTCCAGGAGATACTCTTAAAATAATAGTTTCTCCAAAGGGATTTGGCTCAGAAAATATGAGTCAAATAAAAATGTTGAAACCATCTGATGGAATAGAAGGTGTAAAAGATTTTATTATTAAAGTTGTAAAGGAAGCAGGGCCTAATCCATGTCCTCCTATGGTAGTGGGAGTTGGGATTGGAGGAACTTTTGAAAAGGCAGCTTATCTTTCTAAAAAAGCTTTACTAAGACCTATAGATAGTAAAAATGAAAATGAATATTACAGTAACTTAGAAGAGGAGTTATTAATAAAGATAAATGAGCTTGGAATAGGACCTCAAGGTTTTGGTGGAAAGACTACTGCCTTAGGAGTTAACATAGAAACGTATCCAACACATATAGCAGGGCTACCAGTGGCAGTTAACATTAGTTGTCATGCAACTAGACATAAAGAAGCTATTTTATAGGGAGAGATAGAGAATGGAAATAAAGATAAATACTCCACTAACTTATGAAAAAATAAGGGATTTAAAAGCAGGAGATAATATATTATTATCTGGAGTTATATATACAGCAAGAGATGCTGCGCATAAAAGATTAGTAGAATTAATAGATAATGGTTTAGACTTACCTATAAATATTAAAGATGAAACTATATATTATGTAGGACCAACACCAGCTAAAGAAGGACAAGTTATAGGTTCAGCAGGCCCCACTACTAGCTATAGAATGGATTCATATTCACCAAAACTTTTAGACTTAGGATTAAAGGTTATGATTGGAAAAGGAGATAGAAATGAAGAAGTCATTAAATCTATAATAAAAAATAAAGCTATTTACCTAGGAGCCATTGGTGGAGCAGCAGCTTTAATATCAAAAACAATAATATCATCAGAAATTATTGCATATGAAGATTTAGGTGCAGAAGCAATTAGAAGAATGAAAGTTAAAGATATGCCTTTAACAGTAATTATAGATACAAAAGGAAATAACTTATATAAAAAAGGTCAAGAGGAATACCTAAACTTTAAGAGTGAGAAGCAATCTTAAAAATTGATAATGGATAATTAAGGATGTTTTGAATAGCAAAACTTAATTTATATTGGTTGAAAGTACTATTTATTTATTAAAGGGAGAGAAATATGAGTGATAAAAAGATATTTTATATTGGGGAACATATCTGAATTACTCAAAAATTATTCTGATAGGATTGGACTAAAATACTATAACGATATGTATTTTGATATTCGGTTATTAGATAATGAAAAAATATTATGCATTGGCTTTATAAATAATTGTGAGATAGATTTGAAAAGTAGCAGTATAACTAAAATAATAAATAACAGATAGTTTTAAAATTCAAAACTATATCCATATTAATGCGAAGGTCCACTTGAAGCAGAGCGACGAAGAACTGATAATATGGATATAGTTTAGTTAGATATTAAATTTTGTAGAAGCCTTTTCCGTTTACTTCAGAAACGTCAATTATTGTTATAAAGGCTTTTGGATCTATTCTTAATATTTTATTTTTTAATCTAATCATTTGGCTTGATGTAACAGCTATGTATAACATTTTCTTTAATTCATGAGTATATTCACCTTCTGCTATAAGAGAAGTAACGCCTCTATTCATATCTTTAATTACATACTGAATAATTTCTTGTTCCTTTTCTGTTAAGATAAGAAGAAGCTTTTTACTAGTAAATCCATTTATAACTCTATCTATTACAACTCCTTGAACAAACATAGAAATCAATGTATATAGTGCTTTAGGAAGTCCAAATATTAATGCGCCTATAAAAACTATAACACAGTTGAGCCCAAAGCTAAGCTTACCAATTTCTAAATTTGAATATTTTTTTCTAAGAACCATAGTTATAATATCTGTTCCACCAGTAGAACCATTTCTAGAAAATACTAATCCGTAGCCTAGTCCGCATAGTACTCCTCCATAAATACAATAAAGCAACAAGTCGTCTACTCTAACTAAACTAGATAAAGGTTTAGTTATCATTAATGAAAGAGATAATGAAGACATTCCAACTGCAGAATATAAGGTGAATTTTTTATTTAGCATTTTGTAGCTAATAAAAAATAATGGAATATTAATTAAAAATACAGTTATTCCTGAAGGCACATTATATAAATATTGAAGAATAAGTGCTACACCAGTTGCGCCTCCACTTAGTAATTGAGCATTAACTAAGAATAAGTTAACCCCAAGGGATGCTATTACACATCCAATAAAAATAAGAATAAAATCTAGTACCATGTGTTTGTTGATTGAAACATTACTAAACATTATGAAACTCCTTAAAATAATAAGTAAATGTACACATAAATTATATATCAAATAAGATAATATGTTAAATATAATTTTGGAAATATTCATTTTAATAAAAATGTAATTTTTATAATTAGTAAAATAGGAGAATATAAGATATTATAATTATAAGATAGAATAAATCAAGGGGTGTTTTATAAATGTTTAATGTTTTAGTTGTTGACGACGAAAAAGAAATTAGAGATGCCATTGACATATATTTAAGAGGAGAAGGCATGAAGGTTTTTAAGGCTCAAGATGGAATAGAAGCTTTAGAAGTTTTAGATAGAGAAAAAATACATTTAATAGTATTAGATATAATGATGCCAAGATTAGATGGAATAAAAACATGTTTAAAAATTAGAGAAAAAAGAAATTTACCTATAATAATGTTATCTGCTAAGGGAGAAGATAGCGATAAGATTTTAGGGTTAAATGTTGGTGCAGATGATTACATAGCAAAGCCATTTAATCATTTAGAGTTAGTTGCAAGGGTGAAATCTCAATTAAGAAGGTATCAAAAACCTTTAGAATTAGAAGAAGATAGTCCTGACATAATAGAAGTTAAGGATCTAGTTATAAATAATAAAGAAAAAACAATATACCTTAGAGGAGAAGAAATTAAGGTTACAGCAACAGAATTTAAAATACTTCAACTTTTAGCCTCAAATTTGGGAAAAGTTTTTTCTATAAAAGAAATATACGAAAAAGTATGGGAAGAACCATTTTATAGAAGTGAAAACACAGTAACTGTTCACATAAGAAGAATAAGAGAAAAAATAGAGATAAATACAAAGGATCCAGAATATATAAAAGTGGTATGGGGAGTTGGATATAAAATTGAAAGAGAAAATTAAATATTATGCAACAGGTGTATGGGGCATAGAAATATTAACTTTAATTATTCTTTTAGTAACATTAAGTATAGGATATTATCAGGCTTTTAATGATGAGTTTTCTAAATTAGGGGCAGGAACTTTTGATGCCTTATTTAATAAAGAAAAATATATTGAATCTATGATATATTATGAAAGTAAAAATATTTCACAATACATATATTCAAATAGTAAAAATTTAGAAGATATAAGTGCTATAAAGTATGAAAATGAATATTTATCAGAAAATATATACTACTATGATGAGATTTTCTATGTTTTGATAAACAAGGAAACTGGTGATTTTACAACAAATGATGCTAATTTGTATAATTCATTAGAGAAATATTCTGATAATGTAGCACTATTAGAAGATAATATAAATGTCTATTTAAAGGAAACAGGATTAGCTTCAATTAGGCTAGATAATAAAGATAAATACAATTACTATGTTATGAGTATGAATGACAAAATTAGCATGAAAAACATAGATAAGTATATTGAAATATATTATAAGAATCCAGTAGCATATTCTTATTTAATAAAAACAGAAGCATTAACTGCAAAGATAATGATAGCAGCTACTATATTAGCTTTAGTTCTTTTAGTTAAGGTAATATTTAACTCAATATTTAATAGAAATAATATTCACCTAGAAATAAAGGTATTAAAAAGATTATTTTTTGTATTAAGATATGGATATAAGTATAGAAATACAAGAAATAAGATAATTTTTTCAGTAAGTGGAGCTATTGCTGTAATATTAATATATTTATATTTAGTTGCAGGAATAAGAAATCAAAATGTATTAGTAACCTTTTTAACTAGGTATCCTTTTAAGGGAACTTTAATTTTGGTATTAATTCCTTTAGTATGTGTACTATATTCCTTAAAAAAGAGTTTAGATATTTCAATAATTAATGATGGATTAAAAAAAATAAACTCAGGAGATTTGGAATATACACTAAATAATACTGGAGAAAGAGAAGTTAAAGAATTAGTAGAGAATATAAATCAAATTAAAGAAGGATACAAAATAGCATTAAATGAGCAAGTTAGGAACGAAAAATTAAAAACTGAATTAATATCTAATGTTTCTCATGATTTAAAAACGCCTTTAACTTCAATAATAAATTATGTAAATATATTAAATGAGACTAATATAACAGAAGAGGAAAGAAAAGACTACTTAATGATATTAGATAAAAATTCTAAAAGGCTTAAGACTTTAATAGAAGATTTATTTGAAGCTTCTAAATTAAATAGTGGAAAAATGAAAATAGAAAAAGAAAAATTAGATATAGTTTCACTGGTTTATCAGGGTATTGGAGAATACTCAAATCTTTATGAAGAGAAAAATATAGAATTTAAGGTAAGCTCCAATGAAGAAGAAATAATTTTAGATTTAGATGGAAAATTAATGTCTAGAGTTTTTGAAAATTTAATAGTTAATTCTTTAAAATATTCTCTAGAGAATACAAGGGTATATATAGATATACAGTCTAAGGAAAACGTAGTTGAAATTTCATTTAAAAATATTTCTAATTATGAGATGGATTTTAATACTCAAGATATTTTTGAGAGATTTACAAGAGCTGATAAGTCAAGAAACTCTTCAGTAGAAGGTTCAGGGATGGGTTTAGCAATTACAAAAAGTATAATAGAGCTGCATAGTGGAAATATAAAAATTGAGGTAGAAGGAGATATGTTTAAAATTTATCTAGTTATACCTAAGAAATAATATGTTATAATAAAGAAAGTTAAATAATAATTATAATCAAGGAGTGATACTATGTCAGTTTTATTTGTTGAATATCCAAGATGTACTACTTGCAGAAAAGCAAAAAAGTACTTAGAGGAAAATAATATTAATTTTGTTGATAGACATATAGTAGAAGAAAATCCAAGTAAAGATGAATTAAAAGAGTGGCTTAATAAGAGTGGCTTACCAATAAAAAAATTCTTTAATACATCAGGAGTTCTTTATAGAGAAATGCAATTAAAGGATAAAGTTAAGGAATTACCTGAAGATGAGCTATTAGATATATTAGCTAGCAATGGTATGCTAGTTAAAAGACCAATAGTTATTAAGGATAATACAGTTTTAGTAGGATTTAAAGAAGAAGAATGGAATGAAAATCTAAAATAATAAATCTTTTTAAATTTCAGATGTTAATAAATAATTAATATCATTTGACTGTGGGTGAAAAAAGGAGATATTAGAAGAGATATCTTCTTTTTTCATTGCTATTTTTAGAATCTTAAGTTTTACTTTAATAAAAAAGGAATTTATAATGTATCTATATCTTGTATATTTCTCTAGTCATCTTGGAGTTATATACTATATGTAGTGGAAGGGGAAAGTTATGAATTTATTAGATATTTGCAAAAATGCTTTAATTGGGATAGATAAAGGTGACGAAATTTATACAGAGGAAAGGCTTTTAGATGCTTTAAACCATATAGTAAGACCTAATATGAGTGATGAAGAAATAAGAGATTCGCTTATTCAGGTGTCTTTAGAGCTTACTACTGATATGGAACCAGATTGGCAAAAAGCCTCTGAAAGATTATATGTATATAAACTATATGACGAAGTAAGAAAAAATAGAAATTTAGATACAGATGATAATCTATATGGAAATTTATATGGTTTTATTGAAGAATTAACGGATAAAGGATTATATGGAAAATACATATTAGAAAACTATACTAAGGAAGAAATACTTGAATTAGAAAGAGAAATTAAGCCTGAAAGAGACTTCTTATTTACATACAGTGGGATAAATCTTTTGGCAAAGAGATATTTAATTCAAGACTATGATAGAAGCAAATTAGAATTACCACAACAAATGTTTATGGGAATAGCTATGCACCTTGCAGTACCAGAAAATAAGGAAAACAAGGTAGCTTGGGCCAAAAGATTTTATGATGTTTTAAGTTCTTTAAAGGCAACTATGGCTACACCAACTATGTCTAATGCTAGGAAGCCATTTTACCAATTAAGTTCTTGTTTTATAGATACGGTAGATGATAGCTTAAAAGGCATATATAAATCTTTAGATAACTTTGCAGAGGTTTCAAAGTTTGGCGGTGGAATGGGAATTTATATCGGAAAGGTTAGAGCTTTAGAATCACCTATAAGAGGATTTAAAGGAGCTTCAGGAGGGGTAATACCTTGGATTAAGCTATTTAATGACACGGCAATAGCTGTAGATCAATTAGGTGTAAGAAATGGATCAGTTGCTATTTGGTTAGATGCTTGGCATAAAGACATTCCAGAATTTTTACAATTAAGAACTAATAATGGTGATGATAGAAAGAAGGCTCATGATGTATTCCCAGGAATATGTTATCCTGATTTGTTCTGGAAGCTTGCTGAAACAGATATAGATGCTAAGTGGTATATGATGTGTCCACACGAAATAAGATTAGTAAAGGGATATTCTTTAGAAGACTTCTATGGAGAAGAGTGGGAAAAGAAATATTACGAATGTGTAGAAGATGAGAAGATAAGCAAAAGAGCTATGCCAGTTAAGGATATAGTTAGACTAATTATAAAAAGTGCAGCAGAAACTGGAACGCCTTTTGCTTTTTATAGGGATACAGTAAATAAAATGAATCCAAATAAACATAAAGGAATGATATATTCATCTAATTTATGTACTGAAATAATGCAAAATATGAGTGCTATGGAAATACAAAAATCAGAAATTACTGATGAAAATGGAGATACTATTATAGTTGAAAAAACTAAAGCAGGAGATTTTGTAGTTTGTAACTTATCATCAGTAGTTTTAGGTAATGTAGATGTTAAAAATGACGAGGAGCTTGGATATGTTGTAGAAACACAAATAAGAGCTATGGATAATGTAATAGATTTAAATTACTACTCAGTACCATTTGCAGAGGTAACTAATAAAAAGTATAGAGCTATAGGACTTGGAACTAGTGGATATCATCATATGCTTGCAAATAATTTAGTTCATTGGACTGCTGATGAGCACAAAGATTTTGCTGATGATGTTTATGAAAGAATAAACTATCATGCTATAAAGGCAAGTATGACCATTGCTAAGGAAAAGGGAAGATACTCTTGTTTTGAAGGTTCAGATTGGCAAACTGGTGATTACTTTAAGCTTAGGAATTATAATTCAGAAAAGTGGAATAAGCTAAGAGAAGAGGTAGCAATTAACGGACTAAGAAATGGTTATTTAATAGCAGTAGCACCAAATGGATCTACAGCAACTATTGCTGGAACTTCAGAAGGAATAGATCCAGTAATGGCAAGATTCTGGTTAGAAGAAAAGAAGGGTAGTATTATACCAAAGACTGCACCTAACTTAAATGAAGAAAATTATTGGTACTATAATTCAGCTTATAACATAGATCAAAAGTGGTGTGTACAAATTAATGGAGTAAGACAAAGACACATTGATCAAGGTCAATCCTTTAACTTATATATAACTACAGATTATACTATGAGACAAATTATGAATTTATATATTGAAGCATGTAAGGTAGGAGTAAAATCAATTTACTATGTAAGATCAAAATCATTAACTGTAAGTGACTGTGAAAGTTGTTCAGCATAAGCTTAATAGATTTTTTAATTTTTGGGAGGTAAGGTATGTTCATTAATAAAAAACCTCTTTTTAATGAGTTTGGGGATATAGAAACATCAAAAAAGAGGATGATAAACGGAAATACAACTAATCTAAATGATTTTAATAATATGAAATACAAATGGGTTTCAGATTGGTATAGGCAAGCAATGAATAACTTCTGGATACCAGAAGAGATAAATCTTGCTCAAGATTTAAAGGATTATAATAAACTAACAAAAGAAGAAAGAACAGCCTATGATAAAATTCTTTCATTTTTAATATTTTTAGATTCTATTCAAACTGCAAATTTATCAAATATAAATAGTTATATAACTGCTAGTGAAGTAAACCTATGTTTAACTATTCAGGCTTTTCAAGAGGCAGTTCATTCACAAAGCTATAGCTATATGCTAGATACAATTTGTTCTCCTGAAAAGAGAAATGAAATATTATATCAATGGAAAGATGATAAAATATTATTAGAAAGAAATAAATTTATAGGAGAGCTTTATAATAATTTCTTGGAAAATCCCACTCAAGAAAATTTGGTTAAAACTGTAATGGCTAATTATATATTAGAAGGAATTTATTTTTATTCAGGATTCATGTTTTTCTATAATCTTGAGAGAAATGGGAAAATGCCAGGATCAGCTCAAGAAATTAGATATATAAATAGAGATGAAAATACTCATTTATGGTTATTTAGAAATATATTAAAGGAATTGCAACAAGAAGAGCCGGAAATATTTACTGAAGAGCTAAAAGATGAATTAAGAGAAATGATGAAAACGGCAGTTAATCATGAAATTTCATGGGGACATTATGTAATTGGTGATAATATACAAGGAATAAATAAAACATTAATTAATGATTATATTAAGTATCTAGGAAACATAAGAATGAAAGCTATTGGATTAGATGAAATATATGATGGACATAAGAATAATCCAGCTTCTTGGGTAGATATATTAGCAGATGCTAATTCTGTTAAAACAGATTTTTTTGAAGCTAAATCAACTGCCTATGCAAAAGCAGGAGCATTAATTGATGATTTATAAGTAATATTAGTATAATTACCTAAAATAGTGTAGCTTATATAAGTAATACCATTATAAATAAGATGCTAAATTGAAAATTTAGGGAATATTTTTTCGTAAATTATACTTATATAGAAAATCTATCAATAAAATATATAATGGCATAAATTTAAAGATAGAAAATAACAAAAATTATGTACATTATTATTAACATAAATAAAAAATATGTTATAATACATTGTAGTTGTAATTAATTTAATAGATTAGTACGTTCTATAAAATTCATATACTATTTGAATTTATAGCTATTATTAAGGAGGAATCTCAATAATGAAAAAAGGTATAGCTGCATCTAAAGGATATGCAATAGGAAAAGTATTTTTACAAGAACATGAAGAGATAGTAATAACAGATGCAAAGGTTTCTGATGTAGAAGCTGAAAAAGAAGTTCTAAATAAAGCTTTAGAGCAAGCAAAAGTTCAATTATCTGCAATAAGAGATAAAGCTTTAAAGGAAATAGGAGAACATGAAGCTCAAGTTTTTGAAGCACACCTAACCTTATTAGATGACCCAGAATTCACAGGTGGAATGTTATTAGAAATTGAATCAAATAGCATAAATGCAATGAAAGCAGTTGAAAATGTTACTAATACTTTCGTTATGATCTTCGATTCAATGGAAGATGAATATATGAAGGAAAGAGCAGCTGATATAAAGGACGTTTCAAAGAGAATTATTTCTAATTTAGCAGGAAAAGGTGGAGATGCTTTTGCTATTTCAGAAGCTAATACTATAGTTGTAGCTCATGATTTAACTCCATCAGATACAGCTCAATTAGATAGAAGTAAAGTAGTAGGTTTCTTAACTAACATTGGAGGAAGAACTTCTCACTCAGCTATAATGGCTAGAACTTTAGAAATTCCTGCAATAGTTGGATTAAAAGATATAACTACATCAGTTAAAAATGGAGATATGGTTATAGTTGATGGTATCGAAGGTATATGTATAATAAACCCAGAACAATCAGTTATAGATGAATATACAGCAAAGAGAGAAAAATTCTTAGCAGAGCAAGAAGAATTAAAGAAATTAATAACTGTTAAAACAGTTACTAAATCAGGTAGAAGAGTTGAAGTTTGTGGAAACATAGGATCACCTGCAGATGCTGAAGCAGTAGTTGCAAATGGTGGAGATGGTGTTGGATTATTCAGAACTGAATTCTTATACATGGATAGAGATTCAGCTCCAACAGAAGAAGAACAATTCGAAGCTTATAAAAAAGTTCTTGAAATAATGGATGGAAAGCAAGTTGTTATTAGAACACTAGATATCGGTGGAGATAAGACACTTCCATACTTACCATTACCACAAGAAATGAATCCATTCTTAGGATATAGAGCAATTAGATTATGTTTAGATAGAAAAGATATATTTAGAGTTCAAATAAGAGCATTACTTAGAGCTTCTGTATATGGAAATCTTGCAGTTATGTTCCCAATGATTTCAGGCTTAGAAGAATTCCAAGCTGCAAAAGAATTCGTTGAAGAATGTAAAGCAGAATTAAAAGCAGAAGGAAAAGAATACTCAGAAAATATCCAATGGGGTATAATGGTAGAAATACCAGCAGCTGCTGTATATGCTGATGAATTAGCTAAGCATGTAGACTTCTTCTCAATTGGAACTAATGACTTAATTCAATACACATTAGCTGCAGATAGAATGAGTGAAAAGGTATCATACCTTTACAACCCAATGCATCCAGCTGTATTAAGATTAATAAAGATGACTATAGATGGAGCTCACAAGCACGGTAAGTGGGTTGGAATGTGTGGAGAAATGGCAGGAGATGAAGCTGCTATCCCAACATTAGTTGAATATGGTTTAGATGAATTCTCAATGAGTGCTACATCAATACTAACAGCTAAGAAGATAATATTAGATCAAGAATAATTAAAATAATAAAAAGTCGCATAATATAAATGCGACTTTTTTGCTTTTTTTAGAAATTTGTAAGATAATAAATATTAGGGTGGTGACGTAATGAAAAAATTAATTGAAATGTTTGTTGCATTTTTTAAGATAGGAGCTTTTACCTTTGGAGGTGGCTATGCTATGATTCCCTTAATTGAGGAAGAAGTAGTTAATAATAAAAAATGGATAGGTAAAGAGGAATTTATGGATATACTAGTAGTTTCTCAAAGCTTACCAGGAGCCTTAGCAGTAAATTGCTCAATGTTCTTAGGATACAAGATAGCAGGTATCCTTGGAGGTTGTATGGCATTATTAGCTGTAATTTTACCATCATTTTTAATAATCCTTTTAATAGCAGCTTTCTTTATGCAATTTAGAAATAATTATTATGTTAATGCAGCTTTTATGGGAATTAATGCGGCTGTACCGTTATTAGTTTTGGTAGGTGCAATTAGCTTAGGAAAAGGTTTAGAAAGAAATACTAGAACAATAGCTATTATAATAATTGCACTTATAGCTTTAACCTTCTTTGATATACATCCAGTTATAGTAATAATTGCATCAGCAATATATGGAGCAGTATTCTTAAGAAAGAAGGTGGAATAAATGGAGTTAGCATTAAAACTATTTTTAGCATTTGTCAAAATAGGAACCTTTAGCTTTGGTGGGGGATATGCCATGTTACCCTTTATTCAAAGAGAAATAGTAGATAATAATAATTGGATAAACATAAATGAATTTATGGATATTATAGGAATATCACAAATGACGCCAGGTCCAATTGCAATTAATTCAGCAACCTTTGTTGGTTATAAAGTTCTTGGAGTTTTAGGAAGTATTATGGCAACATTAGGGGTAATATTTACTTCATTTATATTAGTATCTATAATAAGTAAAATGCTTGAAAAGTTCAAGGAGTCAGCAGTAATTAAAGCAGCCTTAATGGGAATGAGACCTGTATTAATAGCTTTAATTATTAAAGCTTTTTTAGATTTAGCAAAAGAATCTTATTTAGATTTAAAGAGTTTAATAATAGCTTCGATAATAGGATTAGTACTATTAAGTAAGAAGGTACATCCAATATTAGTTATAGTTTTAGCAGGAATTGTAGGGTTGGTATTTTATATATAATATGTAATTTATGAGGGATAATAATGAAGAATAAGGGATATGAAAAAGCACTTTGTTTATATAATAAGGGGAATATTGAGAAAGCAATAGAAATTTGTGAAAAGGAAATGTCTAAGGACTTAACAAATTCCAATGTAATTAATTTAAAAGGAGTTCTTTTATATTTAAAGGGAGAATTAGAGGATTCCATAGCCTTATGGAATATAAATATAGATTATAACAATGATAATATATCTAGCTCATATTTAAAGGATGCACAAAGGGATTTTAAAAGAAGAGAACTTTACGAAGAGGCAGAAGAGTTAATATATAATTTAAATATAGATGAAGCAATAGATATTTTAAATAGGTGTGGAGAAAGTGATTTTAACTCTATAAATGTAAACAATGCATTAGCTACATGCTATTTTAAAAAAGGTGATTATGAGAAGGTAAAGGAATGCCTAGAAAAGGTATTTAAATTAGATAAATATAATGATAAAGCAAAAGAAATTAATAAAGAGTTAGAAAGTGTTTTTAAATATAATGATAAAAGAGAAATTATAAATAAAGCTGTTTTAATG
The DNA here is from genome assembly GCF_900086595.1 of Clostridium nigeriense. GTDB lineage: Bacteria > Bacillota > Clostridia > Clostridiales > Clostridiaceae > Clostridium > Clostridium nigeriense. The sequence continues at coordinate 562,066 of NZ_LT575472.1, forward strand.
TTAGCTTTAAGTATATCAATTATATTAATAATATTTATAAGTAAAAATAACTTGTTTAATTATGAAAAAAATAATAAAGACCCATTGGGGGCTTTGAATAGTTTAGAAGAAAACCAACAAACTGAAATAATAATTAATGATGATATAGAAAATACAAAGGAAGAACAAGAAACTATAAGTGAGAAAAATCTAAGTAATGAAGAAATAAGAGAAAATTATATAAAAGCTACTGAATATTTTGATGAAGGAAAATATGAAGAAACAAAAGAATTATTAGAAAGGACTATTACTTATCTAAGTGGAGGTCATTTAGATGATGATATTATATTTTTACTTGGTTCTGTATGTGATGAATTAGGAGATATAGATAAAGCTATAGAAAATTTTGATAGATATATAACAGAGTATTCAGATGGAAGCTATATACAGGAAGCTTATTATAAAGCTGCTTTACTATATAAAAATAAAGATATAGTTATAAGTAAAAGTTATGCAAATAAAATTTTAATAAATTACCCCAATTCTATATATAATAATAGTTATGTAGAAGAAATAATGAATTCATAGGAGGGTAAAATGATTAAAGTTATAAAAAATATTAAAATCTATGCTCCAGAGTATTTAGGAAAAAAGAATCTAGTTATATCATCCAATAAAATTGAGGGTATATACGATGATTTAGAAGTACCAGAAAATTTTATAAATATAGAAGTTATTGATGGAGAAGGAAAGCTACTTTTCCCAGGCTTTATAGATAATCATGTTCATATAAATGGAGCAGGTGGAGAAGGTGGTTTTAATATGAGAACACCTGAAATAATGCTTTCAGATTTAACAAGAGCTGGAATAACAACAGTAGTTGGATGTATAGGTACAGATGGTGTTTGTAGAGATATGGCAAGTTTAATAGCTAAGGCTAAAGCCTTAGAAGAGGAAGGTATAACAACTTATTGTTATACTGGCTCTTACGAAATACCTGTAAAAACCTTAACTGGTAGTATAAAGAAGGATATAATGCTTATAGATAAAATTATAGGAATTGGTGAAATAGCTATATCTGACACTAGAAGTTCTCAAGCAACTTATGATGAATTAATTCAAGCAATAGCTCAATCTAGAGTAGGGGGCTTATTATCAGGAAAATCTGGAATAGTAAATATTCACTTAGGTGATGGAACAAGAAAACTAGGGTACCTATTTAGGTTAGCAGATGAAACGGAGTTACCTATAACACAAATTCTTCCTACTCATATAAATAGGAATGGGGAATTATTTAAATCTGGTGAAGAATATATAAATAAGGGTGGATACATAGATTTTACTACAAGTACACCAGATAACTTATTAGCTCCTGGTGAATTAAGTGCAAGTGAAGCCTTAAGTATTTTAATAAAAAATAAATCTAATGTTGAAAATGTAACCTTCTCATCAGATGGTAATGGTAGTATGCCTATTTTTGATGATAAGGGAAAATTAATAAAGGTTGGAATTTGTTCTGTAGCAAGTCTTTATGAGGAAGTAAAGAAGTGTATAATAACTCATAATATTCCTATAGAGGAAGCTCTTAAAGTTATTACATCCAATGTGTCAAAGGTATTAAAATTAAAGAACAAGGGATTTATAGAAGTAGGAAAAGATGCTGATTTAGTTATAGTTGATGAAAAAACATTAGATATTGATACAGTTATAGCTATGGGAAAAGTTATGGTTAAAGATGGTGAAGCTGTAGTAAAAGGAACCTTTGAAAATTAAAATATTTATTAAATAATGAAAAGCTGAGTTTCCTCAGCTTTTTTAATATCTTTTTTTAGTATCCTGTTTTAAAAAATACATGTTGACCAATGAGTTTGCTATCTGCTTTTTCAACATCCTGCATCCATGAGCATGTAGCTATAGCAGGATTATAGAAAAATAAAGCCTCATTAGTTGGATCATTACCCTTAATAGCATCGTAAACTGCATTGTAGCATTCTTCTGTTGGAATAACATTAATTTCTCCATCAATTACACAGGAGAATGCATTTGGTTGCAATATAACGTCTTTTACACTATTAGGGAATCCAGGACTTAACACTCTATTTAAAATAACCGATGCAACTGCAACTTTACCCTCGTAGGGTTCACCTTTACTTTCAGCATAGACTATTTTAGCCATTAAATCTAAATCTTCTTTAGTTAGATAAACTGCGTTATCATTGTGACTAAAAACTTGAACAACCTCTTCCTTTGGTGTATTTATTAAACTAACATTCAATTCTTCATTTAAATTACTCTTCCTCATTTCTGTGGTATTGCTATAAGCAAATACTTTAATATTAGCTGAAAATAAAAGGGTTAAAAATAAAATAGATAATGTTTTTAAATATTTCATAAATAACCTCCTTTTGGATAATATAATCCAAACATTATTATTACCAAAAGAAAAGTTTTAATACTAATTATTTTTTAGTTTAGACTCATAGGACTTATAAACCTTTAATATATCATCTCTTTTAGAAAATGCATTTTTATAATATTTATTAATTTCAGAAGAAAGCTTTTCTACATCAACAGCCGTTTTTTCATAGATAACAGCTTCTTTAATGGCATTAAGATAAATTGGATAAGAGTTTAAGTATTCGTTTAAGTTTTCATATACTTCCATACAACCTTCAGGAATAGAAATTGAAGCTGATTTTTCTTTTATACTATTAAAAAGCTCTTCTTTTTTTAAAAGATCATCTATAATTACATTTAAATCTCTATTATCTTCCCTAACTTTATTTATTGCTAAGGTTAAATCCTCATTTAAGTAAGTAAAGTCTTTATTAAAACCTTCAAGGGTATTAATGAATTCTCTTTTTTGAGAATTGTTAAAATCAGAATCTCTATTTATTTTAATTAGTGTATTTAAATAGTTATAAAAATTATCAAAGAACTTTAAGCTATCTTCTGAAAACCTAAGGTTTATTCCGTTATCTTTTAATTTTAAATAATCTGATATGCAGTTTTCTTTAAAAGTATTGAAATTATTTAAAGCATCATTACTTCTAATAGATTTAGAATCAGATAGAACTATTAAAGCATTGTTATATAAAGCAATAGTTGAATTTAAAGCATTAGATAAATTAGTTTTAATTGATGATATATCTTGGTTAAGCTCTTCTACCTCAGAAACTTCTTTTAAAATATTATTAAATTCATCAATTCCATTAGATAAGACTTCCTTACTAGTATTTGTATCTATAGTAAGGTCTTTTATACATTTAGAAAGAGTTAAGTTAATACTACTTATATCCTTAGATAGATTTTTTAAGTATCTTTTTGTCCTATTTTCTTTTGAATTATATGTCATAAAAAATAAAGAAAATGATAATATAAAGAATAAGGTTAAAAATATAATAACAATATTTTTATGCTCTTTAACATAAGTAAAAAATTTTTTAATCATAAAATCACCACCATTAAATTCTCTTTACATAAATTTATATTATAAAGAATCTTAAAATATTATTAAAAAAAGAATAAAAAAACAAAGTATTATACTAAGATTTTATTAATTGGTGTATAATTAATATATATAAGTAGTTGGGGGGGACCCTTTAATGCAAGAAGTTTTAACATTTTTAAGTAACACATTAAAAAACATATCAATATCATCAATTTTAGATATAGTGGTAGTAGCCTATATTTTTTATAAGGGTTATTCCTTAATAAAAGAAACAAGAGCTGAACAACTTTTAAAAGGTATTATTCTAATGATTATACTTATACCAATAAGTTATATTTTAAAGTTAGAAATGCTTAATTTTATTTTGAATAAGACTCTTACTGTAGGTTTACTTTCTGTAGTTATTATTTTTCAACCTGAAATTAGAAGAGCTCTAGAGCATATTGGAAGAAGTGCTTTTGAAGAAATTCATAATATTCAGGATGCGGAAAAGAGAAATATAACAGTAAATGAAATTGTTAGTGCTGTAGGTAATTTAGCAGAATCTAAGACTGGAGCTTTAATTGTAGTTGAGCAAGCTACTAGACTAGGAGATATATTAAATTCAGGAACTATACTTGATGCAAATGTTACATCAAATTTACTTGAAAATATATTTGTAGTAAATACTCCGCTACATGATGGTGCAACAATAATAAGAAAAGATAGAATATTAGCATCAGGTTGTGTTCTGCCATTAACAAACAATACAACTATAGATAAAAAGTTAGGAACAAGACATAGGGCTGCAATAGGATTGTCTGAGATTTCTGATGCTATAGTTATTATAGTTTCAGAAGAAACAGGAATTATATCCTTAGCTATAAATGGAAGATTAACTAGAAGTTATGATAAAGAAAAGTTAAGAATTATTTTACTTAAGATGATGCAACATAATGATAAGAAGAAGGTTAAATCAGCTGGGGAGAAGGTGAAGGCATGGATAAGAAGGAAAAAAATAGATTAGTAGTACCATTTATATGCCTTTTATTATCTATAGGCTTGTGGGTTTATGTTACAAATGTTGAAAATAAAATAAGAACAACAGAAATAACTAAAATACCAGTTGAATTAGTAAATTTAGATGCATTAACATCATCTAAACTAGCATTGACTCCAAATCAAGAATTTTATGTTACCTTGAAAGTTGAAGGTAATACAAATGATATTAACAAAATAAAGAAAAGTGATTTTAAGGTACAAGTGGACTTAAGTGAGTATGCATGGAAAAAGGGAGAAAATAAGGTACCTGTATCCATTGTAGATTATCCAATAACAGTTAGTATTAGGAACACAAATAATCTAACTATTTCTATCAATATAGAAGATATGGTTGAGAAATCTATGCCAGTTACATCAGATATTAGAGTTACCACTAAGTCTGGATATTTTGCTTCAAAACCTAATGTTACCCCAGAAGAGGTTAAGGTAATGGGAGCAGAGTCAGCTGTAAATAAGGTATCAAAATTAGTAATAACAGATAAAAAAGAAGATGTTCATGAAGATATAGTGGATAATTATGAAATAAAGCCTGTAGATGAAAATGGAAGTGATGTTTTAGGTGTAAATCTTTCAGAAAAAATAGCAAAGGTAGAAATTAAGGTTAGCAAAGGAAAATCTGTTAATATAACTATTCCAACTATAGGTCAGTTACCAAGTGGAGTAAAACTAAAGTCAATAGACAGCAGTAGAAAGTCAGTAGAGCTTTTAGGGCCAAAAGAAATATTAGATACTATTAACGAAGTGAATACTAATCCAATAGATCTTTCAACTATTACTGGAAATAAAGATATAAATCTTAGTGTAGTGTTACCAGAAGGAGTAAGTGTAGCTCAAGGTGAAGAGAATTTAACTGCAAGGGTTAATGTTATTTCTATGATAACTAAGGAATTTAGCATAAAGGTAAGTATAACTGGAGCTAATGAAGGAATGAAAGTACTTCCAAGTAAAGAAAATGTAAAGGTCACTATTAAGGGATATCAAGATGAAATAGAAGGTGTAGTTGCAGATAATATATTAGCTACATTAGATATTAGTGGTTACAAGGAAGAAGGAACATTTGATGTAGAGCCTAAAGTTAGTCTGAAAGGACTAAATGGTAATTTTTCTATAGAGGCTGTAGAAAAAATAAAGGTTACTGTTTCTAAAGAAATCGCACAAGTTCCACCAAACAATAATGAAAATAATAATGATTAATTAAAAAATATCATGTTTTGGTATTATAAGTTAAGTTACCAAAACATGATATTTATTTTTTATAAGGATATATGTTAAAATAAGAAATTGAAAAATATCTTTATAAAATATAATGATATAGAGGAGTAGATAAAATGGCAATAAAAATTAATAATATAGCCTTAAGCATAGATGAAGATAAAGATTTATTATTAAATAAAGTTTTGAAGAAATTAAAAATATCTAAGGATGAGGTGAAAAGTTTTAAGATAATAAAAGAAAGTTTAGATGCAAGAAAGAAGCATGATATTAAATATGTTTATTGTGTGGAAGTAGAGCATAATAATGAGGAAAAGTTAGTTAAAAAACTTAAGGATAAAGATATAAAATTAGAAAATCCATCTTATAATGCAGAAATAGAGTTTGGAGACAAAGAACTTAAAAATAGGCCAGTAGTAGTAGGCTTTGGTCCAGCAGGAATATTTGCGGCACTTCTATTAGCAGAAAAGGGTTATAAACCATTGGTGATAGAACGTGGAGAAGATGTGGATAAAAGAACAGAGACTGTTGATAACTTTTGGAAAACTGGAAAGCTAAATACTGAATCAAATGTACAATTTGGTGAAGGTGGAGCAGGAGCCTTTTCTGATGGTAAATTAACAACTAGAATTAAAGATACTAGATGTGATTATGTATTAAGAGAATTAGTAAAGGCAGGAGCACCAGAAGAAATAACTTATATAGCTAAGCCACATGTGGGAACAGATTTATTAAAGGGAGTAGTAAAAAATATAAGAGAAAAAATTAAATCTTTAGGTGGAGAAGTATTATTTTCTTCTAAATTAGAAGAAATAAAAATAGAAGATGGAAAAGTAAAATCTATTATAGTAAATGGAAAAGAAATTCAATGCGAAAACTTAATTCTTGCTATAGGACATAGCTCAAGAGATACTTATGAAATGCTACATAAGGTAGGGGTATTTATGGAGCCTAAGGCTTTTGCTATAGGGGTTAGAATAGAGCATCCTCAAGAATTAATTAATAAGAGTCAGTATGGAGAAATGTATAACCATCCAAGACTTAAGGCTGCTGAATATAGATTAACATACCAAAGTGAAAAGTTAAAAAGAGCAGTATATTCTTTCTGTATGTGTCCAGGTGGAGTGGTAGTTGCTGCTGCTTCAGAAAATGAAAGATTAGTTTCTAATGGAATGAGTTATCATGCTAGAGATTTAGATAATGCAAATTCGGCTTTAGTAGTTACAGTAGGACCAGATGACTTTGAAGGAGACTCACCACTAAGAGGTATGGAGTTCCAAAGACATTATGAAAATCTAGCATATAAGCTAGGTGGAGGAAATCATAAGGCTCCTGTACAACTAGTAGGAGATTTTATGAAAGATAAGGTTAGTACAAAGCTAGGAGAAGTTGTTCCAAGCTACACAGCAGGATATGTTTTTAAAGATTTAAGAGAATGTCTTCCTGAGTATGTGGTTGAAGCATTAAAAGAAGGAATAATGGATTTTGATAAAAAAATTAAAGGTTATGGAAACTATGATGCAATTTTAACAGGTATAGAAACAAGGACTTCAGCTCCAGTTAGAATGAATAGAGATGAAAATTTACAAAGTGTCTCAGTAGTAGGATTATATCCAGCAGGAGAAGGAGCAGGTTTTGCAGGAGGCATAATTTCAGCAGCAGTTGATGGATTAAAGGTTGCTGAAAAAATAATACAAGAATACAAACCAATGAAATAAATATTAGAGAAAATTCTGAAAATTTAAGTTTTCAGAATTTTTTTTGTTACAATAGAAAGGAAAATATTTGTAGATTATATCATAAATTGATATAAATTTAACAAAATTATAATGTAAGAATAAGAATTTAGGTTTATAATAGTTTTTATAGAAAGAAAATTCTAAATTATTAGGTAATACTTAATTGTTAAAATATACTATAAAAATGAGGGGTGCAGAAATGAGCAAAAATTTTGATGATCTATTACAAAAGGTTAATAATTGTGAAAAGAAAAAGGTAGCTGTTGCAGTAGCACAGGATGAGCCAGTGTTAGAAGCTATTAAAGCTGCAAAGGAAAAAGGCATAGCAGATGCTGTATTAGTTGGAGATTTAGAAAAGATTAAAGAAATAGCTAGTAAAATTGATATGGATCTTAGTGAATTTGAAATTGTTGATGAGAAAAATGTAAATAAGGCTGCTTTAGAAGCTATAAGATTAGTGTCATCTGGTAAAGCTGATATGGTTATGAAGGGATTAGTAGATACAGCAACTTTCCTAAGAAGTGTATTAAATAAGGAAGTAGGCTTAAGAACAGGCAAATTAATGTCTCATGTATCTGTATTTGAAATAGAAGGGATAGATAGATTAATTCTATTAACAGATGCAGCATTTAATACTTATCCAGATTTAAAGGCAAAGGTTCAAATATTAAATAATTCAGTTGATGTAGCTCATGCTTGTGGTATAGAACTACCTAAGGTTGCACCAGTATGTGCAGTAGAAGTAGTTAATCCAGATATGCCAGCAACTGTAGATGCAGCATTAATGTCAAAAATGAATGATAGAGGGCAAATTAAAGGTTGTATAGTAGATGGTCCTTTAGCATTAGATAATGCTTTATCAGAAGAAGCAGCAGAACATAAAGGAATAACAGGAAAAGTAGCAGGAAAAGCAGATATAATATTACTTCCAAATATTGAAACCGCAAATGTTATGTATAAAACATTAACATATACATCAAAATCAAGAAATGGAGGACTTTTAGTTGGAACATCTGCTCCTGTAATTTTAACATCAAGGGCTGATAGTTTTGAAACAAAGGTACACTCCATAGCGCTAGCTGCATTAGTTGCAGAAGCAAAAAAATAAAAAAGAATATGGGGGAGACTTTGTTATGTCTTACAAACTATTAATTATCAATCCAGGATCAACTTCAACTAAAATTGGTGTTTACCAAGATGAGAAAGAGGTTTTTGTTAAAACCTTAAGACACTCTTCAGAGGAAATAGGAAGCTATGAAAGTATTTATAGTCAATTCCTATTTAGAAAAGAAATAATAGTAAAAGCATTAGAAGAAAATAATATCGACCTAAAGGAATTAAGCGCAATTGTTGGTAGAGGCGGTATGCTAAAGCCAATGGAAGGCGGAACTTACTTAGTAAATGAAACTATGATAGAAGATTTAAAAATAGGTGTACAAGGACAGCATGCATCAAACTTAGGTGGAATTATATCTAATGAAATAGCTAAAGAATTAAAAATACCAGCATATATAGTTGACCCAGTAGTTGTTGATGAGTTACAAGACGTAGCAAGAATATCCGGAGTACCTGAATTACCAAGAGTGAGTAAATTCCATGCATTAAATCAGAAAGCAGTAGCCAAAAGATACGGAATAGAATCTGGAAAAGGGTATGAAAATTTAAATTTAATAGTAGTTCATTTAGGGGGAGGAGTTTCAGTAGGAGCTCATAAAAATGGAAAAGTAATAGATGTAAACAACGCCCTTGATGGAGATGGTCCATTTTCACCAGAAAGAGCAGGTAGTGTTCCAGTTGGTGAGTTAATAAGATTATGTTTTAGTGGAAAATATACTGAAAAAGAAATATACAATAAAATAGTTGGAAAAGGTGGGTTTGTAGCTTACTTAAATACAAATGACGCTAGAGAATTAGAAGATTGGGTAAATGAAGGAAAAGAAGAAGTAATAAAATATTATAATGCATTTGTTTATCAAATTGCAAAAGCAATAGGAGAAATGGCAACAGTTTTAGAAGGAAATGTAGATAGAATAATAGTAACTGGTGGTATAGCTTATTGGAAAGAGCTTATAAGAGATTTAAATAGAATGGTAAATTTTATAGCACCAATAACTGTTTATCCAGGAGAAGATGAGCTATTGGCTTTAGCTCAAGGAGCTTTAAGAGTTTTGAGAGGAGAAGAGATAGCGAAAGAATATAAATAATCATAGGAGGAAGTTTAAATGGCTTTAAAATTACTTATAATAAATCCAGGTTCTACATCAACTAAGATAGGGGTTTTTGATGGAGAGGAAGAAGTATTAGAAGAAACCTTAAGACATTCAAGTGAGGAGATATCTAAATACGAAACAATATATGATCAATTTAAATTTAGAAAAGATATAATAATTAATGTATTAAAGGAAAAAGAATTTGATATAAAAACTTTAGATGCTGTTGTAGGTAGAGGTGGAATGCTGAAGCCTATTGAAAGTGGAACATATAAGGTTAATGATAAAATGCTTCAGGATTTAAAGGATGGGGTGCAAGGACAGCATGCTTCAAATTTAGGAGGAATAATTGCAAACCAAATAGGTAATGAACTGAATATACCAGCTTTCATAGTTGATCCAGTAGTAGTAGATGAGCTTAATGAAGTAGCTAGAATTTCAGGAGTACCCGAGTTACCAAGAGTAAGTAAATTTCATGCATTAAATCAAAAAGCAGTAGCAAAAAGATATGCAAAAGAAAATGGAATAAAGTATTCAGATTTGAATTTAATTGTAGTTCACATGGGAGGCGGAGTTTCGGTAGGAGCTCATAAAAATGGAAGAGTAATAGATGTAAATAATGCTTTGGATGGTGAAGGACCGTTTTCACCAGAAAGAGCAGGCAGTGTTCCTGTAGGAGAACTTATAAAAATGTGCTATAGTGGAGAATTTACAGAACAAGAAGTATATAACAAGGTAGTTGGAAAGGGTGGATTTGTAGCATATTTAAATACTAATGATGCTAGAGACGTATTAAAGTTAGCTGCAGAAGGTAATAAAGATGCACAAATTTGCTTTGATGCCTTTATATATCAAATTGCAAAATCAATAGGAGAAATGGCAACAGTTCTAGAAGGAAAGATAGATAGAATTATATTTACAGGTGGAATAGCTTATTCGGAGAAAGTTATAGAAGAGCTAAGAAAAAGAGTTGGATGGATATCAGATATAACTGTTTATCCTGGTGAAGATGAATTACTTGCGTTAGCCCAAGGAGCCATTAGAGTAATTACAGGAGAAGAGGAAGCAAAAGAATATTAAATTAAGGAATACTTATAATAATCTCTTAATTTAAATTATATTAGTTAAAATAGAAAATTAAGTATTTAAATAGATAATACTTAATTTTTTATTTTTTATTGAGTAATAGCATAGGTTTGTATTATTATGGTAAAATATTTGAAAGGAGGGGATATTTTGATAACTTCGGATAATATAAAAAATAGGATAACTATGATATCAGAAATGAAAAATGAAAGTACCTTTCAAATATTAGAATATGATAGTTTACAAGGTGCAAGGGATTTAAATACAGCCTTACAAATAAAGTTAATGAAGGACTCTGGAATAAGATTAAAGCAAGTTAGGATTATTTTAGATGATAGTTCAGTTAAAATAGAAGCTGGTGCTTTAAGTTATATGAAGGGGAATATAGATATTATTACGAAAACTGGTGGTATAGTTGGTTTAGGAAAAAAGCTATTTTCTAGTAAGGTAACAGGAGAATCAATGTTTAAACCTGTGCTTAGAGGAACTGGTGAAGTGTTTTTAGAATCTAGTTTTGGATATTTTACATTAATAGAATTAGAAGATGAAGAAATAATAATAGATGATAAGTTGTTTTACGCTTGTGAAGAAGGAATAGAAGTTGAACCTATAATGCAGAAAAATATTTCTTCCATGTTTTTTGGAAAAGAAGGCCTTTATCAAACTAAGCTAAGTGGTAGTGGTATAGTAGTTTTAGAAATACCAGTACCTGAAAAGGAAATACTAAGATGTAAGATATTTAGAGATACTCTAAAGGTGGATGGAAATTTTGCTATTCTAAGAAGTGGAAATATAGAATTTACAGTAGAAAAGTCAGGTACTACCCTTGTTGGAACTGCCATAAATGGAGAAGGGTTACTTAATGTTTATAATGGAACTGGAGAAGTATGGTTAGTTCCAACTAGTTCTATCTATGATACTTTAAAAGAAAGTGGATTAAAGGATTTAAAAGATATTGATGAAGATATTTTAGAGGAATAAATGCTTTACTCTGATATAGTTGTAAATTGTAAATAGTAAAGATATAATTCTATTTATAAAGTAAGTATTCAAAAGATGATACTAAAGTTAGGAGTGAGTTATATGGGTATAGTTGAAAGTAAGCTAAAAAACCCTGAATTAGATTTGTTTTTTAAGGCTGTTTTAGAACTAAAAACTATAGATGAATGTTATAGCTTCTTTGAAGATGTTGCAACTATAAATGAATTAAAAGCATTAGCACAGAGAATTCATGTTGCAAAGTTATTAAAGGATAAAAAGGTTTATACAGAAATAGTAGAAAAAACTAAGGCTAGTACAGCTACTATAAGTAGAGTTAATAGATGTTTGAATTATGGTACTGGCGGATATGAATTAATTTTAAATAGGTTAGAAAAAATTAAGAAATAATAAAGTTGTAATGTATAAACTATAAATATATACTATTATTATGATATTATGTATAACCAATTGAAAAAAAGCGAGGTAAAAAAATATGGGTAGAATGTTTGGGACAGATGGAGTTAGAGGAATTGCTAATATAGAGCTAACATCTGAAATAGCTTATGGCTTAGGTAGAGCAGGTGCTTATGTATTAACAGAAGGAACTCACAAACCAAAAATATTAGTAGCTAAGGATACGAGAATATCAGGGGACATGCTAGAAGCAGCTTTAGTGTCTGGTATACTATCAGTTGGAGCAGAAGCAGTTATATTAGGTGTTGTTCCTACTCCAGCAGTTGCTCACTTAATAAGAGAATACAATGCTGATGCGGGAATTATGATTTCAGCTTCACATAACCCTGTTGAATATAATGGAATTAAATTTTTTGATAATAGAGGATATAAATTGCCAGATGATTTAGAAGATGAGATTCAAAGAGTTATAGAAAGTGGATTTGAAGGAGTACCAAGTCCAACAGGTCATGATTTAGGAAGATCAAGAATTGAAGTTGGAGCTCTTGACGAGTATACAGATTATGCATTATCAACTATACCAGTAGATTTAAAAGGTTTAAAAGTTGCATTAGATTGTGCAAATGGAGCTTGTTATAAGGCTGCTGTAAAAGCCTTTAGAGAGCTAGGTGCAGAAGTTTATGTAATTAATGATAATCCAGATGGAACTAATATAAATGAAAACTGTGGATCAACTCACCCAGAAGAACTTCAAGAATACGTTGTTAAAAAGAAATGTGATTTAGGTTTTGCTTTTGATGGAGATGCAGACAGATGTCTAGCAGTTGATGAAAAAGGAAATCTTATTAATGGAGACTTTATACTAATGTTATGCGCAAAGCATCTTAAAGATTTAGGAAAGCTTAAGGATGATACATTAGTAGTTACAGTTATGAGTAACTTAGGCTTAGATATTGCTTGTAAAAAAGAAGGTATTAAGACTATAAAGACTAAGGTTGGAGATAGATATGTATTAGAAGAAATGATTAAGGATGGATATGTATTAGGTGGAGAACAATCTGGACATATAATATTCTTAAACTACAATACAACTGGAGATGGATTAGTAACTGCTCTTCAAGTTGCAGCTATTAGAAAGAGAAGTGGAAAGACTTTAAGTGAACTTGCAGGAATAATGAAAGAACTTCCACAAGTATTAGTAAATGCTAAGGTACCGAATGATAAGAAAAACATATACTTAGAAGATGAAGAAATAGTAAATGAAATTAAGAAAATTGAAGAAACTTTACATGGAGCAGGAAGAGTATTAATAAGACCTTCAGGAACAGAACCTCTAGTAAGAGTTATGCTAGAAGGAGAAAACCAAGAAGAAATAGATAAGATGGCTCATGGATTAGTAGATTTAATATTAAGCAAAATTTAAATAATAACTAAAAATAATAAAAAAACTCAGACTAAGTCTGAGTTTTTTATTTATATAGTTATAAAATTTTGTTTGTGTGAATATTTTTTGTATTTGACATGATATAAAGATAAGACTAATATGTGTATAATAAATAAAGTTTATGAGGTGATATAAATGAATAGAAAGATGCCAGTTTTATTTTTATCTCATGGTAGCCCAATGAATGTAGTTTTAGATAATGAATATACAAGAGCTTTAATAAACCTTGGACAAGAGTTAGAAATGCCAAATGCCATACTTATAATTTCAGCTCATTTTAAAACTAAAGGAACATATTTGACATATAGTGAAAAACCAAAGCAAATATATGATTTTTATGGATTTCCAGAGGAAATATATAATATAAAATATGAGCCGAATGGTGGAAAAGAATATGCTGAAAAAATCTACAAAGAAATTAAAGCAGATGGTGTAAAGCTTACTGATGAATGGGGGTTAGACCATGCAGCTTGGGGAGTTTTAAAATATTTATATCCCAATGCTAATATACCTACTATGGAATTAAGTTTAAATGCTGAATTAACAGAAGAGGAGCACTATAAGATAGGTAAGAAGTTATCTAAGTTAAGAGAAGAAGGAGTTTTAATAATAGGAAGTGGAAATATAGTTCATAATTTAGGAGATGCAAGTTCTGATGTTTATGGTAAACCTTACGAATGGGCAGAAGCCTTTGATAATTATATTATAGATTCAGTGAAGGAATACAATCATAATCAAATAATCAGCTATAAAGCACTAGGGGATATATCAAAGCTTGCTGTACCTACAGATGAGCATTTTCTACCATTATTATATGTAATTGGAGCTCAAGAAAAGGATGATAAAGTAGAAATTATCCATAGAAGCATTCAAAATTCTTCTGTTTCTATGAGTTGTATTAAAATAGGAGAGTAATTGTTAGTTAGAATTATAGTATAGGGTTATTTTAAACAAGATGTTAAAAATAAATATTTTAATATAAAAATACACTATAAATATTAAATACTTATAGTGTATTTATTTTATTCGGCTAACTTTATAGTTAATTCAAGCTCTCCATTATCTTTAATAGTATCAATGTAGATATTTATTGGTGCACAATACTGTTTAGATAATTCATAATTAATAGTATTATCCTTAATGATATAAGAATAAACTATGCCATCTACTTCATTGTACATTTTAATTTTACTATCTTTTTTAATATTAATTGTTGAGATGCCTACTTGCTTATTTTGATTAGGCTTTATTTTAGATATAGCTACATCTTTCATATTACTTTCATCGTAATTAAAGTAAATTTTATTTATAGACTTGTCTGTATTATTGATAACTTTTAACACTAAAACATTAGCAGCAATTGCATAACCAATCATTTAAACTATCTCCTTATAAATAAATTTGAGTTTATTCATCTATTCTAATGGATAACTCTAGTTCGCCACTTTCTTTTATATTATTGATATTTATATAAAGCACTCCTGAGTACTTTGCAGCTTTTCCTGGATTTATTGCATTAGGTTTTAAAATATAGGAGTGAGTTTCTCCGTTAACATTGTTATACATCATAATATTGGCATGATCTTGTAGATGAATGGTGGAAATTCCTGTTTGCTTATTGCTATGAGCCTTTAGATTATGCATAACTACATCCTCAGCCATGCTACCTTCATAATTAAATAATAGTTCATCAATAGTTTTATCGGTGTTGTTTGATACATTAACTACTGTTAGTTGTAGTGATGGGAATCCATACATAAAAAACATCCTTTCTACATTTAAATATTTTATAATATACAAAATGGATTTGAACTGTATTTAGTATAAATTAAAAAATCAAAACGATATTGGCTATGGTATTATTAGACGATAAAAAAGATTATATTAATCTTTTTATATAATATAAAAAACTATATAACCAAATTATACTATTAGAGAGTAAAAATGTAAATAAAATACAGGATAAATTATAAAATTTTATTATAAATAAAAATAGTAATAAAATATATATTTTTGTTAATATAAATTTATTTAGATAAATTTATTATTGATAATTTAACAATAAAAACACTATTTTGGTATTAAATGAATAATTTTATATCTCTGAAAAAGACTTCAAAAAGTGATTTGGCAAAGTTTTCTTAAAATTCTTGACACTCCCATAAATGGGTAGTAAAATTTTAGCAATAACAAAATTTAATATGACCTTATGAATTATAAATGCAAAGAAGGAGACATTTATTTAGATAAAAAGTTTCAGAGAGTCCATGGTAGGTGTGAATGGATACTTTACTAATTAAAAATCACTCCGGAGCAGTGTCCAGAAAGTACAATGATGTATGAGTAAGCGATAACCGGTAAGCACCGTTAAAGGCAAGGGTTTGTTAGAACCTAGTGATTGTATAAATTAAGGCGGATTTTATTACCACCATAGTGATCTATCATTACGGGTGGTTTTTTTACACAATTTTTTAAAAGGGGGCTAAGGGATTGGAAAGACATGTATTATCTGTATTAGTTAGAAATTCATCAGGGGTTTTGACTAGAGTATCAGGATTGTTTGCTAGACGAGGTTTTAATATTGATAGTTTAACAGTAGGAAGAACTGATAATGAAGAAATATCTAGGATGACTATAGTTTTAATGGGGAATGATGATGTTCTAGAACAGTTTACTAAACAGCTTAATAAGTTAGAAGATGTTTTAAAAGTACATGAATTAAAGTCGGAATATTCAGTTTATAGAGAGTTAGTTTTAGTGAAAGTACAAGCTTCACCAGAAAAAAGAGGGGCAATAAATGAGGTAGTTAAGATATTTAGAAGCAAGATAATAGATGTAGCTCACAATACAGTAACTATCGAATTGACAGGTGATGATAGCAAGATAAATGCTTTAATAGAACTTATGGAAGACTATGGAATAGTAGAAATAGTTAGAACTGGAATAGCAGCATTAGAAAGAGGAGACAAAGATATTACGGAGTATGGAGAATACTTTGATTAATTAAAAATGAAGAATTTAAAATGGAAAATTAAGGAAATAACTTAGCTTAGCTAAGTTATAAAATAATAGATTAAAATTCAGCTAAGCTGAGTTATCATTTATTCTACATTCTTAATTTTACATTCTACATTCAAATAAGGGGTGGGAGCAATGAGCAATAGGTGTATAGAAATTTTTGATTCTACCTTAAGAGATGGGGCACAGGGTGAGGATATATCATTTTCTCTTGAGGATAAGATAAAAGTTGCTGTAGCTTTAGATAAAATTGGGGTTTCTTATATAGAGGCTGGTAATCCTGGTTCTAATCCGAAGGATATGGAATTTTTTAAGCAAATGAAAAAAGTTGAACTTAAAAATTCTAAGTTAGCAGCCTTTGGATCAACAAGAAAGGCAAATATAAATGTTAAAGAGGACAATAATATAAAAAGTTTACTTAAAGCTGAAACAGATGTAGTAACTATTTTCGGAAAGACATGGGATTTTCAAGTTTTAAAAATATTAAATACCTCACTAGAAGAAAACTTAAATATGATCAGAGAGTCTGTAGCTTATTTAAAAAGCAATAATAAAGAAGTTATATTTGATGGGGAGCATTTTTTTGATGGCTATAAGGCAAATCCTGAATATGCTATTAAAACTTTAATTGTAGCAAAGGAAGCAGGGGCAGATGTAGTTGTACTTTGTGATACAAATGGAGGAACTTTAACTTCAGAAATTAAAGATATTGTAGGAGTTGTAATTTCTAAAGTTGGTGGAAGGGTAGGAATACATTGTCATAACGATATAGATATGGCAGTTTCAAATTCAATAATGGCAGTAGAAAATGGGGTATGCCATATACAAGGGACCTTTATAGGTGTTGGGGAAAGATGTGGTAATGCAAATTTATCAGCAATAATACCTACTTTACAATTAAAACTTGGTTATGAAATTATTCCAGATGAGAATATTTCAGAACTAACAAAAACTGCAAAATATATTTCAGAAATATCAAATATAAAACTATTAGATAATATGCCATATGTAGGAGCATCAGCCTTTGCACATAAGGGTGGAATGCATATAGATGCTATTTTTAAAACTCCTGAATCTTATGAGCATATAAGCCCAGAAGTTGTAGGGAATGATAGAAGATTTTTAGTATCAGAAGTAAGTGGAAAAAGTACTATTGTAAAAGAAATACAAAAGATTTTCCCAAGTATAACAAGAGAAAGTAAAGAAGTGGAAAAGATAACAAATAGGCTTAAGGAATTAGAATATGAAGGGTATAAGTTTGAAGGTGCTGAAGGTACGGTAGAACTTTTAATTAGAAAAACAATAGGAAAATATAAGCCATTCTTTGAACTTAAGCATTTTAAAACTATTGGGGAGCAGCCATGGAATACTAAGGATTTTACTTCAACAGCCTTAATAAATGTAATAGTTGAAGGAAAAAATAAAATGACAGCTGCAGAGGGGGATGGTCCTGTTAATGCATTAGATAAAGCTTTAAGAGAAGCTTTGGAATCTTTTTATCCACAATTAAAGGAAGTAAGACTTGTAGATTACAAAGTTAGAGTTTTAGATTCAGAAAGTGCTACAGGAGCAAAGGTAAGAGTTCTTATAGAATCAACAGATGGAATAGAAAACTGGAGTACAGTTGGGGTATCTAGAGACGTTGTACAAGCTAGCTTAATAGCTTTAGTTGATTCAATTGAATATAAATTAATAAAAGATATAGAAAGAAAATTAAAAACTTATTTTTAAAAAGGGGGACAAATACATGGGAATGACTATGACTCAAAAAATTCTTGCAGCCCATGCAGGGTTAGAAAGTGTAAAGGCGGGACAATTAATAGAAGCCAATTTAGATTTAGTGCTAGGGAATGATATTACATCACCGGTAGCAGTTAATGAATTTTATAAATTAAAGCTAAAAAATGTTTTTGATAAGGATAAGGTGGCAATAGTTCCAGATCACTTTACTCCTAATAAAGATATAAAAGCAGCAGAACAAAATAAATTTATAAGAGAATTTGCAAAAGAAAAGGGAATAACAAATTATTTTGATGTTGGAGAAATGGGAATAGAGCATTGTCTAATTCCAGAAAAAGGTTTAGTAGTAGCAGGAGATGTTGTTATTGGAGCTGACTCTCATACTTGTACTTATGGAGCATTAGGAGCTTTTTCAACAGGTATAGGGTCTACAGATATGGCGGCTGGCATGGCAATAGGGAAGTGTTGGTTTAAGGTTCCATCAGCAATAAAGTTTGTTTTAAAAAATAAGCCTGCTAAATGGGTAAGTGGTAAAGATATAATACTTCATATTATTGGGTTAATAGGGGTAGATGGAGCTTTATATAAATCAATGGAATTTGTGGGAGATGGATTAAAATATCTTTCCATAGACGATAGATTTACAATGGCAAATATGGCTATTGAAGCAGGTGGAAAAAATGGGATTTTCCCAGTAGATTCAGTAACAGTTGAATATTTAAAAGATCATTCAGATAGAGAGTGGAAAGTTTATGAAGCTGACGAAGATGCTGAATATGACGAGGTTTATGAAATAGATTTAAACTCATTAAAACCAACTGTAGCATTCCCTCATTTACCAGAAAACACAAGAACTATTGATAAAGTTGGGGAAATAGAAGTAGATCAAGTAGTTATAGGCTCATGTACTAATGGAAGAATATCTGATTTAAGAATTGCAAGAGATATCTTAAAAGGAAGAAAAGTTAAAAAGGGAGTTAGGTGTATAGTATTCCCAGGAACTCAAAAGATTTATCTTCAAGCCTTAGAAGAGGGAATAATTAAAGATTTAGTAGAGGCTGGAGCCGTATTCTCAACATCAACTTGCGGACCATGTTTAGGAGGACATATGGGAATACTTGCAAAAGGAGAAAGAGCAGTTTCAACAACAAATAGAAATTTTGTAGGAAGAATGGGGCATGTTGAATCAGAAGTATACCTAGCAAGTCCAGCAGTTGCAGCAGCATCAGCAATAACAGGGAAGATAACAAACCCTGAGGAAATTAAGAATTAAGAATGAAAATGAAGAATTAATGAAATAACTTAGCAAAGCTAAGTTAATAATTAAAATAAAATTCAGCTACGCTGAATTATCCATAATTCTACATTTTTAATTTTACATTTTACATTAAAAAAAGGGGGCTTTTAAATGAAAGCAAAAGGTAGAGTTTTTAAATATGGAGATAATGTAGATACAGATGTAATAATTCCTGCAAGGTATTTAAATACTTCAGATCCAAAGGAATTAGCTAATCACTGTATGGAAGATATAGATAAGGAATTTGTAAAAAAGGTTAAGCAAGGCGATATTATAGTTGCAAATAAAAACTTTGGCTGTGGATCATCAAGAGAACATGCACCAATAGCTATAAAAGAAAGCGGTGTAAGTTGTGTTATAGCATCCACCTTTGCAAGGATATTTTATAGAAATGCAATAAATATTGGACTACCTATATTAGAATGCGATGAAGCTGTAAAAGCAATAGATGCAGGAGATGAATTAGAAATAGATTTTACAACGGGAATAATAAAAAATAATACAAAAAATCAAGAATATCAGGGAGAACCATTCCCAGAATTCATGCAAAAAATAATAAACTGTGGTGGATTAATAAACTACATTAAAAATTAAGAATTAAGAATGAAGAATGTAGAATTGATGAAATAACTAAGCAGAGCTTAGTTATGAAAATTTCATAATTCAGCTTTGCTGAATTATATCAATGATTTTAAATTTTAAATTTTACATTCTACATTAAAAACAGGGGGAGTTTAGATGAATTATAAAGTAGCTGTAATACCTGGGGATGGAATTGGTCCAGAGGTTGTGGAACAAACTGTGAATGTTTTAAATTATGTTGGGGATAAGTTTAATCATACTTTTGAATATGAATATTTATTAGCAGGAGGATGTGCTATTGACGAAAAAGGAGCACCACTTCCAGAAGAGACTTTAGAAGCTTGTAAAAAAGCTGATGCTGTACTTCTAGGTGCTGTTGGGGGGCCAAAGTGGGATGATCCAAATGCAAAGGTTAGACCAGAACAAGCACTACTTGGTTTAAGAGGTGGATTAAATTTATATTGTAATTTAAGGCCAGCATTACTATATGCACCTTTAAAGGATGCATCTCCACTTAAAGATAGCATAATTGGAGATGGAATAGATATATGCGTAGTTAGAGAACTAACTGGAGGTATATATTTTGGAGAAAGAGGTAGAGAAGAAGTTAATGGAGTAAAGGGCGCTTATGATACTGAAAGATACAATGTAGATGAAGTAAGAAGAATAGCTAAGATAGCTTTCGAAACAGCTATGAAGAGAGATAAAAAACTTACTAGTGTTGATAAAGCAAATATATTAGAAACTTCAAGACTTTGGAGAAGTGTTATAGAAGAAGTTGCTAAAGATTATCCTGAAGTTAAAGTTAATCACATGTATGTAGATAATGCTGCAATGCAATTAGTAAGAGATCCAAGACAATTTGATGTAATAGTCACATCAAATATGTTTGGTGATATTTTATCAGATGAAGCAAGTATGATAACGGGATCTATAGGAATGCTTCCTTCAGCATCTTTAGGTGATGGAAAAATTGGCATGTACGAGCCTATACATGGTAGCGCTCCAGATATTGCTGGTAAAGGAGTGGCTAATCCACTTGCAACAATACTTTCTGCAGCAATGATGCTAAAGTTTAGTTTTAATTTAGAAGAAGAAGCAAAAGTAATTGAAAATGCTGTGATTAAAGTTTTAGAGGACGGATATAGAACTGGGGATATAATGAGCAAAGGGATGAAGCTAGTTGGAACTGGTGAAATAGGAAGGCTAGTATTAGAAAAGATTTAAATAAGAGGTGATTATATGAGGAGTGACGTAGTTAAAAAGGGGCCTCAAAAAGCCCCCCATAGATCATTATTTAAGGCAACTGGTCTTACAGATGAAGAAATAAACAAGCCTTTAATTGGAGTAGTAACATCTCAAAATGATATTATTGCAGGGCATATAAACTTAGATAAAATAGTTGAATCAGTTAAGAAGGGAGTACTAATAGCAGGAGGAACCCCTTTAGTATTTCCAACTATAGGAGTTTGTGATGGAATAGCAATGGGACATGAAGGAATGAGATATTCATTGGCTACAAGAGAGCTTATTGCAGATACCATTGAGTGTATGGTAAAAGCTCATGCCTTTGATGCTTTAGTATTAATTCCAAACTGTGACAAAATAGTTCCAGGCATGATGATGGCAGCATTGAGGCTTAATATTCCATCAATAATCATAAGTGGTGGACCAATGCTTGCAGGTAAGTTTAAAGGTAAGGACATATCTCTTTCAACTATGTTTGAAGCAGTAGGAGCTTTTGAGAACGGTACTCTCTTAGAGGGAGATTTATGTGATATGGAAAATAAGGCATGTCCAACATGTGGATCATGTTCAGGTATGTTTACTGCAAATTCAATGAACTGTTTAGCAGAGGTTTTAGGGCTTGGGTTACCTGGAAACGGAACAGTACCAGCAGTATATTCAGAAAGATTAAGACTTGCTAAGTATGCAGGTATGAGAATAATGGATTTATTAGAAAAGGATATTAAACCAAGAGATATAGTAAATGAAAATTCAATAAGAAATGCGTTAACTGTAGATATGGCTCTAGGATGTTCTACAAATAGTGTACTTCACTTAACAGCTATAGCAAATGAAGCAAAAGTTGAAATGGACTTAGAAACTATAAATGAAATATCATCAAATACTCCAAATCTTTGTAAGCTAGCACCAGCTTCAGATACACATATAGAAGAATTATACTGGGCAGGTGGTATTCAAGCAGTTATGAAAGAATTATCTAAAAAGGATTTATTAGATTTAGATTGTATAACAGCTACTTCAAAAACTCATAAGGAAAATTTAGAGGGAGTAGAAGTTCTTGATTACGATGTAATAAAAAGTATAGATAATCCATTTAGTGAAACTGGAGGAATACAAATTTTAAGAGGAAATTTAGCAGAGGATGGAGCTGTAGTTAAAAAGTCTGCAGTGTTAAAAGAAATGTTAACTCATAAAGGACCAGCAAGAGTATTCGATTCAGAAGAAGACGCTATAGATGCAATTCTTTCAAAGAAAATAGTTAAAGGTGATGTAGTAGTAATTAGATATGAAGGACCTAAGGGTGGTCCAGGAATGAGAGAAATGTTATCTCCAACCTCAGCAATAGCAGGAATGGGATTAGATAAATATGTGGCGCTTATTACAGATGGAAGATTTAGTGGAGCGACAAAGGGAGCGGCAATAGGACATATTTCTCCAGAAGCTGCAGAAGGTGGAACTATAGCCTTAGTAGAAGAAGGAGATATTATATCAATAGATATACCAAACAAAAAGCTAGAACTTTTAGTAGATAAAGATGTTTTAGAAGAAAGAAGAAAAAATCTAAAACCACTAGAGCCAAAAGTAAAAGAAGGATATTTATCAAGATATGCTAAACTAGTAAGTTCAGCAAGCACAGGGGCAATACTTAAGTAATTAAGAATGAAAAATTAAGAATGTAGAATTGGGGAATAAACTCCTTTGGAGTTTAGAAAAATTTTAATAATTCAGCTTTGCTGAATTATATCATTAATTTTTCATTTTTAATTCTTAATTCTACATTAAAAAAGGGGGGTATTTATGTTTTTGACGGGAGCTGAGATATTAATAAAATCTCTTTTAGATGAGGGAGTAGATACTATATTTGGATATCCTGGAGGAGCTGTCCTTAATATATATGATGAATTATATAAATATAGGGAAAAGATAACTCATATATTAACTGCTCATGAGCAGGGAGCAGCTCATGCAGCAGATGGATATGCTAGGGCTACTGGAAGAATTGGTGTTTGCTTAGCTACTTCTGGTCCAGGAGCAACTAATCTAGTAACTGGTATAGCAACAGCATATATGGATTCAATTCCTATGGTAGCTATAACAGGTAATGTAACGAAGCAGCTTCTTGGAAAGGATAGCTTCCAAGAAGTTGATATAGCAGGTATAACAATGCCAGTTACAAAGCACAATTATATAGTTAAAGATGTTAATGATTTACAGAGAATAGTAAAAGAAGCTTTTTATATAGCTAAAGAAGGGCGACCAGGCCCAGTACTTATAGATATCCCTAAGGATATAACAGCAGCTAAAGCAATTTACGAACCTATAATTCCTAAAAAAGTGGAAAGAAAAACTAAGCATATAACAGATGAAGCTCTAGAAACTGTAGCAAAGTTGATAAATGAATCGGAAAATCCTTTTATATATGCTGGTGGAGGGGTGGTAGCATCTGGGGCTTACGAGGAACTTAAAGAGATAGTTAATAAGATTAATTCACCAATTGCAACTTCTCTTATGGCAATATCCTCATTTCCATATGACCATCCATTATATACTGGAATGATTGGAATGCATGGTAGCAAAGCTTCTAATATATTAACAAGCAAATGTGACTTATTAATAAATTTGGGAGCAAGATTTAGTGACAGAGTTATCAATAACCAAAAGCATATTAAAAATGCAAAAGTAATTCATATAGATGTTGATCCAGCAGAGATTAATAAAAATATTAAGGTTGATGCTTTCGTTATAGGAGACTTAAAAATAGTTCTTCAAAAATTAATTCCACTTCTTAAAGAAAAGAAGAATGAGGATTGGATTAAAAAAATGAATGAACTTAAAGCATTGAATGTAAAAGAAACTTCTGAAACAGGAGAATTGACACCAGAGTTTTTATTTAGAAAGTTAAGTGAACTAGATGATGGAAGCTTTGTTTTGTCAACGGAAGTTGGCCAACATCAAATGTGGGCAGCTCAATACTTTGATTATAAAACGCCAAGGACTTTTATATCCTCAGGTGGTCTTGGAACAATGGGATATGGATTAGGAGCTTCAATTGGGGCACAAATGGCTTTAAAAGATAAGACGGTTTTTAATATAGCTGGTGATGGAAGCTTTGGCATGAATTGTAATGAATTAGCCACAGCAGTAAAAAATAATTTACCAGTAAAAGTTATAATAGTTAACAACAATTCATTAGGAATGGTTAGACAATGGCAAAACTTTTTCTATGAAGGAAGATATTCTTCTACAACATTAAATAGGTCTACAGATTTTGTAAAGTTAGCAGAAGCTTTTGGAGGAAAGGGATATAGAGTTTTTGAAAAAGAAGAGCTTGTACCTGTATTAAAAAAGGCTTTAGAGTATGATGGACCAGTTGTAATAGATTATGCAATTCACAATGATAAAAAAGTATTTCCTATGGTAGCACCTGGTGCACCAATTAATGAAATAATAAGCGAAGAAGATGTTTAAAATAATAGGGGGTTAGACAAATGGCAAAAATGTATTATGAAAAGGACACAAATTTAGAATTATTAAAGGGGAAGAAAGTTGCTATAGTTGGATATGGTAGCCAAGGACATGCACATGCATTAAATTTACAAGAAAGTGGAGTAGATGTTATTGTAGGTCTTTATAATGGTAGTAAGTCTTGGGAAAGAGCTGAAAAAGCAGGTTTACAAGTAGCTACAGTTGCAGAAGCAACAAAGGCTGCTGATGTTATAATGATTTTATTACCAGATGAAAAGCAAGCACAAGTTTATAAAACAGAAATAGCACCAAACTTAGAAGCAGGAAATGCTTTAGTATTTGCTCATGGATTTAATATTCATTATGGACAAATAGTTCCTCCAGCAGATGTAGATGTATTTATGTGTGCACCTAAGGGACCTGGACATATGGTAAGGAGAACTTATACAGAAGGATCAGGAGTTCCATGTTTAATAGCTGTATACCAAGATGCTACAGGAAACGCTCGTGATTTAGCACTTGCATATTCAAATGGAGTAGGTGGAGCTAGAGCTGGAGTATTAGAAACTACATTTAAAGATGAAACAGAAACAGATTTATTTGGAGAGCAAGCTGTTCTTTGTGGAGGATGTACAGCTCTTATAAAAGCTGGATTTGAAACATTAGTAGAAGCTGGATATGCGCCAGAAAATGCATATTTTGAATGTTTACATGAAATGAAATTAATAGTAGATTTACTATATCAAGGCGGCATGAGTATGATGAGATACTCAATATCAGACACTGCAGAATATGGTGACTACATGGTTGGAGATAGAATAGTAACAGAAGAAACAAAGAAAGAAATGAAAAAGGTTTTAAAGGAAATCCAAGATGGAACATTTGCAAAGAACTGGTTATTAGAAAACCAAGTAGGAAGACCTATGTTTAATGCAAGAAGAAAGATGGAAGCAGAACATCCAATTGAAAAGGTTGGTAAAGAGCTTAGAGAAATGATGAGCTGGATAGACACTAAAAAGCTAGACTAGAATAAGATTGTAAAGCAATCTTAAATGTAGAATGTAGAATTTAGAATGTAGAATTAAGGAAAAAATCCTTCGGATTTTAATTAGAGTGCTTCGCACCCTTTAGATTAAGTTTTGCTTTGCAAAACAACCGTAATTTTTCATTCTTCATTACTCATTCTACATTTTTTTAATTTGTGTTAAAATAATGAAGTAATAAAAATAAATGGAGGGTAAAATGAATATTAAAAGCTTTTTAAAATTAGTGGAAATACAAACAAAAGTAGCAAGTGTGATTCCATACTTATTAGGTACATTTTATGCTTTATACAGATATGATAATTTTAATGCAAAAAATGCAATTATAATGTTTTTATCAATGATAATATTTGATATGACTACAACTGCTATAAATAACTATATGGATTACGCTAAGGCTATAAAAAAAGAAGGATATGGATACGAAACTCATAATGCTATAGTAAGTTATAAGTTAAATCCTAAAATAGTTAGACTAACAATTATTGTTATGTTAGTAGTGGCAACTTTATTAGGATTATTATTAGTTAAGAATACCAATATAATAGTATTGTTAATTGGAGCTATATCATTTGTTATTGGAATTACATATTCTTTTGGACCTATCCCAATTTCAAGGACACCCTTTGGTGAGGTTTTTTCTGGGCTTGCAATGGGATTTATAATAACATTTTTATCAGTATATATTCATGTTTTTGATGCTGAAATATTAAATTTAAATTTTAATAATTTAAGCAGTATAAATATAAATCTTAATATTATAGAATTAATAAATATATTTTTAATAAGTTTATCACCAATAATGGGGATAGCAAACATAATGCTTGCAAACAATATTTGTGATATTGAAGAAGATATAGTAAATAAAAGATATACATTACCTATTTATATAGGAAAAGAAAGAGCTCTAAAGCTATTTGAGTGGTTATATTATATTGGATTTATATCAATTGTAATAGCTATTATAACTAAAGCTTTACCAATTGTTTCTATAGTAACTTTATTAGTATTAAAATTAGTACAAGGAAATATTAATAAATTTAAAAAGCTTCAAACTAAAAAAGATACCTTTGTTTTAGCAGTAAAAAACTTTGTTATTACAAATTTAGTTTATGCTTTAACTATATTAATTGGAGTTGTGTTACAATTTATAATTAACAGTTAATTAGGTGTGCCTATTAATTTTGAAATGACTTTAAACAATGAAAGGTCATAAGAGAAATTATATAGGGGCACTTTTTTATTTTAAGTTGTGGTATTTTATAGTATTTAAGTCCATAAATACATGATAACTGCCAACGGTATAATTTATTTGATAAGAGAGAAAATAAACATAACTTAAGAAAAGGAGGTAGCGAGATGAAAAAATTATTAATAGGTATGTTAATAACTTGCACTTTGGGACTAGTTGCCTGTGGAAAAACCAATACAGAAAACTCATCAACAAATAATAATTCTAATTCTGGAGTTACTGAAGGAACTGATTCAAATAGTGCTAAAACACCAGGAACAGCAGTTGGAAATAATATGGATGAAGCTAAAAAGAATATTGAAAATTTATATACTGAACTTAAAAGCAAGGTGGAAGCTGGAGTAGATAAAATAAAAGCTGATGAATGGGATAAATATAAAACTGAATTTGAGGGTGAAATAAGTAATATTAAGAATACAGTAAAGGATTCTTCACTTAAAAGCACAGTAGATGATATGCAAAATCTTTTTAATGAGTATGATAAAGCTATAAGTGAAAAAGTAGATGTAGCTAAGGAAAAGGTGCAAGAAATAAAAAATAAAATAGAAGATTCATTAAAGTAGTAGTAAATTAAAGGCTATCTTAAAAGAGTAGTTTAAGATGGCCTTTTATTGAGCTATAATTTACTTATTAAGATTATAATAAAGATTAAACTGGGTGATAAAATGAATTACGTTTATATATTAAGATGTTCTGATGATACATTATATACCGGGTGGACAACCTCCTTAGAAAAAAGACTTAAGGCTCATAATGATGGAAAAGGTGCAAAATATACTAAGGCTAGACTTCCAGTAGAAATAGTATATTATGAAAAATTTGAAGATAAAAAGGATGCAATGAAAAGAGAATATGCAATAAAACAATTATCTAGAAAAGAAAAATTAAAATTAATAGAGAATTTTATTGAGAAAGATACAATTTGAATATCATAGAAACTCAGCTTAAGCTGAGTTTTCTCTATAATTATCAATTATATATTATCCATTATTAATTGTAGAAATGTCTAGACCTCTATATGTATAGTTATTAACAGGAGTAAACAAGAGATAATTGAAGAAATATTAAAATAAACTAATAAAATAAGAAAAAATAATTAAATTTGAATTAAAATCGTTGATTTTAAGAAAAAGTATGCTAAAATTAGTGTAGATTTTAAATTGAAGCGCATAAGATAGAATATAAAATAAAAAGGAGGATAGAAGAATAAAAAAGCGCCAGAGCTATTTACTATTTTAGTTAGTAAATAGCTGACGAGGTTGGGGAGTATCGATACTTCGGCGGGTGCCCCACGGTATGCACACTACCGTTAACAGCTAATAAAACTGTGAAGTGATTTGCAGGACAAGATTAGCTTGGTGTTAAAGCCTTCAAAGATAATTTTAAAATCAATAATATACGTAAGTGGAAGGAAGAAAAGAATATGTGCGGAATAGTTGGATTCGTAGGAAAAAAGGGAGCATCTCCAATATTAGTTGAGGGATTATCAAAGCTTGAGTATAGAGGATATGACTCAGCAGGAGTAGCTGTATTAGAAAATGGAGAAATAAAGGTTAGAAAATATAAAGGCCGTTTAAAGAATTTAGAAGATAATTTAAAGCAGAGTCCTTTAACTGGAAATATAGGAATAGGACATACTAGATGGGCAACTCATGGAGAGCCATCAGATATAAACTCACATCCTCATACAAATGGGAACGCAACAATAAGTGTTGTTCATAATGGAATAATAGAAAATTATATGAAGCTAAAGGAATGGCTTAAAACAAAGGGATATGAATTTTATTCAGAAACAGATACAGAAGTTATTCCTAATTTAGTGGATTATTACTATAAGGGTGATTTATTTGATGCTGTTGTAAAAGCAACTTCTAAAATGGAAGGAAGCTATGCTATAGGGGTTATCTGTAAGGATGAACCAGACAAAATAGTAGCAGTAAGAAAAGATAGCCCATTAATAGTTGGACTTGGAGAAAATGAATACTTTATAGCTTCAGATATACCAGCAGTTCTTAACCACACTAGAGAAGTTTATTTATTAGAAGATAAAGAATTTGTAATAATGACTAATGAGGGAATAGAAATTAAAACTGAAGATGGAGAAGTAGTAAATAAAGAAATTTACCATGTTACTTGGGATGTTGATGCAGCTGAAAAGGGTGGATATGAGGACTTTATGTTAAAAGAAATTCATGAACAACCAAAGGCTATA
This sequence comes from Clostridium nigeriense, assembly GCF_900086595.1. Classification (GTDB taxonomy): domain Bacteria; phylum Bacillota; class Clostridia; order Clostridiales; family Clostridiaceae; genus Clostridium; species Clostridium nigeriense. The sequence continues at coordinate 591,480 of NZ_LT575472.1, forward strand.
AAAGATACATTAACATCTAGAGTATTAAAGAATTCAAAAGTTCAATTAGATGATATAAATATTACAAAAGAAGAATTAGAGTCCTTTGATAGAGTATTTATAGTAGCTTGTGGAACAGCTTATCATGCAGGATTAGTTGGAAAAACTATAATAGAAAAGTTAGCTAAGATACCAGTTGAAGTCGATATTGCATCAGAGTTTAGATATAGAGATCCATTAATAACAGAAAAATCATTATTAATAGTTGTAAGCCAATCAGGAGAAACAGCAGATACATTAGCAGTTTTAAGAGATGCAAAAAGAATAGGAGCAAAAGTTTTAGCTATAACAAATGTTGTTGGAAGCTCAGCATCAAGAGAAGCACATCATGTGCTTTATACTTGGGCAGGCCCAGAAATAGCAGTTGCATCTACAAAGGCTTATGAAACACAATTAATAGCAATGTATATTTTAGGAATATATTTTGGAGAAGTTAAGGGAACTATCAATAATGAAACAGCAGAAACTCTTAAAGATGAGTTAATGAACTTATCAGAAAAGGTAAATGAAATATTAGTTAAAAAGGATGACTTACAAAAGTTTGCATCTAAAAACTATATGGATAAAGATCTTTTCTTCTTAGGAAGAGGATTAGACTATGCTGTTGCATTAGAAGGATCATTAAAATTAAAAGAAATATCATATATTCACTCAGAAGCATATGCTGGGGGAGAACTTAAGCACGGTCCAATAGCTTTAATAGAGCAAGGAACTCCTGTAATAGCATTACTAACAGAAGATAGATTAAAAGATAAAATGATAAGTAACATTAGAGAAGTAGTTACAAGAGGAGCTAGAGTACTAGCAATAGCAAATGAAGGTGATGAAGATGCTAAGGAAGTTTGTGATGATGTAATTTATATTCCAAGAACAAACTCATTATTAACACCAGCACTGTCAGTAGTTCCACTTCAATTAATATCATATTATATGGCTAAGCAAAAGGGTTGCGATGTAGACAAGCCTCGTAACTTAGCAAAATCAGTTACTGTTGAGTAATATTAGATTTAAGGAGATAAGAATATGAGAGAAGAATTAATTAAAAAATTATTAGAAGAATATAAAGAAACAGAAAAGGCATTAGAGTTAGGAATAGATTGGCTTAATGAAAAGGACTATGCTAAGGGAAAATTAGATTTAGTTAAGGTTATTATAGCGGATTTGGAAAAATTGTCAGATATGACAGCTAACTAAATTAAATAAATTACAACAAAGAAACTATGTATCTTTTGATACATAGTTTTTTGTTATATAAATAAGTAGTGCTGTATTATAAGGTGATTATCGCTTATTTTTTATACTCCTATTCACAAGAAAAGTTTAAAAATTTTTTTAACTAAAATATAAAAATTTTTAAAAATTATTGAAATATGGCATATATTGTTATAATATGTATTTATATTAATAAATATGTAAAATATAGAATGAGTTGGTTTTAATACCAATGTTAAGCAACGTGAAGGACAAGGGGAGTATTTATGGGACAAGAAAACATTAACATTATTAGTACTGGAGTTTATCATCCTGAAAATAAGGTACATAATGATTACTTTATTAATCACTTTAAGGAAATGGGAATTGAAGTAGAAGGATTACTAAAGCATTTACACAGAGAGTATAGATATCTTTCTAATGATGAAAATGAAACTGTAATAACAATGGCATATAAGGCAAGTATTAACGCTTTAAAAGAAGCAAAGTTAAATATAAGAGATATTGATTTACTTATATTTGCAACAGATACGCCAGAATATACATCACCATCAAATGCAGTTAAGGTTCTAGAATTACTAGGTGGAGATGATATTAGAATAAAAATGGCTTATGATACTAATTCTAATTGTTTGGGAATGATAACAGCTTTAGATCAAGCAAGTAGAATACTTATGACTAATAAAAGATTTAAGAGAGCTTTAGTTGTTGGGGGAATTTTATTTAGCTCAGTAGGAAATCCAAAGGATTCAGTTGCATATTCTAATTTTGGTGATGCAGCAGCAGCAGTGGTTTTAGAAAAAGTTGAAGAAAATGAAAAAAGAGGATTTATTGATTCAGTTCATTTAGCTCAAACATCAGAGTGCAATAATATACTTATGCCTAAGGGTGGTTATTCAAGAATAACAAAAAATGGAATAGAAAATGGAGATGAAAATAAGTGGTATTGGAATCCTTTTGATGGAAGTTTCATATCAGATGTATGGGTAAATTTAATTAATGAAATTGCAAAGGATAATGAGATAAATGTAACAGATATAGATCATTTGATATTTTCACAATTTACAATTCCCGATGCTAAGCTTACTTTAGAAAAGTTAGGTATAGATGTAAATAAGACAACCTATATAGGAAATGAGTTTGGATATACAGGGACTACCAGTCCTATAGTAGTACTTGATAGAGCATTAAAAACTGGAAAAGTTAAAAAAGGTGACTATATAACATTATCATCTATGGGGTCAGGATCAGTAGTATCGGTTTTATTATTTAAGCTTTAATAAACAAGTTTAAAATATTTTAATATAAAAGTAAAACTTAAGGGGGAAAATTATTATGAAAAAATACCAAGGTAAAAATTCAAGCTATCAATTTGATGTGGATAATGTAAAGAAGGTTTTTCATGCTCAAGCAGCAGGATTCTTTACTGAAGAAGATGGAGAATCTTTCTTAAAAGATTATAATGAAGCCACTAAGACATTTCCTTCAAAGGATTATGCTTTAGTGATTGATGCTCCAGAATTAAAGCCATCAAGCCCAGAAGTTGCAAAAATGTTAGGGGTATTATTACAAAGATATATGGAAGTTCCTTTTAAGAAAAGATTTTTAGTTACAAAAGGAAATATTATTACTATATCCCAATTTAAAAGATTAGGAAAAGAAATACCAGGTTGGACTGAATCAGTTCAATATGTAGATAATTTTAGTGATGCATTAGAAAGAATATAAGACAATATTTATGGCATAAAATCTCTCATTAATTTTAATAGAGGTTTTATGTATTTTTTATTTTAATAAATTTTCACAATTATATTACATAATTTGTAATTTAATTAATAAGGTGGTAAAATAATCTTAGAACTAAAATATTGATTTATATAGATGGAGAATATGTATGAAGAAAAAATATATAAAAGTTTTAAGGTTTAGTTTATTTTATTCAATTATTATAGAATCAATATTTGTGTTATTAGATATAATTAATAAAAATTTTTTTATTAAGGAAAGTCTTATTAGTTTTATTATTATATTTGTTATTACATTTTTATTTCAAATTATTAAAGTTAAAATTAAGGATAATTAAATATGAAAAGTTTTTAAGGTGCTATATCAAATATAGCATCTTTAGTTTTTTTATAAGAATTATTAAGAATAATCTAATACTATGCAACTATTTTTAAAGTTTTTTAGTCTAATATATGTAACAATAACTTATGCGCATAGGGTTTAGGTTACAGGAGGTTAAATATATGGATTTAATGATAAGAAGAGCACAAAAGGGAGATAAGGAAGCCTTTATAAAACTTATAGAAAAATATACTCAAGATATGTATAAGGTTGCTAAATCTAGGCTTAATTCAGAAGAGGATATTGGTGATGCAATACAGGAAACTATTTTATCTGCCTATAAAAATATATGTGTGCTAAAGAATACAAGCTACTTTAAAACATGGTTAATCAGGATTCTTATAAATAAGTGCAATGACATAATAACAAATAATAAAAAAGTAGTATATGTAGAAGAATACTATGAAGGTTCTATTAACAATGAGATTTTAGAGGATGAAGATAATTTTGAAAATAATATTGCTTTTAGAGAAATACTAAAAAATTTAAGTGAGTCATATAGAACAGTTGTTGTTTTATATTATGTTAATGGATTTAATACAAGGGAAATAAGTGAAATATTAAATGAAAAAGAAGGCACTATTAAGTCAAGACTTAGCAGAGCTAGAGAAAAATTAAAAAATTTTTATCTAGATGATAATAAAAATTTTTCTGAGTTATATTTAGGAGGTAGCGCAAAGTGAAGATTGATATTGATAAAAAAGTGGAAAATGAATTAAAAAGAGATGTAGAAATACCTCAATCTGTTTTGAATAAAATTAATAATGCTTTTAATGAAATTAGAATAGAAGAAAATGAAGTAACGAAATCAATATTTAAATTTAATAAAAAGTTAGTTGTATCTTTTATAGCAATATTTATTATAGGTACAATTATAGTAAATCCAAAGGTTATAGCAGGAATTAATTCTCTATTTAAGGATAAGGGAGTGCAAAAGGCTGCAAATAATGGTTATATTCAAGAAGTTAAAGAAAACGTAGTTAATAATAATGGAATTTCTATTAAGATTGATGATGTAGTGGCAGATCAAACGAAGATAGCTATTTCTTTTACTTTTAAATTTGAAGATGTTGATAAATTGAAGAACGTTGCTGGAATGCAATTAGGGCTAAATGTGAAAGATAATAATGATAGAATTATTTTTGAACATTTAGAAGAAGGTATTCATACTCCATATTATATTGGAATGGAATCTAATATAGATATATCTAACAAAGATAATGGGGAAATAAAATATTATTTAAAAATGTATTCTACAGATGGACAACTAAAAGATGTAAATAGTCTTTCAATAAAAATAGATGAAATTAAATTATACGAAGAGGATATGAGAAACAATAAAAAAATAGAAGGTGAATGGAATTTATCTTTAAATTTAGATGAAAAATTTATAAATGGAGAGAGTTTAAAATATAATCCTATAAACAATAATGATATTGTTAACATTGTTTCTGCAGAAGCATATCCAACTGGGCTGCTTTTGCAGTTTACAATAAATTCAAGTATAGATGAAAATATTATAAATAGAGTATCAATTATTGATGAAAATGGAAATGAATTTGATAGGTTTAATTCTGCTAGAATGAATACTATAAGTAATGGTGGGGTAGAGATTTCAATGATGTTTGATTTAACAACATTTGATAATTTAAATGAATTTAAAATGATTGTTAAAGGTGTAGATAACGAGGATATAGTATTAGATTTTATAAAAGAAGATAAATAGGTAAAATAGGTGTTGCAAATTTTTTTATATTTTGCAGCACCTATTTTGTATTTTAGAAATTTATAAAAGTTATATGAGTGCTTTTTATTTATTATTTTTAAACCAATCTTCAAGACTAGATTTAAGGTCAAAATGAATTCCTAGAATAAATATAATAAAGGTTATAAAATAGTAGTTGAACTGAGGATAAAAACCACCTGAAAATGTAAAAAGAATTAAAATAAAGCTTATGGCAATAAGTATTTTTCCTAGCATTAAAATTACCTCCCTTAGTTTTTATATTAATTATACATTAATTTACTTTTAAAGAAAAATTTATGTGGATAGGTACTATATAAAATTAATTGAAAATAATTATCAATAAATATCTTGACTTCAAGATATTTTAGAGATATAATTATCTTGAAGTCAAGATAATGTAGGTGGATATATGAATGATGTAAATTTAAAATTAGTTATTGCAATGGCAAGAACTTATGACGATTTGTTTTTTCAAATAGAAAAAAATGTTCAAGATTTTGGACTAAATATTAGTGAGTTTGGTGTTTTAGAAATGTTATACCATAAAGGTGATCAGCCAGTACAAAAGGTAGCAGAAAAAATACTTGTTACTAGTGGTACAATCACTTATGTAATAAATAAATTAGAAAAAAAAGATCTTGTTATTCGTAGAAAATGTGATAAAGATAAAAGAGTTTTCTATGTATCATTAACTGAAAAAGGAAAAGAATTTATTGAGGATATATTTCCTAAGCATAAAGATTTTATAGATAACTTATTTAGAGATTTAGATGAAGCAAATAAAATTCAACTTTTAGAAAACTTAATTAAGTTAAGAAAAGTATTAAAATAGTTTATAAGAAAATTAAATATAAATAGAATAAGGGTAATTTATATAAAGAAAAGGAGAGGATTTTAAATGAATAAAAATTTTTTTGATGCAATAAAGGAAAGAAGAAGTATTTATGCTATAAGTAAGGAATCACCAATATCAGATGAAAAAATTGTAAAGATTGTTGAGGAAGTTGTAAAGCACGTACCATCAGCTTTTAATTCTCAAACAACAAGGACTGTTATATTGTTAGGAGAATCTCATAATAAGCTATGGGATATAACTATGGAAGCTTTAAGAAAGGTAGTTCCTGAGAAAGATTTTTCTTCAACTGAAGAAAAAATTAACTCTTTTAAGGCTGGACATGGCACTGTACTGTTCTTTGAGGACTTTGCAGTAGTTGAATCTTTACAAAAACAATTCGAATTATATAAGGATAATTTCCCAGTATGGGCATTACAAACTTCAGGAATGATGCAATTTTCAGTGTGGACTGCTTTTGCAACAGAGGGTATAGGAGCAAGTCTTCAACACTATACTGAATTAATAGATGAACAAGTTAAGAAGGAATTTAATATACCTAACAATTGGAAAATGATATCTCAAATGCCTTTTGGAAAGATTGTAAAAGCTGCAGGAGAAAAGACTTTTAATCCAATAGAAGATATGGTTAAGGTATTAAGATAGGAGAGAATTTATGTTAAGAAAATTAGATCATAGAAATATGGGGAAGAGTGATTTAGGATGGCTAAGAAGTATATTCCATTTCTCTTTTGCAGATTATTTCAATATAGATAATATGAACTTTGGAGTTTTAAGAGTAATAAATGACGATTTAATAGAAGCAGGTACAGGATTTGATTTTCATCCACATAAGGACATGGAAATTGTATCTTATGTTATTAGTGGTGGATTAAGTCATAGTGACACTATGGGACATAAAAACACTGTATATAGAGGAGAAGTTCAATATATGAGTGCTGGTACAGGAGTTTTTCATAGTGAGCAAAACTTAGGCAATGAAACTACAAGATTGCTTCAAATTTGGGTAGTTCCAGATAAGAAGGGGTATAATCCAGCGTATGGGGACTATAGATTTAAAGAAGAAGAAAGAAAAAATAAATGGCTTAATATAGTATCAAGTAAAGATGGAAGTGCACCTATAAAGATTAATCAAGATGCTAACTTCTATGTAGTTGAACTAGATGAGAATAAAGAAATAGATTTTCCAGTAGGAAAAGGAAGACAAGGATATTTAGTTCAAATAGAAGGAAACTCAACTATTAATAATATTGATCTTAATGAAAGAGATGCACTTGAAATTGTTGAGGAAGATATAAAGATTAAGGCTAATAAAAAATCCCATATACTTGTTATTGAAATGAAAAAGGAATTAAAGTGGTAAAGTAGGAGAATTATCTCCTACTTTTTTTTATCTAGTATATGAAATAATTTATAGATAAAATTGAGATTAGTTTATTAGAGATAATATTGTTAAGAGAAAATTTACTATTAGTAATGAGAAAGAGTAGTAGGTAATTTAAGATAGAGATTCTATAGGGAAAAAGAAATAATTAAAGTTAACTTCTTCCTATTAATTGTAAAAAAGAACAATTTAGATAATTAATGTTGTATTAATACACGGAAAGCCATGTATATTATTTACAAAAAATCAATTAAGTGGTATAAGGTTATTAGGAAGGAATGTAAGCAGGAAGCGCTTCTGGAAAGATAGGAGCAAAGACTAACGAAACTTATAGAATTGGATATGCGGTAGGTAAGGCATTAGAAACTGGAACTGGAAGAGTAACAGAGGAACTATATAATATATTATAATAATAACTAATAAAGGGGCTGTTGCGATAGCTCCTTTATATGGTGATAATAGGAGAGAGAATGAGAAAAAAATTTTTTGTTAGTTTAATAGCAATATTAATTTTATTAGTTGGATGTACTTCATTTAAAGATGATGAATATAATCAAGATTATGATTATCAGTATATGTATTTTAGTAGTAATGGATTTCATGATTTATATGAATCAGATAATGGATATTATTATTTATTAAAAAATAATATTTACTATTCTGATAAAGAATCTGATAACTCTATAATTTTATGTAATAAGCCTAACTGTAATCACAATAATGAAGAATGTCATGGATATAGTGGATATTTTCCTGAAATTGCTCCAATTATTTATAATAATAATATATATTATATAAATGAATATTTAAAAGGTCAGGAAAGTTACTTATCTTTATTTAAAGCAGATCTTGATGGGACAAACAAAAAGGAAATTTTATATTTTTCTACTCCAGTTAATGATTTTATAATTCATAGGGGGAAGGTCTATTTTTCGACTATGCCAAATGGTATGGATAGTGGGATAGGAGTATATGCTTATGATCTTAAAAAAGAGAAACTGGAAACTGTTTATGAAGATAATAATAATAAAACTTATATACTTAGTTTGTATGCATATAAAAACAATTTATATTTTGAAGCATCAAAGACAGATGAAAAATATACTTCTTACAATGAAGTATATAATTATAATATAAAAAATAATAAACTTGATAAATTTCCAGTTTATGATGATGGAATTAGTAGACCTGTTGCTTTAAATGATAAATTATATTTCTATAGTTATAATGGTAGTGATGGAATAGAATATATTACTGATTTAGATGGGAATATCATTAAGGAGAATGAAGTTAAAGAAATTAGACAATATTATTCTGACCTTGAGTATATTTATAAGTTATTTGAGGATAAAAATAAATTAGAGATTTATAATACTGAGAATGAGTTATTAAAAGAAGTTTATTTTGAGAACTTTGATTTATCAAAAAATATTGTGAATTTTGCACCAGGTAATGAGAGAGCATTTATTTACTATAAAAGTATAGAAAATCCCAATATTAGTGGTATTAAATATATAGATAAAGAAGAATTATTAAAGGGTTATGGAAAAGTAAAGGATTTATTAGAAGTAGATTATGGATTCAATTAGCATGATAATTTATAAATTAATGCTTTATACTAAGAATTTAGAGAGGGATATATATGTTAAAATATGAATTTAAAAAAGTTTTTAGCAAAATATCAGTAATAATTCTAATAAATTTAGGAATAATATTAAATTTAAGTCTATTTTTAATATCTCAATCAACATTTTCAAAGAACTTTATTTTTAAAGAGTCAGCATATGAGGAGTATTTAGGTAACATAAAAAATGCAGATATAGAAGAAGCAAAATCTATAATAGAAAAAGAAATACAAGAAAAATCAAATTACTATTTATTATTTACAGATTCAAATGAATTTGATGAAAAATTGATAGAAATAAAAAATAATTTAGATGTGAATAGATATAAAAATTCTAAAGAATTAGACGAAGACCTTATTTTACTGAACTATATAAAAGAGAATATAAATTATATAAATTCTTATGATGAGTTTTTAAACAATGTTAAAAGTAATAAAGATAAAATGCTTAAGTTTTCTATTTTTAATAAAAAGGGTAGCTTTTCTTATAATAATATTATAAAAACAGCTAATGATTTTGAAAAAATGGAAGGATTAAATCTTTCTCTCATATATGGGAAAGGTGTTGAAGCTATAATGGAATACAAAATAGTAGATATTATATCTATGGTTTTGGTGTTTTTATTAAGCTTTTATATTTTTCAATATGAAAGGGATAAGGGGCTATTAAATCTTATTAAAGCAAATAAAAATGGTAGAAAGAAAACTATAGTAAGTAAAATTTATCTTCACATAATTACTATTACAATACTTTCTATTATTTTATATGGTGGAATATTTATGCTATCTAAGTTTCTTTTTGGATTTGGAAATTTAAAGGTTCCACTTCAGTCCTTGGAAATTTTTAAAACATCAATATTAAATATTAATTTAGATGGATTTTTAATATTATATTTTATATATAAGATAATTATAAATATTTTTATAGGATTATTTATAGCATATATGTTTACAAAAGTTAAAAATACTATGAAGGTTATTTTATATACAATTGCTATTTTTCTCATTAGTATTATTACTTATAATATACTTCCAGAAATATCCTCTTTAAATTTTTTTAAATATATAAACTTATATTCTTATTTAAATGCTTATAATATTTTAGGGAATTATATAAACATTAGCATTTTTAATAGGGCAATTTCTTTAAAAGAGTTTACTTTAATTAGTTTGGGCGTCTTAATTCCCTTATTTATTTGGATAAATATCCATATTTATATGAATAAAGAAGAAAATAAAAATGACTTTAATAAGAATATTTTAGTAATAAATAGATTTACTGATAAAATTTTTTCAACAGTAAAAATAACTTTTTTTGAAACCTATAAGTTATTTATATTGAACAAAGGGATAATAATTTTATTAATATTATTATTTATAGGCTTGAATAAAATAAAGGATAATTACTATTTTATTGATATAAACAAAGGAGTTTATTTAAATTACATAAATAAATTTAATGGTGAATTAACAGAGGAAAAGGAAAAAGCCATATTAAAAGAAAAGTATACTTTTGATAATTATTCTGAAATTTATTCGGATCTGTCTAAGAAGTTAAAAAATAATGAAATAAGTGAAGAAGAATATAATATTCAAATATTAGAATTAGATGATATATTAAAGAATTACTTAGGATTTAGTATATTTTTTAATCAATATTTAAATATAAAAAATACTGAAGTTAATAATAAATATTTATTAAATGAACTTTCTGCAAGAAATTTATTTTTAAATACTAATACATCTTTAAATTTAGGGATTTTGGCAGCATTAGCTTTAATAATTACGGTTAATAGCATATTTTCGTATGACTATAGAAATAATTCTATAAAACTTATAAGGACAACCTTAAAAGGAAGGAAAGATATCTTTAAAAGTAAGTTTTCCTTAAATATAATTTTATCACTAATAGTAAGTATATTTACTATTTTACCTATATATTTTCAGACTAAGAATATGTTAGGTATTAATTATTTAGAAGCAAATATTAAAAATATTAGTTTTTATCAAAATATAAATCTAAACTTAAATACTTTGCAGTTTTTATTTTTAAACTTGTTATTTAGGGTTATTGGCTTTATTTTAATATCCTTGATTATTATGCTAATCTCAATTTATTTAAAAGATACCATTAAATCAATAATTTTATCAGCTATTATTATTTTATTACCTTTAATAATAGAGTTTAAAGGAATTACAACTTTAAGGTTTTTAAGTTTCAATAATGTATTTTTATCATTTAATAGTTTTTCATTTACAAATGGATGTATAAAAAATTTCATTTATTATAGTTTAAGTTTACTTTTAATAATGCTTATAAGTATTTTTAGTTATAAAAAATATGTAATAACGGAAGGGTAATAATTTATGGAATTAGTAATTAAAAATTTAAATAAAAGCTATGATAAAGGACTTACTTATGCATTAAAGGATTTTAATGTAACCTTGACTAAGGGGATTTATGGATTACTTGGGCCTAATGGAGCCGGAAAGTCAACTTTAATGAATATAATAACTGATAACTTAAAACCAAGTGGTGGTGAGATTTTATATAATGGAAGAAATATAATTGATATTGGAGAAGTTTTTAGAAATATACTTGGATATATGCCTCAGAATCAAGGGATTTATGATGATTTTACAGGAGAAAAATTTTTATGGTATATGTCTGCTTTAAAAGGATTAAGTAAAAAACAAGCAAAAGAAAAAATAGAATATGTACTAGGACTTGTCAATATGGAAGAACATAAACATAAAAAATTAAAAAGTTATTCAGGTGGAATGAAACAAAGAATTTTAATAGCTCAAGCTCTTTTAAATGATCCAGAGGTTTTAATTTTAGATGAACCAACAGCTGGATTAGATCCTAGGGAAAGAATACGAATTAGAAATTTTATAAGTGAAATTTCTTTAGATAAAATAGTTATTATTGCAACTCATGTAGTTTCGGATATTGAATTTATAGCAAAGGAAATTCTTTTAGTTAAAAAAGGGGAAATTATAAAAAAAGATTCTCCAACTAAATTAGTTAAAGAAATTGAAGATAAAACATTTGAAATAGAAATAAAAGATAAGAAAGATATAAAAGAAATAGAAAAGAAGTTCATTATGACAAATTTAACTAATTATAATAATAAAATTTTTGCTAGAATAGTTACTGATAAAAAAATTGAAGGATATGAATACCGTAGTGTTCAACCTTCTTTAGAAGAATTATATTTATACCACTTTAATTAAAAGATTACATGTATTTAGACTGTTACAATTAATAACAATTTAATTAGAAAAGAGTATTAACCATTTAAATTCGTTAATACTCTTATTTAATTTAAAGGGAGTTATATTTAATTTTTTTTAATAAGCACTAAAGGACTTCAAGACTCTATTTTTTATTAAATTATATGATAGTAAAACTTTATAACATATTACTGCTGATAATTAAAATCATTATCTTTTAAAATTAAGAAAAATTTGGTATAGTAAATTTACGCTATATTTCTATATAAAATATTGATTGCATAATAGAAGATAGCAATGCAAATACTTAAAATATTAAAGTGTTTTTATATAAATAATTTTATTAGTAGAAAATTCAAAGGAGGATTAATAAGTATGAGAAGAACAAAAACCATGGATGGAAATACTGCAGCAGCTTATGTCTCTTATGCTTTAACAGAAGTAAGCTCTATTTATCCAATAACACCTTCTTCACCTATGGCTGAGCATGTAGATGAATGGGTTGCAAAGGGAAGAAAAAATATATTTGGTAAGCCTGTAAAGGTAGTTGAAATGCAATCAGAGGCAGGAGCAGCTGGGGCACTTCATGGTACTCTTCAAGCAGGGGCCTTAGGAACAACTTTTACAGCTTCACAAGGTTTATTACTTATGATCCCTAATATGTATAAGATGGTAGGAGAAAGGCTTCCGGCAGTTATACATGTAGCTGCAAGAGCAATTGCAACCTCATCTCTAAGCATATTTGGTGATCACCAAGATGTTATGGCAGCAAGGCAAACAGGGTTTGCAATGCTTTCAGAAGGATCAGTTCAAGAAGTTATGGATTTATCAGCAGTTGCACATTTAACTGCTATTAAGGCAAGGATGCCTTTTGTAAATTTCTTCGATGGATTTAGAATATCTCATGAAATACAAAAAATTGAACTTTTAGAATATGATGAGTTAGCAAAGCTTGTAGATCATGAAGCTTTAGATAATTTTAGAAGAAATGCATTAAATCCAGATCATCCAGTTATAAGAGGAACAGCACAAAATCCAGATGTGTACTTCCAGTTAACTGAATCTTTAAATAAATACTATGAAGATATTCCAGATATAGTTGAAGAATATATGGCAAAAATAACTGAACTTACTGGAAGAGAATATCATTGTTTTGATTATTATGGCGATAAAGATGCAGATAGAATATTAGTAGCTATGGGATCAGTAATGGAAGTTGCTGAAGAAACTATAGACTATTTAAGAAGTAAGGGTGAAAAGGTTGGACTTGTAAAGGTAAGACTTTATAGACCATTCTCAATAGAAAAGCTATTAAAAGTTATACCAAAGAGTGTGAAGAAAATAGCTGTATTAGACAGGACTAAAGAACCTGGATCTATTGGCGAGCCTTTATATTTAGATATAGTTAGAGCTGTTAATGAAATGGAAAATCCACCAAAAGTATATGGTGGTAGATTTGGACTTGGTTCAAAGGATCCATACCCATCAGATATAGCAGCAGTTTTTGATAATTTAAAAGAAGAAAAACCTAAAAACAGATTTACTATAGGAATTGAAGATGATGTTACTTATCTTTCTCTATCTCCTAAGGATGATATAGATGCTACTCCAGAAGGAATAACAGCATGTAAGTTCTGGGGATTAGGTTCAGACGGTACAGTTGGAGCAAATAAAAGTGCTATTAAGATAATAGGAGATCATACAAATATGTATGCTCAAGGATATTTTGCTTATGACTCTAAAAAATCAGGAGGAATTACAGTTTCTCACTTAAGATTTGGTAAAACTCCAATTAAGTCTCATTATGAAATAGATCAAGCAGACTTTGTAGCATGTCATAATCAATCTTATGTTTATAATTATGATATATTAAAAGGTCTTAAGAAAAATGGAGTATTTGTTTTAAATACCATTTGGAATGAAGAAGAATTAAATAAAAGACTTCCAGCTAAGATAAAGAGGTATATAGCAGAAAATAATATACAATTCTATATTATTAATGCAATTAAAATAGCTCAAGAAATAGGTCTTGGTGGAAGAATTAATATGATAATGCAAGCTGCTTTCTTTAAATTAGCAAACATTATTCCTATTGAAGATGCTGTTAAATATTTAAAAGAAGCAGTAGTTACATCCTATGGCAAAAAGGGTGAAAAAGTAGTTAATATGAACTATGAAGCTATTGATAAGGGCTTAGAATCATTAGTTAAAGTAAACCCTGCTAGTGATTGGAAAAATGCAGAAGATGATATGTTAGCAGAAAAGATGAGTGTTCCAAAATTTGTTGAGGAAATTTGTATTCCAATAAACAAATTAGAAGGAAGCAGTTTACCTGTATCAACCTTTGTAGATTTAGGAGTTTCAGACGGTACTTTTATGGCTGGAACTACTGCTTTTGAAAAGAGAGGTATAGCTGTTAACGTTCCTGAATGGCTTCCAGATAAATGCATTCAATGTAATCAATGTTCATTTGTATGTCCTCATGCAGTTATTAGACCATTTTTAGCAACTAATAAAGAAGTTGAAAATGCTCCAGATAGCTATAAGAGTGTAAAAGCAAATGGAGTTAAGGGAAATACGGAATATAATTATACTATAGGTATTACTCCTTTAGATTGTACTGGATGTGGAAACTGTGCTCAAATTTGTCCAGCACCAGGTAAGGCTTTAGTTATGAAACCAATGGATACTCAAAGTGAGCAAATTGAAGCATGGAATTATGCTGTTGAAAAGCTTACTCCAAAAGAAAATCCTATGAGTAAGAATACAGTTAAAGGTAGTCAATTTGAAGAACCATTACTTGAATTCTCAGGAGCTTGTGCAGGATGTGGAGAAACTCCATATGCTAAACTTGTTACTCAATTATTTGGTGATAGAATGATGATTGCAAATGCAACTGGATGTTCATCAATTTGGGCTTCATCAGGTGCTGCTACTGCTTATAGACCAAACCATAATGGTCATGGTCCAGCTTGGGCTAATTCATTATTTGAAGATAATGCAGAGTATGGTCTTGGAATGTTTTTAGGAGTTAAGACTATTAGAGAAAGAATTGCTGACAATATAAGAATAGCTTTAAAAGAAGGTAATATGTCCGAAGAAGCTAAAGTTGTATTACAAGACTGGTTAGATAATGTAGATAATGGAGAAGGAACAAGACAAAGAGCAGAAAACTTAAGAAGAGTTTTAGAAGAAGATAATTCAGAAATAGCAAAGGAAATATTAAAGGATAAGGAGTTCTTTGTTAAGAGATCTCAATGGATATTTGGTGGTGATGGCTGGGCTTATGATATTGGATATGGGGGCTTAGATCATGTATTAGCATCTGGAGAAGATATAAATGTTTTAGTATTTGATACTGAAATTTATTCAAATACTGGTGGTCAATCCTCTAAGTCAACACCAGAAGCAGCAGTTGCTAAGTTCGCTGCAAATGGAAAGAGAACTAAGAAAAAAGATTTAGGTTTAATGGCTATGACATATGGTTATGTATATGTAGCACAAGTTTGTATGGGAGCTAATTTAAATCAAACTCTTAAAGCAATTGCAGAAGCTGAAGCTTATAAGGGACCTTCATTAGTAATAGCTTATGCTACTTGTATATCTCATGGAATTAAGATAGGTATGTCTAATACTCCATATGAAGAAAAGAGAGCTGTTGATTCAGGATATTGGCATCTATATAGATATAATCCAGATTTAAAGATTAATAGTAAGAACCCATTTAATTTAGATTCCAAAGCACCAACTAGTAGCTTAAGAGAATTCTTAATGGGTGAAGTTAGATATGCTTCATTAGCAAAGGCATTCCCAGAACTTGCAGAAGATTTATTTGCAAAAACAGAGCAAGATGCTAAGGAAAGATATGAAAGGTATAAAAATTTAGCAGAAACTCCAATATTATAATAAAACATTAAGAAAATATTAATTTAAAAGCTCAACCTTGAGATTTGTTATTTTATATTGTACAGTTAAATAAATACTGTACAAAGAATAACTTCACTTAGGTTGAGTTTTCTTTTGAGTTTTTTATTTTTGACATAGATTTGATGTTTATATAATAATATTTAATATATAAGTTTTCTATAGTCATTTAACTTAGGAGGTTTTTTATGAAAATATATGAAGCATGTGTTGGAAATTACAATGAAGCAGTTAAAGCAGAAGCTCTAGGAGCACATAGAATAGAATTATGTGATAATCTTCTAGAAGATGGTACTACTCCTAGCTTTGGAACTATAAAAAAGACAATTAACACTCTTAAAATTCCAGTTATGGTCATTATAAGACCAAGAGGTGGGAGCTTTGAATATTCAAAAGAAGAAACAGAAATTATGTTAGAAGACATAAAAATGTGTAAAGAACTAGGAGCTTATGGAGTTGTAATTGGAGCTTTAAAAGGAAAGAAAATAGATTTAGAATTAACTAAAAAATTAGTGGAAGAAGCTAAACCTATGAAAATAACCTTCCATATGGCTTTTGACAGTATAGAAAATAAAAATGAGGCTATTGATGAATTAGTGGACCTTGGAGTAGATAGAATACTTACTAAAGGTGGAATGGAAAATGCATTAATAGGAAGAGAAGCTCTTAAAAAATTAGTTAATTATGCTAATGATAGAATAATTATTATGCCTGGTAAAGGTGTAAATAAGCAAAATAGAGAGTTTATATTAGAATATACTGGTGCTAATGAAATTCATGGTACAAGAGTAGTCTAATATTTATAGTATAAAAACTGAAAAAGGCTGTTTTTACAGTCTTTTTTTATTTTTAAGATACAAAATAAAACATAAATGCTAAAATAAATATAAAGTAGATATTATTTAATGGTTTTATGAGGATAAGATATGAGAGAAGTATTGTATGTGGTTATACCATGCTATAACGAAGAAGAGGTTTTAATAGAAATAAATAAAAGACTTTTAGAAAAAATAAATAAAATGATATATGATGAACAAATATCTGAAAAAAGCAAAATATTATTTGTTGATGATGGATCTGAAGATGAAACTTGGGATATAATTAAAAGTCTACATAATGGAAATAGTAAAGTATTAGGATTAAGTTTATCAAGAAATATAGGGAAACAAAATGCATTGTTTGCAGGGTTAATGACAGCTAAAGAAAAAGCAGACATGGTTATTTCCTTAGATGCTGACATGCAAGATGATATAAATATTATTGAGGAATTTGTTAAGGAATATTACTTAGGTAATGATATAGTATATGGAGTTAGAAATTTAAGAAAAAAAGATAGCTTTTTTAAAAGAACAACGGCTTTAAGCTTTTACAAAGTTATGAATAAGCTAGGAGTAGAAATTATCTATAATCATGCAGATTATAGGCTAATGAGTAAAAGAGCATTAAATACTTTAAGTGAGTTCAAGGAAGTAAATTTATTTTTAAGAGGACTAGTTCCCCTAATGGGCTACAAAAATTCTGTTATTAAATATGAAAGGCATGAACGTTTTTCTGGAGAGTCTAAGTATCCATTGAAGAAGATGATTGGATTTGCAATAGATGGGATAACTTCTTTTAGTATTAAGCCTATAAGAATAATTTCTACTTTAGGATTCCTTCTTTTCTTCATAAGTTTAATTGCGTTAATATACTCGTTAGTAGTAAAATTTCTAGGAAAAGCTGAAATAGGATGGACATCAATTGTAATTTCAATTTGGATGATAGGTGGAATCCAATTACTTTCTTTAGGTGTAATAGGAGAATATATAGGTAAAATATATAATGAAACTAAAGCTAGACCAAGGTATATAATTAAAGAAAAGTTAATAGTGAATGAGGAAGTAAATGAACTTTATAGATAAAATAAAAAATATATTTTTCAGTTATATTATTAAAAATATTTACGTTCAAAAATTAATTATGAAATATCATATTTCTCTAAAAAATATAAATAATAAGTGGTAGAAATATGATATTTCTTAACATATGCTAAATTATTTTATTTAGTGTATCCTTTAAAGATAATCTAGTATTCCCATCTCTTCCTAAAAGAGTTTCATTACATAATAAAGAAGTCATAATTGCATCTTCACATGCTTCAATTGAAGCTCTAAAAACTGTATCTATTTTATTTTCGTGAATTTCTTTTACGTTAATTATATCAGCTTCTGAGTAGTGAGGAATTACATTTGCAGTAGAAAAACCAATTACAATATCGCCACTACCATTTCCTAAGTGAGATCCAAGCCTAGATAAAGAAACACTCATTCTTTTACAAATTCTCTTTAATTGGCGTGATGATAGGGGGATATCTGTAGCAAGTATAATCATGATGCTTCCTTTTTCTAAATCTTCATCCTCTATATCAGCAAAACTAATATTATCAAAGATAAAATCTTTTTTTAGTCCAAAGTTACTTAAAACTAAAACACCTACAGTATATTCTTGCCTATCTAACTCAATAATACGAGAAGCAGAGCCTATCCCACCTTTCATTTGAAAACATGACATTCCTCTACCTGCGCCAACACTTCCAAGATCAAAATCTGTAGATGCATTTTCAATAGCTTCATAAACATCTTCTTCTTTAATAGCACAAGCGCGGATATCATTAAGATAACCATCATTACATTCTCCTACAACAACATTAATAGTTCCTGTTTCCTTACCTATATCTAAGTTATCTTTTAGCATATGCTTTACAATAGATTGTTGTACGGTACCAACATTTAGAGTATTTGTAAGACCTATAATACTTTCTAAAGTTCCTAGTTCTTCTATTTGAACTAAACCACTTGTCTTACCAAACCCATTTATTATATAAGATGAAGCAACATATTTATTTTTGAATATGTTATCTTCACTTGGAATGATTACTGTTACTCCAGTATGAATATCACCATTATCTATAGTTTTATGTCCTACTTTTATTCCTTTAACATCAGTTATTTTATTTAATTTTCCTTTTTTCATATGTAAACACCTCTTCATACCATGATTTTGTTTTAAATGATATTATATAATTATTTTTATATAGTATAGTATACTAAAAATTAGTGGAAATTCCTTTAAATAATATTACATAAGTTTATTGGAATAAGTTTATTATAATATTTTAAAAAATTATTAACATGTAATAAAAGTAATGTTTTTATATTCAGGTGATGTTAATATATTAGTGTAGTAACATTAACTATGAAAAGGATGATTATATGCTAAAAAGGGTTGGTAAAAAGTTTTTAAGAGAAAAGTTAATAAATGAGGATATATTAGAAGCCATACAAAGAAATATGATGCCTATGAATGAGTTAATGGCTTATTATCGTTGTGCAATTATGGAAGTTGAAACAAAATTTAATGTATTAAATGAAGAGTTCTCATTACAATATGATAGAAATCCTATAGAAAATATAAAGTCCAGATTAAAATCTACTGATGGGATTATAAGAAAGCTTAATAGAAAAGAACTACCTTTTTCATTAGAAGCAATACAAGAGAATATAAATGATGTAGCAGGGGTAAGGGTAATTTGTTCATTTCCTGAAGATATTTACATGTTAGCAGAATGTTTGCTAAGCCAAGATGATATTAAATTAATTGAAAAAAAAGATTATATAAAAAATCCTAAAGAAAGCGGTTATAGAAGTTTACATTTAATTATAGAAGTGCCAATTTTCCTAAAGAATGAAAAGAAAAGGATGAAGGTAGAGGTACAACTTAGAACAATAGCAATGGATTTTTGGGCAAGCTTAGAACATAAATTAAGATATAAGAAAAATATCGATCCAGATGAGGCTGAAGTAATAAGTAAGGAATTAATTGAATGTTCAGAGATTAGTGCAGCTTTGGATAAGCGCATGGAGGATATAAGAAATAGAATTGAAAAAAAGCTATAAAATAGTTTTAAGTGTTTTAGAGAGGCCATTTATACAAATAGCCTCTCTTTATTTTTAGAAATTATTAATAAATCTTAATAATTTTATTACTTACAAATTAAATATTTTTTTCTAGAATTATTGGAAATAAGTATTTGGAGTGATAATTAATGTTTATGTTAGAGTATATTAAAAATCCAAGATTAGTAGGAGCTATAGCATGAAGTAGCTGATATTTAGCAAGTGAAATGATAAATACCATAAACTTTGAAGATACTAATTTTATAGTTTTAAGGTGTAAAGGAGGCAATGATGAGTAAGAAAATATTAATTGCAGATGATGACAATGAAATAAGAGATTTAGTTGAAATATATTTACAGACAGAGGGGTTTTATATAGACAAAGTATCAAATGGAGAAGAAGTATTAGAAGCAATAAGCAAAAAAGATTATGATTTAGTGATATTAGATATCATGATGCCTAAAATGGATGGAACAACAGCATTAATAAATATAAGAAAAGAGTATACTATGCCAGTTATATTTTTGACTGCAAAAAGTGAAGAAATTGATATGGTTAAAGGACTTACTTTAGGTGCAGATGACTATATTCAAAAGCCATTTAGTTCCATGGAACTTATTGCTAGGGTAAAGGCACAGTTAAGAAGATATACAGTTTTTAATAATAGTAATAAAAGTATTATTAAAATAGAAGATCTAGAGATTAATACAGATATGCATAGAGTTACAGTAGCAGGAGAAGAAAAAAATCTTACTCCAACAGAATATAAAATTTTAGAACTTCTTGCAAGGAATAGAAATATTGTTTTTAGTGTTGATAAGATTTATGAATCTATATGGAGAGATAAATATTCTGTTTCAGATACATCTATAATGGTTCATATAACTAAACTTAGACAAAAGATAGAAGAGGACCCTAAGAATCCAGAATATATAAAAACAGTATGGGGAGTAGGGTACAAAATATGATTAGTATAAGGAAAATTAAATACAATTTAATTTTAGGTGCTCTATTTGGGTTTATTCTAGCACAAATGATTATGGTAGAGGGATATGCTGTATTAGTAGCAAAACAGCAAAATACTGGAGTAATAAATATTAATTTATTTAATATTGATGATACAGATTTTAAGATATTTGCAATAGTTATATTTATAATAACCATATTACTGTTTAATACAAAACCATTTAGAAAAATTAATTTTGAAAAGCTTAGTATTTACTTAATTTTAGTAGTATTGATATCAATTATAATGGCTATTGAAGGTTTATTATTTATAAGTGTAATTGGATTGAAAGTATTTCCGCAAATTAAAAAATATGTAGGAATAGACTATTTTTTTTCAATTAACTTATTTTACTTGATTTGTATTATAGGGATATCTATATTCTTAATAGTATTTTTATTTCTTGTAAATAGAAAAGTAAAGTATATTAAGCTTATAACGAAAGAAGTTAAGATAATTAAAGATGAAGGGTTTGGAAAAACAATTAAAGTAAAAGGTGGAGATGAACTGGCAGACCTTTGTAAAAGTATAAATAGTATGTCCTTAGAATTAGGGGAAAAAATAGAAAATGAAAAAAGAATAGAAAATAATAAAAATGAGTTAATAACAAATATATCCCATGATTTAAAAACTCCTTTAACTTCTATAGTAGGATATTTAGAGCTTCTAAATAGAAAAGATATTGATGAAAATCTTAGAGATGAATATATTAGCATTGCTTATAATAAGAGTTTAAGGCTTAAATCATTAGTAAATGAATTGTTTGAATATACAAAACTAACAGGTAACGACATTAAACTTGAAAAAACTAGAGTTAATATAGCAATGTTATTGAGTCAAGCAGTAGGGGAGAGTATTATAAGCTTTGATGAAAAAAACATAGAGGTCAAATTAAAAAATCAATACGAAGAAGTTTTTTGTGATATTGATGCTGTTCAAATATTGAGAGTGTTTGAAAATCTTATAAAAAATGCAGAAAAATATAGTGATTATAATTCTGAATTTAAGGTTGAATTAAATGTTGTTAATAGTAAAGTAGTAATTTCATTTATTAATAAGTGTGAAAAGTTAGAAGAAAAAGATTTAGATAGGTTTTTTGAAAGATTTTATAGAGAAGATAAATCAAGAAATAAAGAAGGAACAGGTTTAGGATTAGCCATAGTGAAAAGAATAATTGATTTGCATGAAGGTGACATAAAGGTAGAAAAAATAAGTGATTATATAAAATTTGATGTTATACTAAAAGAAGCATAGCTAAGAAAGCTATGCTTCTTTAGTTTTAAAGTATCATAACAAGATGACTTGGAGCCCATGCGACGGAGCAAGGAATATAATGTTTATCTCTTTATTTATTAAGAAAAATTAATATTTTCATATGTATTTCGTTAAAGTATTTCTTCTAATATTTAAGTAAATCAGTTGATGAAAGGAATTAAATATGAAACTAATATTAATAATTATGTTTAGTATATTACTTTTTAATAAATGTTATTTAGCACTTTTAACTCTTTTAACATCAGTAATAGCATTTTACTATTTTAAGAATAATAGAGAGGAGTAATATAAAGTTATGAATGAAGAGATATTGTATTTTATAGTATGTTTTTTACAACCAATAATATTACCTTTGCCAGAGCCAGTTACTATAATTGGAGGCAGTTCTATACTAGGGCCTCTAAAGGGGGCGACTATAGGATTTACAGGTACCGTTCTTGGAATAATAGTTATGTTTTTAATTGCAAAATTTGCACGAAGAAGTATTATAAATAAAATAATAGATGATAAAAAAATAGATAAATTTAATAAATATATACAAAAAAATGAGACTATAATAATACTAATGTTATTTGTTTTACCTATACTGCCTGATGAAGTTATTTGTATTGGAGCAGGATTGGCAAAAATGAATTCATATAAATTTATTGGAATAGCGACTATGTCCAAATTAGTAACTTCGATTTCATTAGCATATTCTTTAGAGTTAATAAACTTTAATCCAATTTATATTGCAATATCCATAGTATTAATTATAGGTATCTCTATTATTAAAAAAATTAAGTTATGTATAAGCTAGAAAAAGTCGTTATAGCAATTAAGACTATTGTTATAACGACTTTTTAATACTTTTTTATAGATTATTAACAGCTTCATCTAGAACTTTTCCTATGGAATCATGAATAACTAAATTAGCTTTGTTATCAGCAGAAGTTGTACTTTTATTTATTAAGACTAAGTTCTTTCCTCTAAAAT
Source organism: Clostridium nigeriense (assembly GCF_900086595.1). Lineage (GTDB taxonomy): Bacteria > Bacillota > Clostridia > Clostridiales > Clostridiaceae > Clostridium > Clostridium nigeriense. The sequence goes on from NZ_LT575472.1 coordinate 614,819, forward strand.
AATTTATAAGCCCAGCAGCAGGATAGACTACAAGGGAGGTACCACCAATAATTAAGGTATCTGCTTTAGAAATTGCATCAATTGAACCTCTAATAGTAGCATCATCAAGGCCTTCCTCATATAAAACAACATCTGGTTTAACTCTTCCGCCACATTTAGTACAAGTAGGTACACCCTTAGATTCTAAAATGAATTTTTCATCATAAAAGGCATTACAGCTAACACAGTAATTTCTTAGAACAGAACCATGAAGTTCAAAAACATTTTTACTTCCAGCAGCTTGATGAAGGCCATCTATATTTTGAGTTATAACAGCTTTTAATTTTCCCATTTCTTCAAGCTTAGCTAAAGTAATGTGAGCTTTATTCGGCTTAGCATCAGGATATATAAGTTTAGCCTTATAAAAATTAAAAAACTCTTCAGGATATCTTATATAAAAGCTATGTGATACTAATTGTTCAGGAGTAAATGTTATATTAAGTTTTTCATTAAATAGACCATTAGAACTTCTAAAATCAGGAATACCTGATTCTGTACTTACTCCAGCCCCACCAAAGAATACTATATTATTACTTTCTTTAATTATTTGTGTTAGTATATCTATTTTATTTTCCATTAAATCATCTCCAATAATATTTGTAACTATTATATCATATAATGTAAATTTTATTTTGACTCATATTGATAAAGAAGGTAGAATATTCCTTGAATAGAAATTTTAAAAATATATTTTACTAGAAAATGGGGAAGAAAATCTATTTTTAAATAATTGGATTTTGGGAGCGAAAGGAATATTAGATAATGGTAAGGTTAAAGGTATTAAGAAGCATTAGGGGAAAATTATTTTTATATTTTGGAATGATAGTTATTTTTATCTCTTTAATAACAGGGATAATACAATATAATATTAATAATAAACGTCTTTTAGAAGATATTAGAGTAGAGGTATCAAGATTAGCATCTGCTTCTTCTTTAATAATTGATGGAGATCTTCATGAGAAATTAAAAAGCATTGATGATCAGTCAAGTGATATTTATAAAGACTTGAGAACTAGAATGATTAATTTCAAAAAAGAAACAGGAATAAAAGGCATTTATACTATGGTAGAAAAGGGAAAAGATAAAACAGCTTTTATTATAGATTCAGATGAAGAATCCAAAACTGCCATAGGATATGAATATGATTACTTACCAGAAATGAAAAGTGCTTTTGAAGGAATAGCATCTGCAGACAAAGAAATGTACACAGATGAATGGGGAACAGTTATTTCAGGATATGCGCCTATAAAAAATAGCAATGGGAAAGTAATAGCAATAATTGGTGTAGATATAGATTCTAGTAAAATTTTAGAAGCAAGAAGTCAGTTGATTGCAAGTATATCTATAAATATGGTTTTTAGTATTATTTTAGCTTTAATATTATCTAGTTTATTAGCTAGTAAAATAACAAATCCTATTTACTTGCTTGGTAAAAGATTCAAGGAAATTAGTTCATCTGGAGATTTAAATCAAAGAATAGAAATTAAAACAGGAGATGAATTAGAAACCCTAGGAAATGAAGTCAATGATTTTATAAAAAGTATAAAGTCAATCGTAGAAGAAATAACAGGTGCTGCTGATAGAGTAGCAAGTTCCTCTGAAGATTTGAATAATACTATTAATCAAAATAAAAAATCTGTAGAAGAAGTGGCCTGTGCCATTGAAAATATAGCATTAGGAGCTACAAAACAATCTGAAAGTGTCAATAATATTTCTAGTGGAATTCAAGAAATTGCTAAAGACATAGATGAAAATAAAAAGAATATAGATATTATTAATAAATCAGTTGATAAAACTAAGAATTTAATAAATAGTGGGCTTGAAGCAGTAAATAATCAAAGTATAAAAACAGAAGAAAATTTAGTTGCATTCAATAAAGTTACAGAAGTTGTAGGAAAACTTGCTAAAGAAGTAGCAAAAGTGGAGGAAATTCTCTCAACTATTACTAATATATCAGAACAAACTAACTTATTAGCACTTAATGCTGCAATTGAAGCAGCAAGAGCTGGTGAGCATGGAAAGGGTTTTTCTGTAGTAGCAGAAGAAGTAAGAAAATTAGCAGAAGAAGCATCTGTAGCAACTAATGAAATTGGAGAAATTTTAAAAAGAATAACTATGGATACTAAGTTATCTATTGATGAGATTAAATGCGCAGATTTAATTGCTAAAGAACAAAAAATTGCAGTTGATAGTACAGGGATAACATTTAGTGATATGACAAAAGAGATAGAAAGTATGTTTCAAAGGATTCAAATAATAAGTGTATCTTTTAAAGGCATTGGAGATAATACAAATACTATAGTTGATAAAATACAAGGTATTTCTTCAGTAGCAGAAGAAAATGTAGCAATTACTGAAGAAGTATTAGCTATTAGTGAAGAACAGAATAGTTCAATGGAAGAAATAAAATCAGTAACAAATAACTTAAATCAATTAAGTAATAAATTACAAGGTATTATATCAAAATTTAAAATATAAATTTTAATAAAAGTTTTAGTAATACTAACAGATAGAAACATAGTGGATAAAAATGGATAATATAATGGTATAATTATTTTATATATAATAAGGGGGACAAATTTATGAATGATAATGAAAAAAGGTTATTAGCTTTATCATGCTTTTTAGGAGGAGTTGTTGCAGGGTTCTTACTTGCACCAATAAAAAAAGGAATATGTTGTGGAAATAATTGTGGAAACCATGTTTCAAATGCTGAAGATTTGAAGAAAATGGGTGAAAGTAACTTACAAGAATATGAAATAAATGATTAAGATATAAGAATAGAAATTTGAATTACTAATGAAAAATATTTAATGTTAAAGACATGCAATAGAATTAAATAATCTTTGCATGTCTTTATTTATTACAAGTAGTATTTATATAAATAAAAATTAATATCATAATTTATAAATGGAACATATTTACAATATATCGTCATATGATATAATAAATATATCATGTAACGATATATCGAGAGGAGAGCTATAAAATGGGAACACCTATAACAGAATCAACTTATTATATATTGTTAGCAGTGTTAAAACCTAATCATGGCTATGGGATTATTCAAAGAGTCGAGGAACTAACAAATAGAAGAGTTTCATTAGGAGCAGGTACCCTCTATGGTGCTATAAATACATTGCTAGAAAAGGGTTGGATTATGCTTTATAGTGAAGAAAAGAATTCTAGGAGAAAAAAGGAGTATCTGATTACAAACTTAGGGAAAAGTATTTTATTAGAGGAAATAGATAGATTAGAAGAGCTTATAAAAAATGGTAGAGGTGAGATTGGGTAAATGATTAAATTTAGATGGTATTATGATAAAGATCGTGAAGAGTATTTTTTAAATTACATGGTGACTAGAGGATATGCAATGACACGTTTTTTCTTAGGCGTATATTGGTTTGAAAAATGTGAACCTGGAGAATACACTTATAGAGTTGATATTATCAGAGATAAAGATACACAGCAAAAAAATGAATTTTATGATTTAGTTCGTGAGACGGGTGGGGAACTTGTAGAAACTTGGGGTGTATGGGCCTTTTTTAGGAAGAAAGGGAGTTTTGAGCTGTATAGTGATAATGAAAGTAAGATTGAGCAGTATAGAAGAATACAAAAAACATTCTTGATTTTAGCAATATGTGAATTGCTTATATTACCATCACAATGGAATAACTATTTAAATTATCATTCTAATATTTCATTCTATTTTGCTATTCTAATAAGTATTATATGTGTCACCTTTTTTTATCAGGTATATAAGTGTCAGAGAAAGATATTATCTTTGAAAAAAGAAATTGAATAAGTATTAAATAAAAGTGCCTAATAAGGCACTTTTTATAATTGTAAGTTAATGTATTTTAAACTATAATTAGGTTAATTTATAATTGGGAAAATTTAATGAAAATGTAGAATCAGCACATATATATTATTGCATAGGTAGGGCGTGGTGGAATAAAGGTATAGTTTCTGAGGCGTTTTATGCTGTAATAAAGTATTTAATTGAAGAGGTAGGGGTTAACCGAATAGAAGCTAGGCATGATACACGTAATATTTATTCTGGAAAAGTCATGGAGAAGTGTGGATTAAAATTTGAAGGGATTTTAAGGGAAGCTGGAAAGAATAATATTGGAATATGTGATGAAGCTTGGTATGGATTGCTAAGGAAAGATTACTTTTAAGTGTACAAAGGAGGGGAATTTATGAAAAGAGTTTTAGTAATTGGATGTGGAGGAAGTGGGAAATCCACTTTCTCTAGAAATTTATCTGAAAAAATTAAATTACCAGTAATTCATTTAGATAAATTATTTTGGAAAGAAGGTTGGGTAAATATATCTAAGGAAGAATTTGATAGTTTACTTAATGAGGAATTAAAGAAAGAAAAATGGATTATAGATGGTAATTATGATAGAACCCTAAAGGAAAGATTAAAAAGATGTGATACTGTAGTGTACTTAGATTATCCAAGAAGGGTATGCCTCTTTGGAGTAATAAAAAGAGTAATATCAAGTTATGGTAAAGTGCGTCCAGATATGGCGGGAGGTTGTCCTGAAAGATTCGACTTAGATTTTATGAAATGGATATGGAATTTTAATAAGACACATAGAGCTAATTTTTATAATATTCTTAAAGAAGAAAAAGATAAAGATATATACATTTTTAAGAATAGAAAAGAATGTAATAATTTTTTAGTAAACTTACAATAAGTAAATTATTTAAATGTTAATAAGTATGGCGATGAAGTGATATGATGGATGGGGAATTATAGGAACAATAGTTTTCTTTACAATGTTGCATTATGTTATTAAAGATTCAGTAGAACAGCGAGTGTTTTATTCACTAAAGAGATACGATAAAGAAAAAATTGAGACGAAGCATAATATATATCAACTTCTATTTTAAAAACTTAGCTTTATGCTAAGTTTTAACATTAAGTTTTACATTTAAAAAGATATAAATGTAAAAGAAAGACCTAGATATAGTTTTACGTATGTCGACTTGGAGCTTGCGACGGAGAAAGTAGTATAACTATATCTAGGCGTATTTACAATTTATTTCGAACTTAGCATGTAGTGTTTCCAATCACCATTTTCAATATAAACAGCTTCATCTTGGAATTTTGGATCTATATCCTTATTGTAAAAATAAGAATAACAATCTTCATAGCTTTCATCATCAGTTAATTTAACTTTTACAAGTTTTCTTGTGTATTCATTATTAGGGTTTCCTTCTCCTAGAAAACCTTCCATTTCATCCATTGCTTTAAGTGTTGAATCGTAATCTTCAATTTCAACAACTTCACCTATTATGGTATTGTTGCCAGGCAATACTGCTGGATAACCTTTATAAGGCATATGGTATAATTCAAAACCACTTATTTCAGCAGGTCTTATTGATTTAACTTTTCCCTTTAAGTAAAGATCATAGTTAAAAAAGCCTTCTCTTAAACTACCATAAACAAAGATATTAACATTTTTACTCATTAGCAGATAGTTCCACCTACAGTTTTTATATCTGATGAATTTTCTATTACTGCTTTTATGCTAAGTTCTAAGCCTTTAGCTATATCATCAATAGACATAGATGGTGTATTAGGTTTTGTAGTTACTTGAGATGGTATGTATGGTACATGTATAAATCCACCTCTGATGTTTGGATATTTCTTATCTACTAGGTATAGTATTCCGTACATAACATGGTTACATACAAAGGTTCCAGCAGAGTTTGAAACTGAAGAAGGAATACCATTGTCATTCATTTCCTTAACCATAGCCTTTATAGGAAGGTTAGAAAAATAAGCAGCTTCTCCATCTTCATAGATAGAAATGTCTATAGGTTGGTTGCCTTCATTATCCTTAATTCTTGCATCATCTATATTTATAGCAACTCTTTCAGGAGTAACGCCAAATCTTCCACCAGCTTGACCAACAGATATTACTACATCTGGATTATGCTTTTGTATATTTTTTTCAATTGTTTCTAAAGATTTTCTAAATACAGTTGGTATTTCAATTTTAATGATTTCTTGTCCTAAAATAGTATCTGGTAATTTTTTAACAGCTTCTAAAGCTGGATTTATATTTTCTCCACCAAATGGATCAAAACCAGTTATTAATATTTTCATATATAAGCCTCCTTTAAAACTAGAATGCTAAAAAGTACATAAGCGGAATATGTATTGCAAGTAAAATAAATGCAAATACAGCTTGAGCTTTTATTACAGCATTTTTATCCTTTGTTTCCAATAGTGCCACAGGTAAAATGTTGAAGTTGGCAGCCATTGGTGTTAATAATGTTCCACAGAATCCAGCTGTCATAGCTAGTGCTGATGCAACTATTGGATCTCCACCTTGTGCAAATACGAAAGGAACCCCAATACCTACAGTAATAACTGAAAATGCAGCAAAAGCATTTCCCATAATAGCAGTAAACACAGCCATTCCTACACAATAAGCAGTTATTCCTATTAAAATGTTTCCTTCTGGAATAACACTTGAAATTAGATTAGATATAATATCACCAACTCTTGCAGCAGTAAATAATGCACCTAATGCAGCTAGTAATTGTGGTAATATTGCAGTTGAACCAACAGCTTGGAACATTCTATTACTATCTTCAACAAGTTCACTAGGTTTAGCTTTAGTTATTAAGAAAGTAGCTACTAGAGCAACCATTGCAGAAATACCTACAGCAGCTACACCAGAAATTGGTGTAAATTGAGCAATAAGTAATGCTACTAAAGCTATTATTAGTGATGGAACAAATATTTTTATACCAATTTTATTTGCTTGTAAGCTTGCGAAAGTACTATCTAATTGTTTTATAGTACCCATATTAATTTGGTTAAAGGCTGCTAAAACACCTATTACTACTATTAAAAAACCTGAAATAACAGGAGGAATAGCTTCACCTAATATAAATATGAAACCAAGAATTCCCCAAAATAGAGCAGTACCATATTTAGTTTTATGATTTTTATCTTTTAAAGTAAACATCATAGTAAGTAAAAAGAATAGGCCAACCATGATGTAGAATATTTGTAATAATATATTTGAAAGTGCCTTAATATCCATACTGTCTCCTACCTATTTTTATATTTTCTAGAAAGTTTTTTGTCTAATAAGTAATTTTGAATAACTCCTAAAGCAAATGCGATTAAAGCAACAGGAACTGAAGCTTTAGCAATTTGCAATGTATCTACATTGTAACCTAGAGTCTCTAATGTTCCAGCTATAAGAAGTACTCCAGAGTTTGCTAAAAAGACATTTTGTCCAAAGAAGTTACCATAGTTGTCAGCAGCTGCCGAAGTAGCTTTAATTAAATCTTCATCTTTCTCATCAATTTTTCCACATTTTGATATAGCAGCTCCTTGTGCCATTGGATTAATAAGAGGTCTTACAAATTGAGGATGTCCACCCAACTTAACTCCCATTGCTGCTGCCACCTGTCTTATGAATAAATATCCAGAGATAAGTTTACCAGTAGATAGACCTTTTACTTTTTCTATTAACATAATTGCTTTTTCTTTTAATCCATATCTTTCACATAAACCTATAACTGGTAATGTTAAAAGAAATAAACTCATTTCTCTTTTTTGTACAAATGTTTGTCCTAAAGTTGTTAATATTTCAGAAATGCTCATATCTGCAATTAAACCAGTTACAATACCTGAAACAATTACTACGGCAATTGTATTAAACTTTAGTGCAAATCCTACTATAATTATTAGTATTCCTATTAATGCCATGATTATCGAATCCTTTCGAAATTTGTAGTTTAAAAATATTTTTAATTTTATTATATATGTAATTTTATTAAAAATCCATAGTAATTTTTGAAAGTTTATGCAAATAGAAGGGAGAAAAATATAAAAATAGGCAAAAAATGAAAAAACATTAGTATATTTATGCAGAAAAAATAAAAATATATTCTATAAAAATATTATTTTATAGAATATATTTTTGTTAATTAATAAGTAAAATTATAAAATTTAGAAAAATCTATTTTATTTTATATCCATTTCTTCCACTGCGTTTTACATCATATAATGCTTCATCAGCTTCTTTATATAACTTATTAAAATCATTAATATCCTTTGAAATAATGGCTCCAATACTAAGAGATATTTTTTGAGTTATACCATTATATTCTATTTCTTTATTCATTAATTTTGATAATTTCTCTAGTCTTTTATTAATGGTATTAATATTATTTTTATTTATATCTTTAATAAAAATAATGAATTCATCTCCACCCCAACGAGAAATAATGTCTTCAGAAGAAAATACTTCTTTAAGTAAAGAACTAAACTCTCGTAATAAATTGTCTCCAGCTTGATGACCAAATTTATCATTTATTTGTTTAAAGTAATCTATATCAATAATAATAAAAGAAAAATATACTGAGTTATCTATTTTACTTAAATAATTTTTAATTAATTCTTCACAAGTATTACGATTATAAAGACCACTTAATTGATCTATTTGAGATTTTGAAAGTAAAATATTTTTTTTCGTTTTTAAAGTTTTAAATTTAAGCCTAACAATAATTGAAATTAATAATACTATAATAATTAATATTATTGATATTATGGTTAAGCAAAGAGTTAGATTACTTAGAAAAAATACTTTTAATGTAATTGAAAGTTTTGAATTACTAGAATTAGTATAAATTATATTTCTAATTTCATCATTAGGAATTGACATAATAGCTTTGTTTATTATGTTAAATAAATTTCTATCAACATTAAAAGAAAATGCAAAGGATGCAAAGTTCGAATGTTCATCAGCAACAATAGAAGTATTAGATAGAAAATTAGTAGACATATATTTAGAAATAGTGTAGTAATTACTATAAGTAAAATAAGCTTCATTCTTTTCTACTGCAATTAAGCAATCTTCTATAGTATCATAATATTTAATTTTAAAACCATTATTTAATTCGTTATAACCATATCCATAAGGTAAAGCTAAAATTTTATCTTTATCCTTTGAATAAGATTTAGAATAGACTTTTACAATTGACAAGTCTAAATACGATTTACTAAATAATATATTATTTAGAGTAGAAGTGTTGTAGTCAACAGGAAGTCCAATTGCTAAATAATTAGGATTTTCATTTATTAACTTACATGCTTCTTCAAAATTATTAGCTCTTATTAATTCAAAATCTATTCCTAATTTCTCAAACACTAATTTACCTATATCTACTATAACACCATCAGCTTCTCCTTTTGTTTTATCATAGTATTGAATAGGATAAAAGTTATCTACGTAAATTGCTTTTAATGTTCCTAAATTAGATAGATATTTTTGTTCATCTTTAGTGAGAATAATAGATGTATCTACTTTAGTTTGAAAATATTTACTATATATATTTAAAGCAAAGTCAGAATCAGATTCATTTATCTTATTAATAGCATCATTCAAGCCATTTTTTATATGAGTTTTTCCTTTTGTAGTAGCAAAATAGTAAGGTAATGAGTCAAACTTTTTCAAAATTTTCAAATCATTATTTAATAGTAAATCACCAGTTATAATGGCATCTACTTCTTTTAACTTTAAGGCATTTATTAAAGCTTCTGAATCATTTGAAGGATAAGACTTATAAGTTATGTTCTTTATATTATTACTTGTAAAGAACTCTTCTAATTTACTTAAATTTGATTGAGTTCTATCAAAATATCCAATCTTTATTCCATTTAACGTAGAAATATCATAATAGCTAAGAGTATTATTAGTATTTAGTGTAGCTAATGTTGAATGAGTATATCCGGAATTTAAGTTTGGAAAATCAAATAACTCTTCTGTTTTATCATTTTTAATCATACCAGCAACAATATCAATTTCTCCACTTTGTAACTTATCTAATGCAGTGCTAAGGGGCATTTCTATAAGTTCATATTTCCAACCAGTATATTTAGATATTTCAAATAGATATTCAAAAGCATATCCTCTATAAGATCCATTATTTAATTCAGTGAAACCATTTACTATTGGGTAACCCACCTTAATAACTTCATTTTCTTTAGCTTGTATTTGTTTTACAGGTAAGCTTAAAGATGTAATTAAAATTAATAATATAAAAAATATATTTAATTTTTTTATATTGGCATAAAAATAATAATTCATAAAATTCTCCTATTATAAAACAATATATATATTAAATAACATTATAATTTTAACTAAAATTATACAATTTTTTCTGAGGATTTCAATAAACATAAATAATTTTAGGAAAATATTTTTTCAACATAAAATCAAAACTATAAATAGTTAATTTTTATACTGAAAATAAGATTATGTTAATTGGTATAAAAAAACATTTACATTAAAAAAAACTTGTGATATTATAAAAGCATAATTAAATAAGTAGTGTGTTACTGGTAAAGCAGGCAAGGACTAAAAATGTTATAGGTATAACTATACCTATAAGTTTTAGTCCTTTTTTTATTTTTTAAAGTGTAATGTAATAACTTTAAGAAAATATGCAAACAATAAATCAGAAGTAGCAAAACTACTGTAGTAATTTATTTTTATTTATATAAATTTATTTTTAAGGAGGAATTATAAATGCTACAACAATTACAAAGAATCGGTAAAGCAATAATGCTTCCAATAGCAGCTTTACCAATTGCAGGTATTTTATTAGGAGTTGGTGGCGCATTATTAGGAATTTCAGGATTATCTGATCCACCAGCAGTATATCAACCATTAATAGCTTTCGTTAACATTCCAGTTGTNATATCTGCAATTAAACCAGTTACAATACCTGAAACAATTACTACGGCAATTGTATTAAACTTTAGTGCAAATCCTACTATAATTATTAGTATTCCTATTAATGCCATGATTATCGAATCCTTTCGAAATTTGTAGTTTAAAAATATTTTTAATTTTATTATATATGTAATTTTATTAAAAATCCATAGTAATTTTTGAAAGTTTATGCAAATAGAAGGGAGAAAAATATAAAAATAGGCAAAAAATGAAAAAACATTAGTATATTTATGCAGAAAAAATAAAAATATATTCTATAAAAATATTATTTTATAGAATATATTTTTGTTAATTAATAAGTAAAATTATAAAATTTAGAAAAATCTATTTTATTTTATATCCATTTCTTCCACTGCGTTTTACATCATATAATGCTTCATCAGCTTCTTTATATAACTTATTAAAATCATTAATATCCTTTGAAATAATGGCTCCAATACTAAGAGATATTTTTTGAGTTATACCATTATATTCTATTTCTTTATTCATTAATTTTGATAATTTCTCTAGTCTTTTATTAATGGTATTAATATTATTTTTATTTATATCTTTAATAAAAATAATGAATTCATCTCCACCCCAACGAGAAATAATGTCTTCAGAAGAAAATACTTCTTTAAGTAAAGAACTAAACTCTCGTAATAAATTGTCTCCAGCTTGATGACCAAATTTATCATTTATTTGTTTAAAGTAATCTATATCAATAATAATAAAAGAAAAATATACTGAGTTATCTATTTTACTTAAATAATTTTTAATTAATTCTTCACAAGTATTACGATTATAAAGACCACTTAATTGATCTATTTGAGATTTTGAAAGTAAAATATTTTTTTTCGTTTTTAAAGTTTTAAATTTAAGCCTAACAATAATTGAAATTAATAATACTATAATAATTAATATTATTGATATTATGGTTAAGCAAAGAGTTAGATTACTTAGAAAAAATACTTTTAATGTAATTGAAAGTTTTGAATTACTAGAATTAGTATAAATTATATTTCTAATTTCATCATTAGGAATTGACATAATAGCTTTGTTTATTATGTTAAATAAATTTCTATCAACATTAAAAGAAAATGCAAAGGATGCAAAGTTCGAATGTTCATCAGCAACAATAGAAGTATTAGATAGAAAATTAGTAGACATATATTTAGAAATAGTGTAGTAATTACTATAAGTAAAATAAGCTTCATTCTTTTCTACTGCAATTAAGCAATCTTCTATAGTATCATAATATTTAATTTTAAAACCATTATTTAATTCGTTATAACCATATCCATAAGGTAAAGCTAAAATTTTATCTTTATCCTTTGAATAAGATTTAGAATAGACTTTTACAATTGACAAGTCTAAATACGATTTACTAAATAATATATTATTTAGAGTAGAAGTGTTGTAGTCAACAGGAAGTCCAATTGCTAAATAATTAGGATTTTCATTTATTAACTTACATGCTTCTTCAAAATTATTAGCTCTTATTAATTCAAAATCTATTCCTAATTTCTCAAACACTAATTTACCTATATCTACTATAACACCATCAGCTTCTCCTTTTGTTTTATCATAGTATTGAATAGGATAAAAGTTATCTACGTAAATTGCTTTTAATGTTCCTAAATTAGATAGATATTTTTGTTCATCTTTAGTGAGAATAATAGATGTATCTACTTTAGTTTGAAAATATTTACTATATATATTTAAAGCAAAGTCAGAATCAGATTCATTTATCTTATTAATAGCATCATTCAAGCCATTTTTTATATGAGTTTTTCCTTTTGTAGTAGCAAAATAGTAAGGTAATGAGTCAAACTTTTTCAAAATTTTCAAATCATTATTTAATAGTAAATCACCAGTTATAATGGCATCTACTTCTTTTAACTTTAAGGCATTTATTAAAGCTTCTGAATCATTTGAAGGATAAGACTTATAAGTTATGTTCTTTATATTATTACTTGTAAAGAACTCTTCTAATTTACTTAAATTTGATTGAGTTCTATCAAAATATCCAATCTTTATTCCATTTAACGTAGAAATATCATAATAGCTAAGAGTATTATTAGTATTTAGTGTAGCTAATGTTGAATGAGTATATCCGGAATTTAAGTTTGGAAAATCAAATAACTCTTCTGTTTTATCATTTTTAATCATACCAGCAACAATATCAATTTCTCCACTTTGTAACTTATCTAATGCAGTGCTAAGGGGCATTTCTATAAGTTCATATTTCCAACCAGTATATTTAGATATTTCAAATAGATATTCAAAAGCATATCCTCTATAAGATCCATTATTTAATTCAGTGAAACCATTTACTATTGGGTAACCCACCTTAATAACTTCATTTTCTTTAGCTTGTATTTGTTTTACAGGTAAGCTTAAAGATGTAATTAAAATTAATAATATAAAAAATATATTTAATTTTTTTATATTGGCATAAAAATAATAATTCATAAAATTCTCCTATTATAAAACAATATATATATTAAATAACATTATAATTTTAACTAAAATTATACAATTTTTTCTGAGGATTTCAATAAACATAAATAATTTTAGGAAAATATTTTTTCAACATAAAATCAAAACTATAAATAGTTAATTTTTATACTGAAAATAAGATTATGTTAATTGGTATAAAAAAACATTTACATTAAAAAAAACTTGTGATATTATAAAAGCATAATTAAATAAGTAGTGTGTTACTGGTAAAGCAGGCAAGGACTAAAAATGTTATAGGTATAACTATACCTATAAGTTTTAGTCCTTTTTTTATTTTTTAAAGTGTAATGTAATAACTTTAAGAAAATATGCAAACAATAAATCAGAAGTAGCAAAACTACTGTAGTAATTTATTTTTATTTATATAAATTTATTTTTAAGGAGGAATTATAAATGCTACAACAATTACAAAGAATCGGTAAAGCAATAATGCTTCCAATAGCAGCTTTACCAATTGCAGGTATTTTATTAGGAGTTGGTGGCGCATTATTAGGAATTTCAGGATTATCTGATCCACCAGCAGTATATCAACCATTAATAGCTTTCGTTAACATTCCAGTTGTTACAGCAATACTAACAATAATGAAAAATATAGGAGATATAATATTTGGAAACTTACCATTATTATTCGCAGTAGGTGTTGCAGTTGGACTTGCTAAAAAAGATAAGGGAACTGCAGGATTAGCTTCAATATTTGGATTTATAGTTATGAACCAAGTTATTTCTTCAATGCTTGCATTAGGATTAACTCAATTAGGAGTGGTTACTCCAGATGCTATTGGAGATTACGGGACTTATGTTACAACAAACTTAGGTATATTTACTTTAAATATGTCAGTTTTCGGTGGAATAATTACAGGTATAGTTACAGCAGTATTACACAATAAATATCATACTATTCAATTACCACAAGTTATTGGATTCTTCTCAGGATCAAGATTTGTACCAATAGTTACTTCATTAGCTATGGCAATAGTTGGTGCTATATTAGCATTTATCTGGCCGGTAGTTCAAAATGGTATAGGTGTACTTTCTGAACTAGTTAGAAATGCAGGTGCTATAGGAACATTCTTCTATGGAGTTATTGAAAGAGCATTGATACCATTTGGATTACATCATGTATTCTATACTCCATTCTGGTATGGATCATTTGTTGAAGGTCGTATATTAGTTGATGGTGCTTGGCAAACAGTTGCAGGAGCTAATACAGCTTACTTTGCTCAATTATCAAGCATGAGTAGTTTAGTTGGAGCTTCATCAGCAGATATGGCTACAATAGTTTCAGGAACAACAAGATTTATGGCTGGTAAATTCCCATTCATGATGTTTGGTCTTCCAGCAGCGGCCTTAGCAATGTATAAGACAGCAGCTCCAAGTAAGAAAAAGGTTGTTGGTTCATTATTAGCATCAGCTGCAGTTACAGCTTTACTTACAGGTATAACTGAACCAATAGAATTTACATTCTTATTCGTTGCACCAGTATTATATGGAGTTCACTGTATATTAGCAGGTTTATCATTTATGCTAATGGATGTACTTAATGTATTTATAGGTATGACATTCTCAGGTGGGTTAATAGACTTTACATTATTCGGTTTATTACCAGCAGGAGCAGGCGTTCCAACTCACTGGTTAAGATTAATATTAGTTGGTATAGTTTATGCAGTAGTTTATTACTTCTTATTCTTATTCTTAATTAAGAAATTTAATTTAAAGACTCCAGGTAGAGATGAAAGCGAAGAAGAAGTTAAGCTTTATTCAAAATCAGATTATCAAGCAAAAGCTGGTATTCCACAAGCAGATATAAATGAAAAATCGGCAAACAAAGCTACAAAAGGAAATGAAATTCAAGAAAAAGCACCAGCTGTATTAGCTGCTTTAGGTGGAGAAGAAAATATAGTTAGTGTTGATGCTTGCATTACAAGATTAAGAGTAGAAGTTAAAGATAAAGCAAATGTTAACAAAGATGAATTAAAAGCATTAGGAGCAGCAGGAGTAGTTGAAGTAGGTAACGGAATACAAGCTATATTTGGTGCAAAAGCAGATGCTTACAAAAATGAAATTAAGAATATATTAGATATAGATTAATTTAAATAAAAGTTCAGGAATTAAATTTCCTGAGCTTTTTATTTTTTTATAGTAAATTTTTATTAAATTAATATTTTCTTATAAAATTATTGGATAACAAGTGATAAGTTGGTAATATATAGATAATATAAATAACTGTAAGTTACATAAAGCATTAAAATAAATTAATAATTAGAAAGGAGTGCACTATGAAAAAAATAAAAATTTTTAGTTTAATTGTAATTTTTGTTCTAATAGTAATATCAGTAATAAATCTAAATAAATCTAAAAATTCTTCTAATGAAAAAGTAGTAGAACCTGCAATAAGTTCAGATCTTGCTTTTGCTGTTTTCGGAGATGTTCATGAGAATATAGATCATTTTCAAGAATCAATAGATGATTTTTATAAAATAAATCCTAATATGGATGCACTAATTTTAAATGGTGATGTTGTAGATCAAGGAATAGATGAACAATATGATTCTGTTAAGGAAACCTTAGATAAAAATAAGAATTTATTGCCTAAAACAATTATAAAAAATATAGGTAATCATGAATTCTTTGATTACAATATAGAGGTAAATTCCAAGGAGCAAGTACAAAGTTTTATTAATAATTATTTAGAGTTTTCTGGTGAGGAAAAAGTGTACCATGATAAATGGATAAAAGGTTATCATTTTATTTCATTAGGTTCTGAGGATGGTAATTCTGAAACTATGAATTCAGTAACAGCATTTTTATCTGAAGAACAACTAGAATGGTTTAAAGAAAAAATATCTGAAAAATATGAAAAGGGGAAACCTATTTTTGTATTTTTACATCAACATTTAGAATATCCAAATAGTAATTGGGTTGGAATTGAACAAGCAAAAGAATTAAGAGAAATATTATCAGATTATCCAGAGGTAATATTATTTTCATCTCATACTCACAGAGATATATCTGATAATAGTATATCTTTAAATGAGCCCTTTACAATAGTTAATACAGGAGCAATTCATTATACTTTAGTAATTGATCCAGATAAAGAAAAAGGGGTTAGAAGAGAGGATGATTATATTAATGGGATTTATGTTGAAGCAAATGGTAATACTGTTACCATTAAGGCTAGAGATATAAAAGAAAAAGAATGGACATATAGCATTGAGGTTTCAAAATAAATATGATTTAAAAAATAGGGTATAGGCAGGGTATTAGTAAAAATCGTTCATTTAAATATGGACGATTTTTTTATTTCTTATGAAATTATAATTTAAAAACATTAGGAAAATAAAGATAAAATTTTAACAATCAAAAAATTCTGAAAATTTTATAAAATATACTTGAAAACGATTTTAAGGGATGGTATTATTATGACGTTAAGACAAAAAAAGGTATAAAAGTAATAAAATTTAAGAGGTAAGTTTAATGATTAAACAATCGGATATAGCTAAGAGATTAAATATTTCTCGAACTACTGTAGCTAGAGCTTTAAATGGAACAGGGAGTATTAATCCTGATACAAAAGAAAAAATATTAAACTTATGTGAAGAGTTAGGATACACAAAAAATCCTATTAGTACATCATTAGCTTTAAAGAAAAGTAAAAGTATATATGCATTTATTGTAAAAACAAAGAAAGAGTTTTATGGAAATAGTATAAAAGCAGGATTTGAAAAGGCACAAAATGAGTTTAAATTTTATAAATATAAATTAAATATTATTGAAACTGATATTGATAAACCTGAAGAGCAAGTTATTGCTTTAAAAAATATTTTAAAAAAAGAGCAAGTTGATGGAGTAATAATCATACCTTTAATCAAAGAAGAAATTATAAAAATAAAAAAAGAAAATGAAAAAACTGTTTTCATGGCTTTGGACATGCCTTTAGATAGAAATACATACAGTGTATATTCAAATTATTTTAAGGCTGGAAGAATTACTGCAAACATTCTTTTAAATGCTTTAAATAAGGGAGATAAAATACTTCTTATTGATACTGAAGATGATAGAATATCATCAAAATTAGTTTTTGAGGGCTTTTATAGCAAAGTAGTAGAAAGTAAAAAGTGTGAAATTGTAGGTCCAGTTTTTCAAAGTGATTTAAAAAATAATATAGATAGGGTTTTAGAAAAGTATCTAACTAGTGATATTGTGTCTTTATATAGTAGCAGGTTTTTAGTTGATATGGTAGAAAGGGCAATTAATAGAGGAAATAATAATTTGAGAATAGTTGATAATGGTTTTTCAAATAATACAAAGCAATTAATTCGAGATGAAAAGGTTATAGCAACAGTTTCACAAAAGCATTCGGAATTAGGGTACCTAGTAGCGAAGTATATGTTTGAGTATTTATATAAAGATGTCAAACCTAAAAAAATTAATAATGAATATGAAAATACAATTATATTTAAAGAAAATTTGCCTTATTAAAAATGTGTATTTTATTTAGAAAAATGTTCACGAGAACTATTTATGAAATTTAAAATAATATTTTTTTATTGCTATTTGTTCTCGTGAAACTATAAAAATATTGTCTTTAAAAATATTAAAGTGTTTATAAGAAAATAAAAATATTTTCTTTAAAAATAAAATTATATTAGGGGGATTTATGAATGAAAAAATTTAAGGTATTATCAACATTATTTTTAGCTACAACTATTACTACATCTATGTTTATAGGATGTGGAAGTAAAGGAAATGAAAATGCTGGAGGCGATAAGGGAGCTAGTGATAAACCAGTTGAAATAACTTGGTGGGCATTCCCTAACTTTGAAACTAAGGACGGAGTAGTTGGTAAATACGAAGAAGAACTAGCTGCCGCATTTACAGCTAAAAATCCTAATATTAAAGTTAATGTAGAAATGCTTTCATTTACAGGTGGTGGAGAAAAAATAAATGCAGCTATAGCTTCTAATTCAGCACCAGATGTTCTATATGATGCTCCAGGAAGAATAATAGATTACGCAAGACAAGGTGTTCTAGCTACAGTAGATGATATGATTGCAGATTTAAAAGGAGATGTATCCGAATCTATATTACAAGGATGTAAATTAGAAGATAAGTATTATATGTATCCATTTAATACTACAAACTTTATGATGTCAGTTAATAAGGATATGTTTAAAGAAGCAGGACTTTTAGACGTATTGCCATTAGGGAAAGAAGATAGAACATGGACAATAGAAGAGTTTGAAAAAGCTTTAAGAGCTATAAAGGCAGCAAAACCAGATGTAATTCCTCTAACATTCTATAGTAAGAGTACTGCAGGAGATCAAGGAACAAGAGCCTTTGTTGCAAATATATTTGGTGGAAGCGTTATGAATGAAGATCAAACTGCTTATACATTTGATTCTCCAGAAGCTATAAAGGCTATGGAATGGGTTAAGAAGGCAATTGATGAAGGACTTATTGGACAAGGAACAGAAGCTTTAGCATCAAGTGATGCAATTGATTTATACTTACAACAAAAAGCAGCTGTTACAATACTTTATTCAACAGGCTTATTAAAGAGCAATTTATCAAAGAAATCAGTTGCTTTTGAAGATGCATTAGTTCCAATTCCATCACCAGAAGGAAAACTTAAATTAGAATCTTTAATTGGTGGATTATGTGTATTTGATAATAAAGATGAAGATAAGATTGCAGCATCAAAGAAGTTTATAGATTTCTTAGCTAATGATCCAGATTGGCAATTAAAGAACTTAAAAGCAACTGGAACATTCTCAGTTAGAGATTCAGTTAAAAACATTTATGATGATGAAGAAATGAAATTTGCTGAAAGAATGGGACAATATACAGCTAAATATTACAACACTGTAAATGGATTTGCTGAAATGAGAACTCATTGGTTCCCAGCTTTACAAGAAATCACTTTAGGACAAAAATCTCCTGCAGAAGCATTAAAAGCTTATAATGAAAAGGCAAATGCGACCCTTAAAAAATAATATATAAATTTAGAAATAATATTGATGGAGGAAATCCCTCCATCGATATTATTTAATTATAAAGGAGGTAGGCTTATACAGCATGGTTACAGAAGTATTAGATAAAAAGCATACTAAAATCAAAGTAAATAAACATTCAAAAATGGCTAAAAAAGAATGGTTAGCAGCATATTTATTCCTACTACCAGCAGCAATTTTCTTTTTAGGTTTTGTAATATTACCTATGATAGGTGGATTAGTAATAAGTTTCTTTAATTATGGACCTAGAACATCAGAGTTTATAGGTTTACAAAATTATATACAAATCGCAAAGGATCCAGTATTTATTAAATCTCTATGGAATACATTATTTTTAGTTGTTGGAAATGTACCAATAGTTGTTGTATTCTCTATGTTTGTTTCTTTAACTATATATAAAAGATCATCTAAGGTAAGATCATTCTTTAGNAGCTTTAAATGGAACAGGGAGTATTAATCCTGATACAAAAGAAAAAATATTAAACTTATGTGAAGAGTTAGGATACACAAAAAATCCTATTAGTACATCATTAGCTTTAAAGAAAAGTAAAAGTATATATGCATTTATTGTAAAAACAAAGAAAGAGTTTTATGGAAATAGTATAAAAGCAGGATTTGAAAAGGCACAAAATGAGTTTAAATTTTATAAATATAAATTAAATATTATTGAAACTGATATTGATAAACCTGAAGAGCAAGTTATTGCTTTAAAAAATATTTTAAAAAAAGAGCAAGTTGATGGAGTAATAATCATACCTTTAATCAAAGAAGAAATTATAAAAATAAAAAAAGAAAATGAAAAAACTGTTTTCATGGCTTTGGACATGCCTTTAGATAGAAATACATACAGTGTATATTCAAATTATTTTAAGGCTGGAAGAATTACTGCAAACATTCTTTTAAATGCTTTAAATAAGGGAGATAAAATACTTCTTATTGATACTGAAGATGATAGAATATCATCAAAATTAGTTTTTGAGGGCTTTTATAGCAAAGTAGTAGAAAGTAAAAAGTGTGAAATTGTAGGTCCAGTTTTTCAAAGTGATTTAAAAAATAATATAGATAGGGTTTTAGAAAAGTATCTAACTAGTGATATTGTGTCTTTATATAGTAGCAGGTTTTTAGTTGATATGGTAGAAAGGGCAATTAATAGAGGAAATAATAATTTGAGAATAGTTGATAATGGTTTTTCAAATAATACAAAGCAATTAATTCGAGATGAAAAGGTTATAGCAACAGTTTCACAAAAGCATTCGGAATTAGGGTACCTAGTAGCGAAGTATATGTTTGAGTATTTATATAAAGATGTCAAACCTAAAAAAATTAATAATGAATATGAAAATACAATTATATTTAAAGAAAATTTGCCTTATTAAAAATGTGTATTTTATTTAGAAAAATGTTCACGAGAACTATTTATGAAATTTAAAATAATATTTTTTTATTGCTATTTGTTCTCGTGAAACTATAAAAATATTGTCTTTAAAAATATTAAAGTGTTTATAAGAAAATAAAAATATTTTCTTTAAAAATAAAATTATATTAGGGGGATTTATGAATGAAAAAATTTAAGGTATTATCAACATTATTTTTAGCTACAACTATTACTACATCTATGTTTATAGGATGTGGAAGTAAAGGAAATGAAAATGCTGGAGGCGATAAGGGAGCTAGTGATAAACCAGTTGAAATAACTTGGTGGGCATTCCCTAACTTTGAAACTAAGGACGGAGTAGTTGGTAAATACGAAGAAGAACTAGCTGCCGCATTTACAGCTAAAAATCCTAATATTAAAGTTAATGTAGAAATGCTTTCATTTACAGGTGGTGGAGAAAAAATAAATGCAGCTATAGCTTCTAATTCAGCACCAGATGTTCTATATGATGCTCCAGGAAGAATAATAGATTACGCAAGACAAGGTGTTCTAGCTACAGTAGATGATATGATTGCAGATTTAAAAGGAGATGTATCCGAATCTATATTACAAGGATGTAAATTAGAAGATAAGTATTATATGTATCCATTTAATACTACAAACTTTATGATGTCAGTTAATAAGGATATGTTTAAAGAAGCAGGACTTTTAGACGTATTGCCATTAGGGAAAGAAGATAGAACATGGACAATAGAAGAGTTTGAAAAAGCTTTAAGAGCTATAAAGGCAGCAAAACCAGATGTAATTCCTCTAACATTCTATAGTAAGAGTACTGCAGGAGATCAAGGAACAAGAGCCTTTGTTGCAAATATATTTGGTGGAAGCGTTATGAATGAAGATCAAACTGCTTATACATTTGATTCTCCAGAAGCTATAAAGGCTATGGAATGGGTTAAGAAGGCAATTGATGAAGGACTTATTGGACAAGGAACAGAAGCTTTAGCATCAAGTGATGCAATTGATTTATACTTACAACAAAAAGCAGCTGTTACAATACTTTATTCAACAGGCTTATTAAAGAGCAATTTATCAAAGAAATCAGTTGCTTTTGAAGATGCATTAGTTCCAATTCCATCACCAGAAGGAAAACTTAAATTAGAATCTTTAATTGGTGGATTATGTGTATTTGATAATAAAGATGAAGATAAGATTGCAGCATCAAAGAAGTTTATAGATTTCTTAGCTAATGATCCAGATTGGCAATTAAAGAACTTAAAAGCAACTGGAACATTCTCAGTTAGAGATTCAGTTAAAAACATTTATGATGATGAAGAAATGAAATTTGCTGAAAGAATGGGACAATATACAGCTAAATATTACAACACTGTAAATGGATTTGCTGAAATGAGAACTCATTGGTTCCCAGCTTTACAAGAAATCACTTTAGGACAAAAATCTCCTGCAGAAGCATTAAAAGCTTATAATGAAAAGGCAAATGCGACCCTTAAAAAATAATATATAAATTTAGAAATAATATTGATGGAGGAAATCCCTCCATCGATATTATTTAATTATAAAGGAGGTAGGCTTATACAGCATGGTTACAGAAGTATTAGATAAAAAGCATACTAAAATCAAAGTAAATAAACATTCAAAAATGGCTAAAAAAGAATGGTTAGCAGCATATTTATTCCTACTACCAGCAGCAATTTTCTTTTTAGGTTTTGTAATATTACCTATGATAGGTGGATTAGTAATAAGTTTCTTTAATTATGGACCTAGAACATCAGAGTTTATAGGTTTACAAAATTATATACAAATCGCAAAGGATCCAGTATTTATTAAATCTCTATGGAATACATTATTTTTAGTTGTTGGAAATGTACCAATAGTTGTTGTATTCTCTATGTTTGTTTCTTTAACTATATATAAAAGATCATCTAAGGTAAGATCATTCTTTAGATCAATATTTTATTTACCAGCAATAGCATCTGTAGTTAGTATTACAGTTGTATGGGGATGGATATTCCACCCGAATTATGGAATTTTAAATTATGTTTTAAGTTTATTTGGAGTTGAACCTCAAGTTTGGCTTGGAAATCCAAGTATTGCAAAATGGGCAATACTAATTGTATTGGTTACTTTATCAGTAGGGCAACCTATAGTTTTATATATGGCTTCTTTAGGAAATATACCTAAGGATTATTTAGAAGCAGCAGAAATAGATGGGGCAAATAGTAGACAAGTATTTTTAAATATAACATGGCCATTATTAAAACCTACTACACTTTACATTGTTATTATAACAACAATAAATTCATTCCAATGCTTCTCATTAATTCAGTTATTAACAGCTGGAGGACCAAATTATGCAACTACAACCATAATGTATCAAGTATATGAAAGATCATTTACTTTAGGACAATATGGATTAGCATCATCAATGGGTGTGGTACTAGCTATAATAGTTATGGCTATATCAGTTGTTCAATACAAATATTTGGGAACAGATGTAGAATATTAGAGGGGAGAAGGGTTAGGTATGTTTAATAAAAAGAAAAAGGAAAAAGAAGAGCTATATGACTGGAGAAGTCAGTGGACACCAAAACATATTGTTTCATTAATAATACTATGTATATTTACAGTTATTTTTATATTTCCTTTTTATTGGATTATAACAGGTGCGTTTAAGGATCAAGCAGCAGCTTTATCTATACCACCACAATGGTGGCCAGCAAAGCCAACTATGGCAAATTGGATAAATCTATCAAAGCAACCACTTGTAAGATGGACTTTTAATAGCTTTTTTATAGCAATTTCAACAACATTTTTAGTTTGCTTAACATCAGCTCTTGCAGGATATGTTTTAGCTAAAAAGAGATTCCCAGGCAGAAAGCTAATATTCTGGTTACTAATAGGAGCTATGGCATTACCAAAGCAAGTTATAATGGTGCCTTTATTTACAATATTAACAAAGTTACATTGGATAGATACTTATAAATCATTAATTTTACCAGCAGTAGGATGGCCTTTTGGTATATTTTTAATGAAACAATTTAGTGAAACTATACCATCTGAGTTAATAGAAGCTGCGAAAATTGATGGATGTTCGGAGCTTAGAATATTTAGAAATATAGTATTACCTATAGTTAAGCCAGGAGTAGCAGCGCTAGCAATATTCACATTTATTAGTTCATGGAATGACTATTTCATGCAATTAATACTAATTAGAAGTAAAACTATGCAAACTTTACCTTTAGGTATAGCAACTATGCAATTAGAATTTACAACAGATTATGGATTAATGATGACTGGAGCAGCTTTAGCATCAATTCCTATGATTATAATATTTTTAATATTCCAAAAGTCCTTTACTCAAGGAATTACAATTGGGGCTGTAAAAGGTTAAAGAATTGTACTAATAGTGATGGTTTTTAAGTTTCATTCTATACAAAAAAGTTCTCGCGGGCATTATGAATTTAATAAGTATTGAGCAAAAGATAGAGTTAAATACAGAACTACAAAAGTTAGATATATAGTTGATAAGAATTTTAAAGTATAAATAGGTATTAATAATTTAATGTATTGGAGTGAGTTAAATGAAAGGATTATTTTCAGCATTATTAGTTTCTTTTGATAAGGATGGAAGTATAAATGAAAAAGGACTAAGAGAAATAGTAAGATATAATATTGATGTATGTAAAGTAGATGGATTATATGTTGGAGGAAGCACAGGAGAAAACTTCATGCTTTCTACTGAAGAAAAGAAAGAGGTTTTTAGAATTGCAAGGGATGAAGCAAAGGATAGCGTGAAATTAATTGCACAAGTGGGATCTATAAACTTAAAGGAAGCATTAGATCTTGCAAAGTATGCAACGGATTTAGGATATAATGCAATATCTGCAGTTACACCATTTTATTATAAATTTGACTTTGAAGAAATAAAGAATTATTACAATACTATAGTTAATTCTGTAGATAATAAAATGATTATTTATTCAATACCTTTTTTAACAGGAGTGAACTTATCTGTAGATCAATTTAGAGAGTTGTTTGAGAATGAAAAAATAATTGGAATTAAGTTTACAGCAGGAGATTTTTACTTGCTAGAAAGAGTAAGAAAGGCTTTCCCAGATAAGCTCATATATTCAGGTTTTGATGAAATGCTATTACCAGCAGTTGCTCTAGGGGTTGATGGAGCAATAGGGTCAACTTACAATTTAAATGGGGTAAGAGCAAGGCAAATATTTGATCTAGTTAAGGAAGGAAGACTTAAAGAAGCAAATGAAGTTCAAAGTTTAACTAATGATTTTATAAGCGATGTAATAGATAATGGATTATATAATACTCTAAAATTAATATTACAAGAAAAAGGTGTGGATGCTGGATATTGTAGAGCACCATTTAAACATCATACAGAAAAGCAAATAGAAAGAAGTAAAGAAATTGCAAGTAAATATTTTTAGTAGTGATATATAAATAGGCATTATTACTATTAGAATATGTATAAAAAGATGACTTAATAAAATAAGGCATCTTTTTCTTTTTTTAATATTTTAACTTATATAAATAAAAGCTATAATAAATTATATTAAAGGGGGCTTAAAAATGGATATAGGAATAATAGGCTTTGGAGGAGTAGGTAAAGCCTTTATAGATTTATTAATAAAGAAGGAAGAGTATCTAAAAAAAATTGGATTAAACATAAATGTAAAATATATTATAAAAAGCAATGGCGGAATTTATAATAGTAGGGGAATTAATCTTAAAGATATAATAAACAAAAATTATAGGTTAGAAGATTGTGGTTTTAAAGATAATATAAATATAAATACTATAATTAAAAATAAAGATATAGATACTTTAATTGAGCTTACAAGTACTAATATTGAAACTGGTGAACCTGGATTAAATCATATTAAACTAGCATTAGAAAATGGAATAAACGTAGTTACTGGCAATAAGGGGCCTATATTGTTAGAATATAATATTTTAAAGAAAATAGCTGATAAAAATAATGTTAGATTAGGGATAGGTTGCACCATTGGAGGAGCATTGCCATCTGTAAATGTAGGAAGTTTTGATATAGCAGGAGCTGAAATACTTTCTATTGAAGGAGTATTAAATGGAACTAGTAATTTCATTTTAAATGAAATGTATGAGAGAGAAATAGATTATAAAGAAGGACTAAATGAAGCAATAAGATTAGGCATTGCAGAAGCAAATTATAAGTTAGATGTTGAAGGATATGATACTGCTTCTAAGATATTAATTTTGGCTAATGTATTAATGAATTCTAATATATCTATAAAAGATATAGAAATTAAAGGGATAAATAAATTAGAAAAAAGTTATATATTAAAAGAAAAATCTAAGGGAAATAAAATTAAGTTAATGGGTAAGGTTTATAGAGAAGATAATTTAATAAAGGCTTATGTAAGACCAGAAGTGGTGGATATAAGTCATCCTTTATATTTTGTAGATAATAAAAATAAAGGTGTTTTATATAGGACGGATACTTTGGGGGATATAAGTATAATTGGAGGAGCATCTGGGACAATAAATGCCGCTGCAGCAATTTTACGAGATATAATTAATTTAAAATAAGTATTAAGAGTTTAAGGAGGGTATATGAATAAAGAAGAAAAGAGGCTTTTAAGAAATAGAATTTTAGATATTAGAAATTCCTTAGATAAAGATACTAAAAGCTTTATGGATAATGAAATTTATAATAGGTTAATAAAATCTGAACTTTATTTAAAAGCTAAGAGCATATTTATTTACATAAACTTTGGAAGTGAAATAGATACAATGAGTATAATTAATAAAGCCTTAGAGGATGGCAAGGATGTGTATATACCTAAAATATATAGAGATAATAAATCTATGAAAGCCATAAAAATAAATGGTTTTAAAGATTTAGAGAAAAATTCTATGGGAATACTAGAACCAATTAATGATAGTAGTTATATTAGTAAAGAAAAATTGGATTTAATTATAGTTCCTGGAGCAGTATTCGATTTAAGTGGTAATAGGATTGGATATGGAGGAGGATATTATGACAGATATTTAGAACCTATAGAAAATATAAATAATAAATTAGTATTAGCTTATGAGCTTCAAATTGTAGATTTTATAGATTCTGAAAGTCATGATATTAAGTTTGATTATGTAATAACTAATACAAAATTTAGAAAAATTAAAAAATAATAGTTGAAATTAGAAAAAACTAGTGTATAATATGATTATAATTAAATAGTTAGTTACTTTATTAAGAATGGTGGAGGGACTGGCCCTGTGAAACCTAGCAACCTACTATGTTTGATTTTTATTTTATAAATAGTGTGGTGCTAAATCCTGCAAGCTTAGCTTGATAAATAAGGTTTTTTATAAAAATTTATTTAGTAAATAGAGTGTTTTAGGTTGCTTCTTATTGGAGTAACCTTTTTTGTTTAATTATAAAAGCAATGAGCAATAAAGAAAAAAGGGGGCCTTATATATGAGTAAGAACTGGGAAAAAGGAACTATATGTATCCAAGGGGGCTATACACCGAAGGCTGGGGAACCTAGGGTGTTACCAATATTTCAAACAGCAACATATAAGTATGATGATCCAGATCATTTAGCAAGTCTTTTTAACTTAGAAGCAGAGGGGCATTTATACAGTAGAATATCGAATCCTACTGTAGCTGCTTTAGAAGATAAGTTTGCTAAATTGCAAGGTGGCGTAGGGGCAGTAGCTACCTCATCTGGTCAAGCGGCAGTATTATATGCAATATTAAATATATGTAAAGTTGGGGATCATATTATATCTGCTGCAACACTATATGGTGGAACGGTTAATTTATTTACTGTTAATTTAAAGAAAATGGGTATAGAAGTAACATTTGTAGATCCAGAAGCAAGTAAGGAAGAAATACTTGCATGTGCAAGGGAAAATACAAAAGCAATTTATGGAGAAACTATTGGAAATCCGGGGCTAAATATTTTAGATTTTGATAAATTTTCACAGGTTGCAAAGGAATTGAAAATTCCATTTATAGTAGATAATACTGTTGGAACACCTTATTTGTGCAATCCATTTGAACATGGGGTAAACATAGTTGTTCATTCTACAACAAAATATGCTGATGGGCATGCTCAAAGCATTGGGGGAATAGTAGTAGATGGAGGTAACTTTGATTGGGCAAATGGTAAATTTAATGAATTTGTAGAGCCTGATCCAAGCTATCATGGAATAAAATATGTTGAAACCTTTGGAAATGCAGCTTATATTACTAAATTAAGAGTAACTTTAGGTAGAGATTTGGGGGCTTGCCAAAGTCCATTTAATGCATATTTGACTAATTTAGGGCTTGAAACTCTTCATTTAAGAATGGAAAGACACTCAGAAAATGCTCTAGAGCTTGCAAAGTGGTTAGAAAAACACCCTAAGATTAAGTGGGTTAATTATCCTTACTTAGAATCAAGTAAGGAATATGAAAAGGCTAAAAAATATCTAAAGGGTGGGGGAAGTGGACTACTAACCTTTGGAATAGATGGAGATATTGAAACAGCAAAGAAATTTACTAAAGCATTGAGTTTAGTAGCTTTAGTTGTAACTTTGGGTGATGTTAGAAGTTGTCTTTTACATCCTGCTACCACAACCCATAGTCAATTATCAGAAGAGGAACAAATTGCAAGTGGAGTTACTCCGGATTTAATGAGGGTATCTATAGGAATTGAAGATATAAATGATATAATTGAAGATTTTAAACAAGCGTTAGAATCAATATAGGAAGTTAAAAAACCATTATTTAACATAGTATATATGTAAGATAATGGTTTTTAATTTTTTAAGCTATAAAAATAGAATGATTTCTTATTTATTTTGTCTCTTGGCAACGTTGGTATATTGAGTAAGAATATGTTAGAATATGCTTGTGGTATAATAAAATCATCCATAGGAGAGAAAAGTATGAGTAAGTTTATGAAGAGTATAATTTGTATTATAGGTATATGTGTATTATTACTAGGGGGATGTAGCAATAATACAAGTGAAAATAGAGGACAGACTATCAGAAAAGAAGGTGAAGTAGCTTCTACAGATAAGATAGAGAATAAAATTGAAGAAACAACTTCAAATAAGGATATTTATTTAGAAAAGTTAAATCACTTAGAAGATAGTTTAAATAAATCATTAAAGGATAAGTATGATAGTGGCATAACATTACAAATGCTTGAAGCTGCTTCTGAGGAATTTGAAGAATGGGATTATATGTTAAATGAGATATATTCCAAACTGAAAGAACAATTAACGGAAGAAGAAATGAATAAATTAACTCAAGAAGAACTTAAGTGGATTGAGACTAGGGACGAAAAAAGTAAAGCGGCTGATGACGGCTTTGAAGATGGATCTATTGCTCCAGTACTAAGATTAATGAGTTTAGTATCAAGTACTAAGGAAAGATGTTATGAACTAGTAAATCAATACATGAAATAATATTAAAAAAAGGAGGAAACATAGTGAATATTTTAATAGGAATTCTAATACCATTTTTAGGTACATCATTAGGTGCAGCCTGTGTTTATGCAATGAAGAAAGAAATGAATAAAAAAATTAATAAAATACTTCTTGGTTTTGCATCAGGAGTTATGATAGCTGCATCAGTATGGTCATTAATTATTCCTTCTATAGATATGTCTCAAGATATGGGGAAATTATCATTTATTCCAGCTGCAGTTGGAATACTTGTTGGAATTATGTTTTTGTATTCTTTGGATAAAATAATTCCACATATGCATATTATCGATAAAAAAGAAGAAGGAACAAAAAAATATAAATTAAGTAAAACTACAAAACTTGTATTATCAGTAGTAATTCATAATATTCCAGAGGGAATGGCTATAGGAATTGTTTTTGCAGCAGTTATGAATGAAGGTAATGCAATAACTATTGCATCAGCTCTTGCCCTTTCTATAGGAATAGCAATTCAAAACTTTCCAGAAGGTGCAATAATTTCAATGCCTCTTAAGAGTGAAGGACTAAGTAAAAATAAGTCTTTTATTTATGGAGTTTTATCTGGGATAGTAGAGCCAATAGCAGCAGTAATTACAATAATATTTTCTAGTGTTATTACACCAATGATGCCATATCTTCTTTCTTTCGCAGCAGGAGCAATGATTTTTGTTGTAGTAGAAGAATTAATACCAGAGGCAGCAGAAGATAATTTTTCTGATATTAGTGCAATAGCCTTTGCAATAGGATTTGTGATTATGATGATATTAGATGTAGCATTATCATAATTTAAGAATAGAACAAGTTATAAAATGAAATATGTATGATAAAAAGAAGGGTAATAATTAGCCTTCTTTTTTATTAATAAATAATTTCATAGCCTATTTTAATGAACTATATAGTAATTACTTTATTTGAAGTTTTAGATAAAGCTATAGTTGATTATTTATTATTTAAAGATAAAGAGAGATAATTGCAAAGTAAAACTTTATAAAATATAATATAAAAAGATAATTAGAACTTAATAAGCTAATTTACATTGGAGTAAGGAGTGTATTTATGTTTAATAAAGATGAACTTCAAATTATTAATGAAGCTATGAAAATATATGAAGAAAAAACTACAAAGCTTTTAGAAGCTAGCACTAATAATAAAGACAAAATGGTTGCTTATAATAGAAAGCAAAAAAAGATTTGGTTACTTCAAAATAAACTTAAAAAATTAATAGAAGAAAATAAATAGATTTTAATTTTAGAATACTTAAGAAAGTTATATATATAACTTTCTTTTTTTATTTGTTATTGGTAAAATGAGGATAATTTTATAACTAGAAGATTATATATTAATGAGAGTAGAATAAGGAGTGTAAATCATGACTGAAAAGGAAAAAATGCTAAGAGGTGATTGGTATGTTTCTTTGGGAGAAGAATTATTTAATGAGAGACAACATGCTAATGAAATATTATTTGAATATAACTCGTTACATCCTAAAGAAGTGGAAAAAAGAATGGAATTACTAAGAGGATTATTTGGTGAGTCACCTGAGGAGTTTTTTATAGAACAACCCTTTAAATGTGCTTATGGATATAATATTCACTGGGGAGAAAAGTCATTTGCAAATTATAATTGCACAATAATAGATTCAGGAAGAGTAACAATAGGAAAGAATGTTATGATTGGACCAAATGTAAATATATTTACTGCAAATCATGCTTTAGCTATTAAAGATAGAATGGCAGGGCTAGAATATGCTGATCCAGTAGATATAGGAGATGGAGTGTGGATAGGTGGAGGAACCACTATTAATCCAGGAGTAAAGATAGGAAAAAATTCAGTTATTGGGTCAGGAAGTGTTGTAACTAAAAGTATTCCAGAGAATGTTTTGGCAGTAGGAAATCCATGTAGAGTGATAAAAAAATTGGACAAGTAATCATAATCAATAAAATATAGATTATATATAAGGGAAGAGAATTATCTATGGGTAAAAAGAATATTTCATAAAAAAGAGAAAAATTCTAGATTAAGAGGGCACTGAAAAATTTAAAGTTTTTCAGTGCCCTCTGCAAGAAAATTCTATTTATTTTCTAAAAATCCTCTGAATCGGATTTTTTACCTGCATTATAAATTCTACATTGTACATTAATTAGTTTTCTTTGTTAGCTATTTCAAGAATTAATCTATTCTTTAATTCAGCAACTGAAACTGGACCTTCTTCTCCATTTTTTCTGCTTCTTACTGAAGCTTCATTGTTAGCAGCTTCTTTTTCACCAACAACTAGAATGTAAGGTATTCTCTCAAGTCTAGCTTCTCTAATTTTATAACCGATTTTTTCAGCTCTATAGTCTCCAGAAATTCTTATTCCTGCATTTTTAAAATCTCTAACTATTGATTCAGCATAGTCATTATATTTATCAGAAATAGGTAAAACTATTGCTTGTGTTGGAGCTAGCCAAGTTGGGAATGCACCAGCATATTTTTCAATAAGCATAGCTAGAGTTCTTTCATAGCATCCAATTGAAGATCTATGAATTATATATGGGCGTTTCTTATTTCCGTCTTTATCTATATAAGTCATATCAAATCTTTCTGCAAGAGCGAAGTCAATTTGGATAGTTATTATTGTATCTTCTTTTCCATGAACGTTTTTGAATTGGATGTCTAGCTTTGGTCCGTAGAATGCAGCTTCACCTTCAGCTTCAACATAATCAATTCCAAGGTGATCTAAGATACCCTTCATTAATACTTGAGTTTCTTCCCAAGCTTCTGGATTGTTTATATATTTTTCAGTATTATTTGGATCCCATTTAGAGAATCTAAATGAAATGTCTCCATCTATACCTAAAGTACTCATTATATGGTTGATTAATTCAACACATCCTTTAAATTCTTCTTCAATTTGATCAGGTCTACAAACTATATGACCATCTGATAATGTAAATTGTCTAACACGAATTAATCCATGCATTTCACCAGATGATTCATTTCTATATAAAGTAGAAGTTTCAGCATATCTTATAGGCAATTCTCTATATGAATGTTGTTCTGCATTATAAATTGTATATTGGAATGGGCAAGTCATAGGTCTTAGAGCCATTATTTCAGGATCTTTTTCTTCATCTCCTAAAACAAACATCCCATCTTTATAGTGATCCCAGTGTCCAGAAACTTTAAATAAATCGTTCTTTGACATTGAAGGAGTCTTTGTAAATACATAACCTCTCTTTTCTTCTTCATCTTCAACCCATCTTTGAAGAAGTTGAATTATTTTCGCACCCTTAGGCATTATAAGAGGTAATCCTTGACCTACTTTTTCATCAGTAGTGAAGATTTTAAGTTCTCTTCCTAGTTTATTGTGGTCTCTCTTTTTAGCTTCTTCTAAAGCCTCTAAATGAGCATCTAAATCAGATTTCTTTAGGAATGCAGTTCCATATACTCTTGAAAGCATTTTGTTCTTTTCATCGCCTTTCCAGTAGGCACCAGCACTTCTAAGAAGTTTAATAGCCTTAACTGGTTTTAAAGAAATTAAGTGAGGTCCTGCACATAAATCTACAAAATCACCCATTTTATAGAATGATATAACTTCATCTTCCCCTAAATCATTTATTAACTCAACCTTATATGGTTCATTAGCATCTTCCATAAGTTTTAGAGCTTCAGCTCTTGGTAGTTCAAATCTTTCAATAGAAGGATTTTCTTTTATTATTTTTCTCATTTCATCTTCAATTTTTACTAAATCATCAGCACTAAATGAGTTTTCAACATCAAAGTCATAGTAGAAGCCATCGTTTATAGCAGGTCCTATAGCTAATTTAGCGTTTGGATATAATCTTTTTACTGCATAAGCAAGTACATGAGATATACTATGTCTTAATGCATTCTTACCTTCCTCTGAGTCAAAAGTACATATAGCAAGGTCGCTATCTTCATTAACTACATAACGTAAGTCAACAACCTTTCCATTAACTATTCCACAACAAGCATTTCTTGCTAAGCCCTCGCTAATTGATTTAGCAATATCTAAAACAGAAATACCAGCTTCAAATTCTTTTACTGATCCATCTTTTAAAGTGATTTTAATCATACTTATTACTCCCTTCATAGTGTTTTTAATTAATTTTGGTTTACAAAATAAAAAACTCTCGTCCCATCTATATAAAATAGAAGGGACGAGAGTAAAAATTCTAATTTTCCCGCGGTTCCACCCTTAGTTGCCTAAAATATAGGCCTCTTAAGATATCGTAACGTGATATTAAACGGACTGTATTAAAGTCACTCAGAGGTGGTCTTCAACTAGATTCAAATAAGATAATTTCACCAAACATATCTCTCTCTGAAATTGAAAATTAGTTTACTCTTCTCTTCAACGTTTTAAAATATTTGTAATTTATATTATAGTTATGTAATATACCTATGTCAACTCCTAATATATATTTTAAATATTATAATTAAATTTTAAAACCACCAGCTAGGCTGGTGGACTTTTATTTTAAGTTCATCATACTTCAATTACTATATTAATTTATAGAAGAATATGAAATTATTATAAGAAATTGAATATAAAAGAATATTTTAGCTAATATTAATATTATGATAAAGACGTTCTAGTTCGATTTCTTGAAGTATATTATAGGAGTATAGTTTACCACCCATAAGGTTTTTAATTATTTCCTTTTTAGAATAACCTTCTTTATAAAGCCTTAATTTTTTTATAAGCTTTTTTAGTGAAGAATTAGTCATTCCTAAAAGGTTATAAAGTTCCTTAGCTGTATAATAGTCCTTAGGCAAAAGCTTAAATAGCTTTTTTTGCATTTCAAGTTTATATTTAATATCTGTTTCTATACAGCTATGAGGGCCATTCTTTCCTCTATGGTGGTAGTTACAAAGATACTTATAATTTAATTTAATATCGTAACCACCTTCGTGTTTATGAACTATATGATGTATGTCCGCTGTTGATCCACAAATTTCGCAGTGGTACAAAGTCATGCCTCCTTTATATATCTTTAAATATATTATATATATTTTTTTATCAATAATCTACATAGTTAAGTTTTTATAATATTAAAATTTTAGTTTAAAAGTGTTTAAAGTTACTTTGTTTTCTGTAAAAATACTTGAAAATAGGGTAAAATATACTATATAATATATGTATAGTATATTTTATTACGGAACTGAAAGAAAGGTGATACGGTGAGGCATAATTATGATTCCTTTGATTATTGGGAGGAACTAATTAATGAAAATAAAACTATAAGAGGTCATATGTTTATGGATAGATTGCCTGATAAAAAGAGCATATACATCCATAGTTTAGTATTCTGTAAAAATAATGGACTTAATAATATATGGTCTTACTTTCCCAACGAAAGAAGCCTGTTAGGATATATTCAATATTCATTTTTGCAAGAAGCGTTTTATAAATGGATTTATGGAAAAGAAAGATTAGTTGTAAGTGTACCTAATGTTCCTGTTGAAAGAATAATTTCTGATGGAGAGAAAAACAAAAAGATATCTAAAGAAGAAGCGGAAAATATGAAACGACATTTAAACATGGTGAAAAGCTATTGGAACTTACCTAAAGATAAATTAATAAGAGAATTAAAAAGATTTTCAAGAGACTTTAAC
Organism: Clostridium nigeriense; assembly: GCF_900086595.1. GTDB lineage: Bacteria > Bacillota > Clostridia > Clostridiales > Clostridiaceae > Clostridium > Clostridium nigeriense. The sequence continues at coordinate 649,646 of NZ_LT575472.1, forward strand.
AGAACTTGGTATGGAGATAATAAAGAGTTTTTATACTTAAAAATTTTTGATGATCCAAAGGATTTAGGTGAGTTTGTTATTAGTTCAAGCTATATAACTACAACTGAGGAAGATTTTATTGAAAGAACGGGAATTAATATAGTTGAGTGGAAAAGTATTTGTGAAAAAGCTCATACAAATAAAAGAGATGGAGAGAAATTTAGAGATATTTTACTGAAATCACTCACAGAAATAATATAAATGTAAAACTTATTATTGACAGTAATAGTTAGTGGAATATATAATGTTATTGTCAATAAGCTACGCGGGTGTAGCTCAATGGTAGAGCCCTTGCCTTCCAAGCAAGTTACGTGAGTTCGATTCTCATCACCCGCTCCAAATATGCGTTATTAGCTCAGTTGGTAGAGCACCTGACTCTTAATCAGGGTGTCCCGGGTTCGATCCCCTGATAACGCACCAAACAAGAGGGATTATTTTTTAATCTCTCTTATTTTTTTAACGTAAATGTATAGAAAAGTGTAAAAAAATTACCCTTATTATTAATTATTTATACTTTTTTCTTTTAGCTTTGAAGTTTATTAGTAATCAAAGGAGAGACATATTTTGAATAACAAAGGTAATGGACTTGCTTTAATTCCTTTAGGGGTATTTTTAGTAGTTTATTTAGGAACATCTATATTAGCAAAAGATTTTTATGCTGTATCTGTTATAGTACCCTTTTTAGCAGCAGCATTAACAGCGTTAATAATGAATAGAAAAGAAAAGTTTGAAAATAAAATAGAAATTTTTTGTAAAGGTGCAGGAAATACTAATATTTTATTAATGGTACTCATATTTATATTAGCAGGGGCTTTTGCACAGGTTGCTAAGGATATGGGGGCTGTGGATTCAACAGTAAATTTAGGACTTTCGTTACTTCCGAGTAGCCTTTTGATACCTGGAATGTTTATTATATCTTGTTTTATAGCATTATCTATAGGAACTTCTATGGGAACTATAGTTGCTCTTATACCAATAGCTGTTGGTATTGCATCTAAAATAGGAGTGGATACAGCTTTGGCTGTTGGGGCTGTTGTAAGTGGTTCTATGTTTGGTGATAATCTTTCAATTATATCTGATACTACAATTGCAGCAACAAGAACTCAAGGATGTGAAATGAAGGATAAATTTAAGATGAACTTTATTATAGTGTTACCAGCAGCAATAATTACAACACTAATATTTATGCTTTTATCTAGGAATAGTGCTGTAGTTAGCTTAGGTACGTTGGATTTTAACTTATTTAAAATTTTACCATACATAATAGTAATAGCTACTGCTTTACTTGGAGTAAATGTTATAATTGTTCTATTACTTGGAATTTTATCTTCAGGACTAATAGGTTTTTTATTTGGAAGTTTTAATATATTAGGTTTCTTTAATTCTATTTCTACTGGAATAGGTGGAATGAGTGAACTGATAATAATATCATTACTTATTGCTGGAACTATAGAAATAATTAAATTTAATGGTGGAATAGATTTTATACTAAATAAAGGAATTAAAAATTTTAAAAGTAAAAGAGGAGCGGAATATGGTATTGCTACTTTGGTTAGTTTAGTAGATATATGCACTGCAAATAACACCGTTGCAATAGTAACCGTAGGACCTATTGCAAAAGATATTTCAGATAAATTTGAATTAGAACCAAAAAGGGTTGCGGGTATTTTAGATATGTTTTCCTGTGTTTTTCAAGGGATAATACCTTATGGAGCTCAGTTAATATCAGCAGCAGGACTAGCCGCTATATCTCCTTTTGGAATAATGAAATTTTTATTTTATCCATATCTTATGGGGATTTGTGCTATAATAGCAATATATATTCACTGGAGAAATAAATAAAGGCTGTTGTAAAATTAAAATATATAACCAAGAAAAAAAGGCCTTGCCATAAAAAGCAAGGTCTTTTTTTAATTCTTAATTTTTTATTGTAAGTAGGCATATGCTTTGAGAAGAAATACCTTCCCCTGTTCCTGTGAAGCCTAGCCCTTCTTCTGTGGTTGCTTTTACATTAACTTTAGTTACATCAATTTTTAGAGCTTTTGCTATGTTATCACGCATTTCCATTATAAAGGGAGACATCTTTGGCTTTTGAGCAATTATAGTAGAATCTATATTATTAATTGAAAATCTATGCTCAGTTAATAATTTCCCTACTTCTTCAAGAAGCTTTATGCTGGATATACCTTTAAATTTCATATCAGTGTCAGGGAAGAGAGTTCCTATATCTCCAAGGGCTGAAGCTCCAAGTAGAGAGTCTATAATTGCATGAAGCAAAACATCTGCATCTGAATGCCCAAGAAGTCCTTTTTCATATGGAATATTAACTCCACCTATGATAAGGTCTCTTCCTTCTACTAGACGATGTACATCATATCCTAAACCTATTCTCATTTTTATTCCTCCAAGATTAATTATAGGATTATTTTACCCATATAAAATTATTATTTCAAGGAATAATAATGAAATTTATAAGTTATAGTACTTTTTTGAAATAATAAAGATTAGAAGAATTTGAAGAATGAGCTTTTTTATTAATATTTTTACTAAATAATTTGTTAATAAAATCTTTAATGTTTATTTTAATTTGGTAAATAAAAAGTAAAGGTTTAGAAGTGATCCTCTTTCGTTTAAAAATAAAATCAACATAAATAATTTTTCTATTCATAAGTTACTCCTAAAGCATTAATGATTATAAATGTTTATGTTATAATATATGATGAATCATTATAAAAGTTTATTGGGAGTTGAGAATATTGAAAGAAAAGCTTAGAAGGCTAATAGGATTGATTTTAATAATTGTGGGACTGGCTATAATAGTATCAATTGTTTATAAAAAAATAGAGACATCAAAAAGACAAAAGGAACTTCAAAATATATTAGAGCAAGTTATTAATGAAGATCCAAAGGAATTATCTAAAGAAGAGGAAGAAAAGTTAATAAATGGATATAAGCCTATTGCTTTAATTGAAATCCCAAGTATAAATTTATCCCAAGGATTAGTTGAGGGAATTAGTGATGATGTTTTACAATATTATTTAGGACATTTTGAAAACTCAGCCAAGCCAGGTGAAAAAGGAAATTTTGCTGTAGCAGGACATAGAGTTTCAGATTACTCTGAAGCATTTGTAAATTTATATAAGGTTGAAATTGGTGATAAGGTGAATGTAAAGGCTAATAAGAAAGATTATGTTTATGAGGTTACAGAAAATTATATAGTATCACCTGATAGAGTAGATGTATTAGATAATACAGAAGATGCAACAATGACATTGGTAACTTGCACAGTAGGTGCTAAGGAAAGAGTTATAGTAAAAGGAAGATTAGTTGAAACTAAGGATTTACAAACTGGAGGAGAATAATGAATGGGTAGCTTTGAATATGATAAATATAAGTTTTCAATGAAGTCTCCGGCTAATTTAGCTTTAGATGATATAATTGAAAAGAGAGAAGAAGAAATAGAAAGATTAAAAGAGGACTTATTAAATTATAAAATATTAATTAAAGATTTAATTCATGAAGAAACATCATATATTCTTAGAAATAAAATATTAAATATAGCTTACTTTATAATAGAAGAGGTTGAATTATTTGATTACTTAAACTCTACAAAGAAGTTTCCAATAAATAGGTTATTGAAAAGAACACCTATAGATAAAGAGTTTTATCAAGAGTGGAAGGAACATATAATAACGTATGTAGTAATACTATCTAATCCAAACTACAAGTATTTACAAGAATATATACAAATAGAAGAGGCTATTAATATTTTAGGTTCAGAAGAAATTATGCAAGTAAAAAGAGATGAAGAACATAGAGGAATAATACTTTCTAAAGGAATAAATTCTGCTATAATCTTAACTTCAAAAGGAGAGTTTATAAAAGTTAAAGCTGGAAAAGATAATAAGGTAGGAGAAGACTATATTGGCAAAGAAAGCTTTAAATTAAAGAAGTATAAATTACAAATATCAATTTTTCTTACTATAATAGTAGCTGTCCTTATAATAGGGTTAGTTCAATATAAATTAATAGATAAAACTATTGTTATAGAGACAACGTCAGCAATTACTTTAGAAGTTAATAAATTTGATAAAATAATAGATGCCTATACCCAAACTGAAAAGGGAAATAAGATGTTAGAGGTATTAAATATAAATAATTCTGAAATAGATACTTCAATTAAAGAAATTTTAAATTATGCCATTGATAATGAAATGATACCTGATGAGGGATTTTTAATAACTATAACAGGAAAGCCATTAAAGTACAATGCATTAGAAAAAACAGAAAAATTTATTGAAGAAAAAGAGTTAAAGGTTAAATTAAATAATTCTGGAGATGAACATAAAGTAAGTCCTTAAAAATAAAAGGTGGTAATATGAATCAAGATAATAAATACGTAATAGTACATAAAGAAAGAGGTCCTGAAATAAGATTAAATAAATTTATAAGTGAAACAGGTTTTTGCTCAAGAAGAGAAGCTGATAAGCTTATAGAAAGTGGGAGAGTAACTGTAGATGGAATAAAAGCAGTTATGGGAACTAAGGTTAAAGAAAGTGCAAATGTAAAGGTAGATGGAAAACCTATTAAAAAAGTAGAGGAATTAGTGTATATTGCTTTAAATAAACCAGTTGGAATAACTTGTACTACTGAAAAAAAAGTTAAAGGTAATATAGTTGATTTTGTAAATCATGAAAAAAGAATATTTCCAATTGGAAGATTAGATAAGGACTCTCAAGGATTAATTTTATTAACTAACGATGGAGATATAGTTAATAAAATTCTAAGAGCTGGTAATAATCACGAAAAAGAATATATAGTAACTGTTGATAAACCTATAAACAATAAGTTTATTAAAGATATGTCAAATGGTGTTAAGATTTTAGGTACTATAACTAAGAAGTGTATTGTTAATAAGATAAATGAAAGAACTTTTAGAATTATATTAACACAAGGAATGAATAGACAAATAAGAAGAATGTGTGAAGCCTTAGGATATAGTGTAGTAAAGCTAAATAGAATTAGAATAATGAATATAAAGCTAGGTAATTTAAAAATTGGTAGTTGGAGAAATCTAACGGATGATGAATTAAAAAAATTAAATTCATTAATAAGCACTTCAGGAAAAACAAAAGAAGTTGATGAATAATAAGATTATTATGATAAAATAACTAGAAATAGTCTGTATATTATAAAAGAATGTAATATATGGACTATTTTTTTCATTATCAAAAAAGTTATCCACAGGCTTTAAAGTAGCATTATATAAAGGTTTATGGACAAGAATAAAATCTAAATATAAAAATGTAAAAATAAAATATGACTTTACGCACATAATCCACAAGACCATGTGGATAAGTTGTGTAAAGAGTGTTGAAAGCTATGTTAATAATTATCAACATATTGCAGATAATATAATAATGTAAAAATTAATAAAAATAATAATTTTCAAAAATATTATGTGTATATAGGAGAAAATCATATGAAGAGAATCTATAAAATACTTATAATTACCTTTATAACAATAAATATATTCAGTAGTTATCCACATGCTATGTTGATATATATTAATAAAATTAATGTCGAAAACCCAATTCTTGTGGATAAAGTTATAAAAGAAAAGACTAACTTTATAAATATCGATGTAGAAATTCCTCAAATTGTGGGACTAATAAACAAAGAAAAAGAAAATAATATAAATAATGAAATTTTAAGTTGGGCTAATAATTGGATAAAGGATACAAAAGATACAAGTAATGAATTAAAGCCTACTATTCCTTATGAAATGCAATCAAGATATGTATTAACTAATGATAAAGAAATATTGAGTTTTTACATAGATTATTATCAATTTAGTGGTGGAGCTCATGGAATAACAACTAGAAATATGTATAACATTAATATTAATACTGGAGATAAGGTAATGTTAAAGGATTTATTTCAGGAAGGATATGATTATAAGACTTTTATAAATAATGAAATTTATAAAGAAATTAATAAGCATCCTGAATATTACTTTACAGGAAAAGAAGGATTTAACGGAATTAAGGATGATCAAGGCTTCTATATAAATAATGAAAAAATAATAATACATTTTCCTTATTATGAAATAGCTCCATATGTTACAGGAATGCCAGAGTTTGAAATTGATTATAAGATAAATACTAATTTATTGAAACAAAGTTAATAAATAATTAAAATCACAATTAGAAAACAATAAAAAGTATTAAAATATCATATCCAGGACGTAGCAAGCCTCAAGTCACTTTGCTATGATATTTTAACACTTCCAAAGTGAAGAGCGGAAATTATAAAAATAAGAAACTCTTGAGTTATCAAAAGTTTCTTATTAAATTTAATTTGAGTAATTTGGAACAAATTACATCCTTAATTATACATTTTTAATTTTAAATTCTACATTTAAAAAAGGCACTTAGTGCCTTTTTTTACGCCACTTGGCTAATATTTTCTTTTTCTTCAGTAATATTTTCTTTAGAAGGTTTATTTCTGTTATAAAGGTCTCTTATAACTTTAACTACTTGGATTATTAAAGTTGGAATAAAGGCAAATAAGTAAATATAACCTATTTGTGAGCCTGTTAATGGAGCAACTTCAAATAATCTTTGTAAAAATGGTACAAATAAAACTGAATTTAATAGTAATAATCCTACACCAAAGGCCATCCAACTATATCTATTGGAGAATAATCCTATAGAGAATATAGATTTATCTCCTCTACAGTTGAATCCATGGAATAATCTTGCTAAGCAAAGTGTTGAAAATGCCATAGTTGAAGCAACATTACTATCAGTCTTTAAACCCACATAGAAAGCTGCTAAAGTAAATATAGAAATAACTAAACCTTCAAGAAGTATTTCATATACAAAATCTTTAGATAAAATTGAAGAATTTCTTGATCTTGGTTTATCTTTTAATAAATCTTTTTTTGATTGTTCCATACCTATTGCAATAGCAGGTAAGCTATCTGTTAGAAGATTTATAAATAGTAAATGTACTGCATGGAATGGCATTGGTAGAGCCATTATTGAAGTATATAGTACTGATAATATACCAGAAGTATTACCTGATAATAAAAACTTAATAGAATTTTTAATATTCTTATAAATATTTCTTCCATTAGCAACAGATTTAACTATAGTTGCAAAGTTATCATCTGTTAATATTACAGATGCAGCATCTTTTGAAACTTCTGTTCCTGTAATTCCCATTGCAATACCAATATCAGCTTGTTTTAATGCAGGAGCATCATTAACACCATCACCAGTCATAGCTACAATTTCATTGTTTTCTTGGAAAGCTCTAACTATTCTTATTTTATGTTCTGGAGAAACTCTTGCATAAACTGAAATATGCTCTATGTTTTCTTTTAATTCTTCATCTGTCATCTTATCTAACTCAATACCTTCGATAGCTCTATCTCCATCTCTTAAGATACCAATTTGCTTTGCAATTGCAGAAGCAGTGATCTTATGATCACCAGTAATCATAACAGGTTTAATACCGGCAGTTATACAATCTCTAACAGCTGCAGCAGATTCTTCTCTTGGAGGATCTATCATAGATATAAGTCCAATGAAGGTATAATTATTTTCATCTTCAAGGGATAAGCAACTTGCACAAGGAACTTCCTTGTATGCAAAGGCTAAAACTCTTAAACCACTTTGAGATAATTGTTTATTAGCATTTATTATATTTTGCTTATCTTCATAAGTTATATCCCTAACCCCTGAAGAAGTTTTTATTTTTACAATTCTATCTAAAAGCACATCAAAAGCACCCTTAGTAAAAATTAAATATTTATCGTCAAAATGATGAAGTGTACTCATAAGCTTTCTATCAGAGTCAAAAGGTATTTCTTCTAATCTAGCGTAATTTTTTCTTATTTCAGCTTCATCTAATGATAATTTATGTCCTAAGTTAACTAATGCAACTTCAGTTGGGTCACCTATTTCAACGCCATCTTTTGATGTTGAGTCATTACATAATATGGAACTAGAAACTAAATAATTTGAAAGTTCATCTTTAATATCTAAATCTTCACCATCAATTAATTTATTATCTAAAAATACTTTTTTAACAGTCATTTTATTTTGAGTTAATGTTCCAGTCTTGTCTGAACAAATAACTGAAACTGAACCTAAACCTTCAACAGCTCTAAGCTTCTTTACTATAGCATTTTCTTTAGCCATTTTTTGTGTTCCAAGAGCTAGTACAATTGTTACTATTGAGCTTAAAGCTTCTGGAATAGCAGCAACAGCTAAGGCAACAGCAAACATAAGAGAGTCTAGTATAGTAGTTCCTCTATAAAGACTAAGGCCAAAAACTAATACACAAACAGCTAAGATACCAAAGGCAAGTTTTTTACTAAAATCATCTAAGCTAACTTGAAGAGGTGTTTGCTTTTCTTGAGTTTCTTCCATTAAGTTAGCAATTTTACCAATCTCAGTATTCATACCAGTTCCAGTAACTACTACTAATGCTCTACCATAAGTAACAAGGGATCCTGAGAATACCATATTTTTTTGATCACCTAAAGCAATCTCTTCTTTTTCAATAGTATCAACAAATTTATTTACACTTTCTGACTCACCAGTTAGAGAACTTTCATTAACTTGAAGTGAGAAGTTTTCAATTATTCTACCATCAGCAGAAATCATATCCCCAGCCTCTAATATTAAAATGTCTCCAGGAACTATTTCCTTAGAAGGAATTTCAACCTTCTTACCATTTCTATATACTTTAGCACTAGGAGCTGATAAAGCTTTTAAACTATCTAAGGACTGTTCAGCTTTAAAATGTTGTACTGTTCCTAATATAGCATTAAGAATAATTACAGCAAAAATAACTAAAGTACTTTCTAAGCTACCAGTTATTGCAGAGATAATTGCTGCTGCAATTAAAATTAATACTAATAAATCTTTAAATTGACTTAAGAATACTTGAAGAACAGTTTGTTTCTTTTTTTCAGTTAGTTGGTTAAGACCGAACTTTTCAAGATTTTCACTTAGTTGCTTGTCCGATAAACCATCTTTAGAAACATTAAATTCTTTTAATACTTCTTCATAAGGTTTTGAAAAATAATTTTTCATTAATGATTCCTCCAAACTTTAATAATAAAATTTTTTATAAATCCATGAGTCTTTAATAAGAGTTTCATAAAAAAAGAGAGACTCTTAATACAATTTTTATATGAATATAAAAACTGTATTAAAAGTCTCGTAACCAAATTGGTATATAACACCAGACCTAAAGGCCGCGAATGTTGACGTTATATTTTTTACTACTCCCTCTTAATGGAATATTTAGTTTATATTTTAATTCTATGATGAATTAAAAAAAATGTCAATATATAATATTTGTATTTTCTAAAATTTCACAAAAAATAATACACCGCATAATATATAACATAGTATTTACATGGAGTTGAAAATTATTGATATACGGGCTAATATTAGCAGGAGGAAAAGGTACTAGACTTTATCCTTTATCTAGATCCGCAAGGCCTAAACAATTTTTAAAAGTAATTAATAACAAAAGTTTTCTACAAAATACAGTAGATAGAGTATCACCATTAATTAATAAAGAAAATATTTATATAGTTACTAACAAAGAGTATGAGGATAAAGTAAAGGTAGAACTAGGAAACATTAATTCAGGCAATATTTTCACAGAGCCAAAGAATAAGGAAACTGCAACATGTATTGGTTTATCAGCTGTTAAATTATTAAAAAAAGATAACGATGCTATTATGGTTGTTTTACCTTCTGACCACCATATAGAAAATGAAAAGGTGTATATTGAAACATTATCTCAGGCTGTAGAGATTGCGAATAAAAGAAGAGGCATAGTAACTCTAGGAATAACCCCTACAAGAGCAGAAACTGGTTATGGGTATATTGAGATGGGACAAAGACTTCAATCTGATATACCTACGTATAAGGTAGCAAGATTTACAGAAAAACCTAACTTAGAGGTAGCAAAGGATTTTCTTTTAAAAGGAAGTTATTTGTGGAACTCTGGAATGTTTATATTTAGAGCAGATGTAATACTAAGAGAAATAGAAAAATATCTTCCAAAGCTATATAAATCCTTAATGGAAATTTATAAGCATATAGGAGAAGAGGATGAAGAAGAAGTTATTAATGAACAATATTCATTAATAGATGGAATATCTATAGATTTTGGTGTTATGCAAAAAACAAGAAAAGCCTATGTTATTAAAAGTGATTTCATTTGGGATGATATAGGTAGTTTTTCAGCTTTAAGTAGATATTTAGGAGAAGAAAAGAATAATAAAGCAAGTGATAATGTATATCTTCAAGATAGTGAAAACTGTGCAGTTTTTGGAGAAAAAAATTTAATTATAGGCTTTGGATTAAAAGACTTAATAGTTGTAGATGCTGGAGACGTTATATTGATTATGGATAAAAATAAGGAGCAAGAAATTAAGCACTTATTAAATGATATAATTGATGAAGGTAAGTATAGAGATTTTATGTAAATTAAATTATCTGTGATAAGAGATGATTTGTAAAAATTAAGGTTATAATTTAAACGTAAGTTTAAGTTATAACCTTAATTTAATTTTATGAGTTTTTAAGTTTATATATATGAATTTTTTTATGTAAACATATTCTATATAAGTTATGATAAAATATACATATAGTAGTATGAGTATTAAAGGGGGAAGAGCATTTGGGTAAAGGAATTAGCATTCAATGTAGGAAATGCGGCTTTAGTGCTACATTATTCGAAGGATTGGGTAGTCGAACTAAAGAATTTGAAGACTTTAGAAAAAGTCTAAATAAGAAGGATAATGAATTTATAGAGTATATATTAAACAAAGGTACTACAAAAGAAATAAAACATCGTAACTCTTATGGTAAATGCAATAAATGTGGTGATTTATCTACAATTAATTATGTTGAAATTAAATATGATGAAAATAAATCCTTTACTTTAGAACATAAATGTCATGTTTGTGAAGGATTCTATAAAGCAATTACAATGGAAGAATTATTAAATAGCAATTGTCCATCTTGTAATTATGAAAAATTTGATAGCTTTATGATGATGGACTGGGATTGATTAAATAGGAAAATTATCTTAATGAATATTAAACTAATTTAAATTTGTATGTGATTTGATATTAATATTAATTACGTACAAATTTATTTTTTTATTCCTTAGGAAATCATGAGGTTTTTATTTTATTTTTGAATTAAATTCTGAATATTAAATTAATATTTTAATTATAAATTTTAAATTATTAATTTTTGGTGTATAATCAAATAAAAAATCAAGGAGATAGGCAATGAATGTTGAGAAAAAAAGAGAATTTATAATAAGTACAATATATGTGCTAATAATCACAGCAATAATATACGTAACTATTAAGTATGCTTTAGGATGGTTTTTACCTTTTGTAATAGGTTTTGGAATAGCATTTATGCTAAAGCCATTAATAAACATAATTACTAAAAAACTTAAAATTAATAGAAAGATTGTAGCTGGATTAACAGTTTTAATATTCTATGCCACTGTTGGAGCTCTATTTACATTACTTATAGTTAAACTATCTATTGCATTAAAGGATGTCTTTACAAGGTTACCTAGCATATATGTTAATAGTATAGAGCCAATTCTTATTGAACTTTCTAGTAATATTGAAGATATATTAATTAAATTAGATCCTACACTAATGGATGCTATTAGAGAGATGATTTCTTCTTTAATGGAATCATTAGGAACAATTATATCTAGTATATCTTCTGGAGTAGTATCATTTATTTCATCTACAGTATCTGTAGTGCCAAGTTTCTTTGTAATTGTAATATTTACTATTATATCTTCCTTTTTCTTTGCAATGGATTATATTAATATTACAAGCTTTATAACTAGGCAATTTTCAAATAAATCAAGTAGTATAATTTTTGATGTTAAAAATTATATTGTAGGAACATTATTTAGACTTGCAAAGGCATATTCAATTTTAATAACTATAACATTTGTAGAGTTATCAATAGGTTTATCTATATTAAAAATAGAAAATGCAGTATCTGTAGCATTAATAATTGCTTGTGTTGATATATTACCTGTACTGGGAACTGGTGGTATAGTAATACCTTGGATATTTATAGAATTATTTAAGGGAAATGTCCCTTTAGCCATAGGCCTAACAATAATTTATGTATTTATCACAGTTGTTAGAAATATTCTTGAACCTAAGATAGTTGGAGAGCAAATAGGATTGCATCCATTAATAATGTTAATTTGTATGTTTATTGGAGTTAAATTATTTGGATTCTTAGGATTATTTGTATTACCAATTATAGTTATAATATTAAAAAATTTGAATGATAGTGGAAAAATTAAAATATTTAAATAATTTTATATTATTTCCATAAAAAACAACTAAGATTAATATTAAGTTTAATTAGTTTAATAAGGAAAATAATGAAAGATATAAGTTTGTTTTTTTAGAAATAAAGTATTATCATTAGATTATAAAAAAGTGAGGTGAAAATCTATGATGATGAATACTCACAAGGCTTTAGCAAATTTCTTTATTAGTAATATTGATGATGATAAAGTCTTTCTAATAAATGATGGACATTTTATATGGGGAAATCTAAAGCCAGACTCAGCATCAAAATATAAATTTAAAAAACATTATATAGATGAAAGTTTTGACATGATAGTTAATAAGATAAAATTTTTATCTTCATTGTCTTTAGATGATATTTATAAAAGATATACAATAAATAAGTTTAATCAAGAACTAGGAGTAATATGTCATTTTTTATGTGATTATTTCTGTGTACCACATTATCAAAGATGGGAATTTAAAAGTCCAGGAGCTGTTAAGGATCATGTTTTATATGAAAATGACTTAAATAAGTTTTCTAAATTTTATACAGCTAGAAAAGATATAAATACTGTATTAACTTCTCAAGATATAAAATTGTATATAATTAAATTACAAAAAGAATATGACGGAAGAGTTGCTTATGAAAAAGACTTAGAATATGCAAGTCATATATGTAATACAGTAATAAATATGATTTTAGAAGAAGTTATAATAAATCAAAAGTTAAAAAATCATATTGCATTAGTTATTTAAAAGATGCTATCTCTAAGATAGCATCTTTTTACTTTTATAGAACTAAATTTTATGAATAAAATCAATAAAAAAAACTCCTAATAATATTAAATATATTATTAAATATTATTGACAAAAGTAGAAAGCCAAGCATATAATAATATCAAAAGAACATATGAACAATTATTCATATGATAAAATGAATGGAGGAGAAATTATGGGTGATAATAAAATAGAAAGTTGTAATTGTACCATAATTCACAAAGATGTTGTAGAAAAAGTAAAAGAAAGTTTACCAGAGGAAGAAATATTATATGATTTAGCTGACTTTTTTAAGGCTTTTAGTGACTCTACTAGAATAAAAATTTTACATGCTTTATTTAAAGAGGAATTATGTGTTTGTGACTTGGCAGCTCTATTAGATATGACTCAATCAGCAATTTCTCATCAATTAAGAGTTTTAAAAAATAGCAGGTTAGTTAAGTTTAGAAGAGATGGAAAAGTAATATATTACTCATTAGCAGATGAGCATATAAAGCATATATTTGATGAAGGATTTAAGCATATATTAGAATAAGAAAGTGGTGAGATGTATGAGTAAAAAAGAAATAAGATTAGTACTTTCAGGATTAACCTGTGCTAATTGCGCAAACAAAATTGAAAATAAAGTAAATAATTTAGATGGAGTTAAGGAAGCAAATTTAAATTTTACTACATCTACATTAATAATTGAAAGTGATGGAAGCACAGAAAAAAGCGATATTATAGTAAAGGCTAAAGAAATAATAAATAAACTTGAACCAGAAGTTAAGGTTTATGATAAAGATGAAATAAATATTGAAGTTAAGAGTATAAATAGATGTAATGATGGAAAGTGTTCATTAGAACATGAAAGTGATAAAGATAGTCATAATCATAATGAAAATCATGGACATACTTCCCATAAGCAGCATTCCCATTCTCATGAAGAATCTCATGAACATTCCCATGAACATTCCCATAGTGATCCAGTTACACTAAAAGAAAATTTAAGATTAATAATTGGAGCTATAATTTTTATAGTAGCAGCTTTGTTAGATAGGGATTCAGTAATAACAATAGCATTATTTATATTAAGTTATTTATTAATAGGTGGAAAAGTACTTTTAACAGCAATTAAGAATATAGGAAGAGGAGAAGTATTTGATGAAAACTTCTTAATGACTGTAGCTACCTTAGGAGCTTTCTTTATTGGAGAATATCCAGAGGGTGTAGCAGTTATGTTATTCTATGAAATAGGAGAGTTATTCCAATCCTATGCAGTTAATAAGTCAAGAAAGTCAATAACATCTCTTATGAATATTAGAGCAGAGTATGCTAATGTAATAAGGGGAGAAAAAGAAGAAAAGGTAAATCCTGAAACTGTAAATATAGATGAAATAATAGTTGTTAAACCAGGAGAGAGAGTTCCTTTAGATGGAATCATTACAGAAGGAACAAGTTTTGTTGATACTTCAGCTCTTACAGGAGAATCAGTTCCTAGAGAAATAGCAAAGGGAGAAGAAATTTTAGCTGGTTTTATAAATACAAATGGAGTTTTAAAAATTAAAGTAACCAAGAGTTTTAAGGAATCTACTGTTTCTAGAATATTAGAATTAGTTGAAAATGCTTCTAATAAGAAGGCTCCTACTGAAAAATTTATTACTAAATTTGCAAGATATTATACTCCGGTAGTAGTTTTCTCAGCAATTGCTTTAGCTGTTATACCTCCATTAGTAATAAAAGATGCAAGCTTTAATGAATGGCTTTCTAGAGCATTAATTTTCTTAGTTGTATCTTGTCCATGTGCTTTAGTTGTATCTATTCCACTTGGATTATTTGCAGGAATTGGCGGAGCATCAAGAAAAGGTATATTAGTAAAGGGTGGAAATTATTTAGAAGCTTTAAAGGATATAAATACAGTTGTTTTTGATAAGACTGGAACTTTAACTAAGGGAGTATTTAAAGTAACAGAAGTTAATAATGTAAATATAGAAAAAGAAGAGCTTTTAAGAATAGCAGCAATTTCAGAGAGTTTATCTAACCATCCAATAGCACAATCTATAATAAAGGAATATGGTAAAGAAGTAGATTCTAAAAAATTAAATAATTACAAAGAAATTTCTGGACATGGAGTTAAAACTTTATTAGAAGATAAACAAGTGTTAGTTGGTAACTATAAGTTAATGGAAAAGTTCAATATTAAATATGATAAAATTAATTCTATTGGAACAATAGTTCATGTAGCTATAGATAATGAATATAAAGGAAATATAGTAATTTCTGATGAAATTAAAGAAGGTTCTAGGGATGCAATAAAGGGATTAAAAGAAATTGGTGTTTCACAAACTATAATGTTAACTGGAGATAATAAAAATGTAGCAGAAAAAGTTTCAAACCTAGTAGGAGTTGATAAAGTATATTCTGAATTATTACCAGGAGACAAGGTGGAAAAAGTAGAAGAAATAATTAATGGTAATAGATCTAAAGGGAAAGTTATTTTCGTTGGAGATGGAATAAATGATGCGCCAGTATTAGCAAGGGCAGATATTGGAGTTGCTATGGGTGGTATAGGCTCAGATGCAGCTATTGAAGCAGCAGATGTAGTTTTAATGAAGGATGATCCAGAAGCTTTAGTATCAGCTATAAAGGTAGCTAGAAAAACTAACAAGATATTATGGCAAAATATAATTTTTGCCTTAGGAGTAAAAATATTAGTAATGGTTTTAGGAGCTTTAGGTATGGCCAATATGTGGGAAGCAGTATTTGCAGATGTTGGAGTAACAGTAATTGCAGTTATAAACTCAACAAGATGTTTGAAATAAGTTTCTTGTTTTTTACAAAATTATATGGAAGTATTTTTTTATTGACAAATTTCATCATTTTAAATATAATTATTTGAGTTGAGAACATTCAGGCATAAGGGAAGCATATAAGATCATTTACTTGATTACAAGGCAATGCTTTGTAAAGTTAAGACTTATGTATAACGCATCTGCTACGTTATACATAAGTCTAATTTTTTTAATATTTATAAGGAATTTTTTAATTAAAATAAAAATTTATCTTTTTAAGTATTAAAAAGATTGAGAAAAATTTAACTTACTAACAATTTACATAAAATACTTTGTGAAATACATAACCGAAGTTGTTTTAAAATCTAATCAAAAGTGGTAAAATAATAATATGTATGAATAAAGACGATTGAATTTAAGAAAAAAGAGAATTAGGAGAAAGAATTATGGATAAGAAAAAAAATATTTCAATGGCCGTAATTAAGAGGTTACCAAAATATCACAGATATTTGCAAGAATTATTGAAAAATGATGTAGATAGAATATCTTCAAAAGAATTAGGAGAAAAAATAGGTTTTACTGCATCTCAAATAAGACAAGATTTAAATTGTTTTGGGGATTTTGGACAGCAAGGATACGGATACAATGTTAAAGATCTTTATAATCAAATTAGCTTAATTTTAGGGCTAAATAGAGAGTATAAAGGTATAATACTTGGTGCGGGAAACATAGGGCAAGCAATTGCTAATTATAGCAGATTTGCTCAAGTAGGGTTAGATATAGTGGCTATATTTGATGCTAATCCAAAATTAATAGGAATGAGAATAAGAGATATAGAAATTCAAGATATTGATAATCTAAGAAATTACTTATTAGGAAATTCAGTAGATATTGGTATAATATGTGTACCAAGAATAAATGCACAAAAGGTATGCGATGCCTTAGTAGAAAATGGAGTAACTGGAATATGGAATTTTGCACCTGTGGATTTAGTGGTGCCTGAAGATGTTACAGTTGAAAATGTACATTTATCAGAAAGTTTATTAACATTAATATACTTATTAAATGATAAAGAGGAGTCTAGAGAAGAACTTTAGAGGATTACCTTAAATTAGAAATATATATTGCAAAAGAATTTTTAAAAGATTATAATTATAATTGAAGCCAATGCTTCAATTATTTTTTTTATTAATTGTTAATCTTATAACAATTAATAAAATTAAATGCATATTTGAGATGTCAAACCAGTATAATTATGGTTAAAAGGGAGGACTTTGTCATGGAATTAAAAAATATAATTCTTGAAAAAGAAGGACATTTAGCTATTGTTACAATCAATAGGCCTAAAGCATTAAATGCTTTGAACTCTGATACTTTAAAGGATTTAGATGTAGTATTAGATGACCTAGAAAATGATAACAATATCTATTCTGTTATTTTAACAGGTTCTGGTGAAAAAGCATTTGTTGCCGGTGCTGATATATCAGAAATGAAAGATTTATCTGAAGAAGAAGGAAGAAAATTTGGACTTTTAGGAAATAGAGTTTTCAGAAGATTAGAAAAATTGGACAAGCCTGTAATTGCAGCTGTATCAGGATTTGCTCTTGGTGGCGGATGTGAATTAGCTATGGCATGTGACATTAGAATAGCTTCAGAAAAGGCTAAGTTTGCTCAACCTGAAGCAGGACTTGGAATAACTCCAGGTTTTGGTGGAACTCAAAGATTACCAAGATTAGTAGGGGAAGGTAAGGCTAAAGAGCTTATTTATACATGTGCAACTATAAAGGCAGATGAAGCTTTAAGAATTGGATTAGTAAATAAGGTTGTACCACTTGAAAACTTAATGGATGAAGCAAGAAATATGGCAAATGCAATTATGGCAAATGCTCCAATAGCAGTTAAGCTATGTAAGGATGCTATAAATAGAGGAATGCAAGTGGATATAGATGAAGCAATTGAAATAGAGGCAGAGGATTTTGGAAAATGTTTTGCAACTGAAGATCAAAAAGAAGGAATGACTGCTTTTATGGAAAGAAGAGCTAAAAATTTTTCAAATAAATAGTCGGAAAAAATAGAATATATTAAAATATTATAAAAATTCAAAATTGAACTAAGTTTCAAGAAAAGGGTACAATATGGAGGAGGTATAATTAATGAATTTTCAATTAACTAGAGAACAAGAATTAGTAAAAAAAATGGTTAGAGAATTCGCTTTGAATGAAGTTAAACCAATAGCTGCTGAAATTGATGAAACAGAAAGATTTCCTATGGAAAATGTTGAAAAGATGGCTAAGCTTGGAATGTTAGGAATACCATTTTCAAAAGAATATGGTGGAGCTGGTGGAGACACCCTTTCATATATATTAGCAGTAGAGGAATTATCTAAGGTATGTGGAACAACTGGGGTTATAGTTTCTGCTCATACTTCACTATGCGCTTCTTTAATAGATCAATTTGGTACTAAGGAGCAAAAGGAAAAGTATTTAACAGATTTAGCAACAGGTAAAAAATTAGGTGCTTTTGGATTAACTGAACCAGGTGCAGGAACAGATGCAGCAGGACAACAAACTGTAGCTGTTTTAGAAGGAGACAATTATATATTAAATGGATCAAAGATATTTATCACTAACGGGGGAGTGGCTGATACATTTATTATATTTGCAATGACTGATAAGAGTAAGG
The DNA here is from genome assembly GCF_900086595.1 of Clostridium nigeriense. Classification (GTDB taxonomy): domain Bacteria; phylum Bacillota; class Clostridia; order Clostridiales; family Clostridiaceae; genus Clostridium; species Clostridium nigeriense. The sequence continues at coordinate 668,303 of NZ_LT575472.1, forward strand.
GTACAAAAGGAATTTCAGCATTTATAGTTGAAAAGGAATTTGAAGGTTTCTCAATTGGAAAGAAAGAAGACAAACTTGGTATAAGAGGCTCATCAACTACAGAATTAGTAATGAGTAATTGTGTAGTTCCAAAGGAAAATTTAGTTGGACAAGAAGGAAAGGGCTTTGGTATAGCTATGAAGACTCTAGATGGAGGAAGAATAGGTATAGCGGCTCAAGCTTTAGGAATAGCTGAAGGAGCTTTTGAAGAAGCTGTAAATTATATGAAGGAAAGAAAACAGTTCGGAAGACCATTAGCAGCTTTCCAAGGATTACAATGGATGATAGCTGATATGGATACAAAAATTGAAGCAGCGAGACATTTAGTTTATAAAGCAGCTTGGTTAAAGGATAATAAACAACCGTATTCAGTAGATGCAGCAAGAGCTAAACTTTATGCAGCAGAAGTAGCTATGGATGTTACTACTAAGGCTGTACAAATCTTTGGTGGATATGGATACACTAAGGAATATCCAGTTGAAAGAATGATGAGAGATGCTAAGATAACTGAAATATATGAAGGAACTTCAGAAGTTCAAAAGATGGTTATTTCAGGAAGCGCTTTAAGATAAGGGGAGGATTTATAATGAATATAGTAGTTTGTTTAAAACAAGTTCCAGATACAACAGCTGTTAAAATTGATCCTAAAACAGGAACACTTATAAGAGACGGTGTGCCATCAATAATAAATCCAGAAGATAAGCATGCTTTAGAAGCAGCTTTAACTATAAAAGATAATGTTGGAGGAAAGGTAACTGTAATAAGCATGGGACCTCCTCAAGCACAAAGTGCATTAAGAGAAGCTTTATGTATGGGAGCTGATGAAGCTATACTTATAACAGATAGAGCTTTTGCTGGTGCTGATACTTTAGCAACTTCCAAAACTTTAGCTGGTGCTTTAAATAAGTTAGAGTATGACATAGTATTTGCAGGAAGACAAGCGATAGATGGAGATACAGCTCAAGTTGGACCAGAAATTGCAGAACATTTAGATATACCTCAAGTAACATATGTACAAGATGTAAAGATAGAAGATGATGGATTATTAATAAATAGAGCTTTAGAAGATGGATATGAATTAATTAAAGTTCAAGCTCCAGTACTTTTAACAGCTATTAAAGAATTAAATGAGCCAAGATATATGAATGTTAGATATATATTTGAAAAAGCAGATAAAGAAGTTCAATTATGGTCAGCAGATGATATTGAAGTTAATAAAGAGGAATTAGGACTTAAGGGTTCTCCAACTAAGGTTAAGAAAACTATGACCAAGGAAACTAAGGGAGCTGGAGAATTAATAACTGAAAATCCTAAGGAAGCTGTAAAATATGTATTAGGAAAATTAAAGGAAAAGCACTACATCTAAGATATATGGGAGGTAAAAAAGATGAATATAGCAGATTACAAGGGCGTTTGGGTATTTGCTGAGCAAAGAGAAGGAGAACTTCAAAAGGTTTCTCTTGAATTACTTGGTGAAGGAAGAAAAATTGCAGATAAATTAGGCGTAAAATTAACAGCATTATTATTAGGTAATAAGGTAAAAGGATTAGCTGATACATTAGGAAGACATGGGGCTGATGAAGTTTTAGTTGCTGAAAATAGCTTATTAGAACATTATACTACTGATGGATATACTAAGGTAATATGTGATTTGGCAAATGAAAGAAAGCCTGGTATAGTACTTATAGGTGCAACATTTATCGGAAGAGATTTAGGTCCTAGAGTAGCAGCAAGATTATCTACAGGATTAACTGCTGACTGTACAGTTTTAGATGTTGATGTAGAAAAGGCAGATTTACTTGCTACAAGACCTGCATTTGGTGGAAACTTGATGGCAACAATTGCTTGTCCTGATCATAGACCACAAATGGCTACAGTAAGACCAGGAGTATTTGAAAAGCTTCCTGATGAAGAAAGAAGTTTCAATGTTGAAGAAGTTGAAGTAAAAATAGAAGAAGCAGATATAAGAACAAAAATTGTTGAAATAATAAAAGAAGCAAAGGAAATTGTTGATATAAGTGAAGCAAACTTTATAGTATCAGGTGGTAGAGGAGTTGGTTCACAAGAAAACTTTGCAATTTTAGAAGAGTTAGCAGAAGTATTAGGTGGAACAGTAGCAGGGTCAAGAGCGGCAGTTGAAAATGGATGGATAGATAGAGATTATCAAGTTGGACAAACTGGAAAAACAGTAAGACCTACTATTTATATAGCATGTGGTATTTCAGGAGCTATTCAGCACGTAGCTGGTATGCAAGAATCAGATATGATAATTGCTATAAATAAGGATCCAGGAGCTCCAATAATGAAAGCAGCAGACTATGCAATAGTTGGAGATTTATTAAAAGTTGTACCGGAAATGACATCTCAAATAAAAGAAATAAAAAATAATTAAGAATTAAAAATTAAGAATGAAGAATTATTGAATAAACGCAAATGCGTTTAAAAAGATAGAAAATGGGGTTCCTCCATTTTCAACATTAATTTTACATTCTTAATTATACATTTTACATTTAAATAGGAGGGTTTTGAAAATGGAAAAGATTTTTGTAATTGGTGCTGGTACTATGGGAGCTGGAATAGTTCAAGCATTCGCTCAAAAAGGATATGAAGTTATAGTTAGAGATATAAAAGATGAGTTCGTTGAAAGAGGAATTAGTGGAATTAACAAGGGTTTAACTAAGTTAGTTGCTAAAGGAAAGATCACTGAAGAGGATAAGGAAGCTATACTTTCAAGAATAACTGGAACAACTGATTTAGCTCTTGCTGAAGATTGTGATTTAGTAATTGAAGCAGCTGTAGAAAATATGGAAATTAAGAAGAGTATATTTGCAGAATTAGATGGAATTTGTAAGGAATCTACTATTTTAGCTTCTAATACATCTTCTTTATCAATAACAGAAGTTGCATCTGCTACAAAGAGACCAGATAAGGTTATTGGAATGCACTTCTTCAACCCAGCTCCAGTAATGAAGCTTGTTGAAATTATAAGAGGCATGGCAACATCTCAAGAAACTTTTGATGCTGTAAAAGAAGTTTCAGTTGCAATTGGAAAAGAGCCAGTAGAAGTTGCAGAAGCTCCAGGATTTGTAGTTAATAGAATACTTATTCCAATGATTAATGAAGCAACATTTATTCTTCAAGAAGGAATAGCATCAGTTGAAGATATAGATACTTCAATGAAATATGGAGCAAACCACCCAATGGGACCATTAGCTTTAGGAGATCTTATAGGTTTAGATGTTTGTCTAGCTATTATGGATGTTTTATATAATGAAACAGGTGATAGCAAGTATAGAGCAAGTAACCTATTAAGAAAGTATGTTAGAGCTGGTTACCTTGGAAGAAAGACTGGAAGAGGTTTTTACACTTACTAAAATTAAAATATATATTACCACAAAGGGGCTGTATTTCACAGCCCTTTTTCATTTTATTATTTTCAGTGCTTTGATACAAATAACATCAAAATTTGTTAATTATTAATTGTTAATTGTTAACTATAATATGTTTTATGGTATAATAATTCTTAGGTAATAAGGAATAGTTCGTTAAAGATTAGGGGATAAATAATATATTGATCAAAGCTTACGAGGTGAAGAAATGGATTTTAAAAATGTCAAATTTGAAGAAGATAAGGTTATTATAGAAGGAGTAAAAAACTTTAATATAAAGCAAATATTAGAGTGTGGACAATGCTTTAGATGGGATAAGATAAGTGATACAAATTACATAGTAGTTGCTTATGGTAGAGTAATAGAAATACTTCAAAATAATGATGAAGTAATAATATATAATTCTAATGAAGAAGATTTTAATAATATTTGGTTAAGATATTTTGACTTAGAAAGAAATTATGATGAAATTAAAGAAGTATTAGCTAAAGATGAAATATTAAGAAAAAGTGTTGAATTTGGATACGGTATTAGAATATTAAATCAAGATCCATTTGAAATGCTAATAAGCTTTATAATATCTGCAAGAAATAGTATTCCTTCAATAAAGAAGACTGTTAAAAAGATTTGTGAAGCTTTTGGACACAAAATAGAATATAAGGGTGAAGAATATTATACATTCCCAACTCCAAGAGATATTAAAGGTGCTACTTTAGAAGAAATACAAGCAACAGGAGCATCCTTTAGAAGTAAGTACATAGTTGATACTATAAATAAGGTTAATTTAGCATTAGAAGCTAAGGAGGATATGAATAATAATCCAAGTAAATATGAAGAAAGACCGGAAATATTAGATTTCGATTTAGATTATATAAAGAGCTTAAATGATGATGAATGTCACATAGCTCTTCAAAAGTTTATGGGAGTAGGAGCAAAGGTTGCTGATTGTATAATGCTATTTTCAATGACAAAACATTCAGCCTTTCCAGTAGATGTATGGGTTAAAAGAGCTATGATACATTTCTATGTAGCACCAGATTTATCATTAAATAAAATGAGAGTATTTGCAAGAGATAAGTTTGGAGCTTTATCTGGAATGGCTCAACAATATCTTTTCTATTATGCTAGAGAAAATAAGATAGAAGTTTAGAACTTTAGCAATATAATATATTGGAAATTTATTAGAATAAATATATAATTATATTAGGGGATTTTACAGTAAAATACATATAGTAATTGTGGTTTAAACAAAGCAATAAATGTACAACAACATCAGATACATCCTACTATAAACATGTAAAAGTATGTAGGGGGAAAGAAAATGTATTATTTAGGAATTGATGGAGGCGGAACTAAAACAAAATATTTATTAGTTGATGACAGCTTGAAAAAAGTTGCAGAAGTTGAGGGATCAACTATTCATATTCATCAAGTTGGAGTAGAAGGAATTAAGGCTCAATTAACAGAAAATATTGCTAAAATATGTGAAGAAGCTAAGATATCAGTAAAGGACATAGCTTATGCTTTTGCAGGAGTTCCTGGATATGGAGAAAGCTTAGATGATATGGAAAAGATAGATAAAGCAATTAAAGAAGTTATGGAATTTCCATATTCAATAGATAATGATGCTGTTAATGGTTGGGCTGGTGGTACAGCTTGCAAACCAGGTGTTAATATTGTGGCAGGTACAGGAAGTATAGCTTATGGAAGAAACGCAGAAGGTAAATTAGCAAGATGTGGAGGCTTTGGACCAGGAATAGGTGACGATGGAAGTGCTTATTGGATAGCTCTTAAGACTATAAATGAATATACTAAGCAAAAAGACGGAAGAAAAGAAAAAACAGTTTTAGTAGATATACTAGAGAAGGAATATGGAATTACTTATAGGTATGAAATAGTTGAAATAGTATTTAATAAATTAAAGTTTAATAGAACAGAAATAGCTAAGTTTTCTACTATATGTTATTTAGCTGCAGAAGCAGGGTGTCCAGCTTGTAAGGGAATATTTAGAGAAGTTGCAAAGTCCATATTTGAACATATAAATGCTATATCAAAAGAACTAAACTTTAATGATGAATTTGTAGTTTCATATACTGGTGGTGTATTTAAAGCAGGAAAACATGTATTAGAACCATTAAAAGAAATGATAAAGGAATCAGGACTAAAATGTTATCTACAAGAACCAGCCTTAGATCCATGGAATGGTTCAGTATTACTTGCTTATACATTAGCAGGAAATGAAGTACCTGATAATGCAAAAGATATTTTAAAATAATAAAAATTATAAATCATACATTTTACATTAAGGGGCTGTTATTAGCAGCTCCTTTTTATTCTTTTAATATATTTACAGTAATGGTATAATATACAAGAGGGGGCAGAGGAAAAAAGATGAAATATCTAATTAATGTACTAGTTTTATTAATCCTAATTTTTATATCATTACTAGTAATTACATATCAAATTACTAACGAAAAAATAAGTAAAAAAATAAAAATTGTAGCTGTAAATATGATATATATGATGCCAGTAATATCATTAATAGGTGGGATTTTATTTCTTCTTTTTGAGATTGCACTTAGTGTTATAAAATTTAATGAATATTACTATTTAGATGTCTTTATAGTAGCTATTTATGGAATTTTTATAATATTTTTAGGGGATTATATAAGTAAAATTATTCTTAGACAAATAAGCGCTAGTATTTTCTCTAGAAAATATGGAGGAGAAAAATTAACTCATAAAGAAATGAGAGAAATATATAGGAAGAATCAAGATAGTCTAATTTTATGGAATTATATTTTAATTTTCATTATATGTGGAATTTTATATAGCGTGGTAGCTGAGATTATATTACTTGAAACTAATTTATTAATTATAATTATATTCTCCTTAATTACCACGATATCATATTGGATTTTATTTAGAAAAATTATTTAATAAAAAATTAATCCCAGTAAAGCCTATTGCTTTACTGGGATATTTTTATAAATTATGCAGCAAATATATTAAAGAATCCACCAACAATACCAATTACAAGTAATAATCCGATACATTGAACAGGAGTCCATTTTCTCTTCTTAATTAAGTAGAATAACATTAATGTTAATAGAAGAGGAATCATTCCAGGAAGAACACCATCTAATATATTTTGTATATTAATTGGAGTTTCACCATTTGGTATTTCAATAGCTAATTTTGTAGCACCATAGTTTGAAGTAAGTGCTCCAACTATAAATACTCCTAGCATAGAAGCTGAACGTGTAAATTCTTTAGCATTTTTAGTTAAGATATCAATAGCTTTTGAACCTAAGTTATATGACCAGTGCATTAACCAGTATCTTATTAAGAACTGAACAGCATTGAATATCAACAAGAATAATATTGGTCCTGCTAAAGAGCCTTCGATAGCCATATTAGCAGTAATACCAGCAGTAATTGGAACTAAAGTAAACCAGAAAATAGCATCTCCAATTCCACCTAAAGGTCCCATAGCAGCAACACGGACAGCTCTAATAGTGTTAGTGTCAGCTTTTTGTTGTTCTAATGATAATATTATACCCATAACAAAAGTTACAAGGAATGGGTGAGTATTAAAGAATTCTAGATTGTGCTTCATAGACTTTGAAAGGTCATCTTTATCAGTATGAATTTTTTCAAGTCCAGGTAATATTCCATATAACCATCCAGCAGCTTGCATTCTTTCATAGTTAAATGAAGCTTGTAAGAATAATGAACGCCAAACCATTTTATTTAAAGTCTTTTTGTCAAGTTGTTTGGCAGGAGTTAAATCATTATATAATGTTGTATTAGATTCCATCTTCTTCATCTCCTCCTACTCCTATATATGCCCCAGCAGATTTCATTTTAACGTTAGTTTGGAAGTCGTAAATGCATACTGCAATTCCAATAAGTGCAATTAATAATAATGCTGAGCTAGCTAAACCTTCTATCTTTCCGATAATAGTTGCAAGTGCAAAACCTGCAAAATAAATTCCCCATAAGTCCTTTGATAACATAATACGTAATAAAATTGCAAATCCAACATAACGCATCATTTTTCCTGCTGCGCTAAGTCCGTTCATAAACCAAGCATATTGTGTTGATAGAGCAGATAATTTATCACCAGCAGCACTACCACCTATTAAACCAATAACAACTACAATTGCAAATAATAACCCTAAAGCAGCCATTGCTCCATAGTTAAGTTTTTCAATACCCTTTACATCTGCTTTCTCAGCATATTTATCAGCTTTTGACATTAATGGTGCCATAATTGTAAATAAGAAAGTAACAAAATATTGTCCAAGTAGTGCGAATGGAACAGCTAGTCCAACTGCTGCACCAGCATCTAATTTTGAAGAAACAGCAAAAACTACTGCCATTATACCTCCGATAACAGCATTTGGAGGTTGAGCTCCACCTACAGGCATGTTACCGATTGTCATTAATTGATAAGTACCACCTACAATAAGTCCAGTTTGTAAATCTCCAAGAATTGCACCAATGACAGCTCCGGATACGATTGGTTGATATAATGACTCTAAGAAACTAAATTGGTCAATAGCTGCAATAAATGCAAATACTGCAACCAATAGAATTTGAATAATGTTAAAATCCATTTGGCATAACCTCCCATATTATTTAATTATTTAAAGAGTTTATCAAGATTTTCAGAACTTTCAGTAGGAACTCTTCTTATTTCAAGTTCTACTCCTAATTCTTTTAATTTTTTGAATGCTTCTACATCTTTATCATCCACTGCAACTGAGCCGACAACTTGTCTTTTCCCTTCGGCCATATGCATATTTCCGATGTTAACCTTTTTTATTGGAACGCCACCTTCTACAAGTTTTAATACATCTGAAGGAGTTTCACAAACTATAAATATAAGTTGTTTAGCATTAGCTTTATGAATAGTAGATATAGTTTTTTCTAATGTCCAATAACGAGTTGAAGCATAAGATGGTGCACACATATCCATTAGACCTTGTCTAAGCTTGTCCCCAGCAACAACATCATTTGCAACTAGGATTAAGTTTGCTCCAATAGAACCACACCATTGAGTTGCAACTTGTCCATGAATTAATCTGTTATCTATTCTTGTCAATACAATATTTGGCATATTATCACCTCCTTTTGTGTGAAAAAGAAATTATTTCCACTAGATGATAAAATTATATACTTAATATGAATAATAATCTTTATACTTTTTAGTGTTTATTTTGATTTTTTTAACAACGTTTACAAAATGAGGGTGGTTTTATTGTTTTGAAAAAAATTGGTTTTAGTAGTATTATATAGTATATAGATAAGTTCAAATTTAATAGTTATTAAAATACTATAATTTAGAATTTATTGAATATAATTTAGGTAAAGAAAATATTTTATTTAAATTATATATGAATTTATATTGAGGTGATTTATTATGTATGATAAAACAACTAGTGCTCAATTTATGAAATATGGTTCTATTTATGATGAAGCTAAGGACATAGTTAAAGAGAATTTAATAATAAATCAAATAGTAACTAGCGACAAAGTTATATCTAGTTTATATAAATTTACAGAAACAACATATATAGAAATTGTTGAAGGAATGGCATCTATATTAATAAGTGATTCAATTAATGGTGATTTTAAGCTTTTTGCAGTTCATAGAAAATTAGAAATTAAGCCTAATATGTACTTCAATATTGTTTCAATGACAGAAAAAACTACTTTTAAGTTAATAATACCAGAACAATATAACCTTAAACTTGAATTTTTAAATCCACCTTATGTATATAGTAGAATATTGCCAACAATAAACATTCCTGAAATTATGGCATACTATTATACAATAAAAAGTCCAAATTATAAATTCAAAGGAGAAAGACATAATTTGTACGAGCTTACCTTTGTTGATAATGGGACTTTAAACACATCAATTGACGGCGTTGAATATATATTAAATTCATCTGATTTAATTATATATGGAAAAAATCAATTCCATACACAATCCGTAAATAATGATTCAAGTTGTTCATACTTAACAATTATGTTTGATATGGAATGCGATGATGATAGTTTAATATGTAATAGGGTATTTCATTGTAGAAATGAATTATATAATGCTGTAAGAACTTTTGCTAAAAATATATCGAGTACAATACCATATTCAGAAAATCTTATTTGGAGTAATTTCCATGAGGTTATAATTAGGCTATTTCAATATGATTATTTAGGAATTGATTACAGTAAGGTACCTAAAGAGTCACACCAGCATTTCCAAGATGAATTATTAGAAGGAATATTAGAGTACATTGATAAGAAAATTTCATCTCCAATTAGTATAGGTGAGCTTTGTAGTAAATTTTCAATTTCAAGATCATCACTACAAACATTGTTTAAAAATAATTTAAACACATCACCAAAGAAATATATTAATGATTTGAAATTAGCTAAGAGTAAACAAATGATTAAGGAAAATAAGTACACTATTACGGAAATAGCCTTTATGTTAGGTTTTAATTCAATACATTATTTTTCAAGGGCCTTCACTCAACATTATGAGATAAGTCCTAGTGAATATGCACAAACCATATTTAAAAATTAAGAGATAAACATTATATTCCTTGTTCCGTCGCATGCGCTCCAAGTCACCGTAATACAATGTTTATCTCTTTGCAAACGGAAGGAAGGAAATTATAAAAACTCTCTCTTACACTATGAAATTTACTATTCTCATAAAACTATCTATATATTTGACTTTATTATAATTTCCTAAAAAAATAAAAAAAGGGCTGATAAAACAGCCCTTTAATTTGGTTATCCTTTATTTTTTTCATAAGTAAGGATTTTTATCCTATACTTTGAATAGCATATCTAGATACAGTTATTACTGTATTTTTAGCAATTTCAATTTCTACAGTTTCTTTTCCAGCAGATACTACCTTACCGTAAATTCCTCCACAGAACATAACCTTCATTCCAGACTTTAATTCCAGATGAACATCCTTAAGCTCAGAGGTTCTTTTTTTAATATTTTTAGCTGATATAAAAAGTAATATTAAAGCAGCTATACCTACTAATATCCCAACAGTAATGCATGTCCATAAAACAACTTCCCAATTTATCATAATTAAATACCGTCCTCAACTTCAATTTCTTCATGAACTAAAAAATCAAACTTTACAATTCCGTTTTTGCCTATTTCAATTGATGATTCAGTTAAAGAATTTAAATCATTTGAAAAATCTTTACTCATAGAAATTTCAAGGATCATAGGCAAGTTTGTGCCAGAAACTACTTCCATTGGCTTTTCTATTTCAGTTTTAATTTCAACTAAGGTTTTAAAAGGTGATCCTCCTGCTAAATCGCTAAGTGCTAGGATGCTATCACAGTTATCTAAATTTTCTAATGAATTATAATATTTCTTTCTTAAGTCTTCTATAGAATCTGTTTCTTCAAAGTCAACATATTCTATATTATTAGATTCGCCTACAATTAGTTTTAAAGATGTGTGTAGTCCAGAAGCAAAGTTACCATGTCCACTAATTATTAATCCTATCATTTTATCATCTCCCAAAATAGATTATACAATATTTGATAATTATAATTATAATACCCAGTAATTTAAATTCAATAATGGTGGTGAAATATATAATATATAGATTAAAAAGTGCAAATATTAGATAAGGGAACTTGTGTATAATTATAGATAAATTGAAGGGGGGATAGTATGCTGATACAAAGTAAAAAGGTGTGGATTGCCGATCAATTTGTTCCAGCTCAAATAGAAATTGATGATAATAAAATAGTTAATATTTATGAATATAATGAAATAAAAGATTTTTATGATTATGGCAGCAAGAGAATTTTGCCAGGATTTATTGATATTCATTGTCATGGGGCATATGGATTTGATACTAATGATTCAAATGAGCAGGGATTAAGAAATTGGACAAAAGCAATACCAAGTGAAGGGGTTACTTCCATATTGCCTACTACTATAACACAAAGTAAAGAAGTTCTTACTAAAGCTTTAAGTAATGTTGCAAAAGTTGTTGAAGAAGGTTATGAAGGTGCAGAAATATTGGGGATTCATTTTGAGGGACCGTATCTTGATATGGAGTATAAGGGAGCACAACCTGAAAAATACATAGTAAAGCCTACTATTAAAGAGTTTCAAAATTATCAAAAGATAGCAAAGGGTTTAATAAAGTATGTAACTTTGGCAACTGAGACAGATGAAGATTATTCACTTACAGAGTATTTATTTAGTAATGATATAGTAGTGAGCATAGGACATTCAGCATCAACATATGAAGAGGCAATATTTGCTTTTGCACATGGGGCTAGATCACAAACTCATGTATATAATGGTATGACGCCATTTAATCATAGAAAAAATGGATTGGTAGGAGCAGCACTAAGAATTAAAGGCATGTATGGCGAGATAATTTGCGATGGAAATCATTCCACTACTGCAGCTCTATATAATTTCTTTAATGCAAAGGGACCTGATTATGGAATTATGGTTACAGATTCTTTAATGGCAAAGGGGTACAAGCCAGGATCTAAATTTATTTTTGGTGGAAATGAAATAGAAATTTATGAAGATGGAAGTGCACATCTAGTAGAAACAAAAGGATTAGCTGGTTCTACATTAAGGATGAATGAGGGACTTAGAATATTAGTTGAAGAAGCTATGGTACCTTTTAATTATGCTATTAATTCATGCACAATTAATCCAGCTAAGTGTTTAGGTATTGATAAACGAAAAGGAAGAATAGGCGTTGGATATGACAGTGACCTAGTGATACTTAATGATGATTATTCAGTACATCAAACATATTGTTTAGGAAAGGTGATGCTATAGTGAAAAGGGAAAATTTAAATTTAGCTGGAAGCAACATATATTTAGATAGATATGGAGATAGAGTTTATTATAATGTTTTTAATAAAAATGGATACATTGTATCACAGCAAGCAGAGCAAAAGTTCAAGCTGTTTTATTACAGATATTCAACTATATTCATTGTTATGATTTTATTAGGAGATTATTTTAATTCTTTTCAAAATACACTTTTAGTTGGTTTGGGAGCTGTAGTTTTAGTAGAACTATACTTTAGGTTCATTTTTTTAAAGAAGCTAAAGGTAATTAAAAACTTTAAAAGGGAACGTAAAACATCTAAATTAGAAAGCTTAATTAATAGTAAGGAAAAAGAAAAAACAATAATGAAAGCATGTGCTTATATTTTATTAAGTGTTCTTATTATTTTAAATGCAATACAACAAAATTTTGATGTATTATTTTTTGCTTTAAGCTTAGTAGGTTCATTATACAGCTTTTATATTGGAATCCTTAATATTATTGCTTTTAGCAAAATGAAAAAAATTAGTTAATTTTAAAATTAATATAAATTAAACAAACTAGTGATTATAACATTAATTGTTAGAGGAGGTATTAAAATGATTTTTGGAATGGAGCTTGATAAAATTAATGCCTTAGGAGCAACATATACTGCAACTGAAATAAGGCAACAACCAAAACTTTGGTTAGAAACTTACAATATAGTAAAGGATAATGAAATTTCTATAAAAGATTTTTTTAATAGAAGACTTAAGCCTAATACTAGAATAATACTAACAGGAGCTGGAACATCAGATTATGTTGGTGATACTGTGTATCTTTATTTAGCAAAAAAATTGAAACTAAGAGTAGAAGCTATAGCTACTACTGATTTAGTATCAAATCCATATGAATTTATTGAAGAGGATACACCAACTATTTTAGTATCTTATGCTAGATCTGGAAATAGCCCAGAAAGTATTGGAGCATATGATATATTTGAAGAAAATATTAAAGATATATCACAACTTGTTATTACCTGTAATAAAGATGGAAAGTTAGCTAAGAAAGCTAAAGAAAGTGATGATAATCTTTGCTTACTAATGCCTGAACTTTCAAATGATAAGAGTTTTGCTATGACAAGCTCCTTTAGTTGTATGTTATTAGCAACATTATTAACTTTTGATATAGAAAATATAGAAGAAAATAAAAAATATGTAGATATAGTAGTTAATCAAGGTAATGAGATTTTAGACAATAAATGGAATGATGTAAAAGAATTAGTAGATATTGATGCAGAAAGAATTGTTTATCTAGGATCTGGTCCATTAAAAGGATTAGCTCAAGAAATGGCTTTAAAGAATTTAGAACTTACTAGTGGGAAAAAAGTTACAGTATGTGAATCAGTTCTTGGTTTTAGACATGGTCCAAAATCAATAATTAATGATGAGACTTTAGTAATATTTATGAATTCAAATAATGAATATACTAATTTATACGATATGGATTTAATAAGGGAAATTAGCGGAGATAATGGAAATCATAAATTAGCAGTAATTAGTTATAAAAAGAATGAAGAATTAAATAGTTTATGCACAAAATATATAGAAATAGATGGACAAGTAATTCCTGAAATATTTACAGTGTTTAATTATATGTTATTTGGACAAATGTTTGGATTATTTAGTTCATTAAAACTAGGTATTTCACCAGATAATCCAAGACCAGATGGAACTGTAAATAGAGTTGTAAAAGGTGTAGTTATTCATAAATACAAAAATATTTAGAGACATGATTTAAAACTACATTTATAAAGAAGTAATTACTAAAGATGATATAGATTAACTAGAAATTAAAATTTGAAAAGGAGTTGAAATTAATATGAGTATATTGTCAACAAGAGAAATGCTAAAAAAAGCACAAAGAGAGGGTTATGCAGTACCAGCTTTTAATATCCATAACCTAGAAACATTAGAGGTAGTTGTAGAAACTGCAGCAGAATTAAAATCCCCAGTAATATTAGCAGGAACTCCATCAACTATTAAATACGCAGGAGGAGAATATATTGTAGCAATGGCAAAGGTAGCTTCAAAGCAACATAAAATTCCAATTGCTATACATTTAGATCATTATGAAGATGTAGAGGAAATAAAACATTATGTTGATTTAGGATTTAGATCTGTAATGATAGATGCTTCTCATGCACCCTTTGAAGAAAATGTTGAAATAGTTAAGGCAGTAGTAGAATATGCCCATAAATATGATGCAACAGTTGAAGCAGAACTTGGTAGATTAGGTGGACAAGAAGATGACTTAATAGTAGATGAAAAAGATACAAAGTTTACTAATCCACAGCAAGCAAAAGAATATGTTGAAAGAACAGGAATAGATTCATTAGCAGTAGCTATTGGAACAGCTCATGGATTATACCATGGTGAAGCAAAATTAGATTTTGAAAGATTAGAAGAAATAAGAAAGATGGTAGATGTGCCCTTAGTATTACATGGAGCATCAAATATACCAGATGAGTTAGTAAAGAAAGCAATCTCTCTAGGTGTATGTAAAGTTAATGTAGCAACTGATTTAAAAATTCCATTTTCAGATGCAGTAAAAAAATACTTTATAGATAATCCTGATGCTAATGATCCAAGAAAGTACATGGAACCAGGAAAAGAAGCAATGAGAAAAGTAGTTGCTGAAAAAATAATGGTTTGTGGAAGTAATGGTAGAGCTTAATAAGGCTTGAACAATATCATAATAAACAGGAGAGAAAATAATATAAGAGTGAAAACTTAAGTATTATTTTCTTTTCTTTTATATAAAAGAAAAAGATGAGAGGTAGGAGTTTTATGAATCCAATAAGAAGTATGGTTAATAAATATAAAAGTGGGAAAAATGAGGGAGTGTTTTCAGTTTGTTGTTCTAATAGTTATGTAATTGAAGCAGCAATGGAAAAACTTTTAGATAAAGATATATTATTAGTAGTAGAAGCTACAGCTAATCAAGTAGATCAATTTGGTGGCTATACAGGAATGACTCCAAAGGATTATGTAAGCTATATATATAAACTAGCTGAAAAAGTATCATTTCCTAAGGAAAGAATAATACTAGGGGGAGACCATCTAGGACCTCTAACATGGAAGGATATTGACTCTGAACAAGCTATGGAAAATGCCAAAAATTTAATAAGAGAATATGTATTAGCAGGGTTCACAAAGATTCATATTGATACTAGTATGCCTTTATTAGGAGATATTGAAGGGAATATTTTTGGAGATGAGTTAATAGCAATGAGAGCAGCGGAATTATGTAAAGTTGCAGAAGAAGCATATTTAACATTAAAGAAATTTAATAAAGATGCTGTACATCCTGTTTATATTATAGGAAGTGAAGTTCCTATTCCAGGTGGAGTTCAAGAAGAGGAGGAAGGTCTAACTGTAACTAAGAAAGAAGATTTTAAAAATACTGTAGATACTTTCAAAAAGACTTTTGAAGACTTTAATTTAAAAGAAGCATTTCAATACGTGGTAGGGGTTGTAGTACAACCTGGAGTTGAGTTTGGGAGTGGAGATATTTGGGATTATAACAGGGAAAAAGCAAGTGAGTTAAGTAATGCTTTAGAAGAGTATCCTAATTTAGTATTTGAAGCTCATTCAACAGATTATCAAACTCCAGAAGCTTTGAGAGAAATGGTTGAAGATGGATTTGCTATTTTAAAAGTTGGTCCAGCATTAACCTATGGTTTTAGAGAAGCTATATTTGCCTTAAATCATATAGAAAATGAAATATTAAAAGATAAAACAGACATAGACTTATCTAAATTTATAGAAGTATTAGACTCTAATATGACAAAGGATCCTAAGGATTGGGCTAAGCATTATATAGGACCTGAGTCAAAGGTTAGAATAGAAAGAAAATATAGTTTATCTGATAGAGCTAGATATTATATGCCTAAGGAAGAAGTGAATTTAGCTTTAGAAAAGCTTATAGAAAATTTAAGTGATGTGGAAATACCAATTACTCTTATTAGCCAATTTATGCATGAGCAATATAAAAAAGTTAGAAAAGGAAAACTATTGCCTAAAGCTGAAGAATTATTAAAAGATAGAATAGGTGAGTATATAGATGACTATATTTATGCCGTAAAAGGAGAAATAAGTTAAAAAATATAATAAAAACTCAAATTAAACATAGTAATATATCTTTTATAAGAAAAATTATCATTTTAATACAAAATTTATCAATTTTATAAAGTTGGAATATTCAGAAAATAATGTTTGGTATATATTAACTGATATAATAATCTTGGGGAGTATTGTTTTAAATTAATTATAAAGGAGGATTTTGGTATGTTTCAATTTGAGACTCAGTTAAAAAAATTAAAGCATGATGTTTTAACAGAAGTTGCAAGGTTAGCTAAGGATGATAACTTGACTATTGAATCAATAGAAAGAATTCCTTATGAAATAATACAGGGGAATAAGGCTATGTACAGGTGCTGTGTCTATAAGGAGAGAGCTATAGTCTTAGAGAGAGCAAAGCTTGCAGCTGGGTATTTAGCAAATGGGGATAATATAGATGATGAATTTGTAGATATTAGAGAAGATGACCAAATTATTTATGTTATAGAGGCAGCATGTGATAGGTGTCCAATTAATAAATTTAGTGTTACAGACTCTTGTAGAAATTGTATAGCACATAAATGCCATGAAGTTTGTAATTTTGGAGCAATAACTTATGCAGGTGGAAGAGCTTATATTAATCAAGAACTGTGCAAGGAATGTGGAATGTGTAAAAATGCATGCCCATATAATGCTATTGCAGAAGTAATGAGACCTTGTAAGAAAGTTTGTCCAACTGGAGCCTTAGACATAAATGAGAGTGATAGAAGAGCTATGATAAAGGAAGAGCTTTGTGTAAATTGTGGTAGTTGTATGAATGCATGCCCATTTGGAGCTATTTCGGATAAAAGTTTAATAGTACCAGTTGCAAAAAGATTAACAAGAGGCAGAAAAATGTATGCAATAGTTGCACCTGCTATTACAGGGCAATTTGGACCTAAAATAAGTTATGGACAAATAAAAAGTGCAATTAAAAAGCTAGGATTCTTAGATATGTTAGAAGCTGCTTGTGGAGCTGATGCTGTTACCGTACATGAAAGTAATGAATTTTTAGAAAGAATGGAAAATGGGGATTTATATATGACAAACTCATGTTGTCCAGGCTTCCTAAATTATATAGAAAAAACTATGCCTTCAGAAGTAAAAAGAGTTTCAGGAACTGTATCTCCAATGATAGCTACAGCTAGATATATTAAGCATGTGGATCCTGATGCAAAAGTAGTATTTATAGGACCATGTACTGCAAAGAAAAGTGAAGCTGCTAGAGAATCATTAAAGGGAGCAGTAGATTACGTTTTAACTTTTGAAGAATTATTAGCATTATTTAGTGCCTTTAACGTTGATATAGAAACTTGCGAAGAAGATGTAGTTGATGATGCTTCAATTTTTGGAAGAGGATTCGGAGCTCATGGAGGATTAACTGCTGCTATTGAAAACTATATTAAAAGTCAAGGGTTAGAAGTTAAATTTAACCCAGTTAAGGTTTCTGGTGGAAGTGAAATAAAGAAGGCTATGACAATGGCTAAAATAGGTAGACTTCAAGGGAATTTCATCGAAGGCATGATGTGTGAAGGTGGATGTATAAATGGTGCAGGAACATTAGTTACTCCATTTAAATCTAAGCTAACATTTAATAAAATAAATGCCCAAGCTACTAAAAAGTCAGTTATAAGTAATGAAAAATTAAAAGAATATGAAAATATAAACTTAGAAAGACATTAATAAATAAAACTCAGCTACTGCTGAGTTTTATTTATATATATTAAAGGAAATTACAAATATTTATTGAATTAAAAATTGGTTAAGATATTAAATTTTAATTCATAGGGGGAAACGGGTTTTGGGAAGTAAAATAAGAAGCTTTTTTGAAAGGGAGATTAAAATAGAAATATTAATAAATATTCTTTTATATTCTGTGATTATAATAATGCCTTTTATAGTTGTAAATGTGTCCTTTCCTAAGTATATGGTAGGTAAACAAATATATCTTTATGCAGTTGGTTTATTATTAACATTAATAATAATATATTTAAGACCAAAAAAATTTAATAAAGAGGAAATAGTAGCTTTTATATTTTTATTTACAATTATGATTCCAACAGTTTTTTCACCAGTAAGGGAAATTGCATTATGGGGAAGTCCAGAAAGAGGAGAAGGCTTAATAATATTTTTCATTTATATAATGTTATTTTTTTTATCTCATAGATATTTAATTGTTAATGAAAAACTATTAAATACAATTTTAATAGCAGCTTCAATAATGTCACTTTATAGTCTAATTCAATATTATGGTAATGATCCTATTCAAAAATGGATGCTTGGATATATAAATAATCCTTATTCAATTGGGCTAATTGGGAATAGAAATTTTTTATCATCATATTTATGTATATTTTTATTTATTAGTATGGCTATTTATATTTTTTATAGTAAGAAAAAGTATTTAATATATTCTTCAATTTTATTTGCAGGCTTAATATGCACATTTACTAGAAGTGGCTGGTTAGCTTTTTTAATTTATTCAATTTTAGGATTATTTTTCATAGTTAAGAATAAAAATAGGTTAAAGAAGGCTTTAATTTTATTTATGATATTTTCATCTATATTCACCATATTAAATCTATCCAGTAATAATGAGGTTTCAAATAGAGCAATAAAAACTGTATATGTTGATGATATAAGTAAAGAATTAGTAGTTCAAGATAGTGGTAGAATAATTATTAGTAAAATTGTTCTAAAGGCCTTTTTAGATAATCCCTTTATGGGGTGGGGGCCAGATACATTAATGTATAGGTTAAATGATGATTATAATGAACTACAAAATGAATATTTAAATTCTCATGGGGGATATATTGATAAAGCTCATAATGAATTTTTAGAATATGCAGTATGTAATGGTGTTTTTAATTTATTAGCATATTTAGTTCTTATTGGATTAATAATATATAAACTAATTGGAGAGATTAATAATGATATATCTAAGGTTTTGTTATTAACAATAATAGGATATTTAGTTCAGAGTTTATTTAATATAAGTGTTATAATGGTAGCACCATTATATTGGATATTACTAGGTTTGTCTTTACAAAAAAGTAAGTCTGAATTATTAATAACTAACATATAATAAAAGGGTGCTTAAAGATAAGAAAACCGTTATAAATATGAGGAATATCAAAATAATTTATGAAAAATGGCAATATTTATTAATTTTAGGTCAAAAATATAAGGGAAACTATTTGAAAAAAGTATATTAAAAGATTATCATAAAGTTGTTAGCACTAATAAGTGGTGAGTGCTAATATAGAAGGGTAATAAATTTAGTTATATAATAGGAGGGATTTTTTTATGAATATTAAACCACTAGCAGATAGAGTAGTTATTAAAAAGTTAGAAGCAGAAGAAACAACTAAAAGTGGAATTGTTTTAACAGGGACTGCAAAGGAAAGACCACAAGAAGCCAAAGTCGTTGCTGTTGGACCAGGAGCTTTAGTAGATGGAAATAGAATAGAAATGGAAGTTAAAGTAGGCGATAAGGTTCTTTATTCAAAGTATGCAGGAACAGAAGTTAAGGTTGATGGTGAAGAATACACTATTTTAAAACAAGATGATATTTTAGCAATAGTTGAATAGGGGAGGAATTAATTATGGCAAAGATGATTAAGTTTAGCGAAGATGCAAGAAGATCAATGCAAGTTGGTGTTGATAAATTAGCAGATACAGTTAAGGTTACATTAGGACCAAAAGGAAGAAATGTAGTTTTAGATAAAAAATTTGGAGCACCTTTAATAACTAATGATGGTGTTTCAATTGCAAGAGAAATAGAATTAGAAGATCCATATGAAAATATGGGAGCTCAATTAGTTAAAGAAGTTGCAACTAAAACTAATGATGTTGCAGGGGATGGTACTACAACAGCAACTCTTTTAGCACAAGCAATAATCAGAGAAGGATTAAAAAATGTTACTGCTGGTGCAAATCCAATCTTAATAAGAAATGGTATTAGAATGGCTGTAGATAAGGCTGTTGATGAAATTAAGAAGATTTCTAAACCTGTAAATGGTAAAGAAGATATTGCAAGAGTTGCAGCTATATCAGCAGCAGATGAAGAAGTTGGTAAATTAATATCTGATGCTATGGAAAAGGTAGGTAATGAAGGAGTTATCACTGTTGAAGAATCAAAATCAATGGGTACTGAATTAGATGTAGTTGAAGGTATGCAATTTGATAGAGGATATGTATCAGCTTATATGGTAACTGATACAGAAAAAATGGAAGCTGTTTTAGATAATCCATTAATTTTAATTGCTGATAAGAAGATTTCTAATATACAAGAATTACTTCCAATATTAGAACAAATAGTTCAACAAGGTAAGAAATTACTTATTATAGCAGAAGATGTTGAAGGGGATGCTATGACTACTTTAGTAGTTAATAAACTTAGAGGAACTTTCACATGCGTTGCTGTAAAAGCACCAGGCTTTGGTGATAGAAGAAAAGAAATGCTTCAAGATATAGCTATTTTAACAGGTGGTACTGTTATTTCAGAAGAGCTTGGAATTGACATAAAAGAAGTAACTTTAGATATGCTTGGAGAATGTGAAAGCGTAAAAGTTACAAAAGAAAATACAACTATAGTTAATGGAAGAGGAAATAGTGAAGCTATTAAAGAAAGAGTTGCTCAAATAAGAGCACAAATAGAAGAAACTACTTCTGAATTCGATAAAGAAAAATTAACTGAAAGATTAGCAAAACTTGCTGGTGGTGTTGCAGTAATTAAAGTTGGAGCTGCAACAGAAACAGAGTTAAAAGAAAAGAAATTAAGAATTGAAGATGCTTTAGCAGCAACAAAAGCAGCTGTTGAAGAAGGAATAGTTCCAGGTGGTGGAGCTGCTTACGCTAATATTATAAATGAAGTAGCAAAAGTAACTTCAGATGTACCAGACACTCAAGTTGGTATTAACATTATAGTAAGAGCTTTAGAAGAACCAATGAGACAAATAGCAACTAACGCAGGACTTGAAGGTTCCGTTATAATTGAACATGTTAAGAATTCTGAAGCAGGAATTGGTTATGATGCTTTAAGAGATGAATATGTAAACATGATTAAAGCTGGTATAGTTGACCCAACTAAGGTTACAAGATCAGCTCTTCAAAATGCAGCATCAGTAGCATCAACATTCTTAACAACAGAAGCTGCTGTTGTAGATATTCCTCAAAAGGAAGCTCCAATGCCAGGTGCACCAGGAATGGGAATGGATGGAATGTATTAAAATATAATAAAAAAATAAAGGAGTTGTCTTTGACAACTCCTTATTTAGTTTTGCTTAAATTATTGATATATTATAAAGTATCATCTATAATTATAAAATAATAAGTAAAGTAGGGTGATATAGTGAAAAGTAGAAGTAAAAGAGAAAAAATAATTAAAATAAGAAAAATAATAATAACAACTTTAATTGTTATACTATCATCAACTTTAATTAATAGTTATATGGGATATAAAAAAACAAGTAAGAAAATAGAAGTTAAAAAATCAATTAGGGAATTAATATTAGTTCTTGAGTCTGCTAGAGTTAATGATGATATAGATTTTAGTGATATAGAAACAATCTCTGATATTAAAGTTAATGGTGGAGAAAAGTTAGAAGCTATAAATAAGTATAGTAATATAAATGATTTCAATAATATAGAAGCATTAACTATAGAGGATGCAAAAAAGATAATTAATGATGAAGAAGACTTTGAAGTAAACAATAAAGGGCAATTTGTTAAGCTAAAGTAATATAAAATGTATCGATAATTTTGTCGATACATTTTTTTGTTATTTATAGAGGTAATAAAAATATTATGTAGAAATAGTTATATATTACAAAATAAGGAGGATTTTATGTATTTATTAATATTAATTTTAGGACTATGTATAGGAAGCTTTTTAAATGTTTGTATTTATAGAATACCAAGAGAAGAATCTATAGCGTATCCTCCATCCCACTGTACTAATTGTGGGTATGAACTTAAAAGTTATGATTTAGTTCCAGTCTTTAGTTATTTATGTTTAAAGGGAAGCTGTAGGAACTGTAAAGAAAAAATATCTGTTATATACCCAACTATAGAAATATTAAATGGAATAATATACCTAATGTTGTTTATAAAATATGATTTAACCTTTAAATTTATATTTTATTCTATATTAGCTTCTTTATTAATAGTTATATCAATTATAGATATAAAAAGTAAGGATGTATATTCATCAACAACTATTTTAGGACTATGCTTTGCAATTCCTTATATATTAATAGGCGGATATCTTGGTGAAATAAGAATATCAAATAATCTTTTAGGTGGCATTATTGGTTATGGAATTATATTTTTAATAATATTAACAACTAGAGGAATGGGCGAAGGAGATGCTGATATTGCAGGGATATGTGGACTTTTTGTCGGAATAAAGGGAATATTGTTATCATTATTTTTAGCTGTAGTAATAGGTGGAGTAGTAGCTTCAATAATTCTTATTTTAAAGTTAAAAAATAGGAAATCAGAAATAGCTTTTGGTCCTTGTATTGTACTTGGAACATTTATTTGGATACTTTTTGGTGAAAAACTTTTGTCATTATACTTGAATCTTTTTATCTAAAATTGAATTTAATTCAAGTTCAAATTACCATTGAAAAAGGACTATAGGTATATTAAGATATATTAGTACAAATGGTTAAAAAAGGAATAGATTTTAAAATTATACTTTTTTGGGGGTGTTTATTATAGCTATTGGTCAAAAGAAAAGACTTGGAGATATTTTAATTATGGCAGGAAAGATAACTCCTTATGAATTACAAGGAGCCCTAAAAGCACAGAAGCTTTTAGGAAAGAAGCTCGGAACTGTTTTAATAGAGGAAGGAATAGTCTCAGAAGATGATATTATAGATGCTATAGAAACTCAAACGGGAATAGAAAAAATTGATCTAAATAACGTTGTTTTTGATAAAAGAGCAATTAAAATATTACCTCAAAGTTTATGTAATAAATATAATTTAATAGGATTTGGATTTGAAGGAGATAAAATTATGGTAGCTCTTGAGGATCCATTAAATATTTTTGCAATTGATGATGTATCTATTTCCACAGGGTTAAAAGTGAAGACATATATAGCTCCTAAAAAAGATATATATAAATTTGTTCAAATAAATTATAGTTCAGAACAGGTTAATAAGGCAGCAGAAGAGCTTATTAAAGAGACTTTGGAGTCAAAAAATATCGATATAGATATTGAGGAAATAAATGATGTAAAAAACGCACCTGTTGTTAAGATGATAGAGTTCTTATTTAAAAACTCTGTTGAAATGAGGGCTTCAGATATACATATTGAACCCTATGAAAAGGAAATTAGAATAAGATATAGGATTGACGGTAAACTCACAACAATTAATACTTTGGGAGTAGAAAGCTTAGCTCCTTTAATAACAAGAATAAAAATACTTGCTAATTTAAATATAGCTGAAAAAAGAATGCCTCAGGATGGAAGAATTATTACAAAAGTAAATAATGAGGATGTAGATTTAAGAGTTTCTATCTTACCTGTAGTTAATGGTGAAAAGGTTGTAATAAGAATACTTAAAAGAGAAAGTTACATGATGGGAAAAGAGATTCTTGGTATAAGTAAAGATAATTTAAAGAAGCTCAATAATATAATAACAAGCCCTAATGGAATAGTATTAGTTACAGGTCCTACAGGTAGTGGTAAATCAACAACACTATATACAATTTTAAGTGAACTTAATAAAAATGATGTAAACATAATTACTATAGAAGATCCAGTAGAGTACACACTAAATGGAATAAATCAAGTTAATGTAAATAACAAGGT
Organism: Clostridium nigeriense; assembly: GCF_900086595.1. Classification (GTDB taxonomy): domain Bacteria; phylum Bacillota; class Clostridia; order Clostridiales; family Clostridiaceae; genus Clostridium; species Clostridium nigeriense. The sequence continues at coordinate 692,552 of NZ_LT575472.1, forward strand.
GGGATTAACCTTTGCTAAAGGCCTTAGAAGTATTTTAAGACAAGACCCTGATATAGTTATGATAGGGGAAATTAGAGATGAGGAAACAGCACAAATTGCAATAAAAGCTGCTATTACGGGACATTTGGTTTTAAGTACCTTGCATACTAATGATGCTCCATCTACTATAACCAGGCTTTTAGATATGGGAATCGAACCTTATCTAGTAGCTACTTCTATTACAGGAATAATAGCTCAAAGACTTGTAAGGAGAATTTGTAATAATTGTAAGGAAGAATATATAGCTTCTGAGTATGAAAAATCAGTATTTAATATGGGTAATGATAAAACCCTTAAACTTTATAGGGGAAAGGGCTGTGGTCATTGTAATAATACTGGTTATAACGGTAGGGTAGGTATATATGAAATAATGGAAATAACAAAAGACCATAGAAATGCAATAAATGAAACTAAAAATACTAATCTATTACAAGAAATAGCTATAAAAAGTGGTATGAAAACTCTTGCTGATGAGTGCAAGGACTTAGTATTGAATGGAGTTACTACAATTGAGGAGCTAGCAACTATAACACTACTAAGGCAAGTTTAGGGGGTTATATATATGAAGATATTTAAATATCGAGCTATGAAAAGTGATGGAACTAAGGTTGAAGGTAAGTATGAATGTATTTCACGAGATGAAGTTATAAATATGATAACTTCTAGTGGATATTATCCTTTAAAAATTGAAGAATTAGTAGAAAGTAAATCAGTTAATTTTAATTTTTTTGATAGGGTAACTACTAAGGATTTATCTATTTTTTGTAGGCAATTTTATACTATGCTAGATGCAGGAGTTACCATAGTAAATTGTCTTGATATACTTTCTTCTGAATTACCAAATAGAAAGCTTAGGGAAATATTAAATAATATTTCAGAAGATGTTAAAAAGGGAGAATTACTTTCAGTTTCAATGTCTAGATTTAAAAAATACTTTCCACAGTTACTTATAAAAATGGTAGAGTCTGGAGAAGTTAGTGGAAATATAGATGAAATGATGCTTAGAATGTCTATACATTTTGAAAAAGAAAATAAAATAAATAATAAGGTTAAATCATCAATGATTTATCCAGCAGTTTTAAGTGTAGTAGCTTTAGTTGCTGTAATATTTATTATGACCTTTGTAGTACCAACCTTTATTGGAATATTTGAAGATGAAGGAATAACTCTTCCGTTAATAACTAGGATTACAATTGGTATTAGTAAATTCTTAAGTAGCAACATTATTTTAATAACAGTAGCTGTAATTGCACTAGTTATAGCCTTTAATGCCTATAAGAAAACCCCTAATGGAAAAAGGGTTATAAGTAATCTTAAGTTGAAACTACCTATTATTGGTGTTTTAAATAATAAAATAATAGTTTCTAGGTTTACAAGAACTTTATCTACCTTAATATCAGCAGGAGTTTCTTTAATACATGCTCTACCTACTGTAGCAGGAGTTGTAGATAATGATTTAGCAGAAGAATCTATTTTAAAAATTAGAGAGAGAGTTGTAAGGGGGGATAACCTAAGCTCAGTAATCAAGGAAGATAATATCTTTCCTAATATGTTAGCATCTATGGTAAAGATTGGGGAAGAATCAGGATCTCTAGATAAAATTTTAAATAAAACAGCAGATTTTTATGAGGATGAAGTAGAGCAAGCTATTCAAACAGCTACAGCTTTAATAGAGCCAATATTAATAGTTACTATGGGTATAGCCATTGGAGTTATAGTTATTTCAGTAATGCTACCAATGTTTGATATGTACTCACAAATGTAAAAATTTAAAATTAATATAAAACAAAAATTAAATGAGAGGTGTTTATTTATGTTAAAAAATTTAAAAAACAAGAAAAAGAAAAAAGGGTTTACCCTTATTGAACTTATTATAGTTATAGCTATTATAGCTATACTAGCAGTATTAGCTATACCTAAATTTGGAGAAATAAAGAGTAACGCTAACTTTAAGTCAGATATAGCAAATGCTAAAACAATAGCAAATGCTGCAACTACTTTAATAGCAGATGGAGAAAATTTATTTCCAACGGCTGCTACAGTAATTTGGGTTGATGGAACAAAAACTGAGAATAATAAAATAGAAGAATATTTACAAAATACACCTAGTCCAAAGAGTTCAGGATATGCATTTTATAAGGTAACATCAGATAATAAAGGAAATATAACAGTTACAATGGAAAAATCAGAGAGTTCAACAACAGGTTCGGTTGCTCTTTTCCCAAATCCAGCAACAGCAATTGATTAATATTTAATTATAAGCAAAATGCAGACTTCTGCATTTTGCTTACCTTAATTTTTAGTGCTAACTGTTAAGTGTAATAAGTTCATATATGTAAGTTTACTTATTTAGATTATAGTATTTAAGATAATTTACATATGTCAATTTAAAAATTAAAGAAATTCAGTTTACTGAATTTCATCAATAATTTTTCATTTTTAATTCTTCATTTTTTATTTAAAGGTGGGTGGTTTTATGTCTAAGGAGAACTTTTTATCTAAGCTTAAGGATATAAGTAGTATGGATGTTAAAGATATAGGTAAGATCTTTAAGAAAAATAACAATGAATCTAACAATATAACTTATAAAGATATTAATACTAAAAAGGTTAATTCTAGAGAAAAATCAAAATTAGTATTATCCATTGATTTAGGTAGTCATTCAATTAAGGCTGTAGAGGGAAAGATTCAAAAGAATGTAATTAATGTTAACAAGCTTATTGAAGTAGAAACTCCAGAAGGTACTGTTATAGATGGCAGAATCATAGATGAGGATACTATTATAAAAACTTTAGCTAAATTAATAAGAGAAAATAATATTAGAGCAAGAGATGTTATTTTTACAACTAACTCTTCATCTATTATTAATAGAGATATATTAGTTCCATCTGTTGCAGTAGAAGAAATGGATACCGTTGTAAGATATGAAATTCAACAATACCTACCTATTAATCTTGATGATTATGTTATTCAATTTGTTTTTTTAGATGAAATAGTTGACGATACTGGAATGAAATTAAAGGTAAATGTAACTGCATTTCCAGAAAGAATGGCATTATCCTACTATAACATAATTAATTCTTTAGGACTAAACCCCTATGTGTTAGATGTTACTTATAACTCAATTAATAAGATTGCTAATTATGGAGATTATACATTAAATAACGGACAAGTTATAGGTGGCACTGTTGCTTTTATTGATATGGGAGCAACCTCCATTGATGTTTCTATATTAAAAAACGGTAAGTTAGATTTCACAAGAATGTTAAAAATAGGTGGAGATAATATAGACTATGCCTTAAGTGAAAAAATGAATATATCAATTAAATCAATGGAACTTATAAAAATGAAAGAAGTAGATTTATTAGAGACTTATAAAGGTGATGTACAAACATTAACTATTCAAGGGGTAGTTGATGAGGTTTTAGATGAGCTAGAGAGAGTAATTCAATTCTATAAAAATAAATCCAATAGTAGTATAGATATTCTTTATATTTTTGGAGGTATGTCAAATATTAAAAACCTAGAGTCTTATTTAAATAAGAGATTAAATATTAGGGTGTCAAAAATAAAAGAAATAAATAATGTTAATTTAGGAAATGATGCTTTATTTACAAAGGATTTATCTCTATATTTAAATGCTCTAGGATCAATAATTAGGTTATAAGGAGGAAACATTATTATGATGACTGATATGAATTTTTTTGCACCCTATCAAGGTCAGAAAAAGGAAGAAAAAAACAAGAGTATTTATGTTTACTCCCTAGTAGGATTTTTATCAGTAGCTGTTATTGGAAGCTTTGTTTGGAATACTACAAATATAATCTTATTAAATAATAAGATTAAGGAATATAACTCAAAACTAGAATCAGCTGAAGTTAAGGAAAAGCTAGCTATATGGGAGGATATAAGTAGGAAAAGCAATATATTAGCTAAATACGATAATGGATTAAATGAAATTATTGGGGGGTTAAAAACAAGAGAAGTAGTTACTACAGAGTTATTAAACAAGCTAAGTTCAAGTTTACCTTCAGAAGTAACCTTTAATAGTATAAACATAAATAATAAAGAAATAGACATTCAAGCTGTATCTACCAGTAGAGTTGCAATTGGAGAAATAGAGCATAATTTAAAGAATTTAAATAATATACAAGATATATATATAGGTGGAATAACAGGAACGGAAATATTCACCTTTGATATAAAATGTTCGTTAAAGGATGTTAATTGATATGAAGATAAGTAAGAGAGAAAAATTTTTATTAGGTATATTAGGAACTTTGATTATAGTGTTTGTTTATTATCAGTTTATTTATGTGAAACAAGTTAAGAAGTTAAATACTAAGAGAGATGAAAAGTCTGTTATAGAAGAAAAATATAATACAGTAATGAAGGAAATAGAAAGCCTAGGAGAAAAAGAAAATCAAGTAAAGTCTTTAAAGATAAGTGTAACGGAAAAATCAAAAAAATTATATCCAATAATAATGCAAGAAAAAATCATTATTGAAATAGATAAACTTTTAAATGATAGTGGATTATATGGAAATATTGCTTTTAGTCCTATAGAGGCAGCAGAGGTAGAAGAACTTAAGACAGAAGAAATAATTAAGGCTGAAAGTTCTTTAAAGGAATTAATTAATGAATATGAAGGCAATTCCTTAGAGGGATCGGAGAATAATAGTGAAAATACTTCAGAAGTTACAAATAATAATAAGGAGTCTCAAGGAGAAGTAAATACAGAAGTTGAAAGTGATAAAGCTACATCAGAACAATTAAAGGTAGCAATAAACTTTAGTGGATCTTATACAAGCTTAAAAAACTTTATATCCTCAATAGAAAATTATGAAAGAAAAATAGTTATTACTAGTATAAGTATAACTGCTAAGTCTCAAGAAGATTTAACAGGTATAATGAGTTTAGAGTTCCATGCAGTACCAAAATTATCTGGAGAAGATGAGGCATATTTAAAGTGGACTTTAAATAATGTATATGGAAAAGATATATTGTTTAGTAATGGTTCAGCTAGTGGTGCCTACTCAAATACAATAGAAGATCAAAGTGTAGAAGCAGATGCTAAAGATTTTGTAATGATGGTTAAATCTTCATTATCAGAATTACCTACATTGACTATTGGAAAAGCAAAGGATGATTTAACAGAAAGCTATATTTATTCTGATAATGAAAAAGTTGAAGATGTAGAGATAACCTTTGATGAAGTTGATGGAAAAACTTATTTTAAGTATAAAACATCTAATTCTTATTATCCAAGGGAAAATACATCTCAAGGAAAAGAATTTACACCAAAAGCAAGTGATATAGTAGTTGAAATATTAAGCGAAAAAAGAAATGGTAGTTCTGATAATTCAGGAATAAATTTAAAGGTTATAAATAATACATCTAAAAAGGTTGAGATAGTAATTAAAGATGATGATAATACAAATCCTAGAGTTTCTGTAAATAGTAAAGGTAATACTGTAAATATCACTAAAAAGTAGGTGATTATATGAAAATGAATAAGTTTAAGATCAAAAAAGGGATGACATTAATTGAGGTAATAATTAGTGTTACCCTTTTATCCATATTATTAGTACCTTTATCAACAGTTGTAATTTCAAGCTTGAAAAATAGTAAAGATGGAGAGTATAAGCAAAAAGCAAGTTATATAGGACAAAAAGTCATTGAAGAATTAAAAGCCTATGATAAAATCACTTTAAAGTCAGACAATACAGATGGTAGTGATAGATATTATGAATTATTAGATGGGGATAAGATAAAAGAGATATCAGAAAATAACTTTGTTGGAAATTTTGAAAGAACTATATTTGGAGCTATTGATGAAACAAATAGGCCAAAGGAAACAAAGTTTAAGGTAGAAGTTACAATGAAGAGAAATTCAAGTTTTAATTTTAATAATACTAATAATATAGATGAAGATAAGGCTAAGTATAAAATTGTTTTTGAAAACAAGGGAATAGGATATACGGTAAGAATAGAAAGTGATATTCCTCAGGAGCTAATTGTAAGTGATGAATTAGTTTTTAATGTTAATAATGAAGGCCTAGAAATTTATAATAAGTCAGATGATAAGATTAAAATATATACTTCAGCCCTTGATGATAAAGAAAATATTTTACTTATTGATGTAAAAGATACATATGATAAGGCAACTAATATTAACTTAAGTAATAATAGTAAGGAATTATTAGAGATAAATTTAATTAAGGAAAAGTCATTAAATAATATAAAGATTAATTCTTATAAGGGAAATATATTGTTGTCAGAATTTAATAAAGATGATTTAAACAATATAGCAAATATGTACAACTATGAAGTAGTAGTGAAGGATATTAGTGATAAAGTTTTATTTAAGGGCTCGTCAAGTAGCAATATTATTATTAAGTAAGGTGGTGAATTCATTTGAAAAAGAAGAAGAGGGGCTCTACCTTTGTAGTGGTAGTGATAGTTATGGCAATTATATTTACAACAGGTACAACAGTATTAGCTTTAACAGCCAGTAATTATAAAATGAGAATTAATGAAAGTAAAAGGCTACAAAATTTATATGAAGCAGACTCAGGTTTAGATGTAGTTGAAAATATAATTATAAAAACATCCCAAGAAGCTATAAAATATGCAGATAAAGAAGTGAAAAAAGAATTCACCAAGGAAGAAAGTAAAAATAGGGAAGAAATAAATAAGATTTTTAAAGAGAAGTTTTATGAATTTTTATCTTTAAATAAGAAAGAATTAAATGGGAAGCAAGTAGAGATTTTACAATACTTAATTTTAAAGAAGAAAATTATAACTTCTGTTAATAATGATGGAAGTATAGATATATCAACCTTAAAAAGTGTATCAGAAGATAAAAATTATATTATTGAAATAGAAGATGGTGATTATAAAATTAATAAAGATATAAAGGGAGATATTGAAAGTATTACTTTAGATGTTAAATCTACCTTTGAAACTGTAAATGAAGATATTAAGAATAAAAGAACTGTATCTACTAACTTTGAAATAAAAGCACCAGACTATGAATCCATAATAAGTGTTGTGGATATTTATCCAGTTTTTGACGGGAAAGCAATTACTATAGATAAGAATATGATCGTTAATGGTGGGACAAGTGGTGAACTTTCAATATCAGGAGATATTTGGGTTAAGGGTGGAGATACTGATTTAGAAAATAATCCTAACTTTACTTTTGATAAATATAAAGATGGTATTAAACTTAATAACACTAAATTTAATATTGAAGGAAATATCTATACTGCCAATACTTTTATCCTAAGTAATGAGGTGAAAAAAGATTCGGAAGTTAATGGAAATATTTATGCTAAAAATATTTATATAGGAAAAGATTTATATTCTACAATATCGAGTAACAATAATATTACATTTAAAAAAGATGTAATTGTAAATAATGATTTAGCAATGAATACAACAGGTAGTACCATAACTATTGAAAATAATTTTTATGGAATTAATGATAAAACAAGTGAAATTTCAACTGCAAATAAGGCATTAACTTCAAGTAGTATTATAATAAATGAATCCCAAGGATCAAATTTAATAGTAAAGAAAAATTCCTATATTTCAGGGGTAGCTTATTTAAATGCTACAGATTCTAAAGGAAACAAATATCAAACAGGAGAGTCAGTAGCAATTAAGGGAAATTATTTGGCTTATACAGATGTAAAAGATGTTTTAGATGGAGTTAATGATGTAACTCTAAGATACTATAGTCCATTACAGCTTCTAGAAAGCATAAATGGAAGTAGTGATGCTGATACAAAGGCAAATTATTTTATAGATTATTACTCTAAGGAAAATAAAAAATATGAATATAAAGTTGGAGGAGTAGATCTTCAAGGAAAGGTTGTTTCAGCTGGTGCTAGTGTTAAAGGTAGTGACGGAAAGATTCAAAAAACATTAATAAAGGATGAAGATTGGAAAATTATTAACAATGAAAGAGAAGAATTTGCTAGAAATGTATTTGCCATGGGAGATACTACAAATCTAGGTGAAAATATATATGAAAATCAAACTGTATTAAGGACAGTAGGAAAAGAAATAGATTTTTCTAGTATAGGGAATTTTCAAATAATAGAATCTAGAAATGGAACTTTAATATTAAATGGAGAAGCTTCAGAAATTATCATAGAAGATAACAAGTTAAAAGGAAAAAATATTGAAAAAGCTTTAATTATAAGTAATGGAGATATAAAAATAAAAGGGAGCTTTAATTTTACAGGAACTATAATCACTTCAGGTAATATTACATTTGAGGGTAGCGAAAAGAAGGAAATAAAATATGATGCAGAAGTAGTAAGGGGCGTTATAGCAGATAATTATGATCTTGTTAAGAATATTTTCAAGAAAACATCTTCAAAAGGTAAGGAAGTTAAAATAAGTTCATCTTCTGAAATGTATAATGTAGAAAAATTTTTAAAGCAATCTTTATGGAAGATAGAAAGATAGGAGAAGGATATGAGAAAAAAGAAAAAAGCCTTTACCTTACTTGAGCTTATAATAACCTTAAGTATAACTGTAGTTGTACTTGGAACAATATATACTTTTTTCTTAAGTAATAGTAAAACCATAATAACTACTGAAATTAATACAGACCTACAAACTGAATCGCAGAAAATACAAAATCAGTTGTTAGAATGTGGTACTGAAGCTAATAGTATATATAGTCTTAATGGAATTGAAGTAAAATCAAATAATATGGAATATAGTGATGTTTTTAAGGACAGTGATAAACTCGCTATTAATGAAATAACCTTCCAGATTGAAGGAGATAAATATACATTTTCTTTTAATAGCTCAACTAGAATATTAACTTTAAGAAAAAATCTTGAGGGGATAGTTGAATTATCGCAGAATGTTAAGGAGTTTCAAATAAGACCATTAGACTATAGGATGAAGCCAGATGGTAAATTATATGATGCTAATGGAGTAGAAATATCATATATTTTAAATGTAAAAAGAGGGTATTCAGATGTAACTATTCCAGCTAGTGTAATAGTTAAATTTAGAAATAAGTAAGGAAAAGAGGGGATAAGATGGTTAAAAATAAGCAGAAAAAATTAATAAGCATTATAATTTCTTTCTTAGTTGTAATGTCTTTAATATCCCTAAAAAATTTTAGTGTAAAAGCAAATGAGGAATTAACAAAGCCAACTTTTAAAATTAGCAATTTAACTGCTAACCCTAATAGAGCTAGAGTTGGAGAAGATATTCTTGTATCTGGAGAACTAGTTCCTCAGGATTTTGAAAAAAAAATTAAACCTAAAGAGATAGTTTTAGTTTTAGATACTTCTAAAAGTATGAAGGATAAGATAAGTGTAAATGGTGTAGAAACAAGTAAAATTGAAGAGGTAAAAAAATCAGCAATAGAATTTGTAGATAAAATGAAAGAGGCTAATAACTTAAAAATAAGTATAATAACTTATGGAAGTACAGCTAAAATAAATAAGATAAATATAGTTGGAGCAAACACTTCTTTAATACCTGTAAATAAGGATAATATTGAAAATATAAAAACAGTTATAAATAATATTACTCCATCTGGAGGAACGAATATAGGAGAAGGGTTAAGACAAGCTATATACTTATTAAATAATTCTTCTGAAAGCAACAAGGATGCAGATAAGACAGTAATTTTAATGTCAGATGCTTTACCAACCTACTGTACTGTAGCTTCTAAAGAGCCTATTAGTTATTATCTAGATACAACAAAGGAACTTGGAGGTACAACATGGAACAGTGGAAGTGGCTCTAATGATGTATATGGATATGATTTAAATTATGCTAAAGAAATAGGTAAACTAATAAACTTAAGTAAGTTTAAAGTGTTTACAATAGGGTATGGATTACAAGATGAAGGGTTAAAGAAATTTAAGGAAATTCATTCCGTTATGTCAGGATTAACACCAGAGCAAAGTAGTGTAGAAAACGGGTTTTATTCTAAAAGTGATGGATCTATAGAGCAAATATTTAATAAAGTTGGAGATAAAATTATTGAAAATTACTTACTTCAAGAGTCAGAGCTAGATTTAAATGCAAAAATGGTTGAATTTAATTTTAATGGTAATGTTATTAAGGTTAAGGATATAGATTATAAAAGGAAATCTACTGATGAGGAAGTTAAGAAAACAGGGAAAATAATATATCATGCTGATCCTATAGAATTTAGTTTTATTGCTAGGGGCACCAAGGTAGGAGATAATCAGCAAATTTTAAAGCAAATAGATATTAATTTCCTATTTGAAAATAATAAGATTAAAGAAAGTCATACTGTGGATTTAAGAGTAGATATAATAGAAGATGATTTACCACATATATCGGCTAATCTTATAAGTGATAAAAATATTCAAATTAATAGCAATGATGAAATAACATTAAAATATGAGGTTATTCCAGAAGAGTTTACTTATTATGATTTTAATAGCAGTGGAAATATGGATGTTGTTATAGTTCTTGAAGATGGGTATAAAGTACAAAATACAATGATAGATATAAAAAATGCTCTTTGGAATAAATTGATAAATATGATGAAGGATGAATATAATGTAAAATATTCATTAATTATGTTTGATAATAAGAATGCAGATAAAAAGTTTTCTTTAAATAAGTATCCTTATGATAGTAAGTATTACTTACAAATAGAGCAAGAAATAAAAAATATAGAAAATGGTAAGTACACAAATTCAAATTCTAAAGCAACATATACTGGATTAAAAGAAGCTTATAATGAATTAATTAATAATTCAAGAAAGAATGCTAGTAAAAATATACTTTTAATATCAAACAATGATTGTAATTATCATAAATTTAATAATGAGTACCAATCATTATTTAATGATATAAAGAATAGTGGAATTAATTTAGTTTCTCTATCCTTAGAAAGTGAAAAGAAGGATAGTGATCTATATTATATAATGGAACAAATATGCGGAAAAAATAATGATAATATAGTTTATAACAATAATGTTGATAATGGAGTTAACAATAATACAATGGACTTAGCAAGGAAAAAGTTAATTTCACTTTCAACTCCTAAAAATTATGATTTTAATACTAAAATAAAATTGAATATTAGTAATGATTTTATTCCTATATCAGGAATAAATAATATAGGAGAAGTAGATGTACCTACAATAACATATAAGCATATTGGTAATAATTTATATAGGGCAGAAAGCAAAATAGTAGAAGTAAAGTTAAAAGCAAATAATTTACCTTCTGGAAGTTATAATTTCGGAAGTGAAGGAGATAATTATATTTTCTATAAAAGTTTAAGTAATAGGGATCTAAAATTCAATGTAAAAACACCTACAATATTTGTTAAGCCCCAAGTAGAATATGTAAATCATGGTTTATATAATGGATTAAATAGTAATGGAGAAATAATAATCCAAGAAAATAATGGACAATCATTTGATGTAACTCCAAATTCTACAGTGACCTTTGGTTCAAACTTTATCTTAAAGGGGAATAATATAGATTTAATTTTAAATGTTGATAATAATTTAAGGATTAATGATGAAGAAATTAAAGTCTATATATTAATTAATAATAAGCTTGAAGAAGTTAAGAAAGTCACTATAAGCAATAAAGGAAGCAACAAATATGAAATATCAATCCTAGGTTTTGAAGAGTCTACAGAAATAGATAAGAATATATTAATAGTCTATAGAGGTACTGTAGGTGAGATGGAAAAATCAGATATGAAAAATACGATAACTATAAGTAATATATCAAAGGATGTTGATATGTCTACAAAAACCTCTAATGATGGACCAAGACTTCCAGATTTATTCTAAATATAAGGTGGGGAGGTTTTAGAATGAAAAAAAAGAAAAACTTAATTATAGTAGCTTTAGCTATAGTGATTGTGAGTATAGTTTCCTTTAATGTATTAGCAGAAGGTAATAATGAAGCTAATAAAACACCTTTAGATTATGTTCTCTTTGCTAGTGAAAATATTCGTATAGAAGGTTCTGATGTTGTGTTAAAAGGAGATGTATGGGCTAATGATAATTTAACTTTTTACGGAACAACTTTTAAAATAAAAGGTAATACGTGGAGTAGTAATGATATTAAGAAAAATAATGATTATATCAATAATTTATGGTTTAATAGTTATACGAAATTGGATATAGAAGGAAAAGCTAATATAATTTCAGAGAAAAAGAAAATGATAGACTTGATGCCTGATATAGAGAATGTAGCTAAGAATAATGCTGTCACATATAATGGAAATAAAGTTATAAGTAATGAGGATTTAAATAAAAATTCAATTATAGTGACAAATGGAATGGTTTCAGGAAGTTTAACAGAGTTAAATAATTATATAGTAGCAGACGATAAAATTAATATTAGTTTATCTAATGCCAAGGGAATATTAGGAGATAAGGAAAAGCAAGACTTAATAAATAAAAAGCCTATTGCAATAGCTTCTAAAAAAATAACTAATACCCCAACTAATTTATCTTCATATGATAGTAGTATTTATATTAAAAGCGATGATGGAATAGCAATAGTAGGAAGTATATATGCTCCAAATGGGAATATAAAAATAGAAGCAAGAAGCATATATATTGTAGGCAACATTATAGCTAAAAATATTTATTTAAGAACATCATATTTATACGGAAATGATGAAAACAAAATAATATTTGATGAAGATTTATAAAAAATAAAGGAGGTTTCTTTGAAATCTCCTTTATTTTTTTATTCCTTAAAGGGTGCTCTAATAAACTAATATAATGCTGAAGATAATATGCGCAAAGGTGACTTGGAGCGGAGCGACGGAACCGACAGTAGTATTATCAGTATTATATTACTAAATAAAATCTTTATGAAATCTTAATGTTATCATTAGCAATCCTAACACTATCTTTATGCGAGATTTTATATAATTTCTATGAAAGGGGGAATAAAAGTGTCAGCAATTATTACTTTAATAGGCATAGTAGCTTTATCATTGTTTATTTATTTAAGTTATATTTTATTAAGAGGTGAAGAGGAATGATTAGCTCAATAATACAGTACTCATTATATTTAGGAATTTTAGTTGTACTAGCTATTCCATTAGGAAATTATATTGGAAAAGTAATGAATGGAGAGAAAACATTTCTAAGTAGGATATTAAATCCAATAGAAAATTTTATATACAAGATTGTTGGAATAGATAAGAATGAAGAGATGGATTGGAAGAAATACGCAAAGTCAGTATTAATATTTAGTTTACTAGGATTTGTAATATTGTTTTTATTACAGGTTTTACAAGGTGTACTTCCATTAAATCCAGAAAAAATTAAGGGGCTTAGTTTTGATTTAAGCTTTAATACTGCATCAAGCTTTGTAAGTAATACAAATTGGCAGGCTTATTCAGGAGAAAGTCAATTAAGTTATTTGACTCAAACTCTTGGGTTAACAGTTCAAAACTTTGTATCTGCAGCAACAGGTATAGCTGTTTTGTTTGCACTTATAAGAGGATTTACTAGGGTAAAAGAAAAAACAATAGGAAACTTTTGGGTGGATACAACAAGAAGTATAGTTCATGTACTAATGCCGTTATCAATAGTTGTTTCTTTACTAATAGCTTCACAGGGAGTTGTACAAAACTTTTCAGCTTATAAAGAAGTAGATTTATTACAACCAATAACACTAGAAGATGGAACTATAGTAACAAAGCAAGTGGTTCCACAGGGGCCAGCTGCTAGCCAAATTGCAATTAAACAACTAGGGACTAATGGAGGAGGATTTTTTGGAGTAAACTCTGCTCATCCTTTTGAAAATCCAACACCATTTAGTAATGTGGTAGAAATGATATCAATACTATTAATACCAGCTGCCTTATGCTTTACTTTCGGAAGAAATATTAAAGATAAAAGACAGGGAAGAGCTATATTTATAGCTATGTTCATAATGTTAATAATGGCTCTTGCTGTAATAGCAGTAAATGAAGCAAAAGCTACTCCACAATTAGCCCAAAATGGAACTGTAAACATCTCCTCAATAAATCAAGCTGGAGGAAATATGGAAGGGAAGGAAGCAAGGTTTGGTATAGCGTCCTCATCAACTTGGGCAGCCTTTACAACAGCAGCATCCAATGGTTCAGTAAATTCTATGCATGATAGTTATACACCTTTAGGAGGAATGGTAACTATGTTATTAATGCAATTAGGAGAAGTTATTTTTGGAGGAGTTGGTTGTGGTCTATATGGAATGCTAGCTTTTGCTATAATAGCAGTATTTATTGCTGGACTTATGGTTGGTAGAACTCCTGAATATTTAGGAAAGAAAATAGAACCTTATGAAATGAAAATGGCTATGTTAGTTTGCCTTGCAACGCCTATTGCAACATTAATAGGAAGTGGAATAGCATCATTAGTACCAAGTGTGGCAAATAGCCTTACTAATACTGGAGCACATGGTTTTTCGGAATTACTTTATGCTTATTCATCAGCAGGAGGTAATAATGGATCAGCCTTTGCAGGATTTCAAGCTAATACAGTTTTTATAAATATAAGTTTAGGATTAATAATGTTGTTTGTGAGATTTGTACCAATGCTAGGAACCCTTGCAATTGCAGGTTCATTAGTTAGAAAGAAAAAGGTTGCAGTTGGAGTAGGAACATTACCAACTCATAATACTTTATTTATTGGTTTATTAATATTTATTGTCCTTTTAGTAGGTGCACTAAGCTTTTTCCCAGCTCTTGCTTTAGGACCAATTGCAGAATTTTTTCAATCAATAGGATAGAAGGAGGAAATTAAAATGAAAGAAAATAAGGGTTTTCTATCTGATAAGAAAATATTAAAAAGAGCAATTAAGGATTCCTTTATAAAGTTAAATCCAAAAATTCAAAAAGAAAATCCAGTAATGTTTATCGTATATATAGCATCAATATTAACTACAATTTTATATTTTCTATCTCTATTAGGAATTAAAGATAATACACCAAGCTTTATTTTAGGAATATCAATATTACTTTGGTTTACAGTTTTATTTGCAAACTTTGCAGAAGCAATAGCTGAAGGTAGAGGTAAGGCTCAAGCTGATGCATTAAGATCTTCTAAAAAAGATGTATTAGCAAGTAAAATTCCATCTTTAGAAGAAAGAGAAAATATACAAAAAGTAAATTCAACTGAACTTAGAAAAGGCGATATAATTATTGTTTTTGCAGGAGAACAAATTCCAGCAGATGGAGATGTTATTGATGGAGCAGCTTCAGTAGATGAAAGTGCAATTACAGGGGAATCTGCTCCGGTTATTCGCGAAAGTGGTGGAGATAGAAGTGCAGTTACAGGTGGAACTACTGTAATATCTGATTGGTTAATTATTAAAGTTAGTAATGATCCAGGAGAAAGCTTCATGGATAAAATGATAGCTATGGTAGAAGGAGCTGCAAGAAAGAAAACTCCAAATGAAAAAGCATTAGAGATACTTTTAGTTTCTCTTACAATAATATTCCTTATAGTTACAGTTTCTCTATACACTTATTCAGAGTTTATTTCAAATGAGGCAGGAAATATAAATACTACTTCAATAACTTCATTAATAGCTTTATTAGTGTGTTTAGCCCCAACTACAATAGGAGCTTTATTATCAGCTATTGGAATTGCTGGTATGAGCAGATTAAATGAAGCCAATGTTTTAGCTATGAGTGGTAGAGCTATTGAAGCAGCAGGAGATGTAGATATATTAATGTTAGATAAAACAGGAACTATAACTCTTGGAAATAGACAAGCTACAGAATTTATACCAGTAAATGGAGTAGATATAAAAGAATTAGCAGATGCAGCTCAATTATCTTCAATTGCTGATGAAACTCCAGAAGGAAGAAGTATAGTGATTTTAGCTAAAAATCAATTTGGAATTAGAGGAAGAGATATAGGAAGTTTAAATGCTGAATTTATTGAGTTTACAGCTAAAACAAGAATGAGTGGAATTGATTTTAATGGAAATGAAATAAGAAAGGGAGCAGCAGATGCTGTAAAGAGATATGTAATAGAAAATGGGGGTTACTTTTCAAAAGAGTGTGAGGAGAAAGTAGAGAAAATTGCAAGAGTAGGTGGTACTCCTTTAGTAGTTTGTAAAAATAATAAAGTCTTAGGTATAATACATCTAAAAGACATTGTAAAAAATGGCGTGAAAGAAAAATTTTCAGATCTTAGAAAAATGGGTATAAAAACTATAATGATAACAGGTGATAATCCTTTAACAGCAGCAGCTATAGCAGCAGAAGCAGGAGTAGATGACTTTTTAGCAGAGGCAACTCCAGAAGGAAAGTTAAATATGATAAAGAACTTTCAAAAGAAGGGTCATTTAGTTGCTATGACAGGAGATGGAACAAATGATGCACCAGCTTTAGCACAGGCAGATGTTGCAGTTGCTATGAATACAGGAACTCAAGCTGCTAAAGAAGCTGGAAATATGGTGGATTTAGATTCTTCACCTACAAAACTTATAGAAATTGTTAGGATAGGAAAACAACTATTAATGACAAGAGGTGCTTTAACTACTTTTAGTATAGCAAATGACTTAGCTAAGTATTTTGCTATAATACCACCTTTATTTATTGGACTTTATCCAGAGCTACAAAAGTTAAATATAATGAATTTAAATAGTCCGGAAAGTGCAATATTTTCAGCAGTTATTTATAATGCGTTAATTATAATTGCTTTAATACCATTAGCACTAAAGGGAGTAAAATATAGAGAAGTTCCAGCAAATAAATTATTATCGAGAAATTTATTAGTATATGGACTAGGTGGAATAGTAGCTCCATTTATAGCGATAAAAATAATAGATATCATAATAACTGCTATTGGATTAGTATAGGGGGAAAAGTTATGAAAAGTATTAAAAAGGCATTTAAGTTTATTTTAATATTTACTATAATTTGTGGTTTAATATATCCAGTTTTTATAACAGGTATTTCACAAATTTTATTTAAAGATAAGGCAAATGGTAGTATTATAGAAATAAATGGGAAGGTTTATGGAAGTACTTTATTAGCTCAAGAGTTTACTGGTGATGAGTATATGTGGGGACGTATTATGAATTTAGATACTACTACTTATAAGAATGAAAGTGGAGAAGTATTAATGTATGGAACTCCATCAAATTTAAGTCCAGCTAGTGATGAATATGAAAAGCTAATAAAGGAGAGAGTTAATAAAATAAAGGAAGCAAATCCTGAAATGAAAGATGAAGCTATTCCGGTAGACTTAGTTACTGCTTCAGGTAGTGGATTAGATCCACATATATCCATAGAAGCAGCAGAATATCAAGTAGATAGAATAGCTAAAAGTAGAAATATAAGCAATGAAGAAGTTAATAAAATTATTAAAAAGTACACAAAGGGAAGAACTTTTGGGGTGTTTGGAGAAGAAACAGTTAATGTACTAAAAGTTAACCTTGCCCTAGATGGAAAGTTGGAGTAATAGATAGTTGACAGTTAACAATAGAGAATTTAGTAGAAAAATTCTACAGAAGTTTTCAAAATTTAATTTATAGTTATTCAGCGTTAGATGAATAACTTCCTTAATTATTAATTATGCATTATAAAATATCAATTAAAATGGGGTGCTAGTTTATGGAAAACCGTCCTAATCCTGATGAGTTATTAAGAAAGATAAAAGAAAATGAAGAGAAAAATAAAAAGGGTAAATTAAAAATATTCTTTGGTTATGCAGCTGGTGTAGGTAAAACCTATGCCATGTTAGATGCTGCTCATGCAGCTAAAAAAGCAGGTATAGATGTTGTAGTAGGATATATAGAGCCACATACAAGACCGGAAACACTAGCTTTATTAGAAGGATTAGAGGTTTTACCAAAACTAGAAGTAGAATATAGAGGAATAATACTAAAGGAATTTGATTTAGATCAAGCATTAAAAAGAAAACCTCAGTTAATATTAGTAGATGAACTTGCCCACACTAATGTTGAAGGGTTAAGGCATAAAAAAAGATATTGTGATATAGAAGAGTTGCTAAATGCAGGAATAGATGTTTACACTACAGTTAATGTTCAGCATATAGAAAGTTTAAATGATATTGTTGCTTCAATTACTAATGTAGTAGTTAAAGAAAGAGTTCCTGATAGATTTTTTAATGATGCATTTCAAGTAGAACTAATAGATATAGAGCCTTCTGATTTAATAGAAAGATTAAATGCAGGAAAGATATACAAAAATGACCAAGCTAAAAGAGCTTTAGACAACTTCTTTATTAGAGAAAATCTAGTTGCTTTACGGGAAATATCATTAAGAGAAACAGCAGATAGAGTAAATAAAGAAGTAAATATAAACAAGAATTATAGTAAAAATATATACCATACAAATGAGCATATATTAGTGTGTTTAAGCTCTTCTCCATCAAATGCAAAAGTAATAAGAGCAGCTGCAAGAATGGCAGAAGCTTTTAATGCAGATTTTACAGCTTTATTTGTAGAAACTGTAGTGTCTAAGGAGTTAAATGATAAAAATATTAAAAAACTAAGAGAAAATTTAAAGCTAGCTGAAGAACTAGGAGCAAAAATTGAAACTGTATATGGTGACGATGTACCTTATCAAGTAGCAGAATATGCTAAGTTAAGTGGAGTTTCTAAGATTATAATAGGAAGAACTAAAAGAAGAAAAAGATTTTTTATATCTAAGCTTGGGTATGTAGATAGAATAATTGAATTAGCCCCTGATATAGACCTTTATGTTATACCAGATAGTGAAGATAGTTTTTATAAAAAAAGATATATACTAAAAAATATGAAATTATCTTTTTCAGATGTTATGAAAACATTAGGAATACTTGTTGGAGTTATTATAATAGGATTAATATTATATAATTTAGGATTTAGTGAAGCTAATATAATTACAGTATTTATTTTAGGAGTTTTATTAATATCAAATAAAACAAATGGATATATATATGGCGGTTTTGCTTCTCTTTTTAGTGTATTATTATTTAATTTTTTCTTTACAGTACCAAGGTTTTCACTTAATTTTTATGATCCTGGATATTTAGTTACATTTTTAATAATGCTTACATCTGCACTAGTAACAAGCACATTAACTAATAAGGTTAAATATCAGGCAAATGTATCTGCCTTAATTGCTAGTAGAACTAATATATTATTAGATGCAAGTAGAGATTTAGAAAGAAGCGATAATTTAGAAGATATTATAGTAACAGCTCAAAGACAGTTATATAAATTTTTAAGGAAACCTATTATAATTTATGAAGTAAAAGATGAAAAAATAAAAAGTATTTATAATTATAAGTATGATGATGGTAGTGAAATAGATAGTAAATACACAGGAGAAGAAGAAAAAGGTGTAGTTACCTGGGCAATAAAAAATAAAAAAAGAGCAGGAGCAAATACAGATACAATTCCAGGGGCAAAGGCTATGTATATTCCTCTTATTGGTCAAAGTGAAGTTATGGCTGTAATAGGTATAGTAATGAGAGAAGATGATAGGATTGATAGCAGTGAAAAATCATTACTAGAAGCTATACTAAGTCAAATATCCTTTGCTATAGAAAAGTATAATTTAAGTGAGTCTAAGAAGAAGGCTTTAATGCAGGCTGAAAATGAAAGGTTTAGAGCAAATTTATTAAGGGCAGTTTCTCATGATTTAAGAACACCACTTACAAGTATTTCAGGAAGTGCAAGCTCTATACTTAATAATAATTTTGATGAAGAAACAAAAAGAAGATTAACATCAGATATATATGATGATTCTATGTGGCTAATAAATTTAGTGGAAAATTTACTATCTGTATCTAGGATAGATAATGGAAATGTCAAGTTAAATACAGAGCCTCAATTAATAGAAGAAATAATAAATGAAGCACTTCAACATGTAAATCGTAGAATTTCTGAGTATAAGGTTAAGATAAATCTTAAAGATGACTTACTTATGGTGGATGTTGATGTAAGGTTAATAGTGCAAGTAATAATTAATATAGTAGATAATGCAATTAAATATACTGAAGCAGGAACAAAAATAAGAATAGATGTATTTACTAAGGGTAATAAGGTAATCGTTGAAGTTATAGATAATGGAGTAGGAATAAGCAAACAGGACCAAGAATGTATATTTGATATGTTTTTTACCGTAAGCGGTAATAAAGGTGATAGTAGAAGAGGGTTAGGGTTAGGTCTTGCATTATGTAAATCAATAATAAATGCTCATGGAGGAGAAATATATGTTAGGAATAATTATCCTCATGGAACAGTAATAGGATTTACACTATTAAAGGTGGAGGTTAAAAATGAAAGAATCGATTTTGGTAATTGAAGATGAAAAAGCAATAAGAAATTTTATGTCAGCAACTTTAGAAATTAATTCATATAACTGCATTACAGCAGAAAATGGAACACAAGGAATAACTCTTGCTACATCTCATAAGCCTGATATTATTTTATTAGATTTAGGGCTTCCAGATATAGATGGAGTTGATATAATAAAAAAGATTAGAACATGGTCTAATTGTCCTATAATAGTAGTTAGTGCTAGAAGTGAAGATAGGGATAAAATTGAAGCTTTAGATTCAGGTGCAGATGATTATTTAACTAAGCCCTTTAGTGTAGATGAACTACTTGCAAGAATAAGGGTTGCTATTCGTAAAATGAATTATGATAATTCAAAAAAAGAAGAAAGCACTGAATTTATTAATGGAAATTTAAGAATAGATTATGCATCAGGATGTGTTTTTATTGGAGAAGAAGAAACTCACTTAACTCCAATAGAATATAAATTAATATGCTTATTAGCAAAAAATGTAGGTAAGGTTTTAACTCACACATATATATTAAAAGAAATATGGGGAGTGGCTTATGAAAGTGACATACCATCTCTTAGGGTTTTTATGGCGACTTTAAGAAAAAAAATAGAAAAGAATTGTGAGAAAAACACATATATTCAAACACATATAGGAGTTGGATACAGGCTTGTAAGAATACAAGATTAGTAAAGGTGATTAATATGGGGATAATTAATAGTTCAAATATAAAAGTTTTAAAAAATAATAAAGATTTAAATGAGTATATAAAAAAATCTAGAGAAGCTATAATGAAAAAGGAATATTCTAAGGCAAAATTACTATTAAAGGAAGCTTTGTTTTTAGATAGTAGCAATGCTGAAATAGAAAATTTATTAGGGGTAATTGAAGAACTTTTAAATAATAAAAAGTTAGCTCAAAATTATTATAGAGCAGCATTAGCATTTGATTCAACTTATATCCCGGCTGAAAACAACCTAAAAAGAATATCATTAGATAATAGTGGAATTTATAAAATTGATTTAGGTTAAAAATAGAGCTGTCAAAAGGCAGCTCTATTTAAATAAATTAATGATCTAATTCACCGTTAGTTTCTATAACTTTTTTGTACCAATAAAAACTATCCTTTTTAACTCTTTTTAAATCTAAAAGGTCATCATCAGTTCTATTTACATAAACTAACCCATATCTTTTTCTAAAGCCTTGGGCAGAACTTAAAAGATCCATAAAAGACCATGGACAGTATCCCATAAGGTTAACTCCATCCTTAATAGCTAATTCACAAGCTTTTAAATGTTCTCTTAAATATTCTATTCTATAAGCATCGTGAACTTTTCCATTTTCTAATACATCTGGAGTTCCAAGTCCATTTTCAGTTATTATTAATGGAAGATGGTATCTTTGCCAATATTCATTTAAGGCTACTCTAAGGCCAGAAGGGTCTATAGCTGCCCCGTATTCTGTTGCTTTTAAGTTAGGATTCATAGACATTTTAAATAGTCCGTAAATATTAAAGTCAACTGTACCTTCTCTAAGACCAAAAGGATTATTTTCATCACAAGGTAAGAAGGAAGCACAGTTAGTTCTATAATAATTAATAGCTATAAAATCTATTTTTGCTTTTTTTAATATTTCTTTATCTTTTTCTTCGGTATAAGGCATTATATTTCTTTTCTTTAGGTATTCCATATAATATCCTGGATATTCTCCGTAATAATGCATATCTAACATATAGTAAACTTTAAAGTTATCATTCATCCTAGCAGCAAATACATCTTCTGGATTAGTGGTTAATGGATATGTTACTGATGAAGAAACGGCAGGACCTATTTTTGCATCAGGAATCATTTCATGACAAGCGTTAACAGCTAAGGCATGAGCTAAACACAAGTTATAATCCATTTGAGCACGCATTTTATCTACTTTCCATTTATCTGTTTCGTCATAAATATTAATTCTTTCTTCAACTCTAACAATTAAATTATGTTCATTATGAGGTTGCCAATATTTAACCTTGTTTCCGTATTCCTTAAAACAAAGCTTAGCATATCTTTCAAAAGCATATACTGTTTCTCTAGATTCCCACCCATTATATTTTTCTACTAGTGCAAAAGGTAAATCAAAATGATATAAGGTAACAAATGGTTCAATATTATATTCAATTAACTTATCTATAACTTTATGATAAAAGTCTATTCCTTTTTGATTTATTTCTCCATCACCATCAGGAATTATTCTAGCCCAAGAAAGTGAAAATCTATAAGTTTTCATTCCAAGTTCCTTCATAAGCTTTATATCTTCTTCGTAATTATGATAAAAGTCAGATGCTACTTTAGTATCTGCTTGCATATGAGATTTTTTAAAGGAGTTATAATCTGCAACAGTTAGTTTTTTGCCATCTTCATCCCAAGCTCCTTCAATTTGAAAGGCAGAAGATGAAGCACCCCACATAAAATCCTTTGGAAAAGTTGTATTCATAAAAATGTCAATCCTTTCATTTCATTGTTATTAATTTTTTATATCCTCAAAACCAATTATATATGTTAATAAAGCTGATCCAAAAAAAGCAATAGCGCAACCAATTAAATAACTAATAAATCCTTTTGCTCCAGCTGTGGCATATACAGGGATAGTTAAAATTCCTTGGTTTGCAAAGGCATTTCCAAAGGCACCTCCAAATCCCATAACGCCACCACCAATTGCTCCACAAATTACAGCACAAATCATTGGTTTCTTTAATCTAAGGTTTGCACCATAAATAGCAGGCTCTGTTATACCAAATAATGCTGTTATAGATGCAGATAAAGAAATTGTTTTTAAATTATCATTTTTAGTTTTAAAAAATACTCCTAAAGCAGCACCAGCCTGTGAAAAATTAGCAGCTCCTGCAAAAGCAAGTAAGTTTTGTTTTCCCATTTGAGCTACATCATTTATACCTATAGGAAGTAAAGCTCTATGAGCTCCAAATATAACTAACACACACCATAATCCACCAATAAAGGCTCCGCAAAGAGTAGGGCTTAATTCATAAATAAATTTATATGCAAAGCTTATAGTATTACCTATATAAATTCCAATTGGCCCAAATAAAAATAATGTTGCAGGTAGCATTATAATTAATGATAAAGTAGGTATCATTATTATTTTAATTACTTCAGGAATATATTTTTCAAGAAATCTTTCTACATAAGATAAAACCCAAATAGTTAAAATTATAGGAATTACTGATGATGTATAACCAGCTTTAGTTACTGAAAGACCTAAAAAGTTAACAGGATCAGTACCAGTCATAAGAGCAGTAAATGCTGGATAACAAAGAGTAGCCCCAATAACCATAGAGATTATTTTATTAGCTTTAAAAACTTTCGCAGAAGTATATCCTAAAATAATAGGCATGAAATAGAATATTGCATCTGCCATTGAGTTTAAAATAATATAACTTTGAGTTGTTTTAATATCAATATTATGTTTGTTTAAGTAATACATAGCTACTACTGATAGAATTCCTTTAATCATACCAGAGCCAGCTATAGCAGGTATAATTGGAGTGAAGATTCCAGCAATAGTAGATAATATTAAGTTAAATATATTTTCTTTTACTGGTTTATGGTTGTTGTTATTATCCACAGACATACTAGGAACTAGTTTTATTAATTCATCATAAACTTTAGTTACCTTATTACCAATAACTACTTGAAGTTGGCCCATGCTTTCAACAACTGTTATTACACCTTCTATTTTCTTTAAATTATCCATATTTACTTTAGACATATCTTTGATTTTAAATCTAAGTCTTGTCATACAATGAGTTAATTCTTTAATATTATCCTTACTACCTAAGTTTAATAGAATATTATTTGCTATCTCTTTATAATTCATTTTATCCTCCAGTTAAGCTGTTAATTAATAATAAATATCTAATAATAAATAATATACATATAATAATGAAGAAAATCAATAATATGTAGTATTTGAAATTTTATAATAAATTAAACAGAAAGGGTATTTATGAATAGACATATCAAATTAATAAAATAATTGAATTATAAATTGCAAAATCATTGACAACAGTATAGGCTAGTTATATAATATCTATAAATTAAAAATAGATTGATATAAATAACTCGTATATCCTTTGAATATGGCAGAGANACTTTAAAGTTATCATTCATCCTAGCAGCAAATACATCTTCTGGATTAGTGGTTAATGGATATGTTACTGATGAAGAAACGGCAGGACCTATTTTTGCATCAGGAATCATTTCATGACAAGCGTTAACAGCTAAGGCATGAGCTAAACACAAGTTATAATCCATTTGAGCACGCATTTTATCTACTTTCCATTTATCTGTTTCGTCATAAATATTAATTCTTTCTTCAACTCTAACAATTAAATTATGTTCATTATGAGGTTGCCAATATTTAACCTTGTTTCCGTATTCCTTAAAACAAAGCTTAGCATATCTTTCAAAAGCATATACTGTTTCTCTAGATTCCCACCCATTATATTTTTCTACTAGTGCAAAAGGTAAATCAAAATGATATAAGGTAACAAATGGTTCAATATTATATTCAATTAACTTATCTATAACTTTATGATAAAAGTCTATTCCTTTTTGATTTATTTCTCCATCACCATCAGGAATTATTCTAGCCCAAGAAAGTGAAAATCTATAAGTTTTCATTCCAAGTTCCTTCATAAGCTTTATATCTTCTTCGTAATTATGATAAAAGTCAGATGCTACTTTAGTATCTGCTTGCATATGAGATTTTTTAAAGGAGTTATAATCTGCAACAGTTAGTTTTTTGCCATCTTCATCCCAAGCTCCTTCAATTTGAAAGGCAGAAGATGAAGCACCCCACATAAAATCCTTTGGAAAAGTTGTATTCATAAAAATGTCAATCCTTTCATTTCATTGTTATTAATTTTTTATATCCTCAAAACCAATTATATATGTTAATAAAGCTGATCCAAAAAAAGCAATAGCGCAACCAATTAAATAACTAATAAATCCTTTTGCTCCAGCTGTGGCATATACAGGGATAGTTAAAATTCCTTGGTTTGCAAAGGCATTTCCAAAGGCACCTCCAAATCCCATAACGCCACCACCAATTGCTCCACAAATTACAGCACAAATCATTGGTTTCTTTAATCTAAGGTTTGCACCATAAATAGCAGGCTCTGTTATACCAAATAATGCTGTTATAGATGCAGATAAAGAAATTGTTTTTAAATTATCATTTTTAGTTTTAAAAAATACTCCTAAAGCAGCACCAGCCTGTGAAAAATTAGCAGCTCCTGCAAAAGCAAGTAAGTTTTGTTTTCCCATTTGAGCTACATCATTTATACCTATAGGAAGTAAAGCTCTATGAGCTCCAAATATAACTAACACACACCATAATCCACCAATAAAGGCTCCGCAAAGAGTAGGGCTTAATTCATAAATAAATTTATATGCAAAGCTTATAGTATTACCTATATAAATTCCAATTGGCCCAAATAAAAATAATGTTGCAGGTAGCATTATAATTAATGATAAAGTAGGTATCATTATTATTTTAATTACTTCAGGAATATATTTTTCAAGAAATCTTTCTACATAAGATAAAACCCAAATAGTTAAAATTATAGGAATTACTGATGATGTATAACCAGCTTTAGTTACTGAAAGACCTAAAAAGTTAACAGGATCAGTACCAGTCATAAGAGCAGTAAATGCTGGATAACAAAGAGTAGCCCCAATAACCATAGAGATTATTTTATTAGCTTTAAAAACTTTCGCAGAAGTATATCCTAAAATAATAGGCATGAAATAGAATATTGCATCTGCCATTGAGTTTAAAATAATATAACTTTGAGTTGTTTTAATATCAATATTATGTTTGTTTAAGTAATACATAGCTACTACTGATAGAATTCCTTTAATCATACCAGAGCCAGCTATAGCAGGTATAATTGGAGTGAAGATTCCAGCAATAGTAGATAATATTAAGTTAAATATATTTTCTTTTACTGGTTTATGGTTGTTGTTATTATCCACAGACATACTAGGAACTAGTTTTATTAATTCATCATAAACTTTAGTTACCTTATTACCAATAACTACTTGAAGTTGGCCCATGCTTTCAACAACTGTTATTACACCTTCTATTTTCTTTAAATTATCCATATTTACTTTAGACATATCTTTGATTTTAAATCTAAGTCTTGTCATACAATGAGTTAATTCTTTAATATTATCCTTACTACCTAAGTTTAATAGAATATTATTTGCTATCTCTTTATAATTCATTTTATCCTCCAGTTAAGCTGTTAATTAATAATAAATATCTAATAATAAATAATATACATATAATAATGAAGAAAATCAATAATATGTAGTATTTGAAATTTTATAATAAATTAAACAGAAAGGGTATTTATGAATAGACATATCAAATTAATAAAATAATTGAATTATAAATTGCAAAATCATTGACAACAGTATAGGCTAGTTATATAATATCTATAAATTAAAAATAGATTGATATAAATAACTCGTATATCCTTTGAATATGGCAGAGAGTATCTACCGGAAACCTTAAATTTCCGACTATGGGTGATTTTGATATACTATACCTATATATATTATTATGTAGAGTTAGGCATATTAACTTCACTTAGAAGATTAGTATGTCTTTTTTTATACACAAAAATAGATATAAAAATGAATGATATAATTCATTTTTATAAAAATATGAAAGAAAATAATCATTTTAAGGGGGAAGAACAATGGCAACAATTATTAAAACCGCTTATACTTTTGACGATGTATTATTAGTACCAAATAAATCAGAGGTTTTACCTAACGAAGTTAGTTTAAAAACTAAATTAACTAGAAAGATTTCTTTAAACATTCCTTTAATGAGTGCAAGTATGGATACAGTAACAGAATCTAAAATGGCTATTGCCATGGCTAGAGAAGGTGGTATTGGTATCATACATAAGAATATGACTATAGAAGAGCAAGCAAAAGAAGTAGATAGAGTTAAGAGACAAGAAAATGGAGTAATTACAGATCCTATATTCTTATCTGAAGAACATACAGTAAGAGAAGCGCAAGAACTTATGGCTCAATATAGAATATCAGGAGTTCCAATAACTAGAGGAACGCAATTGGTTGGAATAATAACTAATAGAGATATAGTATTTGAAACAAACTATGATAGATTAATTTCAGAAGTTATGACTAAGAGTCCTCTTATAACATCACATGAAGGAACAACTTTAGAAGAGGCCCTTGAAATATTAAAAAAACATAAAATTGAAAAGTTGCCATTAGTAGATAGTGAAAATAACTTAAAAGGATTAATAACTATTAAAGATATAGAAAAGGTAAAGGCATTTCCAAATGCTGCAAAGGATGCTAGAGGAAGATTATTATGTGGAGCATCAGTGGGTATTACTAAGGATATGATGGAAAGAGTAGATGCCTTAGTTAAAGCAAGTGTTGATGTTATTACATTAGATACAGCTCATGGACATTCCAAAGGTGTTATGGATGCAGTAAGAAAAATAAAAGATAAATATCCAGATCTTCAAATTATAGCTGGTAATGTGGCAACTGCTGAAGCAACTAGAGATTTAATTGAAGCGGGAGCTGACTGCGTTAAGGTAGGTATTGGACCAGGATCAATTTGTACAACTAGAATAGTTGCTGGTGTGGGAGTACCTCAATTAACTGCTGTTATGGATTGTGCAGAAGAAGGAAGAAAACATGGAGTTCCTGTAATTGCTGACGGTGGATTAAAATATTCAGGAGATATAGTTAAAGCATTAGCTGGTGGAGCATCAGTAGCTATGATGGGATCTATGTTTGCTGGCTGTGAAGAAGCACCAGGTGCTATGGAAGTGTATCAAGGAAGAAGCTACAAAGTATATAGAGGAATGGGTTCCCTTGGAGCTATGGAAAAGGGATCAAGTGATAGATATTTCCAAAATGGAACTAAAAAGTTTGTACCAGAAGGTATTGAAGGAAGAGTTGCATATAAAGGTCATGTAGCAGACACAATATACCAACTATTAGGTGGAATTAGATCGGGAATGGGATATTTAGGTGCAGAAAATCTAGAAAGCTTATATGAAAATGCTAAGTTTGTAGTTCAAACATCATCAGGAATAAGAGAAAGTCATCCACATGATGTTCAAATAACTAAAGAGTCACCTAATTATAGTAAGTAACTAGGGTTACTTACTATAATAATGGATAATGCATAATTTCTTTGAAATATTTATCCTTTATGTTAATAGACAATAAAAAAATAATAAGATAAAATTATTTTGTAAACAAAATAAGGTTGGAGGTAACCTATGAATAAAGAGTTAGTTTTAGTAATTGACTTTGGGGGTCAGTATAATCAATTAATAGCTAGAAGAGTTAGGGAATGTGGAGTTTATTGTGAAGTTCATCCATATACTTTAAGTGTGGATGAAATAAAAGAAATGAATCCAAAGGGAATAATCTTTACAGGAGGACCAAATAGTGTATATGGAGAAGATTCTCCTTTATGTGAAAAAGCATTATTTGAAGCTGGTATTCCAATACTTGGAATATGTTATGGTTCACAATTAATGTCACATATGCTTGGTGGTAAAGTTGCAACTGCACCTGTAAGTGAATACGGAAAGACAAAAGTTGATGTGAATGTAGATTCTAAGATTTTTGAAGGTGTATCACCATCTACTATTTGTTGGATGAGTCATACAGATTACATAGAAAAAGCACCAGAAGGATTTAAGGTAGTAGCTAATACTCCTGTATGTCCAGTAGCTGCTATGGAATGTGAAGAAAAGAATTTATATGCAGTACAATTCCATCCAGAAGTTATGCATACACAAGAAGGAACTAAGATGATATCAAACTTCTTATATAATGTTTGTAAATGTGCTGGTGACTGGAAAATGGACTCATTTGTTGAAAAGACAATCACTGAAATCCGTGAAAAAGTTGGAAATGGTAAAGTATTATGTGCATTATCAGGTGGAGTTGATTCATCAGTAGCAGCAGTATTACTTTCAAAAGCTGTTGGAAACCAATTAACATGTGTATTTGTTGATCATGGTTTACTACGTAAAAATGAAGGTGATGAAGTTGAGGAAGTATTTGGACCAAATGGACAATATGACTTAAACTTTATCAGAGTAAATGCTCAAGAAAGATTCTACGAAAAATTAAAGGGAGTAGAAGATCCAGAAACTAAGAGAAAAATAATAGGTGAAGAATTTATTAGAGTATTCGAAGAAGAAGCTAAGAAAATTGGAACTGTAGATTTCTTAGTACAAGGAACTATTTATCCAGACGTAATTGAAAGTGGACTTGGAAAATCAGCAGTTATAAAGTCACACCACAATGTTGGAGGACTTCCAGACTATGTTGATTTTAAAGAAATAATAGAGCCATTAAGATTATTATTTAAAGATGAAGTTCGTAAAGCTGGTTTAGAGCTTGGAATACCTGAAAAATTAGTTTACAGACAACCATTCCCAGGACCAGGACTTGGAATTCGTATAATAGGTGAAGTAACAGCTGAAAAAGTTAAAATAGTTCAAGAAGCAGATGCAATTTATAGAGAAGAAATTGCAAAGGCTGGTATCGACAAGGAAATAGGTCAATACTTTGCAGCTCTTACAAACATGAGATCAGTAGGGGTTATGGGAGATGAAAGAACTTATGACTATGCTATAGCACTTCGTGCAGTAACTACAAGTGACTTCATGACAGCAGAATCAGCTGATCTTCCATGGGAAGTACTTGGAAAGGTAACAACTAGAATAGTAAATGAAGTTAAAGGGGTTAACCGTGTACTATATGACTGCACAGGAAAACCACCAGCAACTATAGAATTTGAATAAAAAATCTATTTTATAAAGAATAAGTTAAAGTTAATAAGTAAAAGAGAGAAATATACTATTTCTCTCTTTTTTACTATTTTTTGTTTATTAATTTTATTAAGTCATACCATAATGTAGTAACTATTGAAATTAATATTACTAATGCTAATTGTTTAAAGCTCAATGGAGATAGGCTTAATACTTTAGATAAAGGAGTATATAATATTATTCCTATTCCAAATAAGGTAATTAAAGAAACTAACCACATTACTTTATCCTTAAAAAGTTTTAAAAATGACTTATATGCACAATCTGTATTTGAACTATTTACATATACGAGTAGTAAGTTAGAAAGCATTATTATAGATAGTCCTATTGAACGAGCAACCTCAGGGCTTGTATTGTTTAAATAAATATAATAGGCTCCAAATGAGGTAGCAAATAGCACTAACCCTTGAATTATACTTTTAATAAGAGTGCCTTTAGATAAAATGTTTTCTTCAAAATTACGAGGTTTTCTATTCATAATATTTTTCTCGGCAGGTTGTCTTTCAAGAACAACTGAACAAGTTGGATCAATTATAAGTTCTAAAAGAACTACATGTAGTGGTAATAAAAATAATGAAGAAGAAGTAATTCCTAAAATTGGAGCAATTAGTGACGAAAGTGCAATTGGAATATGGATAGTAAATACATATCCTATAGCTTTTCTTATATTATCATAAATTCTTCTACCATTTTCTATAGTATCAACGATAGTTGAGAAATTATCATCTAAAAGTACTAAATCAGCTGCTTCTCTTGAAACTTCAGAACCTCTATGTCCCATGGCTATACCTATATCAGCATATTTAAGTGCTGGTGCATCATTTACTCCATCCCCAGTCATTGCAACTATCTCACCATTTTCTTTAAAGGCTTTTACTATTCTCATTTTGTGGGCAGGTATAACTCTAGAGAAGATACTAGCACTTTTAATTTTTTCTTTTAATTCATTATCATCTATTACATCAAGCATATCTCCAGTTATAATTTCATTGCTATTAGGTATTCCAACTTCTTTTGCAATAGCACTAGCTGTAATACCATTATCTCCAGTAATCATAACAACTCTTATACCCGCTTTTATACAATGTGAAATATCTGTTTTTACAGATTTTCTTGGAGGGTCTTGAAGTCCTATTAATCCTAGAAATTCTAAGGTACATTCTTCTAGAGTGGAAGGAATTGAAGTTTCATCTTCTATTTTCATTTTAGCTATAGCTATAACCCTTAAACCTCTTGATGACATTTCATTAATTTTAGATTCAATATACTGTTTTTGATTTTCATCTAGTTTAGAAATAGATAATATTTTTTCAGGAGACCCTTTTGAAGTTAGCAAAATCTTATTATTTAGTTTCCAGATATGACCCATCATTTTTCTTTCATTAGTAAAAGAGTATTCTTTTACTAATTCTCCGGAAAATAAATTTTCTTCACATATATTATGCTCCTGGCAATATTGTAGCATAGCTTTTTCCATGGGATCATAGGCTTCAGTTTCACAGGCCATCCCCATAATTTTTATTAACTCTTTTTCATCATCCTTAATTGACCATATATCTGTTACAGACATTTTATTCATAGTTATAGTACCTGTTTTATCAACACATAATACTGATACAGAACCTAGGGTTTCAACAGAATTCAAATTTTTTACTAATGAATTCTTTTTAGCAAGTCTCCAAGCACCCATAGATAAGAAAACAGTTAGTATAACAGGAAATTCTTCAGGTATCATAGCCATAGCTAAGGTTATTCCAGATAATATACTTTGAATTAATCTATATTTAAATTGAATATGCGATAAATTTATATAATTTAATAAACAAACAAATATAAAAAGAATAGTTGAAATATATGCACAAATCTTAACAAGTTTTTTTGTTTGTTTTTGTAATGGAGTAATATTTTTAGGAGCCTTGGAAACATTAATGCCTATTTTACCATATTCAGTTTTACTACCTATATTAGCTATTCTTACTAGGGCATTACCCTGAATTACTAGAGTTCCGGCATAACAATAATCATTTCTCCAATACCCATCAATAATAGCATTAGTATTTTTCCAAACACCTTGAGATTCACCAGTTAATGAAGATTCATCTACACAGAGATCATTACATTTTATTATTTCACCATCAGCTGGAATTTTTACACCTTCATTTATTATCATTAAATCTCCAGGAACTAAATCCTCGCTCTTTATAGTAATTTCAGATCCATTTCTTATAACCTTTATATGTGGAGCTGATAAATCTTTCAGTGCTTTTAATGTTTTATCTGTTTTCCACTCTTGAATTACATCAATTCCAATTACACCTATAACAAAAATAAGCATTATTGTTCCATCACGAGGCTCTCCTAAAATGAAATATATAGATGCTGCAAAAAGTAAAAGCAAAAACATTGGTTCCTTTAGTACATCTAAAATTTTAAAAAGAAAATTCTCTTTCTTTTCGGATATTAATAAGTTTTTTCCGTGTTTTTCTTGAGCTATTTTTACTTCTTCATTAGTTAGACCTAGAAATTGGTTAGAATTTGTTGAGATTGTTGAGTTTGTCATAAAAGTTACCTCCATTTTTTTCTTAGAAACTCTAAGAATTTTTGTTTGATAGCTCTATGGCAATGCAATAAAGATCTGATTTCAGTTATTGTTCTATAGATAAATAAAAAATACCTGTAGAACAATATACTGTCCCACAGGTATATAGAATCCTGTTGCCAAAGATATGGCCCGGCTCCATAAACATGATGTTTAATGGCCTGATCAGTTTGTACTGTAGATTTAAATGCAGTGCAAATAGATTATATATTATTATATTATGGATAACCAGAAAAATCTACTAATCATAAAAATTATATATAAAAGATTATAAAGAGGAAAATAATAGTTCATATTTATTTTTTAATAAATTAAGCTTATTATGAAATTCTTCATTCAATTTCAAATTCATATCAATAAAATAATCATAATTTTCTATTATTTTATTAACTATGGTACTATCTATTTCATCGTTATGTACACAATTAAGCAATATTTCTATTGTTTTTTCCTTTGAATATTGATTTTTATAACTTCTTTTTTGAATTAGCGCAGCGAAAATATCAGCTACAGCAACTAACTTTTCAGAAAATGATAAATCAGAAATACCCCTTGGATAACCTTTCCCATTAAGTTTTTCGTGATGATTTGAAGCTATTTTTACTATTTTTTCATTTTTTAAATTAGATAAAATTTCATATGTATATTCAACGTGTTTTTTCATAATATCAAATTCTTCAGGAGTTAGATAACTAGGCTTCTTTAAAATTGAATCAGGTACTCCCATTTTACCTATATCATGTAATAAGCTACCAATACGAATTTCAAAAATATCAGGCAAGTTAAATTCTTTGGCAAGTAATACACTAAATAAAGATACTGTTTGTGAATGTATATTAGTTATTTCACATTTAAAGTCTAATATAAATGCCATTGCCTCAACAAACTTAATGAAATCAATATTTCTAACGGAAATTTCATCTCCATAATTGTCCAGGGTTTCTAAATAAGAGTTATCTAATAATTTTTTTAAAGCTTCACTTCCTTTTGGTGATAGCAGTGCATTTAAATATATTGGATTATATAAATTTTTTCTTGAATTTAAAAATTCACGGATTTTATCAATAGCAATATTATTATTAAGAAGTTTAAAAATAGAAATATCATCAGCTAATTTTAAAATATTACTTTCTAATGGAATTTCCATATTATTAACTACATTATTAGAGTTATAGGGTTCATGATGATATAATATGTACTTACAAAAAGTATTAGAAGGTACTAATGTATCGAAAAATACATATCCATATAAACAGTGTTCATGATATTCAACAGTATCAAATTTTCTTAAAGTATCTAAAAAATTTGTCTTAGAAGCTGAGATATCATGTAAGTAAGCTGAAACTATAAGATCTTTTTTGGTATCTTTATCAAGTGATAAAGCATCACATATTGATAAAGTTAGAAAAGCAACCTCTTTACAATGAATGACTATATCTTTATCTAATTTATTATACGCAGAAATAAATGTATTAAGTATATATCTTAATTTTGTATCCATATCTAATGATAAAACTCCTCTAACTAAAAATTTACTAACATTATTATACGATAAAATTACAAATTTTATATTGAATTTTATACCAATATAGATAATTTGTGAGGAAAATATAAATCAATTAAAATATAGTAACAAATTATTATAGTTTAAAATATTATATATTATGTAACAAAAGAGAAAGGGGTTAAGCTATGAATTATTACGAATCATAGCAAAAACACGTTCATGAATTTGTTGGAAGTGTAAAATTGGCTGAACTTAATAGTGATGACGTTCATAATCGTCGTTTTGCTGGTATTACTGGAGAAGCAGTACCTTGTAAAGGAAGCCATATTCACAGAATATTAACGAGAACAGATTTCTTCAATGATCATTTTCATATAATTGATGTATTTGCTATCTTTTGATTTTAGTTTACTTATTATATAGAAATGCAAAAAGAGCTATATCAAAGTAATTTTTACATCACTTAGATATAGCCAATTTATCTTTTAAATTAATTAGTTAAAATAATAAATATTCTTCAATATAAGATAAGACTATTTACGATTTTTAGAAGACTCATAAGCATATTTACATCTTCTGAAGTGATCTTCATAGGAATCTTCTTTATTATCACAATAATCTTCATCCTTATGATGATTTTCATCGCCCTTTTTTACCCAACATTTGCAGTAATATTCATAATACTCTTTTTTCTTCTTATCTTCACAGTGATCTCTATGGTCGTGATGGTTTTCTTCTTCTTTTTTATAGCAATTACAGTGTTTTTCATAAGAATTATCATCTTTTTTTTCGTCACAATGGTTTTTATGATGATTTTCTTCATCCTTTTTGCTCAAACATTTGCAATACTTTTCATAGCACTCTTTCTCTCTTTTATCTTCATCATATTTGCAGCACCTATCGTAGTCTCTATCTTTGTTCTTCTCGCAATGTCCATGATGTTTTTTGTTCTCATGGTTATTGCAACACATATCATAAGAATCATCTTCATATTCTTTATGAGGTTCCTTATAATAATCGCAATAACATTTATTTTCTTTTTTTAAAGGTTTTTCATTAAAAGAATCATTATCAAAGATAATATACCAATTATTATTTGAATTATTTGACATATTAAACCCATCCTCATTAGTTATAAATTTATTTGAACATTATAAAATATAATGCACATAGTCTATAATATGTTGCCCGTAATATAATTGTTACAAATAAATTAGATAGATTATTTAATGAATCCTTTCTTTTTAGCCTTCTCTAAATCAAAGAAATATCCCATGCCAGTTTTTAATTTATAAAAGCCTAAGCTTTCATAAAATCCTTCTTTTCCTGGAGAGGCATAAAGTATAAAGTTACAATTTGGAGTACTTTTAATTATATTTTCTACAATTAATCTACCTATACCTTTTCCTTGATACGCTGGAAGAGTTGCTATATCATATATGGCTGAGTTACGTACCCCATCTGAAATAGCTCTTCCAAAGCCAACTAATTTATTATTATCAAAAACAAATATAACAGTGTAGCTATTTTCAAAGGAGAGTTTATGAGTATCTACATCTACATAAGACATACCTACAGTTTTTAATATATTTTGAACTTCACTCCAATTAATATTTATGCAATTAGTTTGAATTTTTAAATTCATAGTTTGTACCTCCAATAAATATATAATTTGATTTTAACATAAATTATATATTTAGAAATTTTTTCTATAAATTTTAAAAAATCCTTTCATACAACGTATTTACTAAATGAGGAAGAAAGATTCCTTAAAGATTAAAGTAAAAGGAGAGGATTTTAATGGCTTTAATTCAAAAACTTATTTCATCAGACAAGTATAGTTTAAAGTGCCCTTATTCAATGACACCGAAGGGGGTGTGTATTCACAACACTGCAAATGATGCAACAGCATCAAATGAAATATCTTATATGCAGACAAATACTAATTCAACATCATTTCATATTGCTGTAGATGATAATGAGGCAATTCTTGGAATACCACTTAATAGAAATGCTTGGCATGCAGGAGATGGAGGAAGTGGTGAAGGTAACAGATATTATATAGGTGTAGAAATTTGTTATTCAAAATCAGGAGGCGATAAATTTACTAATGCAGAAAAGAGAGCCTCAAAAGAAGTTGCAGCTTTACTAAAGCAATATGGATGGACAATAAGTAATGTTAAAAAACATCAGGATTTTAGTGGAAAGTATTGTCCGCATAGAACTTTGGATTTAGGATGGCAAAGATTCTTAAATATGATTCAAGGAGAACTTGATAATATTAACAATACTACAGAAATCTATAGGGTAAGAAAAACCTGGGAAGATGCAGCATCACAAATTGGGGCTTTTAGTGTTTTTGAAAATGCTAAAGCTTGTGCAGATGCTAATCCTGGATATAGTGTATTTGATAGCAAAGGAATCAAGTTATATCCCTTGACTATAACAGTAGGATCAAAGGTTAAGGTAATAGGTACTAATTATGCAACTGGTGAAATTATACCAGATTGGGTTAAGCAAAACACCTATACAGTAAGTCAAATAAGTGATACTAAGGCTTTATTAAAAGAAATAGCTAGTTGGGTTTATTTAAAGGATCTAGTGCTAGCGTAATATTTATTATAAAAAGGTGCTGTAAAATATTACAGCACCTTTTTATATAATTTTCTACATTTATCTTTAGATAAATACACTAGATTTGAATAACAAATAAAAATTTTAAGAAAATTTAAAATAATTTTAAAGAAAACGTTGACAGAGGTAAATGTTAGGAATATAATTTAAGCATAAGTTATAACGTTATAACGTTATAACTTATAAGATGATTAAGGAGAATGTATATGATAGATAAGGAGTCACAAATACCATTACATTATCAAATTTATACAGATATTTTAGAAAAAATAAAGAATAAAGAATACAAAGTAAACGATAAACTTCCATCAGAAAAAGAATTACAAGATATGTATGGAGTAAGTAGAATAACTGTAAGAAGAGCTATGGAAGATTTACAAAGAGAAGGTTATGCAGCTAAGTATAGGGGTATAGGAACTGTTGTATGCAAGCCAAAGAAAAACTTCAATTTAAGAATGCTAAGTAGCTTTAGTGAAGACAATGAAAAGTATGGTGAAAAGGCTAGTTCAATATTAGTAAAGTTTCAAGAGTTAATTGCAGATCAAAGAATATCTGACTTATTAAATTTAAATTCTTCTGAGAAAATTTTTTACATTGAACGTATTAGACTTAGTGGAGATACTGTAATTGGTTTACATAAAGCTTATATAAAAAAATTAAACAATTTGACTTTGAAAGAAGATGATTTTAAAGAAGATACTTCTTTATATAAATTACTAAAAGATAAGGGTATAAAAATAGATCATGCTGAAGAAAAATTAGAAGCAAAAATTTCAAATGAAGAATTGAATAAAATACTAAAAGTAGATAATATCATTCCAATATTTTACAAAGAAAGATTGACCTATGATTCTAATAATAGACCAGTAGAATATGTTGAAATGTACTATAACGCTGATATGTATGAGTATTCAGTACTTCTAGATTTGAATAAAGATAAGTAAATAGGAGGTATAGTATGGAAATTTTTGATATTCACTCTCATTTAGGAAAAACTAGCTCTGGAGAAGAAAATTCACCAGATCAAATAGTAAATGAGCTAAAGACTTATGGAATTTCAAAAGTTGGTATAAGCTGTCTTTCAGGAATATCAACAAGAGAACAAAATGACTATATTTATAAAGCAATGAAAGCTCATCCAGACTTTATACAAGGATATGCGTTTATTAATCCTAAAGCTCCAGATGCATTAGAAGAAATTGATAGATGTTTGGGAGAATATAAAATGAATGGAGTTAAATTTCATTCTTGGAAACATGGTTACTATCCAGATAATACACCAGCTTTAGATGAAATTTTTAGGAAGATTGAATCTTATGGTGTACATGTTCAAACTCATGTAGGCACTGCACCATTTAGTACTCCATATACTTGGGCTGAATATGCTAGAAAATTTCCTAATATAGATTTTTTATTCACTCATATAGGATATTACGAATTTGGTTTCTCTACTATAGAAGCAATAAAGGATTTAAAAAATGTATGGGTTGAAACTTCTGGACAAATGGATGTAAATGTTTTAAGGAAGGCTATAGAAGTATTAGGACCAAAGCGCATATGTTTTGGAACTGATTGGCCATATAAACCAGTAAATATAGAAATTGAAAAATTTAAGGAACTAGGATTAGCAGAAGAAGATTTAGAATGGATATTTAATAAAAATGCAAGATATTTATGGAGGATGGATAAGTAATGGTAAAAGTATTATTAGCAACACATGGTCAATTAGCAGCTGGATTAGTTAACTCTGCAAAGATGTTAATTGGAGATTTTGAAAATGTTGACTATATATCATTTCATGAGGAAATGGGAATAGATCAGTTAAATGATGTATTTGAGGAAAAGGTTTTCGATATATCTGAGGAAAAACAATACTTAATATTATGCGATATTATAGGCGGTTCTCCTTTTAATGTAGCAAGTAAATTTTCCTTTGAAAATCCAAATGTAGCTGTGTTTTATGGTATTAATCTTCCTTTATTAATTGAAGCTATAATGCATAGTAAAGATAAAAATTTAAAAGAAGTTGTTGAAGAACTATTAAAAATAAACAAAGATACTATTGGCTTAAGTGCTATATAAGATAAAAGAGGAGTGGTAAATATGAATATTACAGTATTTAGAATCGATGACAGACTTATACATGGACAAATAATAACAGCTTGGTTAGCTTATGCTGATGCAAAACAAATAGTTGTAGCTGATGATAAAGCAGCGAAAGATTCATTTCAACAAACATTATTAAAAATGGCAACTCCAGATAATGTACAATTAAAGATTATGACTTTAAGTGAAGCAAAGGAAGCTATAAAAAATGATGAGGATAACACTAAAACATTATTCTTAGCTAAGGGACCTAAAGAAGCATTAGAAATATTAGATTCTTCTGATGAAATAAGTAATATAAATGTAGGAAATTTAAATATGAAAAAGGGAAAAACAAAGGTGTTAGGAAACCTATGGGTTAACAATGAAGAAGTTGATGCTTTTGTAGCATTAAAGAGTAGAGGTATTAATCTAGAAGTTAGAGCTGTGCCTACAGAAAGAAGTCAAGATGTTATTGAACTACTTAAAAAAGAAAAATTAATATAACTTAATATTAAAATTTATAGGGGGAAGAGAAAATGAGTCTTTTTTTACAAGCCTTTTTAGTAGCATTATTTGTTACAATTGCATTTATTGATTCGCACACTTTTCAAACACATATTTTTAGGCCTATATTTGTAGGACCAGTTGTTGGTTTAATTATGGGAGATTTTCAAACAGGTTTAACAGTAGGTGTAACTGTTGAATTAATGTTCTTAGCAGTTATATTTGTTGGTACAGCTGTGCCACCGAATCCAACAATAAGTACAGCCATAGCAACTGCAGTTGCTATACTTGGTGGTGGTGGAACTGAGTTAGCAGTAGCAACAGCGTTACCAGTATCTTTTATTGGACAAATAGCAGAAACAGTTCAAAACTCAATTATTAATGTTTATTTTATGCACAGAGTAGATGATGCTGTAGATAAGCTAAATACAAAAGGAATAGTTTTAAATAATACTATATTTCCAATGTTAATGAATGCTGTATTATACGGAGTACCTACATTCTTAGCTGTATATTTTGGAGCAGATTATGTTGCAAAAATTATAAGTGCTATTCCAGATAAAATAATCACTGGATTATCAGTTGGTGGGGGAATGGTAGGAGCAGTAGGATTTGCTTTACTATTAAGCTCTATTAAAACTAAGAGCATGTGGCCATTCCTATTCTTGGGATTTTTCTTTGCAGCATATTTAAATATAAATATGATAGGAATAGCTTTACTAGCAGTAGTATTCTCAGCTTTATATTATTACTTTAAACTTGCTAAGAATTAAGGAGGGTATATCATGGAAAAAAAGATAACTAAAAAAGACCTATGGAAAGTTTTCTGGAACCAAATGACAATACGTTGTGCAAACAATTATGAAAGACAACAAAATGCAGGATTTACTCAAGCCTTAATGCCTGTAATAGAAAAAATATATGATGATCCTGAAGATAAGAAAGAAGCATATAACAGACATATGGAGTATTTTCTTACACAAGATATGGTTTCATCTATACCAGTTGGAATAAGTATAGCAATGGAAGAAAAGCATGCAGAGGATCCTGAAGAGGTAGATCCAAGTTCTATAAATGCAGTGAAAACAGCTTTAATGGGACCTTTAGCTGGGCTTGGAGACTCGCTTTTAAATGGTACAGCAAGACCAATACTTGCAAGTTTAGCAATTTCATTAGTAAATGCAGGTACAGGTTGGTTAGGACCAATATTATTTGTAATTGGTATGAGTGTTATTTCAATTGGAATAAGATATTTGGGTGTATTCCAAGGATATAAGCAAGGTGTTAAATTAGTTGATAAGATTCAATCAAGTGGATTAATTTCAAAGATAACAGATATAGCAGGTATTGCTGCATACACAATTGTTGGAGGTTTTATACCAGCTTTAATTTATATGAAAATACCAATAGAAATTTCATCTGGTGATACTGTAATAAGCATTCAACAAACATTAGACGGACTTATGCCAGGAGTTTTAGGACTAGCTTATACAGGAATAATGTACTACTTAATAACTAAGAAAAAAATATCAGCAGTTAAATTAATATTTATAACAATGATAGTAGCTATTATAGGAGTATATTTAGGAATATTAGGCTAAGTTAAAAAGGAGTTGAAAGTAATGATTATTGACATTCATGCTCATGTTAATAGAGAAAACAATATATATAAAGATTCAGAGCTTTTTGAAGATATGGAGAAAAATAATGTTGACTTAAGGGTAGTTT
The DNA here is from genome assembly GCF_900086595.1 of Clostridium nigeriense. Classification (GTDB taxonomy): domain Bacteria; phylum Bacillota; class Clostridia; order Clostridiales; family Clostridiaceae; genus Clostridium; species Clostridium nigeriense. The sequence goes on from NZ_LT575472.1 coordinate 733,873, forward strand.
CAACTATGGAAGGAACCTCTATAAAAGAAGCCAATACTTATATATCAAATTTAGTTGAAAAAAATAGCAATAAACTTATAGGGTGTGCAGTTATTAATCCTAAATTAGATTCAGCAATAGACGATATAAATCATGCAATTTCATTAGGTAATATAAAAATGGTAGAATTTAATTCCTTTGAGCATGGATACTATCCTGATAATTGTAAAAATCTAGAGAAGGTTTTAGAAGTTATAGAAAAAAACAATATTATTGTAAAGACTTTTACTGGAATTGGAGCTAGATCAATGCCACATCAATGGGAAACAATAGCTAAGAAATTCCCAAAAGTTAAGTTTATATTTCTTCATATGGGATGTTTTGATTATGGATATAACTGTATAGATATTGCAAAAAGAAATGATAATATTTATGTTGAAACATCTAACCAATATGAAATGCAAATACTAAAAAAAGCTTTTAATAATTTAGATAAATCAAAAATTGTTTTTGGAAGTTCATTTCCAGATAGATTTACTAAGTGTTCAATAGATATATTTGATATGTTTAAGTTAGAAAAAGAGGAAGTAAAGAGTATTTTTAGTGAGAATGCTAAGAAAATATTAAATTTATAGACTAACTTTAAGATAGAAGGGTGGTATAGGATAATATGGTACATAATCCAGAAGTCATAAGAAACCTATTACCTGATAAGGTGAAAAAAAGCTTTGATGATATAGTTAATCAAGTTGTACTTGGAGCTAGTAATCATATTAGAATGATAGGAGATATGATTGAAGCTATAGCATTAGAAGGAAAAGAAAAATCAGAAGATGTAATGACTATAGTTGATAAAATAAAAGAAGTAACAAAGTATTTTATTGCTACAAGAGGAGAAGCAAGCCAAGCTATAAGCAATGCTATTTATATAATGATAGAAGGTATAAATAATTATAGCAGCACTGATGATATTGATTATGTAGTTAGTAAAATAATAGAGAAAAAAGATAATTATAATAAAAAATCTAAAGAAGATATAGATAAAGTAGTTGAATATTCAGTAAAAGTAGCTAAAGATATGGGAAATATATTTGTATATGATTATTCAAGTACAGTTGAAAAGTTCTTAAGGGCTTTAGTAAGAAATAATAAAAAATATACTATTTATATTGCAGAGAGTAGAGTAATTGATGGGGGATATCCTTTTGTAAAGGCATGTGAAGAATCAGGACATGATATAAAATTTATTCCAGATTCAGCAATAATGTATAATTTAGTTAAATGTGATGCAGCATTTATGGGAGCAGAAACCTTCTTTGCTGATGGAACTGGATTTAATACAACTGGATCGGATATTGTAGGATTAGTATGTCATACTTACAATATACCTCTATATTTCTTAACTCCTATGATAAAATTAGATACAAGACCTATTTATGGTGGAAGAAAGAATATTGTATTTAATGATTTGAAAAAGAAGTTATCTAGTAGCTGGAGTAAAGATATAAATGTTGATAAGATAGATTTTGTTACTCCTGAATTAATTGGAGTAAGTCCAGAACATATAAGAGCATTTATAACAGAGTTTGGAGTTATACCAAGTAAGCAACTTTATAATATTAGTTTAGATTATAGTAAAAGTATGAAAGAAGGTTTAGAGTAATGGATAAAAAATTTATACCAAATTGTACTGTACTTTCAATGATTCAGCCAGATCCATTACCAGGAAGCTATAGACATGACACACAAACTATTGATGATATAGTTTATAGAGCTTTAAAAGAAACTGAAATGGTTCAAAAGAATGGATTTGATGGTGTAATAGTTCAAAATATGAATGATATGCCCATAAAACAAATTGCAAATCCAGAAGCTATAGCCTATATGACAAGAATAGCTTATGAAATAAGAAAAGAATTTCCTGATTTAGTATTAGGAATATTGATGAATTGGGATGGAGTTGCAGGGTTATCAGTTGCTGATGCTGTAGGAGCAGACTTCGTTAGAGTAGAACATTTATTTACTGGAGCAAATGTAACTAGTGCAGGAATATTAGAGGCTCAATGTGTTGAAATTGCACAGTTAAGAAAAAGAACAAGAAGTAAAGTCCCAGTTTATGCAGATATATATGAGGTCCATGGAATTCCATTAGGAAGAAAGCCTATTGAAGATGCTGCTTGGGAAGCTGTTAATGAAGCTTTTGCTGATGGACTATTTATGTCAGGAAAAACAAAGGAAGAAAGCATAGATATGATACAAAAGGTAAGAAAAAAGCTTCCTAATACGCCTATTTTATTAGGAGGAGGAGCAACTGGAGATAATATTTATGATTTATTAAAATATTACGATGGAGTTTCAGTTGCTACTTGGATAAAGAATGGAGATATGAAGAATCCTATAGATCCAGTTAGAAGTAAAAGGTTTATGGATGAAGCATTAAGAGCTAAAAAAGAAAAATAAGATTGTTATTTTAGGATACATTTATTTGTATCCTAATTTTTTGGTTTTTAAATTTAAAAAAAGAGCATAATATAAAAGAGTAAAAATTAATAGGTAATTTATACAAATATACAAAAAGCTATATTTAATGAAAAAAATTTTATTATATAATTTAAATTATGTTATAATATAGTAGAATTTATAGGCTTAGAAATAAACGGCAAAATTCCAAGAAAGATTCGGAGGTTGAAATGATGAATAAAGGTTTAAGATTAGATTTATCTAAGGTAGAACCATATGTTAAGATAGAACAAGAACTTAGCAATATGGAAGCAATGGTAAAGTGTGCTCATAACACTCTTACAAATGGTACAGGTGCTGGTAATGACTTTTTAGGATGGTTAGACTTACCTGTAAACTATGATAAAGATGAATTTGAAAGAATAAAAAATGCAGCAGAAAAAATAAAGAAAAATTCAGATGCTTTAATAGTTATAGGTATAGGTGGATCATATTTAGGACCAAGAGCTGCGATAGAAATGTTAAATAGCAATTTCTATAATGTTTTAAAAAAGGATCAAAGAGATACTCCACAAGTATTCTTTGTTGGAAATAATATTAGTTCAACATACTTAGCTGATCTTTTAGATGCAATAGAAGGTTTAGACATAAGCGTAAATGTTATATCTAAATCAGGTACTACTACAGAACCTGCTATAGCATTTAGAGTATTCAAAGACTATATGGAAAAGAAATATGGTGTAGATGGAGCTAAGGAAAGAATTTTTGCAACTACTGATAAGAGCAAAGGAGCATTAAAATCATTAGCTGATGAAATGGGATATGAAACATTTGTTATTCCTGATGATGTTGGAGGAAGATTCTCAGTGTTAACTGCAGTTGGATTATTACCAATAGCTGTAGCTGGAATTAGCATAGATGAAATGATGCAAGGGGCTGCTGATGCAAGAGAAGCATATGCAACTGATGATTTTAAAAATAATGACTGTTACAAATATGCAGCAATGAGAAATATCCTATATAATAAAGGTAAAAATGTAGAAATATTAGTTAACTACGAACCAGGTTTACACTACTTCAATGAATGGTGGAAACAATTATATGGAGAATCAGAAGGAAAAGATCAAAAAGGTATTTTTCCAGCAGCAGTTGATTTCTCAACAGATTTACACTCAATGGGACAATTTATCCAAGAGGGTAGCAGAATAATGTTTGAAACAGTTCTTAATGTAGAAAAAGCAAAAAGAGAAGTTTCAATAGAAGAAGTTGAAGGAAACTTAGATGGATTAAACTTCTTAGCTGGAAAAACTATAGATTTTGTTAACAAGCAAGCATTCAATGGAACTTTATTAGCTCACAATGATGGTGGAGTTCCTAACATGGTATTAAATATTCCAGAGCTTAGCCCATATTACTTTGGATATATGGTTTACTTCTTTGAAAAAGCTTGTGGTATAAGTGGATACTTATTAGGAGTAAATCCATTTGACCAACCAGGAGTTGAAGCATACAAGAAAAATATGTTTGCTTTACTTGGAAAACCAGGCTTTGAAGATTTAAAAGCTGAGTTAGAAGCTAAGTTAAAATAATAATGAGAATTATAGTAGATGGAGATGCCTGTCCAGGTATCTCCATTATTGAAAATATATCAAAAAAATATGGGCTTGAATTAATTGTATTTTGTGATATCCACCATTATATAAGATTAGATTATGGAGAAGTTAAAGTTGTAGATAGTGGTTTTCAAAGTGTGGATATGTATGTAGTTAATATATGCAAGGAAAAAGATATAGTTGTAAGCCAAGATTATGGGGTTGCAGCTATTGCATTAGGAAAGAAAGCCTTTGTTATAAATCCAAAAGGATATTATTATAATGAAGAAAATATTGATAGATTATTAGAAGAAAGACATATATCTCAAAAAATAAGACGTGCAGGTGGAAGAACTAATAACCCTAAAAAAAGGACAAATGAAGACGACTTAAGGCTAGAAAAAAACTTAAAAAAGTTAATAGAATGTAATATAAGAGAATAAGCTGTAGAAATATAAAATACGGTTTATTCTTATTTCTTTATATAGGTGACAAATTTCGTTTTATATTTCTTTATATTGAAGGTATAATAATATTAGGGAATAATGAGAAAAATAGGGTGTGAGATTATGAAGGAAATAATTTTAACTTTTGATAAACAAAGTCCATCAAGAGTGGAGGAAACTATTAGTATAAAAGCTATTTCAGAAAATCAAGGGAATTTGGAGTATAAATTTTTTCAAGGAACTCCAGGAGAAAGAAATTTAGTTTGGAAGCAAATTAAAGATTTCTCTAGTGAGGGTGAATGTTTATGGCAACCTAAAGAGCCTGGTGAATATATGATAATGGTTAATGTAATAGATAAAGATACAGGAAGTGTACAAAATGTAAGGTCAAGCTATGAAATTAAGGATATAGAAGAAAAGGATATCATTCAATCTAAAAATTCAAATTATAAACTAATACAAGATGTTGCAATAGATAAGACAAGCTTAATTCTTGGAGAAAAAATAAACTTAGATGTACTTTCTCCAGAAGATGAAGAAGTTTTACTGTATAGATTTTGGATTAGTGGAAATCAAGGCTGGGAACCACTAAAGGATTACAGTACAGAAAATAAGTTAACTTATACAACTACTAAGATTGGAGAAGGGGAAATATTAATTGAGTGTAAAAGACCATCTTCATCTAATCATGTAGATGATTTTACTACTGTAAAATTTAAGGTTAAAGAACAACCAGTTATTCAGATTAACTCATTTAATTGTTTAACAGAAAGTCTTTTAGTAGGTGAAGAGCTTGTTTTTAAAGTTGGAGTTAATTATGAAAAAAGTAGGACTATATTATATAAGTTTTTAAAAGTAGATTTAAATGGAAGAATAACCTGTGTTCAAGATTATTCTACTAAGAATATAGTTTCTATATGTGAAAGAGAAAAAGGAAAATATAAATTATTATGTTATGTTAGAGATATATTTTCTAATAAAGCCTATGATGATAGAGCGGCAATGGTGTACTTTGTTAAACCATATGAGAAGATTAAAATAAGGAGCTTTTCTTCAGAGTTAAGTTCGCCTCAATTATCTGGAAATACAGTAACCTTTAAATCTTCAGTAATGGGGGGAAAGGAAGTTTTATATAGGTATATAGTTGAAGGACCTTTGGCTGAGGATACTGGATATATCAGATCTGGAATTTTTAATTGGGAGACTAAGACAGAGGGAGAATATAAGGTTATATTAAAGGTTAAGGACATATCCTATCATGGAGAATATGAAGATATAAAAGAGTTAAATTTTAAAATAGATAAAAAGGGAGAAAAGCCTGTAAAAATATTGGGGATTAATGCAAGTAAAACTAGAGGCTGTATAAAGGGAGAACCAATTAATTTAAAGGTTAAAGCTGAAGGTGGTACAGAGCTTAAGTATTCATTTATTGTTTATAAAGATAGTGTTGAAAAAGAAAGAAGCAACTATGGGGTAACTAACTGGGTGAACTTTACTCCAGAAGATAGTGGTGAGTATCAAGTAGAAGTAAGAATAATTGATAAATATTCTTCTAGAGAATATGATGCTCATGAGTATATCTTCTTTAAGGTTAAGGATTATCAAGAAGCAGAAGTAGATTATGTATTATTACAGGGGAAAGAGTTTTATTTAGTAGGAGACACTATAGAGTTTGAAATAATTGCACAAAATACAAAAAATATATTATTAAGATATGTAACTAAAATTAATGGACATGAAGTTGAAGATACAGGATTTGTTAAAAGCAAATATATAAAGGCAAAGCCTAAATGTCCAGGGAAATATACCTTTGAAATTTATGCGAAAAATATATTATGTAAAGAAGAGTATGATATAAAGAAGGAAGTTTCTATTTATGTAAATGAAGCAACCCCGGTAACAAATACTAAAATAAAGATGGATATTGATAAAATAATTGAAGGAAAAGAAGTAACTTTTGAAGCTACAAGTGAAGGTGGAAAAGAAGTTTGTTATGAATTTTATATAATGGAAAAAGGAAACTGGGTTAGAGTTCAAGCTTATAGTAGAAAAAACTACTATACATTCCTTCCCTTTACAAGTGGGAATTATAGAATTCTAGTTTTAAGTAAAAGTTACTATAAAAAAGTTAATTATGAGGATTATGCAGATTTAGAATTTAAAGTTGGGACTTAAGAAAAACCTTTCCCATTCGAAATTTCTAATAGTTATATAAGTGAGAGTGAGGGAAAGCTTGTGAATATTCCTAAGGTAGAAGATTTTCTAGGCTTAACAATAAGTAAGGATGTATTAAAAAAGGCAATAGGTGATGGACCAGAATTTGACTTAGTATATGAAACCATGTTAAATAATCAAATGGAAAATATGAAATCAAATAATGATATTGAAAATAATGAAGAGAGTAGTATTTTTATAAGTAAAGGTTCTGGACAAAGACTTGATGATATTCCATTAAAAATAAGAAAAGAGCCAATACAAACTGGAGAATTATTATTAGAAAGTATAACTAATAATACAGTTGCTAATGCTGTCAGTAATACAAATAATAACTTAAGAAATTATTCTTCAGAAGATGATTCTGTTAATATGGAGGATATCTATAGTGCTGTTGATAAATATGCAAATAAATATGGGGTAGATAAAAATTTAGTATTAGCTATAATTAAGCAAGAGTCAAATTTTAATCCTAATGCAGTTTCATCAGCAGGAGCAAAGGGGCTTATGCAAATAATGGACTTTAATTTAGATGCCTATGGTGTAAATAATCCTTTTGATATTGATGAAAATATTGAAGCTGGTGTTAAGCATATTAAATCCTATTTAAATATGTATGGTGGAAATGTTGAGATGGCATTAATGGCTTATAATGCGGGGCCAGGTACTATTGAAAAAAGAGGAGTTAAATCTCCAAGTGATTTATATAAAATGCCACAAGAAACTCAAAATTATGTACCAAGAATTATGGCACAACTAGCATAAAATTAAATTAATATAATAAACAATAAACTAAAAAACTCGGACTGTGGTCTGAGTTTTTTATTTAGTAAATTGTTATAAAGCTTTATTAATTACTTATTTGCTAAAATCAATATAAAGTAATAAAATAATTCATAGTAGTTCAAAATAAAATAAGAAAGAAGGTGCCTTTATGGAAAGACTAGATAAGGTTTTATCTAATTTAGGGTATGGGAGCAGAAAAGAAATAAAGCAAGCTATAAAAAAAGGTCTTATTGAAGTTAATGGAGATTTGGTAAAAGATAATGGAATGCAAGTAGATCCTGAAAGAGATAAGATAATTGTTAATGGTGAAGAAATTTTTTATAGAAAATATATTTATTTAATGATGAATAAACCTGATGGGGTAGTATCAGCTACTTTTGATAATAGAGATGAAACTGTGGTGGATTTATTAGAAATTGAGCATCAAGTATTTAATCCATTCCCAGTTGGGAGATTAGATAAGGATACAGTTGGACTTTTATTATTAACTAATGATGGTGAATTAAACCATAGATTAATATCACCTAAGTGGAAGGTTGATAAAATTTATTATGCAAAAATAGATAAGAAAGTTACAGAAGATGATGTTAAGAAGTTTAAAAAAGGTATAACTTTAGATGATGGATATCTATGTAAGGAAGCTAAACTTGAAATATTAAGTGCTACAGAGGAAGGCTCTGAGGTAATGGTAACAATTCAAGAAGGAAAGTTCCATCAAGTTAAGAGAATGTTTGAAGCTGTAAATAAGAGTGTAGTGTACCTAAAAAGAGTTGAATTTGGAACCTTAAAGCTAGATGAAGAGCTAGAGGAAGGCGAATATAGAGAGCTAACTGAAGAGGAAGTAAGTATTTTAAAAGGTTTTTAACGAATGTTTTATAAAAATGAATTAAAATAATTCATAATTCTAAAAATTTTACAACAATCTTTCAAAATCTCTTGCATTTTTAAAATATATACAATATAATATCATTGCAAGGATAAATAAAAGGAATAAATAGCCCCCTTTTTATTTATTGCTTATTGCTAAAGCGCAACCTAGCCCCAAGGGTTGCGTTTTTTGTTGCATAAAAATAAATTTAAACCTTTACTTATAGTGAAAATTTAATAAAATCGCAAAAGAAAACAATTTCATTTAGGGTTAACAATTTTAGTGCAATAACGACAATATATATAGTATTATATAAAAATAAATTCAAAATTTTACAATATTTCATATACAAAGATAAATAAGAAAAGTTATGCAAGAAAAAAATCTCGCGAAGAAAATAATGAATGAAAATCAATCAATAGTTAATAATTAGAAGCATTGACTATTAAAGTATAAGAGTGTAAAATTAAACAGGAAAAACATAACAAAAGGTTAGGGGGATTATTTATGAGGAATATAGAATGGTGGCAGTACTTGCTTTCAATGTCAGCTTATATTGCCATTTTATATTTGTTAGTAGAATTGGCTAGAAAATACTTAAAATCAACTACTGTAATAGGCATTTTAGCCGTATTTGCTTTTCCAATATGGTTTAAAACCTTCGGAGATAATTGGTTTAGATTAGCTAAGGTATTATCAGTAGTTATTCCAACTTGTTTCGTAAATATTTGTAGAATGAGCTATAAATATAAGGAAAAAGGTTTTAAAGTATTAAGACAAAATTGGGTTTTTTGGGTATTATATGGAGTTCTTTTTCTAAATATACTAGAAGCATCTTTAAAGGATCTTACTTTAGGAAATTATATGAATTTTGCAGCAGGAATGATATGTGGAATAACTATCCCACTTCCACCAAAGAATTGGAAGTTTGGATCTAAGGAAGGATGGGCAGAATTAATATGTGATATACCATTAATGTGGTGTTTATTCTATACAACTTGGAATGCAGGATTTGTTTATGCTGAAAATACTGGATATTTTGCAAGTTCAATATGTATATTAATTGTCCCAGAAATATACTCTTTAATTAGAAAAAGGTCAGATTTATGGTTGCATGCTAGAGTTTATACCTTAGCAATACATATATTTATAAGAGCAACCTTTGGAGATATATTTGGACCTATAATGGGTTCAGAAGCATGGAGAAATGAAAGTATTTTACCTATAATTGGAGCTTTTAATTTAGCCTTTGGGTTAATTTATGCAATTTGGTGGTTTAATAAATTAAATAAAGAAAAAAAGACAAATTTAAATATGATAAATAGTTCTGTTTAAGCAGCAAAATACTGGTGATATATAATTAAATAAGAAGTTTGTATAGATGTTTATATTTTTCTTATTTGAGTTTTAAAGTGTGTTATATAAGTATGCAATGATTTGGAGTAAATTCCACTGAATAAGCAAGTTTATATAGCGCACTTTTTTTATAAATTCATAATCTAATTAAAGCTTTTAGGCAACAATATAAAAGATATGTATGATATAATATGTTAGTAATAGGAAAGGAGTCTGGATTGATGGATTTAAAGTCATTACTTAACAAAGAACAATATGAAGGAGCTACTACTGTAGAAGGTCAAGTATTAATACTAGCAGGAGCAGGTTCAGGAAAAACTAGAGTTTTGACATATAGAATGGCTCATATGATAGATGATTTAGGAATTTTACCATATAAAATTTTGGCCATAACTTTCACTAATAAAGCAGCTAAGGAAATGAAGGATAGAGTAAAGGCTTTAATAGGGGAAAGAGCAGAAGATATGTGGATATCAACATTCCACTCTACTTGTGTAAGAATACTTAGAAGAGAAATAGAGAAGATTGGATACAAGAAAAACTTTACAATTTACGATACCTCAGATCAAAAAACCCTTGTAAAGGAATGTATGCAAGCTTTAAATATTAATGATAAAGATATAACTGATAGAGAAATTATGAGTAAAATTGGTAAAGCAAAGGACAATATGCAAAGTCCAGCTAGCTTTATGAGAGAAAATGAAAGTAATTTTAGAGAAAAGAAAATTGCAGAAGTTTATGAAATGTATCAAAAAAGGCTTAAGGAAAATAATGCCTTAGACTTTGATGATTTAATTTTTAAAACTGTTGAATTATTTAAAAGTAATAAGGAAACATTAGAATTTTATCAAAGAAAATTTCAATATATTATGGTAGATGAGTACCAAGATACAAATAAGGTTCAATATGAATTAATTAGATTACTTGCGGAAAGTCATAAGAATATATGCGTAGTAGGCGATGATGACCAATGTTTAGTTGAAGGAACTTTAGTTGAATCTGAAAAAGGAAAAGTAGCTATTGAGGATTTAAAAGAAGGTTCCAAAGTAAGAGTTGCAGTTGGTAATGGTGAAACTAATTTACTTGAAGTTAAGAATATTTCTAAGAGAGAATATGAAGGTAAAATAGTAAAAGTAACTACTGAAAGTGGAAAAGTAATTAAATCGACGCCTAATCATTTAACTTTTACAAGGGTATTAATAGAAGAAGGAAAATATTATGTATACCTTATGTATAAAAAAGGATATGGATATAGAATAGGTCAAACTTCTTCAATTAGAAGTAGAGAAAATAGAAAGGCTAGTGGCCTTGCAGTTAGATTAAATGGAGAGCAAGCAGATAAAATGTGGGTAATTAAGGTTTGTTCATCTAAGAGTGAGGCAACTTATTATGAAGAATTTTATTCTGTTAAATACGGTATTCCTAAGGTAGTATTTAATTCTAGAGGAAGAAATATAACCTTAAGCCAAGAGCAAATAAATAATTTATTTAAAGAAATAAATACTTTTGATGCGGCAGATAGGTTAATGGGTGAAGAGTTTTTATATAAAGATTATCCTCATCATTTAAGTTCTGCAGTTATTAGAGGAGAAAGTGTAAGAAAGCTAATTAATTTAAGCTTTTTTGGTGGACGTAAATCTGAAGAAAGAGGAATTTATTCACATAGAATAGGATTAAATTCTTCCGGTGAAGAAGATAAAAATAAATTTATAAATGCAGGCTTTAATGTAAGAGATGGGCAAAGAAAAACCTTTAGAGTAGAAACAGAAAGAGCGTTATATGATGATGCAGAAGATTTTTCAAGAAAACTTTCAGAAACTAATGATGAATTTGAAATAGTTAAAAAGGCTAAATTGACTTCGGATAACATCTTTAAGTTTATGCCTATGGGAAGTTTAAAAGAAGGTATGGCCTTAGCTATCTTAGAAGGCAATAAAATAATTGAAGATAAAATAGTATTCATAGAATTTGAAGATTATACGGGAAGTATATATGACTTAAATATAGATTATGCAAGAAATTATATAGCTAATGATGTAGTTGTCCACAATTGTATTTACCAATGGAGAGGCGCAGATATTAGAAATATTTTAGATTTTGAGAAAGATTATCCTAATGCAAAGGTAATAAAGCTTGAACAAAATTATCGTTCAAAGGGAAATATATTAGATGCAGCTAATGTAGTTATAGTTAATAATGCTAATAGAAAAAGCAAAGTTTTAAGAACTGAACAAGAAAGTGGAAATAAGATAAAGGTTTATAGAGCTTATTCAGATTCTGATGAAGGTAACTTTGTAGCAACTCAAATAAACAAAATAAAAAATGAACAAAATTTAAGTTATAAAGATTTTGCAATTCTTTATAGAACTAATGCTCAATCACGTATATTCGAAGAAAGTTTAAGAAGAAATGATATTCCTTATAAGATATTAGGTGGAACAAGATTCTATGACAGAAAAGAAATTAAAGATATGCTTTCATATTTAAAGGTGTTAGTAAATCCAACTGATAGCATAAGTTTAAAAAGAATAATAAATGTTCCAAAGAGGGGAATAGGTGATGCAACTGTTAATAAAGTTGCAGATTTTGCTGATGACTATGAAATACCTTTATGGGATGCATTAAGTACAGTTAGAAATATTCCAACTCTTACTGCAAGAAACTGTGGGGGAATAGAGAACTTCATGGAAATGATGAATAGATTTATTGACATGAGTGAAGTTTTACCTGTGTCGGTTTTAATTGAGACTATACTAAAGGAAACAGGTTATATATCAGAATTAGAAAAGTCAAATGAAATAGAAGATAAGAGTAGAATAGAAAACTTAAAGGAATTAGTATCAGATGCTGTGGATTTTGAAAAGAGTAGTGAAGATAAAAGTTTATCTGCATATCTTGAGAAAGTTTCGTTAGTTCAAGATACAGATAAGCTTGAGGAAGAAGATGATACAATAGTTTTAATGACTGTTCATAGTGCTAAGGGGTTAGAGTTCCCTGTAGTATTTATGGTTGGAATGGAAAATGGAATTTTCCCAGGAGTTGCATCATTTGATAGTGAATCTGAAATGGAAGAATCAAGAAGGTTATGCTACGTTGGAATAACAAGGGCAAAGGAACAATTATTTATGACTTCAGCAGAAGTTAGAAGACAGTTTGGAAGAACTGTAGCTTATCCTCAATCAGACTTTATAGCAGAAATTAAAGCAGATTTAAAAGAATATGTTTCAGCTACTGGAGGAGCACAAGAGTCTAGAAAGTCAATGTTTCCAAGTGATAATAGGTATAATAATCCTCATAGCCTAAGAGGAAGCTCCATGACTATGTCAAAACCACAAGCTCCAAAACCAACATCAACAGTATCATCAACCGATATTAGTATAGGAAGAAAGGTTAAGCATAGTAAATTTGGAGTTGGAACGGTAGTTTCAATAGCAGATACAGGAAGCGATAAAAAGCTAACTATAGCCTTTGATAACCAAGGCATAAAGATACTTATGCTATCATTAGCAAACCTGGAATTAATGTAGAATGTAGAATGAAGAATGTAGAATTTTGGAATAAACTCCTACGGAGTTTAGAAATTTATTTTTTAGTAATTTTGAAAAAATTACTTCTGCAATTCTTCATTTTTAATTCTTAATTTTTCATTTAAAGAGGTGTTTTATTTGGATAAAAAGAAAAGAATAGAAGAGTTGGTAGAAGAATTAAATAGATATGCTTATGAGTATTATTCTTTGGATAATCCTTCTGTTACAGATAAGGAATATGATGAAAAGTATTATGAGTTAAAGGCTTTAGAGGAAGAAACTAATTATGTTCTTCCTTACTCTCCAACATTAAGAGTTGGTGATAGAGTATTAGAAGGCTTTAGTAAATATACTCATAAGGCTAGACTTTGGAGTTTAGATAAGGCTCAAAGTCTTGAAGAACTTAAAGATTGGCATAATAGAAATCTTAAATTTATTAATGAAATGAATGCTAGAGGGGAAAATTTACCTAAGCCTAGATATGTTTTGACAAAGAAGTTTGATGGACTTACAGTAAATTTAACTTACGATGAAAATGGAATATTAGTGGCAGCAGCTACAAGAGGTAATGGAGAAGTCGGTGAAGAAATTTCAGCTCAGGTTAAGACTATAAAGTCTATTCCATTAAAAATAAATAATAATGATTTATTTGAAATACATGGAGAGGCTATAATGACTACTGAAGCCTTTGATAATTATAATAAAAATGCTGTAGTACCACTTAAGAATTTAAGAAATGGAGCAGCAGGAGCTTTAAGAAACTTAAATTTAAAAGAAACTGCAAAGAGAAATTTATCAGCCTTTTTCTATGACGTAGGATATAAGGAAGGAGAGCCATTTAAAACTTATGAGGAAATGTTAAGCTTTATAAAAGAAAAGGGCTTTCCAATGGATGATTATGTTAGATACTGTACAACTATTGAAGAAATAGAAAAAGAAATAGAGTATATTAATAGCATAAGATTCGATTTAAATTATGATATTGATGGAGTAGTTATTGCTATTGATGATATAAGAACTAGAGAACTTATGGGCTATACAGTTAAGTTTCCAAAATGGGCTATAGCTTACAAATTTGAAGCTCAAGAAGCTACCACAAAACTTTTAGATGTTGAATGGAATGTTGGAAGAAGTGGAAGAGTTGGGCCAACAGCTATATTAGAGGCAATAGAACTTGCAGGTGTAACTGTAAAGAGAGCAACTTTAAATAATATTGATGATATAAGAAGAAAAGGTGTAAGAATTGGTGCAGAGGTATTTGTAAGAAGATCTAATGATGTTATTCCAGAGATTATGGGAGTAGTTCAAGAATCTTTAGAAGGAACTGAAGAAATAAATGTACCAGATAATTGTCCAGCTTGTGGAGCACATTTAGTTCAAAATGGTGTTCATTATTTCTGTGAAAATACTTTATCCTGTAAACCACAAATGGTAAAAAGTATAGTTCATTTTGCTTCTAGAGATGCTATGAACATTGAGGGTTTTTCAGAAAAAACTGCAGAGCAACTATTTGAAAAGCTAGATATAAAATCAATGGCAGATTTATATAAGCTTCAAAAAGAGGAGTTATTACAATTAGATAAATTTGGACCGAAGAAAGCACAAAATCTTTTAGATGCAATTGAAAAAAGTAAGGATTGTGAACTGTATAGATTTATATATTCCCTGGGAATTCCAAATGTAGGTGTTAAAACTGCAAAAGATTTAGTTAATAAGTTTAAATCTATAGAAGGTTTAAAGAATGCTACCTTTGAAGAATTAGTTTCTGTTCAAGATGTTGGAGATATAGTAGCTAATGGAGTTATGGAATTCTTTAAGGAAGAAAAGGCTATAAAAACTATTAATGAATTGTTAGAACTTGGTGTTAATCCAAGGTATGAAGAAAAAGTAATAATAGAAAGTCCTTTTGAAGGTAAAACAGTAGTAGTTACTGGAACATTAAATAATTATTCAAGAGGAGAGATAAAAGCTAAGTTAGAAATATTAGGGGCTAAGGTGTCAGGAAGTGTTAGTAAGAAAACAGACTTTGTAATAGCAGGTGAAGAAGCTGGTTCTAAGCTAAACAAAGCTATTGAACTTGGGATAAAGGTATTAAAGGAAGAGGAGTTTGAAGATTTAATAAAGGAGTAAAGGAAATGAAGAAATTTGGTGTTAAAGATATATTTACACTTATATGCACAGTTGCTGCAATTGTAACCAGTGTAATTATTGTCCTTACTTTTTTAACAACATATCATTTCATTAATAGTATGCCTATATTTAATTCTTATCTTCCATTACAAGTTGGTATATGTATAACTATGGTTTTATGGGCTATAAGATTTTCAATGAATAGGTTTGGAAAAGAGAAATATATTTATTCTATAATATGCATAACTATATCTGTTATATCATTATTTTTTATAATAAAGTTTGTTAAATAAAAAAATATTAAGAGGTTGTCTTACAGACAGCCCCTTTTTCTTTACTTTTGAAGTGATACTATTAATTTTATGATGACTTGCAGTTAAGGGATGGAGTAAGAAACTTATATATAGCTCTTTGTTATAGGTACTTTTCAAATTTAGCAATTACTTCATTATAAATTTTATCTAATATACTAAAGTCTAAAGATTTTATATAATAAGCTTCTAAGTCATCATGAATTCTATGAGCTTCAGATATTAAGAAAAGTGCCTTATCAGTTAACTCATAAAATTTTTCTTTATCATAATTAATTTCATTTTGGTTTTTAGAAATAATTGAGGAATTACAGAAGTCCTCAATAGTATAAGTTTTTCCCATAAAAGAGCATTGACTAATTTCATTTTCAGTAACTATAGCAGTAGATATTTCTGGAATTAAAACATGCTCTATTCTTTCAGAATCAAAAGGATCATGAAGATACTCTACGAAGTAACCTTTCTTTTGAGCAAGCTTTCCTAGTTCAATTAGGATTTTACTCTTGCTAAATCCAGGTCCACCTTTTAAAATAAATTTTTGTTTATAATCAGTAACTAAATCTTCAGCAAAGGTGATAATACCATTAGGTGTAAAGGCCGTTGCAAATACATGTCTTTCATCACCAAATCCAGATTTTTGCTTATTAAAAACTTCTTCCTTTAAGCTTTCAGTTATAGTTACAATCTTACTATAATCTAAAGCTTCAGCATTTAATCTACTCCAATCTTCATGAATAGGTTTTGCTGCTGCAAGAAATTTGTAAGCTCTTTGAAAATTAGTGCTTATTTCTTTATAAACATTTATTAATTCCTTTTTTCTTAAAGAAAGAGCATCATTATTTAGAGCAATTCCCATATTTATGATTTCATCAACTGCCCCTGGGAAAATTGGGTCTACCATATGTGGAGAGGTTCCATCTAACATAGCTATTTTAAGTTCAGGAATAACAATTCCATCTAATGACTTATCATCAGAGGAACAATGATTATATTCTACAGAATAGCCTTTATCTAAAAAATGTGAAGCAACCTTTTTCATTAAATAAGATTTACCAGTACCAGGACCTCCTTTTATACAAAGGACTCTATTAGCATCTTCTTTTCTTATTATATAGTTAAAAAAAGAATGGAAGCCTTTGTAAGTATTACCACCAAGAAATAGATGTCTTTCCTTGTTATATGTCAAAATCATCACTCCTAACGTTCTGTAATAAAGTTCCAATAATAATATATGTACTATCTTATAAATTGAACCTAAATTATTAAAATTAAAATGTATAAATTTAATCTAGCAACTTTTAAATATGCATAAGATTTCATTATGTATAGTTCATAAAATATCATTAAATTTCATAATTATAAGAAAAAACTACTTATTTATATAATATTTCTATAAAAAAATTATAATTATAAAATTTTTATAAAAAAGTTGAAAAAAAGTATTGCATAAAAATAAAAAATGGGTGTATAATTATGCTATCGTAAATAAAAGATGTTGGAATAGATAAGAGGGGGATTTATAAATGAAAAAAGGAATGTTAAAGAAAATATTAGCTATAACTATTGTTGGGGTTATGGGATTTGGATTAGTAAGTTGTGGATCAAAAAAGGATAAGCTATCTACAATAAAAGATTCAGGCAAATTAGTAGTAGGATTAAGTGCTGACTATGCACCATACGAATTTCACATATTAGATGAAAATGGACAAGACCAAATAGTTGGTTTTGATGTTGATATAGCAAAAGAAATAGCAAAGGATATGGGTGTTGAATTAGAAATAAAAGACATGAATTTTGAAAATTTAGTAGCTGGAGTTTCTTCAGGTAAAATTGACTTAGCTATTTCAGGAATGACACCAGATGAAGAAAGAAAAAAATCTATAGATTTTTCAGATATTTATTATACGGCTCAACATGGAATTTTAGTAAGAGCTGAAGATAAAGATAAGTATAAGACATTTGAAGATTTAAAAGGACAAAAAGTTGGAGCTCAAATGGGTGCAATTCAAGCTCAAATAGCAGAAGAAAAAGTACCAGAAGGAGATCTTCAATTACTTTCAAATGTTAATGATTTAGTTCTTGCTTTAAAAGGTAAAAAAATTGAAGCTTTAGTAGTAGAATTACCAGTTGCTGAAATGATAGTTAAAAACAATCCAGAACTTAAGATAGCAGAAGAAAAAGTTACTGATACTGAAGGTGGATCAGCAGTTGGAATTCAAAAAGAACAACAAGCTTTATTAGAACAAGTTAATTCTACAATTAAGAGAATTAAAGAAGAAAAGTTATTAGATAAATTTATAATAGAAGCAAATGAATTAGCAGAAAAACAAAATTAGTAAGGAGAGTGTAAGCTTTGTCATTAGATTTTAGTGTATTAGCTGGAAATATGCAGTATTTTTATACTGGTATAAAGTGGACGATATTAATATCTTTTTTAAGTGTTTTATTTGGAGTTATATTTGGAGCTTTATTAACACTTATGAAAAGATCAAAATTTAAAATTGGAAAGATAAATCCTTTAAATGCTTTAGCAACAGCTTATATAGAAATAATCAGAGGAACTCCAATGTTATTACAAATAATGTTGGTTTACTATGGATTTGATCAATTATTAAATATAAATATGGATCCTTTACCAGCTGGTATAATAGCAGTTTCCTTAAATTCAGCAGCCTATGTTTCTGAAATTATAAGAGCAGGGATAGATGCTGTAGATAAAGGTCAATATGAGGCTGCAAGAAGTCTAGGAATGAGTCAATTTATGGCTATGAAGCTTATAATAATACCTCAAGCAACTAAAAATATTTTGCCAGCTATAGGAAATGAGTTCGTTACAGTAATAAAAGAATCTTCAATGGCATCTGTAATAGGTGTTGGAGAAATTATGTATAGTGCAAAAGTTATTACAGGAAAAACTTTTAGAGCATTTGAACCTTTGATGGTAGCAGCAGTATTTTATTTTGTTATTACATTTACCTTAGGAAGAATTATGAATTATATAGAAAGGAGAATGAAGGCTAGTGATTCACGTTAATAATTTACACAAATATTTTGGGGAAAATGAAGTTTTAAAGGGCGTTAATGATCATATAAAAAAAGGTGAAGTTGTTGTTGTAATAGGGCCTTCAGGATCTGGAAAAAGTACTTTTTTAAGATGTTTAAATTTATTAGAAGAGCCAACTCATGGGGAAATAATATTTGAAGAGCAAAATATAACAGACAAAAATATTGATATAAATAAAATTAGAGAAAAGATGGGGATGGTTTTCCAACAATTTAATTTGTTCCCTCATAAAACAGTTATAGATAATATAACCATAGCACCTGTAAATGTAAAGAAAAAATCAAAAGCTGAAGCAGAAGAAAAAGCAAAAGAATTATTAAAAAGAGTAGGTCTTTTAGATAAAGCAAATGCTTATCCATCTTCACTTTCAGGTGGTCAAAAGCAAAGAATAGCTATAGCTAGAGCATTAGCTATGGAGCCAGATGTTATGTTATTTGATGAGCCTACATCGGCTTTAGATCCAGAAATGGTAGGTGAAGTTTTAACTGTTATGAAGGATCTTGCAAAGGAAGGTATGACTATGGTAGTTGTAACTCATGAAATGGGATTTGCAAGAGAGGTTGGGGATAGGATTTTATTTATGGATGGAGGAAATATAGTAGAACAAGGAACTCCTGAAGAAATATTTGATAATCCTAAAAATCCAAGAACAAAGGACTTTTTATCTAAAGTGCTATAATGCTTTTCGATGAAAAATTAAAAATGTAGAATTATTGAAAAAACTCAGCTTTTAGCTGAGTTTTTTGTATATAAAAGTATAAGAAGAAATTCTTTAAATTAGGTAGAATAATGTAGAAAAAAGAAGATAGGATACAATTGACAGATAACTTTTAAAGATGTTAGAATAAGGTTATTCTGTAAATGATTACAGAGCAACTTTGAAAGTAGGGAATTTAATGATTTGTTTTAGAGAAGTTTTAGAAGAGAATCCAATAGTAGCAGCAGTTAAGAACGAGGAACATTTAGAAGCAGCACTAGAAAGCGATTCAAAGGTCATATTTGTATTGTTTGGAAATATACTTAATATTAAAGACTTAAGTGAAAAGATATCTAAAAGCAATAAGATAGGAATTTTACATGTAGATTTAGTAGAAGGACTTTCCAGCAATGAATTTGCTTTAAAGTTTCTTAAAGAAAATACTAAGTTTCAGGGGATAATAAGTATAAAGCCACAGGTGTTAAGAAATGCTAAAAAGCTTGGATTTATAGGTGTTCAAAGAATTTTTATGATAGATAGTTTATCTAAGGAAAATATGAAAAATCATTTAGTAAAAGAGTGTGATGCTGTAGAAATCCTTCCTGGACTACTATTTAAGATAATTAAGGAACTTTCTTTAACGCTGGACAAGCCTCTTATAGCTGGAGGATTAATTTCTGATAAAGATGATGTAGTTGAAACATTAAAAAGTGGTGCAACCTGCATATCTACAACAAAAAAAGATATATGGTATATGTAGGAGAGAAGTGGAGATAATGCTACATAAAACTGTTCTGGCAGTTTTATGTAGCTTTTTATTTTAATATTTTTAAAGGGGAGAAAAAAATGCAAGCTTATTTTTCTGAATTTTTAGGAACTCTAATTTTAATTCTACTAGGTAATGGCGTTGTAGCAAATGTTGTTTTGAAAGACACGAAAGGGAATTCTTCAGGGTGGATAGTTATTACAGCAGGATGGGGTTTTGCTGTAGCTGTAGCAGCATATATTACAGGTTGGATGGGAGGTGCTCACTTAAATCCAGCAGTAACTATTTCTCTTGCAGTATCAGGTTTATTTCCATGGAGCAATGTTTTAATGTATATTATATATCAAATGTTAGGGGCTATGGTTGGAATGTTCATAGTGTATATTAATTACAAGTTACATTATGACGAAACAACTAATGGTGAGGATGTTAAAGCTACTTTTTGTACAGCACCAGCTTTAAAGAACAAACTATACAATTTTATATGTGAGTTTACAGGAACTTTTGTGCTATTATTAGGTATAAGAGGAATAACCTATAGTGAAGTATTTAAGACAACTTTCCAAAGTCCTGTAGGAGAAATAATAGGTACTGTAGGAATTATGGGGCCATTCTTAGTTGGTATCTTAGTATGGGGAATAGGTTTATCACTAGGAGGAACAACAGGATATGCAATAAATCCAGCTAGAGACTTAGGACCAAGAATAGTACATGCATTATTACCATTAAAGAATAAAGCTAGCTCAGATTGGGGATATGCATTAATACCAATAATTGCACCTATACTTGGAGGTATATTTGGTAGTTTAGTATTTGATTTTATTATTAAATTATAGATAAGGAGAGAAAAGCTATGAAAAAATATGTAATAGCTCTAGACCAAGGTACAACTAGTTCCAGAGCAATAGTATTCGATAAAGAACAAAATATAATTGGTATAAGCCAAAAGGAGTTTACTCAAATTTATCCAAAGGAAGGTTGGGTAGAGCACGATCCATTGGAAATATGGGCTACTCAATATGGAGTTCTTCAAGAGGTTATTGCAAAGACTAACATTAGCCAAGATGAAGTTGCTGCCATAGGAATAACTAATCAAAGAGAAACTACTATAGTATGGGATAAAAATACTGGTAATCCAGTTTATAATGCAATAGTTTGGCAATGCAGAAGAACTGCTGATATATGTGATAAGTTAAAGGCTAAGGGATTAGAGGGATATATTAAAGAAAATACAGGGCTAGTTGTTGATGCTTATTTTTCAGGAACTAAGATTAAGTGGATTTTAGATAATGTTGAAGGCGCCAGAGAAAAGGCTGAAAGAGGAGAATTATTATTTGGTACTGTTGATACATGGCTTGTATGGAAGTTAACTAATGGAGAAGCACATGTTACAGACTATACAAATGCCTCTAGAACTATGATATATAACATAAGAGATTTAAAATGGGATGATAAGATTTTAGAAGAACTAGATATTCCAAAATCAATGCTACCAGAGGTGAGAAATTCTTCAGAAGTTTATGGATATACTAATCTTGGAGGAAAGGGTGGCATAAGAGTTCCTATAGCTGGAATGGCAGGCGATCAGCAAGCAGCATTATTTGGACAAACTTGCTTTGAAAAGGGTGAAGCTAAAAATACCTATGGAACTGGGTGTTTCTTATTAATGAATACTGGAGAAGAAATGGTTGAAAGTAAAAATGGACTTTTAACTACAATAGCAATAGGACTAGACGGAAAGGTTCAGTATGCTTTAGAAGGATCTGTATTTGTAGGAGGAGCAGTAGTTCAATGGCTTAGAGATGAATTAAGATTAGTAAATGATTCAGCAGATACTGAATATTTTGCTAAGAAGGTTGATGATAATGGTGGAGTTTATATAGTACCAGCTTTTGTTGGACTTGGAGCACCTCATTGGGATATGTATGCAAGAGGAGCTATTTTTGGATTAACAAGAGGAGCAAATAGAAATCACTTAATAAGAGCAGCATTAGAATCTATAGCATATCAAACAAAAGATCTTATAGATGCAATGACTGAAGATGTGGGGGCTGAACTAAAAGGAATAAAGGTAGACGGAGGAGCAAGTAGAAATAAATTCTTAATGCAATTCCAATCTGATATATTAGGTACAAATGTTATAAGGCCTATTATTTCAGAAACTACAGCGTTAGGTGCTGCATATCTAGCTGGGATTGCAGTAGGCTTCTGGAAGGATAAAGAAGAAGTTAAAAAATTCTGGCATATGGCAGATGAATTTAAGCCGAATTTAGATTTGGATATAGTTAATAAGTATTATAGTGGTTGGAAAAAAGCAGTTAAGAGAACTTTAAACTGGGAAGATTAGTAGTATAAAGTTTAACTTTAGTAACTTAGTGTAAATTGCATCCTTACAATTTAAAGTGTACCTATTATTTTATCATGACTTTAAGCTTAGTGAAGTCATAGGAAAATTATATAGGTGCACTTTTTGTTCTATTAGGGAATATAGAAAATAAAATAATAATAAGAAATTAATGGAGGATAAATTAGTATATGAAATACAAATTTGATTTTTTATTATTAGAGTTTAAGGATATTTACTATATTTTAAATAGAACCTGGGAAGAAGAAGATTTAAGAGTAATAAATTTAAAATTAATCAAGTTAATCAAAGAAATAATAATTACAGCCCATTTAAATAATAAGATTTTTTATAATACAGAAAACACTTTGGAAGAAAATATGGAAATTCTTTATGATAAAAATATAATTTCTTATGACTTAATGAGATATATTAAAAATTATTTAGATGAATTATATTACTTTAAGAATTTATTTAATAGTAACTTAAATGATGAAAAAAAATCTGATTATAGAGAGCTTTTAAAAAATGAAGAGCTTATTTATGAAATTTGTGTATGGCTTGCTATAAAATGTGGAGAAGAAGATTACTATCTTTGTATAAATAATTTAAATAATGAAGAAAAGAAGATGTTTAATAAGTATCTAAATCTTAATTTAGAAAAGAGTTATGATGAGGAGTCATTAGAATCCTTTGGTATAGATGAGATGGATGATATAGATGAATATTTAGAAAAGGAAGAAACATCAGCAGAAGAAAACTTACTTACAGGTGAATTATATTATTTAGGTAAAAATGTAGATAAGGATTATTATAAGGCAAAGGAATATTTTGAAAAAGCAGCTAAGGAAGGTAATGAACATGCTGAAAGCTATCTAGGGTTATTTTATGAGAAGGGATATGGAGGAGAAAAAGATATAGATAAAGCTCTTTATTGGTATAAGAAAGCAGCGTTAAAGGGAAATATATTTTCACAATATTCCCTAGGATATCTTTATTACGAAGGTAAAAAAGTAGAAAAAAATTTAGATTACTCATTTAAGTGGTATAAAGAGTCAGCAGAAAAGGGCTTTGCGCCAGCTCAATATGCCCTATCATATCTTTATAAAAATGGAGAAGGTTGTGAACAAAATACTTTTAAAGCCTATTATTGGCTAGAAGAATCTGCAGATAATGACTTTGAGGATGCTTATTATATTTTAGGACAATCTTATTTGGAAGGTAACAGTATAGATACTAATTATAAAAAAGCATTTTTTTATTTATCAAAAGGTGTTAGTAAAAATGATAAAAATTGCCTTGAAAGCTTAGGAGACATGTATTATTGGGGGTTATACGTAAAGGAAGATAAGGAGAAGGCTTTTTCCTTATATGATAAAAGTATTGAGGAAGGTAATATAAGTCTTTATTATAAAGTAGGAAAGTTATATGAAACAGAAGATAATATAGAAAAAGCTTTATTAAATTATTACAAGGGACATGCAAATGGAGATATTAAATCTACTCAGAGATTAGGAATTATGTATCTTAATGGTGAAGGAGTTAAAGTAAATAAGGAAAAGGCTCTAAGATATATTAATTTAGCCGTTGAAGAGGGGGATGCCCATAGCATTTATATTATGGGGATAACTCTTCTATACGAAGATAGAAAAAAGGCCATAGAATATTTAATAGAAGCTTATAGAAAAGGTTCTTATTATGCAGCTGAAGTATTAGCTGGGGAAGGAATAAAAGATTATTTAAGTAATAAAGAAATTAAAGAATTAGATATTTTAGGTTATGTAAATACTGCTGTAGAAAATGGGTTACCTATTGGAATATATTATTATGGTTTATTAAATCATTATGGATTAGCGGTAGAAAAAAGTGATGAAATGGCATTTATTAATTTTAAGGAAGCTGCTGAAAAAGGCTGCGAGGAGGCAATTTTACAAATAGCTAATTGGTATAAGAATGGAATATTTTTAGCTAGGGATATTGAAGCTGCAATAACTTGGTATGAAAAAGCTACAGAAATGGTAAGTGTTAGAGGTATTTTGGAGCTTATAGAAATTTATGAAAGAGGGATTGGTGGAAAGGAAGATTTATTAAGAGCTTTTGAAGGGGCTATGTTTTTAAGAAAAATAGATATAGTACAAGGGGATATAAAATTAGCTTATTACTACTTAAAAGGAATAGGGACAGAAGTTTCAAAGGATGAGTCAAATAGGTATATTAATGAATTAATGAGTTTAGATGAAGGAAAGGCCTATAACTTGTTAGGAGAGTTATGTGAAGCGGGACTATTAGAAAAGACAGAAGAGGAGTCAGTAGGATATTATTTAAAGGCAATTTCCTTAGGTGAGTTAGAAGGATATTCTAATTTAGAATACTATCTATATAAAAAAGGACGAAATATAAGTGAATTTAAAATTAAAGAAGATGATCTTTTAATAGACAATCCTAAAAGCATATATATTAGGGCTAAAAATGAGATAAGAAAGGGAAAAGAAATTAAAGATAATAACCTAATAAGTAATGGAATTAATCTTTTAATAAAAAGTATTCACTTAGGGTTTTATGAAGGAATAAATACATTAATAAATATATATAAAGAAGATAAAAGTGTAAAAGGATTAATTAATTTATGGAAGTATAAAGAAATGAAAGCATATTTTAATATATAACCTTAGGTTTGTATTAAAGGATAAGAGTACTACAAAATTTATATTACTTGTAGTACTCTTATTTTACTTATTGCATAACATTCATTAAATATATTGATAAAATGTAAAAAAAATACTGGTAAATATATTATAATATTAAAAAAATCTGGGTATATAAAATTTTATTTCAAAATTTTCAAAAAATATTGAAATAAAAAATAATACATGTATAATATAATTATAAAGTGCATTACAAATAAAAGATTCTAGAATATATTGGGAGGAAATATTTATGGTAGATAATATGGAAGTAATAATCTTTGAAATAATAAGTCAAGGTGGAACTGCAAAGGGACTAGCTTATGAAGCGTTAGAAGCAGCTGAAAATGGAGATTTTAAAAAAGCAGAAGAATTATTAAAAGAATCAGATGAGTGCTTAAGAGAGGCACATAAAATACAAACTGAAATAATTCAAGCTGAAGCAAGAGGAGAAAAAACAGAAGTATCAGTATTATTTGTACATGCTCAAGATCATTTAATGACAGCTATTGAAGCAAAAACTTTAATAGAGCATATAATTAAACTTCATAAGAAGTTAGAAGCAAAATAAAATTAAAAGAAAAGGAGGTATTAAGGGAATGAAGAGACCTTCCCCTGTAAGTGAGTTACAAGCTAAAAAAACAGATTATAATATACCAACTTTTGGATTTAAAAGTGCTTTAGCTATTTTAGCTGGGGCAGTAGGAGGAACAATTATTTTTCCTTTACTTTTAAGCTTATTAGGAATAAATGCTAATTTTAGCATAATGATAGGAAATACTTTTATTACAAGCTTTGGAATAGCTTACTCAAGATTTTTTATTGAAAGTAAGAAAGGCTTTTGTAGAAGTTTTTGGTTAACTTATTTATTTTTTGGAATTTCATTTGGAATAATGTCTTATTTGTGGAGATATTTAAACTTTTTTATTTAAGTATTAAGTAAACGTTTTTAAAATATAGGATTTGGAGGTATTAATATGAAGGTATTATTTGTTTGTTCTCAAGGAATGTCTAGTGCTATTGCTGTAAATGCTTTAAAAAAGGAAGCAGAAAAAAATGGAGTTGAAATGGAAGTAAATGCAGTAAGCACACAGGAGTTTGAAGAAGAAGTGAGAGAAGGGTACGACGTTGCAATGGTAGCACCACAAGTTAGACATCGTTATGATTATTTAAAAGAATATGCAGATGCAGCTAATGTTCCATGTGCATTAATTCAAGCTCAAGCTTATAGTCCATTAGGTGGACCTAAGCTGTTTAAACAAGTTAAAGAGCTTATAGAAAGCAAATAAGCTTATATAAGTTCCGATATATTACATTTTATTTTAATATTATTATTTTTATTATTATTTTAAGGGGGAATTAAATTATGAACAGTTTTGCTGATTTCTTAGACAAGAAATTATCAACGCCAATGGCAAAACTTGCAGAGCAACGTCATTTACGTGCTGTGCGTGACGGTATTATAGCTACATTACCATTAATTATCGTTGGGTCAATTTTCTTAATAATTGCAAACCCACCAGTACCAGAAACTTGGGGGATTTATAAAACCCTAAAAGCTAATGCTAATACTATAGTTTTACCTTTCAGAATGACAATGTATATTATGACCATTTATGCTTGTTGGGGTATAGGCTATAGCTTAGCAAGGTCCTATAAGCTAGATGGAGTTACAGGAGGAACATTATCAGCAGCAGCGTTTTTCTTAACTCTTGTTCCAAAGAGTGTAGGTGCTTTAACTCCAGAACTTATGGAAATTATTAATGGAAACCCAGACTTATTAAAATGGTATCAAGGAATACCTCAAGGTTTCCAAATGCCTATGGCAAACATGGGCGGAGGCGGAATGTTCGTTGGTATTATAGTATCAATACTAGCAGTTGAAATATTTAGATTTACTAATAAGAGTGGATTTAAAATTTCAATGCCTGAACAAGTTCCAGCATCAGTTGCAAGAAGTTTTGAAGCTTTAACACCAGCAGCAATTATAGTTTTATTAATAGGCTCAATAACTTACTATGCAAAATTTGATTGGCATGGATTTGTTGGAAAATTAGTAACACCTTTAGTATCAGCAACAGATACACTACCTAGTGTATGGATATTAGTAATTTTAGTTACATTCTTCTGGTCTTTTGGTATTCATGGAGTATCAATAGTTGGATCAATTGCAAGGCCATTATGGTTAGTATTATTAGAGCAAAACTCTAGTGCAGCAGCTGCTGGAGAAGCATTAAAGGCAACTGCAGCAGAACCTTTCTTCCAATGGTTTATTTGGATTGGCGGTTCAGGATGTACTATAGGTTTAGTTATAGCATTAGCACTATTTGCTAAATCAAGTTATGGTAAGCAATTAGGACGAGTTGCTTTAGTACCAGGTATATTTAATATTAATGAGCCAATTATATTTGGTGCTCCTATAGTATTAAATCCTACATTAATAATACCATTTATAATAACTCCACTAGTAACAGGAACATTAGCATGGTTTGCTACAACCTTAGGACTAGTATCAAGGGTTATATTAACAGCGCCTTGGACATTACCAGGACCAATTGGAGCTTATATGGCTACAGGTGGAGACTGGAAAGCTGCTGTACTAAATATAGTTTGTATATTAATATCAGTAGCAATTTACTATCCGTTTGTTAAGATTTATGATAAGAAGTTGTTAGATGAAGAGCAAGGAGAAGCTTTAGCTGATACCTTAGTTGGAAGCGGTAGCAAAAATTTATAAGAAATTAATTAAAAAAGTGGTGAAGTAATTCACCACTTTATTTAAAATAAGAGGTGATTTCATGGGAAAGTTAGGAATATCAATATATCCGGAAAAAACAACTGAAAAAGAAATTTATAATTACATAGATATGGCAAGTAATCATGGTTTTAGTAGAATATTCTCCTGTTTACTTTCTGTAAATGATACAAGAGAAAATATAAAAAATGATTTTAAGAAGATTAATACTTACGCTAAGGAAAAAGGCTTTGAAATTATAGTTGATGTAAGTCCTAGAGTTTTTAATGACTTAGGAATTAATTATAAGGATTTAAGTTTTTTTAAGGAAATTGGGGCAGATGGATTAAGGTTAGATATGGGCTTTACAGGTTCAGAAGAAGCTTTAATGACTTATAATGATGAAAATCTTAAAATTGAAATTAATATGAGTAATAATACTAGTTATATAGATACAATAATGGATTATATGCCAAATAAGAATAATCTTATAGCATGTCATAATTTTTATCCACATAGATATAGTGGATTAAATTTCGAGCATTTTATGAAATGCACAGAAAGATTTAATAAATATGGACTTAGGACTGCAGCTTTTATAACAAGTCAAAATAAAGATACTTTTGGTCCATGGCCAGTTACTGATGGATTGCCAACTTTAGAGCTTCATAGAAATTTACCTATTGAAGTACAAGCTAAGCATTTAATAGCTTTGAATAATATAGATGATATAATAATTTCTAATTGCTATCCTAGTGAAGAGGAAATGAAAAAGTTAGGTTCCATGAGAAAAGATATGGTTACATTTGATTTATACCTTGAAGAGAATGTTCCTGAAATAGAACAAAAGATATTATTTGAAGAAAAGCACTTTAATAGAGGAGATTTCTCTGATAATTTAATCAGATCTACCCAAAGTAGAGTAAAGTATAAAGGACATGACTTTAAGTTATTTAATGCTCCTGAAATAATAAAAAGAGGCGATGTAGTAATAGAAAGTAGTGAATATGGACATTATGCTGGTGAATTGCAAATTGCTTTAAGTGATATGAAAAATAGCGGGAAGTCAAATGTTGTAGGACATATAAAGGAAGAGGAAATATTTATATTAGATTATATTAGACCGTGGCAAAAGTTCAATTTTAACTTAATTAAATAAGGAGGAGTATATGTACTTTTTAGGTGTTGATGGTGGAGGTACTAAAACTTGTTTTACATTGATAGATAAGAATGGAAATCTAATAAGTAAGGTTATTAAAGGACCATCTCATCCTACCCAAATAGGATTTGAAAACTTAGAAAAGCTCTTAAGGGAAGGATTAGAAGAAACAATAATTAAAGGTAACATTTCTAAAGAAGATATAAAAAGAGTACATTTAGGACTTGCTGGTTATGGAATTGTGCAAGAAATTGCAGATAAGATAGCAGAAGTAGTAAAGCACGTATTTAATGAAGTTAATTATTCTTTAAGTAGTGATGTAAGAGTGGCAGTAGCAGGAGCTTTAGCAGGAGAAGATGGGATTAATATTGTAGCTGGAACTGGATCTATAGCCTTAGCATTAAAGGATGATGAAATAATAAGATGTGGGGGATGGGGATATACGGTAGGAGATGAAGCTTCAGCTTATTGGATAGGAAAGAAAACTATAGCCTTATTTAGTAAGGAAAGTGATGGACGTGTAGAAAAAGGAGCTCTTTATGAAATTTTAAAATCTCATTTAGCTCTAAATAAGGATGCAGAAATAATTTCTTATGTAAATGATAAAATAAAAGGGGATAGAGGAGAGATAGCAAGCTTAGCTAGATTATGTTCAGAAGCTGCAAACTTAGGAGACGAGGGAGCAATGACTATATTTAATGAGGCTGCTGGTGAACTTTATGAAATGATAAAAACCTTATTAAGAAATTATGGTAGAGAAAAGGTTAAAGTGTCTTATACAGGTGGGGTATTTAAAAGTGGAGAATTGATTTTACATCCACTAAAAAGTATGCTAAGTGGATTTAATGTTGAATTAGTAGAACCAGTATTATCACCAGATCTTGGAGCATGTTTACTTGCTTATAAGGAATATGAAGATGTGGTTAGTGAAGAATTTTTTAATAATTTGATTTCAATTTTATAGTTGTTGAAAATAAAAAGCAGTAGGTAAGTTTAATTATATAAAACTAACTACTGTTTTTTATATAAAATATACATTTGAATAATATGATATTTCTATAAATATGCTTATTATCTAATAATATTTAAATATCATATATTAAACTAATATTTTAATACTAGCAGCAACTATAAAAAATATTCCCATAATTGAAATTGTAATTCCAATTAACTTAGTGCCATTGACTCCTTCTTTTTTAGCTAAATCTTTTGATATTTTTACGTGACTTAATCCACTAAATAGCTGTGTTAATCCAAGCATTAAAGTTATATAGTTAATGTTTAATTTATTAATAAAATAAAATGGTATAGAAATAATGCAAAGTACACCAAATATAATTGTTAGAATAGAAAATTTATTTAGATTCATTTTTTACCACCCTTATTAATTAAAAACTAATTAATTTTATCTAGTTTATCAAAAAATAGAGAAATTTCACCACATTTTGGGCAGACAGCAGTCTTTATCTTTCCTTTAGTATCTGAAGATAAAAGGCTATTACCTTTGCCTAATACTACTGATGCAGTAGCAGTTATATTTACTGTCTTCAACATATAACCTTCAACCATAAATTCATCGCATCTTAAACATTTTCTCATAATATCCTCCATTTAAATATGAATAACTTTAATTCATACTATTGATTGTCATTCTTTTCAAATACTAAATCAAAGGTTTTAGCCTCAACATATAAATACTTAAAACCCATATATACCACTCCAATATTTTATTTTTCAAACAGATAATATAATACTATTGTTTATTAAACTTCTTTTTTTCCTAAATCCTATAAAAATAAGGATTACCCTTATTATAATCAATAGAATTGATAAATTATGTATAAAATTACGAAGTTATTTTTTCATAAGAAGTTCTTCTTTATAATTCATATCATCATAAAGACTTTTTAATTCTTCAATAATACTACTGTCAATATTCTCATATACAAATTTAATTGTATCTGGATTACTATATTCACTATACTTATAAACGTAAATTTGATTTTTAGAAACTCCTATGGAGTATATATAATTCTTTTCCTTTTCAATGTTGTCTATTAATGAAATTTGAAAATCTGGCTTAATTTCCTTATTATTACTTTCGATACAAGTTATTGTCTGTAATGTTTTTATAATATTTTGTATATCATACTCATCTGTAACCATTTTACTTCTTCCTAACTCTTTTTCTTTACTGGTAACAGTAAAGTTTGAAAATTCAATTCTTTTAGTTGAGCTTATTGGAATATCATTAAATGGACTTATACTTTTTACATTTTCTGATTTCGTACAGCTAATTAATGATAAGATAAGGAAAAAGATTGTAATAGTTAAAATATATTTTTTCATAAAAATATTACCACCTCGCAAAATAATACAATTGTTTATAAAATTATTATAGTGTGCGCTCTATAACAAGATCATAAGGTATTGGATGTCCATCGATATTATAAAATTTAATTTCACCACTATTTTCTGAAATTATTACTGCAAAAGGTTTAGTGCTTTCGATTAATATTTCTTCCGATATTTCAGGTAAACCTCCACCTAAACGAAAGAAATATCCAAATGATAAACCAGGTTTATTTTGATATATAGAGAAAGTAAAGTTGCTTAGATCTTCTGAATAAAAAAGTAAAGCCCCAAATTCAATGCATACTTAAATACTATCATAGATAAATTATAATATTTTTAAATATTGTGTAGAACACTATAATCATCGGATGGTGATTAATTATGAAAAAGTTATCATTTAGCATATAAACTGATTTTTATTTTTGTAACATAAAAAGTTATAAATAATGAATAGTGCTGCAGTAACACAACCAATAGATAATAATAAAAACATAAAAATCCTCCTAATTTTAGGTAGTTAAATTTTTAAATATTCTTAGAATATTCCTCGAAATTTTCTTTAAATATTATTTTTAATAACTCATATGGTACTTGTTGATTATTAAAAATTTGTAGCATACCTTTAGGTGTTAGTTTATATTCTAGCAATTCTTCTTTGTAAAAATTAATGTTCTTTGACTCAATATTAATATGATCTTTAAATGGAATAATGCGAACAAAATTATTATCTACATAAAATGAAGGTAATTTAGCCCAGAATTTTTCATTGATAGTTTGAGTAGTGCTTTCACAGATAATTCTATATAAAAGATTAAATCTTTGTTTTGTTTCTTCATCAAAATTTTCTAAATAATTATATATATCCTCTTTCATTTTTAAACTCCCATTTCTAGAAAAAAACATTAGTTTAATTATACCATTATTAACTATATTTACCATGAAAATTTGTTAATTATAAAGAAAAAAGCATTATATTCTTTTTTCTACATAGTCCAAATTTCTTTGATTTCATCTGAAATTACACAAATTGGGTCCATATGAATTACAAGATGGATATTAGGATCTTGAGATGCTTCAATTATGTTTTTTATTTTATTCATTTGTAAGATTATTGAATAATTTTTGGAATATTGTAGAAAAATAAAAAAAAGATATTGAAATGTAATTGTTTTTAGTATATTATATAAATGTAAACACGAGTTCACTAAATGTTTTATATTATATAAAGTATTTATGAATTATAGGTTATGGTATTTGTAAAGTAATATGAAAGTTGTTTATTATACAGGTGGAAGACAGTTAAACTTATATAAATAAGCAATAAAAGATAAAATTTTATTTAAAGAACAGATTTATTTTTTTACAACAAATAAACGCGCGTTTAAGAATAGTTCATATATTATAAGAAGATAACTTGTAAGACATTTATTAAAAGGAGAGATGTTATGGAAAAAATTAACTTAGGAATAGATATAGGAGGAACATTCATTAAGTATGCATTAGTGGATACACAATATAACATTAAAGAGAAGTGGAAAATTGAAACTATTAAATGCGATACTGCAGCAGAATTTTATGATTACATATGTTCAAATATAAAACTAATTGATGAAATTGATGTAATCGGGATAAGTGCACCAGGGCTTATTGATGAAAATTCCAATGTTAAATCATATGCTGCTCCTAAGGTAGCCATTATGTATGGTACAAATATAAACGATGAAATCAAGAAAAGAACACATAAAAAAGTGGCATCAATTAATGATGCAAAATCAGCAGGATTATGTGAATTTAAAATAGGAAATGCAAAAGGAAGCAAATCTTCAGCATTTTTAATCATAGGAACAGGAACTGGTGGATGCATATGTGATGAAAATGGAGTTGTATATGGAAAAGATGCATTTGCAGGAGAATTTCATAATATGCCTTTTGTAAACGATAAGATAGGTGGTCTTGATAAGATGGGCGATTATGCATCGATAACGGGGCTAATAAATGTATATAACAGCAAAGCTGACATAGATGAGCAGGTTCAGTATGGATATGAAGTATGCAAGAAGTACATAGCTGGAAACAAAATAGCTAAATTATCAGTAGATGAGTGGATAAGAAACATAGTAGCTCAATTAATAGTAATTACAGTTTTCTATAATCCAGAAGTTATATGCATAGGTGGAGGAATATCAGAAGAAGACTGGTTTATCAAAAAATTAAGGGAACAGTATCAGAAGACCTGCATTGAATATTTTGAAGCAGATTTTATTACTACTAAAATTGATAGATGCAAGTACAATAATGATGCCAACATATTAGGGGCAATTATAAATGCTTCTATAAAAAGATAGAATGTTTTGTTTCAAGAAGAAATAGTTTAAAAATAAATTTATAGATAGGTTAATATTAAATAGTTAATTTACATTAATATAGAGGAGTAGATATAGTGATATACGAAAAGTTAGACAAATTCAAAGACGATTTCCTATGGGGATCAGCATCAGCAGCATATCAAGTTGAAGGCGCATGGGACAAAGATGGGAAGGGAGAAAGTATATGGGATGTGTACACAAGGAGGCCTGGAACAACTTTTAAAAATACAAATGGTAATGTTGCAGTAGATCATTACAACAGATATAAAGAAGATGTAGCTTTAATGGCTGAAATGGGATTAAAAGCTTACAGATTTTCAATTGCATGGACACGTATATATCCTAACGGAAGAGGAGAGATAAATGAAGAAGGCTTAAAATTCTATGAAAATTTAATAGATGAACTTATAGCAAATGATATTAAACCAATAATTACATTATATCACTGGGATTTACCTCAACATCTTCAAGATTTATACGGTGGATGGGAATCAAGAGAAATAATTAATGATTTTAATGAATATTGTGTAACATTATTCAAGAGATTTGGAGATAAAGTTAAGCACTGGGTATCATTAAATGAACAAAATATATTCTTAACATTAGGTTATTTAACAGCTATGCATCCACCAGGCGTTAAAGATCAAAAAAGAATGCTTAATGCAAATCATATTGCAAACTTAGCTAATGCTACAGTAATTGAGTCATTTAAAACTTACGTACCAGATGGTATGATTGGGCCAAGTTTTGCATATGGACCTGTTTATCCATTCAGCTGCAATCCAGGAGATGTTTTATCAGCAGAAAATGCAGATGATTTAAACTGCAACTGGTGGCTTGATGTTTACTGTAAAGGAAGATATCCAGCATTTGCATTTAAATATTATGAAAGACTTGGAGTAGCACCTACTATTGAAGAGGGTGATATTGAATTATTAGAAAGAGCAAAACCAGATTTTATAGGTATAAATTATTACCAAACAAGTACAGTTGCAATGAATCCGCTTGATGGAGTGGGAGCATCTGAAGGTATGAATAATACAGGTAAAAAGGGAACTACTAAAGAAAGTGGACTACCTGGAGTTTATAAAAACTCAAAGAATCCACATTTGGAAACAACAAACTGGGACTGGGCAATCGATCCTACAGGTTTAAGAATTGGATTAAGAAGATTAGCAAGTAGATATAATCTTCCTATACTTATTACAGAAAATGGACTTGGAGAATTTGATAAGATTGAAGAAAATGATGTTGTAAACGATAGTTATAGAATTAAGTATCTAAGCTCGCATGTTAAGGCTTGTAAAGAAGCAATAACAGACGGTGTTTATCTTTTAGGCTACTGCACTTGGTCATTTACAGATTTATTAAGCTGGTTAAATGGATATCAGAAACGTTACGGATTCGTATATGTGGATAGAGATGAAAATGATGAAAAAGATTTAAAGAGAATTAAAAAGAACAGTTTCTATTGGTACAAGAATGTTATCAGTACCAATGGAGAAGAATTATAAATTTAGCTCATAATCAATTAATATAAATTAGAAAAATTTAAGGAGTGATAAATCATGAAAAAAATATTATTAGTATGTTCAGCAGGAATGTCTACAAGTTTACTTGTAAATAAAATGAAAGAAGCAGCAAAGGCAAAAGGAATTGAAGTATGGATAGATGCTCTTCCAGTAGCAGAATGCAGTACCGCTATTGATGGGGTAGACATAGTTCTTTTAGGACCTCAAGTACGTTTTCAAAAAACAATTGTTGAAAAGCTTGTAGATGGCAGAATACCAGTGGAAGTAATCGACATGAGATTATATGGAACTATGAATGGAAAAGCAATTTTAGAAGATGCACTAAGCAAAATTAATTAAGAAATAGGGGGAAATACAATGAGTTTTATGGAAAGATTTCAAGGAGCTATTGAAAAAATATTAGTACCTATAGCTTCAAAGTTAAATGCACAGAGACATGTGTGCGCAGTAAGAGATGCCTTTATATTATCATTCCCATTAACTATGGCAGGTTCTTTAGTGGTATTACTTAATAATGTTTTCTTATCAGCAGATGGATTTATGTTTAAATTATTACAGTTTGATAAAATATTTCCTAATATAGTTAAATTCCAGACTGTATTCGCTCCAGTTGTTAAAGGTTCAGCTGATATTTTCTCAATACTAATAGTATTTTTAATAGCAAGAAACCTTGCAAAGTCACTTAAGGGTGATGATTTATTGACAGGATTAACAGCAATTTCTGTTTACTTTATAATATATCCGGATTATTTTAATAATGAAGGCGTAAATTATATTACAACTCAATATACGGGAGCTCAGGGATTATTCGTAGCAATTTTAGTTGCTTTATTAGTTGGTGAATTAATGTCTAGATTATCAAAGTCTGATAAATTAGAAATTAAAATGCCGGAACAAGTACCACCAGCAGTTGCAAGATCATTCAAAGTATTAATACCAATTATTATTACAACTATATTATTCGCAGTTATTAACTACTTTGTTAAGATGGTTGCGCCAGGTGGATTACATGAATTAATATACAACATAATCCAAACTCCATTAACTAAAATGAGTCAAAGCATATTCTCAGTAATTATATTAGCATTCTTATCTCAATCACTTTGGGTTATGGGGATACATGGACCAAATACTATAGCAGCAATAAGAGATACTATGTTTGCAGAAGCAGGTAATGCAAACCTATTACACGTTGCTAGTCAAGGGACTGCATGGGGGGCTCCTTATCCAATAACATACAGTGGTCTAGCTAGTGCTTTCTCTGAATATGGAGGTTCAGGATGTACATTAGGTTTAATTATAGCTATGTTAATATTCTGTAAAACAAAGGAAACAAGAAGTATAGCTAAACTTTCTTTAGCACCAGGAATATTTAATATAAATGAAATGGTTATATTTGGATTACCAATAGTTTTAAATCCAATTTATATAATTCCATTTATATTAGCACCAGTTGTAAACATAATGATTGGTTATGTAGCAGTAATGGTTCTTAAAATTATGCCACCGGTAGTAATTGGTATTCCTTGGACAACTCCAGGACCATTAATGCCGTTCTTAGGGACAGGTGGAAATATCACAGCATTAATTGTAGGATTCATATGTCTTGCAGTGAGTGTATTAATATATGCACCTTTTGTAATAGCAGCAAATAAAGCAGAAATGGTTGAAGAAGAATCACAAAGTGGAATCAAATTAGAAGAAGAAATAGCAAAATAAATCTAAAAATATTACTGCAGATGTAGTATGTTAAAGAATTGTAGTGAATCAATATAATGAACTAAACAATCGCAAAATTTAAGGATTTAGAATAGGAGATTTAGAAATGGATGGAATTGAATTAATAGCTTTTGATATAATTAGTAATGTTGGAATGGCAAAATCATTAGCTATTGAGGCGTTAAGAAATGTCAGAGAAGGAAAGTATGATGAAGCAGAAAAGAAGATGAATGAATCATCTGAATATCTTGTAAAAGGACATCATGCACATACTTCATTGATACAAAAAGAAGCAGCTGGAGAAAAGGTTGAATTCTCATTAATAATAATGCATGCAGAAGATCAAATGATGGCTGCTGAGACAATTAAATCATTAATTGAAGAAATGATAGAAATATTCAAGCAGTTAAATGATAAATAATTTAAAAAGTAAAAAGTAAAAAGTAAAAGGAAACTAAATAAGTATATTTATAAAGATACCTATATATTAAATGCAAAAAAGTACTTAGTATATAGGTATTTCGTTATGTTCGTAAATAATAAAATATTGAAAAACTAAAGCAAATAATATAGTATTATACTATAAACACGAGTTCAAGGCTGAAAGGAGGATAAGTTTTTATGAATAGCAGTGAAATTGCAAAACTTGCAGGAGTATCACGTAGTACTGTATCTAGAGTTATAAATAATTATTCAAATGTTCCAAAAGAAACAAGAGAAAAAGTCTTAAGGATAATTAAAGAATATGATTATGTACCACATGCTTCAGCAAGAATGCTTGCTGGAAGTAAAAACAGGGTTATTGGTTTATTTATTATAGATTTGATACACAAAGAAGAGGGTCTTAAAAATAGAATTACCAAAAGTCCATATTATTTAGAATTCACTAGTTCAGTGATAGAAACCGCCAGTGAAATGGAATATACAGTTCTTGTTCATATAATACATACTGTTGAAGGTTACGAGAAAATCAAAGCGTGTTTTTATAACAAGACTATTTCTGGGGGGATTTTTATAGGACAGAATGATGATGATGAATCCATAAAAGCAATAATTGACAGAGGGTATAAGGTTGTATTAGTTGATCAGTCAATTAAACCTGATGATGTTACATACAATAAGTGTATGATAGTAAATGCTGACAATTACAATGGTGCCTATACTGCTACAAAATATCTTATAGATATGAATCATAGAAAAATAGCACATATTACAGGCGGCACAGATAAATTTTCATCAAATGACAGAATTAGAGGATATAAAAAAGCATTGGAAGATTCGGGGATAAAAGTAGATAGAAATTTAATAATAAATAGTGAATTTATTGAAAATGCTGGATATGATGCTACTAAGAAATTATTTAGTAGAAACATTAAGTTTACGGCTATTTTCGCTAGTAATGACAAAATAGCATTTGGTGCAATCAAGGCTATAAAAGAAGAAGGGTTCAAAGTTCCAGAGGATATTTCTGTTATAGGATTTGATGATATTGAGTCATCAAAATATTTTAATCCACCACTTACTTCAATAAAAATGGCGTTAGTAGAAATGGCGGATATAGCAACAAAATCGATTATTACATCAATAGAAAATGATATGAAATTTTCAGCTAATTATGTAATACCAGTCACTTTGGTTGAAAGAAAAAGCTGTAAATTTTTGGAGTGATCGAAAAATAATTAAGTAAGATATAAGTTGATAATAGGAAAAAGAATAGGAAGTTGCATTTCTTCTTTATTCAAAAGTTAAATAAGGAACATTACAAGCATTAATTTAATACGAAAAAATCAAGCAAAGTAAATATAATATAAAGAGGTGTACTCTATTAGGCAGATAGTTTCGTTATAAACTTTATTTTCTCTATTTACCTTTGTAATATAAGTGCAATTAATCCTTACTAATGAGGTCATAATCTATAGTAATAATACAATTATATTCAGCATGTTATTTTCTAATTTCGTTTTTAATTCTCCATTTTCTATATCATTATTTGTTTTATTTATTATAGTATTAGTTGATTAAAAACAAAAAAGCACTCTATTTCTTTTAATAATAGAAGTGCTTTTTTATATTAGTTTAAAATCCATACATATAAACACTTTTGTTTTTCGCCAATTTTATACATTTCATTGTAGATTGGCAAATCTACTATTTCTTTAAGTTTGGCACCTATTTTTTCGCAAGTTTTTCTTGATGGATAGTTATCAGGATTACAAGTTATTATAAGTTTATTCATTCCATGAGCTATTGCTATGGCTTTTATAATTTTACATGCCTTTGCTGCATAATTGCTACCCCTATAATTCTCTTCAATAGTATAACCTATATTACCACCATAATAAGTGCCTTCATTGTATCCTATTCTAATATCAATATTTCCTATAGTTTCATTTAAACCATGAAGAGTAATTTTATATTTATAAGTAGGTACATAATCCTTTGCTTCATTATATGGTATTTTTTCTTCAAGTTTTAAATCGATTTCACCATTAGTTAAGTAATCAAAATTTTTAAATTCAAACATTAAGATACCTCCTTTATAGTTAAGAGGAGTAGATTAGTTTGACTGGGAGCAAATAAGAGGTCGCAATCACTTTAATAACTCCGATAAAAGAGGAGTTATTTCCTTTAGTTTTATAATGGGCAAATAAAATATTTTTCTGACTTGGAGCGAATGCGACGGAAGATAAAATATTTATTTGCCCATTAATTATTCCATGAAGTCGTAATCTACTGTAATTACGCAATTATATTGTGGGTGCTCTGAATGAATTGCTTCTTTAATATTTTCAAGCATTTTTTCTTTTTCTTTTTTGTGTCCTGATATTGAAGGAGATACCACTATATCAAATATAAGATTTTTCACATTACCTTCGCCAACTATTCTAAAATCATGCATTGATTTTATTTCAGGATATTTTCTTAAAACCGTTTCTACATAGTTCCAAGTTTCTTTAATTTCATCTGTAATTACACAAATCGGATCCATATGAATTACTAAATGTATGTTTAAATCCTTAGAAACTTCTCTTTCTGCCATATCTATAACATTATGAATTTCCATTATATCTTTATCTGATGGTATTTCAGCATGTAGTGAAGCTATTATTCTTCCTGGGCCATAATTATGAACTATAAGGTCATGAACTCCTGAAATAAGAGGATAAGATAATACTTTTTCGCATATTTCATTTACGAGCTCAGGATCCGGTGCTTCACCAAGTAATGGATTAAGAGTTTCTTTAACTAACCCAAAACCTGCATATAAAATTGCTAAGGCAACAAATACACCAATATATCCATCTATAGGGAAAGTTGTAAACTTA
This sequence comes from Clostridium nigeriense, assembly GCF_900086595.1. Classification (GTDB taxonomy): domain Bacteria; phylum Bacillota; class Clostridia; order Clostridiales; family Clostridiaceae; genus Clostridium; species Clostridium nigeriense. The sequence goes on from NZ_LT575472.1 coordinate 774,288, forward strand.
GCTATTAAAAATGAAATAACAACAGTACTAGAAGTAAAGACATCACCTAAAGCATCTGTTGCAGCAGCTTTTAAGGCAGAAGAGTTAATTTTATTTCCTATAAATTTATTAAAGGAAGATAACCAAAACTTAAAACCAATAGAAACTAATAAAAGTATAAAAGGTACAACTTCAAATGTTACTGCTGTAGGATTTAAAATTCTTTCAATAGAAGATTTAATAAATTGAACTCCAACAAGCATAACTAAAAAGGCAACTAAAAGTGCCGATAAATATTCTATTCTTCCATGGCCAAAAGGATGCTCTGCATCAGCAGGCTTACTTGCCATTTTAAATCCAAGTATAGTAATTATAGAAGAACCTGCATCTGATAAGTTATTAAAGGCATCAGCAGATATTGCAATGGAGCCAACTAACATACCAACAAAGAATTTAATTAAGAATAAAATAAAATTAATTATTATTCCAACAACTCCACCTAAAGTACCATACTTATTACGAACTTTAGGATCTTTAGTGTTTTCAGAGTTTTTAATAAAAGTTTTAACTAAGAATTTTGATATCATTAAATCACTCCTATCCAGTTTAGTATTTCTAAATTTACTTTATTTAAATATTTATTAAATATAATTATTATAAGAAGTCTTATTTGAGTTCCCAAAATATTAATATCTAGTTATATATAGTATCATAAATTTATTATATACTAAAGTTTAGTAGTTTCAATTATAACAAAATTGAAAAGATAGGGAAGTATCATCAAATTGGTGAAATATTATTAAAAGTAATTACGTTAATATATATGAAAGCTAAATTATTTTATAGGAGGAGAATTATGGTTGACAATGAAAATTTCATAGACTATTTGAAGAAAAGAGATATTGAAGCTTTAGATTATGTTATCGATAATTATTCAAAAAGAATTTTTAATGTAGCATATAGTGTACTAAAAAATAGTGAGCTAAGTGAAGAATGCTTAAATGATGTACTACTTAAAATATGGGATAATGTAAAATATTTTAATAGAGAAAAAGAAAAATTTTATCCGTGGATAATAGCAATAACTAAAAATACAGCAATAGATATTTATAGAAAAGAAATTAAACACTCTAGTAAATTGAATATTGAAGATATAGATTTATATGAAGAATATTCTTTTGATAAAAGACTAGAAAATAAGGCTAAGTTAAAAGATGTTACTAAAGAAATTAAAGGTATGAATAATATAGATAAAGAAATATTTTTAAGAAAATTTTATTTGGATCAACCTAGTAAAATAATAAGTGAAAAAATGGGGTTAACAGATAAATTTATAAACTTAAGAATTTTTAGAGGAAGAAAAAAATTACAAAATAAATTTAATATAGGGGAGTGAGTATATGAATCCAAGAGAACTTTTAGAGAACATAGATGATTTAGAAATATATACTAATGATAGTGAAACAGGAAAGATTGAGATGCCAGATATAGTAAAGGAAAGGGTTAGAAAAAAAGTAAAATCAACACTTCGTCATAGAAAAGCTAAAAAGATAAAAATAGCTGCATCAATAATGATTGGAATTTTTTCACTTGCAGTAATAAGCACCCCTGTAATAGCTAAGAATAATTCTATTTTAGCGGAGTTATATAAAAAAGTAGGGATTTTTGATGATTTTGAGGATTATAAAAAGTTTATTGGAATGGCTAAAGAAGAAAATGGTTTTAAGGTTACGATAGAGGAAATGCTAGTAACACCAAATACAATGATTGTTGCAGTAAAAATACAGAGTCCTACTCCTTTTTTAAAAGAGAGAAATGATCATTTAGATGTCAGTGTTAACGGGCCTAAGTTAGGAATGACTTCGGGGTCTGGATTTACTTCAACACAATATATAGATGATTATAATTGTATAATTATAAGTGAAGCAGATAGTATTGAAGGTTTGTTTCCAAAGAAAAGTAATATATCTATAAATGTAAAAAAACTTAATAAAGACCTTAAGGAAGAATTTAATATTGCATTTGATATAAATGCAGATTTCACCTCAGCCTTTAATGATGTTAAAAAACTTGAAATCAATCAGTTATTAGGAGATGTAAATATAAAATCAATTACATCCTCAATTATAGAAACAAACTTATTTGTGAAAGGTAAAGATTTAGATGGTTATAGTTTAAATAATGCTTTTATGATAAAAGTTGATGGTAGATATCATTATGGAACAAGTACGTTTTTATCGGAAAATGATGCGATGATAGAGTTTAAAACCTTAAAATATTCAGATATAAATGAAGCAGAAAATGTAAGTGTTATATATACCGGTATAACAGAAGAAGGGCTTAAAAACACTCAATTCGAAAAGGATATTATTTTGGAGAATGAAAAGGGAATAACTTATCCAAAAGAAATAGTTACAAATTCAAATAATAAGTATAAAATTAGTAAGGTTGAAAGAGATTTAGGTAAAGTAAAGCTTTATATTGAAGGAGATGTTCTGCCTATAGAGTTGTTTACTAATCTTAATTTATTAGCTACTAAATCAGAATTAGATAGCAGTTTATGGTATGGAACAATGTATGAAGAAGATAGTAATAACTATATAATTGAATTTAATAATATAAATTATGAAGGGGATTTACAAGTATATTACAATAGTTTTTGGAAAGAAAAAAATATTGAGGATTTTAAGGAAATAAAAATAAAATAATATTTTATTAATATGTAAATTAAGCCATGTATCTATAAATAATGAGAACATGGCTTTTAAAATTAGTAGTGAGATATTATTATATAGTCTGAGAAGATTAAAACGAAGTATAACTGATGTTTTACAGCTTACTTAAACTACAAGGGGTATAAATTAAAATGATTAATTGAAATCAATTTAAATGGAATTTATGGTATAATAGACTTATTGAAGTTATTAATTATTTTTGATATAAGTTGCTAAAATAATGTTTATAAGTAAATATTAATAATATTAAGTATAAATAAAAAACATAATACTTATTATGACTTATATAAAAATAATATTCAGGAGGGAAACTATGGAAAAAGAATTAGCGTTAGATTTAATTGACTTTTTATATAAAAGTCCAACAGCATATCATTCAGTTAAGACTATAAAAGAAAGATTAGGTTTGAATGGTTTTAGTGAAGTAAAAGAAAGTGAAAAGTGGAACTTACAAAAAGAAGGTAAGTATTATGTTATAAAAAATGATTCAGCTCTGATTGCTTTTACAATAGGGAATGGAGATGTTGAGGAAGATGGATTTAAATTAATTGGAGCTCATACAGATTCTCCAGGTTTTAGAATTAAAGCAAATCCAGAAATGGTTTCAGAAGGAAAGTACATAAAACTTAATACTGAAGTTTATGGAGGACCAATTCTTTATACTTGGTTTGATAGACCATTAGGAATAGCAGGAAAAGTTACACTAAAGGGAAAATCTCCTTTAAAGCCAGAAGTTAAGCTTGTAAATATTAATAAGCCACTTCTTATAATTCCAAGTGTAGCAATTCATATGAATAGAAGTGTAAATGAAGGATTTAATATAAACAAACAAAAAGATACATTACCTTTATTAAGCTTAATAAATGATAAGTTTGAAAAGGATGGATATCTAGTAAAGATTTTAGCGGAAGAATTAAATGTAGAAACTAAAGATATTCTAGGTTTTGATTTAGGTCTATATGAAGTTGAAAAAGGAGCTATTATAGGGATAAATGAAGAGTTTATTTCAGCTGGAAGATTAGACGATATGTGGATGGTATATGCAGGCGTTCAAGCTCTAATTGAAAGTAAGGCAAACAAATCAACAAAGGTTATGGTTTGTATGGATAATGAAGAAATAGGAAGTTTAACTCCTCAAGGAGCTAATTCAGCTTTATTATTAAATATATTAGAGAGAATAACTTTAGCATTAGGAAAAGATAGAGAAGGACTTTATAGAGCTTTATCAAATTCATTAATGATTTCTGCAGATTTAGCTCATGCTGTACATCCAAATGCAGAAGAAAAACATGATCCAACAAATAGACCAGTGTTAGGTAATGGGCCAGTATTAAAAACAGCTGCATCTGGAAGTTATAGCACAGATAGCTATAATGCTGCAATTTTTGAAGGACTTTGTAAAGAAGCTGGAGTTCCATATCAAAAATTCTTTAATAGATCAGATGTTAGAGGGGGAACAACTATAGGTCCAATAACATCCTCATTATTAACTATCCCAGTTATGGATATGGGAGCGCCTTTACTTTCAATGCATTCTATTAGGGAACTTGCAACAGTAAAAGATAATATGTATAGCATAAAATTATTTACTGAATTCTATAATTTATAATATGAAATGATATTTCAAAGATTAATATAGTAATACAGTACAAATAACTATTAAAAATATATAGACACTTAAAAAATTATGAAAGTAGTTTTATAAGAGAAAGCTGTATTTAAAAAGTAAATATTGCAATAACTCTACATAATACATTTTAAATTATTCTTTAAGGGAGCTGTTTTAAACAGCTCCTTTTTGATATTTGTTTCCAAAGAGTTAAAAGGTTTACTGAAATGTAATTTAAAAATAAAAGAAATGATATTGAAATGATATTTCATATATGGTAATATAAGATTGTAGATGGGATGAAATAGTTTACTTGTTAGGAGGGACTTAAATGAATAAAATAAATTTAGAAAAATTAACGACGGAAAGTAGAAATAAAAACACTGTAAATATAGACAAAGTTTCAACTTTGGAAATGGTAAAACTAATAAATGATGAAGATAAAAAAGTTGCAGAAGCAGTTGAAATAGAATTACCTAAGATTGCAGAAGCGATAGATGGAATAGTAGAAAGAATACACAAGGGCGGAAGATTAATCTATATAGGGGCTGGTACTTCAGGAAGGCTAGGTATATTAGATGCATCAGAATGTCCTCCAACTTATGGGGTTTCAGAAGAATTAGTTCAAGGAATAATTGCTGGAGGAAAAGAAGCAATATTTAGAGCTAAAGAAGGAGCAGAAGACTCAAAAGAATTAGCAGTAGAAGACTTAAAAAATAAATCATTAAGCAAAAATGATATTGTTGTTGGTTTAGCTGCATCAGGTAGAACACCATATGTGATAGGTGGATTAGAATATGCAAATAGAATAGGAGCCTTAACAGTTTCAATAACCTGCAATGCTGATTCAGAAGTATCAAAGGCAGCTAAGATTTCAATAGCACCAGTTGTTGGAGCAGAGGTTATAACAGGATCAACAAGGTTAAAATCTGGTACAGCACAAAAGCTAGTTTTAAATATGTTATCCACAGGAACTATGATTAAATTAGGTAAGGTTTATGGGAACTTAATGATAGATGTAAGAGCCACTAATGAAAAGTTAGTTGAAAGAGCAAAAAAAATAGTTTGTGAAGCAACTGGAGTAACTAGAGAAGAAGCAGAAAAATTATTAAATAAAACTGATTTTGATGTTAAATTATCAATATTTATGATTCTTTCAAAATTAGAAAAAGAAGAAGCAAAGAGACTATTAAATGAAAGCAAAGGATATATTGCTGAAGCATTAAAAATCATTAACTAAAATAATAAAAAACGGAGGATGAAACTATGAATAATGCAGAAATTGCTAGAAATTTAGTAGAATTAGTTGGTGGAAAAGAAAATATCTTATCTGTAGCGAATTGTATGACTCGCTGCAGATTAGAGTTAAAGGATTACTCTAAAGTAGATATGGAGAGAATTAAAAAGTCTGAAGGTGCTTTAGGAGTAGTAAAGGCTGAAGGACAACTTCAAGTAATATATGGACCTGGAAAAGTAAATAAAGTTACTACAGAAGTAAGTAAAATAGTTGGAAAGCAAGTTTTAGTAGGTGATGATGCAGTGAAAGATTCTTAGGAATTGGAGAAGCATTAATATATGGTATAACACTACCTCTTGGAAAACCTTTCTTAGGTGCTTGTTTAGGAGCAGGTGTTGGTGGAGCTGTAATGGCTTTATTCAAAGTTGGAGCAGTTGCAATGGGAGTATCAGGATTACCATTAGCATTATTAATAGCTGATGGAAAAATGATAGTATTCCTAGTAGGTGTAGTAGCATCTTATATAGCTGGATACCTATTTACAGAAATGTTAGGATTTGAAGACCCAATAGAATAATTAAGAATTAAAAATGAAGAATGAAGAATTAATGATATAACTCAACGAGTTGAGTTATTGAAATGGAAATAAAAAAAACTCCTACGGGAGTTTTTTTCCTAAATTTTTAATTTTTAATTTTACATTTTACATTTAAGAAGGTGGTATTTTATGAGTTATGGTTTTTCAGTTTATTTTGGGTTAGATAATACGAAAGAGGAAAATATTCAATTACTTAAAGATGCACACAATCTTGGATTTACTAGAATATTTACATCCTTACACATTCCAGAGGCTAATTATGATATTTTAAAAATAGAAGTTAGAGAGTTTTTTAAACTAGCTAAGGAATATGAGATGGATATAATTAGCGATATATCTCCTAATACTTTTAAATTTTTAGACTTAGAGGATATGGATTTAAAAGGACTTAGGGATATGGGAGTAAAAACTATAAGAATTGATTTTGGCTATAGTGAAGAAGAGATAGCTAAGATGAGTAAAAATAATTATGATATAAAAATTCAATTAAATGCTTCTACTATTACAGAAGAATTTTTTTATGAATTAGATAAGCATTCTCCTAATTATGAAAATATTGATGCTCTTCATAATTTCTATCCTAGAGTAGGAACGGGTATTTCGGAAGAATGTATGATAAAGAAAAATAATTTATTAAAACTAAGAGGAATTAAACCTTGTGCCTTTGTTCAATCAAATAATAGAAAGAGAAGTCCTTTAAAGGATGGTCTTCCAACTCTTGAGGATCATAGAGATTTAGGGGTAAGGGAAGCTTCTAATCATTTATTTGCATTAGGAAATACTTCTGTATTTATTGGAGATTCCCTTCCAAGTATTTCAGAACTAAAAGAATTATCATCACTAAGTCCAGATGTAATAGAACTGGATATAGAAGTAAAAACTGATGATAAGGTTATTCTTAGATTATTAAATGAAGTATATTCTTCAAGAACAGATGAGGCAAGAGATGCTATTAGAGCAAGTGAAAGTAGACTTATATTAAATGGAGATATCATAGAACCTTTTAATACAATAAAAAAGGAATATGGAGATATAACAATAGATAATAAGGAGTATCAAAGATATATGGGTGAGCTACAAATAGTAAAAAATAATCAAAAGAAAGATAATAGGACAAATGTTGTAGCTTCTGTTTTACAAAAGGATTTTTATTTATTAAAATATATACAGAGTGGTAAAAAATTTCACTTTAATGTAAATAAATAAAAAGAATAGTAGGGTGGAAAATGAACGTATTACAATATATTAAACAGAATTTTGAGAGTTTTACTGATAGAGAAAAATCAATAGCAGAATACCTTTTAAGTAATAAAAAAAGTATTATTAGTATGTCAGCAAAGGAAATAGGAGATGTAACAAATACATCAGCTCCAACAGTAGTGAGATTTTCTAAAAAAATAGGTTTTGATTCATTAAATGAAATGAAGTTACAATTATCGTTAAACTTACAAAGTGATGAAGATAATGCAGATTTTGAATATCTTCATAGTGATTTATCTACAAAAAATATAATTAGAGGAGTAAAAAGCTCAATAGACTCCATAATGAATCAAACTGTTGGGGTATTAAAAGAAGAAGAGCTAGAAAAGGCTATAGATATATTAAATAAAGCTAATAATGTTTATATATTTAGCGTAGGTAATTCTAGTTTAGTAGCTATGGATTTTTATTACAAGTTAAGTAGAATTAATAAGAGATGTATAGCTCATAATGATACTCATTTACAAATGACTGCATCAGCACTTATGGAAAAAGGTGATGTTGCAATTGCAATTTCATATTCTGGAGAAACTAAGGAAGTATTAAAGTGCGTTGAAAATGCTAAAAAAGATGGGGTACCTGTTATAGCTATTACTAAATCAAGCATAAGTAATACATTAGCTGATCTATCTGATATAGTATTAAGAGTACCTTTTGTTGAAAAATCTTTAAGAGAAGGGGCTATGAGTTCAAGAATTTCACAGTTAGCAGTAATTGATATGTTATTCTTAGGAATGGCAAGAACAAACTTAAAGGTTGTTGAAGAAAAGCTAAGGGTAACTAGAAAAGCAATAGAAGAATTTAAAGTTAAATAATAAAAATAGAATATAATTTATATTATTAAAGGTTGTGGTTTAAACTACAACCTTTTTTATATTACTAACACAAATGATTAATATTTCATGTTTTTGCAAATAATAAATCTATCTAATGGGAAAAATACTTTAATGTTTATGAGTTTAAATAAAGTAATAAGAAAGGGGATTTATTTGTGAAAGATGAAGTAGTTAAAAACAGTAGAAAAACTGTCCTTATGGAATTAAATGAAGCTTTTAAGGGGATTATTCATAATCATAAATATCTAAATAAGTTAGTAAAGCAGGGAGAAGAGGTTATCCCTTCAGCTGAATGGATTTTAGATAATATTTATTTAATAGAAAAGGAATTTAAAACTATAAAGCATAACCTTCCTTATAGTTACTTTGAGAAGCTACCTAATATAGAGATAGAGGGGATAAGTTATCCTAGAATTTATAGTTTTGCAAAGGATTATATAGATGTAAACCAAAGCATTAAAGATGAGGAAGATCCAATTAAATTTATAAATAATTTGAATGAAGATTTTACTATTGGAGAGTTATGGGCATTTCCATTGATGTTAAGAATAGCTTTAATTATAAATCTTGCATTAATAGTAAATGATATGGTGGTTCTTCAAAAACAAAGATTAGGTGCTAAGGATTTAGCTAATATAGTAATAGATTATTATGAAAATAAAAATATAGAATCTCTGCTATCAAAGATTGAAGAAAAATATCCTATAATAAATAGAAATAATGATAATAAAAATGAAATTAATTATTTAGGAGAAGATAAAAGCTTACATGATGGCTTATTTTCACCTGAATTTATAGATAAGTTCTTTAGCATTTTAAGAGATAATTCCATTGAGGATGAGAGAATATATAATTTCGCATTAAAAAGATTAAAGGCAGAAGAAAATAGTAGTTTTGAAAAAGAAATAATAAAGGAACATATTAAAGAAGGAAGTATAGCAACAGCTATTGGATTAAATATAAATTCCTTAAGAATAATGGATTCGATTAATTGGAAAAAGTTCTTCCAAGAAACTTCTAAGGCAGAAAAACTATTAATGAAAGATCCAGCTGGAGTCTATAATAATATGGACTTTGAAACTAAGGACTATTATAGGCATAAAGTTGAAGAAATATCTAATAAAACCAATATAGATGAAATTCAATTAATAAAAGTTGCTTTAGAACTTAGTAGCCTATATTTAGATGATAAAAATTTATACAAAAAGCATATTGGTTATTACTTGGTAGATGATGGAGTAGAAGAGCTTTTAAGAAGGTTTGGAATAAATAAAAATATAAATAAAGGAATTCCTGAAACATCATATATATTATCTATAATAATTGGAACTATTTTAGTTGATTTAGTTATTTTATTATTAACGTATTTTATACCACTAAGCTTTAGCTTAGGGCAATATATTTTTGCATTTATTTTAATGCTCATTCCCTCTAGTGAAGTTGTGATTTCTTTATATAACTGGTTTATTGCAAAGATCACAAAGGTTAGCTTTATACCCAAAATGGATTATCCTAATGGGATACCTGAAGAAGATAAGACTATAGTAGTTATTCCATGTATTTTTAGTAATGGCAGTGATGTAATTAATTTATTAAAAAGATTAGAAGTTTATTATTTAGCTAATAGAGATAAGAATATATACTTTGCTTTGCTAGGAGATTTATTTGATAGCAATAATGAGAATGAGGATATAGATAAAGATATTAATGAGGAAGGATTAAGATTTATAAATAAATTAAATGAAAAGTATTCAAAGGAAGACAGTAATACTAGGTTTTTCTTCTTAAATAGAAAAAGATTATTTAATCCTTCTGAAGGAATATATATGGGCTATGAAAGAAAAAGGGGAAAGCTCATGGAGTTTATGGCCTTAATAAAAGGAAATAAGAAAACTAGTTATAATATAATAAGCTCCAATATTGAAGTTTTAAGAGATGCTAAATACATAATAACACTAGATAGTGATACCTTCTTGCCTATAGGTAGTGCAAATAAAATGATTTCAGCTATGAGTCATATTTTAAATAGACCATATATTGAAGGAAACAGTGTAATAAGAGGCTATAGTATAATGCAACCTAAGGTAAGCATTAATTTAGAAGATAAACATAAAACTTATTTTTCAGAGATTTTTGCAGGGGATGCTGGGGTAGACGCATATTCAATAGCTTCTTCAGATACATATCAAGACTTATTTAATGAAGGTATATTTACTGGTAAGGGAATTATAGAAATTAATAGTTTCTACAATATATTAAAGGATGAAATTAAAGAAAATACTGTACTATCTCATGATTTAATTGAAGGAGCTTTAACTAGGTGTGCTTTAGTTACAGATATTGAAGTTGTTGATGGGTATCCATCAAGTTATTTATCAAGCGCTTTAAGATTACACCGATGGGTAAGAGGAGATTGGCAAATAGCAGGTTTTTTATTTTCGAGTAAGCTATCTCCTATATCTAAGTGGAAGATATTTGATAACCTTAGAAGAAGTCTTCTAGCACCAAGTCTATTAATTGGTTTAATTTCAACTTTAACAATACTTAGGGGAGCAGTTCAAATTTCAATCCTATTATTTTTAGCTATAATAGTTCCATTAGTTTTTACAGTTACAGATTTTGTTGTTACCCCTAAAAAGAAGCTGATGGGAACTTTTAAAAATATAAGGCAAATAATACTTATTATAAGTTTTATTCCATACCAAGCTTATTTAATGATAGATGCTATAGTTAGAACTTTATATAGATTAATGATATCTAAGAAAAACTTACTTCAATGGAAAACTGCTGAGAAAGTAGAGAGGTCAGTTAAAAATACTTATTCATGGTATTATGAAAAAATGTGGATTTCCCCAGCTATTGCTATATTTATATTTACTGTTAGTTTTTCAAATTCATTTGAAATAATAATAACGACTATACCAATAGCTATTTTATGGGCATTAGCTCCAATGATTGCATGTAGAATATCAAAGGAATACAAGGTTATAGAAGATAGGCTTGAAATTGAGGAAGAAGAGTTTTTAAGGGAAGTATCAAGAAGAACTTGGGCTTATTATGAAGACTTTGTAAATGAAGAAAATAACTATTTAGCTCCAGATAATTATCAAGAAAAACCTTATAAAGGTATAGCTCATAGAACTTCACCTACCAATATTGGAATGGGCTTAATTAGTAATATAGTTGCCTATGACTTAGGTTATCTTTCAATAGGAGAAGTTATTTATAGACTCGAATTAATATTAGATGGAATGAGGGGACTTGAAAAATACAATGGTCATTACTTAAACTGGTATGATACAAAAACAAAGTTATCCCTATGGCCAAGATACATATCCACAGTAGATAGTGGAAATCTTTTAGGATACCTGTGGATAATTAAGGAAGAAATTAGAACTTTTAGAAATAAAGCAATAGTTAGGGAAAAAGAAATATTAGCATTAAAAGATACTTTTTCCTTAGTTAGAAAAGATGATAAGGAAGAATTTTATGATGGGCTTCCAGATGATATAAAATTAAAGGATTATAAAATTGCCTTAGAAGAAGAATTACAAAAGATTAAGAGCAAAATAGAAAAAATTAATGAAAATAAGGATGAAAAGAACAATAAGGAGTATTACTGGCTAAAAAAATTAAAAAAAGAAATTGAAAGAAAAATAGATTTTTATGATTTTGTTTTTGATGGAATTGAAAAGCTAGTATTAGATTCCTTTAATGATTATAGAATGCCAAATTTACTTCAAATTATTAATACCTTACAAGATATTAAAGAGGCTTCTGGAGAGGAGTTTCAAGAAATACTAGATAAGAAAATAGTTAAACTTAAAGAATTTGATGAAAGAATTAATATATTAGCATCAGAAATTGATAGTATTATGGAAGATATGAAGTTTGGATTCCTATACAAAAAAGAAAGAGGATTATTTGCTATTGGATATAATATAGAAGAAAATTCATTAGGAAACTCTTATTATGATTTAATGGCCTCAGAAGCAAGAATAGCTTCATTATTATCCATAGCAAGAGGAGAAATCCCAAAGGAGCATTGGTATAACTTAAGTAGAAATATGACTAAGGCTTTTGGATATAAAACATTAGTATCTTGGAGTGGAACTATGTTTGAATATTTCATGCCATTTCAAATAATAAAAAACTTTAATAATACTATTTGGTCTTTAACTTATTCTTCTGTAGTCAATTCTCAAAGAGCTTATGGAGAAAAGAAAAATATACCTTGGGGAATATCTGAATCTGCTTATTACGAGTTCGATGTAAGCCAAAATTATCAATATAAAGCTTTTGGAGTTCCTGGAATAGGGTTAAAAAGAGGATTAGAAGATGAAGTTGTAGTTTCACCATATTCATCAATTATGACACTACCTTTAGATAAAAAATCATCTTTAGAAAATCTAAAAAGGCTTTATGATTTGAAGGCTTATGGAAGATATGGATTTATTGAGGCAATAGATTATACTAAAGGAATTGAAGATCCTAAAGAAGTTAGATGCTACATGGTTCACCATTTAGGAATGTCACTGCTTGCCTTAGATAATATATTAAATAGAAATATATTAATGGAAAGATTCCATAGTATTCCTGAAATTAAAGCAGTAGAAATTTTATTAAAGGAAAGAATTCCTGAAAATATAGTTTTTGATAGAGATATAGATATTACTAATACAAATAATAAAATAATGGAAAGAGAAAACTTTATACCAAGGGTATTTACAGGAAGCAAGAGAGAAAATCCAGAGGTTTTATTACTTTCTAATGGTAGCTATTCTACAATGATTTCTGATAATGGTAGTGGATACTCTAAAAAAGATGATATGACTATTTATAGGTGGAAGGGAGATAGTACTTCTGATAGTAGTGGAATGTTTTTTTATATTAAGAATTTAAATTCTAATGACTATTGGAGTGCAACCTATGAACCATGTAAAGAAGAAAATGAGGATTATACAGTTGAATTTACCTTGGATAAAGCAAGGTTTGAAAGAAATGATGGTAATATAAATACTAAATATGAAGTTATGTTATCTAGTGAAGATAATTTAGAAATTAGAAAAATTACCTTGAAAAATAATGCAGAAAAGCAAAGAACTATAGAAATAACTAGCTATTTAGAAGTTACATTGCAGTCCTTTGAGGGGGATGCAGTTCATCCTAGTTTTTCTAATTTATTTATAAGCACAGAGTATAATGAAGAAGCTAAGGCTCTAATAGGAAATAGAAGACCAAGAGCAGAAGGTGCTACTACTCATTATATTTTTCATAGTGTAGTAAGCAATAATGAATTAGAAGGGGACTTAACTTATGAAACCTCAAGGCTTAATTTCATAGGAAGAAACAGAAATTTAAAATCTCCAGAAGTTATGGATAATGATGCACCACTTCAAAATACAGTAGGAACTGTATTAGATCCAATTATGAGTATTAGAAGTAGAGTTACATTAAAACCAGGGGCAGAGGGCGTTATTTACTACTTAACTGGAACTGGAGAAAGTAAAGAAGAAGTATTAGATTTAATATACCAATATAAAGATATTCCTATAATTGAAAAATCCTTAGATTCATATAATTATTCTACTCAATTAGAGCTTAAACATATAGGAATTAGATCAGCTCAAGCTAATATATATCAAAGCTTAGCCTCTTATTTACTTTATCTTCATAGTGGAAGAAAGAATAGAGAAGAATATATAAAAAATATTAATATGAATCAAGAAAACTTATGGGCTTATGGAATATCAGGAGATTTACCAATTATATTATTAATTATTTATGGTGAAGAAGACATAGATTTATTAAGGCAAGTTATTAATATGCACTATTACTTTAAAAATAAAGGGATTAAAAGTGATTTAGTAATTTACAATGAAGAAGAATTATCTTATGAAGAACCTTTGCAAAAGGATATAATATCTACAGTTAAAAACTCTGTGGAAAGAGAAAATATAAATAAGGCTTCTGGAATATTCATTCATAATAAATCAACTATGGTTGAAGAAGTTAAAAACTTCTTAATAGGTATTTCAAGACTTTATATAGATTCTAAAAATGGAAATTTAGCTAATCAGTTAATAGAAGCTACTAATTTTGATTATGAAGGATACAAAAAGAATGAAGAAGTTGCTCCAATTAACAGAATTAAAGTAAACATAAATGAAGGTTATTATATTAAAAACTTTGGAGTTAAGGATGATGTTAATAATAAAATATTAGAAGAAAAAGATGTTTTATCATCAACTAATATAGATTTTAGTAATTTAATAAATAATAATAATGAAAGTAATGAAGAAGAATTAGATTTAGATTTCTTTAATGGATATGGTGGATTTAATAAGAAGGATAAGAGTTATGTAATTAAGCTTAAAGATTATGAAAACACTCCAGCACCTTGGATAAATGTAATTTCTAATAAAGATTTTGGATTTCATATTTCAGAAGTAGGCTCTACTTATACTTGGTGTGGAAATAGTAGAGAAAATAAAATTACTCCATGGAGTAATGACTGGGTAGTAGATCCAACTGGAGAAGCATTATATATTAGAGACAATGATATTGGAACATACTTTACTATCACTCCAATGCCAGTTAGAGATGGTGGAGAGTATATAATAAACCATAGCTTCGGATATTCTACTTTTAAGCATACAGCCTATAATATTAAAGGAGAAATGCAGGTATTTTGTCCTAAAAATGAAAAGCTAAAGCTTTGTAAAATTAAGCTTAAAAACTTATCTACTTCTAGTAGAAATTTATCCTTGTTCTATTATGCTCAGTTAGTTCTTGGAGTTTATAATTATGGAAGTGCAAAATATATAAGTACTAATATTAAAAATAATTATATTTATGGAGTAAATCCATATTCTAAATATTTTGGAAAGCTAAAAGCGTATTTATCTGTATTAGGTGAAGAAAATCAATATTTTACTGGGGATAGGAAGAGTTTTATTGGAATAGGTGAAGATTTAAGTCATCCTAATGCATTAAAAATAGAAAAACTAAATAATTTAAGTGGAAGCATATATGATCCTTGTTTGGCTTCTCAAATTAATATTCAATTAGAAGCAGGAGAAGAAAAAGAAGTAGTTATAATTTTAGGAGAAGAAGAAGAGGAAAGTTTAATAGAAGAAAAAATAAATAAGTATAAAGATATAGAAGCTGTTTATTTGGCATTAAATGAAGTAAAAGATTATTGGTCAAATTTCCTAGGAAATATACAAGTAAAGACACCAGACCCTTCTATGGACTATCTTTTGAATGGCTGGTTAATGTATCAAACATTAAGTTGTCGATATTTATCACGAACAGCCTTTTATCAAAGTGGTGGTGCTTACGGATTTAGAGATCAACTTCAAGATTCAATGTCTATAGGTATTTTAAATCCTTCGATAACTAGAGAACAAATATTAAGAAGTGCATCTAGACAATATTTAGAAGGAGATGTTCAGCATTGGTGGCATCCTGTTATTAATTCAGGTATAAGAACTAGATTTTCAGATGATTTGTTATGGTTACCTTATGTAACTATAGAATATATAAAATCCACAGGAGATTATAGTATTTTAGACGAAGAAGCTCCTTATTTAGAAGATGAACCATTAAGAAATGGAGAAGATGAAAGATATACTATAGTTAATACTTCAAATAAAAATGGAAATATTTACGAACATTGCTTAAAAGCTATAGATAGAGGCTTAAAGTTTGGAAGACACAACATACCTTTAATGGGAAGTGGTGATTGGAATGATGGAATGAGTACTGTTGGAAATAAGGGTGAAGGAGAAAGTGTTTGGGTAGGTTGGTTCTTATATAAAATCTTAGATGGATTTAAGGAAATTTGTAGTTATAAAAAAGATGATGAAAAGGAAATGGAATATATAGGCTTCCAAGAATTTATTAAAGAAAACCTTGAAAAAAACGCTTGGGATGGAGGCTGGTATAGAAGAGCCTACTTTGATAATGGAAAACCTTTAGGTTCAAGAGAAAATGATGAATGTAAAATAGATTCTATAGCTCAAAGCTGGTCTATAATATCTAATGCAGCAAAAGAATCAAGAGTTTTAGAAGCTATGGAAGCAGTAGATAGGTATCTTGTAGATAAAGATAATGGATTAATTAAACTTCTAGCTCCTCCTTTTGATAAATCTAGCTTGGAACCAGGTTATATTAAAGGCTATGTTGCAGGAGTTAGAGAAAATGGTGGTCAATATACTCATGCAGCTGTTTGGGTAATTCTTGCATTAACCAAATTAGGCTTTGGAGATAAGGCATGGAAGTATTATAATATGATAAATCCAATTAATCATGCTAATACAGAGTTAGAAGCAAGACGATATAAGGTTGAACCTTATGTAATGTCAGCAGATGTATATATTAAAGAGCCTCATGGTGGAAGAGGAGGCTGGAGTTGGTATACTGGAGCTTCTGGTTGGATGTATAAGGTTGGAATTGAGGACATATTAGGCTTAAAGAAGATAGAAGGAAAAGGATATATAATAGAGCCTTGTGTGCCTGAATCTTGGAATAGTTACAACATTAATATAAAAAATGAATTTGAAGATTACAACATAGAAGTTAGGCGAAGTAAAAATGGAGAAAATAAAGGTATATTTATTAATAACAAGATATTTAATGATAGAATTATTCCTAAAAATAAAGGTACTCTTAACATACTAGTTGTAATATAAACTTTGTACCATTGTAAAATAAATATTAGTTATGTATAATTTTATTAACAATATATAAATTATACATAACAACTAGGGGGATGATTATGATGGGTTATACAATGGGAGAAGTTAAGAGAATAGCTCTTATTGCTCATGACAATAGAAAAGAGGCTTTATTAAACTGGGCATGTGAAAATAAGGAAGAATTAAAAAAACATAAACTTTGTGGAACAGGAACTACAGCTAAGCTAATTACTGAAAAAACAGGATTAGAAGTAAGAGGTTTTGAAAGTGGTCCTATGGGTGGTGACCAACAAATAGGTGCTGCTATAGTAAATGGTGATATTGATATAATGATATTCTTTTGGGATCCTTTAACATCACAACCACATGATCCAGATGTTAAAGCCTTACTTAGAATAGCTGTATTATATGATGTAGCTGTTGCTATGAGCAAATCTAGTGCAGATTTTCTTTTAAGCTCCATAAAAATAAATGAAGTATATGATAGAAATGTTATAGATTATTATACTCGTATTCGAAAGGATAATTTTTAAGAAGGTGGAGATTTAATGAACAAAACTAAAAGGGCTATTTTTGAATCAGCTATAAAGGTTTTTTCAAATTGTGGTTATACTGGAGCAACTATGGATGAAGTAGTAGCAAGAGCAGGAGTAGCTAAGGGTAGCTTATATTATCACTTCAAAAGCAAGGAAGAACTTTTCATATTTATTATTAAGGAAGGTATAAATCTTATTCATGAAGAAGTTGATAAGGCAACTGAAGGTATGGATAATCCTTACGAAATTATACAAGAATCAGTTAAGGTAATGCTTAAATATGTTTATGAAAATAAAGACTTATTTAAAGTTATAATTAGCCAACTATGGGGCACTGAAGAAAGAAATGATATGCTAAGAAATGAGATAAAAATTCTTATAGATAATAGCACTACTAAGTTTAAAGCTGTAATCCTTGGAGGTTTTATTGAAAATGAAGACCCTGAACTATTAAGCTATAGCTTAGTAGGAGTATTAGTTTCAGCAGCTCTTTATGAAATAATTAATGAAAAAGAATATGACCATGAAGAAGTAGCCAAAAAGTTTATGAAGTATTTTGAATATGGAATAAACAATAAATCAATGAAAAATGAATAATGAAGATAAATATTTATATTATATTATTTATAGATATATATAACTTTATATAAACCATTTGAAGCAACTAAGTTTGAAATGTAAAAAAATTGGAGATATGAAAGATGGGAAATGAAAAAATATATAATATGAGTTTTGGGAAAATATATTCTCTTTTAGTAAATAAAGCTATTAAAAAGAATCGTACTATTGATGAAGTGAAAGAGATAATACATTGGCTTACTGGTTATACTTTTGAAGAGATAGATAAGTTAGAAAGTATGGAAGTTACTTATTCAGAGTTTTTTCAAAATGCCCCTGAATTAAATCCTGATAGAAAACTTATTAAAGGAACTATTTGTGGTGTAAAAATAGAAAATATTGAAGAACCTCTTATGAAAGAAATACGATATCTTGATAAGTTAATTGATGAATTAGCAAAAGGAAAAAGTATGGATAAAATCTTAAAGCGTTAAATAAGAGAGTATAGTTTAATCAATAAATAAATTTAAATAAGCATAATTTTATTAAATTAAAATAATCTACTTTATTCAATTGATTGTAAAGAGATAGATATTATATGACTGCTACTTGGGATATTCCAAATAGCAAAAATATAATATTTATCTCTTATTATTTTTAATAAATTTAAACTTGAAAAAGATTACTAATGATAAAATATAAAAGTTAACTACAAATATTGACTAGTCGGTACAAAAGTAGTATAACTATAACATACTGATTATTGACTAGTCAGTACAAAAACTAAATAGAAGGTGATTTATATGAATTTCCTAAGAATTGCAAAGGAAGACATTAAAGGCATTCTGAAGAATAGATTTATACGAGTGTCAATAATCGCAATTATAGTAGTTCCTCTTTTATACTCGTTACTATACTTGTATGCCTTTTGGGATCCCTATTCAAAGTTAGAAGATATTCATTTAGCAGTAGTAAACAATGATAGTGGTACTGTTATGGATGGGGAAAAGGTAAACTACGGAAATGATATTGTAGATGAGCTTAAATCCAATAATGAAATTGGTTGGGAATTTACCACAGAAGAAGAAGCTAATGAAGGCTTAGAGGGTAAAACCTACTATGCTAAAGTGGTTATCCCAGAAGATTTTTCATCTAATATAATATCAGCAAAAGAAGGAAAACCAGAAAAAGCAAAAATTGAGTTTGTAACTAATGATAAGAAAAACTTCTTAGCAGCTCAAATTAACTCAAAGGTTGAAGCAGAACTTAAGGGAAAATTAAATTCTAGTATTTCAAGTAACTATATTGAAGTAGCCTTTGACAGTTTATATGAAGCTAAGGATGGATTAACTCAAGCAGCTGATGGAAGCAAACAAATTTATGATGGTTTATCTACCTTAAATGAAAAGGTGCCAGAATTAGCAGATGGTGCTAACAAGTTAGGGGATGGGTCCTCTCAATTATTAAATGGACAAGTAGCTTTAAATAATGGTATAAGCGAAGTTTCTAATGGATCAAAAGCTTTAAACCAAGGACTTGGACAATTATATGATAAAGTTCCTACATTAAGCAATGGAGTAAATGAATTATCAAAAGGAACTTCTGATTTAAAAAATGGAATTTCTACAGCAAATTCTGGATCAAAGCAAATTGCTGATGGAAGTAAGAAATTATACGATGCCTATACTTCAACTATCTATCCTTCAGTAGGAAAGTTAAGTGCAGGAGCAAATCAATTAAATAATGCATTAAGTGCAGGTAGTGAAGATATAGCTAAATTAAATGCTGGTGCTAATTTAGTAGCACAAAGTTCAGATGCAATATCTGCTGGATATAATGATATTTATAATGGAATTAATACTTTAGTTTCAGGAGTATCAGATTCAGCAAAAGCAAATGCAGCAGTTATGGATTTATTAACAAAAGCAAATGCAACAGAGGATATGGCTACAAAAAATGCTTTAATTAATAAAGCATTACAAATTACTCAAGGAGTTAATGAAAAAGCTCAAGCCAGTGCTGAAGATGTAACAAAATTAGCACAAGGAAATAGCTATTTCAAGGGAAAACTTAATGAATATACTACTGGTTCAAAAGAAGTAGCAAATGGTACAACTTCATTAATTTCAAAGGTTTCTGAAGTACAAAATGGAGTTAGTGCATTAAATACAGGATTAAATGCATTAAATTCAGGATTAAATCCTTCAACTAGTGAATTTGGAGTTGGATTAAAAACTATTGCTGAGAGTACTAGTAATTTAAGTACTGGATTAAATGCTATAGATTCAGGCGCTAGCAAGTTAAATGCAGGAGTTAATAGTTTAGGTTCTAATATTCCTACATTATCAGCAGGAATAACTGAACTTTATAATGGTTCATCTGCTTTAGCAAATGGTACCAATGAATTATCAAGTGGTTCAAATAAATTAGTCAATGGACAACAAGAATTAAATTCAGGTATTGCTACTTTAACTTCAGCAGTTCCAGAGTTAACTGATGGTGTTAATAAACTTTATGATGGTAGTAAAGAATTAAGTACTAAGTTAGATGAGGGTGCTAATAAATTAAAGGATGGATTAGTTAATAGTGCTAAGGAGATGGGAGACTTTGCTTCACAAGCAATAAATATGAATGCAGAAGCAATAAATGCTATTCCTAACTATGGTACAGGTTTTGCACCATATTTTATGCCATTATCATTATGGATAGGTGCAATAATGATGTTCTTCGTAATTCCTTCTAAATTAAAGGATGAAGAAAATCTATCTAAATTTGATAAAGTTTTTGGAAAATACTTATCTTATGCTTTTGTAGGAGTTTTACAAGCAATATTAGTAAGTATTGTAGTATTAATGTTAGGTTTAAAACCAACAAACATGGGATTGTATTTTGCAACTAATATTTTCTTATCACTAGTATTTGTTGCAATAGTTCAGTGTTTAATATCTCTATTTGGAGATGCAGGAAGATTACTTGCAATAATATTACTAATACTTCAACTTACGGCTTGTGCAGGTACATTCCCATTAGAAGTAGTGCCTACATTCTTTAAGGTATTAAATCCATTTATGCCTTTCACGTATGCAGTACAAGCATTAAGAGAAGTCATATCAGCAGATGTTATAAATTACAGTATAATAGGACAAGACTTCTTAATACTAGGATTAGTTTTAGTAGTGTTCCTAGCAATTTCAGTTCTATTAAAGAATTTTGGAGAAAAGCTAACTTCTGCTATTGAAGGAAGAAAAGAAGCTTTAAATGATTAGAAGTTAAATTGAAATGGACTGCCTTAGGCAGTCCATTAATTATTTTCAAAAACTCACAAGGAGTTTTCTCCTGAATGCTACATTCTTAATTCTAAATTCTTCATTGTGCTTTAGCACTCTTCTACTCTTGTTAAGCAAATAAATCCTACAACAAATAAAATTATTAAACTTAAAATACCATTTCTAGTTTGTCCAGTTGCTTGGGTAATTATAGCAACAAGGAAAGGTCCCATAATAGCAGCAAACTTTCCAAATATATTATAGAAACCAAAGAATTCATTTGCATGTTCTTTAGGAACCATCTTACCAAAGAATGATCTAGAAATTGCTTGGATACCACCTTGAGCAGAACCAACAGCCATAGCTAAAATCCAAAAATCAACTGCAGTTTTGATGAAATATCCATAAATACAAATTATAGTATAAGTAATTATTCCAAGATAGAGTAACTTTTTACCACCAATTTTCTCTGAGAGCTTACCGTATAAAATTGTAAATGGAAAAGCTACAAATTGTGTTAGTAATAAAATAATTAATAGGGTTATCATAGATATTCCAAGATCAGTTCCATAGGATGAAGCCATTCCAATTATAGTATCAACTCCATCAATATAGAAAAAATAAGCAATTAAAAATAAAAATATATTTCTATGGCTCTTAATTTCCTTTAAAGTTAAAAACAATCTTTTAAAAGATTTTTGAACTGGATTTGTTTCTGGCTCAACATAATATATTTGATTAACATTTTTAAGTAGAGGAACTGAGAATATTAACCACCAAGTAGATGTAATTAAAAATGTTATCTTACATGCAAGAGGAAGAGATATAGGCAATATATTTTTTTGAGAAAGTAAAACAATTGCTATAGATATTATAAAGGGAATAGTACTTCCTATATATCCAAAAGCAAAGCCATAGGATGATACCTTATCCATTCTTTCCTTAGAAGTTACATCAACTAAGAAAGCATCATAAAAAATATTAGTTCCAGAAAATCCAACCAAGGTAAACCCATAACAAATTAATAATAAAATAGGATTATTTTCTGGGATAAAGGCAAGTAGTGTAGTAAATAAAACACCTATTGTAAAGAAAAATTTAAAAAATTTCTTTTTATTACCTTTATAATCCGCTATAGTTCCAAGGATTGGAGCAAGTAACGATACAACCATTGTAGATAATGAAATTGTATATCCCCAAAGAGCAGTAGAGTTAGAGGAAGACATTCCACCAGATTCTGCAACGGATTTAAAATATATTGGGAGGATTGTTGATGTAATTGTCATTGAATAAGCTGAATTAGCCCAGTCATAAAGAGCCCAACTTTTTTCTTGTTTATTTAAATTTTTCATATTTTAACCTCTCTTTTAGTTAATAAGCAGTAGTTAACAATTAATATAGAAATTCAAATTACTGAATTTCTTCCTTTAGTATATTTACTAGGCAATTTACAAATCAAGAATTCTATCTTCAGCTTTGCCATCAGTTTTTCCAAGATTAACACCTAAAAGTTTAGCAATGGTAGGACCATGGTTAATGAGGCTTCCGCCATCTATTTTAACTCCCTTTTTTATACCTTGCCCAGAAGCTATAAAGAAAGTATTGTAGTCAGATTTCTTAGGGTGATAACCGTGAGTTGACTTAGTTCTATGAGAAACTTTTCCAACTTCATCTTCTTTAACTTCTTCAACTATATTTCCAATAGCTTCATCAACAAAATAGTAGTTTAAGTTAGCTTCCACCATAAAGGTGCAATTAGGATCAGCACCCTCATTTTCAGCTTCCTTTGAATTTAAAATAAATTCAATAGGTGAATTAGCATTATTTATAAGTTTTTCTAATATATCATGGACCTTGTTATAAGTTTCAGTATCATTTTTATCTTTTAAGTAGATATAAGAAGAGCCATCACAGGTTTTTGCAACTGCCTTATAGGATTTTATAAGTCCTTTTTTACTTACTTCTAAAAGCCCATTTTCTCTAAATAAAGAGTTAAGTCTAATTATATAATTTCCATCTAAGGCACTATGATCTCCTAAAGCCACTATAGTACTTTCCTCAAATATATTATTTTCTTTTAAAGTTTTAATAATTTCACCTAATCTTTTGTTATGTCTTAATAAAGCAGCATTTGCTTCCTTGCTATCATAGCCATAATTATGTCTATTAGTATCCACATCTGTATAATGAATAAGTAGTAAATTAGGTTTATATTTAGAAATAGTATATTTTACAGATTCATGTACAAAGTTATCTAAAGCAGGTTGAGATAATCCATCTCTTAAGTAACCAAATCTTTTATTTAAATCCAATTGATATTTTATACTTCCAGATAAAGCAGACATAACTAGTTGGTTTTGCCAAGGCTTTGGAGCAAAAATTTCAGTTAAATTGTATTTAATATTACTACGACCAGCAACTGGCCATAATAAAGCTGCTGTAGTTAATCCTTTTTCAGATGCTAAATCATATAAGGTTTTAGTTTTTATGTACTTTCTATACCAGTACCAATTAGGATTTATATCTGAAAATTTATTTAAAGTATTATTTATAATTCCATGATTCTTTGGATACATTCCAGTCATAATTGTAGCATGGGCTGGATAAGTTAAAGTTGGATATACACTTTCAACATTTGTAATTAAACTTCCATTATCTATTAAGTATTTAAAGTTATCTAATTCTTGTAATTTCTTTATATCATGGGATGAAACAGCATCAAATGATATGATAATCAAATATTTTGGATTCATAAATATCACGTCTTCCTAAAATTAAATTTATATTCTAATTATACATAATAATTCCACAAATTAGAATATAAGTCAACGTTATAATGCTGTTAAAAAGATTAAATAAATTTAATGAAAGTATGATATATTGAATATAAGATGAAAATTTATGGAGGAAATATGATAAAGATACTTATTGTAGAAGATGAAAAACAAATCAGTAAAGTAATGAAATTATATCTTGAAAAGGAAGGATATAATGTAACTTTAGCTACTGATGGAAAAGTTGCTGAAGATTTAATAGATAATAATTTATATGATTTAGTTGTATTAGATATTATGATGCCATATAAGGATGGTTGGTATCTTCTAAAGAAAATAAAATCTATAAATAGCAAGACTCAAGTTATAATAACTAGTGCTAGAGGAGAAGAGGAAGATAGAATTTTTGGGTTTGAATTAGGTGCTGATGATTACATGGTAAAGCCAATTAGTATGAGAGAACTAGTATTAAGGGTATCTTTAAGATTAAAAAGTACAATTAAAGATATAGTAAAAGAAATAGAGTTAGGAAATTTAAAAATAGATGAGGATAATAGAAGGGTATTTGAAGATGAAAAGGAAATTATACTAACCCCAAAGGAATATGACTTGATGTTATTTTTTATAAAAAATAAAAACAGAGTTTATTCAAGGGATGATTTAATCTTAAAGGTTTGGGGATATGATTTTTATGGAGATACTAGAACTGTTGATACTCATATAAAGAAACTTAGAGAGAAAATAGAATTTTTTAAAGAAAATCTAAAAACAGTTTGGAGGGTAGGCTATAGCCTTACATTAGAAGATGAATAAAATTAGTAAAAGAATTATAAAATATATGTTTATAATAAACCTTATAGTAGCCTTTCTTGGTTTTCTTTTAACATCTTTCATATTACCAAAGCTATACATAAATAATGAATATTCTAGTTTAGAAGCGGCTAGCCAATATGTATTAGAAGCTGCTGAGAATAATACATTAATAGATTTAGCAAATGTATATGCTGTACTAATTAATGATAATGAAGTTACCAATATGTGTAGACCAAGTGGAAATGGAAGA
The DNA here is from genome assembly GCF_900086595.1 of Clostridium nigeriense. GTDB lineage: Bacteria > Bacillota > Clostridia > Clostridiales > Clostridiaceae > Clostridium > Clostridium nigeriense. The sequence continues at coordinate 799,441 of NZ_LT575472.1, forward strand.
GGTCACATGGGACAAATGGGAATGATGAATCAAATGCAACAAATTGATTTTAGCAGTATTAAAGGGAGAGATATTTTTAAGGATAAAAGTGGAAATTCATATATAGGAATAAAAATTTCTTCGGCTTATGGCGATATAGTAGTTTACAAAAATTATGAGGAGATTAGGTCATTAATTAAAAGTGTTAACTTAATTATGATATTAATTTTCACATTTTCAATTATTATGTCAACTATTATTGCTTTTTATTTAGGTAAAAAATTTACTAATCCAATAGTTGCATTACAAAAAAGAGCTTTAGATATTTCTAAAGGAAATTATAAGAGTAATTTAAATATTAACACTAGAGATGAAATAGAAGATTTAAATAATAGTATGGATAAAATGGCGAGAGAGCTTGAAATAAAAGACAAGATGCAAAAAGAATTTATCAGTAATGTAACACATGATTTAAAAACTCCACTAAGTGTAATTAGAGCAAATAGTGAGGTTATAAAGGATGGTTTAGTAGAGGGAGAAGAAGTTATTGAATATGCATCCAATATAATTGAAGAAGTAGATGTACTAGCAAACTTAGTAGGTGAAATATTAGTATTAAGTAAATTAAGAGATAATAATAAAATAATTAATCCTATAAGTTGTAGTTTAGAGGAATTTATAAAAGATAGTTTTAATAAATTAAAAAATATAGGTAGCGATAGTGTAAATTTGTTTTTTGAAATAGATGAGGATATAAAAGACTTATATGTACCTATAGATAATAATTATTTATTTAGGGTTCTATCGAACTTTTTTACTAATGCAATTAAGCATTCCAAAAACTCTAAGGAGAAAATTATATTTGGAGTAAAGAAAATTAATGATAATATACAGATATATATAAAAGACTTTGGAACAGGAATAAAAGAAGAAGAGGTTAAATATATATGGGAGAGATATTATAAAGGTGAAAGTAGTGGAGGAATGGGGTTAGGATTAGCTATTTCTAAGGAAATAATACTAGCACATAAATTTACTTATGGAGTAATAAGTGAGCTAGGTAGTGGTAGTGAGTTTTACTTCAGTATTCCAAAAGAATTAATTAATAAAATATAGTTTTCACAGTTTCATCACAAATCCATCAATAAACTATAAAAATTAATAGTTATGATATAAGTATAAATTAACTAGGAGGTATAATAACTATGAAAAAATTACTTTTATCATTATCAATAATTGGAGCAATAACTGTTGGTGCAGGGGCGATAACTTTTGCAGCTGATAATAATGGAGAAACTGTAAATGATAATACAACTGTTAATGAATCAGTAACAAACAATGAAGATGATACTTACTTTAGAGGTAACCCTGATTGTCCATATTATGAAGAAGGAAGAGGACAAAATAATGGTGAAGGAAAAGGGTATGGATTCAACTCACAAAATGGAAATAGAAGAGGCTGTGGCGGATCTAGAGGCGGAATGATGGGATACAGAAATAATCTATAATAATAGGTAATAAAGTGGTACAAATTTTTAGTTTGTACCACTTTATTGCTTAAAGGATAAAATTAGATACTAATTTTGAAAGTTCACCGGATAATTCAGCTTGAGTTTCAGCTGTATTAAGCATTTTACTTATAGAACTTGTAGTATAATTAATACTATTTTTTACTTCATTTACATTTGAAGAAGAGCTTTGAGACATTGTAGCTAGAGTTTGGATGGCAGTACTTAATTCAGACATTGTAGCTGATACTTCTTCAGACATTGCAGCTATGTTTTCACTCATTTCTCTAATAAACATACCATCATTTTTATACTTATCCCCGATTTTTATAAAGCTATTAAATTCTTTCATAATTTCAAAGTTAATAAATTCAAGCAATTTATTACTGCTTTCTATAATATTATTAAAGGCAATTTTAACTTCAGAAATTGTATTCTTTACATTTTGAACAGAAATTTTAGATTGCTCTGCAAGTAATCTAACTTCTTCTGCAACTACAGCAAAGCCTTTTCCATGTTCACCAGCTCGAGCAGCTTCTATTGCAGCATTTAAAGCAAGAAGATTTGTTTTATCTGCAATTTCTTCAATAGAATTAGCCATAGATACAATTTCATTAACAACCTTTGCTTTTTCAATAGAGCTTTTTATATTAGCTTCAAAATTTTTATATATACTATTAGTATTATTTATTACATACTCTGTATTATCCTTAATGTTGGATGCCCTCTTTTGAATTTTTTCAGAATTTAAATTTCCATCAGTAGCTTTCTCTGAAAGGACTTCTACACTAGAACTAACTTCTAATATAGAGGCAGATAATTCTTCAGTTATAGCAGTAGTTTCTTGAATTGTAGAATTAATTTCCGTTGATGAATCATTGATTTTATTAAACTCACAAGTAACTTCTTCAATTGCTGTAGATAATCCAAGACTAGAATACTTAACCTTTTCTGTCATATCAATAACAGAATTAATAAGAAATCTTAAATTTTTTTGTGCTGTATTTAATGAATATCCTATAGCACCAAATTCATCATTAAAAGAAATATTTATATCTTGAGATAAATTATAACTAGATATTCGATTAGATAAATCCATAATTCTCTTTAAAGATTTTTTTATTCTTAAGGTTATTAAAGCTGAAGAAATTAAAACTAATATTAAAAAAACAATTAGAGTAGTAGAAGATAGGGATACAGAATTTTTAAAAATAGCTTTATTATTATTTAATGAGTCAGAAGCCCATTGCCCATTTAAATCAATTAGTCTGCTTATTTTATTATTAAAATCCTTATATGTAGAATCTAAATTTTCAATATTAATTTCTGCTTCTTTAAGTTTATTTTCTTCAACTAATTTAATAATGGTATTACATTGATTTTCAATAGTAGATAAATCGTTAACTATTTCATCAAATCTTTCTTTATCTTCATCATTATTTATTGCATATGAATATGATAACTTTAAATCTTTATTTCCTCTATTATTAGAATCTATAGTTTGAATAATAGAATTTTTTTCATATTCACTTTCAGTGTAAATTAGTAGCTTAGTACTTAAATAATTATAAGTAGCATTTTCACTTATTTTATTAATATAAGAAATGCCAAGAGTATTATATTTATATAAGTCATTAGAGGCTTGATTAATTTTTTTCATATTATAAAAATTAATGCTCCAAATTATTAATATTAATAATATAAATACTGAAAAACATAAGATAAGCTGATAAGAAATTTTAAAAAGCTTATTTTTCTTAATTTTATATAAAACCTTTTCATTTTTAGACTTAGCTTTTTTTAATATATTCATTATAAAAAAATCCCCCCCCCATAAAATAAATATATATCTAAATAAATATTAGATTATATTAATATAATTGATTTGTCTTACTATTTTTCAACACTTCACTTTTATTTGGATAATCATAAAAAGAAGTAGAAATATTACTAGAATTAATAGGTGTTGCTACATTTTTATTTTTCATAGGAATAGTTCCATCTGTTCTTTTTTTCTTATTATTAGATTTAGCCATAAATATTCCTCCTAAAATTATTTAAATATCATCATCTAAGTCAAGCTCAGGTTGCTCAGTATAATCAAATTCCATATAAGAAATATTATTTACAACAATATCATCTTCTACAGTATTAGGTAACATTGTTGATGGAGCTTCTATTTTTCCATGGCTTATTAAAGAATGTGGTTCAGGTGCATAACCAGTTCTTTCATCAGGTAAATAGACATTTTTTTTACTTTTAATTTCTGACATATAAATCCCTCCTTATATCTTTATTATTTGAGCTATATTAAATTTAATTCATAGTATTATCTTCTAAAAATTTAATAGCATAAATTTATTTTCTAAAATATGATAAAATAACTAGAGAAATAAATTAAAGATAGGGAATTTATATATTGGTAAATGGAACAAAAAGATATATAATTATAATATAAGTATATACTTTTGTTATAATTTGTGCAAGGAGGAATATTATGTATCCAATTAGATTTGAAAATTTATATTATGAAAAAATATGGGGTGGAAGAGATTTTGAAGCCTTTAGAGATAATATGCCAGAGGGAGAAATTGGCGAAACTTGGGACATAGCATGTCATCCAAATGGAACAGGAATAGTTGCAAATGGTAAACTAAAAGGAGTTAAATTTGATGATTTAATAAGGAAATTTGGACATGACTTAGTTGGAAAAAAGGTAACTTTAGATAAATTTCCACTACTTATTAAGTTAATTAATTCAAAGGAAAAATTATCAGTTCAAGTTCATCCAGGAGATGAGTATGCAGCAAAATATGAAGGAGACTATGGAAAGACTGAAGCTTGGTATGTTATGGATGCAAAGCCGGGAGCTTCTTTAATAGTAGGAACTAAAAATTGTACTAAGGAAGAATTTGAAGAAGCAATAAAAAATAATAAAGTAGAAGATTGTTTAAATAAGATAGAAGTAAAAAAAGGTGATTGTTTCTTAATAAATAGTGGATTAGTACATGCTATTTGTGAAGGAGTAATAATTGCAGAAATACAGCAAAATAGTGATGTTACTTATAGAGTTTATGATTATGGAAGACCAAGAGAAATTCATGTAGAAAAAGCTTTAGATGTTATAAATTTTAACCTTCAATGTGAAAATTTAAGTGAAAAAGAAGAAGTTTCGCATGATGGATATTCTACTAGCTTACTTTGTAAGAATGAGTATTTTGGAATAGAGAAGATATCTATATCAAGAGAATATAGTGATTCAAGCGATGATGATAAATTTGATATGTACACTTGTGTTGAAGGTGAAGGAATTATTGAAGGAAACAAATTTTCAGAGGTTATTAAAATGGGAGATAGTTTCTTAATTCCAGCAAACTTAGGAGAATATAAAATAAAAGGAAATATAAAAGTTTTAAAAAGCTATCCAATAGTTTAGATTAATAAATTTTTAAGTACACTTGTTAATTTTGCATGGCCTTAGTTAGAGCTATTTAATAAGCAAAATTACATAAGTGTACTTTTTATTGTAGATATATATTTTATAAGATATAATATATATATTAATTAAAAGAGAGGGATAAGAAATATGACTAAATACGAGGAAATAGCTGCTTGTATAAAACAAAAGATAGCTGATGGAGAATACAAAGGAAATGATCAATTACCATTTGAAAAAGATTTATGTGAAATGTTTAATGCCAGTAAGATGACTGTAAAAAAAGCATTAGATTCTCTAGTAGCAGAAGGTTTAATCGTTAAAAGAAGAGGGGCAGGTACCTTTGTAAAAGATATTTCAAAAAACCAAATAGAAGATTTAGTTATAAAAAATCAATTTGCAGGATTAACCCATACAATGGCAGGACATAACATAAAAAGTATATTATTAGATTTTAAGATAATTAATGCAAGCAATATAGTTGCAGAAAATCTTAAAATAAATAAGGATGATTTTGTATGTTTTATACATAGAGTTAGATATGTAGATGGCAATGCAATGGTTATTGAGAAGACTTATATGCCTTTATATCTTTTTCCAACAATAAAAAAATCAGATGCAGAAGGCTCAATATATAGTTATATTGAAGAAGAATTAAATTACAAGATACAAAGTTCACACTCTACAGTAAGGGCTAGGAAATCTGATGATTTAGATAGGAAATACCTAGGATTAAAAAGTGATGAACCTGTATTAGAAGTTGAAAGAATAGGATATTTAGATAATGGAAAAGTATATGAATATTCTTTTTCTAGACATAGATATGATAGTCATGAATTTAAAGCTATAATTATTAGATAATTATAGCTTTTTTTATTTATATATATAAGTTCAAAGAATATTAATATATATTAATTAGGTAAAAGTATAGACATATTATTGAGAGGTAGATATAATTTAGGTATAAGGAATAGAGGAGGAAAAACAAATGAGTAGAAAAAATATTTTTCCAAAGGGATTTTGGTGGGGATCAGCAACATCAGGACCACAAAGTGAAGGAGATTTTAATAAGAAAAATAAAAATATATTTGATTATTGGTATGAAATAGAACCAGAAGCTTTTTTTGATAATGTTGGACCAGTAATAGCATCTAATTTTTATAATTCATATAAAGAAGACATAGCTATGATTAAGGAGATAGGATTAAATAGTTTAAGAACATCAATACAATGGACTCGTTTAATAAAGAATTTTGAAACAGCAGAAGTTGATGAAGATGGAGTAAAGTTTTATAATAATGTTATAGATGAAATTATTAAAAATGGAATGACACCAGTAATTAACTTACATCATTTTGATTTACCAATAGAATTATATGAAAAATATGGTGGGTGGGAATCAAAACATGTTGTAGATTTATTTGTTAAATTTGCTAAGGTAGCTTTTGAGTTGTTTGGAGATAAAGTTAAACATTGGACAACTTTTAATGAGCCTATAGTAGTAGTTGAAGGAGAATACCTATATCAATTTCATTACCCTAAATTAGTAGATGGAAAAAAAGCTATGCAAGTGCTATATAATCTAAATTTAGCTTCTGCTAAAGCTATTAAGGTATTTAAGGAAGGTGGATATGGAAAGGATAATGGACAAATAGGAATTATATTAAATTTAACTCCTGCATATCCTAGAGATGAAAATAATGAAGAAGATTTAAAAGCATCTAAAATAGCAGATGACTTCTTTAACAATTCATTTTTAGATCCAGCTGTAAAAGGTGAATTTCCAAAGAATCTTGTAAAGCTTTTAGAGGAAGAAAAAGTTATATGGGAATCTACAGAGGAAGAATTAGAAATAATTAAAAACAATACTATAGACTTTTTAGGTGTGAATTATTACCAGCCAAGAAGGGTAAAAGCAAAAGAAAGCCAATTTGATTATTCAAGAGGCTGGATGCCAGATAAATACTTCGATAATTATGAAATGCCAGGAAGAAGAATGAATCCATATAGGGGTTGGGAAATTTATCCTGAGGCTATGTATGATATAGCAATCAATATAAGAGATAATTACAATAATATACCATGGTATATATCAGAAAATGGTATGGGAGTTGAAGGTGAAGAAAAATATATAAATTCTGAAGGTTATATAGAAGATGACTACAGAATAGAATTTATCAAGGAACATTTAGTTAACCTAAATAAAGCAATAGAAGAAGGCGCTAATTGTTTTGGATATCATACGTGGACTCCTATTGATTGCTGGTCTTGGACTAATGCTTACAAGAATAGATATGGGTTTATCGCAGTAGATTTAAAAACACAAAAGAAAACTATTAAAAAATCAGGAAGATGGATAGAAGAAGTTTCTAAAAATAATAGTTTTTAAATGGACATATAATGGTCATAAAAATGGAGAATGAGGGAGAAGAGAAATGAGCAAGTATCTTATATTTGACATTGGCGGAAGTAGTGTTAAACATGCTATCATGACTGAAGAAGGAGAATTTATTACTAAAGGAAGTTATAAATCAGAAAGAAATAACTTTGATGTATTTAAAGCTTCTATGATAGAGGAAATTGAAAAAGCTAAGAAAAATTATAACATAGAAGGAGTAGCAATTAGTGCTCCTGGTGGAGTAAATAGTGATACTGGCTTTATCGGTGGAAATAGTGCATTACCTTGTATCCATGGACCTAACTTTAAAAAAATATTTGGAGAAGATTTAGGGATTAAATTAGAACTAGAAAATGATGCAAATTGCGCTGCTTTAGGTGAGGTTTGGAAAGGTGCTGCAAAGGATAATAATGATGTGCTTTTTATTGTATGCGGAACAGGAATAGGTGGAGCTGTAATAAAGGATAAGAAAATTCATAAAGGTAATAACCTTCATGGAGGAGAGTTTGGTTACTTAGTTTTAAATTGTGAAAGAAAAGGAAAAGATTCTACTTTTATAACATGGAGTAATCTAGCCTCAACAGGTGCATTAGTAAAAGAAATTGCAGAAATTAAGGGAATATCAGAATTTGAGATAGATGGAAAGAAAATATTTGAGTTAGCTGAAAATGGAGATGAAGATTGCATAAAGGCTATAGATAATTTCTATTTTAATAATGCTTTAGGAGTATTTAACTTACAGTATATTTATGATCCAGAAAAAATAGTTATTGGTGGCGCTATTAGTAGTAGAGAAGATTTCATAGAAAAGATAAATGAAAAATTAGATATAATCATTAATAATATCAAGATTGCTAAGGTAAGACCTATAATTGAAAAATGCAAATTTGAAAATGATGCAAACCTTTTAGGTGCCCTATTTAATTTTTTGCAAAGAAATAAATAAGAATTATTAACCAAGAAGTATTAAAAAAACTTCTTGGTTTTTTACTATTTATAAAGGTATTTACATATAAATATTGATAAAAATATAGGTTTTGATATATATTTATAAAGTACATATAATATTTAACATAACAAAAGTATATTTATAATAAATAAAAGTATAGACATTTATAAAAAATGGGTGTAGAATATAAATGAGGGAAACGTTTTCGAATAATAAATAAAAAAAGGTATAATTTGAGGAGGAAAGGGTATGAAAAAAAGACTAATAAGTGTAATGTGTTTATCAATTTTTGCAGCTACATTATTTGCTGGATGTGGCTCAAAAGATACTTCTAACAAGGAAGGAGTTACATTAAAAGTTTTAACCCACAGAACTGATATCATCGATACAACTTTAAAGAAAATTGGTGATGAGTATTTTGAGAAGACAGGAGTAAAAGTTGAATGGGAAGGAATCACTGATTACGAAGGTGTTGTAAAGACAAGAATGAACACTGATGATTATGGTGATGTACTTAATGTTTTACCTGCAATTACAAGTACAGAATTGTCTCAATTCTTTGAACCATTAGGAACAGTAGACGAGTTAAAAGATTATGAAGGTGTTACTCAAAGAGCAGATGGTGGTAAAGTTTATGGGTTACCAAACGGTTTAGGAGCAACAGGAATAGTTTATAATAAAAAAGTTGTAGCAGAGGCTGGATATAATGAGTTTCCAAAAACATTAGATGAGCTTTATGATTTAGCGGACAAGCTTGCTAAAATGGGTGGAGTAGTTCCACTAGCAATTAACTCTAAAGATAAATGGCCATTAGGTCAATATGATTCAGTTGCTTCAGTAGCATATGGAACTCCATATTATTATAGAGATATGGGTAAAATGGATGATGCTTTATTAGCAGGAAAACCAACAGGTGATGTTTTAGAAATTCTTTATAAATTTGTAAGTAGTGGATGGGTAGAACAAGATTTAACTACTACTAACTGGGAACAATCAAAATCAGATATGGCAAATGGTAAAATTGCTATGATGGCTTTAGGTATGTGGGCAGTTCCACAAATTCAAGGATTAGCCTCTAATCCAGAAGATATTGGTATAGCACCATTCCCTGTAAATAATAGTGGTAAGTTAAAAGCAGAAGCTGGTCCAGACCAATTCCTAGCAGTAAGTGCACATTCAAAACATAAAGAAGAAGCAATAGACTTTGTTAAATTCTACACTACATCAGGATATGCTGATAGTGAAGGATTAATCCCAGCTAAAAAGGGACAAGAATCTAAAAATCCTGTAGTTAAAGGATACCAAGATTCAGGAGTTGAATTATTACTTGCAGATCCATCAGAAGCAGATCCAGCAGCAAGTGATAAAACAACAGAAATAGCAAACAATGCAGGATTTAAATTCTGGGAAGGTTCTTATATTCAAGAAGCAGTTATTGCAGCTAAAAAGAGTCGTGCAGACTTTGAAGCAGTAGTTAAGAAATATAATGATGCTTGGAATAAGAGTAAGGCAGCAGCAAATTAATAAATAGAATTTTAAATTTCAGTTTAGGACAAAGTGTCCTAAACTGAAATTGTTATTATAAATGGGAGGATAGAACCGTGTTTAGTAAGCTAGATTATAAATATCAAAGAAGAATCATAATAGTATTATTTCTAATAGTGCCACTAACATTTTTATTATTATTTACTTATTTACCAGCAATAAACATGATATCTTATAGTTTTACTAGTTGGAAGGGGTATGGAAACAAAACTTTTGTTGGACTTAAAAATTATATTGATATTTTCAGTAACCCAGAAACCTTTGCAGTTTTTAAGAATAGTATTTACTACTTTGTTGGAGGAATCATTCAGTTAATATTAGCTTTTTACTTAGCAGTAGTAGTTAATTCAAAGCTAAAGGCAAAGAATTTTTTTAAATCAATTTTCTTTTTCCCATATCTAATTAATGGTGTTGCAATTTCTTTAATGTTCTTATTCTTCTTTCAACCAGAGGGGACTTTAGATACAGTTTTAAGAACTATAGGACTTCAAGGTGTAATTACTCAATGGCTTGGAAATGAAAACGTAGTTAACTATTCATTAGCATTTACTTCAGTTTGGAGATACATAGGATATAGCTTTATAATATTCTTAGGAGCAATGCAATCAGTACCTACTGAAGTTTTAGAAGCAGCAGAAATAGATGGAGCAGGGGAATGGCATAAGATTAAATATATATTAGTTCCATCAGTAAAAAATATCATTAAATTAAACTTAATTCTTAATATTTCAGGAGCAATTTCAGTATTTGAAATTCCATATATTATGACAGGTGGAGCAAATGGAAGTTCAACCTTTGTTATAGAAACAATGAATACAGCCTTTAAGTTTAACCAAGTAGGTAAAGCTTCAGCAATGGCAGTAATAGTAATGGTTATAGTAGCAATAGTAGCATTAATTCAAAATATTTTCTTTAAGGAGGAAAAATAATGAGTGATATAGACGTACGTAAATCAAAAATTAGACAAATAGCTTGGTCAATAACTAAGTATGCTTCGTGTATATTGGCAGCTCTAATTTTTATACTTCCAATATTAACTATTTTTCTAGCATCCTTTAAAGAATACGATGAGTTTTATACAACTAGTAAGTTATCATTACCAGAAAATTTATTTAACTTTTCTAATTATGTAAAAGCTTTTATAGATGGAGGAATGCTTAGAGGCTTTATGAATACTGCATTTATAATGGTAATATCATTAACAGGTGCGATACTTATGGGCGCTATGGTAGCCTTTGTGCTTCAAAGATTTGATTTTAAGTTAAAAAAGGCAATTTTACTTATATACTTATTTCCAATGTTCCTACCAATGGTAACAACTCAAGTTGCAACTTTCCAAATAGTATCAAAGCTTGGGCTTTATAATACCATTTGGGCACCAATAATCTTATACTTAGGTGCTGATGTAATGAGTATTTATATAATGATGCAATTTATGGAATCTATTCCTATAGCTAACGATGAAGCAGCTATGCTAGATGGGGCATCATATATATATATATTTAATAGATTAATATTACCACTATTAAAACCAGCAATAGCAACCATAATAATTTTAAGAGGTGTAGGTATTTATAATGACTTCTATACACCATTCTTATATGCACCAGCTCAAGAGCTTGGAACAGTTGCTACATCACTATATAAGTTTATAGGACCTTATGGTGGACAATGGAATGTAATTGCAGCAGGTGTAATTTTAATAATGATTCCAACTGCAATAGTATTTATACTATTACAAAAATATATTTACAATGGATTTGTTGACGGAGCAGTTAAATAGAGAGGATGCTATGGAAAATAAGACTTTTAAATTTATAAATACACTTTATGTAATAATGATAACAAATATAATGGCAGTGATATTTTTAGCTTTAGGGTTATTATCCTTTAGTTTAGTACCTGTAATCTTTACTGTTATTGAAATTATGAAAGAATTAATAGATGGAGAACTTGATGGGTACTCAGGTATAATAAAATATTTTAGTTCTAAGATATTTACTAATATAAAAAAGTATAAAAAAGAAGAAATAATAACAGGAATATACACATTAATTTTAATTATAGCTATATTTATGTTGAAAAGAGTTAATCATCCCTTTGCAACTAGTTTAAACATATTATTTATGTATATATTTGCAATGATAAGTATATATTGGGGATTTTATGCTCTTATAAATGTAGTTCAAGATAAAAATTATAAATATTTAAATGTATTAGGAGTAATGTTTAAAAATCCTAAAATACTATTAATTTCAGTATTACTTTTTATTATTTTAATATTTGTTGGAATTGCAATGAAGGAATTTTTAGTCTTATTTTCATTTAGCTTATATGGATTTCTATTTATAAAAATGAACTATAGACTTGAAAAATAATATATGAAGAGGTTGTATAAGGGATATGATAGATAACTTTGAGATAAAAAGCTTTAACTTTGTAACATGGAATTGGGAAAAGGATATAGTTGTTAAAGATGTAAAAAAAGAAATAGATTATCAAGTAGAAAATTGCTATATAAATACAATAACTTTTGCATTTGCAGCTTATCAAGAGCATTGTTATTCAACTGAAATTCATTGGCAAGGTAGCCATATGCCAAAGGAAAAAGAATTAGTTGAATTGATAAGATATGCACAAGAGAAAGGTCTTAAAGTGATTTTAAAACCCATGATAAATGTTTCAGACGGTTATTGGAGAGCTTATATTAGATTTTTCGATGAAGATGTTCCATGTGAACCAAAATGGAAGGATTGGTTTAATAATTATAATGAGTATTTAACTAATTATGCTAAACTTTCTGAAATATATAATGTTGATATGCTTATAATAGGCTGTGAACTAGTTGGGACTGATCATAGAGAAGGTGAATGGAGATACCTAATTAAAGAGTTAAGAAAATTATATAAAGGAAAGTTAACATATAATTGTGATAAGTACCAAGAACATAATATAAATTGGTGGGATGATTTAGATTATATATCTTCTTCAGGATACTATCCTGTTGGAAGTATAAGAAGTGAACTTAAAAGAATAGAAGCTGTAGTTAAAAGATTTAATAAGCCATTTTTCTTTTCAGAGGCAGGATGTCCAGCAGTTAAAGATGCTAGTAAGGCTCCTAATGATTGGACTATAATTTTAAATGGTATTCCAAGTGAAGATGAACAATGCAGTTTTTATGAAGAATTATTTAATGAAAGTATTGATTCAGGTTTTGTTAAAGGATTTTGTTTTTGGGACTGGCCAATGAAATCTCCAAAGAAAAATGAAGAAGTATTTAAAAAAGACTATTGTGTTAAATTTAAAAAATCTGAAAAAATTATTGCTAAAAATTTTAAAGCTATTTAGAGAGTTATATTACTAATGGAACTTTTTATAGGTAATATTATTTCAGTAAAGTAGAGAATGAGAGAGTATAGTTATGTTAAAGTATGTTGAGATTTCTAATGATATAAGAAATAAAATAATAGATGGTATATATTTACCTAATGAAAAGCTACCATATGAAAAAGATATTTGTGATGAGTATAACTCAAGTAAGATGACTGTGAAAAAAGCCTTAGATATACTAGTAGCAGAAGGATTATTAGTAAAAAGAAGAGGTAGTGGTACCTTTGTAAAGGATATAAATCCAAAGGAAAGGGATAATTTAATAGCATCTACTCAATTTAGAGGTTTATCTTCATTTTATGCAAATCATAAAGTTGAAAGTATAATTTTAACTTATAAAGTTATTAACCCAGATAAAAATATCTCTAAAAAATTGTTGGTAAATGAAGAGGATTTTGTTTATCAAATAATAAGAGTTAGATCAGTTGATGGGGTATATGCAGTAATAGAAGAAATGTATATGCCAATTCAAATAATTCCTGGTTTAAAAAAGAAGCATTTGTATGGTTCTATATATGAGTACATAGAAAGAATACTTAAATTAAAGATACAAAGTGCTCATAGAACAATTACAGTTAAAAAAGCCACAGACTATGAGATAAAACATTTGAATGTTAAGGAAAATGATCCTTTAGGAATAATAGAGCAAGTGGCATATTTAGATAATGGGCAAGCTTTTGAATATTCAATAGTTACCCATAGGTGCGAAGAATTTAAAGTAAATACAGTTGTATTTAGGTAATGTTATAAGTTCTATATATTAATAATCATGGAGTGAAAAATGGGGAATATTAGTAAAGTTAAATATATTATTAGTATAGATATAGGTGGGACAAATATTAGGGCTGCTTTATTAGATGAGGAAAGACATATATTAGAAAAAATTAAAATAAAAAATGAAGTGGATAATGGTCCAGAATACAATTTAAGTAAGATTGTAAACCATATAAATGAAAAATGGTTATCAAAGGGGATAAAAGGCATAGGAATTGGGTGTCCAGGACCTTTAGATATTAAGTCAGGAACAATATTAAGGGCTCCAAACCTAAGGAGTTGGGATAATTTTAATGTGAAGAAATATTTTGAAGAAAATACTTCTCTAAAAACAGAAGTTAATAATGATGCTAATGTAGCAGGATTAGCTGAAGCTATGGTAGGTTCTGCAAAAGGAGCAGAAAGTGTATTTTATATTACTGTTTCAACAGGCGTAGGTGGTGCACTAATAATTGACAATAAAATAATTAATGGCGCAAATAGTTTTGCAGGAGAAATATGCAATTTAATCATAAATGAAGATAAATACAGTCATTCAGGCTTAGTAAATGGTGGTCTTGAAGGACAGTGCAGTGGACCTAATATTTCTAGATTAGCAAGTGAAAAATTAGGAAGAAAAATTGATACACCAGAAGTTTTTGAGCTATATAAAAATAACAATACAGAGATTATAGAAATTATAGATAATCTATGTGAAAATTTATCTAAGGGAATTTGCAATATAATTTCTATAGTTGATCCAGAAGTAATAGTTCTTGGAGGCTCAGTTATTTTATATAATCTAAGTATTGTAGAAATAATTAAAGAAAAGGTAAAAGAAAAAGTAATAAATAAAGATTCTGTAGATATAAGAGTAGCTAAAATTGGTGATGATTCAGGGCTTAGAGGTGCAGGATTCTTAATAAAATAATATATAATGTATTTTTAGAGGGGCTCTTTTATTAAAGGGCCCCTCTATTTTTATTTATAAACTATATAATAGAAAATATATTTATAGTTTATATTATATAGATAGATATATTGTTGAATACTAGTTATTATTTAGGTAAAATAATAGTTATATATATAGTGTAAAATGTATAAAAAGAATGTGTGTTATGGAGAGTTTGTATATGATAAGAATTGCCATTTGTGATGATCAAGATGTTTTTCGAGAGATAATAAAAGAAAAAATATGTAGAGTATGCAGAAATGAAAATATAAAAATTGAAATAGATTGCTATAAATCTGGGGATGATTTAATTAAAACCTTGAAAAAAGATAATTTTGTTTATGATATTTTATTTTTAGATATATTAATGAATGAAATTGATGGAATTGAGACAGCAAAGGAAATAAGAAAGTTTGATAATAGAATGCAAATTATTTTTTGTACAAGCTCCAGTGAGTATATATTACAAGGATATGAGGTAGAAGCTATTGGATACTTTATAAAGGGTGAGGATGATACAAAGCTTCGGGAGATACTTAAAAGAGCAATAGAAAAAACTAATAGAATTTATGATGAATATATTTTGATAAACTTAAAGAACTCAATAAGAACCATATATTTAAAGGACATAGAATTTATAGAGATTTCCAATAGAACACTTAGCATACATACTACAAATGAAATCATAGATTTTAATGGCAAAATGCAGGAAATGTTAGATATGCTAAAAGATAAAAGTTTTATATTAACTCATAGGTCATATTTAGTTAATATATCAAAGATAAAAGATATTACACCTACTAGTATTATAGTTAAATCAGGAAAAGAAATTTTATTAAGTAGGTTAAGAAGTAAAGTAGTAAAAGAAGCTTATTTAGATTATATATTTTTAGAAAATAGGTGGAAATAAATGGAGGAAAAATTAATATACATAAGTATAATATCTATATTAACATCTATATTAATTATTTCAATTTTTATAATAATTAATTATAGAAATAAAATCAAAATTTATATTGATAAAAAAGAAGCTATAGAAAATCAGTATTACATGCAACTTAAGCATTATGATACATATACAAACAATTATAATAAATATAGAAAATTTAAACATGATATAAAAAATCATTTAATTATATTAGATATATTAATGAATAAAAATGAATATGAAAAAGCTAGAGACTATTTAAAAACAATAGAAGAAGAATTTGAAAGTATAAATATAGTAAACTACACAAATAATATAATGTTAGATTCAATATTATATAATATAAATGAAATTTGTAAAATGAAATCTATAGATTTTAAAGTAAAGGTTAATATTGATACTAATAAAAATAATAAAATACAAGATTTTATAGAATTTCTTACATATAGTTTATATAAATTTATAGAAATAGTTGAAAAAGAAGAATATAAAAAAGAAATAATATGTGAGATAAAGGGAAATGAAAAAAATTTACTACTATATCTAAATACAATATCCATAAATAATTATAACAAATTTTTTGTTGATGATATTGTGTATAAATTGAAAGAAAAGGCCAAATATTTAAATTTAACAATTGAATTTAAAAGAAATAATAATTTTGCTATTAGGTGTTTATTATAGTTTAAAGTCATTTTACACCATAAAATAATCATTTTATGATAAAAATGAAAAATTCATAAAAAATCATAGTATATTAATTTTAAGAGTAGTTAGGAGTTGTATAAAGAAAATAAACCCAATCCCAAATCTACATTTTTTAATATTTATTTAAACCCTAAACACAATGCAACTCCTAATATAAATAGATTATTACATAAGTATTAAATAAAATTTTAATTTTTAGGATAAAGATATGGAAAATTATATAATATCAAATAAAAAGAAATATAAAAATAAGTTGATTTTTTTATCAATATTAATAACTATAGTTTTAATAATGACTATAGGTATTTTTATTTATTATATAAGAAGTATTTTAATAAAAGATGCATATATACTTTTAGAATCTAGTTCAGTTCAGGAATCCACATCTATAGAAAATTTATTTAACTCAAAAAAAGAAAATTTAAAGTCAATTTCTAATATAGAATCTATAAGTAATCCTCAAATAAGTAAAGAAGAAAAAATAAAATTATTAAAATATGAAGTTGAAAATAGAGGCTTTAAAAGAATAGGAATATCTGATTTAAATGGAAATGTTATTACAACTGATAATAGAACTTATTCTGTGAAAAATAGATGGGACTATAAACAAATAATGTTAGGAAAAGAATTTGTTTATCAGAAAACTGTTGATTTAATAGATAATGATAATATATTTATTAGTACAGTTCCTATAACTTTTAATAATGAAGTTCAAGGAATTCTTTTTTCAACAGACTCAATAGATAATTTTTTTAATTTATCTAATAAAGAAAATTATTTTGGCAACCTATCAACTTATATAATAAGTTCAGAGGGAGAAATTCTAGCTAAAAACGGAGATTTTAATATTACTAAAAATCAATTATTAGAAAAAATAAATCTTGAAAAAGATAGATATTATAATGATAAAATAAATTTATATTCAAAGGATGAAAGTGATGATCATTCTATAGCTTTAATTGAATGTGATGATGAAGAATATTATGTTGGATATTCTAAAATAGAAAACTCAAGAGAACTTTTTGTTCTAGTAGCAGTTCCAAAGAAAATGGTATTATCTAATTCAAATAAAATATTACTTGCTAGTACAGTATTAGTATCTATAATAGTTATTTTAGTTCTATTATATTTTTTTATAATAGGTAGATTTAACAAAAGATATATGGAACTTGAAAAAGCAAACATTGCTAAAAAAATTTTCTTAGCTAATATAAGCCATGAAATTAGAACACCTCTTAGTGGAATAATAGGATTAACTTCTATAGCAAAAAAAATAAATGAAAATGAGAAGGTTAATTTTTATTTGAAAAAAGTAGAAAGTATGTCCTATCATCTTTTAGGTTTAATAAATGATGTATTAGATATATCTAAAATTGAAGCTAATCAAATAAAAATAAACAACTGTAAATTCAATTTAATAGATTTAGTAGATAGTATTAATATTATAGTTAAAGATAAAATAGAAAATAAGAAGCAAAAATATAGAGTAGATATAGAAGGTGTAGAAAAAATTAATTTATTTGGAGATGAGACGAAGATAAAACAAATACTTATAAATCTATTAGTTAATTCTATAAAGTTTACTCATGAAAACGGTAGGATAAATTTATTAATTAAGATAGTAGACAAAGATGAAATAAATAATAAAGTTAAGGTAAAATTTGAGGTAAGTGATAATGGAATTGGAATAAGTGAAGAATTTAAAAGTAAGTTATTTGATCCTTTTGCGCAAGAAGATAATTTATACAGCAGAAAATTTGATGGAAGTGGTTTGGGATTATTTATATGTAAAAGGCTTATAACAGCCATGGATAGCGAGTTAATAGTAGATAGTAAGGTAAATAAAGGAAGTATATTTAGATTTTCATTATGGATTCCTATATATGAAGAAAATAAAGTTAAAATAAAAAACACTTTAGATATAGATGCATTAAAAAATAAGAATATTTTATTAGTAGAAGACAATGAAGTAAATAGGATTATAGCAATTGAAGTTTTTGAAGAAATGGGATTTAAGGTAGAGTGTGCAAGTAATGGTAAAGAAGGAATAAAGAAATTTTTAGAATCTGATATAGACCACTTTAGTTATATATTTATGGATATACAAATGCCAATAATGGATGGATATGAGGCAACTAAACAAATTAGAAATAGTAACAGATATGATTCTAAAACAGTAAAAATAATAGCTATTACAGCAAACTCATTTATAGATAATGAGAATGAGGTAATTAAATCCGGTATGAACTCATATATAGTAAAACCAATTAGTAAAGAAAATATATTAAATTCATTAACAAGTTTATAAAAAATATAAAAAGATACTCTAAATTAGAGTATCTTTTTAGCTATAATTTTATTTTGACTATTTTCATAATATGATATAAATTTTTGTTTATCTTTGTTAGTATATATATGAGTAGTAAAACAAAACTAAAGATTTTAATGCACTAGGAGGAAGGTATGAATAATAAAGGAATAGTATTTTTTGATGTAGATGGAACATTAATAGATTGGACAAAGAAAATATATGCTCCTACTAAGGCAACTAAAGAAGCCGTAGAAAAGCTTAAGGAAAATGGATATTTAACTATATTAGCAACTGGAAGGCCAAAGAATTGTATAGATGAAGGAATAATAGATTTAGGGCTAAATGGATATATAGCATCTAATGGAGCATATGCAGAGATTGATAATAAAGTTTTATTTAATGAAACATTAGATAATAAGGAACTTAAAGTATTACTTAATTTTTTAGAGGAAAATAATGTTGTTTATATGCTTGAAGGACAAGAGAATAACTATGTTTTAGATCTTAAGAATGATAAAATTTCAGAGCTTATTAGAGAAGCTAATTTGAATATAAAGAATTTTAAAGAAGAATGGGACAAGGATACTGTAAAGGTAAGTAAGATAATAGCAGTAGCTTATGATGAAAAATCCTTTGATTTAGTTGCAGATAGATTTAGAAAAGAAGGTTATGCTTTTATGTCAAATCTAAGTAACGGTGGACTTTTTGAAATATATAAAGCTAAATATACAAAGGGATATGGAGTAGAACATTTATTGAATTTATTAGATATTAGCAAAGATAATGCTTATGCCTTTGGGGATGGTGAAAATGACATAGAAATGTTCCAAGCAGTAAAACATGGAATAGCTATGGGAGGCTATCATAAAAAATTAGAACCTTATGCCTATGATTTTACAGAAGATGTAGAGAATGAAGGTATAGAAAAAGGACTTATTAAATTAGGACTAATTTAATTTTATTCACAATTAAAATTTAAGAATTAAGGAGGGTATTATGAGGGTAGCGTTAATTGGAATAGGTTCTATCGCTAAAAAAGCTTATTTACCGATCTTATCAGTTTTAGATGAGGTAGAACTTTTAATTTCTACAAGAAATATGGAGGTTTTAGAAGAAATATCTAATAAATACAAAATAGATAGATCCTATAATGACTTAGATAATTTACTAAAAGAAGATATAGATGCAGCAATAATTTCAACTCATGCAGATGGACATTACGAGGTGGCAAAAAAATTATTAGAGAAAGGCATTAGCGTATATATAGACAAGCCTTTAACCTATAATTTAGAAAAGACTATGGAAATAGAAGATCTTGCAAAAGAAAAAAATGTGATTGCTATGGTAGGTTTTAATAGAAGATTCTGTCCAAAGGTAAGAGAACTTAAAAGTAAGGGAAAAGCTGATATAATAGTGATGCAAAAAAATAGGGAATATCCACCTGGAGATATTAGAAGATTTGTTGTTGAGGATTTTATACATGTTGTGGATACTTTAAGATTTTTAATGGATGAAGAAATTAAAGATATGGATATAAATTTTTCTAGGGAAGGTAATAATCTAGAAAATGTAGTAGTCACATTTAAAGGAGAAAATACAACAGCCATTGGTATAATGAATAGAACAGCAGGAATAACAGAAGAAAACATAGAATACATGGTAAGAGGAAATAAGTATTTAGTAGAAGATTTAGTAGATTCCTTTGAGATAAATAATATTAAAGGGAAAATTAAAACTACTTATGGTGGATGGGAGAATACCCTATATAAAAGAGGATTTGAAGATATAATTAATCATTTTTTATACTCTGTTAAAGAAGGAAGTAAGCCAAATCCATCAATTGAAGATTCTATAATTACTCATAAGATTTGTGAAGATATAGTTAAATATATAGAAAATAATTAAGGGTATTTTTATATAAAAATTAAATGTGAAAATAAAGGAAGAAAACTCTAAATTGAGTTTTCTTTTTTATATAAAAATTTTTTTAGGATATAAAATATCTAGAGAATAATATACAAATAAATTAAAAATATACAATAAATTTTGACAAACTGACAACTTAGGAGTAATATTAAAGTTGTTTACAAAAAAAGGAGAACAGAGGTGGGAATTATGATAGAATTTAAAAACATAAAAAAAAGTTATAAAAACAATGTTATTTTAGAAGATTTTAATTTGAAAATAGATAAGGGGAACTTAGTAGTTCTAATAGGTTCTAGTGGTTGCGGAAAAACAACATTACTTAAAATGATAAATAGACTACACGATGCAACTTCTGGAGAAATATTAATTAATGGGAAAAATATTAAAGATTTAGATCCTATTAAGCTTAGAAGAAGTATAGGATATGTTATACAACAAACTGGGTTATTCCCTCATATGACAGTAAAGGAAAATATAGAAATCATTCCAAAGCTTATGGGAAAATCACAAGAAGAGATAGATAAAAAGACAATGGAATTATTAAATATGGTTGGATTAGATCCAGAAAAATATATTGATAGATATCCTGTAGAACTAAGTGGAGGTCAGCAACAAAGAATAGGTGTTGCAAGAGCCTTTGCAGCAGATGCAGAAATAATATTAATGGATGAGCCCTTTAGTGCTTTAGATCCAATAACAAGAACAGAGCTACAAGAAGAACTTTTCAATATTCAAAGAGAATATAAGAAAACTATAGTTTTTGTTACTCATGATATGGATGAAGCACTTAATTTAGCTGATATGATTTGTATATTAAAGGATGGTAAAATACTTCAATATGATACACCAGAAAATATATTAAAGAATCCAGCTGGTGAATATGTAGAAGAGTTTGTTGGTAAAAATAAAATTTGGACAAAGCCTGAGATGATTAAGGCAGTTGATGTTATGATTTCAAATCCAATAACAGTTAACCCTAAGAGAAATATTCTTCAAGCAAGTCAAATAATGAGAGAAAAGAAAGTTGATAGCTTACTTGTGATAAATAAACAAAATCAACTTTTAGGATATATAACTTTAGAACTTATAAGAAAATCTGAAAATAAAAATGTTTTAGTAGAAGAAATAATGAATAAAGAACCTATCTGCGTATGTGGTGATAAAACATTACCAGAGCTTTTAGAAGTGTTTAATAATTTACAAAAAGGATATTTACCTGTTTGTGATGATGGAGGAAAACTACTAGGATTAGTTACAAGAAGTAGTTTAATTTCAGTTTTAAGTAGTCAATATATAGAGATAGGAGGTAACAACTAATGAATAATTTCATAGAACAATTAATAATAAAAAAATCAGAAATACTATCACTTTTATTAGCACATATACAACTAACAGTAATAGCAGTATTAATAGCTGTAATTATAGGTGTACCTCTTGGAATTCTTATTAGTAGAAATAAAAAAGTAGCTAATGGTGTAATAGGACTAGCTAATTTAACACAAGCTATTCCAAGTTTAGCTATTCTAGGATTTTTAATACCTATAATAGGTATTGGGTCAGGACCAGCTATAACAATGGTAGTTTTATATTCAATGTTGCCTATAATAAAAAATACATATACAGGAATCACCAATATTAATCCTGATATGTTAGAAGCAGCTAAAGGGTTAGGAATGACTAGTGGACAAACTTTAAGATTAATAAAAATTCCTCTAGCAATGCCAGTAATTATGGCTGGTATAAGAATGGCAGCAGTTACAGCAGTAGGACTTATGACTATAGCAGCCTTCGTAGGGGCAGGTGGTCTTGGATACTTAGTATTCTCTGGAATTCAAACTGTTGACAATAATTTAATTCTATTTGGAGCAATACCAGCAGCTATATTAGCTTTATTAATTGACTTTATAACAGGAAAAATAGAAGATGCAACAATGCCAAATGGAATAAAGAAGTCAGATGGAACTATGAAGGTTAAAAGAAATCAGATGTCTAAAAAGAAAAAGAGATTAGTAGTATCAATATCTTCAATAGTAGTAATAATCTTATTAGGTTTTGCTTTAGTTCCTAAATCTTTATTAAAGGGTGATGATACAGTTGTAGTAGCATCAAAGAATTATACTGAACAATTAATTTTAGGTAATATATTATCAGAATTTATTAAAGCAAATACAGATTTAAAAGTAGAAGAAAAATTTAATTTAGGTGGTAGCCAGGTTACCTTTAATGCTATAAAATCAGGATCAGTTGATTTATATGCAGAATATTTGGGAACAGGGTATGTAAGTATATTAAATATGACTGAACCTAATTCAGATAGAGAAGAAGTATATAATGTAGTTAAAGAAAGATTTAAGGAAGACTACAAATTAGATGTATTAAATCCTTTAGGTTTTAATAATACTTATGCAATGGCAGTAACTAAAGAAACTGCAGAAAAATATAATTTAAAAACAGTTTCAGATTTAGCAAAAGTGTCAAATGAATTAGTAATTGGACCAACAATAGAGTTTCCAAATAGAGATGATGGGTTAATAGGTTTAGAAAAAGCCTATAATATGACCTTTAAAGCAGTAAAACCAGTTGATGGTGGATTAAGATATACAGCTTTAGTAAATAATGAAACTCAAGTAATAGATGCCTTTACAACAGATGGACTTATAGATAAGTTCAATTTAACAGTTTTAGAAGACGATAAGAACTTCTTTCCACCTTATGATGCAGTAACAATAATAAGAGAAGATACATTAGAAAAGCATCCAGAATTAAAAGAAGTTATTGGTAGATTAGATGGAAAACTAACTGAAGAAAAAATGAGGAAATTAAATTATGAAGTTGATATAAATAAAAGAGATGTAAAAACAGTAGCAAAAGAGTTCTTACAATCTGAAGGACTGATAGATTAATTGATAATGCGTAATTGAGGAAATAATTAGAGTGAGCTGAACTATAAGGAGTTTTTATAGAGTGCAAATTTTATTTATTAATTTAAATAACAAGATAACTATGTTAGCGTGGTTATGAAGATTATGTTTAATCCCTTTTAGTATAACCCCATATGGTAAACAAATATAATGCCTTTATAATTAGGTTAGATATTTGTTTATTATATGGGGATTTATATATTTTTATCTAATGAAATAAATATAAAGTTTAAAATGTACATTTTCTTATTTAAAACCTGAATATTCCATCCAGTATACATTGAAATTATCGTGAATTA
The DNA here is from genome assembly GCF_900086595.1 of Clostridium nigeriense. Lineage (GTDB taxonomy): Bacteria > Bacillota > Clostridia > Clostridiales > Clostridiaceae > Clostridium > Clostridium nigeriense. Next base: position 823,444 of record NZ_LT575472.1, read on the forward strand.
TTGGTATAATAAAAGTCTGTTTTGTAAAATAATTTACTTTTATATAGAATTTTTGGAGGGTTTACTATGCCAAAGAGAATAGCCATTTTAGGTGGTCCAAGATGTGGAAAAACTACGTTAATACAACAATTATATGTGGATATGAAGATTAGAGATTTAAATGTTGGAGTAGCAACAGAATATAGTACTGACTATTTAAGAGATAAAGGGATGATAGAAAATATATCAGAACAATATGGTATATATTTAGGACAACTTCATTTAGAAGAAAGTTTAAATGAATTTGACTATGCTATAACTGATTATGCAACTTTTGTTCCATACATATATGGTAGATTTATGCTTGGGGATAAAAAGAGAACAACTAAAGAAATAGAAATATTAAAAGATTTATATATCTTAGCATTGAGAGATTTACCAAAGTACGATCACATATTCTTTGTTCCAAGAGAGTTTGGATACACTAAGGATGGAGTAAGATGGCAAGATGAAGAAGTAGCTCAAGCTGTGGACAAGGCTATCTTAAGTTTCTTGGAAGCTGAAAATGTTAGATATACAACTATAACAGGTTCAACTAAGGAAAGATCAGAAAAGATATTACAAATTCTTAATCTTTCAAAGGAAATAGAACCTAAAGATATTAATTTAGATATGGCAACAAAGTAATTAAGAATTAAAAGTTAATGAAATAGCTCAGCTTTTGCTGAGCTATTATTTTTATATTTAATTAAAAATTTATAATATAGTATAATAATTATTAGATGTTTAAATTTTAATTTAAATTTGGGAGGTTAATTATGACTAAGCTGTATTTGACTAGACATGGTGAAACAGAGTGGAACGAAAAAGGAATAATGCAGGGGTGGGGAGATTCTCCATTAACTGACTTAGGAAAAAATCAAGCAAAATGGCTTGGAGAAAGAATGAAAGATTTACATATTGATGTTATATATACAAGCCCTATTGGACGAGCTTTTAATACTGCTAAAATAATTAAAGGCGATAGAGAAATTGCTCTAATTTCTCATGATGGATTAAAAGAAATAAGGATTGGTGGATGGGAAGGTTTAAACCAAGAAGCAATGAAATCTATTAGTGAAGAAAATTACTTTAACTTCTGGAATATCCCATCAAAATATGTCCCAATAGGAAATGGAGAAAGTTTTTATGAAATTAAGGAAAGGGCTTTTAAGACTGTAAATGAAATAATTGAAAAAGAAAAAGGAAAGACTATACTAATTGTAACTCATACAATTACATTAAAATCATACTTAACAGCATTAGAGAATAGAGATATAGATACACTGTGGGATCCTCCATTTATTAAACAGACAAGCCTTACCGAAATAAATTTTACAGATAAAGGATATGAAATTCCATTATTAGCATGTATGGAGCATCATCAATATTCAAGAAAAGAATTCAATGAGTTTGAATAGAATGTAGTTTGCGTATGAGCTTTGCTCCGTCGCAAGCTTGATAATTATTATTTCTTAACAAGATTATATTATTTCCATTTGGCATATAATTGCATTCAATAGGGTATATAGTAAAAGTATATATTTTTCACGCATTTGTATTATAAGATGAGTTAGTTTAATTTTTAATAAATCTAATGGATTAATTAGAATTTATAGAGGGGTAGATTTAAATGAATATTAGTATGTTAACATGGAATGTAGATTGGCTAAGAAATGGAAGAAGGTCAGGGAAAGATTGGGAGTATTTTGTAAGCGATTGTTCAGGAGAGGTATATACTCAAATTATTAATATTGTAAAAGAATATTTAGATATGAATGCATATGATGGTTGCAATGTTAAGTTGACAGAGGATAGATATAAGCAGATATTGAATATTACTGAAGATGTGGTTTCTGAAGACGAAATAACATATAAAGGACATACATTAATTGATCACATTCTTATTAAAAATATTACTAATAATGAAAAAGCAATTGTCCAGAAGGACTTTAATTTGAGCGATCATAAATATGTAACTTTTTGTTTGAATGTTTAAATTTATTTTATTAGAAAATTCTAATTTGCTGATTATATATAATAAATAATCTTAAATTATTGAGAATTAAAAGTGGATAAATTTATTTATCCACTTTTATACTTTCATTTTTCTAAATGAAAGTGGTGTTTTTCCATGGATTTTTTTAAACATTTTTACAAAGTTTCCGCTGTAGTTATATCCTACCATTTTAGAAATTTCATCAATGCTTAAATCGGTAGTAGATAGTAAATTTTCAGCCATTGTCATTCTAATGGAAGTTGTATATTGGCTAATAGACATATGATATTTAGCCGAAAATCCTGCTTTTAATTTTTGTTCGTTTAAAAATACCATCTTACTTAAGCTTTTAATAGTAGGAGGATTACAAGCTTCTTTTGTTAATATATCATGTGCTTTTTGAAGTGATTTAACATCTGAAGCTGTTAAGTTAACATATCTATTTTTTCCTATCTTGATACTGCCATAATTTAATTGATTAGTGAAAGTATTCTTTGATGAAGATTGTATTTCATTGGATATAATTGCTATACACTCTAAAATCTTGCTTTCCAAATATAGTGAGGTTAAAATATCAGCTTGAGATAAACTTCTTAAACTTTGGATAATAGAAGCTACATCAAGGGGAAGATAGTTATAAGTATAATTAGTAATAAAACTATCAAAATCTATATTATTAGGAAAGTTTGGATTTATTATTTCATCAAAGTATTTCTTATAAATAGTGACTTCAGCTCCATGAAGATGCTGACCTTTCTTCCAGGATTGCTTACCTTTTAGACCTTTTTCAGATACAAAAAAGGAGGAAGGAGTAAAAGTAGAAACAGGATTATTTTCAATTTTAAACTTTGTTTCTCCAATATATACAGTTCCAAAACGAATTAATTCCTCTTGATGATCAAATGAAAGAGAAAAATCAGAAGGGATAGTATAGTCACCAATTCCAAAATCATAATATCCATCTCTACTATACTTAATAAAATATCCAAGTTCAGGTTTATCTTCATTTTTATATAAAGTGTAGTTTTTTTCAGGAAAAGCTGTAAAAGTCATTTTATCTAAGATCTTATTTTGAAATTCTTTAGTTGTTTTACAAACCATAACTTGCACCTCCAATCAATTGATAATGCATAATTTCTGAAAAAAATTCTTATGGATTTCAACCATAATTCTACATTCTTAATTTTACATCTTTCATTCCACATAGGGTTATACTATGTTTAAATCGAAATTTATTATAACATAAATTATTCGAACAGATGATAAAATTATTAAATTAGTTGCAAAGATTGTAATGAGAATGAATCTCATATACAATTGAAACAGATAAAAGAGTAGCAGGAAAATTAGCTACTATTGATGGAGGTATAATATGAAAAGAAATTTATTAAAGACATTAGTAGTTTCATGTATGACAGCAATAATGCTTGTTGGATGTGGGGTTAATGGTGCTACAAGTGAAGAAAAGTCATCAGGAAAGACTATGACAGTTACAGATGTAAGAGGAGAAGTTGAAATACCAGAAAATCCTCAAAGAATAGTAGATTTAAGCGGTAATAGTGATATTTTATCAATTTTAGGATATAAAGTTATAGGAACAGCAAATAGTGATGCTTATGATTACACTAAATTCCCTACATATTTAGAAGATACATTAAAAGGAGCAGAGATTTTAGGATATAGCATGCAAGATACTATGGATGTAGAAGCTGTTATGAATTTAAATCCAGATTTAATAGTTATATCAACTGTTCAAGAAAAAATGTATGATCAATTAAGTGAAATTGCTCCAACAGTTATGATTCAATTAGAAGCTTTAGATTGGAAAGATGATGTTGAAGCTTTTGCAAAAGTATTTAATAAAGAAGATGTAGCTGAAAAATGGTTAAAAGCTTATGAAGAAAAAGCTGAAAAAGCTGGTGAAAAAATCAAATCAGAATATGGTGAAGATACTACATATCTTTCATTTTTAGCAAGTGGCGGTCAATTCTTTATTTTTGATGGTGCTGGATTTGGTAGCGTATTATATGATGATATGGATCTTAAAAAGCCAGAAGGTATGCCAGAACAAAGTGACATTAGCCTTCCAGTTGTAACTTATGAAGGTTTAGCATCAATTAAAGCAGATTATATATTCTTAATTGCAACACCAGAGGATTTAGCACAACTTGAAGGTAATGCAATTTGGAACAGTATTCCAGCAGTTAAAGAGGGAAAAGTTGTAGTTTTAGGTGCATCACCATACTTTAACCAAGGATATAGCTCAATTGGAAGAGAATTATTAGTAGATGAAATAGGTGGCATGTTAAATGAAACAAAGTAAAAAACATACAATAATATTTACAATTTGTAGTTTGTTACTTTTAATAGGAGGACTGGTTCTGGCTATAAGGCTAGGATCAGTTCATATTGGTTTTTCAGAGATTTATGATAGCATTTTTAATTATACTGAAACTTTAGAGCTTATGTTAGTTAGAGATGTTCGTATTCCAAGAGCCGTATCTGTTTTATTAACAGGAGGTATTTTAGGAGTAACAGGCGCAATGATTCAAGGAGTTACAAGAAATCCTATAGCAGAACCTTCAATATTAGGTGTTAGCCAAGGTGCAACCTTAGTTATAGCAATTTTTTATGTAGCAGGAATAGGAATAAATACAAGAAACGTAATGATAGCTTCATTTATAGGAGCACTTATAACAGGAATTATAGTATTAGGATTTATATCCAAAAAAGCAAACAATAATTCAATTGCAAAAATACTTTTAGCAGGAACAGCTATGAGTACATTTTTTATTTCATTAACTACAATAATAGGACTTTTATCAAACCAATCTCAAATGATAGGCTTTTGGGTATCAGGTGGTTTTAGAAATGCAACTTGGTCAGATTTTAAATTAGTATTTATTGTAGGAATAATAGGACTTATAATAGCAATTTTATTATCACCAAAGATAAACATATTAAATCTTGGAGATGATGTTGCAATTGGACTTGGAGAAAATCCAGAAAAAATAAGATTTACAACTCTTATGGTTATGATACCAATGTGTGCAGCAGCAGTAGCAGTTGGGAAAAACATAGCCTTTGTTGGACTTATAGTTCCACAAATAGTTAGAAAATTATTAGGGGAAGATTACAGAAAAAACATACCATGTTCATTTTTACTTGGTGCAGTTCTTTTAACCTATGCAGATATAGCAGCAAGAATGTTATTTGACCCATATGAAACACCGATTGGAATATTTACAGCTCTTATTGGAATACCATTCTTCATATCAGTAGCTAGAAAGGAGAGGGGATAATGAAGAAAAAGAAATTTAAAATAGCATTAATTATTTTAATAGCATTATTACTTATCTCCTTTGCAGTTACACTATGCTGGGGTACATATAAAGTTTCAGTAGGAGATTTAATAAAAACTCTTCTTGGAAATGGAAGTAAACTACAAAATACAGCAATACTAAGTATTAGATTACCAAGACTTTTAGTTGGTGCCTTTGTAGCAATTGCATTATCAACAGCAGGGGCAATTCTACAAACTATAACTAAAAATGATTTAGCAGATACAGGAATTATAGGGATAAATGCTGGGGCAGCAGTGGCAGCAGTATTATTTATAACTTACCAAACAGGAAATTACTATAGTGAACTTGGGGCTCTTTCTATATTTATACTACCTTTTATGGCCATAGTAGGAGCAGGAGTTTCTTCATTTATAATATATATGCTATCAAGCAGAAAAGGTATAAGACCAAAAAGACTTTTATTAATAGGAATTGGATTAAATGCAGGGCTTAATGCTTTTATTACCTTCTTTACCTTTAGAGGTGGAGTTGGTGATTACAATAGAGTTTTAGTTTGGACATCAGGAAGCCTTTGGGGATCTGGATGGAGCTATGCAAAAGTAATAATACCAATAGTTACAATAATGTTTGGATTAGTTTTATTAAACCATAAGAAGTTAGATGTTTTGAACCTTTCAGGTGAACTTGCAATATCATTAGGGTTAAATTTAGAGAGAGAAAGAAAAAAGTTTTTAAGCTTTGCAGTTATATTAGCAGGAACAGCTACAGCCTTTGCAGGAAATATAGGATTTTTAGGACTTATATCACCACATATTGCAAGAAAAATAGTTGGACCTTATCATAAGCACTTTGTTGTAATATCAGCAATGATAAGTGTTATTATAGTTCTTTTTGCAGATGCAGTTTCAAAAAATTTATTCTCTCCAATTGAAATTCCAGTTGGAATAACAGTATCAATATTTGGAGTACCGTATTTTATTTATTTAATGATGAAGGAGAAATAATTATGGAAGCTATTAGTGTAAAAAAATTAAGTGTTGCCTACGAAAGCAATACCATAATTGAAGATATGAACTTATCAATACCAAAGGGAAAAATAAGTATAATAATTGGAGCAAATGGTTGTGGAAAATCAACTTTACTAAAGACTATAGCTAGAATTAACAAGCCTAAAAATGGAGATATATTTATAAATAATAAAAATATAAAGAAGGTAAAAGAAAAAGATATAGCAAAAGAAGTTGCATTTTTGCCACAGGGACCAGTATGTCCAAGTGGTCTTACTGTAAGAGAACTTGTAGCATTTGGAAGATTTCCTCATCAAAAAATCATAGGTGGACTTAATAATCATGATAAAGAAATTATTGATTGGGCAATAAAAGAAACTGGACTTTCAGAATTTGCAGATAGAGAAGTGGAAAATTTATCTGGGGGACAAAGACAAAGAGCTTGGATTGCTATGACTTTAGCGCAAGAAACAGAAATAATAATGCTAGATGAGCCAACAACTTACTTAGATATGTCTTATCAGCTTGAAGTTTTAGAGGTTTTACAAAAGTTAAATAGAGAAAAGAAAATAACAGTAGTAATAGTTTTACATGAGCTTAATAATGCATGTAGATTTGCAGATAACATAATAGGACTTAAAAAAGGAAAACTTATATGTGAAGGAAGTCCTATAGATGTTATAAATAAAGAAAATCTAAAAGAGATTTATGGAATAGATGCTAAACTTCAATTAAGTGAAGATGGTAAATATCCAATTTGTATGGATTATGAGCTTTTAAGATAAGACTTTAAAGGTAGGTAAAAATGAAAAATAAAAACTTTATAATAATAGTAATAGGGCAAATTATATCTTTATTTGGAAATGCAATTCAAAGATTTAGTATGTCACTATATTTATTAGAATTTACAGGTAGCACAGCTGCTTTTGCCAATATACTAGCAATATCAACAATACCCTATGTTTTATTTGCACCAATAGCAGGAATGCTTTCAGATAAGGTAAACAGAAAAAAGATAATGGTGTACTTAGACTTATTTTGTGCAATATTAATAGGAAGTTATGCCTTTATATTAGTAAGTGGAAGAGATAATCAGTTTATTGTTGGAACAGTAATGTTTATGCTATCAATATGCTTTACCTTATATGGTCCAGCAGTTACAGCTTCAATTCCACAGGTAGTAGAAGAAGAAAAACTAACAAGTGCAAATGGAATAATAAATCAAGTTGGATCTATAGTTAACTTTGCAGGACCAATAATAGCAGGAGTAGTTTATGGAATCTTTGGAATAAAGGCAATAGTAATAGTTAATGCTGTAAGCTTCTTATTTGCAGCAATAATGGAATTATTCTTAGATATACCAGATGTAAAAAGAGAAGAAGTTAATGTAAATATAGATAGTAATGACAAAATAGATAGAAGTAAAAATACAGATAGTAGCAAAGGTGATATGAATGAAACTAAAGAAAAAGTATTTTCAATTAGGTTTATAAAAGATTCCTTTGTAGATATGTATAAGACCTTTAAATATCTATTAAAAGAAAAAAAGGTTATACTTTCAATAATAATGTCCTATGCACTATGCAATATTTTCCTAGTGCCAATATTATCAATAGTAGCACCATACTTTATTAATATATATTTAGGACTATCAGCAGAAATATACGGTTTAGTAGAGGCAATTTGTGTTTTAGGAATGATAATCGGAGGATTTTTAATAAGTGTAAGACCAAAGATGTTCTCCATGAAAAAAGTACATTATATATATTTTCCAATGCTAATAGGAGTTATTTTGATGATAGGACTTCCACTTATAAATATTAATAAGCTTTCACTAGCAGGATTTTTTGCTCTAGGGGGACTTGGGATAATGCTGTCTCTTGCCATATCAAATGTATTAACCTTAACATTTATACAAAAAGAAATACCAGAAAACATATTAGGAAAGGTTTCAGCATTTTCCGTAGCAATAGCAACAATAAGCGTAGCTCCGGGACAATTACTATACGGTCAAATTTTAGAAAGTGGAATATCCTTAAGTATTATATTCTTATTAACAGCTATTGCCAATGTAGCTTTAATAATATTTATAAAACAAAAAGTAAGTTTAGCTTAAAATTAATGAAATTAAATTCTCAAAATAGATAGATTAATTAGCAATATACTAATATATATTTATTAAAAACTAATATATAATTGACTTGTAATGATATGTAAAAATATGTATAAGTTATATATGTTTTTACATGTTTTACAAGTGAAAGAAACAATATAAAGGGTTGAGAGAGAATAAAATATGGAGGTGACACACTATAATCACAAATTTCAAAGAAAGGAAAGTGAGAGTTATGGTTAATATCCTTAAAGGGAGTAAGAAAAGACTTGGAGCTGCAGCAGTAGCTTTTGCTGTATTTTGTACATGTATATTTCCATCTTTACATGTTTTAGCGGCACCAAAAACAATGGCTCATATAAAGGCTGGAAGTGGAAATGGAAATGGACATTTTGGTAGTGCAAATCCAGAATTATTTGTATTATCAGATAAAAAAGATATTACAGATAAGTCAATTAGCTTCCAAATGAAAGTAGGAAGTGAAAAAAATGATACAAGATTCCGTTTTGTGACCAAATATGTAGACGATACCAAATGGGGATATGTTGCTTATGATGGAGCAACAGGTTGGTTTATAGAATATAAGAACGGTGATAAAACAGGATATCCAGGAGTTACAGGACTACCAGATTTAAACAAAAATGATATCGTAAACATTACTGCGGGATATGAAGAAAATGGACTTAAAGTAAAAGTAGATAATAAGACAAGTGGTAAGAGTGGAGAAGCATTAATTGATACACCAGATTTTATAAGTTTAAAAGACCAGGCAGGTCAAATTGGATTTGGTGCAGCTGCATATGGAACTGCCTATACTGATATTTACTTTTCAGATGTAACAGTTGGAGATAAAATTTACACAAATTATAATGAATGGACATTATATAAAGAAGGCCTTGCAGGTCAAGTATGGGAACCATCAGTATTAGTCACAGATAAAGAAGAGCCAGAAAGTCCTGAAGAGCCATCATCACAAGGTGAAAAGTGGTTCAAGTTAACAGGTGGATCTAAAAATGGTGGTGGACATGCTTATGGTAATGCATCAGTAGCAGCACCAGTTTTATTATTAAATAATGATAGAAAAATGGAAGATGCAGGTGAATTATCCTTAAAGCTAAAACCAAGTAACAATTGGGGTGTTTTTTATACTTATGTAAACGATGATAATTGGCTGTATGTTGGATTTGATTCAAGTAGTAAATGGTATTATCAATATAAAGTAGATGGAAAAGGATCTTATCCAAAGCTTTCAAATCTTCCTGAAGTTGCAGAGGGACAAGAATTAAAAATGTCAGTATCTTTAAGCCGTGAGACATTATCAGTAACTGTTAACGGAACTACAGTTAGAGTTACTAATCAAGATTTAATTTCACTTGCTGAGAAAACTTCTGGAAAAGGAAGATTTGGTGTAAAGACAAATGGAGCAACATCAATTTCATTTGCAGATGTAAAATATAACGGAATAAATACTATGGAAGATAAGTGGGGATTCTGTGCAGAACGTTCAGGACAAAAGGTTGAGGAAATATATTCAAAGCTTGTACCAATATCGGGTAAAGTATCTACTAAGGATGGACAAGCAATTCCAGAAGCAGTTATACGTATTGGAACAAACTCAACTAAAAGTGATGTAAATGGAAGATATCAGTTTGATGCCTTAGAAGTTGGGGAGCATAATATGGCTATTACAAAGGCTGGGTATCAAGCGTATTCTAAAACTATAAATGTTCAAGAAGAAAATAATATAATAGACATTATATTAGAAGAAAAAGAAAGCTTAGATTTAACACAATATGATACTATTTCATCAGAGAAAATGAAAGTATATATTGGGAAAACCTTCCCTGTAGTTGCTAGATATCAAATGCTTCAAGATGGAGTAGAAGTAAAAGACCAATATATGCGAGGTAATGAAACCAAACTTAATACTGTAGCAATAAATGGCATATCTATTGAGCCAATTGTTAAAGTTGAAGAAGAAGGAACTTCTTTTAGAGTATACTCAATGCATGTTGAAAATGCTGAGAATAAAATAAATGTGGATATGAAAATAAAAGTAAGCGTAAAAGAAAATGACTTAACATGGGAAGTAACAGAACTTAATAAAGCAGAGAATTCTGCTAAAATTGCAACTATCGATGTTCCACAATTAAATTTATTGACAGTAGATGCTGTAGAAAAAGGTGCTAACTTTGCAGGCGCAAAAGCATCAACAACAACAACTTCAACTGGAGACGTATTTATTGACTTTGAAAATGGATTTGTTCCATCAAATAAGGATTCTTATTTATATGGATTCCTCACAAATGGGAAATTAAGTGCAGGTCTTTTCAGTAATTCAGAAGCTGAAGGAGACAAACGTGTTGTTAGAAATAACGGTGCAGATACAATGAGCCTTACAAGCGCAGCATGGTATTATGAACTAGGAGATAAAAATGGACAAAAAGTAGCAAAGAACTATAAAGATTATCCAGTAAGTGATTTACCATGTACAAAGGTAGCTATTGCAGCAGATGAAAATGGAGATGGAGATATTGATTGGAATGATGGAGCGCTTGCATTCCGTGATATTATGAATATACCTTACGGAGCAGAAGTAATTAAGGATATGGTAAATTACCGTATTGTTATGAACTTTGCAAGTATGGCATCTAATCCTTTCTTAACAACAGCTGATAACATTAAAAAAGTATATCTTGCAACAGATGGACTTCCACAATCAGTTATGTTAAAGGGATATGGAAATGAAGGTCATGATTCTGCAAATTCAGAGTATGCAGATATTGCAGAACGTGAAGGCGGAGTAGAAGATTTCCAAAGTTTAATTAAAATTGCACATGATTATGATACAGAAATTGGTATCCATATAAATGCTCAAGAAATATATCCAGAGGCAGCTTCATTTAATGAAGAAATGTTACAAAAACCAATAGGAAATGGATGGGGATGGTTAGATCAGTCCCATGTAATCGATAAAATTTGGGATTTATCAAGTCAAGCAAGATGGAAGAGACTAGTTCAATTATATGATCGTATAAATGGAACAAGCTTCTATAATAGGGAGTGGCCATCAGCAGTAGAAAATTCAAAGGGTGAAGTAACTGCAAGTAAAAAAGAAATTAAAGCAGATGCTGAAAAGCGTGAAAACAATATGGATTTCATATATCTTGATGTATGGTATCAAGATGCATGGGAAACAAGAAATGTTGCAAAAGAAATTAATTCCCTTGGTTGGAGATTTACAACAGAGTTCAGTGCACAAGGAGAGTATGACTCTACATGGCAACACTGGTCTACAGATGCTGTTTATGGTGGAGCAAGTATGAAGGGATATAATAGTGATATTATTCGTTTCATTAGAAATGACCATAGAGATTCTCAAGTATTAAATTATCCTGCATTTGGAGGAACAGCAGATAATCCGTTACTTGGAGGTTTTAGACTATACGGATTTGAAGGCTGGGGTGGAGATAAAGACTTTAATAACTATATTTTACAGACATTTAATCAAAACCTACCTACTAAGTTCTTACAACATTATTATGTAACAGATTGGGAAAATTACGAAAAAGGACAATCACCTGTAGGAAATCATGAAAAAGAAATTACATTAAAAAATGATGTAGGAGATAAAGTTGTTGTAACAAGAAATGAAAAACAAAGAAGTGACGACAACATTGAGCGTAAAATTACTTTAAATGGAAAAGTAGTATTAAATGATGTGACATATTTATTACCATGGACAGATGAAGATGGAACAGAAAAATTATATCATTGGAATTTAGATGGTGGTAATACAACATGGGAGCTTCCAAAAGGATGGGAAGGTCTTGGAAATGTTATAATGTATGAACTATCTGACCAAGGACGTATAAATGAAGTAAGTATTCCAGTTAATAATGGCTCTATTAATTTAGAAGCTAAGGCAAAAACAGCATATGTATTAGCAAAAGGTTCTGAAATTAAAGAGCTAAAGAATGACTTTGGTGAATTAGATTATGTAGTAGATCCAGGATTTAATGGATATGCAGACGGAGAAAAATTATCTTCAGATGAATGGTCAGGAGATATCCAAAATGAATCAGTTGTAATAGAAAAAGCAAAGACAGGGGATCAAAGATTAGCCTTTAATAGTCCTTCTGAAGATTTATCTGTAACTACAACTATTTCAGGATTAAAAGAAAAAACAAATTATGTTGCAGAGGTATATGTAGAAAATAATAGTGATTCAAAAGCAACTATTGAAGTAAACACAGGAAAGAATACAGTTTCTAATTATACTGAACGTTCTATTTTAAATAACTATGTAAAATCTGATCAAAAGAATGGAAGCAAGATGCAACGTATTCAAATTTCATTCACAGCAGAAAAGGATACAGCTAATTTAACTTTATCTAGAGAAGCTGGTGAAGGATCTACTTATATGGATGATATTCGTATTGTAGAAAAGACATTAAATAACTTTCAAAAAGATGGAAGCTTTAAACAGGATTTTGAAAGTGTAGTACAAGGATTATATCCATTTGTATTAAGTTCTGCACAAGGAATTTCAGATCCAGGAACGCATTTATCGCAACTAAATGCTCCATATACTCAAGCTGGATGGAATGGAAGAGTAATTGATGATGTAATTTCAGGCGAATGGTCAGTAAAGCATCATGGTGCAAACACTGGAATAATATATCAAACACTTCCACAAAATTTCCGCTTTAAATCAGGAAAAGTATATAATGTTGAATTCGATTACCAATCAGGACCAGATAAGGCTTATGCTATGGTTATTGGTGATGGAACAAACTATACAGCTCCAACAGAAGAGCAATACCTTGCAGAAGCTCGTGGAGTAACAAAACATGTTAAAATGCAAGTTATTGGTGGATTAAGTGAACAAACTTGGATTGGTCTTTATCAAAATGGAAGTAAAGCAGGTAGTGGTGCTATGGGACAAACAGACTTTGTTCTAGACAATCTTGTTATTACAGAAGATAAAGATGCCATAGCTGTTAAACTTACAACTACAAATCTTTATAAGGGAGAAATAGCTACAATATATGGAAGTAGATTAGATAAAATTAATTGGTCTTCCAGTGATGAAAAAGTAGCAGTTGTAGATAAAGAGGCTAATGTAGTAAAAGCATTATCAGCAGGAAAGGCAACTATTACAGCAACACTTCCAAAGGGAGAAGAAGTAGTATTTGAAATGAATGTTGTAGATGAAGTTGTAACAGACATTCCAAGAGAAGAATTAGATGGTATAAGTTCAAGTGCAAACACAGAACAAGTATCTGGTGAACCAGCAGGAAGTGGGGTAGCATCTGCAGCTACAGATGGAAACTCATCTACTTACTGGCATTCGAAATGGAGTGATGGAGGCTTTATTGTAAGCAAAGAAAATCCAGCAATTTTAACTGTAGATTTAGGAAAAGAAATAAAAATTGGTGGGTTTAAATTCCAACAAAGACCAAGTGCAAACAATGGTATTGTGCAACAATTTAAATATGAGATTTTAGATGTAGAAGGAAATATTTTAGAGGCATCAGATTCTATTACTACTTCTGAGTTAGAAATGCAAGGTGGAGCATGGATAACTTCTAAGTTCAATAAATCACTTGCTGCAAAAACAATTAAAATTTATGTGGAAAAAGGTAAAGGTAATTTTGCAGTAATATCTGAAGTTACACCAATTATTTTACAAAGAGTTGCGGATACAGCAAGCTTAGAAGATATTACATTAAATATAGGAGGAGAAGTAACTTTAACTCCTAAACATCCAGAAAATACTGTTTTAAAAGGTATTGTGTGGAGTTCTTCTAATGAAAAGATAGCAAAGGTAAATCAAAATGGAGTTGTAACCGCAATAGCTAAAGGAACTGCTAAGATAAAAATAACTAATGCAGCGGGCTTAACAGCTGAAGGTACAGTAATTGTTGAAAATAAGAAACTAGATTATAAAGAATTAGAAAAGGCCATTACAAATGCAGAAAAAGTTGATTTAACTAAGTATAAGGATGGATCTGAAAAGGATGTATTTGTAAAAGCATTAAATGATGCAAAAGCTTTAATTAATAATGCAGCTTCACAAGATGAAATAGATAATGCTTTATCAAAATTAAAGGCAGCTGAGGATAATCTAATAAATATAGACCCAGAAGTACCAGAAATTCCAGAAGTGCCAGAGGTTCCTGAAACTCCAGGAGATAATGATAACGTAGTAATAAAACCATCAGAAGATAAAGTAATTGCAGAAGTATCAAAAATCAATCCAAATGAAAAAAATGAAATAACAATAAAAACAGAAAATGAAATTAAAAATGTTGAAGTTGTAATTAAAGATATAGAAGCTATTAAGAATGGTACAGGATCCATAAATATATCTATAAACAATAATATAAAAATGAACTTACCATTATCATTAATAGACAAGAGTCTTTTAGATGGTGCAAAGGATGTAACTATAAAACTAAATGTTCTAGAAAATTCAGAGATAATTAAGAATATTAAAGCTGTTAATAAGGTTTTTGATTTTAACTTAATTATTAATAATGAAGATGGAACAATAAACATCCATGAATTTAAAGATAGCGTAGCAGAAATAAAGATTACTTTAACTGATAAAGATTTAGAAGGATTAAATAAAGAGAAAATAGTAGTTTACTATTATAATGATTCAACTAAAAAGTTTGAAGCTATGGAAACAGAAGTTAACGGAAATGAAATAACATTCAAAACAACACACTTCTCTAAATATGTTATAGCTGAAAAGATTGAAGTAAATAGTGGAGATTCAAAGCCATCAACTGATAATTCATCAAATAATACAACTGAAACTGGAAAAGGAGAATTACCTGAAACAGGATCAAGAGTATCTAGCACAATAATATTAGTTTTAGCAATAGGAATAGTTGCTGTTGGTGGAACTATGTTTACTAGAAAAAGAAAAGATGCATAATTTCATTTAATTTAAAAGTTTTTTAATCCATGCATTAACTAAAATTAGTGCATGGATTTTTATAAGTTCATTTTGTATATTTTATTTTGCTAACTAATAAAAATTCATTTTAAAATTTAAAACTTTAGGGTATAATGAATAACTAGAGAAACAGAGATAAAACTTAATTTAGATTTAAGGAGGAAAAGCCCTTGGCAGATTATATAAGTGAAATAGAAAAAAGAAGAACCTTCGCTATTATATCCCACCCCGATGCAGGTAAAACTACATTAACAGAAAAGTTCTTACTATATGGAGGAGCTATAAGACTTGCAGGTTCAGTTAAAGCTAGAAAAGCTTCAGCTCATGCTGTATCAGACTGGATGGAAATAGAAAAGCAAAGAGGTATATCGGTTACTTCATCAGTAATGCAATTTAATTACAGAGGACACTGTATAAATATATTAGATACACCAGGTCACCAAGACTTCTCAGAAGATACATATAGAACACTTATGGCTGCAGATAGTGCAGTTATGGTTGTAGATGGAGCTAAAGGTATAGAGGATCAAACAAGAAAATTATTCCATGTTGCATCTCTTAGAGAAATGCCTATCTTCACATTTATAAATAAGTTAGATAGAGAAGCTAAAGATCCATTTGAATTATTAGAGGAAATCGAAAATGAACTTGGGATAAAAACTTATCCAATGAACTGGCCAATAGGTTCAGGTAAAGAGTTTAAAGGCGTTTACGAAAGGGACAACAATAGAATTATTGCTTTCTCAGCAGGAAACCATGGTCAAAGTGCTGTAGATTCTATTGAAGGTGCTGTAGATGATCCAAGATTTAGAGAGATTTTAGGAGAAGCTCTTCACGATAAATTAATGGAAGATATCGAACTTTTAGATATAGCTGGAGATGACTTAGATTTAGAAAAGGTAAGAAGTGGGGAGTTAACACCAGTATTCTTTGGATCAGCTTTAACTAACTTTGGGGTTGAGCCATTCTTAGAGCACTTCTTAGATATGACTACATCACCACTTTCAAGAAACTCAAGCATAGGAGAAATAGATCCATTTGATAAAAACTTCTCAGCCTTTGTATTTAAGATTCAAGCAAATATGAATAAGGCACATAGAGATAGAATTGCCTTTATGAGAATTTGTTCAGGAAAGTTTGAAAAAGGTGAAGATGTATATCATATGCAAGGTGGAAAGAAAATTAAGCTTTCTCAGCCACAACAATTTATGGCTCAAGATAGAGAAATAGTAGAAGAAGCATATGCAGGAGATATAATTGGAGTATTCGATCCAGGTATATTCTCAATTGGAGACACTTTATGTGCACCTTCAAAGAAATTCAAGTTCGAAGGAATACCAACCTTTGCACCAGAACACTTTGCAAGAGTCAGACCTGTAGACTCCATGAAGAGAAAACAATTCGTAAAGGGTGTTACTCAAATAGCACAAGAAGGAGCAATCCAAGTCTTTAGGGAATCCTTTGTAGGTATGGAAGAAATTATAGTTGGAGTCGTTGGTGTACTTCAATTCGAAGTTCTAGAATATAGATTAAAAAATGAATACAACGTAGATATAAAAATGGATAGACTTCCATTTAGATACGTAAGATGGATAGAAAATAAAGACATAGATATGGATAAACTAAACTTAACTTCAGATGCTAAGAAGGTTAAGGACTTCAAAGATAGAAACATCCTTATATTCCAAAATGACTGGGGTATTAGCTGGGCTTTAGACCACAATAAAGGCTTAGTACTTTCAGGAGTAGGAAAAAGCGACGAATAGATGCTAAGCATAATTAAAAATGAAGAATGAAAAATTAATGTAAAAACTCCTGAAAGGGAGTTTTTTTATTAAAAAAGCTATATGTCAATATTTTTGTTAAATTTATTAGAAAATAATGTATAATAATATAGAAATATTAAATATGATTATATAATAAAAATGGAGGATTTCAATTGAAAATCTTAAGTAAAAAACAAATTGGAGAAATAATTAGATTTGGAATAGTAGGTGTACTAGCAACACTTATACAATATTTAGTTTATATATTGGGATATAATTTTATAGGAACAAATATAGCCTTTACTCTAGGTTATATAGTGAGTTTAATTTTTAATTTTATATTATCAAATTACTTTACATTTAAAACTAACCCTAACAAAGAAAAGGGATTGAAATTTTTATTAGCTCATGGATTTAATTATGGATTGCAAATGATATTGTTAAATTTATTTAACTTTATTGGTGTACATAAAGCATTATCGCCATTTTTAGTTTATAGTATTAGTATTCCAATAAATTTTTTATTAGTTAGAAAGGCATTAGCAAAATAAAGAGAAGTGTGGGAGTGTGATATTTTGAAAAAATATCTTAAAGATATTATAATTGCAATAATAATTGGGGTTAGCCTTAGCTATATAATTTATTCCTTTCAAGGAGGAATTTTATATGGAGATTTATA
Source organism: Clostridium nigeriense (assembly GCF_900086595.1). Lineage (GTDB taxonomy): Bacteria > Bacillota > Clostridia > Clostridiales > Clostridiaceae > Clostridium > Clostridium nigeriense. The sequence goes on from NZ_LT575472.1 coordinate 841,301, forward strand.
TAATCAAGGAATAGATTTCTTGGAATATTATAGAAGTAATAGTAGTCTATTTGGGATTGGATACAATTACAATTGGAATATAGCCTTAGGAGATAATATGTATGCCTTAGCTATATATTATTTAATGAGTCCATTTAACATAATATTAATATTATTTAGATCATTAAAGATGGAATTAGCGCTCCCAATTTTTATAACAATTAAATTTATATTTTTAATTTATTTTGCAGCTCTTTATTTTAAAAAAGTTACATCAAATAATTTTAAATGGTATGGAGCAATATTTTATGCAGCTAGTTATTATATTTTAAATTATGGTGCTATACAAATAATGTGGTTAGATACATTTATCTTCCTACCATTGGTGTTATTAGGAATTGAGAATATAATAAAAAATGAGGATAGTAAGATATATATACTTAGTCTATTTTTATTTATAGCAACAGATTACTATTTAGCAGCACTTTTGGTACCACATATTGCTAGTTATGCAGTAATTAGATTTATTATTTTAAATGATACTAGTAAAAATGTATTTTCATTTATTTGGAATATGATTAAGAAATCATTAGTAGGAGTATTACTTTCAAGTTTTGTTCTATTACCAGCAGCAGTAATTATGCTATCTTCTGCCAAAGAAACAGGAGTTACAAATAATTTTGGTACTAATATAACAAATATATTTTCACTGTTAACTGGAAATTATATTGGAGCATTAAATCAAAGTAGCAATACATATCTTACTTTAATAGGAATCCCAATATTGATTTCATTTTTAATATTTAGTAAAAATAAAAAGCCTAAATTATACTTTATTCATATAGGAATATTGATTTTAGGACTTTGTATAGAAAAGGTAAATTATATTTTAAACTTTACTTATAAGCCAGTTGGTGGAGACTTTAGATATAACTTGTTTTTAAATATATATGTTGCAATATATATTTACTTATTTATAAAAGAAACAAGGAAAAATGAAAATATAATAATGGGTTTTGGATTCATTTCCATATTGAGCTTATTAGCTATATTATTTATTAAAAACTTAAGCTTTGGATTAAAGTTAATAAATATAATATTTATATGTGCTTATTTATTTTTTATAGTAGTTATAAGAAAAAGATTTAAATTTTTAACTATTTTACTAAGTGTATTTTTATTTTTTGAAGTATCACAGCAATATTCAATAGTGGTTAAAAGTTATAAAAAGGTATCAAAAGAAACGAGAGAGCAATATTCAGATGTATTAACATATATAAAAGATAAATATGGTGAAGATGAAAGAATTGAGATAAGAGGGACAGAAATGTCAAGGAACATTTATATTGCAAATGATGCAAATGGTGTTTCTGCATATCATTCCCTTATAAATGGGAATTATAAAAAAATTAGTAGTGTATTTAGTAATACAGTTAAAGATGATGTTAGAGTTGAATTTAAAGGAAGAAATATAATATCGCAATATATTGGAACGAGTTACTATGTTACATCCTATAATTATTGTCCTTATTATAATTCAAAACTTGTAGATGAAGCATATGGTTTTTATATATTTGAAGTAGAAAATAACCCATTTAAGTTCTTTAATAAAGATTCTATTATTAAAGGAAAACTACCATTTTCTATGATTGAAAAAGATATTCTTTTATATAGTAACCTATTAATAGAAGAGGATGGAAAAGAGATAGAGTTATATGAAGATTTAGATAACAATTATTCTATTTATCCTATTGAAGAAGAAGATACACTAATACAAGAAATAGGAGAATATTATGTTATTAGTAAGAAAGAAAAGGAAATAGATTATATACCTTTTAAGGTTAATGGAAGTCATATTGGTGAGGATTCAAGCTTTCCTAATATCTATAAAGAAAATCTAGATTATAATGAACTTTATATTGGAAAGCTGAATTATGGAGATATTTTAACTGTAGATACAAAATATCTTGGATTAATAGAATTGATTTGTATAAAGGATAATTATATAGAAGATTCAATTAAAAAAATGAATACTTTAGAAATAGATAAAATTATAAAAAATAAAAAAGGGTTAAAATCAATCTTCAATACAAAAGATGAAGGATATGTACTTTTGCCAATAGTATATGACAAGTATTGGAATATAAAACTTGATGGAGAAAAGGTAGAACCAATAATAGTAAATGGGGGACTAATGGCCATAAATGTTAGTGAAGGTAGTCATAATTTAGATATGTATTATAATTTCTATTATAAAGGTTTAGGAATTATTATCTCTTTAGTTACTTTAAGTATAATAATTTTATTGAAAGTAGATTTTAAGCAGTATTTAAGAGGAAAAATGAGGTGGAAAATTGAAAAAGATTAGTATAATAGTTCCCTGCTATAATGAGGAAAAAATGATTGAACTATTTTATTTAGAAGCAACAAAAATTACTAATGAAATTAAAGGTTATAGCTTTGAATATATTCTTATAAATGATGGTAGTAAAGATAATACAATTGAAACCATAAGAAGTTTGTCTAAGAAACATGAAGATATTAAGTATTTTTCATTTTCAAGGAATTTTGGAAAAGAAGCAGCTATATTAGCTGGACTTAGAAATTCTGATGGAGATTATGCAATAATAATGGATGCTGATCTTCAACATCCTCCAAGATTAATTAAGGATATGCTAGAAAAAGTAGAAGAAGGATATGACTCAGTATCAACTAAAAGAATTGATAGATGCGGAGAATCTAAGTTTAGAAGTTTTTTCTCAAGTTTATTTTTTAAATTTTTAAATAAAATTTCTGATATACCTATAGTTGAAGGTGCAACTGATTTCAGAATTATGTCTAGACAAATGGTTGATTCAGTTTTAGAGTTATCTGAATATCATAGATTTAGTAAGGGAATATTTGAATGGGTTGGCTATGACACATACTGGTTAGAGTATATAAGTGAAGACAGGGCTCTTGGGGAAACAAAATGGTCATATTTAAGTTTATTTAAATATGCAATAGAAGGAATAGTATCATTTTCAACCACTCCACTAAGATTATCATCAATTATAGGGGGAATAATATCAGCATTAAGCTTCCTATATTTTGTTGTAACTTTCTTACAGACTTTAATATTTGGTAAGGATCTTCCAGGTTATGCATCTACAATTTGCCTTATTACTTTTCTTGGAGGAATACAGTTAGTTGCTCTTGGAATAATAGGTGAGTATTTAGCTAGAACATATATTCAAGTTAAAGGAAGACCAAATTATATAATTAAAGAAACAAATAAAAAAATTTAATAAAAAATAATAAATAATAAGATAATTATGGTAAAATTATTAAGTCGAAAAAATATATAGGAGGTTAAAATATATAATTATATGTAGTTTTATATATAATTATAAAAGCTAGTATGAAGAGATTTAAGTTTTTAATAATACCAATAGTAGTTATGATTATTTTTTCTGTATTATTCAATAGTTATATAGACAGAGAGTATGAAATACTAAAAGGTCAAAAAGATATAACTAGTGTAAAACATACCTATAATCATATAGTTAGAGATAGGGGAGGACTATTAAAAGATATAATTAAGGATGAAGGTGATTTAATTTTACTAGGATCATCAGAACTTTCATCACCAGTTGAACAAAATCCAATTAATTTTTTCCCTTTTAATGGTGCGGATTATGATATAAGTATTTTAGGAAGAGCGTATACACAATCTTTGCAACATTCCACTATAATTTCTAATACTAAAGATATAAATACTGAAGATAAAATAGCTATAATAGTATCGGCACAATGGTTTGAAAGTGCAGATGGTATATATGGAGGGAATTTTTCAGTTAATTTTTCAGAAATGCAATTTTATGATTTTTTAAATAATGAAAAAATTAGTAAAGAAAATAAAATATATTATGCAAAAAGAATATCGAGTTTATTAAGGCAAAGTGGAGAATTTGGAGAGGAAAGAATTTATGCTAATTTATATGCTAGAGATAATTTCTTATCTAAAACTTTACTAACTATACTTAAGCCTTACTATAACTTTAAAGAATATATGTTGGAAACAAAGGATAAGGTTCAAACAATAAATATTTTAAGAAGCTTAGATGATAAAAAAGAAAAAGCTTTAAAAGATATTAATTGGGATGAAGAATATAAAAAGGCAGAAGAAATAGCATCAAGTAAAGTTACTAATAACGATATATACGTAGAAGATGAATACTATGATACATATTTAAGAGATAAATATGAAAGCTTAAAAGATAGTTGGAAAGATGTTGATTTACTTAACTCAAAAGAAATGAGTGATTATGAGTTTTTCTTAGATGTATGTAATGAGATGAATATAAAACCATTAATTATATTAATGCCTGTAAATGGATTATATTATGATCATTTAGGCTTAACCTTAGATAAAAGAACAGATTTCTATAATAAGATAGAAAATATGTCTAAAGAAAAAGGGTTTGATGTATTAAATTTACAAAATAAAGAATATGAAAAATATTATATGTATGATGCAATGCATTTAGGATGGAAAGGATGGCTTACTATTGATGAGGAAATGTACAAATATTTCAAAGAAAAATAATAAAGAATTAATAGATAGTATTATTTTTACATTAATACTTATAGCTGTGTTTCTTATATTTGTGGTATCTACTATAAAGGATTTACCATTTGTATACAATCAATTTTAAGAGGGGGGTAAAAAATGAGGATTCTAGAAAATATAAAAATATATTCTAATGAAGAAAGAGTTGCTGCTATAGTAGATGGAGATGAATTAACATATAGAGATTTAGAAAAAAAGTCAAATGCATTAGCATATTATTTATTAAATGAATTTAAAGATGATAGAACACCTATAGTCATATATGGTAATAAAGAAAATGAAATGCTTGTGTCTATGATTGCAGCATTAAAAGCTGGACGAGCATATGTGCCAGTAGATATTACATTTCCAAAAGACAGAATAGAAAGTATAGTTAATGAAGTAAATCCAAAGGTTATAGTAAATTGTACAGATAATAGTATTGATATTGATTCTAATATAATGAATAGGGAAGTTTTAAATAAAGTATATGAGCTTTATGTAGATAAAGAAGTTGATAGCAAGTATTGGGTTAAGGATGATGAAAATTGCTATATACTATTTACTTCCGGAAGTACGGGTAAGCCAAAGGGCGTCCAAATTAGCAAAAATAATTTAGATTCTTTTACAGAGTGGTTCACAGATTATTTAGAAGTAGGAAATGAAAATACTGCTATATTAAATCAGCCTTCCTACTCATTTGACTTATCGGTTATGCCAGTATATTTGGGTTTAATTAATGGAAAAAAATTATTTAGTTTATCTAAAAAAACATTAGAGAATATGAAAGAAACCTTTAATGAACTTATGAAATCAGATATGAGGCTTTGGATTTCTACTCCTGCCTTTGCATCAATGTGTATGCAGGATAATTCTTTCAATACAGAACTAATGCCCAATATAGAAACTATGTATTTTATAGGAGAAATATTACCTACAAAACTTGTTGTAGATATAAGAGAGAGATTTCCTAATGTAAGAATAATAAATAGTTATGGACCAACAGAAGCAACAGTTGCAATTACAGGTGTGGACATAACAGAAGAAATGTTAAATTTAAATAAAGAGTTGCCTATTGGATACCCTATGGAAGGTTCAATAATAAAAATTTTAGATGATAATAATAATGAACTTAAAGAAGGAGAAAAAGGTGAAATAACAATATATAGCAAAAGTGTAAGTAAGGGATATTACAATAATGATGAGATGACCAAAAAGGTATTCTTTGATTCTATTATAGATGGAAAAGAATATAGGGCGTATAAGACTGGGGATTTAGGTTATTATAAAGAAGGTTTATTATATTTTTGTGGAAGAAAAGATTTCCAAATAAAATTGAATGGATTTAGAATCGAGTTAGAAGATATAGAGAATAACTTAAGAAAAGTAAGTAATATAAAAAATACAATAGTATTACCTTTTTATAGAGATGGAAAAGTATCATATTTAGTTGCCTTTGTTATTTTAGAAGAAGAAACAGGATTAAGTAATTTAAAAACTACACTAAAGATAAAAGAGGAATTAAAAAAATATATTCCAACATATATGATACCGAAGAACATTAAAATATTAAAAGAATTCCCGAGGAATAATAATGATAAGATAGATAGAAAGAAACTTATGGAGGAATTTAAGTAATGAAATTAGCACAATATGGAGATTACTTATATTTATATATATTATTGTTATCCTTTATTCCAGCAATAGTACTAGGTATAAAAGGTAAAAATATTAAATATTATGGTGTTTTAATATCAATACTTATGGTAGGGTTAATAGTTGGTACTGGAAAGTATAATCTTCATCTATTTATTATGTTTATTATAGGTGAGTTTCTGGTGATATATGGCTATTTGTTTATAAGAAGAAAAACCGATAATAAACTTTTATATTATTTAGCTCTATTAGCATCCATGTTACCAGTAATAATTACTAAAACCTCGGCACTTACAAGCTTTGGACCTATAGGCTTTATTGGATTGTCATACTTGAACTTTAAAGCTATTCAAATGATTATTGAAATATATGATGGAGCAATAAAAGAAGTTAAGTTTTCTACTTTAGTATACTTTATAATCTTTTTTCCAACATTAAGTTCAGGTCCTATAGATAGATACAGAAGATTTGAAGAAGATCTAAATAAGACTATAGAAAAACAAGAGTATTTAGATGAGTATTTATATACAGGTATAAGGAAGATTTTTATTGGATTAGGTTATAAATTTGTTATAGCTTACTTAGTAAACACTATGTGGATGAGTAAGGTTCCAGCAGATATTACATTTATTAATGGATTAAGCTATATGTATGCTTATAGTATGTATTTATTTTTTGATTTTGCTGGATATAGTTCCTTTGCAGTTGGGACAAGTTATATATTAGGAATAAAGGCTCCAGATAACTTTAATAAACCATTCTTAAGTAAGGATATGAAAGAGTTTTGGACAAGATGGCATATTTCATTATCAAAATGGTTTGGAGATTATATATATTCAAGAATAGTGTTAAATTCTATGAGAAAAAAGAGATTCAAAAGTAGATTTACTGCTTCTCATGTAGCACAAATAACTACTATGCTAGTAATGGGAGTATGGCATGGATTAAGTTCGTTTTATATTATTTATGGGTTGTATCAAGGAGTAGTATTAGTATTAACAGATATAATCCAAAGAAAATGGAAGTATTATAAGAAGCACAAGAAAGAAAAGTGGTTCCAATATGTTCAGATTATTATTAATTTTAATGTAGCATGTTTTGGATTGTTTTTATTTTCAGGATGGCTTTTTAGATAAAATCAGTAGGAGGAATTTATATGTTAGATAAAGTATTAGATATTTTTGAAGAGGTAACAGGAACAGATGAAATAAGAGAGGACTTAGAGTTAGATTTATTCGAAGCTGGTCTTTTAGATTCTCTTGGAATTATAGAAGTTTTATTAAAAATAGAAGAAGTTTTTGGAATTAAGCTTCAACCAACAGACTTAGAAAGAAAAGATATGGCTACAGTTAATAACTTAGTTGAATTCTTAGAGAACTACAATAAATAATTTAAAAGTAAAAAATGAAAATTAAAATAAAAACTCCCAAAAGGGAGTTTTTGTTTTTTACTGTATAATGAGCAATTCATTATACAGTATTAATTATCTATATCAAGTCTCCAAATTAAAGTTATTTGGAATAAACTACATCCACAATTCTATGTTTTTAATTGCTATTGAGAACGAAGTGCTCAATAGCCTTAGCTACTCCGTCATTATTATTAGTATCAGTTATATAATCAGCTTCACTTTTAATTAAATCTAATCCATTTCCCATGGCAACACCAATTCCAGCAAACTTTATCATAGAAAGATCATTTTCAGAGTCCCCTATGCACATAACTTCAGAAGGGGAAATATTTAAACTTTTAGCATAATACTCTACAGCCTTTCCCTTAGAAGCTTCTCCAGACATAATTTCAAAATTATTAGTACCAGAGCTAACTACATGAAGCTTATCACCAAAGACTTTTTTTAGTTCGTCTTTAGCAGCCCAAAGGTGTTTTTTATTTTCTCTTTCTTCAATTACAATTCCTTTTAATATTTTGCCATTAAAATTTATAAGAGTATCAACAAAGTTATTACTATCTATTAAGAACTTAACCTTTTTATCTTCAGGCAAGACCTTATTAATAACTGAGTAAGCATGAGTTTCAGGAACTTCATATTCCCTAATTAAGGTATCCCAACTATTAAAGTTTACGGATAGCCCATGCTTTTTAACTATATTAAAGATTTCTATTACTAAATCAATAGTAATAGGATTTTCTAAAATAGCATCATCATTATAATTAGTTTTAATATAAGCTCCATTAGAAGCTATTACAGCAGTATCTATACCAATTAAATCAGAGTAATATCTTGCAGAACAAAACAATCTACCAGTAGTTATAGCTATATTAACACCAAGTTCTTTTGCTTTTCTTAGGGCTTTTTTATTTCTATCACTTACTTCATGATTACTATTTAATAATGTACCATCCATATCAATACATATTAATTTAATTTTATTTTCCATTTTAATACCTCCCAAAGAAAAATAATTATCATAACTAGTATAATCTAAAATTACAAAAAATAAAAATTCTTATTAATTTAAAGTCCTATAAATGTCAGAAAATGCGATACAAAAGAATATGAAAAAGAACATATGTTTGCTATAATGGGAATATAAATTATGAAAGGGGGAAAGGACTGTCTTTTAGACAATCCTATAAATTTATGAAAGATTTAATTATTAAGGCAAAAAAAGGTGACAAAAAATCCTTAGAAGAAATAATAAAAACCTTTGAACCTCTCATCAATAATACTTCCATTAGCTTCTATATTTATGGCTATGATTCACAGGATATTAAACAAATAGCAACTATTTCTATTATAAAGGCAATAAATAAATTTAATATAGAATTAATAGATTCATTTCCAGCCTATGTAAAGAAATGTGTAAGAAATTCATTATATAAGGAGATAGATAAGGCAACAAAAGTTTATTTTAAGAATAAAGAAACCAAAGAAATTGTAACTCTTATAGATTATAAAGAAATTATAGATGAAAAGATAAATATACAAGAAGATTATCTTGAAAGAGAATTAAAAATAAACTTAGAAAAAGCTATAAGACTATTAAGTGAAAGAGATAGAAGACTTCTCAAATATTTATATGTAGAAAATAAAACTCTTAAAAACTATGCTAAAGACAAAAAATTAGAATACCATAAGGCAAGATATATGAAAGAAAAAGCAATAAAAAATCTAAAAGAACTTTACTTAACAATTAACAAGTAATAATATAATTTCTTAAAAATTACTGTGGAAAAAAAACTCCCAATATGGGAGTTTTGTTTCTAAATTCTTATTTTTTATTATTCATTAAAAAGCTTCTTAAGCTTTTCCAAGGCTCTTTTCTTTAAGCAGCTACAATAGTAATAATCCTTATTTCGAATCCTACAATATTTACTTAAATTAGGCTTTTCATTTTCAATGTATAGAAAGCTAAGAATATCCCTTTCCCCATAATCTAACTTTTTAAAGGCTGAAATTACTTCATTATTATTAAAAGAATCAACTATAATATCTTCAATATTAATATTTTCATCAATTAAACTTTCAACTATTTCAATGTCAGAATCCTTACAAAAATTATTAAGACTAACTTCATCATTGTATTTAATTTCAGATCTTAAAATAGAAATATATCCATTCTTAATACTCCAAAGAGCATAAGAACTAAAGCTTTTGTGTCCTCTAGATAAGTCATATAAATTTATAGCTTTAAGTAAATTCATAATGCCAATTTGTATTAAATCTTCAAAAGTCCTATTTTTTAGGAAGATTCGTTTGCTTTCCTTAATAATTAAAGGATAGTACATATTTATAATTTCTTCTTTAGCTTTAACATCATTGTTCTTAGCTCTTATTAATAATTCTTTCATGTTGCACCTCCAAAAACATCTTTATAAACAAATACCTTATAAAAAAGTAAATTGAGGATTGAAATTGATATTAATTTAATATAATAAATGGAAGTGAAAATATGAAATGAAATTTATATAAAATTAATATTAAAGAATTAAAATAGGAGTATTGATATGGTTGACTTACATTCACATCTAATTTGGAATATTGATGATGGTTCTAAATCTAGGGAGATGACAATAAATATGTTGAATCAGGCCGTTAATGGTGGGACTAGTATATTAGTACTTACTCCTCATTTTTTGCCAGGATACTATGAAGTACCAATAAATAAGGTAAGAGAAAAGGCAGGGGAAGTAAGACTTTTATCAAAGGAAATGGAAATAAATATTGATATTTATTCTGGGCAAGAGGTTTACTTTACAACGAATATATTGGAGGATTTTCATAATAATATGATAGGAACTATTAATGAATCAAGATATATGTTAATTGAGTTTGATATGAGAAATTTTTTAATTAAGGAAGTAATTGATGTTTTATATGAGCTACAACTAAAGGGAATAGTGCCTGTTATTGCACATCCTGAAAGATATCATAAATTTATAAATAATCCTTCTTTAATAAATGAGTTTATAAAGGAAGGTTTTCTTTTTCAGCTTAATATAGGTAGTATTACAGGAGACTTTGGAAAAAAAGTTAATAAAATGGCAAAAATATTTTTGAAGAATAAAATATATAGTTTTTTTGGTTCAGATGCTCATAGAGATGAAAAAAGAACTCCGAATATGAGGGGAGGAGTTGAAATTTTAAAAAATATGGATAGAAACTACTTTGATTATTTAAAAGCTTCAGGGGAAGAGCTTTTAAATAATGAAGAAATATTATTTAAAGGTAATTTAATAAATGAAAGAAAAGGATTATTAGGTATGTTTGGTAAATAAAGATTTAAAAGTTGGTAAAGTAATAAAAGTTATAGATTTTTTAAAAAGTATAAATCTCCTGCGTATATAAGATATGAGGAGGTGATAAAGATGGCAGCAAGTTCAGTATTAGTTGGAAATGCTTTAGGCATAAGCTACCAAGTAGGAGTTGATACAAAAGGAAATGATGTTTTTAAGGGACAAAGCTTTAAAAATATTTCTGCAACTGCAACAGATGAGGATCTAGTAGCTTTATCTGATGCTATAGGTGGAATCCTAGCATATAATGTTTCTACTATTAAAAAAGAGCAAACTTATATAGTAACTAGGGGTTAATAGAGCTTAGTTATAAGTAGCTTAAAAAGGGGGATATTTTATTGGAAAGGAGGAAAGATCATGATTCAAAGAACGGCAAGTATGAGCTTTAAGGATGCAGCTGGTAAGAAGTTAACTTTATCTGTTAGAGACATAAAGGAAAATGTTGAAAATCTAGCAATAGTATCTTTAATGGATACTATTATAAATAAAAAGCTTATTAAAACTGAAGCTGGGGATTTAGTTGAAAAGCAAGCAGCTCAAGTAGTTGTTAAAGATATAAAGGAAATTACTCTTTAGACTTTAATCCTATAGATTGAAGTTTCATATAAAGACCCTTAGTGGAATAACTAAAATATTCTACTAAGGGTTATTTTTAATTAAGTTGAAAGTTTATAAAAAGTAATCATTATAATTTTCTTTTATATATTCTATAATCTTTGATTCATTTTTATTATTTAAATTCTTAATTTCTTCTACAAACTCATCTAGCAATATTCTTTTCTTAGAGGATTTAAAGCCATAACTATTTAGTGTTTTAATATCTTCATCATTTAAGAAGAAGTTTACCTTTATGGCATTTTTAAATTCTTCCTTTATTACTGATAACATTCTATTGGAAAATAATATTATAAAGTCATAGTCTATAGTTTTAATTTTTTCTATATCATAAAGAGTAAAGACTCCAACTAACTTAACATCATAGTAGGATTTTATTAGTTCTTCGAAGAACTGAATTCTTTCATATACGATATTAGTTACTAATATTATTTTTAAGCTTTTTCTTTTTACTGAAGCAGTTATATTCAGCCATTTCTTAGCTATTAATGAAAGGGTAGATATTTGAATATTATTAAGTTCAATATTATATTCATCTTTAAATATCTTTTGATTATTGGAAATTATTTTATGAATTTCTGGTAAAGCTATTTCTACATTATTTACTAGCTTATCATCAAAGTAAACATCTAAATAATGGGAGCAAATCTGCTTGTACATAAAATAATATACTTCTTTTACAAATTGATCCTTCTTTAGAATATCTCCTCTAATATCCTTAAGTAAATTATCTACAAATATATTAGATAACCTTAATAATTTTTCATCAAAGGGGAAGGTCTGTGAAGGATTAGTATCTAGTATTGCTACTACATTACTAAATTCTTGGTTCTCAAGGAGACTATTAAATATTTTATAGTTAGTAACCTTTATTGGAACCTTAGTAATGGAAGTTAGAGCATAGTTATTTTCTTGGCGTAATATTGAAACTGATAAATATAGGATTAAAAATCTTCTTGATAAGTAAGAAATATTGACATTTATATTATTTAAAAAATATAAAAGTTTTTCATCTATAATATCTCTATAAGGTGAAATTTTTTCAATAAATAAATCAAAAGCATAATTTTCATAAGGATTATTTGCTTTTCTTCTTTCTAACTTATTATCTAAATTTACATCCATTATTAGTTGTAATTTCTTTACAACAAGCAATCTAAAAATACTTTCATCACCTTCAATTTTTATCCCTTTTTTCTTTAAAATAGTTAACTTTAGATTATGGCTATTTAAAAGGGTCTTCAAATATTTTGTATCATTTTTTTTAGTACTAACTGATAAACCTAGATCTTCATAAAGGGAAGTTAAGTTTATATAATCATTAAGTAAGGCACTAATTAAAATAATATTTATTCTTTCCATTGGAGTAGATGAATACTCACTTATAGAAAGGGATTCAATGAATTTTGTATATTCTTTATAATTAAATGAAGTAGTTAATAGTCCATTATCTATAATAATTATATTTTTATCTTTAGTATGTAAATTAATAGTTTCAATTTCTCTTCTAATAGTAGATTCATTTTTATTAAAGTGTAGTGAAGCATTTTTTACACTAACTTTTTTCTTATCTAATATGTACTTAATTAATTTTAAGGATGAAGCATTAATTCCCATATACAAACCTCTAAAAATTTATTATTTCAATTATAAGATTAAGGGAAGGTATTTGCAAGGATATTTATTACAAATTTAACCTTTAATAACTAATAAATACAAACTATAATTTTAATAAGATGTAATTGATTACATTGAGACATAGGACATTATAAATTTTCATATAAAAAGTTAAGGGATATTTGTGCACAGAAAAACACCTTAATATTATTATTTATTAATTATTATTTCTACAAAAATTATAATGGGGGAATTTAATATGAAGAAAAAGGATAAGTTCTGGCAATCAGTCCAAACCTTTGGAAGAAGTCTTTTACTACCTGTTGCTCTTATGGCTCCAATTGGAATGGTAATGGGGATTTGTAATGCATTTACTCAAAGTTATATGATAGAGCAGTTTCCATGGCTTTCTAATACAGTCTTACAAACTACTTTAACAAGCTTAAAAAATATAACTAGTGTTGTTTTTAATAATATTCCTTTATTATTTGCCATGGGTGTAGCTTATGGCTTAAGTAAAAAGGAAAAGGGTATAGCTGTATTTTCTTCTGTTGTTGCATATTTAACATTAAATATTGTTATGAATGTTTACTTAACAGTAACAGGAACTTTAGCTCCTGCAGAGACTATGAGTCAATTAGGTCAAGGAGCTGTATTAGGAATTCAAACCTTAAAGATTGAGGCTCTAGGTGGGATTATTGCTGGGGTGGTAGCAGCTAAGTGTACTGATAGATTTTATAAATTACAATTACCACTTGCCTTTGCCTTCTTTAGTGGTAAGAAATCAGTTCCTATAATTAGCTTTGTACTAATGATTCCTATTGGGTTAATTTTACCTTTCTTCTGGGGAATAATTACAAAGATATTAATTAGTGGATCTGTAATTCTTATGAATAAGTACGTAGGACCTGGAATTTATATGACTCTTAATAGATTATTAATTCCATTTGGATTACACCATGTTTTATCTTCTATAGTAAGATTTACTGAAGCAGGTGGAGTTTATGTTATAGAAGGTCAACAATATGTTGGTATCTTAAATGCCATGAATGAAATATTATTTAATTTAGGACCAAGTCATCCATCTTGGAATGAATATATGCCTACTTTATCTAGCTATATAGCTCCAGCTCAAATGCTTACTACTTTATTTAGAATACCAGCAATTGGACTTGCTATGTATAAAACTGCATTTGCAAAGAATAAGAAAATTGCTAAAGGGGTTATTATTACAGTTTGTTTAACAGCTTTCCTAGGAAATATTACAGAACCTTTAGAGTTTACTTTATTGTTAGTTAGTCCAATGTTATTTTTAACTTATTCAGTTCTTGCTGGAATAACTACTATCCCACTTGGTTTCTTAGGAGTAAAAATGGGATATATTAGAGGTACAATATTTGACTTTGGAATATTTGGATTACTTTATGAAAATACTAATTGGTTTAATTTAGTTATATTAGGAATAATTAATTTTGTTATTTTCTATTATGCATTTATATTTATGATTAAGAAGTTCAACTTAGCTACTCCTGGAAGAGAAGACTTTGATTTAGATGAGGGAGCTAGCTTATTGTTAAAGGAAAAGAGATATAGAGAAATTGCTGAAATAGTTGTAGAAGGGTTAGGCGGTGCAATTAACATTTTATCTGTTGAAAACTGTGTAAGCCGTCTTCGCGTAGATGTTGATAAGCCTGAATTAATTAATAAGGATAGAATAAGAGAAAGTGGATGTTTAGGAATATTCTTACCATCAGAAAAGCATATACATGTAGTTTTTGGACCACATGTAGAAGCAGTTAAAAATGCTGTAGATGATACATTAAAGCAGGTACTACAAAATTAAAAAGAATAGAGGGAAACTATGGGTGCATTATACGATTCTAAAAGTAAATCTATTGATGATAGAGGTGTAAAAGATCTTTTAACTGAAAGAAATAAAATCAGTACTTGGTTAATGCTTGAAAAGGAATTAGCCTTAAGTCAAGGAGAATTAGGTCTTATACCTAAGGAGGCAGCAGAAAATATAGCTTTAAATTGTGATATTGAAAAAATAGATTTAGAAGAGGTTTATAGAATAAAAGAAAAAATAGGACATGGATTTATGCCCTTGTTAAAGGTGTTAGTTAAAAATTGTGATGAAGTTGGAGGTAAGTATGTTCATTATGGATGTACTACTCAAAATATACAACAAACAGGGCAGTTATATATAGTAAAAGAAGTAACTAAGAGATTTAAATCTTTTTTAGCAGATATATTAAAAAATTTATCTAATATAGCTATGGATAACAAGGATACTGTAATGCCAGGTAGAACTCATGGAAGACATGCAACACCAATAACCTATGGATATAAGGTATCAGTATGGATTAGTGAGCTTATTAATAATATAGAAAGATTAGAAGAAAGCGAAAAAAGAATTTACCAAGTTATGATGGGTGGAGCTGTAGGCTGTTATAGCGCTGTTGGAGACATAGGTCCAAAGGTTCAAGAATTAGTAGCTAAGAAAATTGGAATGAGCTATATGAGAGTTCCAAGTAGAAATATTTGTACTCATAAGCTTGAATATATTATGAACATGCAGCTTATATGTAATGTCCTTCATAAAATGGCAGAAGAAATTTATTATACAGGTATTGAAGAATTTGGAGAAGTTTACGAGGCTTTTAAGGCTGGAACTGTAGGAAGTAGCACTATGCCACATAAAATTAATCCTAAAAATGCAAAGGGTATAATAGCAAATAGTCAAAAGTTATATTCTTTAGCACAAGTAGGTTTAACTTCTAGTGCAAGAATGTTTGAAGGTGATAGTAGTCAATATATGCTATTTGATTCAATTTTAGATGAAACTATGGAGTTAGTTCTTGAAGTTTTAATGAGGGCAGAAGAATTGACTAGAGGATTAGTAGTTAAGAAGGAAAAATTATATAAAAATGCAAATTTAAACGGCGGTCTAGATAATGCAGAATATATAATGATGAAAATGGCAGAAAAAATAGGAAGAGATGCTGGTCATGAGCTTATGTATGAATGTTCTATGGAAGTTGAACTAAATGGAAAGAGTTTCTTTGATGTTCTTTGTGATAATGAAAAGGTTAAAAAAATATTTACTGTAGAAGAAATAAAGGAATTAATAAATCCAAGAAATTATGTTGGAATAGGTAGTACATTAGCAGAGGAAATGGCTAATCTAGCTATTAAGAAGGCTGATGAAATGGTGAAATAAAATTATGGTGTGGTAAGACTATTTATTTAGTTTTACTACGCCTTTTAGTAATTTCATAATTAGATTTATATAATTTTTGTATGAAATAATTCAGTAGTATAAGTGAAGTTTACAAACAACTTTTTTAAAACAAAGTAATATGAGAAGGAGAAAGAAATTATTTTTATTAAGGTTAAATTTAATTTCTTAATTTAATATATGAATTTATTTGTAACAGATTTTGATAGAACACTTTTTATAGATAGAAAAATATCCTTAGAAGATATAAATAGTATTGAAGCTTGGCAAAAAGAAGGAAATAAATTTGTTATAGCAACAGGTAGGGATATTAATTCTATTAGTGAATATATAAGTATATATAATTTGAAACCAGATTATTTAATATGTAATAATGGTGCAGCTATTTTTGATAAAGGCAGAAAGAGAATTGTATCTAATTTTATAGATAAGAATATAATTTTAGATGTTATTGATTATATTTACAAAAACTATGAAGGCGGATTAAGTTTATCAGAGATTAATAGTAAAATTTCTATTAGACCTAGAAATGGAATTAGTCATGAGAAGGATTGTAAAAAGCTTATATCTTATAAGGAATTATCTTCAATAGGAGAAGTTTATCAAATTCATAAGAGATTTCAAGAAGAAGACTTCACTAAGGTTTTAGAAAAAGATTTGAATTCTAGATTTTTTAGTCACATAATTGCGTATGCCAATAGCCATAATGTGGATATTGTGGCAAAGGGTGTGAATAAGTCTGAGGCTATAAAATATCTACAGGAGAATTTAATTAATATAAATAAGATAATTACTATGGGTGATTCTTATAATGACCTTCAGATGATATTAGATTATGAAGGATTTATAATTTCTAGTGCAAAGGAGAATTTAAAGAATCAAGTTAGGAATATATGCTCTAGTGTAAGTGATTGTTTAAATATAGTTTCTAATATAAGTTAGGAGGAATAGTATGATAATTTATTCTAAAAATATATATTTGGAAGATAAAAAAATAAGTGGATTTATTAAAATAGAAGACAAAAAGATTATTGATATTGCTGAAACAGAAGAGGAATTAAAAAGGGATTCTTTAAAGGATTATATTTTGAAGAATTTAAATTGGAATAGTGATAATGAAATTCTTGATTATACAAATCTTACAATAATCCCTGGCTTTATAGATAATCATATTCATGGTTGGGGGACAGGCTCCTTTTGGTTTGAAAAATCAAAGAAGTCTATAACAGAAATGCAAAAGCATCTACCAAAGGAGGGGGTTACATCTTTCCTTGCAACAACTGGAGCAGATACTACTGAAGAAATATTAACTCAAATAGATGAGGCTAGTGATATATATGAATTTGAGCAAGTTGGAGCAGATATGATAGGAGTTCATTTGGAAGGACCATTTATAAGTAAAGATTATAAAGGGATGCAAAAGGAAGAAAATTGTATATTACCTAATCTTGAATATATGAAGCTGTTTTACAATAGACAAAAGTCAAAAGACTTAATAAAATTAATGACCATGGCTCCGGAATTAGATGGAGCAAAGGATGTAGCTGAGTTTTGCAGAGAAAAAGGAATACAACTTTCAATTGGTCATACTGGAGCTACCTTTGATAAAATAAAAGAAATGAAGGATTGTGGCTTTGGAGGCTTTACTCATACCTTTAGTGGAATGAGAGGAATGCATCATAGAGAACTAGGAGTAGTGGGGGCAGCCCTATACTTTGATGATATGTATTGTGAATTTGCTAAGCAAACAGGACTAACAGTAAAACATGAAGCATTTGATATTGCTTTAAGAATAAAGACAAGTGATAAAATTATTTTATCTACTGATTGTTGTGGACTTGCTATGACAGATAAGCCTTGGCATCATTATGTAAGAAAGATAACTATTATTCCACAAGATGATGGGGTAATGATAAAACATGATGATGGAAGAGAAGAAGTAATAGATAACAGCAAATATGAAAATGTAAGAGATTTAGAAATGAGCTATATAGATTCAGTAAAGAATGTTATTAAGCATTCTAAGGTAGATCTATTTGATATAATGAAGATGGCAAGTATAAATCCAGCTAAATATATAAATGTTTATGATGAAAAGGGAAGCATAGCAGTAAATAAGGATGCTGACTTATTAGTTATTGATGATGATTTTAATTTGATTGAGACTATAGTTAGAGGAAAAGTATATTAGATTATATATAAGCCCTTAGTGAAAATATTAATTAGTATTTTTGCTAAGGGTAATTTAATTATACTTTTTTTATTTTTTTAAAAAATTAAATTGTATTATAGTTAAAAATATAATGTATGATATAATACATTTTTGGTGAGAATTTTGTTAAAAAATAGAAGTTTATAATTGGAAATGTATTAAAATATTGAAAGGTAAATGAATTAAATAAAAAATATATAGGGTGGTCTGTTTGAATAAAAGAATATGTATTTTTATTTTATTGATTATATTAATTTTAAACACTGTATTTTCTCAAAATGTTTATGCTGAAGATGAAAAGAATATTATTAGAGTTGGAGTATTTTATTTAGAACTATATGCATACTTAAATTCTGATGGTGAAATAGATGGTTATTATAGAGAACTATTTGATTTAATTGCTGAAAAAATGAATGTAAAGGTTAAATATATTTTAAGTGATATAAAAGATTTGGGTACCAATTTAGATAATGGAGAAGTAGATATAATTTTAGGAGCTGCTATAACAGAAGAAAATGTAGAAAATTATATTTTTAATAAGCATAGTATAGCCTTAGAAGGTTTTGCACTTTATACTAATGCTAATATAGAGTCAGTTAACTTTGAAAATTTAAATGGTTTAAGATTTGGATATATAGAAGAAAGTCAGAAGTCACAATGGATTTTTAAATTTTTCAAATCAATTAGTATAGATGTTGTTCCAGTAGTAGCTAGTAGGTATCCTGAGTTAGAAAAACTTATGGAGGATAATGAAATAGATTTAATGATTGATAGTGCTTATGGTTTTAATAAGTACAAAAAAATATATGAATTTGTAGGAGATCAAGTTTATATAGCTGCTACTAAAGAAAATCAAAAGTTATTAGACCAAATAGATAAAGCTATAGCTGATTATTATAAGGAAGATGGATATTTAATACCTAATCTTTATAATAGCTATTTTGATGAAGAACACAATAAAATTGATAAAAGTATAAGTATATTAACAGTAAGCATAATCTTAATTTTTATTATATTTTTTATTATTTATATTACTCCTAAATTAAAAAAAGTTTTAATAAGAAAAAAATAAACAATAGATTAAAAAATAATAGATATTTACTTTATTATCAACCGATATATAATTCTATAAAGGAAGAAATAGTAGGGTTTGAAGGTTTATTAAGATTAAAAGATAAAAATAATAATTTAATATCACCAGCGAAGTTTATACCAGAAATTGAGAAGAATAATATGCTTTTTGATGTAACCTTATGGATAATAAAAAGGGTAATATTAGATTATAAAGAAATTAAAAAGTATAATTGCATAAGTAATGATAATTTTTATATTTCTCTTAATTTATCTATAGATGAGATTCAAAATAATGAATTTATAGATAAAGCTATAGAATTACTAAATGAATCTAAATTAGAAAATAAGAGTAATTGCTTAGAAATAGTAGAAAGAGTAGGAATAAAAGATTTGCATAAAATAGTGAACAATATATCTAGGTTAAAAAATGCTGGTTTTAAAATAGCCATAGATGATTTTGGAACGGAATATTCTAATTTAGATGTTCTTGAAAAGTTAGATGCAGATATTATTAAAGTTGATAAAAACTTTGTAGATGGGTTAGGACAGCATTTAATAAAAAATGAAACTATTTTATTTATATTAAGAGTATCAAAAAAAGAAGAGAAATCTGTTGTGTTAGAGGGTGTAGAGGATAAAGAGCAAGATAATATAATAAAAGGCTTTAATAGTAAAAATGTATTTGTACAAGGGTATTTTTATAATAAACCCATGGGAAAAGAAAAGATTAAGGCTTTGCAATATAGTTCTTAGGAGGAAGTTATGAAGATAAACTTGAAAGCTTTATTCTTTATATTGATCTTTACTTCTACTTTACTAATTGGTAAAAATGTAAAGGCTGAAACAAATAATTATAATGATAAAATATATAAAATAAGTGTAATTAAATTAGAGTCATATGTTGATATGGACGAAAAGGGTGAATTTCAAGGATATTGTATAGATTTCTTTGATTTAATAGCAAAAGAATTAAACTTAAAATATAAATATGTTTTAGTAAGTGTTGTAGATTCTATTAATAAACTTGAAGATGGAGAGTTAGATTTTGCTCTTGGAATAACTTTAACAGAATCAAGGGCTGAAAAGTTGATATTTAATGTAAATCCAATTACGTATGAAAAATTTGCTTTATATACAAGTAAAAATATTAATTCATACAATTTAAATGAGATGAATGGACTAAGATTTGGAGCAATAAAAGGAGGAGCAACTAAGTGGATATTGGATTTCTTTAAGGCTGCAAATATAAATGTAGATACAGTATATGGGGATAATTATGATGAAATAAATGAATGGATAGATAATGGATCCATTGACTTAATATTAGATAGTGCTTATAAAGAAACTAAATATAAAAAAATATATAAATTTGTAGAAGCACAAGTATATATAGCTGCTAATAAAAATAATAAGGAACTTATTAATAATATAGATAATGCTATAGTTAAAATAAATAAGACACAAGGAAATAAGATAGATAATCTTTATAATAGTTATTTTAATAAAGATAAGCTAAAAAAAGAAAAAATAGAAAATGCTTTAATGATATTATTAAAAATTATATTTTTATTAGTTGTAGTAAAAATTGTATTTCCAAAATTAAAAAAAGAGTTATATAAAATAAAGATTAGAAAATCATTAAAAAAAGGTGTATATTCAATTTGCTATGAACCAATTTATAAAGCTAAAACTAAAGAAATAGTAGGTTTTGAAGCTGTATTAAAAGATAAAATAAAAAATGAGTATTTAGACTCTTCTAAGGAGTTATTATCTAAATTTAAAGAAGATGGTGTTATTTTTGATTTATGTATTTTGGAATTAGAAGTAGTAGTTTCTAATTATAAGGAAATGAAAAATTACGAATCTTTAAGTAACAGCGATTTTTATATATCCTTAAACATTCCTATAAATCAACTTAAAAATAATAAATTTGTTGATAAAATAATTGATGTATTAAATAAATCTAAATTACAAAGAAGTAATATTTGTATTGAAATTATGGGGAATATTAACGTAAGAAATATTGATATTATAATTGAAAATATAAAAAGATTAAAAGAAGCTGGATTTATAATAGCAATATATGACTTTGGAATAGAATATTCAAATTTAAATATAATTAAAGAATTAGATATAGATATAATAAAAATAGATAAAACTTTTAACTCTAATATGGATAAGAGTTTAATAAAAAATGAAATAATATTATTTATTTCAAGAATAGGAAAAGCCCAAAATAAATTTGTTGTTTTAGAAGGTATTGATGAGTTAGAACAAGATAAAAAAGTAAAAGAAATAGATAATGATAAATTATGTGTACAAGGCTCCTTTTATAGTGATCCAATCTCTATAGAAGATATAAATAAGTTATAATGATTACTAAATGGCTATCTTAAAAAGATAGCCTTATTTTTTCACTATATTTTTCTGAAGTTTTTAAAAATCATTTTACTAATAGGATATGCTTGAGTTATTATTGGTTAGGGAAAATAATGAAAAGGTATTATTCTTAGATTTAAATTAAATTGGAAAATATTTACAAAAAATAATTTTTATGGTATCATGTAAATGATTAAAGAGCGTGTTACCTAAGAAGGGCATAAGCTAACTTATTCAATATAGGGATAAGTTGGCTTTTTTTTATAATGATAGTTCAGTTAATGAATTTAGGACTTAAAAGGTAACATATTTAAAATATTGAAGGGAGGTAGATAAAAATTTTTATCTGTCATAGTGGGTCACTATGAATACTATAAGATGCCCGGGGCAGTTGAGTATTTGCTCCTAATAGTTATAAAAATAAAAATTTGATTAAGGGAGAAGGGAATAATGAAGAATAAGATGGATAATATTTCGAAAAGAATATTACTACTATTCATAGTCATTACTATGTTGTCTTCTTTTGTACCTGTAAGGGCAGAAGTAAATACAGAAGTACAACGAGAGAATTTAGCTTTAGGGAAAAGTGCTACTGCATCAGGATATGAGTCAGGAAGCAAATTTACAGCAGATAAAGTTATAGATGGGACAGTAGATAGAACGACCGATATTAATAAAGGAGGCAGCTCAAGATGGGCATCAGAGCTTAATGCAGTTAAGCCATGGATTATAATTGATTTAAAAGAAGTTAAAGCTTTTGATGAAGTTGTAATTGAATGGGAGAGAAGAAATGTAAATTCATATAAAATAGAAGTATCAGATGATAATTCTACATGGACTGCAATTCATAATAGTACAACTAAAAATGAGTTTAGAGAAGTTTTAGATGTTGGTTCACAAAATGCAAGGTATGTAAAGATAACTATAGATAATTATTCTCCAACACAAGAAGGTAGTACTGTTAGTTGGAATACAGTATCAATATATGAAGTTGAAATATATAATAATGAACCAGTAGAACCAGAAGAGCCAGAAGTTATAGTGCCAGCAGCTGGAGAGAATGTTGCATTGAGTAAAACTGCAACTTCATCAAGTAATGAAACTAGTACATTAACAGCTGATAAAGCGGTAGACGGAATAAAAT
Source organism: Clostridium nigeriense (assembly GCF_900086595.1). Lineage (GTDB taxonomy): Bacteria > Bacillota > Clostridia > Clostridiales > Clostridiaceae > Clostridium > Clostridium nigeriense. Next base: position 864,567 of record NZ_LT575472.1, read on the forward strand.
CAAAGGCTTCTAGATGGGCAAGTGCTGTATCATCAGCTGAACAATGGATTACAGTTGATTTAGGTGCTAAAACTCAAATAGAAAATGTAGTTATTGAATGGGAAAGAAAAAATGCTACAGAATATAAGTTACAAACTTCTGATGATAATAGCAATTGGACTGATGTATATATAGCAACATCAGCGCCAACACAAAATAGACAAGAGATTAATTTAGATGAAGCTGTTGCTACTAGATATGTAAGAGTTTTTATTGGTAAGCATAATGCAACTGCTGATGGAGTTACTTGGAATAATGTATCTATATATGAAATTGAGATATATAATGGTGGAATTCCACAGGGGTTAGATGAAATTGCAAATTCTATAAATGTTAGGAGTCTTACTCTTGAAGATGAAGAATTGCCAATGCCATCTGTAGCAGAAGGATATGAAATTTCATTTGTTGGAGCTGATTATGAAGAAGTTATCGGAGCTGATAGGGAAATATATAGACCATTAGTAGATAAAACTATTCGTGTTAATTTTAAAATAACTAAAGGAAATGAAGAGGCATATACTCCAGATATAGAAGTATTAGTACCTGGATCAAATGAAGTTACAGGTAATGAAGTGCCAACTGTTATCCCAGAACTTAGAGAATGGTTAGGGGGAAGTGGTAACTTTGAAATTAATAATGGATCAAGAATAGTTATTTCACCTTCTTCAGAAGCTGAATTAAGTGAATATATGAATGTTTTTTCAGAAGACTATAAAGATATAGTTGGTAAAGAAATAGAAGTAGTAGTTTCAGACTCACCAAAAAAAGGTGATTTCTACTTTGAATTGAATGATAAACGTCCAGAACTTAGAACTGAAGGATATTATATGGAGATTGGTGATTTTGTTAAGGTTGAGTCTAATGAAGCAGACGCAGCATTTCTTTCAACAAGAACAATATTACAAATATTAAAGCAAAATGGAACAACTATTCCACAAGGAATTACAAGAGATTATCCATTATCAGATATAAGAGGATTCATGTTAGATGTGGGAAGAAAACCTATTTCATTAGACTTCTTATATGATATTACAAAGCTTATGTCTTGGTATAAAATGAATGATTTCCAAGTTCATTTAAATGATAACTATATTTGGGTTACTCAATATGGTGCAAATGCAATAAAAGAAGCTTATGCAGGATTTAGATTAGAGTCAAATGATGTAGGAGAAAATGGTGTTCCACTAACATCTACAGATTTATCATATACTAAGGAAGAATTTGGACAATTTATTGATGACTCTAAGTTATATGGTGTCAACATAGTACCAGAAATTGAAAGTCCAGCACATGCCTTATCATTTATGAAAGCTCATCCAGAGTATGCTTATGGAAAAGGTGCTAATAAAGGTGTTGGAGAAAATGCAGCAATGTTAGATGTTACAAACCCAGAAGTAGTTGATTATATAAAAGGAATATTTAGTGAATATACAGATGGAGAAAATCCAGTATTTAGAGATACTACAGTTCATATAGGAGCAGATGAGTTCTATGGAAGTGCAGAGGAATATAGAGCTTATACAGATGAAATGCTTAAATATATAAGAGATGTAAAGGGCAGAACAGTAAGAGTTTGGGGAAGCCTTTCTCAGAAAATAGGTAAAACTCCTGTAACATCTGAAGGTGTAGAAATGAATATTTGGAATAATGGATGGGCAGATCCTTCAGATATGTTTAATTTAGGTTATGATTTAATTAATACTGAAGATGGAAAGTTATATATCGTTCCAGATGCAGGATATTATTATGACTATTTAAATACAAGTTATATATATAATAATTATGAAGTGAGTAAATTTGGAAATGGAGATGTAATTCCGGCAGGTTCACCACAAATGCGTGGAGGAATGTTTGCAGTTTGGAATGATATGATTGACAAAAAAGCTAATGGTATAGTTGAAATAGATATTTATGATAGAGTATTACCTGCTGTTCAAGCTGTATCAGAAAAGATGTGGGGAGTAGCAGAGGATAAGACTTATGCTGAATTTAAAGAAGTTGCAGCTAAGGTATCAAATGCTCCAAATTCTAATCCAAGATATAAAGTAGAATCTGAAACAGAAAAGGTTTTAGAATATAATTTTAAAGCTACTTCAAATGATACAGTACCTGATAATTCAGGAAATGGATATAATTCAGTAGCTCTTAATAATGCTACTGTAAAAAATGGAGTATTAAAATTAAATGATGATAATAGTTATTTACAAAGTGCTATAGAAAATATAGGACCAAACTATACAGTTTCATTTAGTGTAAAACGTGATGAAAATAGTAATAATGAAGAACAAGTTCTTTTTGAATCTGAGAAGGGTTCCTTTAAAGCAGTTCAAAAAGATACTGGAAAAGTAGGTTTCTCAAGAGAATTCTATGATTACTCATTTGATTATGAACTACCTAAAGGAGAATGGGTAGATATAACAATAATAGGAAAAATGACAAAGACAGAACTTTATGTTAATGGAGAATATGTTGATGAAGTTAGTAAGGGTAGTTCATCTGGAGACAATGGAACATTTGTATTCCCATTAGAAAGAGTAGGAAGTGAAACAAATTCATTTAATGGTGAATTAAAATCCTTAAAAGTATATAATATTGCTGTAAATATTGCAGATGAGACAATAATACCACAAGAAAGTATGAAAGCATCAGCAACAAGTGAGCATCCTAATGTAGGTACAGAAGGATTAGCATCCTTTGCTATTGATGGAAATACGGGAACTATTTGGCATACAAATTATAATACTCCTGTAAAATTGCCACAAAGTATTACTTTAGATTTAGGAAAAGCTTATACTATTAACAAATTCTCATATCTTCCAAGAAGTAATGGAGGTAATGGTACAATTACTAAGTATGAGCTTCAAGTAAGTACAAATGGAACAGATTTTACAACAGTTTCAGAAGGGTCTTGGGCACAAGATTCTACTTTAAAAGTAGTTAATTTTGATGAAGTTTCTGAAGTAACACATGTAAGATTAATTGCAAAAGCAGGTGTAGGTGGATTTGCATCAGCTTCTGAATTAAATGTTCATAAAGTTAAAGAGGTTACTCCAGAGCCAACAGAAGAAGTTGGATTTAAAGTATCTACATCATTAGCTGAAATTAATGCTGGAGATAAGTTAAATATTAAAGTTGGTACTAAAGATTTAACATCTACAAATATGTATGGAATGCAATTTAATGTAGATTATGATAAAGATAAGTTTGACTTTGTTGGAGCTACATCAGAAAATGATACAAAATATATAGTTAATTCTTCAGACAATAATGGAGTGGTAACTGTAGTTGTTGCAACTAAAGGAGTTGCAATAGAAAATGATGTAGATATAGTTAATTTAGAATTTAAATCTAAAGCTACAGGTGAAAATGTAGTATTTAATATAACTGATGGACAACTTTCTACTGATGAGGGAAATATAATTGATATAGTAAATGGAAGTATAAAAGTTACTATTAATGAAGAAATAGTAAATCCAAACCCAGAAGTAAATAAAAAAGCTTTAAAAATAGCTATAGACTATGCTAATGAAATTGTTGCAGAAGGTTTACTAGAGAATGTAGTACCAGCTGTAGTACAAGAATTTAATGATGCATTAGAAGAAGCTAAGGCTGTGTATGAAAGTGAAGATGCTACAGAAACAGAAGTAGATGCAGCATTTAAGAGGTTAGCTAGTGCTATCTGGATGCTTGACTTTAAGCAAGGAGATAAAGAAGCATTACAAGTACTTGTAAATTCAGCAAAAGAGTTAGTATCTAAGGGATATACTGCTGATTCTTGGGCTAATTTACAAGAAGTTATAGCAATTGCAGATGCAGTACTTGCAGATGAAAATGCAATGCAAAAAGAAGTAGATGAGACTTTAGATGCATTAAAAGCAGCAATAGATGGTTTAGTTAAAGTTCAAGTTAAGAAAGATTCACTTCAAAAGTTAGTAGATAAATTAGAAAAAATAGATAAGGAAGGATATATTGAATCAACTTGGACACCATTTGAAAATGCATTAAAAACAGCTAAAGAAATTTTAGCTAATGAAGATGCAACTCAAGAGGAAGTAGATTCAGCATATAATACATTAATAAAAACTTATCTAGATTTAAGATTAATACCAGATAAATCTAAACTTGAAGATTTAATAAATAAAGCTAAGGCTATAGACCTATCAAAATATACAGATGAAAGTGCTCAAGAGGTAAAAACTAAATTAGCAAGAGCTAGCGAAGTATTTATTAATGAAGAGGCAACTCAGGAAGAAATAAATGAAGCAGCAACTTTATTAGGTACAGCTTTAGATAATCTTATAGCTAAGGGAGATACAAATGGTGGCACTGAAAATAATGGTAATGGAAGTAGTACGAATGGAAACAATCAAAATGGTACAGAAACACCTAATGATTCAAATAAGACAGAAAATCAAGGAACAAATAATGGCGGAAAATTACCAGCTACAGGAGTTGAGACTGGAGCTTTTGGAGTAGTTGCTGTTGCAAGTATAATTTTAGGATTAGGACTTATGTACAGAAAACGCCATAAGAAGATATCTTAATACAAATATTTAAGGGAGATGATTTTTCATCTCCTTTATTTATTGATAACGTTACAAATTCATTGTTGACAACGTTATACTGATATGATATTATGTAGACAAGTTAATAATGTTAGTAATTAGGATTGTTACTGGAAAGCAGGCAAGACCTAATAGGTATATAAATGTAATTTTTGTTTAATTATATTTATATACCTATTAGGTTTTTTTAAAATTCATATATGATAGGAGTTTTATATATGAGGATTACACGCATAATAAATAATAATGTAATATGTGCAGTAAATGAAAGAAGGCAGGAGAGAATTCTTTTAGGAGCAGGTATTGGATTTCAAAAGAAAAAGGGAGATGAAGTTGATAAAAGTAAGGTTGAAAAAGAATTTTTCTTAAAATCAAAATCTGTATCAGGAAAGCTTTTCTCAATATTAACTCAAATTCCTATGGAGTATATGAGGGTTACAGAGAGTATTATAAAGTATGCTAAGGAAACACTTAATGAAGAGCTAAGTGAAAATATTTATTTAACATTAACAGATCATATAAGTTTTTCTATAGCAAGACAAGAAAATGGATTACCTTTTAGTAATGCATTATTATGGGAAATAAAAAGATTTTATCCTAAAGAGTTTAGTATAGGCTTAAAAGCATTGGAGCTTTTAAATGAAGAGTTTAATATAACTTTACCAGAGGATGAAGCAGCTTCAATTGCGATGCATATAGTAAATGCAGAGCTTGGTGGAGAAGCTGTAAGGGATACTATACAAGTTACTGAATTTATTCAAAATGTATTAAATGTAATAAGATATCATTTTAAAATTGATATTGATGAAGAGTCCTTATATTATAGTAGATTTTTAACTCATTTAAAGTTTTTCGCTTATAGAATACTAAATAGTACTTTAAGTGAAATTGGAGATGAAGATTTTGAAGAGGTTGTTAAGTTAAGATATCCAGAAGCTTATGAATGTACTTTAAAAATTGCCAAATTAGTTAAGGATAAATATGATAAGGAATTAAATTCAGATGAATTAGTTTATTTAACTGTTCATATTAAGAGGATTATCACAAGGTAGTAAAAATTGAATGAGATCTATTTAATAGGATTGTTACTGGTAGTGCAGGCAAGACCTAGAGTATGAGAAGAATTTATTTATAAAGTGAATTTTTTAATTTAGTTTATATTTAAAGTTTATTTCTAATACTCTAGGTTTTTTTTATAAAATTTTAAAGGAGAGAAGAAATATGGATTTCAAAAAAATAGCCAACGACATATTAAGATTAGTTGGTGGAGAAAAAAACGTAGCTAGTGTTACAAATTGTATGACTAGATTAAGATTTAATTTAAATGATGTTAGCAAGGCTGACACAGAAGCTATAAAGAAACTTAATGGAGTTCAAGGTGTAGTAAATAAAAATGGACAATTCCAAATTATAATTGGAACAAATGTAAGCAAAGTTTGTGATGAAATACATAAACTAGGTAAATTTGCTGAAAGTTCGACGTCAGACTCTGAAGATAAAGAAACAGGGGTTATAAATAAAGTTTTAGGTACTATAACAGCAATATTTACTCCAGTTATTCCAGCTCTTGCAGGATCAGGTATGATAAAGGCTTTATTAGCAGTATTAAAGCTTTTTGGATTAGTAGATGCAGGTTCTCAAACTTATGCTTATTTAAGCTTTTTAAGTGATACAGTATTCTATTTCTTACCAGTTATATTAGCTTATTCAGCTGCTAAGAGATTTAAGTGTAGTCCTTATTTAGCTGCTGTACTTGGAGCAGCTTTATTACATCCAAGTTTTTCAGCTTTAAATACAGGTGATCCAGTTGCTTTCTTTGGGATACCTGTAAGAATGATTTCTTATGGTTCAAGTGTTGTTCCTATACTTTTAATAGTATTTGCACAATCATATGTTGAAAAAATTGCAAAGAAGATATCACCTGCTTCAGTAAAAGTATTTTTAGTGCCACTTATTACTTTAATAATAACTTCTTTAATAGGATTTACTGCTTTAGGACCTTTAGGTAACTATGTTGGAGAAATTCTTGCTATTGGAATGAATTTTATAAATGATAAAGCTGGATGGCTTATCCCTGTTATTATGGGTACATTTACTCCATTATTTATCATGACTGGTATGCATTATTGCTTTGCACCTATCCAACAAATTCAATATGCAACTTTAGGATATGGTACAATTCTAGGACCTGGTATGTTATCATCAAATATAGCTCAAGCAACTGCAAGCTTAGTAGTTGGGTTAAAGACTAAGAATAAATCATTAAAACAATTAAGTTTATCAAGTAGTACAACTGCATTTATGGGTATTACAGAACCAGCTTTATATGGTGTAAACTTTAAACTTAAAAAACCTTTATATGCATCTATGATAGGTGGAGGTATAGCTGGTCTTTATGCTGGTATTACTGGAATAAGAACATATGCATCAGCAACAGCAGGACTTGCTGCAATTCCAGTTTATATTAGTGATGATATGTCAAATGTTATAAATGCATGTATTACAATAGTTATTGCAATAGTAGCTACTACAATAGTAACTTTAATATTAGGATTTGATGATATTGAAGAAGAAAATAAAGAAGATTCTACAGAAAAAGTTGAAAATACAGTTAAATCAATAGTAGGAGAAATATCTGTATCAACTCCAGTAGAAGGTGAAGTTATTCCATTAGCTCAAGTTAATGATGATGTATTCGCACAAGAACTTATGGGAAAGGGAGCAGCTGTAATACCAACAGTAGGAAAAGTTTTTGCTCCATTTGATTGTACAGTCGAATCTTTATTTAAAACTAATCATGCTATTGGATTAAAGGATAAAAATGGTGTAGAAGTATTAATTCATATAGGAATAGATACTGTAAAATTAGAAGGAAAATATTTTAAAGCTTATATAAAACAAGGTGATGTAGTTAAAGCAGGAGATTTATTAATAGAATTTGATAAAGAAGCTATAAAAAATGCTGGATATGATATAACTACAGCAGTTATTATTACTAATACTGCAGATTATATGGATGTATTAGGAACTGAGAAAACTTATGTTAAGAAAGAAGATACATTGATAAGAGTTCTTAATTAAGAAAGGAGAATTTTAATGTCAACAAGATTTAATGAAGGTTTCTTATGGGGAGGAGCTATAGCAGCTAACCAATGTGAAGGGGCTTATAATGAAGATGGAAAAGGATTGTCTATTCAAGATATAATGCCACATGGTGTAGTTGGAGCAATTTCTGATGGGCCAGTAGAAGAAAATTTAAAGTTAGTTGGTATAGATTTTTATCATAGATATAAAGAAGATATTAAACTATTTGCAGAAATGGGATTTAAGACATTAAGATTTTCAATTGCTTGGTCTAGAATATTTCCTAATGGAGATGAAGAAACTCCAAATGAATTAGGATTAAAGTTTTATGATAATGTTATAGATGAATGTTTGAAATACGGAATCGAACCATTAGTAACATTATCACATTATGAAACACCACTTCATTTAGCTAAAACCTATGATGGATGGAGAAATAGAAAGTTAATTAAGTTCTTTGAAAATTATTGTAGAGTAGTTTTTGAACGTTATAAGGGTAAGGTAAAATATTGGTTGACATTTAATGAGATAAATTCTGTAATACATTTTCCATTAATGGGAGCTGGTATATTAACTCCAAAATCAGAGTTAACAAAGCAAGATGTTTATCAAGCAGCCCATCATGAATTAGTTGCAAGTGCATTAGCAGTAAAACTTGCTCATGAGATTATGCCAGATGCAAAGGTAGGCTGTATGGTTCTTGGAGTAGTTAATTATCCAATGACTCCACATCCAGATGATATGATAGCTTCAATGGAACGTGATAGAGATCTTATGTTCTTTACAGATATTCATGTAAGAGGTAAGTATCCAAGATATACAAAGAAGATATTTAAAGACTTAGGTGTTAATATTCAAATGGAACCAGAAGATGAAGAAATACTAAAGAATACAGTAGACTTTATATCTTTTAGTTACTATATGAGTAAATGTACAGCTAAAGATTTATCTAAATATGAAAAGGGAAGAGGAAATCTAACTTCAGGCGTTAAGAATCCATATTTAGAAGAATCTGAATGGGGATGGCAAATAGATCCTCAAGGCTTAAGATATATATGTAACTATTTTTATAATCGTTATGAAAAACCGTTATTTATTGTTGAAAATGGCTTAGGTGCTGTAGATGAATTAGTAGAAGTAGATGGTGAAAAAACAGTATTAGATGATTATCGTATTAAATACTTAAATGACCATTTAGTAGAACTAGGAAAAGCTATAGAAGATGGCGTTGAAATAATGGGATACACAAGCTGGGGATGTATTGATTTAGTTAGTGCATCTACAGCTGAATTAAAGAAAAGATACGGATTTATATACGTTGATCGTCAAAATGATGGGTCAGGTACTCTGGAACGTTATAAGAAAAAGAGCTTTAATTGGTATAAAGAAGTTATAAGAACTAATGGCGGGAGTTTGATTGAGTAGAGCTCTATAAAAATGAACTAATTTATTATATGGCGTTATAAAAAGATTTCTCTCATAATATGAAATTTACAATACAAAATTATCAAATTTTAGAAGGCTGTCATAATGACAGCTTTTTTATATTATATCAAACTAATAAAATATAAGAATCGTATAGGTATTTTTGAAATGAGTAATTCTATTGAATCTATATATAAGAAATATTAATTATATACAATTATTAGTTGAAGGTGTTGTTGAAGGTTCTTACCAAAAAGTATTACAATCATTCGCAATGAACAAAACAGTTCCATCAACTTTAGTGGCTAAAGAAATATTAGATGATATGATAGAAGCGAATAAAGGATTCTGGCCAGAACTTAAATAGTATATAAAAAAATAAAGCTCAGGTAATCAGATTACTGGTCACCTGAGTTTTTATTTAAAAAATAACTTTAAGGACTTTTAATGATGTTAAAATACAGTATTTAATAAAAAATTAATTAATATCAATATTTTAAAGAAATTAATTGAAAAAATTACCAAAATATATTACAATTAAATGGAAATTAATACATTAATATCCTTGAGCGTGTAATCAATTAAATTTGAGCATTAGCTGAGATGGTATCTTATACCCTTTCAGCTTTTTTTTATGTTAAATGTTAATAAATGCATAATAATCTTATTTCAAAATCTAGAATTAAGAATAAATAATACAAAAAATAATTGCAATTATTAATTTGAAATTTTAATGAAATAGTATCATTAATTCTTTAATAGTGCGAGTATTTATATGATTACTGCAAAGGGAAATTAAAAATTTAAATATTATAGGGGGAGAAGAGAGGATATGATAAAAAAATCTAAGAGATATTTATCATTAATGCTAGCAAGTGCTATATTATTTTCTAATATGGCAGGTAGCATAAAGGCTTCAGCTGAAACTAGAACAGAAGAAATTCCTATTTTGGAAGCTAAAAGTACTGAATATGAAATTTATCCCGCACCACAAAAAATAAGTTACCAAGAAGGTGATTTTTCTTTTGAAAATGGTGTAAACGTTATTTATGAATCGGGTATAGATAGCTATACAAAAAACAGATTAGAAATTGAGATTTTAAAGGCGAATGATATTAGTTATGAAGTTTCTACATCTAATGAAATAGTTGATGGAAAAACTAATATTCTAGTTGGAATTAAGGATTCAGGAGAGGCTGTTGATACTTATTCAAATAAGTACAAAATAGAAACAGAAGACCTTTATGAAAAAATTGATTCATATTTCTTAGGAGCTGATAATAATGTTATCACAGTACTTGGTAGAGATACAGACTCAGCATTTTATGGTCTAACTACTCTATATCATTTAGTAAATCAAATAGAGGATATGACAATAAGAAACTTTAAAATTGAGGATTACGGAAATGTGGTTACTCGTGGATTTATAGAAGGTTACTATGGAAATCCATGGTCTATTGAAGATAGAAGTGATCTTATGACTTATGGTGGGTATTATAAATTAAATGCTTATTTCTATGCACCAAAAGATGATCCAAAGCATAGGGTTCAATGGCGTTCACTTTATACTGAAGATGAGTTAAAGTGGATTAAAGAACTAGCTGATGCAGGTAATGCTTCTAAAACTAGATTCGTTTATGGAATTCATCCATTCCCAGGAAATGATGCTTTTGGAATTAATAAAAATGAAGCTGGATATCAAAAGGATTTAGCTGATTTAAAGACTAAGCTTATGCAAGTTATCGATCAAGGTGTTAGACAAGTTGCTATACTTGCAGATGACTTTGCTAATCCAGGTGGAGAATTAGGACTTAGATTAATAAATGATATGACAAATTGGTTAGAAAATGAAGTAAAGCTTCAATATCCTGATATGAAAACTACACTACCATATATTCCTTATGACTATATGGGAAATGGATCAAGTAATGAATTTACTCATTTAAAACAAGCACCAGAAAACGTTCAACTTGTTATGACTGGAGGAAGAATATGGGGGGAAGTAACTCAAAACTTCTCAGAAACCTTTAAGAATAACACTGGTAGAGCACCATATTATTGGATTAACTGGCCATGTTCAGATAACTCTAAACAACACTTAATAATGGGGGGGAATGATACTTTCTTACATCCAGGTGTAGATCCAACACTTATTGAAGGAATAATGTTAAATCCAATGCAACAATCAGAAGCTAATAAATCAGCATTATTTGCAGTTGCAGATTATTCATGGAATATTTGGGCGACAAAGGAACAAGCAGATCAAAACTGGCATGATTCATTTAAATATATGGATCATAACACAGCTGAAGAAACTAAAGCTTCTGAAGCTTTACGTGAAATAAGTAAGCATATGATTAATCAAAATATGGATAGTCGTGTAAGAGTATTACAAGAATCTGTGGAACTTGCACCAAAGCTAACAGAATTTAAAGAAAAGGTTGCTTCTGGAGCTAGTGTTAAAGAAGATGCATTAGCATTAATTGAAGAATTTACAAAATTAAATGATTCAGCAGACTATTATAAAAATAACCCAGGTAATGAAAAAACAAGAGATCAAATAATTTACTGGTTAAACTCTTGGGAAGATACAACAACAGCAGCAATTGCATACTTAAAAGCTATTATTGCAAATGAAGAAGGAAATAATAGTGAAATATGGTCTAATTATTCAGAAGGACAATCAGCTTTTGAAAAGTCAAAAACTTATGGATTTAAATATGTAGATCATATTGAATATGCAGAAGTAGGAGTTCAACATATTGTTCCATTTATAAAAAAAATGGAATCATTTTTAGCGCCAATAGTTTCTGGTATAGTAGATCCATCTAAGGTAGTATCAACAATTATTACTAATAGAGCAGATACTCCAGCAGGAAATTTAAATAATATTTTAGATAATAATCCTTCAACTGAAATTGTTTACAAAAATCCCAATAGTATTTCGGAAGGTACTTATATTGGTATTAAATATAATAGAACAATTAAAATTAAAGAGGTAGAATTTTTATTAGGTGCTATTGCAAATAAAAATGATACAATGCAAGAAGCTAAGATTCAATATACAGTTGATGGTAAGACTTGGCTAGATTTAGAAGATGGTAAAGTATATACTATGCCAAATAAGATTACAATTGAAGGGATAGACTTAGATGTAATGGGAATTCGTATTATTGCAACTAAGGCTAGAACCAATACTTGGTTTGGAGTAAAAGATATTACTGTTAATAAAAGCGATATTACAGAAGAAGATTCAGAAATAAATAAATCTGTAATAAGAAGTAATTGGCCACAAATTTATGCAGGAACTGAAGCAAACTTATTTGATGGAAATGATTCGACAGATGTTTGGTATAAAACTCATGCTGGTGATGTAACTAAAGCTGGAGATTTTATTGGAATTGATTTAGGAAAAGTAATTCCAGTAGGAGATGTTAGATTTGTAGTTGGAAGAAATGGTTCAGGAGATAAATGGACTAGCTATAAATTAGAGTATTCAACAGATAATTCAAACTGGACAACATTCAAAGAATACACTGGTAAAGCTTCTGGACAAGATATAATTGAAGAAAACTTTGAAGGAAAAGAAGCTAGATATGTAAGATTAACTAATAAGGAAGCTCTTAACAAGTGGTTAATTTTCTCAGAAATTAGTGTGAAAAAACATGGAGAAAATGCATCAACAAAGCATGTGTATACAAATACTGATTTAAAACTTACATCAATTTTTAAAAGTGAAGAACTAACTAAATTAGTTCCAAAGGAAAATATAACTTTAAATGTTGATGAATATATAGGGCTTAAATTAGATAGAATAAAGGACTTAAGTGAAATAGAATTAGAAGTATCAAATATGGATGGATTAACATTACAAACGTCTATGAATGAAATAGAATGGACTAATGTTAATTTAGAAAGTAGAAGAGCTTTAGAAGATGCTAGATATATTAGATTATTAGCCAATAAGGATGTTAACTTTAATTTAAATAAATTTGAAGTTAAATCTAATGAAACTTATCCGCCATCTATAAAAGAATCTTATGTAAAGCTTAATGGTAAGGTTTCAAGTATATTTGATAAAAACTTTAATACTTCAGCATCCTTCGATGCTTTCCCAAGGAAAGATAAAGGAATAGTATTTGACTTAGGTCAAAGTATAAATATAAAAAATATTACTTATGCTGTCCTAGATACAGAAAGAGATTATTTAAGAGATGCTAAATTCCAAATATCTTTAGATGGAGAAGAGTGGACAGATATAATTACTATTGGGGATGGTATAACTAATGATAGTAGCGATATGGAATATAAACCTGTTGAAGGTGGATATGATCATGGAGATAGTACAACTACAGTTCCAATTTCTCATGCTTTTGTAAAAGGAGAATTAGATTCTGCTAAAGAAGCAAGATATTTAAGAATACTATTTACATCAGATTATATGTATAGATGGGTTAAAATAAGCGAAATTTTAATAAATGATGGAGAGTATATAAGACCAGACAACAATCCAAGCTATATATCAGATCCGATAGAATTAGCTGGATTTGCTCCAGAAAATATTAATGATGGAAATTTAACTACAGCATATAAGCCAAATACAAATAATGGACAAATTAAATCAGGAAGTTTAACTTATCGTTTGTCTGAAAATACTAATATTAATAAGATAAATATTGTTCAAAGTGGAAATGACATTTCAAATGCAAAAGTTATGGCTAGAACTGGATATAATGAAGCTGGTGGAGCTATTTGGAATGAACTTGGAACATTAAGTAAAAGCTTAACTGAAATTATAAATACTAAATACGATAATATTTTTGAAATAAGAATTGATTGGGCTGGCATAGCTCCTACTATATATGAAATAGTAACAATGAATGATAAGAATATTCCTAACACATCTGAATTAGAAGAATTAGTAGCTACTTCAGAAGACTATGTGAAAGAATCATATACAGCAGGAAGTTTTGCTAAATTTACAGAAGCTTTAGAAGCTGCAAAAGCTATATTAAATGATATAGAAAATTCAAATCAAGAAAAAATTAATATTGCTAAAGATAATTTATCAGCTGCAATTGAAGAGTTAGTTAATATAGAAAAGTTATCAAATATTATTGGTGAAGCTAATGATATTAAGAATAATGGTGAAAATTATACAGAAGAATCTTTAGATATTTTTAATACAGCATTAGAAAATGCAGAAGTAGTATTAGAAAATTCAGAAGCAACTAAGGAGATGGTAAATAGTGCAGTATCAGCTTTAAGAATTGCAATAGATTCTTTAGTTAAGGAAGATATAGATACTCCAGAAGCTGATAAGACATTATTAACAATAGTTGTAGAATATGCTGAGGAAGTTAAGGCAAATGGAGCTCTTGAAGATGTTGTTCCAGTAGTAGTTAAAGAGTTTGAGGAAGCATTAAAAGAAGCTAAGGATATTTTAGCAGATGAAAAGGCAACAAAGGCTCAAGTAGATGAAGCTACAGAGAGATTAGTTAAGGTAATTCATATGCTAGAATACAAAAAAGGCGATAAGACAGAGCTTATAAAATTAGTTGAGGTAATAAATGCTTTAGATGAAAGCAAATATACAACAGCAACTTGGGAAGCACTTCAAGTTGAACTTGAAAAGGCTAATAAAGTAATAGAAGATGAAAATGCAATGGAAGAAGAAGTATCTAAGACTTATGAAAGCTTAGGAAAAGCATTTGCTAATTTAAAATTAGCAGCAGATAAGTCTAAACTTGAAAAGCTAGTTTCTGAGTTAGAAGCTAAGGATTTATCTAAGTATACAACAGGAAGTGTTACTAAATTCAACACAGAATTAGATAATTCTAAGGCTATATTAAGTAATAAAGAAGCAACTCAGGAGCAAATAGATGAAGGGTACAATAAATTAATTATGGCTTATTTAGAGCTAAGATTAATACCTGACAAGTCTAAGCTTGAAGAATTAATAAATAAAGCTGAATCTATAGATACATCTAAATATACTGAAGAAAGTGTTAATTCACTTAAGGAAAAGTTAAAAGAAGTTAGAGATGTTTTAGATAATGAAGAAGCTACTCAGGAGGAAGTTAATAAGGCATCAGAAGAGTTAGAAATAGCCTTAGCTGGCTTAGAAGAAAAGAAAGATAATAACACTGATACAGATAATGGAACTGACAATGATAATAACACTGGCAATGGTGGTAGCAGTGGAGACAATAGTACTAACAATAATGAAATTAATACTGACACAGATAATAATCCTAGCAACAATAATGATAATACTAATAATGGCAATGAAGATAATAAGAATACTGAAGTAGGAAAGGGTAATTTACCTGAAACAGGTGGAACTTCAACATTTGCATTAGTAGGAATTGCAACATTACTTCTTGGTGTTGGAGGAGTATTAAGAAGAAGAAAGTAATTTGAATTTTTTAAGATCCTATGGAGAATTCCATAGGACCTTATTATTTATAAATTAAATATATAAAAATTATTAAGTAAATCTATAAATTTATATGATGTTTGGGAAAAACACAAAATAAATAACAATTTATGGTATAATATGGAAATAAATAACATCTGAAATTAGTTAGAAAAACTATGGATATAAAGTTTTGAAATGAATTAAAATGTAAAAAAATTAAGTAAAGATTGCTTAATTTTTTATAAAATTTTATGGGAGGAGAATATATGAAAAGTGTAAAAAAACTATTATCTACTATAGTTATTGCAAGTATGGTATTCCAAATGCTACCCATAACCGCATTTGCAGCTGAGACTAATACTGTAAAACCACCAGAAGCATTTGGTCCAACTCCAAATGAGTCTCAAGTACAGTATCATGAGGAGGAGCTAGCGGCTTTTATTCACTTTGGAATGAATACATTTACAAATAGTGAGTGGGGAAATGGAAGAGAAAATCCAAATACTTTTAATCCTACAGATTTGGATGCAGATGAATGGGTAAAGACATTAAAAGATGCAGGATTTAAACGTATTATTATGGTGGGAAAGCATCATGATGGGTTTGCAATATGGAAAAGTAAAATTACCGAACATGATATAGAAAAGAGTGTAGATTGGCAAGCTACTAAAGATGGAGAAGGTGATGTTTTAGAAGAGGTTTCTAAGGCTTGCACTAAGTACAACATGGATATGGGAATTTATTTATCACCATGGGATGCTAATGCACCTTCTTATGGATATGGAACAGGAACTAATGATGAAAATGATAGTAATGGCGATTATAATGAATTCTATATGGAGCAGTTAAGAGAAATACTAGGAAATAATAAATATGGGAATAACGGAAAGTTTGTAGAAGTATGGATGGATGGGGCTAAAGGTAGCGGAGCAGCAGCTCAAAATTATAAATTTGAAGAATGGTTTGATTTAATAGAAGAATTAGAACCTGGTGCTGTAGTATTTAGTCCATATGGTTCAACTGTAAGATGGATAGGAAATGAGTCAGGAAAAGCAGGAGATCCAGTTTGGTCAAAAGTTAACCAAAAGCGTATAAGAGATAGATATAACTCAGGAGCAGGAGATGAAAATCAATATCTTAATAATGGAGATCCAAATGGTGATATATGGAGTGTAGGTGAATGTGATGTTTCATTAACAAGTGGATGGTTTTGGCATTCAGGAAATGGTCCAAAGACTATGGAGCAATTAACAGAAATATATTTTAGTTCAGTAGGAAGAGGTCAACCACTATTACTTAATGTAGCTCCAGACAGAACAGGACATTTTACAAAAGAAGATATTGCTAGAATAAATGAGTTTTCAAGTGCTATTAATAATTCATTTGATGAAAATTTAGTAAATCCAGAAACAACTACTGCTACAGCTTCATCAATTAGAGGAAATAGTAATGATTATAGTGCAAATAATGTATTAGATGATAATAATGATACTTATTGGACAATGGATGAGGGACAAACTACTGGAAATATAACAATAGATTTAGGTGAAGAAAAGACTTTTGATATTGTATCCATTGAAGAATATATAAAGCTAGGGCAAAGAGTATCAGAATTTTCAGTGGAAACGTATTCTGATGGTGCTTGGAAAGAATTTGGAAAAGGATATACAATTGGAGCAAAACGATTAGTTAGAAGTGCAGCAGTGAAAGCTTCTAAAATTAGAATAAATATTAAGAACTCCTTAGCTGTACCATTAATTGAAAATGTTGAAGTTTATAAGGCAGATGAAGATTTTGAAATAAAATCAATAGTACCATCTGGCACAGAATTTATAGATAATGTAAATTTTGAAAATAAGAATAGTTGGACCCAAGAAAATATTGGTATAGGAAATACTGGAATGTATTCAAATACTAAGGGGAAAGATGCAAGTTTTACATTTACAGGAACAAAAGCATGGGTTATTGGTACTTTTGATCCAGGACATGGAATTATGGAAGTATGGATTGATGGAGAAAAGGCTGCTGATGTGGACACCTATAGAGCTAAAAGATCAATTTCTCAAATTTTATATCAAACTGATGATTTAGATTATGGGCAACATACAGTTCAAATAGTTATTAAAGGAGAAAAGAATGCCTCATCTTCAGGTACATTTATAGGATTAGATGGTGCTTATTATTTAAATAATAATGCAGCAGGAATGTTTGAAATAGAAAATACTAATTATACAGTTAATGAAGGTGAAATAAAAGAAATAACTATAAAAAGGGTTGGAGGAAGCAAGGGGGAAGCTACTATACATTTTTCAACTTCTCCAGATAGTGCTGTTCACGGTAGACATTACAAGGATATAAATAAAACAGTTACATTTGCTGATGGAGAAACAATAGCTAAGGTTTCTATTGAAACTATAGATAATGAAGAAAAATCAGGAAATGTAAAATTTTATTGTAATATTGATACTCCGACAAATGGGGGAATAATAGGATTTAATAAGAAAGCAGAAGTAACTATTATAGATAATGATATTAATACTGATAAACCTTATACAGAGGGAAAGCCTTTTGTACTACCTAGCATTTTAGAGGATAAAAAGACATTAGAAGCTGAATTATTTACTCTTGTTCCTATAGAAGGTAATAAATATGTAAGAATAACAGAAAAACCTGAAGCAAGTAATGGGAAAATGGTTACTTGGTTTGAAACAGGAAACAGGATAAGAGTTCCTTTTTATGCTGAAAAGCCAGGGGTGTATACCTTTAATATGTCATATCAATCAGGAAGAAGTGAAGGCAATTTAAATAAAGTCAATTGGAGTGGAACTAATATTGAACCAGGCAGTAAATCAGTTCTAGGAACAGGTAATCAAAATCCAGTTCCTATAATAAAGACAAGCTTTGATGTTATAGTAACTAAAGCTGGTGCTGGTGAGTTAACTTTTACAGCTGATGCACAATCTTCACCTAATATAGATGCTTTTGAAGTAATACCTAAAAAGTTAATAGAAGCTACTCATACAATAACTGCAACTGCTGGAGAAAATGGAAGTATTAGTCCAGATGGTGTAGTAAGTTTAGAAGAAGGAAAATCTAAAACATTTACTTTTATACCTAATAAAGATTATGAAGTTAGCGATGTTATAGTAGATGGAGTTTCAATAGGTGCTAGAGATAGCTATACTATAGAGAATATAAAGAAGGATATGACTATAAATGTTATTTTCAAGTTAAAGGATACAGAAAATAACAAGCCAAACAGTGAAGAAAATCCTATTATATTAACAGGTGAAGAAGTATTAATAGAAGCTGAGAATCTGGAAGTGGATGGTGCAGGTGGAGAAATAGAAAATAAAGACGGAGCAAATGGTGGTAAAGTTGTAGGGTGGCTAGGTAATACAAGTAGAGGAAATGCATGGCTTAATATGTGGATAAACTCAGATGAAGAGGCATTATATGATATAGAAATAAGATACTTCGCAGGAGCAAATAATAAGTTATATTATTTAAATAATAATGAATCACTATCAGAGGAAATAGAATGTGCTAAAACAGATCCTAATTTTGCAACTAAAACTATTAGTGTTTCACTTAATAAAGGATTAAATAAAATAAAGTTCTTCAATAATGATGAATCAACAGTTAATATTGACAGCATAAAGATAAAAAGAGTATTGGATTTAGTTGATAAGTCAGAATTAAATACATTTATAGAAAATGCTAATAAAATAGACGTATCAAAATACACACCAATAAGTTTAGAAAATTTAAATGAAGTATTAATAATTGCACAAAATATAGCAGATAACAAAGATTCAACACAAAAAGAAGTTAATGAAGTTGTAAATATGCTAAAAAATACAATTGAAAATCTTATATTAAAGGCTGATAAAACTGAGTTAATAAATTTACTAGATGAAACAAAAACTATTGATTTAGATAAATATACAAGTGAGAGCATTGCAAGTCTACAATCTATTATAGAAAGAGTAGAAACTATAATAAAAGATGAAAATGAAACACAAGAATCTGTAAATTTAGCAGTAGATATGCTAAAAGAAGGAATTGAAGCTTTAGAATTAAAAAATAATAACAAGGAAGAACTAACTTATTTAATAGAAAAAATAATGAATTTAAATAGTGAAGACTACACAGAAACTTCATGGAATGCTTTATTAGATAATTTAAAAGTGGCTAAAAATGTTATTTTAAACGAAAATTCTTCAGAAGAAGAAATTTTAAAAGTTTATAATGAATTACTTAAAGCTTTCTCTGAATTAGAAATAAGGGCAAGTAAAGATGTGCTTGAAATCCTAATTAATAAAGCGGAAGGCTACAATGAAGAAGAATATACAAAAGAAAGTTATGAAGTTCTTAATAATAAAATTAAAGAAGCAAAAAAAGTCTTGAAAGATAAAAATGTAACAGAAGAAGATATATTAAGAATGGAACTTGAATTACAACAAGCGATAGATCAGTTAGTAGTAAAAGATAATAACAACAACAGTAATAATGGTAACAGCAATAACAGTAATAATGGGAATAACAATAGTGGGAACAATAATAACGGCAATAATGGAAATGGTATAGCTGGTAAAGGTAACTTGCCTGCAACAGGTGGAACTTCAACATTTGCATTAGTAGGAATTGCAACATTACTTCTTGGTGCTGGAGGAGTATTAAGAAGAAGAAAGTAATTGAATTTTTTAGAATATGGTTAGCATATAGTTAGGATTATTACAATTGCTTTGTTCAATAATATGGAATAAATAGTTTTTAAATTAGAACTATTTAAGAGTAATAATATTGTTCAAATAGACTAACAAAATAATATTATAATAGGGGGAATTGGGATGAGAGCATTTCAAAAAAGAGTTTGTGCTTTATTGGTGGGTATGTCGGTAATGACTAGTTTAGTGCCAACAACTGTAAAAGCACAAACTAGACAAACGCAGGAAGCAGAAACAGTTTACGTAGGCTTCATTAAAGATGGAGAAAGATCAACTTTATTTAATCAAGATTGGCGTTTCTACAAGGGTGATCAAGCTTCTGCTGAATCTGTAGATTTTAACGATTCATCTTGGACTTCTTTAAGCTTACCGCATGACTGGAGTATTGAGGGTGATTTCACAGTTCAGGGTGAAGCAGAAAGTGGGTTTTTACTAGGCGGTACTGGATGGTATCGTAAACATTTTGTTGTTCCAGAGAAGTATAAAGACAAGGAACTTACTATAAACTTTGATGGTGTTTATATGAATTCAGAAGTTTATGTAAATGGGAAATTAGTAGGGGAACATAACTATGGATATACTGCCTTTGCCTTTGATATTACAGATGAACTTATATGTGATGGAAAAACTGAAAATATAATAGCAGTTAAGGTGAAAAATCCAACTCCAAGCAGTAGATGGTATTCAGGAAGTGGAATATATAGAGATGTTACATTAACATTAACGGATACTATTCATGTTTCACATTTAGGAACAACTGTTACTACACCAGAAATCGAAGCACAACAAGGTGGAAGTGTTGATGTAGTAGTTGATACAGTTATAGAAAATGAATCAGATAATGCTGCAGATGTTAAGCTTAAAACTACTGTTATTAATAATAATGAAGAAGCTGTAAGTGCACCAGTTGAAGAAACTAAAAATATAGCTGCAAATGGTAGTGCTGACTTTGCTCAAACTGCAGTGGTAAATAATCCAGCTTTATGGTCAGTTGATAATCCAAATATGTATAAAGTAAAAAATGAAGTTATTGTAAATGATGAAGTCGTTGATACTTATTATACAAATTTTGGATTTAGATATTTTAATTTTGATAGAGATACAGGTTTCTCATTAAACGGAGAAAATATGAAGCTTAAAGGTGTTAGTATGCACCATGACCAAGGGTCTTTAGGAGCAGCATCTTATTATAGAGCTGTTGAACGCCAAATGGAAATAATGAAGGAAATGGGTGTAAACTCAATTCGTGTTACTCATAATCCTGCAAGTGAAATGCTATTAGAAATTTGTGATAGATTAGGGCTTTTAGTTATAAATGAAGCTTTTGACACTTGGACAAACTCTAAGAATGGTAATGTAAATGACTTTGCTAAGTTCTTTAATGTCCCTATAGAAGAAGGTAATCAAATAATTAATGGTGAGCCAGGAATGTCTTGGGGGGAATTTGAAGCTAAGTCAATGGTTAAGACTTCAAAAAATAATCCATCAGTAATTATGTGGTCAATAGGAAATGAAGTTTTGGAAGGTATAGGTGGAGATACATCTAACTATGTTAATATTGCAGAAAATATTATTGATTGGATTCAAGAAGAAGATACAACTAGACCTGTTACTATTGGAGATAATAAGAGTAAGGGATGGGATAGTAGAGCTGTCGCTATTTCAGATGCTGTAGCTAATAATGGTGGTGTAGTTGGATTTAACTATGCTAATGAAAATCAATTTAATAGTTTAAGAAATGGCAAAGCTAATTGGATATTATATGGTGCAGAGACAAGTAGTGCAGTTCATAGTAGAGGATATTATAAGACAAGAGAGAGAAGTGCTCAAAGTAATGCAGATTTACAACTACCAGAGTTTGATAATAACTCTAATAAAGTTGGTTGGGGACATTCAGCTAGTGATGCATGGAAATATACAATAAAACATGATTATAATGCTGGGGAATATGTATGGACAGGATTTGATTATATTGGAGAACCAACACCTTGGAATGGAACAGGATCAGGAAGCGTTTCAGGAGGTAGACCTGCTCCTAAATCAAGTTTCTTTGGTATAGTTGATACAGCAGGATTTGAAAAGGATATTTACTATCTATATCAAAGCCAATGGAATGATGATGTAAACACTCTACATGTATTACCAACATGGAATAAAGAAGATATTCCAGTTCAAAATGGAAATGTACAAGTTGATGTATTTACAGATGCTTATAAAGTAGAATTATATATAAATAATAAGCTTGTTGGTACTAAGGCATCAACAGAGCATACAACAGCTGCAGGATATAAATATTACACTTTTGAAAACGATTCATTATATCCAAGCTTTAATGTAAAATATGAAGAAGGAACAATTGAAGCTAAGGCATATGATAAAGATGGTAATTTGATAACTGATACAGAAGGTAGATCATTAATTAAAACTTATGGAAAAGTATCTACTGTAGAGTTAAGTGCTGATAGAGCTACAATTGATGCAGATGGATATGATTTGTCTTATATTACAGTTGATTTAGTAGATGCTAATGGAAATATTGCATCTGGAGCTAGTAATAGATTAAATTATACTCTAGAAGGAAATGGTAAGATAGTTGGTTTAGATAATGGTAATGCTTCTGATACAGATAGATATAAACCAGAAAGTTTCAAGTCTGGAAGTAGAAGTGCATTTAATGGTAAAGCTTTAGTTATAGTACAGTCAACTAAAGATGCTGGAGATATGACATTAACTGTTTTAGGGGAAGGCATAGAATCTCAATCTATAACTATTAACACTGTAAATAATGCAGGGGATAATAAATATATAGAATCTTATGATATAGTTAAAGACTATTATGTTGGATTAGATGAAAAGCCAGCATTACCAAAGGAAGTTGCAGCTAGATATAATGATGGAACTACTGAAACTATAAAAGTTCAGTGGAATGAATATGATGAGTCAGAGCTTGGCACTCCACAAATTTTTAAAGCTACTGGAAAGTTAGAAGGTACAGATATTGCAGTAATTGCTAATGTACATGTGGTAGGTAATGTAGTTTCCATGGAAAATGTATCAACTTTCACATATGCGGGAAATACGCCTACACTTCCTAAGGCTGTAAAAGGATATTTAGCAAATGGTACTGAATCAGAAGAATTTGTTGTTAATTGGAATCTTGAAGGATTAGATTTTTCTAAAGAAAATACAAATATTTCTGTTCCTGGTACTGTAGAATTATTAGGTAAGACTTATAATGTTATAGCAAATGTACGTATAGTTCCAGCTTTGAAAGCAGCTAGAAATCTTGCTATAAACAAAGCTAATGAAAATGATGATATTCCAGTATTATCACAAAGTCCTAAAGTAACAGCAGATAACTTAAATTCAATTAATAATGGAACTACAAATGGTGGTGAAAATGTTAATGAGCGTTGGACAAACTGGAATGAACGTAATCTAGCTGGTGAAAATGGTGAACCTAAGGGAGCTTATGTTCAATTTGATTGGAAGAATAAATACGATATAGATCGTTTAGACTTATGGTTATTTACAGATAATTTAAGCGCAAGAATTCCAAAGAAAGTTGAAATTAGTTATAAAAATGAAAAGGGAGAATATGTAGTAGCACCACATACAAATACAACAGAAGTATCACATACTGCTGGTGAAACAACTTATTTCTTAGATAATGTTATAAATACTGATAGTATTAGAATTTATATGCAACAGCCACAGTCAGGAAATTGTGTTGGATTAACAGAAGTAAAGGTTTATGAATATGTAGCTCAAGAAAATGTTAAGTCAAAAAATAATTTAAATGAAATAAAGCTAGATGGTAAAGTTTTAGAAAACTTTGACCCAGCTGTAAATGAATACTCAGTTAATTTAGAAAAATTACCTGAATTAGTTGAAGCAACATCATCTGATAATGCTTCAGTAACTGTATTACCAATCCATAATAATAAATCAATAATAGTTGTTCGAGCTGAGGATGGATCCACAAATATTTATACTGTAAATTATGTGTTACTAACACCAAAGGAATACACTATTACAGTAAATAAAACAGAGGGGGGTTCAGTTGCAGGAGCAGGAAAATATGCAGAGGGACAAGAAGTTACTTTAGTTGCAACAGCTAATAAAGGATTTGAGTTTATAGGTTGGTTTGATAAAGATGATAATGAAGTTAGCAGGGATATAACTTATAGATTTATAGCTGAATTTGATATAGTATTAACTGCGAAATTCAGAGAAAATAATGAAGCTCCAGGAAATGTTGATAAAACAATGTTAAAAAGCTCTGTAGAATACGCTGAAGATTTAAAAGCAAATGGAGCTCTTGAAAATGTAGTTCCAGCAGTAGTTAAAGAATTTGAAGCAGCACTGGAAAATGCAAAAAATGTTTTAGCAAATGAAAATGCTACAGAAGTTGAAGTAGATGAAGCTGCTAAGAGATTAATTGAAGTAATTCATATGTTAGAATTCAAAAAAGGTGATAAAGAACAACTTGAAAAGCTAGTTAAAACAATAAATACTTTAGATGGAACTAAGTATATAGAGTCAACTTGGTCTAAACTTCAAGCTGAACTTGAAAAAGCTAATAAAGTAATAGCTGATGAAAATGCAATGGAAGCAGAAGTAAAAGATGCTTACAATAAATTAGTTAAAGCTTATTTAGATTTAAGATTAGCCCCAGATAAATCTAAGCTTGAAAACTTAATAAATAGAGTTGAATCAATGGATACATCTAAATATACAAAAGAAAGTGTTAAAGCACTTAATGGGAAATTAAAAGAAGGTAAAGCTGTTTTAAATAATGAAAAAGCTACTCAAAAAGAAGTAAATGAAACAGTAAAAGGATTAGAAATAGCTTTAGCCAACTTAGAATTAGCAAAGGGTAATGACAATACTGGAAGTGATGGTACTGATAACGGAGCTACTGGAGGTAATGGAGACAATAACGATACTACTAATAATGGTAGCGAAGGTGATAAGAATATTGAAGCAGGAAAGGGAAACTTACCAGCAACTGGTGCTGCAGTATCAAGCACTCAAATAATTATCCTAGCATTAGTTTTAATAGCAGGTGGTGCAATTATAATAAGCCAAAGAAAACCTAAAAATAATAATAAATAACTTTAACTTCAAAAGAAGTCTTAGATGATATGGTTTAAGGAAATAAGGGGTTTTATACAGAATTAAAATAAGAATATAAAGAATATTAAACTCAGGTGATCAGACTACTGGTCACCTGAGTTTTCTTATAATTATAATGGAAGATTGCAATTAAATTGAATTTCTGTTAAGTTTGTGCAGTAATTTGGTATTGTTTATAATACTGTAAGAGTAGATAATTAAAGTGAGGGATGGATATGAGAGAAAGATCAGAAAAGATACTAAAAATTATATTAGATAAAGGAAGCATAAAATTACAAGATTTAATTGAAATATTTAATATATCAAAAAGAACTCTTTACTATAATATCGAGGATATCAATTATGATATAAAGGACTGCGGTGAAGTAAAAAGTATAAATCATGTTTTTTCATTCGTGGGAGACTATGATAAATTGTATAAAAAAATGTTTATTGCAGGAGATAACTTTATAAATATTGAAAATAGAAGGAACTATATTTTATATAAGATTTTCAATGAAGAAAAATTCACTATTGAATCTTTAGTAAATGAGATGAGACTTTCTAAAAATACTATAGTTCAAACCATTGATTGTATTAAGGAGAATCTTCTTAAAGATGGATTAAAATTAGTTTACAAGAAGGGATATAAAATAATAGGAAGTGAACTAAAAATTAGAGAAAAATATATACTTCTTATGGAAGAAAATAGAGAACTACTAAGAGAGTATAGTGAAGATATATTAGCTTTTGATAAAGAGTGCACTTTAAATCTTACAGATTATTCTTTAACTAATCTTTCTAGATTTATTTCATTTCTTAACAAAAGAATTAAAAATAATTTTTCTATTCATTCCTATAAATTTGAATGCAATGTAAAGGGTTTTGGTTACTATAAGTTACTTAAAAATCTATTAATCAAAGAAGCAGAGGAAAGTGAAGTTGCATATTTATGTGCTTACGTAAGTACTTTACCAAGCTTAAATAATAATATTTCAGAAGAGAAAATAAAAAACTATGTGGATATTCTAATTAAGAGGTTTGAAGCAAATACAGCAATAACAATTGAAGATAAAAATGAATTTAAGAGAAATTTAAAAAGACATTTATTATCTTCTTACTATAGAATAAGATTTGCTTTCCCAATTAGTAATCCATCTCTAGATGAAATTAAGAGAAAACATGGATCATTATATAAAATAATTAAATCCATATTAGAAGATGAGAAAGACTTTCCAGATTTTATAGGTATAAGAGAAGAAGAAATAGGATTTATTGCTGCTTATTTTGGAGGATATTTGAGAGGGACAAAAAATGAGATAAAAGGAAGAAAGAAAGTATTAGTTGTATGTCCCAATGGGTTATTAATATCAAAAAATCTTGAAATCCAACTATACAAGTATATACCAACAATTGATATTATAGCTGTTATGTCAATTAAGGAGCTACATGAATCTAATATAGAGTATGATTATATAGTTTCTACAATGGACATACCAGGTAAGAAAAACGTTATAGTTGTAAACCCAATGCTAAGTAAGTTAGATATTAAACAACTTATGGACAAGCTTGTTAGTTTTAATCAAAGTAATTTACAGTTCAATATAGAAAGAATAATGCAAGCTATAAAGAAAAATGCAAACATAATTAATTATGAAAATCTTAAAAATGATTTAATAAAAATTATTTATCAGATGGATGAGAAGGAGGAGTATCAACCAATGCTAAAAGAATTAGTTAATGAGAAGAGAGTTAATAAAGTATTGAGAGTTAAGGATTGGAAAGAAGCAATTAGACTTGCATCTCAGCCATTATTAGAAGATAACTCTATAGATGAGAGATATGTAGATGCAATGATAGAAAGTATCAAAAAGCATGGCCCATATATAGTTTTAGCAGATGGATTTGCATTGCCACATGCTAATTCAAAGGATGGAGTTAATAGATTAGCTATGTCATTACTAACAGTTGAAGAAGAGGTGGATCTATTAGGAAAGCCAGTAAATATTTTTATGGTGCTTGCAACCATTGATAATAATAGTCATATTAAGGCTTTAGCATCATTATCAGAAATTTTATTTGATAAAGAAAACTTAGGTGTTTTTAGAGAAGGTAATAAAGAAAAGATATTAAAAATTATAAATGATAAAGAATAAAAAAATATATAAATAACAGGAGGGTTAATATGAAAATTTTAGCAGTTTGTGGATTTGGCGTGGGATCATCAATGATTTTAAAAATGTCAATAGAAAAGGTTTTAAAAGAAATGGGTATTAGTGCAGAAGTAAATAATACAGATATAAATGATGCAAGAGGAACTGATTGTGATGTTATATTCACTAGTCAAGAACTTCAACAAGAGTTACAAGGAACAGTAGGTGTACCTGTTTATCCAGTAAAAAAATATATGGATTTAGCAGAAGTTAAAGAAGTTATACAAAAGTATTTAAATAATAAATAGGAGGATGGTTTTATGGATTTTTTAATTAATAACGTATTACGTAACCCACCATTATTATTAGGCTTAATAGCTGCGATAGGATTAATATTACAGAAGAAGAAGGTTGCTGATATAGTGAAAGGTTCATTATTAGCAGCTTTTGGAATGGTAATATTAGATCAAGGAACTTCAATGCTAATAAGTTCAATATCACCAATAAATTCTGCTTTCCAAAGTTTAACTGCGTCAGGAGTAGCTTTAGAAGGATTGAATGATGCAACATTTACAGCAAGCTATGGTGGAACAATTGGTTTAGCTATGTTTATTGGATTAGCTATTCATATATTAATAGCTAGATTTACTCCAATTAAGACTATATTCTTAACAGGACATATGTTATGGTGGTTCCCATTTATATTCATAGCTGCAGGGGTTGAAGGTGGATTAACTGGATGGGCACTTATACTTTTCGGTGCTATTTTATCTGCACTTTATTGGTCAATTATGCCTTGGTTATTAAGAAAGTATGTTTCTGATGTTACTGGAGATACCTCATTTACATTAGGACATCCAAGTGGAATTTTAGCATTATTATCTGGATTTGTGGCTAGTAAATTAGGAAATAAAGAAAAATCATCAGAAGATTTAAAGCTTCCAGCAGGACTTTCATTCTTTAGAGAAATTTCAATAACAGGTGGAATCGTTATCTTTATTATGTTCTTAGTTGTTGGACTTGTTATTCCAGAAGGTTTTGCAGATTTAGATCAAAACTTAGTTATGTATGCAATTACTCAAGGCTTCACTTTTGGGGCTGGTTTAATAGTAATGCTACAAGGCGTTAGAATGTTAATTAATCAAATAGTACCAGCATTTAAAGGAATTTCTGAAAAGATTGTTCCAAATGCAATTCCAGCTTTTGATTGCCCAATATTATTTAACTATAAACCTAATGCTGTATTAATAGGATTTATTACCGCAATGATAACATCAACAATTTTAGTATTAGTATGTAATTATTTAAATATATTTAATGTGTTACTAATACCTCTAGTTATAACTTCTTTCTTTGAATGTGGTGCAGCAGCAGTTATAGGAGAGGGACAAGGTGGTCTTAGAGGTGCTATTATAGGAACAATAACAGCTGCTATTTTAATGGTAGTTTTAGTAGGAATATCAGCAGTAATTTACTCTGGTACAATTCAAAATTGGATATTAATATTTGGTGGTAATGACTTATCTCTATTTGGAATTATAGGTAAGTTAATAGCTTCAATATTTGGGGGAATATAAAAAGTCAAATTTCTAAAAGATTAATTATATAATTACATGATTATTTAATCTTAGGAGGGAATTTTAAAGGATATGACATTTAAATATTTTGATAAAATAAAAGAATTAATAGATATAGTAGAGATTGAAGAAAAAGAAAATATGATTAAAGCAACAAAAGTAATTGTAGATGCTATACTTAATAAAAAATCTATCTTTTCTTTTGGAGCATCACATGCAGGAATATTAAGCGAAGAATTATTCTATAGAGCTGGTGGCCTTGTAGTGATAAATCCTATATTTGCTAAAAATTTAATGTTAGATACTTATCCAATAACTTTAACTAGTGAAATTGAAAGATTAGAGGGATATGGAACTACAATAGCAAAAAAGAGCAATATTTCTAGTGGAGATGTTGTAATTGTGCATTCAGTTTCAGGAAGAAATCCAGTAAGTATAGAAGTTGCTATGGAAGCTAAAAAAATTGGAGCTACTGTAATTTGTATAACTAATTTAAATTATTCAAAGGAAGTATCCTCAAGACATTCATCAGGAAAGAATCTATACCAAGTTAGTGATATAGTTATTGATAACCATGGGGAAAAGGGTGATGCATGTGTAGAGATAGATGGATTAGATCAAAAGGTTAGTCCTACTTCTACAGTAATAGCAGCAACAATTATGAATTCAATAGTTGCACAAGCTACACAAGAACTTCTTTACAATGGATTGAAAACGCCTCCAATATTCTATAGTGCTAATATAGATGGTGGAGATGAGCTTAATAAAAAGATTTTTGAAGAATACAAGAATATGATTCACTATAAATATTAATTTCTATCATATGAAACAAATATAGAGGTTATTTAGGAGCTGTTTTTAAGACAGCTCCTATTTCATTATAATAATTAATATATTACAAAAAAATTCAAGTATCTAAAAGTATCCTGGAGATTTTTTTGTTTCCTAATAAAAGGGAAATAAAATGATATTCTTAAATGAATATTATTATTGTACTATAGTATTAGGAATTAAAAACAAAGGGGAGAGTAAAATGAGAAGTAAATTAAATATAAAAATATATGCAGATGGAGCAGACTTGAAATCAATGTTAGAAGAATATAATAAAGGAATTGTAAGTGGATTTACTACAAATCCCTCATTAATGAAAGCTGCAGGAATAAAAAGTTATAAAGATTTTGGAAAGAAAGTATTAGATAAAATAAAAGATATGCCAATTTCATTTGAAGTTTTTTCTGATGATGAAGAATCTATTTTAAAGGAAGCAAGAGAACTTTATACTTGGGGAGAAAACGTTTATATTAAAATTCCTGTAGTTAATACTAAGGGGGAGTCTAATGGAAATATAATCAAGGAATTATCTGAAGAAAATATAAAATTAAATATAACAGCAGTTTTTACAGTTGATCAAGTGAAAGATGTATTAAATGTTTTAAATAAGGATACTCCTGCTATAATATCCATATTTGCTGGAAGAATAGCTGATGCTGGAGTTAATCCAGTAGGAATAATGAAAGAAGCTATTGAACTTGCTAAAGATTATCCTAAGGTTGAAATTTTGTGGGCAAGCTGTAGGGAATTATACAATATAATTGAGGCTAGTAATATTGGCTGTCATATAATTACTGTTCAAAATAGTATATTAAAAAAATTTAATTTGTTTGGAAAGAACTTAACTGATTACTCTATAGAAACAGTAAAAGACTTTTTTAAGGATGGAAAGAGTTTAGGATTTTCAATTGTAGAATAGATATGTAATAAAAGAGAGGTTAAGACTATGATAGAAAATTTATTAACTGAAGAATTAATTGATATAAAAGTAAAAGTAGAAAAATGGGAAGATGCTGTAGTTATAGCTGGAAAATTACTTTTAAATAATAAAAAAATTGAGGAAAGATATATAAGAGCTATGATAGAAACAGTTAAAGAAATGGGGCCTTATATAGTAATGGCACCAGGAATAGCGATGCCTCATGGTAGGCCAGATTGTGGAGTCAATGATATAGGAATAGCTATAGTTACTTTAGAGAATGGTATAGGTTTTGGGAGTGAGGAATTTGATCCTGTTAAGATTATATTTGCAATTTGTGCAAAAGAAAATAAATCTCATATTGAGTTAATTCAAGATCTAGCTTTTATTTTAGATAGCGATGAGTTATTAAATAATATAGATAATTGTAACTCAAAAGGTGATCTATTAGATTTGATATTAGATGTTTATAAGAAAAATAAATATAAGTAAGGAGGATTTTTATGAAAATTATAACTGTATGTGGTAATGGCATTGGTAGTAGCTTAATGCTAGCTATGAAGATACAAGAAATATGTGATGAGGAGGGGATAAGGGTAGATGTTGAATCTTGTGACGTAAGTGCAGCTGTAGGTAAGAAATGTGATCTTTTTGTAACTGTTAAGGAATTGGCTCCAAACTTTAATAAAGATAAGACTTTAATCGTTAGAAGTTATATAAATAAAAAGAAAATAAAGGAAGATATACTAGATAGGATAAAAGCTAAAAGTGCTGATTTAAATTAATATTTTATTTTAATATTATTATTTATAAAGGGGATTGGTATTATGGAAGGTATTTTAGAATTTTTTAGAGATTTTTTAAAAGAACCAGCATTATTAATGGGATTAATGGCATTTATAGGGTTAATAGCATTAAAAAAGCCAGCTCATAAGGTGATGTCTGGTACATTAAAGCCTATATTAGGATACTTAATGCTTGGAGCAGGAGCAGATTTTATAGTTTCTAACTTAAATCCTTTAGGAGAAATGATTCAAAAAGGCTTTAATATTAGTGGAGTTATACCGAATAATGAAGCAATAGTTTCAGTTGCCCAAAAGGTTCTTGGTGTTGAAACTATGTCAATATTAGTAGCAGGGCTTATAGCTAATCTTATTATTGCTAGATTTACTAAGTTCAAGTATATATTCTTAACAGGACATCATAGTTTCTTTATGGCATGTTTATTATCAGCAGTTTTACAAACAGCTGGTTTTGAAGGAATTGCTTTGATTGGAATTGGAGGTGCTTTCTTAGGCTTAGTTAGTGCAATATTACCAGCTATTGGGCAAAAATATACATTAAAGGTTACTGATGGTGATGAAGTTGCCATGGGACACTTTGGTAGTTTAGCTTATTATGTATCAGCATGGATAGGTGGTAAGGTAGGTAATCCAGAAAATAGTACAGAGAAGATGGAAATTCCAGAAAAGTGGAGCTTCCTAAGAGATACAACAATTTCAACTGCATTAACAATGATGGCATTCTATTTAATAGCAGCAGTAGCAGCAGGTTCTGAATTTGTTGCTACTTTATCAGGTGGACAAAATATGATTTTATTTGCTTTAATGTCAGCAATGAAGTTTGCAGTAGGAGTTACTATAGTTTATGCAGGTGTTAGAATGATTTTAGGAGATCTACTTCCAGCTTTCCAAGGTATTGCAACAAAGGTAATTCCAGATGCAGTACCAGCAGTAGATTGTGCAGTATTTTTTACCTATGCACCAACAGCAGTTGTTATAGGATTTGTTGCTAGTTTTATAGGTGGTGTTATTGGAATGCTATTACTTGGAGTAGCAGGTGGAGTATTAATTATACCGGGACTTGTACCACATTTCTTCTGTGGAGCAACAGCAGGAATATATGGCAATTCAACAGGAGGGAAGAGAGGAGCTGCAATTGGAGCTTTTGTAAATGGACTATTAATAACTTTTATTCCAGCATTATTACTTCCTGTACTTGGAGACTTAGGTTTCCAAAATACAACCTTTGGTGATTTTGATTTTGGTATTATAGGTATTGCTATAGGAAAGCTTTATGAATTCTTAGGATCTATGGGAGTAATTATATTATTAGCGATACTAATTATTGCTGTATTAGTTCCAAGTTTTATAAATACAAAGTCAAAGGTTATTAATAACAATTATGATGATGGAGAATCAATGTAATAATCAATTCAAAATGTCCATGAATTTTTAAATTAGGCTAGATAGGTTTATCTAGCCTTTATTTTCGCAATTAACAATTTAAATATGTATAATAAAAAATAAGTACAATACTAATATATATGGGATATAACTAAGGGGGAGAGAGGAATGAATATAAGGTATATAGAAATATTAAATTTATTAATTAATTCTAATAATAGCGTAAATGTGGAGGACTTAGCAAATAGATTTGGTGTTTCAAAGAGAATGATTAGATATGATATTGATGAAATTAATAGCTACCTAAGAGAATGTAAAATTACAGAGATAGATAAAAAACCTAATTCCTCATTGAAATTTGTAATAACAGAAGAGGAAAAAGAAAAGGTAAAAAAACTTATAAATAATATTAATATTAAAAGTTATGTATTTTCAACAGAAGAAAGGGTAGGCATATTATTATATGAATTACTAAACTCAAATAAAGAATACACATATAGTGAATTTCAAGAAAAGCTATCTATAAGTAAGACTACCTTAGTTAATGATATAAAGAAGGTTAAGGAATGGCTTAATAAATATAGTATAGAAATTATAAAGGTTTCAAATAAAGGGTTTAAAATACAAGGAAATGAAAGTGATATAAGAAAAGCAATAATAAGCTTACTTATAGATAAAAGTAATTATAATATTATTGAAACTCTAGAGAAGATTTACAATAATGAAAATAATCATGTTTTGCTTAGTATTAAGAATTTAGATATTAATAAAGAAAATATGGAATATATAAAGGAACTTGTTAGAGAGATAGAAAAAGATTTTGGAGTGTTTTCTGAAGAAGGTTTTAATAATTTAGTTATTGCTGTTTTTGTAGTTATTAATAGGGCGGGGAGAATGCCAACTGTTAAGGAAAATAAAAGCTTAAGTTCAACTTATAAAAAAGAGTATGAGGCAGCATTAAAAATTGCAGATAAAATAAAACATAAATTTTCAATTTCTTTAGGTAGTGAGGAAGTTAATATGATTACCAGTAAAATATTATCTGGTAGTAAAAGTGAAGGAGAGCTGTTTGAATCAAAAGATTATTTCGATGCTTGTTACATAGCTGGTAGGATAATGGATAATTTAAGATTAACTTTTGGAAATGAGTTTAGAATGGATAACAATTTATTTGAAAGTTTTATAAGCCATCTAAAGAGTTTGATTTTTAGACTTAAGCATAATGTGATAAGTAAAAATCCTATATTAGAAACCATAATGAGTAATTATAAAAATGAGTTCAAATTAGTAAAAGAAGCAGTAGGTTTTATAAATGAAAAATTTGACTATATATTAAGTGATGATGAGATAGGATATATAGTTATGTATATAGAAGCTACTATAGAAAAAAGTAAGAAGGATGAGATTGGAAGAACTAAAAATATTTTAATAGCTTGCTCAGCAGGATTTGCTACTGGAAGATTGTTAGAAGCTAAGATAAAGGGAAGATTTGATGTAAAAGTAATAGGGGTTACTTCTATACATAATATAAGGAGTTTTTTTTATGATAAAAATAAAATTGACTATATAGTATCTTCAGTTGATATAAATGAAAGTTTTAACGCACCTATTATAAAAGTTTCACCAATTTTAAATAGTAAAGATATTGAAGTTTTGAGTAAGTATTTAGCATTAAGAAAACTAAATGTAAGCAAAAATAATAAAGAAGATGAAATATTTACTAAAATAGAAGATAAAAAAAATTATATTATTGAAAGTAATCAAAATGAAATAATAAATATAAATGAAATAATTAATATTATAGAGAAAAACTCAAATATAATTAATAGAGAAAATTTGATTAAGGACTTAAGTTATTACTTCAGTGAAGTAGGAAAAATAAATTTATATGATAATATTGATAAAAATATATTGAGTTATATTTCAGAAGAAAATATTCAGTTAAACTTAGAGGTGAGTAGTTGGGAAGAAGCTATAAAAATAAGTGCAGAACCACTATTAAAAAACAAAGTTATTACAGAAGAATATATACAAGCAATGATAGATAATGTTAAAAGTTTAGGTGCTTATATAGTTGTTGATGATGGAATTGCAATACCTCATGCAAGGCCTGATAAATATGTGAAGAATTTTGGAATAACAATCAATACTTTTAAAACTCCAATAACAATAGGAAGTCATAATAATATAAGAATTTTTATAACCATAGCAAGTATAGATAATGAAAATCATATTAAAATTATAACGCAAATAATGAAATTAATAGAAGATGAGAAGTTTATAGAATTATTAAAAAATGAAAATATAAGTAAAAAAAATTTATTAAGAAGAGTAAATGAGTTATATAAGATTAATTGTGATTAATTAATAGAGATGAATTAAATAATATAAGTAAATGGAGTTTGGATATTTTAAATGAATTATTTATTTGAAAGTAAGTTAATTTTATAATTATTTTTAGTAAGTAAGATCTAATTACGTAATTATTTTAGTTATGTAATTAGGTCTTTTTTTATTTAAGAATACTTATTAATAGGTAAAATTGGATTTTAATATATAATCTAAATATTATTTTTTCTTTTTGTAAAACACTTATGAAAGTTAAATTTATTATAAATTATAAATAAAAAATATCTAAAATAGGAAATAGATGTCTTGACAAATTATTTTTGGTAAAATATACTTTATACGTAATTAATAATAAATTAGTATCAATTATATATTTTTTAACTGAAATTATACTTTATAAATAATTTTTTATAAAAAATAAGATAACGCTAAATTACTAAAAATTTTTAAATGAGAAAAAATCTTTTATTTTTAATAAATTTACGTATAATGATAATTTATATTAAAAGAAAACGATTAATACAAATTAATTAAATAACTACATAATAATAGTTATATTTCTTGCAAAGTATCATACAAATTAAATTTAAGTATAAGAAGATATAATAAGTAATAAATTGAAAAATAAAATTATTTGTAGATATTATATATTAATTGAATTTATTATAAATTATAAATAAATATATGTAAAAAAGGTAATAGATGTATTGACAAATTATTTTTCGTAAATTATACTTTAAACAGAATTGATAATTAATTATTATTAATAATACATATTTAAGGGGTAATTATGCTTTATAAATAATTTTTTATAAAAAATAAGATATATATGAAGTAGGATATTATTTATAAGTATCATTTCTTTTAGATTATAAAATAATTATTTAAGTCAAGATAAGCAATTTAAGAAAACGATTAAAAATTTTAACTAGAGTTAAGTTAATATCTAACTATAAGTCACTAATTGTAAATGTTATAAAAAGTATTTATAAGAAAGGATGTGATATATTTGGACAAACCTAATGTTATTTTAATGATGGTTGATCAAATGAGATATGATTGTATGGGGGCTAACGGTAATGAGGTTATTTCTAC
Organism: Clostridium nigeriense; assembly: GCF_900086595.1. Classification (GTDB taxonomy): domain Bacteria; phylum Bacillota; class Clostridia; order Clostridiales; family Clostridiaceae; genus Clostridium; species Clostridium nigeriense. Next base: position 901,059 of record NZ_LT575472.1, read on the forward strand.
GCCTAATTTAGATATGATGGCTAATACAGGATACAATTTTGATAATGCTTACACCGCAGTTCCAACATGCATTGCTTCAAGGGCATCTTTATTAACAGGACTATCTCAAAAAAATCATGGTCGTGTAGGATATGAAGATGGTGTACCTTGGAAATACAAAAATACGCTAGCTAAAGAATTTACAAGCTTAGGATATCAAACAGAATGTATTGGAAAGATGCATGTATATCCAGAAAGAAATAGACTTGGATTCGAACATGTAGAGCTGCATGATGGATATTTACACTTTGCTAGAAAATATGATAAAGAATTCTCTACACAATTTGAAAATGTAGATGATTATTTAAAGTGGTTTAGAGAAAAAAAAGGGCATGATGTAGATTTATTTGATAATGGATTAGATTGTAATTCATGGGTAGCAAGGCCTTGGCAATATGAAGAGGAACTACATCCAACAAACTGGGTTGTAACTAAAAGTATTGAATTTTTAAAGCGAAGGGATAAAGAGGTTCCATTCTTTTTAAAGATGTCGTTTACACGACCTCATTCTCCAATAGATCCTCCTTCATATTATTTTAATATGTATATGAGTATGTTAAATGAATTGCCTAATAATAAAGTTGCTGAATGGGCGAAAAATATTGGAGAAGATAACCCACTTTCTACTATAGCAACACGAGGAAAATTAAGTCCAATGGATTTTAAAAGATTTGTTGCAGGATATTATGGATTAATAACTCATATAGATCATCAGATTGGTAGATTTTTAATAGCTTTAAAAGAGCATAGGCTTGATAAAAATACTATTATTATCTTTTTATCAGATCATGGAGATCAATTATGTGAGCATAATCTTTTGAGAAAAGCATACCCTTACCAAGGAAGTATTCATATTCCTCTATTTTTATATGATCCAGGTAATATTCTAGACGGTAAAGTGAAAAGGATTAAAGAGCTCATAGAAATGAGGGATGTATTTCCAACTTTAATAGACATATCAGTAGGAAAGAGTGTACCAGATATTGATGGTAAAAGCTTTAAAGATTGTATATACGATGAAAAATATTCAATGAGAGATTATATTCATGGAGAACATAGTTTTGGAGAATATTCTAGTCAATTTATTCTTACAAAAGAGTGGAAGTATATATGGTTTCCTATTAAAAATGAAGAACAGCTTTTTAATTTAAAAGATGATCCTAATGAAATGAATGATTTAAGTAATAATTATGATTATAAAAATATTATTAATGAATTAAGAAAAATTTTAATTGAAGAATTAAAAAATAGAGAAGAGGGTTTTGTACAATATGGAAATTTAATAAAAAAAGACTATATTGATCCAACATTATCTATTTTAAAAAATAATAATTATTAAGGAGAGATAAAATGAACAAATTTATGGAATCTATGGAAAAATATCTATTACCAATTGCTTCAAAAATAAGTAATCAAAAATTTTTAATAGCTCTTAGAGATTCTTTTATAGGAACAATGCCAGTGGTTATGACTGGTTCTATAGCTATTTTATTAAATGCATTTTTAGTGGATGTACCTGGTCAGTTTGGAAATACTTCTATTCCCCAAACATTTAGTTGGCTTGTAGATATTAATAATTTGATATTTAAAGGAAGTTTAGCCATAGTGTCTTTATTATTTATTTATTCTTTAGGGGTAAATATTGCGAAAATTTATAAAACAGATACATTATCATCTGGCTTAATTTCCCTTTCTGCATTTATAATTTCAATTGGTAATACTGTTTCTACAAAAATAAAATTACCAAATGCTGATGAGCAAGTTTTAAATGGCATTTTTAATGGAGTTAAGGGTATTCTCGTTGATGGAAACTCTTTATCTGTTACAGCTGGAAATGTTCTTCCTATAAACCAAATTAACTCAAGAGGATATTTTACAGCAATGATAATAGGCTTTATAGCTTCTATTATATTCTGTAAAGTTATGAATAAGAACTGGACAATTAAATTACCAGAGTCAGTACCCCCTGCAATTGCTAAACCTTTTATGTCAATAATTCCTGGTTTTCTTGCTTTATATTCTATAGCTATATTAACATATGTATTTAATAGAGTTACTGGAGAATTAATAAATGATTGGATTTATAAAATGTTACAAATGCCTTTATTAGGATTATCTCAAAACTACTTTGCAGTTTTAATTCTTGCAGTAATGATACAATTACTTTGGTTTTTTGGTATACATGGTGGAAACGTTATGGCACCAATTATGGAAGGGGTTTTTGGAGTAGCTTTATTAGCTAATATGGAAGCTTTTCAAAATGGTCAACCAATTCCTTATTTATGGACAAGCGTATCATTTGGATCATTTGTTTGGTATGCAACATTAGGCCTATTGATAGCAATATTCTTGCAATCAAGAAATAAGCATTATAGGGAAGTTGCAAAGTTAGGTATAGTTCCATGTATTTTTAATATTGGTGAGCCGGTTATGTATGGTCTTCCTACAGTAATGAATCCAATATTATTTATACCAAAGATATTAGCACCAGCTTTAATGGTTACAGTTGCGTATTTTGCAACTAGTTTTGGTTTAGTAGCTCCAGTTACTCAAAATGTTACATGGGTTATGCCACCGGTATTATATGGTTTCTTCTCTACGGGATTTGACTGGAGAGCAATTGTGTTATCAGTAGTTAATTTAGTAATTGCTACATTAGTTTATTTACCTTTTGTAAAAATGGCTAATAAGGAGGAAATTTAATGCCTAAGTTTGAAATAAGGGAAGAGTTTTATATAGATGATGATAAATTCAAAATTCTATCTGGAGCTATTCATTATTTCCGAATACATCCTTCACAATGGGAAGACACATTGTTCAATTTAAAAGCATTAGGATTTAATACAGTTGAAACTTATATTCCATGGAATATTCATGAGCCATATGAAGGAAAATTTGATTTTAAAGGAATCAAAGATATAGAAAAATTTATAAAAACGGCTGAAAAGATAGGTTTATATGTTATCTTAAGACCTACGCCTTATATATGTGCTGAATGGGAATTTGGTGGTCTTCCTGCATGGCTTTTAAAGGATAAAGATATAAAGCTTAGAAGTTCAGATAATAAATTTATTGAAAAATTAAGAAACTACTACAAAGTATTATTACCGAAATTACTTAAGTACCAAGTAACGAATGGTGGACCAATTTTAATGATGCAAGTTGAAAATGAATATGGTTCCTATGGTAATGAAAAACAATATTTAAGAATTGTAGCATCAATGATGAAGGAAAATGGGGTAGATGTTCCCCTTTTCACTTCAGATGGAACGTGGATTGAAGCATTAGAATCTGGATCACTAATTGAAGATAATATTTTTGTATCTGGTAATTTTGGATCAAAATCAAAAGAAAATTGTAAGATACTTAAAGATTTTATGGAAGAAAACGATAAAAAGTGGCCTGTTATGTGCATGGAATATTGGGATGGATGGTTTAATAGATGGGGTGAAGAGATTATTCGCAGGGATTCTATTGATTTAGCTAATGATGTTAAGGAGATGCTTGAAATTGGTAGTATAAATCTCTATATGTTTAGAGGTGGAACAAACTTTGGGTTTATGAATGGTTGTTCTGCAAGGGGAAATAATGATTTGCCACAAGTTACTTCTTATGATTATGATGCGGTATTAACTGAATGGGGAAATCCAAGTGATAAATATTTTGAATTACAAAAGGTTATGAAATCACTATATCCTAATATTAAACAAATGCCTCCAAGAAAGAGAACAGTAAAGAATATTGGTAGTTACAAAACTGATGGAGTTGCTAATCTTATGTCTGTTATTTCAGATATTTCTAAAGAAGTAAAAACAGTATATCCCAAGGGGATGGAAGATTTAGATTGTAACTATGGATATATGTTATATAGTAGTGAAATAAAAAATTATTATCATGATGAAAAATTAAAAGTAATAGATGCTTCAGATAGATGTCATATATATGTAGATGAAAAACTTATTTCTACTCAATATAAGGAAGAAATAGGAACAGAAGTTGAGTTTAGTAGTGAAAATGAAGTTATAAAGATTGATATATTAGTTGAAAATTTAGGAAGAGTAAATTATGGACATAAGTTAAATGCTTCTACTCAAAGAAAAGGTATAAAGGGTGGAGTTATGATAAATAATCATTTCCATAGTGAATGGAAGCAATATCCTTTATTACTTGATGAAGATATGATTTCAAAAATTAAATTTGAAGAAAAAGTTATGACTATAGTAAATACACCTACATTTTATCATTTTACTATTGAGTTAGATGAGATCTGTGATACATTTATAGATTGTTCCGAATATGGAAAGGGATGTATATTTATAAATGGATTTAATATTGGTAGATATTGGTCTAGAGGACCGATACAATATTTATATGTTCCATCTGGTTTCTTAAAAGACAAAAATGAAATTATTATATTTGAAACTGAAAATAACTTAATTAAAGAGCTTAAATTTAGTGATAAACCTATTTATTCTAATAAATAAAAATTTAAATTGGCTGTCACAGAGACAGCCAATTAGGAATTAATAATAGCTAACATTAAATATGCTAGAGGGATATGAACATGATTGGGAGTATATATTTTTTGGTAATTATTTTTTCAAATGCAATAGGAGCAATATCTGGCATGGGGGGAGGCGTCATAATTAAACCTATTTTTGATTTTATTGGCGCAGATCCTGTAGAAGTCATATCATTTTATTCTACAATGGCTGTTTTTACTATGTCTATTGTATCTATAATTAAGAGGATAAAAAGTGGAATGAAGTTTAATTGGAGGATAATTATTTTTGTTGCTATTGGAGCTATGATAGGGGGATGTGGAGGTAATATTGCATTTAATTTTCTATTGGATTTATTTGAAGATGAAGCTATAGTTAAGTTGGTTCAAATTACAATAACTATTATTACTCTTATATTTGCATTTATTTATAGTAAATATAACTTTAAGAGTTTAAAGTTAAATCATTTTATTTCATATATAACATGTGGAATAATTTTAGGATTTGTTTCCAGTTTATTAGATATAGGTGGAGGACCTATTAATGTAGCATTATTTATGTTGGTATTTTCAATGGGAATAAAAGAAGCGACAGTGTACTCTATTTGTACAATTTTCTTTTCACAATTATCAAAGTTATTTACAATAACAATTTCAGGTGGATTAGAGAAGTATAACTTAAGTATGCTTTTATACATAATACCAGCAGCTATTATTGGAGCTTTAATAGGAGTAAAAGCAAGCAAAGTGTTATCAGAAGATAAGGTAGCAAAAGTATTTCGAACAGTTATAATTATAGTATGCTGTATAAATATTTATAATGGGTTAAACTTATATTAATTAAGTTTTTATATAGTTATAAAAGGCACTATTTGGTTTTAAAATAATCAACTAGTGCCTTTTTTAGATGAATTTAATATTATTGAAGTTTGAATAACTTAATTAAATTCAATTAAATGTTTGGATAAACAAAGAGCAGCAGCAGCTAAAGCTCCATTGTAACTATGATAACTTTTAATAATAATATCCTGCTTTTTATGTTTAGATAATAGACTAATATTTTGATTTAATAATTCTTTTAATAGATTTCTTAATAAAGGTTCATTAAACAATTCTCCATGAACTATAATTTTATTGCAATCAATCATCATGGACAAATTATTTAGAGTAATTGAAAGGTACTTAATTGCAGAGTGAAGTATTTTTATTATTCCTTCATCCCCTAAGCTATATGCTTTTAATACAGTTTCTATTGATATTTTATTTTTATCTGAAACCAATTGCTTTAAGTATGTGACCTCTGAGTTATCAAAAAGGATTTGAGACTTCTTAATAATCCATGCTTCACTACCATAGGTTTGAAGGCAACCTCTCTTACCACATTCACATAACTCTCCATCTGGGTGTACAACTATATGACCTATTTCTCCAACAAGAAAGTTATCCTTAGCATATAGATTACCATTATACATATAAGAGCAAAACATTCCTCTACTTACATGAAAGAAGATAAAGTTGCTATCAATTCCAGTGAAGGTAAATAGCCTTTCAGCTAGTGTCATACATTTGACGTTATTTTCAAAGAAAATTGGTAGTTCAACATTATCTAAAATATATTTTATATCAAAATTTTTCCAAAATACATTATTACTAATAATACTCTTAGTATTATCATCAAAGTGCCCTGGTAGTGCAACACCAATTGCTTTTGGACTAAATTTCTTATATTTATCTATAAAATTATTTAACTCATTAATATAGTATTCTTCTGTTAAAGTTTCACTTAAATTAGATGAGTTTAGTGAAATTATTTTATCATTAATAATTTTTCCAGTATTATCAGTTAAACAAAAAGAGATATATTTAAGAGATAATTCTGTACCTATATAGAAACTATGGTTAGAAGATACCCCTAAAAGTATTTTTTTTCTACCAGATTTACTTTCTTCAGGTATGACTTCACCAATTTCATGTATAAGATTTTCTTGAATCATATTTCCGGTAATTTCACTAACTGTTGCAGGTGTAATACCAGTTTCTTTTGATATGTCAATTCTTGAAATTGGACCTTTAGCATATATTTTATCTAAAATTTTAAATCTTAACTTTTGTTGGTTTTTTGTAAGTTTCATATTTAACCTCCTTTCATAATGATATTATATAATATTAATAATAATTTATAAACAATTATATTGATTTAATTTAAAAATAACATTGACAGATTATAAAATATAATATAATATTTAGTTAATAAATAATTAATTATTATTAATATATCATATGAAATGGTTTTAATATGATTATAATTTATTTTTTATAATTAATTAAGTGAGGTGAGGTCAATATGAAAAAACTAAATGAGTTTCTTGAAGAAAAAATGTTACCTATAGCTGCAAAGCTTGGGTCAAACAAAGTATTAATTTCAATACGTGATGGTATAACATTAAGTATGCCACTAATTATTATTGGTTCGTTATTCATGATAATAGCAAGTTTTCCAGTTAAAGCATGGACTGATTGGTTGCAGCTGTAGGAATTGATGCTTATTTATGGAAGGGTGTAGATAGTAGTTTCGGATTGATGGGGATAGTAGCAAGTTTCGGAATTGCAAATAGCTTAGCTCGTCAAAATAAAGTTGATGGAGTTTCAGCAGGTATTATAGCATTATCTTCATTTATAGTTGTTACACCTTTTGTAAGTGGTGAAACAGGTACAGGCATCCCAGTTGGCTACATGGGAAGTAAAGGTTTATTCGTAGCTATGATTCTTGGCATTATTTCAGCTTCAATTTTTTGCTGGTTTATAAAACGTGATATTCAAATAAAATTACCAGATTCTGTTCCACCTGCAGTTGCTAGAATCTTTAGTGCTTTAATTCCAGGTGCAGCTATTATAACTTTATGGTTAGTTGTTTTTGCAGTTCTTGATAAGATGAATATTGGTAATATTCATGACATAATGATGATAGTTCTAGGAGGACCTTTAGGGTTACTTGGTAATAACATATTTGGAACAATTATTGCAATTATTGCTAGACGTAAAAATGCAAGTAAAATGACTAAAGCTATGGCGCCATTAACTTTAACTCCTGGTATATTTAATATTAATGAACCTGCTATGTTTGGTTTACCAATAGTGATGAATGTTTCATTAATAATACCATTTATTTTAGCACCAGTAGCAAATGCGGTAATATCATATGTAGCAATGGCTTCGGGATTAGTTGCAAGAACTAAAGGTATAACAGTTTCTTGGACAATGCCACCAATTCTTAGTGGATTCCTTATAACTGGAAATCATATAAGCGGAGCTATATTGCAATTAGTATGTATACTTGTAGACGTAGCAATTTATTGGTTCTTCTATAAAGCAGTTGAAAAACAAAATTTAGCTTTAGAAGCAGTAGAAGCTAATGAAGTAATGAATTAAGTAAAATTAGTCAAATTGAAATAAATTAATATATATAAAAGTTAAAGAAATATTTGGAGGAGTAATTATGGGTAAAAGATTAATTAGTGCAAATGCTTCGGAGATACTACAAATGACCGCAGCAGAGTTAAAACAAAGTATTAAAGCAAGCGAAGGGAGAACCATTCTTTCAGAGAATGTGGCACCAAGAGAATCCTTTATCGGTGATATTACTAACTCTGAGATAGCTAGAGCTTTTGGAGCGGATTTAATTCTGCTTAATTGTGTAGATGTTTTAAACCCTTGGATCTTTGGGCTAGAAGTAAAAGAAGGATCTTCTTTTGTAGATGAACTACATAATTTAGTAGGTCGTCCAATAGGTGTAAATCTAGAGCCAGTAGACTTAGAGGCTGACATGGCAGAGGATCTTTATACTATAAGTAAAGGTAGACAAGCTAACCTTGAAACAATTAAGGAAATTGAAAAGCTAGGTATGGATTTTGTATGCTTTACTGGTAATCCAGGTACAGGAGTTACTAATTCACAAATAGAAAAAACAATTCGTTTAGCAAAAGAAAATTTCTCAGGATTAATAATTGCTGGTAAAATGCATGGAGCTGGTGTTAATGAGCCAGTTGCTGATTTAAAGGCAGTGGAAAGTTTCATTGATGCTGGTGCAGATATTATATTAGTACCTGCAGTTGGTACTGTACCTGGTTTTGATGATTCAGAACTAAAAGAAGTAGTTAGGGTAGCACATGAAAAAGGTGCTCTTGTATTAACTGCTATTGGTACTAGCCAAGAAAGCTCAGATGAAGATACTATTAAACAAATTGCAATAAGAAATAAGATCTGTGGAGTAGATATTCAACATATTGGGGATGCTGGTTATGGTGGAGTTGCACCTTTCGAGAATATTTTTGCTATGAGTAAGGCAATACGTGGTGTTCGCCATACAGTATCAATGATAGCACGTTCAATTAACCGTTAATTATTAAATAAAAGGAAATATAGTTGAATATTTAGGATGATGGGTTAAAATTTAACTTATCTTCCTATATATTACCAAAATTAGAGAGAGTATTAACCACAGATAAGAAAGGGTGTATATATATGAAAAAGACAATTATGTTAGTGTGTGCTGCAGGAATGAGTACTAGTTTAATGGTTACTAGAATGCAAAAGGCTGCTGAAGCTAAGGGCATAGAAGCAGATATATTTGCTATTTCAGCAGGTGAAGCAGATGCTTATTTAGATGAGAAAAAGGTAGATGTATTACTTTTAGGACCACAAGTAAGATTTATGAAGGCGCAATTTGAAGAAAAGGTTGCACCAATGGGAATTGCACTAGATGTAATACAAATGACAGATTACGGTATGATGAATGGAGAAAAGGTATTGGATCAAGCAATTAAATTAATGAAATAGAATTATAGATCTAATTACTTAAAAGGAGTGTTTAATTTGGAAGAACAAACAAACTTAGAAGTTATTATGGAGTTAATTATGTATGGTGGAGATGCTAAAAGCAATGCTATGGAAGCAATTCAAGCTGCTAAAGCTGGAGACTTTGAATCAGCTAAAGCTAAGATTTCAGCAGCAGAAGCTTCATTAGTAAAGGCTCATCATTCTCAAACAGGAATGTTAACTGAAGAAGCTAAAGGAAATAAGTCAGAAGTTTCTTTATTAATGGTACATGGACAAGACCACTTAATGACTTCAATGGCATTTACAGATTTAGCAAAGGAAATTGTTGAAGTTTATAAGAGAATTGATGAAAAGTAATCATTATATAAAAAAATATTTTTATATAAAAACCAGTAGCAGAATAATTATAGTTATTCTGCTACTGGTTTTTTTAGTATGAGAAATAAAATTACGTTAAGTATTTCGTAAGATTTTAGTTTATAGTAAAGCTAAAGTAAAAAAAGTTGGGGAAAAAGTGATATATAATCCCTTGGTAGATATATTAAAGAAGAGATTTATTAATGAAAAAAGTGCTAATAAGATAATGGCGACAATAATCTATAACACCAAGAAGAAATGAGAATTTACATAATATTATAATATTTATAAAAGAAGTAAATAGAATGAGCAATTATTGACAAAAAAATTTGAAAAGAATATATTAAGTATATTAAATGAGAGCTATGATAGAGGTGAATGACAGGTGGAAATAGTAAAAAAACAGTTAGAAAATGTAAGAAATGGATTTGTAAATGGATTACCAACTATTATTGTAGCTATTATTTTATTTTTTTCTTTCCTGAAAATATTTGGAACAAGTGAAGTTATAATAGCACCATTTTTAACAATATTATTTAGAATTAAATCTAAAGAAGAATTTAATTTAAAAAGATTATTAAGAATATTTTCTATGTTAATATTAATATCAACTTTTTCTTATATTGCAAACCTAAGCTTAATATTATGTATAGTAGTAAATTTGATGTTGCCATCTCTTATAGTTTATTTATATACAGATAGTTTTACACCAAGAGGATATTTTGTATATGTAATGGCATTTGTATTTTTAGAGCTAAGACCTATTCAATTTTCAGACTTACCTAAAAGATTTAGTGCTTTAATTTTTGGTATGTTAGTAGTAACTATAGGGTTATTTATAAGTTCATTAAAACAGAAAAAGAAAAATAGTTACGAATTAGCACAAATTGGTCTATTAAACTTATCAAAACAAATAAATAAGCTATCAAAAAAGGAAAAATTAGAAAGAGATATAGATGAACTTAATAGAATAATTTATAGATTAAATAATCTTATATACTCAAGTAGAAATTATAAGTATTTAGTAGATAGTTTTGGTTCCAATAATTATTATTTTATGTTGGTATTCCAGAAGTTTCAGTATGTTATAAAAAGTATTTATATGAGTTATGATGACTTAAAGGATAGTGATATTTTATTTTTAAATGAATTAAGTGAATTATTAAAAAAAATATCAAAAGAGATTAATGAAGAGAATAATACAGATTTAATAAAATTATTAGATAATTTTATAGAAAAAAAATATTTTACGAATAAGAAAATAGAATATGATATAGAGTATATTATTAATATTTTGAAAGTAGCACTTTCTAATATGGCTGACTCAAATTTTGATAATATAAAGGAGAATTGGAAAATACCAAAAATAACACATAAAATACATGGAATTAGCTACAATCTTAAATTAGATAGATTTCAATTGCGTTTTGCATTAAGGTTATCATTTGTATTAACAGTAACTTTCTTAATATCTAGGTTATCAGGATTAAATCATGCTTATTGGATTCCTATGAATGCATTCTTAATGATTGCTCCTTTTTATGAGGATAGCGCAGAAAGAATTAATAATCGTATTTTAGGTACAATTCTTGGTTCTATATTAACATTTTTATTACTTAGTATATTTAACACAACAAATGCTCATATTATAATAATAGTTTTAATGACAGTATGCATGTATTCAGTAATACCATCAACATGGATTATGACTTCATATACTACTTGCTATGGACTTGCTCTAGTTACTTTAGCAATGGATAGGGATGAAGCGATAGAACTTAGATTAGCATATATATTTATTGCAGCTATTATCTCAATATTAGCAAATAAGTACATCTTGCCTAATAAGAGTAGTTATGAATTTAAATTAAATGTAACTAAGCTTATTACAATAGACAGAGAAATGGTATTAATGTTAAGAAAGGCTTTAGAAAACAGAAGTGAATTTGATAGCACATACTTAAGGGAATTACTAATAAGATCAAATCAAATAAATGTAGATATCAAAAATTACAAAAAGAAAAATGAATGTGAAGAATCCTTTTATAATAATTTATTAGAAATAAACAAACAACTTATACACGAAATTCAACAGATTTCATATATACTTATTAATAATGAAGGAATTTTGCAAGAGGATAAGAATATAAATGAGGTTCTAGATAATATAGAAATTGTTTTAAATAGAATTCAGATAACATTAGAAAGTAATGAGTTAACTGTAGATCAAATTATGTCAAAGAAAGCTAAGGATTATGGCTTAATTAGTAATGATTTATATTTTAATAGCATAGTTATTAATTGTATGAATACTGTAGAAAATATGTACGATTTAGTAAGCGAAAAGTATAAAAAACTTTCTAGGTAATATGAATAAATGTAAAATAATAAAATTAAAAAATCTCAGTTGACTATTAAATTAGTTAACTGAGATTTTTAGTTTTAAGTAAAGTTCTTGTTAAGTCTTTCTAGATAATTAATATTATTTTGTGTACTCTTTTACTTCAACTGATCCGGTTATTTTAGAAGTTTCATCTACTTCAAATGCATCTTTTAGTTCTTGAGTTGCAAAATATATGTTTCCATCTACTGTTGCATCTTGAAGTATAAATCCTTCAGCTTGTACATATATATTTCCTTTAAGTGTACCATTTTCAAATTTTCCATTTTCACCAGCGAAAATTAGGTTTGGTACTGTAATAGTATATCTTTCACTTATATTTAAGCTAGCATCTTCGGCAGCAGGTGCAATTGCACGATTAGGAGCTTCTTTGCCTTCTTTGTCTTTTTTAATTCCACTTTCAACTACTAAATCTTCTGTGAAAGTTAAGTCCTTATTAACTATAATCATAAAGTTAGTATTATCCTTAGAGATTTTTTGCTTAAAAGTTTCTTCGTCATTTACTTGTGAAGCACCTGATACTACATCAGTTTTAGCTTCAGTTGTAGGAGTATTTTCTGGTGTTTTAACATCGGTTGATTCTGATTTGTTTCCACAGCCTGTTAATAGTGTTGCTAATACAGCAATTGATAGTGCTAATGTTTTGATTTTCATTATGATTCCCCCTAAGTTGTTTCAATATTAAATTATTAATATATATTAAATATACATTTCATACACATTATACCAATATGTTAATAAAATAACAAGATAAAGTTCAAAATAAATGTATTAATTTGTTGAATTTTGTATAATAAATAAAAATATTTCTATGTAAACATTGACAAAGGGAAAAAAGGCTTGTATAATAAAACCATAACATATGGATTGTTACTGATAACGCAGGCAAGACCTAACATTAAACTGATTTATTTCTTTAGTTTAATTTAGGTCTTTTTTTATTTAAATTTACGGGTTGGGAGATTATACTAATGAAAATTATCAGATTGTTTAATAACAATATAGTGGCTACTATTACAGATGATAATAAAGAAGTAATAGTACAAGGTTCAGGTATTGGGTTTAAGAAAAAGGTTGGCGATTTGATAGACGAAGATAAGATAGAAAAAAGATATTTTATAGAAGATGAAAGCAAGAGTAAGTTTAATGAGATTTTTGAAAACACTCCAATTGAATATTTCCAAGCTGTTGAAGAAATAATTGGAATTGCAAGTAAGGAGTTAGATATTAAACTTAGTAGCCAAATTATAATATCTTTAACTGATCATATTTTTTGTGCAGTAGAACGACTTAAAGAAGGTTTAATTTTACCTAACCTTATGAGTAATGAAATTAAATCCCTATATTCTGAAGAATATAAAATTGGATTAAGAGCATTAGATATTGTAAAGAAGTATACAGGAGAAAGACTTCCAGTTGATGAAGCAAGCTATATAGCAATACATATCGTAAATGCATGTTTAGATATTGGAACAAATAATACTCGAAAAATTTTAGTTCTATGTTCTGGGGTATCAAGAATATTAAAAGAAGTTTATGATATTGATTTAACTGAAAATAGATTAGATTATTCAAGGTTAACGACTCATTTAAAGTTTTTAGCCCAAAGAATAATAACTAACTCTACGAAAACAGTAGATGGAGTAGATGACTTATATGATTTACTTAAAAAGAAAGATTCAAAGTTAGAAGTTTGTGTTGAAAAGGTAGAAGATTATATAAGATCTACATTTGATTATCAAATTTTAAAACAAGAAAAAGTTTATTTGATGGTACATTTATTAAAAGTTATAAGAAATTAGGATTGTTACTGGTAAGGCAGGCTAGACCTAGATTATATTTAGAAATTTTCTTAAGTATAATTTAGGTCTATATTTTTTGCTTCTATTAAACGTTTTCATTAAAATAATATATAAATTTACTAATGTTTATTTTGAAAGGAAGAAAAATTATGAAAGAAAAATTTTTAGCATCGGCAGAAAAATTTGCGAAAGCTATGGTTCAACCTCTTATGTACCTTTCTGTTGCAGGTATGATTTTAATTTTTGGTGTACTTTTAACCAATGCAACAGTTACTCAATTTTTACCGTTTTTAAAATGGACACCAATCCAATTAGTTGGAAAGCTGATTTATGAATGCATAATGATTTTAGTTAATAATTTAGGAATAATTTTCTGTATAGGAATTGCAGCAGCTTTAGCTAAGAAGGAGAAACATCAGGCATCAATTATAGCTTTCATGTCTTACTTAATGTTCTTAAAGGCAAATAACATTACATTGAAAACTTTTGAGATGTTAAAAACTCCAAGCGAAATGTTAGGTTTGATAGGTACTGGACAAGCATCTGTTTTAGGAATTCAAGTATCTGATATGGGTGTATTTAGTGGAATAATTATTGGTTGCTTAGTAGGATATGTATTTAATAAATCTTGCGACTCTAAGTTTAAAGGTTATTGGGCAATGTATTCAGGAACTCGTTTCTCATTTATATTAATGATTTTAGTGAGTTTAGCTCTAGGAGTTATGGTTACATTTGTATGGCCAGTAGTAGCTCAAGGAATACAAGCTTTAACAGTAGTTATTAAAAATAGCGGAAACTTTGGATTATTTATATATGGTTTCTTAGAAAGATTACTTATACCAACAGGTTTACATCACTTAGTTTATGTTCCGTTCCAATTTACTGATATTGGAGGAGTAATGCAAGTTGGAGAGCAAACTTTAGCAGGGGCTTATGCTATAACAATTGCTGAATTTGGTAATCCAGCAGTAACAAAGTTCTCAGATACAATTTATTATATGGCAACTGGATTTACTAAAACTTTTGGTTACATAGGAATAGCATTAGCATTCTATAAGACTGCATTTAAAGAAAACAAACAAAGTGTAAAGGCACTATTAATGCCCTTAGCAATTACAGCTTGTCTTTCGGGTGTAACTGAACCATTTGATTTTCTATTTATATTTGCAGCACCAGTTTTATATTTAATACATTCAGCAATAGCAGGATTATTTATAGTTTTATTAAAGGTCTTTAATGTAACTTCTATGTTAGGTGGAGGTATAATTACTATAACTTTAAATAACCTTATAGCAGGTGTTCAAAAGACTAATTGGCCAGTAATGTTTATTTTAGGATTAATTCAAATAGCTGTTTACTTTGTATTATTCTCATTCATAATTAAGAAGTTTAATCTTAAAACTCCAGGTAGAGAAGAAGTTAGTAGTGATTCTAAAGGCAACAAAATAGGAAATAGAGTTGGAGCAAGAGAAGCTTTAGCAATAATAAATGGATTAGGTGGAAAAGAAAATATAGTAAATGTAACTAATTGTTTTACTAGATTAAGAGTAGATGTTAAAGATCTTTCTTTATTAAACGAAGAAGAAATAAATAAATGTAGAAATAGTGGAATAGTTAAGAGGGGAAATAATGTTCAAATCATATTTGGAATTGAAGTACCTGAGGTACGTAAGGAAGTTGAAGATGTGTTATTAACACTTTAATTTTAAAGTTTAGTTCTCAAGTGAATATATTTAAGTTTTAGTTGACTCGGAATAACACCTGTAAATTAAAACTTATATATGTTCAGTCATTATAGATTAATTATAGCAAAAGGAGATGTGTAGATATGATAATAACAATAGTAGGTGGAGGAAGTACGTTTACTCCAGGAATAGTAAAATCAATAGCATTAAGAGAAAAGGACTTAGAAGCAACAGAAGTAAGATTATTTGACATTGATGAAGAAAGACAAAATAAGGTTGCTGTTGTAGTAGACTATATTTTAAAAGAACTAAATTCAAATATTAAGTTAACTGTAACTACTGATAAGGAAACAGCTTATAAGGATGCAAGCTTTATATTTGCTCAAATGAGAGTTGGTAAATATGCTATGCGTGAAATGGATGAAAAAATTCCACTAAAACATGGATGTGTTGGACAAGAAACTTGTGGATGTGGTGGACTAGCTTATGGACTTAGAACTATATTTCCTATGATGGAAGTTATAGATGATGTTGAAAAATATGCTGCTAAAGATTATTGGATATTAAATTATTCAAATCCTGCAGCAGTAGTTTCTGAAGCTTGTAGAGTTTTAAGGCCTAATGCAAGAATAATAAACATTTGTGATATGCCAATAGCTATCTTAGAAATGATTAGTAAATGCTTAGGAGATGTAGATTATTTAAAGATGGATTATAAGTATTTTGGATTAAATCACTTTGGATGGTTTACTGAAATTACTTATGAAGGAAGAGATATAATTAAAGAAGTTCGTGAATATTTAAATGAAGTTGGAACTTTAATGCCAAGACAATATGTTGAAGCTATGAAAAAGAATCCATTAAAAGAAGGAGAAAGACATGCTTCTCAATCTTGGATTAAGGTTTGGAATAATATGAAGACTATGATGGATTTATTCCCAGATTATTTACCAAATACTTATTTACAATACTACTTGCTATCTAAGGATGTAGTAGAACATTCAGATGCAGAATGGACTAGAGCAAATGAAGTTATGATGAGTCGTGAAAAGAATTTATTCGAAGGTGTAGATCATTATTTAAAAACTGGAGAGATAACAAAAGATGCATTCTATCATGGGGCACATGGTAACTTTATTGCAGATTTAGCTGTATCTATTAAAAATGATTTAAAGCAAAAGTTTATTGTTATTGAGCCTAATAACGGAAATATACCAAATATAGATGATGATGTTATGGTAGAATTGCCAGCACTAATGGGCAAAAATGGAGCAGAAGTTATCAAAATTGATGCTATTCCAACTTTCCATAAAGGTTTAATGGAACAGCAAGTAGCTTCAGAAAAGTTATTAGTAGAAGGAGCAATAGAAGGTTCTTATGCTAAGGTACTTCAAGCCTTTGCTATGAATAAAACAGTTCCATCAGCATTAGTAGCGAAAGACATATTAGATGATATGATAGAAGCAAATAAAGAATTTTGGCCAGAGCTTAAATAAATAATAAGGTGCTACTAAAGTAGCACCTTATTTACGTATATAATCTTTAAATAAGATTTGAAAAATCTTTAGGACTTAATGGTTTACTAAAATAGTAACCTTGAAACATATTGCAATTACAATTTAACAGAAATTTATATTGTTCTTCAGTTTCTATTCCTTCTGCAATAACATCCATACCTAATTTATTCCCAAGTGAAATAGTGTAATTTATTATATGTTCCCATTTTTGTACACCTATTTCATTAACAAAACTTTTATCTATTTTTATAGTATCAAAATGAATGTCAGAAATAGTTTTTATTGAAGAATAGCCAACTCCAAAATCGTCTAATAATATTTTAAAACCTTTATTACGTAACGAGGAAATATTTAATTTAAGTTTTTCCTCATTTTCTATCATTGAACTTTCTGTTATTTCAAATTCAATTAGTTCTCTTGGAATTTGATATTTATTAATATATTTTTCTAAGGTTTCAATAAAATCAATTTTATCCATATAAGCTCTAGATAAATTTACTGATATAGGAACAACATTTTTCTTTTTATTAATCCATAGTCGAAGATTTTTACAAATATCTTCAAAAAGCAGTTCATCTAAATCTCTTATTAAGCCGGTTTTTTCGCATAATGGAATAAAGATATATGGAGATATTATACTTCCATATTTATACCATCTAACTAAGGCTTCAGCCCCTATTATAGTTTTTCCATCTTTAGCGAATTTAGGTTGAAACCATGATTTAAATTCTTTGTTTTCAATGCCTCTTTTTATATCTTGCTCTAAATTAATTTTATCAACTTCTCTTTTATGCAGTTGATTGTTATATATAAAATACTTATTATCTCCAGTTAAGGCTTCTTTAGCAATATTAGTATAGGAGCACATATTTTCAAAGTTAATTTTAGTTTTATCAATTAAATAAATTCCTATTTTAAATTTTATATTACCATCAATATTAGAAAAATTTATTTTATCTATTCTTTTAGTAAAATCTTTAATAGTATCATATTTAATAAGTAAGTTAAATTCTCCTAAACAACTATGAACTACAATTTCATCCTTCTTTAAAAATTGAGATAAGTACATATAAATTTCTTTTAATAAGAAATTACTTTTATTAACACCAAAGATATTAATTATATTTTTAATGTTAATAACTTCTAAACTGCAAAAGGCATAATTATGCTCTTTTTTTATGAAGGAGCTAATATTTTCTTTAAGAAATAAATTATTTCTTCCTTCAGTTACAAGATCCATATAGGCTATTGATTTAAGCTTATTGTAGTTTTTCTTTTCTTTATGTAATGTAATAGCAAATAGTATTAATAATAAAAGTAGTATTATTATGTTAATTGTTCTCATAGTTTCTATGATGTAACTATAGGTACTTTTAATTGTTTCGGATTGAATAGGTGTTAATAACCACCAATTAGAATAATCTAATTTTGTATAATACATATAGTAGGTTTCATTGGCATAGTCTATTTCTACATATCCATTATTTAAATTCTTTATATTTTCTTTTAAAGTTTTTAAAGTTAAATGGTTATCTGAATCTTCTAAGTGGGGTATATTAAATAAATTAAAATTTTCAGTTGGAAAGTAAAGATTATTTTCATGAGCTATTAAGTTACCATTTTCATCAATTATAAATGTAAAACCTAACTTATTTGAACTATGAAAACTTATATTTTTAACAAATTCTTCAGTGGTTACTGATGCAGTCAATACTCCAATAACTTTATTTTCATCAAATATAGGAACACTAAAAATATTAGTCTTTTTTCCATCTAATCTAGATATAACTATTTCGCTAACATAATTATCTCCTTTCATAGATTTTATAAAATAATCCCTATCAGAGATATCTATTGGTTCGCCTTTAGTAGCATAAGAAATACCATCTGGCATAGCAATATCTATATTTTTCAAATTATTAATCTCAATCATTTTTTCAAAGTTTTTTACTGTACTTTGAGGATTTTCCAAATCCTCTTTTGTAAGTGAATTAGCAATCCCAGTTAAAAGATTAAATTTATTTTTAATCTCATTGTTTATACTTATGCTATTTTCAACTGATAAATTTTCAATAGATCTTAATATGCTTTTATCAAACTGTTTTTTATGTAATTATTAGAATAGGTCATAAAAAAAAGAATACTTAAAAATAGAAATATTACAGAAATATAAAAAAAACTAGGGTTAAATTTATTTTTTATATTAATCATAGATCCTCCTAAAGAAAATTAGAAATAAGAGTAAAGTTATTAGTACTTTAAGATTAAAATTATAAAATTAAAATTAAAAGTTGTAAAGGGGGAAGGTGCTCAAATTATCTATTAATATAAACAAATTATATTAATAGATAATTATTATCATAATTTAAGAAATTTAAGCATATTAAATTAAGGAAAATATATAATAATATAATTTTTATGGTAACAGAACTTTAATTAAAGCATAGAATATATAAGAAAAAATTTACCCTTAGCATTATATAGATTTATAAAAAATTAAGTTACTAAAAAGCCTTAATATTGATCTTAAGGCAATTATAAATATAATTGATAAGTTTATTGAAGATAATTGAAATAATTCATTAGGAAGAAAAGTTAAAGTTAAAAAATTATTTGAGCCTTTAAGGGAGGAGGATATTCCAATTATTTATGTCTCAATAAGTAGAATTCAATAAGTAACTAGCTTTGACCATCTACAAACATATAGGAAGGGCTTCATAAATTTGTTAATTGGTATGTTAATTAGTATGAAGTCAAATAAATAACCAAAAATAGGGGTGTATTTATGAAGAAGATTGTTTATTCAATCTTTAAAAGAACTATGGATATAGTTGGGTCCATTATAGGAATTATTTTGTTAAGTCCAGTATTTTTAATAGTAGCAATTTTAATTAAGTTAGACTCTAAGGGAAAAGTACTCTTTTCTCAAAGAAGAGTTGGATTAAATGGAAAAGAATTTGAGATTTATAAATTTAGGTCAATGGTAGAAGATGCAGAGGAACTTAAAAAGCTATTAAAAGATAAAAATGAAATGTCTGGACCTATGTTTAAAATAAAGCAAGATCCTAGAATCACTAAGGTAGGAAAATTTATAAGAAAAACAAGTATAGATGAATTACCACAATTGTTAAATGTATTAAAGGGAGAAATGAGTTTAGTTGGACCAAGGCCAAGCCTTCCAAATGAAGTAAAGAATTTTGAACCTTGGATGTTAAAGAGATTGGAAGTAAAACCAGGACTTACATGTTATTGGCAAATATCCGGAAGAAATAATATAAATTTTAATGAATGGATGGAACTTGATATTAAATATGTAAATGAAGGAAATATATTATTAGATATAAGATTAATATTTAAAACAATTTTTTTATTGTTTGGAGATAATAATGCTTATTAAGTTACTATATCAAATGATGGGGGAGAAAAATGAAAATTGCAGTTTCAGGAACTGGATATGTTGGATTAGTTACAGGGGTATGTCTTGCGGAAGTTGGACATAGTGTAACCTGTGTTGATATCGATGAAAATAAAATTAATCTCTTGAAAAAAGGAATATCACCTATATATGAACCAGGATTAGATGAAATGATAATAAGAAATTTTAAAGAAAAAAAGTTAGACTTTACTACAGATTTTAAAAATGTTTATAAAAATTCAAATGTTATATTTGTTGCAGTTTCAACTCCAGAAAGAGAAGATGGGTCAGCTAATTTAGATTATGTGTTTCAAGTGTCAAGGGAAATTGCTGAAAATGTTGAAAGTGATTGCTTAGTTGTTATT
Source organism: Clostridium nigeriense (assembly GCF_900086595.1). Classification (GTDB taxonomy): domain Bacteria; phylum Bacillota; class Clostridia; order Clostridiales; family Clostridiaceae; genus Clostridium; species Clostridium nigeriense. The sequence continues at coordinate 921,977 of NZ_LT575472.1, forward strand.
AAATCTACTGTACCGATAGGGACAAATGATAGGATTGAGGAGTTTTTAAAAGAAACATTAGTAAATACGGTAAAAATTGAGGTTGCATCTAATCCAGAGTTTTTATCTCAGGGAACAGCAATAGTGAATACAATGAAAGCTAGTAGAATAATTATAGGGGTAGAATCAAAGAATGCAGAAAATACTTTAAGAAATATATACGATAAATTTAATGTACCTATAGTTTGTACTAATAGAAGAAGTGCTGAAATGATAAAGTATGCCTCAAATGATTTTTTAGCATTAAAAATTAGTTTTATAAATGAAATGGCTAACTTTTGTGAAATAGTGAAAGCAGATATCGTGGATGTAACTAAGGGGATGAGCTATGACAAAAGAATTGGAGACAAGTTCTTAAATGCAGGACTTGGATATGGTGGATCATGTTTTCCTAAGGATACTAAGGCTTTGCACTGGCTTGCAAATGATCATGGATATGAAATAAAAACTATAAAGGCAGCAATAGAAGTAAATGAAAATCAAAAATTTAAAATGTTTAGAAAGGCTAAGCAAAGGTTTGGAAGTTTAAAAGGAAAGAAAATTGCAGTACTGGGATTAACATTTAAACCTGAAACAGATGATTTAAGAGAAGCTCCATCAATTCCTAATATAAAAAGATTACTAGAAGATGGTGCTGAAATAGTGGCTTTTGATCCAGTAGGAATAAATAACTTTAAGAAAAAATATGATATAGATATAAGCTATGTATATAATCCAGAGGAAGCATTAAAAGGTGCTGATATGGTGTTTATATTTACTGAATGGAAGGAGATAAAATCATTAAATTTAGAAAAATATATAGAGCTAATGAAAACACCAGTAATATTTGATGGTAGAAATTGCTATAATCTAGAAGAAATTAGAAGAGTAAAGGTAGATTATTACTCGGTAGGAAGGGAAGAGGTTCTTAATATAAAGTAAAAATAATAGCTGGTTTGCTATGGAATATAAAATCATCAAAGAAAATAAGGAAATTAGAAAAGAATATCTAGTTCTATTATTAGGAGTATATAGCAATTTTGACGAAATAGACTTTGATGTATTGTCAGAGAAGTTTGTTTTAATGACTAATCATAGTTATTAGCGTAATTTTATATAAATAGGTGCTCATAAGTAGTAGTACTAAAGGGGGAGTGTTATGGAAAGGGAATTTGTAAGCATAGAAGATTTTTTATTAACCTTAAAGAAAAGGTGGAAAATCGTAGTTTTAATATTTTTAATCTTTATTATTTCATCTTTAATATTAAGCTTCTTTATTATTAAGCCTAAGTATGAGGCAAGTACTAAGTTTTTTATAGGAAAGGAAGCCATAGGAGAAAATCAAAATTATAGTGCAAATGATATTATTATGTACCAGACCTTAATGAAAACTTATTCAGAAATAATTAGAACCCCTGATATTTTATTAAGTAGTATAGAAAAGTCTAAAATTAATTCTACAGTTGAAGAGGCAGAAAATAAATTAACTGTAATAGCAATTGCTGACACTCAGATTCTTGAGGTAAAGTACAGAAGTTTAAATCCTAATGAGTCTAGAAATTTTATTAATAACCTCACAAGTGAGTTTGTAAAAGTTTCAAAAGAAATATTACCTAATGGAAATGTTAAAGTAGTTCAAAGGGTAAGACTTCCTGAAAAACCAGTAAGTCCTAATAAAAAAATTAATGTACTAATAGGAGCATTAGCTGGAATTGTGTTAGGAATAGCATCAGTTTTTTTAATAGAAAGATTTGATAAAACTATTAAGAGTAAAGAGGAATTGGAGAAGGAACTAGATATTCCTATAATTGGGAGTGTTCCTTTAATTGAAAAATAAAAATAGGAGGAAATATAATGCTTGAAGTAGAGAAACCATCTGGAGCTATTATAGCTGAAAGCTTTAGAACGATAAAAACCAATATTCAATATTCCTCTCTAGATAAAAATTATCAGGTTATAGTAGTAACTAGCCCAAATCCAGGAGAAGGAAAAACTTTTATATCTTCCAATCTTGCTTTAACATTAGCACAAGGTAATAAAAGAGTTATATTAATAGATTGTGATTTTAGAAAGCCTAGCATTCATAGAAGATTTAAAGTATCAAATACTTTAGGCTTATCAGAAATATTAGTAGGAGAAGACTCATTTAAGTTATTACTAAAAAAGTATAGTGATAACTTAGATATTATTACTTCAGGGCATATGCCACCCAATCCAGCAGAAGCCTTAGCATCAGAAAGAATGTATGCTTTTATAGAAGTGTTAAGAAATGAATATGATTATATTATATTAGATTCGCCACCAGTACTATTTGTAAGTGATTCACAAATTTTATCAACTAAAGCTGATGGAGTTATATTAGTAGTTAAATGTGGAAAAACAAATAAGGAAGAAATAAAAGAAGCATATATGAGGCTGAAAAGTATTAATGTAAATGTAATAGGAGCTATATTAAATGCAATAAAAATAGATTCTAAAAAATATTCTTATAAGTATGGGGAAAGGTAGTAGAACTATAGGAGGTAATAGAGTGAAAAGAGCTTTAAGAAGAATTTGTGTTTATTTACCTGATTGGTTAGTAATGCAGATTGATAATTTAAGAACCTATGGGAGAATCTTAAATTTAAAAAAACCGAAGTTTTATGGAGAAAAATTACAGTGGATAAAGGTTTATGGCAATCTTGAGAGATTTACAACATTAGTAGATAAATATTTAGTTAGAGATTATATAAAGTGTAAAATAGGAGAGGAGTACTTAACTAGATTAATTGCAGTGTACGATGAGGTAAGTGAAATTGATTATAGATATTTACCTGAAAAGTTTATCTTAAAGTTAAATAATGGGTCAGATAAGAATATAATTTGTAAAAATAAAGCTTTATTAGACATAGATAAAACGAATAAACATCTTAAAAAATTATATAAGGAAGACTATTATAAATACACTAAAGAGCCTCAATATAAAAATATTAAGAAGAAAATTGTTTGTGAAGAATACTTAGAAGATAAAGATGGAGCTTTAATAGAGTATAATCTGCACTGCTTTTCTGGAAAGGTAAAACTTATAGAAGTTCATACAGGTAGATTTAAAATATATACAGAAGATTATTTTCTTACTGATTGGACAAGGGTATATACAAGGGGAAAGGTGAAAAATTCTTCAGGTGAAATAAAAAAGCCTATGTACTTAGAGAAATTAATTGAACTTGGAGAAAAACTAGCAGAAGGATTTGAATATATAAGAGTTGACTTTAATGCTGTTGATGAAAGGTTATATTTTAGTGAATTAACTTTTACACCTGCAAATGGTACAGATAGATTCCGTCCTATAGAAAAAGATTTAGAAATATCTAAATTAATAGATTTAGAAAGATATAACGATCCTATAGTAATGTAGATTTTATAAAATGTGGGGAGGGATAATCTATGGAATGTATTCCTAAAGTAATACATTATTGTTGGTTTGGTGGAAAAGAAAAGCCTAAAATAGTTAAAAAATGTATTGATTCATGGAAAATATATTTAAAAGATTATGAAATAGTTGAATGGAATGAAAAAAATTTTAATATTGAGGATTTTTATTTTACTAAAGAGGCTTATAAAAATAAGAAGTGGGCCTTTGTATCGGATTATTGTAGGCTTTGGGTTCTTTATAATTATGGGGGAATTTATTTAGATACTGATATGGAAGTATTGAAGCCTTTTGATGAATTATTAAAGAATAACTCTTTTGGTGGAATAGAAGATTTTTTAATTGCTTTTGGAATTTGGGGATGCAAAAAGGAAGATAAATTTATAGAAGAAGTTTTAAAATACTATAATAATTTAAATTACGATGATTTTAAAGAAAATCTTCAAAAACTTGCTATACCAATTCATCTTACATTAATTGCAAAGGAAAATGGGTATAAAGAAAACTTTAATGAAGTTTCTTATTTTTTAGATAAGGTTGCAATTTATCCTAAAGAATATTTTTATCCTAAAAGGCATTCTTGGGAAGAACCTATAATTACAAATAATACTTATACTATTCATTATTATGAAGGAACTTGGAGAAAACCTCATCAAATATTAAGGTCAAAATTTAAAGAAAGATTATTAAATTTTGTGAGGTTATTTAAAAGTGATAAATTATGATTAGTTTAATTTTACCTATATATAATGTAGAAAAATATTTAAGAGAGTGTTTGGACAGCATTATGAATCAGAGCTATAAAAATTATGAATTAATTATTGTAGATGATGGGTCAAGGGATAGAAGTTTAGAAATAGTAAATGAGTATAGAAATAAGTTTAAACATATAAAAATACTTTCTCAGAAAAATAAAGGAGTGTCGGAAGCAAGAAATTTAGCTTTAAAGTATGCTATTGGTAAATATATATTATTTGTAGATTCTGATGACTTTTTAAGAGCAGACATGTTAGAGAAATTAATCAGTATAGCTATAAAAGCTAAATGTGATGTAGTTATTTCAAATTATTATCTTTATTATGATAAGAATAATTATATAAAATTTTTAAAGAATATGCCTTCCTTTACTATATATGATAATTATCGGGTAGTAGATATGATGCTTAAGTATAAAATTCAAGGCCAGTTATGGAATAAACTTTTTAAGTTTAGCTTATTAAAGGAAAATAATTTTCAATTCGAAAAAGATAGATATATTCAGGATATTTTTCCAGTATTTAAGGCTATTAGTAATGCTAACAAAATTTCATATTTAGATGAGCCTTTATATTTTTATAGGCAAAGAGAAGGCTCTACAGTTAATAAAAAAAATAAAAAGTTAACCGTAGATTATTATCATGCAATGACAAGTGTTAAGAAATATATAGAAGAAAATAACATCGAGATAAATGAAAATAGCTTTAAAACTTTTAAAGCCCATATCTTATCTTATTTTATATATCACTATACTAATGAAAGTTTAAATAATAATTATAATTCCTTTAAAAAATCAGATTACTATAAGTTAAATATATCTTTTAAAGACTTTTTATTTTTAAAAGATTTAAGTCATAAAGATAAACTTAGAATTATTTTATGGAAGTTGAGAATCTTTAATTTTATCAAGAAAGTAAAAAGAAAATTATGAGTAATAAAAGAATTTTAAAAAATTATATGTATAATGCTTCATATGAAGCTCTAATTTTAATATTACCATTTTTAACAGCCTCATATATATCTAGGGTTTTAGGGGCGGATGGAATAGGTGGAAGTGACTATACTGCTTCTTTTGCAGTTGTTTTTGCTTCCTTTGGAAAGCTAGGTATAGATAGATATGGAAGTAAGCACATAGCTTATAAAAGAGATAAAAAAGAAAGTAGAAGTGAAACCTTTTGGAATATATGGTGTTTACAAGTTATTTCTACATCTTTATCAACTTTATTTTATATAATATTTTTTATAAACTTAGGAAGTTCTTTGAAACTTTTGTTTTTACTTCAATTACCTATAGTTTTATCAGTATTTTTAGATATTAGTTGGTTTTATATAGGCTTAGAAAATTTTGAGAAAATAGTTGTTAGAAATACTTTAATAAGAATTATAAGTGTAATTTCAATTTTTATCTTTGTAAAAAACTATGAAGATTTAAATAAATATATATTAATTACTTCTTTATCGAGTTTTTTTGGATGTTTCACATACTGGATTTCTTTGATTAAGTACGTTAATAAGATTAATTTTACTAAAGTAAATATAAGACCATATATAAAGGAATCTTTAATATATTTTCTTCCTCAAATATGCATACAACTTTATACTGTGGCGGATCAAATTGTTGTAGGTTCTCTAACTAGCTTAACTGATGTAGGTTATTACTCTCAAAGCTTAAAGGTTCCAAAGATGTCTCTAGCATTTATTACTTCATTAAGTACTGTACTTATGCCAACAATAGCTAATCTATATGAAAAAAATAATATAGAAGATATAGAGAAGTATTTAAAAAGATCATTAGAAATTACAATTTGCATTGGTATTTTTGGAGCTAGTTCTATGTCAGCTGTATCAAGGCAGTTTGTACCTCTATATTTTGGAAAAGATTTTAATTTAATAACTCCATATATGATGATAATTAGTTTAATAGCAATAATTATTCCTGTTGGGTTAGTATTTACGAATCAATTTATTATTCCTACTAGTAAAAATAGGGAGTATATAATTCCAATAATTTCTGCCGCTTTAGTGAGTTTAATATTTAACTTTACACTTATACCAATTATAGGGGTAGGTGGTGCAGTAGCTACAGTTATTTTATCAGAGTTGACAGCTACTATTTTAAAGGTGGTATTAGTAAAAAGATACTTAAAGATATCATCACTTTTTAAAGGAACATATATTTTTTTATTATTTGGATTAGTAAATTTTATATTAGTAAATATAATCACATTTTTCCTTGAAATTACTATATTATCATTATTATTATGCTGTATATTATGTTTTATATTTTATGGAGCTTTAATGATTATTTTTAATAATCCTATAAAAGAACTACTTTATGATGTTTATAGTAGTTGGAAGTCTAAAATTTCAATTAAGTAGGGTAATTATATATTTTAAAAGATATAATTACTCAAATTAAAAATATATAAGGAGAATTTTAATTTGAATATTTTATATATTAGTAATTCAGTACACTTAGGCGGGGATACTAAGTGTATATTAAAGCTTTGTAAGGAACTTAAGGATAAAAATAAGATAATTTTAGCAAGTTCAGGAGGAAAGCTACTTCCTAATTTTATTAATATGGGAATTAAGCATTATATAATAAAGGATGTCAGTCTTTTAAATATATTTGCAATGATATTTAATATATTTAAGATAATAAAGATAATTATGGAAGAAAATATTCAGTTAATTCATAGCCATCATAGAATGACTACAGTGCTTTCAAAAGTAGCTACTCTTTTTACTAGAATAAAGATTATACATACGCAACATGTATGTATAGAAAATAAGTATCTCTTAACTAGATTATTTTTAAGAGGGATCAGTATAATTTGTGTAAGTAATTCAGCAAAAGATATTTTAATAAAAAAGTGTAAATTAAATAAAAAAAATATAACTACAATTTATAATACAGTAGAAATAAAAAATGAAAATAAAAATATTGATAGTATATTGATAGATGCTAAAAATAAAAATTACTTTTCAATAGCACAAATAAGTAGAATTATAGACTATAAGGGAGTTTATGATTTTGTTGATATAGCTAAAGAAGTTATTGCGACTAATAAAAACACAAGGTTTTTTTTTATTGGAGATGGGGAAGAGAGTAAGAACCTAAGAGAGTATATAAGTAAAAATAATTTAGATGATTATGTATTTATGATAGGAAGTAAGGACAATGTCATTGAACATTTAAAGCATATAGACTTAGTCTTACTATGTTCATATGTAGAAGGACTTCCTTTAGCGCCAATAGAAGCTTTTTCACAAAGAATACCTGTTGTTGCAACTAATATTCCAGGTACTTGTGAGGAAATAATTAATGGTATAAATGGATATCTAGCTCCTGTTAAAGATATTAGTAGTTTTGCGAAAAGAATAAATGAAATATATTATAATATAGATTTATATAAATCTTTAAAAAAAGGTGCATATAGAACTTTTACTCAAAACTTTTCATCAGAAAAGTATATAAATTCTCATTTAAAATTTTATAAAAAAGTTCTTAAGGAAAGATAAAGCCATTTATGGTTTTTTATAATTATAAAGATTTATCTTAGAAGGAGAGGGTATGTCTCAAAAGAAGTATGTTAAGGAAAATTTAATTATATTATTGTTTTTAATGATAGTTATTATGAGCCAGGGAATAAGAACATATTTAAATAATTTTATAGGTAGTAGTATATTTAATTATCATGTAATTCCTATAACAATATTTATTGCTATGTTTGTATATAAAAAAAATAAATTTGATAAAATTAACTTTCTTATATTTCTATTTATATCAGGACTTATTGTTGTAAATTTTATAGTAAATAGATATGGAATTTTAATTTTTCTAAGAACATTAATTGGTTTTTTAGCTCCGTTATTAATACTATTAGTTAATTATGGAGATGTGGATGTAAATTATTTTTTCACTAAGATAGTTAAGATTTTTAATATATTTGTTTATAGTACCTTCATTATTCAAGTAATTTTGTCAATTAAAGTTGGTAGAACAGGTGGTATTGTGGGGCACCCTTTAACATCAGGGTGGTATTATGCAATATTTATAAGCTTTAATACTATATTTTCTAGATATTTTAATAAAAGAAATGATTTGTTTATTATTACTGATATTTTTATAGCTTTAGTAGGAACTGTATTAGCTTCTGGTAGAATATCAATGATTACTGTTATTTTTCTTGGTGTTATATATTCTGTTTCATGTTGTAAGATAAAAAGCATCCCATATTTTATTTTACCAATTATTATGCTGATATTTTTATATACGCCAGTTGTTGATAATTATATATGGTCAAAATTTAGAGAAACAGCATCTTGGGGAGATGTAACTAATGGAAGGCTGGCAGGAATTAGGGAAATAATTTTTTTTAAGATGTATCCAAGATTATTGACAGGTAATGGAATTGGATATTCAAACTATATTAGTAGATATATTTTTGCGGGTGTAAATTTTGAAAATCCAATTATCATGTTTTCCTTCGATTATGGAATTTTAGCTACAATATTTTTAATAGTACTATTTTTTATAAAACCAATTTTTAGTTTTATAAATAGTAAAAATTTTTTATTAGCTATAAACTATGGATGTGTATTAATAATTCCTTTTACATACAATGGACTAGCTGAAACTGTAGGGATTTTAATTGTGTTAACATTTATAATATATATTTTTTTAACTATTAATTATTATATTAAAAATTTATATAAGATAGATGAAACTCTAAAAAGTAATAAAAAATAATTAGGTGATGGTTAAATGAAAAAAATTTGTTTTATAGCATCAACAGGAGGTCATTTAGATCAATTAATGATGCTAAGGCCAATTATTGATAAGCACAATAGTTTTATTGTTACTGAGAAAACAGAATATAATTCAATAAAAAGTAATAAAAAAATTTATTATTTATATCAAGTGAATAGACTAGAAAGAACATGGATTTTAAAAATGATAATTAATACTTTTATAAGTTTATATATTTTCTTATTAAAAAGACCTGAAATAGTAATTTCAACAGGGGTCCTAGCTACTATTCCAATGTGTTTAATTGCAAAGATTTTTAGAAAAAGGATTATTTATATTGAATCTTTCGCTAAGGTTAATAGTCCAACATTAACTGGTAAGTTAATGTATAGGTGTGCTAATGAGTTTTATGTGCAATGGGAAGAAATGCTAAAAGTTTATCCTAATGCAATATACAAAGGAGGAATATATTGAAAAGCTTTAAGAAAGAGCAATTTATTTTTCTTATCTAATATTATTAAAGGCGGTGTTATATGATATTTGTAACAGTTGGAAGTCAAAAGTTTCAATTTAATAGATTACTAATAGAAATGGATAAATTAATTGAAAAGAATAAGATAAATGAAGAGGTATTAGGGCAAATTGGATATAGCACATATAAACCTAAAAATTATAAAGTTATTCAATTTTTGAATTCAGAAGAATTTGAAAAAAATCTTAGGAAAGCTGATATTGTAATAACACATGGAGGAACAGGAACTATAATTAAGGCATTGAAACTTAGAAAGAGGATAGTTGCAATAGCAAGGCTAAAAGACTTTAGAGAACATGTTGATAATCACCAAATTCAGCTAATTAACGAATTTTATGACATTGGACTTATTGAAAAAGTTGATGATGTATCTTTATTAGCTAATGTAATAGAAAAAGCAAGGTATAAGGATGTAAAGGAATATGCATCCAATACAAATAATATAATTAGTCAAATAGAGAAATATTTAGATAGAGAATTTTAACTTGAATATTTTAATGGATCTTGCATTATGTAAGGTCCTTTTATATTTTTATAGGTTTCTAATATTATTAAATTTACAATATAAAAATAGTGATAATATCTAAAAAAAGTCTAAAGATTATGTAAAAGAAAAAATTAAATCTAAAAAATTTAAAAGTTTTAATAAATTATTTTCTAAATTAATTTTAAAATGATATGATAATATAATTGTAGAAGTTGTAAAGCATTACAAAGATGACTTAGAGAATATAATTTATTAATATGGAGGGGTATAAATGAAATTTAAAAAACTAGCATCAATTATTATGGCAACTGCAATGACCTTTGGGTTAGTAGCTTGTGGAGGTAATTCATCAGGGGAAAAGGGTGAAGATACTGGAGATACTGCAAACAAGAAAATTACTATTTGGGCTTGGGATGAAGCCTTCAATATAGTAGCAGCAAATAAGGCTAAGGAAATATATTTAAAAGATAATCCAGATGCTGAAATTGAAGTTGTTACTATGGCTCAAGATGATATAGTTGCAAAATTAAATACAAGCTTATCGTCTGGTTCTTATGAAGGGCTTCCTAATATAGTTCTAATAGAAGACTACAAGATACAAGGATATTTAACAGCATATAAAGATGAATTTGCAGATTTATCATCAGTAGCTAAGCCAAGTGATTTTGCAGAATATAAGACTGGTGTCAACTATGTAGATGGAAAGTTATATGGAATACCGTTTGATAGTGGAGTTGCAGCAACTTTTTATAGAACAGATTTAATAGAGCAAGCTGGTTATATTAAGGCAGATATGGAAAACTTAACTTGGGAAAAATATATTGAAATAGGTAAGGCAGTCAAAGAAAAAACTGGAGTTGCTATGTGTACATTAGACCCGAGTGATTTAGGACAAATTAGAATGATGCTACAAAGTGCTGGTTCATGGTATACAGATGCTGAAGGAAAAGTTACTGTAGCTAATAATCAAGCATTAAAGGATGCTATAAAAGTATATAAGGACTTAACAGAGTCTGGAATAACAAAGCAAGTAGCTGATTGGGATCAATTTGTAGGTGCCTTTAACAAGGGTGAAGTTGCTACAGTAGTTACAGGTTGTTGGATTGGACCTTCAATTAAAAAGGCAGAAGATCAAAGCGGAAAATGGGCAGTTGCAGCCTTCCCTAAAATGGCTAATAACAAAGATTCAGTTAACGCTTCTTCACTAGGTGGAGCAGGATGGTATGCTCTTAAGAATGTTGGGAATAGTGATATGGCAGTAGATTTCTTAGGTAAAACTTTTGCATCTAATGTAGATTTAATGAATGACTTAGCTGATTCAATAACTTTAGTTAGTACTTTAAAGAAGGCAGCTGAAGCACCTAATTATTCAAAGGGAAATGATTTCTTTGGTGGACAAGAGATATTTGCAGATTTTGCTAAGTGGACAGGAGAGGTTCCTTCAGTAAACTATAGCTTACACACTTATGCAATAGAAGATATTATGACTGAAGCTGTTCAAGCTATCTTAGGTGGAGCAGATATTGATTCAACATTACAATCCTTCCAAACTCAAATAGAATCAGCAGTTGCCCAATAAGAAAGTGCACCTATATAATTTTGCTTATTCCGTCGCATGCGCTCCAAGTCAACGCAAAATTAATAGGAGCACTTCGTAGCTAAAGGTAATAATTCCTCATTTCATTCGGAATTATGAAAAGTGATATAGGTAATTTTTTTATAAGTTCATGAATAATAAAAATAGCCATTTATTAAAAGAGAAATTAGTAAATGGCTATTTCTCATATAAGGGGGGATAAGATGAAAAGTAAAAGTATTAAATTAAAAAATAAATTAGATAGAAAAGCATGGTTATTTATTTTGCCAAGCATAATTTTAGTAACAGTTCTTGTATTTTATCCTATGATAGAGGCTTTTATTATTTCTCTAAAAAGTGGAATGGGTAATAATTTGAATTTTGTAGGTATAGAGAATTATAAGAGATTACTTACAGACTCAACTTTCAAAAAGGCATTATTAAATACAATATTATATTTAGTTATTCAAGTTCCAATTATGATAATTTTAGCCCTTGCTATTTCTGCTTTATTAAATGATAAGAAATTAAAGGCTAGAGGATTTTTTAGAACAGCTATATTTTTACCTTGTGTTACATCCTTAGTAGCTTACTCTATAATATTTAAAAGTTTATTTGCAACAGATGGATTTGTAAATGTATTTTTAATGAAAATTAACCTTATTGCAGAGCCTATAGCTTGGATCACTCATCCTATTTGGGCTAAGGCTCTTATAATAATAGCTATAACATGGAGATGGACAGGTTATAATATGGTATTTTATTTAGCAGGAATGCAGGCAATTGATGATTCAATATATGAAGCTGCAGAAATAGATGGAGCAAATGCTTTTATGAAATTTAAGAGTATAACTCTTCCATTATTGAAACCTATTATTTTATTTACAACAATAAATTCAACTATAGGAACACTACAATTATTTGATGAAACAGTTAATATTACTAATGGGGGACCTGCTAATGCAACCATAACAATTTCACAATATATATATAATTTGTTATTTAAGTATTCACCAAACTTTGGTTATGCAGCAGCAATTTCATATGTAATAGTACTAATGATAGTAGTATTGTCCTTTATTCAATTAAAAGCTGGAGGTGATAAAGATGAATAAGAAGTTTAATATATTAAGTATTTTAAAATATGTATTTTTGAGTGTACTATCATTTATATCAATATTCCCATTTATTTGGATGATAATTGCGACTACTAATAAATCTGTAGATGTTACAAAGGGAACTTTAATTCCAGGAAGTTATTTCTTAGAAAATTTAAAAAACTTATTAGCTTCAGATTTAAAATACTCTCTAGCTTTTAAAAATTCCTTAGTAATTGCAGTTATTACAACTGCTTTAGCTATGTTAGTTTCTTCACTTGCAGGTTATGCTTTTGAGGTTTATAAAAATAAAACTAGAGATAGGGTGTTTAGTTTTATATTACTTTCTATGATGGTTCCATTTGCAGCATTAATTGTTCCTTTATTTAGATTATTTAGTAAGTTTAAAAGCATGGGTCCATTAAAGGGAGTAGCAATAAATACTAGTGGATCAGTAATAATTATATCTGTTGCTACGGCCTTCTTAATATTTTTCTTTAGACAAAATACAAAAAACTTTCCTAAGGATTTAATAGAAGCTGCAAGAATAGATGGACTTAGTGAAATAGGAATTTTCTTTAGAATATATATGCCAACCATGAAATCAACTTATGCAGCAGCTACTATAGTTACATTTATGGGAAGCTGGAATAGTTATTTATGGCCACTTATTGCTCTGCAATCACCAGAAAAAAGAACTCTGCCTTTAGTAATTTCAGCATTAGGATCATCTTATACTCCTGATTATGGAATGATAATGACTGCTGTTGTTATTGCGACCTTACCAACAGCTATAATATTCTTCTTAATGCAAAAACATTTTGTTGCAGGTATGACAGGGTCTGTTAAAGGTTAGAAATTTTTGCTAATATTTAAATGAGATATTATTATGAGGAGGGCTTAGAATGAATATAGAAAAGATTGAACCAACCTTGGATTGGCTTGAAAATCCAGAGGTATTTAGAGTAAATAGGATAGATGCTCATTCAGATCATTTATTCTATGAAAATGTAGAAGATACATTACTAGGCTACAATATGCCTTTAAAACAAAGTTTAAATGGAAAATGGAAGTTTTCTTATGCTAAGAATCCATCTAGAAGGGAAAAGGATTTTTATAAGGAAGATTATGACTGTAGTACTTTCAATTATATAAATGTACCTGGTCATATTCAAATGCAAGGGTATGATAAATGTCAGTATATTAACACAATGTATCCTTGGGATGGCGTAGAGGAGCTTAGGCCTCCATATATATCAAAGGAAGATAATCCTGTTGGAAGCTATGTAAAATATTTCAAGATAAAGGATGAATTAAAAGGTAAAAAAATATTTATATCCTTTCAAGGAGTTGAAACTGCATTTTATATATGGGTAAATGGAGAGTTTGTTGGATATAGTGAGGACACGTTCACTCCATCAGAATTTGAAATAACTGATTATATTAAAGAAAATGGAGAAAATAAATTAGCTGTTGAAGTTTATAAAAGAAGTAGTGCAAGCTGGATAGAAGATCAGGACTTTTGGAGATTTTCAGGAATCTTTAGAGATGTATATTTATATGGAATACCGAAGCTTCATATAAGAGATTTATTTGTAAAATCAACTTTAGATAAAGAATATAAAAATGGATATTTAGAAGTGGATTTAGATTTTATATTAGATGATGAAAATAATGAGTTTAAAGTAAAGTCTTATCTTAAGGATAGAGATGAAAAGATAGTTTATGATTTTGGTACAATAATACCTAAGGATAAGAAAACTATAAGTTTAAATTCTATAATAGATAATGTAAAGCATTGGAGTGCTGAAGAGCCTTATTTATATACTTTATATTTTGAGGTTTTGGATGAGGAAAACAATTTAATTGAAATAGTTCCACAAAAACTTGGATTTAGAACCTTTGAAATGAAAAATAATATTATGCATATAAATGGAAAGAGAATAATCTTTAAAGGTATAAATAGACATGAGTTTAGCAGTAAAAATGGTAGAGCAATAACTGAAGAAGATATGCTTTGGGATATAAAATTTATGAAAAAGCATAACATTAATGCAGTAAGAACATCTCATTATCCAAATCAAAGCTTATGGTATGATCTTTGTGATGAATATGGAATTTATTTAATAGATGAAGCTAACTTAGAAAGTCATGGTTCATGGCAAAAATTAGGCGCCTGCGACCCAGAGTGGAATGTTCCAGGTTCAATTCCGGAGTGGAGAGATGTAGTAATAGATAGAGCTGAGTCTATGTTAGAAAGAGATAAAAATCACCCATCTGTACTAATTTGGTCTTGTGGAAATGAATCTTATGCAGGAGAGAATATTTTAGAAATGACAAAGTACTTCCATGAAAAGGATGATACTAGATTAGTACATTATGAAGGAGTATTTTGGAATAGGGAATTTGATGATGCTAGTGATATGGAAAGTAGGATGTATGCAAAGCCTAAGGATATAGAAGAGTATTTAAATAATAATCCTAAAAAACCATATATAAGCTGTGAGTATATGCATGCTATGGGAAATTCCTGTGGAGGAATGAAGCTTTATAGTGACCTTGAAGATAAGTATCCAATGTATCAAGGTGGATTTATATGGGATTATATAGATCAAGCTGTAGAAGTAGATAAAGAGGGAATAAAAACCTTAGCTTATGGTGGAGATTTTGATGATAGGGCAACGGATTATTGTTTCTGCACTGATGGAATAGTTTATGCAGATAGAACAATATCTCCAAAGGCACAAGAAGTTAAAAAACTTTATTCTAATATAAAAATTATTCCAGATAGAAATGGGGTAACAATTGAAAATAATAATTTATTTATTGGAACAAGAGATTATGATTTTATAGCTTACATTGAGAAAGAGGGAATAAGGATATTTGAAGAGAAAATCAATGTAGATGTTGAAGCAGGTGAGAAAAAGTATATAAAGATAGAATATCCATTAATTGAGGAAAATGGTGAATACAGTTATAATATATCTATGAGATTAAATAAAGATATGCTTTGGGCTAATAAAGGCTACGAAGTAGATTTTGGCCAAGCTATTTATAGTATTATTGATAATGAATGTAAAGGTTATAATAAAGTTTTAGATAATAGTGAGTTTAAGATTATTCATGGAGATGTAAATATAGGAGTTGTAGGTAAAGATTTTAGAATGATGTTTTCTATTCCAGAAGGGGGATTAATTTCTCTTTGCTATGATGGAGAGGAGTATATTACTAGAGCACCAAGAACATCTTTCTTTAGAGCTACAACTGATAATGATAGAGGAAATAGCCATAATTTTAGGACAGCAGATTGGCAAATAGCTGGATTACATCAAAAACTGGTGGATTTTAATTATACAGAAAGTAAAGAAGAAATTACTTTAGTATATAAGTTCGAAATGCCTACTAGTATTAAAACTACTAATACAGCTAGATATACTGTAACTCCAGATGGAAGTATAAAGGTTAATATAAATTATGAGGGAGTAGAGGGCTTACATGAAATACCGTTATATTCAATGGACTTTAAGTTTAAAAAGAACCTAGATATTTTTGAATACTATGGTTATGGTCCAGAGGAAAATTATATTGATCGTAATAATGGAGCTAGATTAGGAGTATTTGAAAATACTGCTAAAAATAATATGTCTAGATACCTAGTTCCTCAAGAGTGTGGAAATAGAACAAAGGTTAGATGGTTAAAGGTAATAAGTGAAGAAAATAAAGGATTAAAATTTAGCTATGTAGATAAGCCTTTTGAAATGAGTGTGTTACCGTATAGTGCTTATGAGCTTGAAAATGCCATGCATATATATGAGCTACCACCTGTTAATTATACTTGGGTTAGAATAATAGCAAAGCAAATGGGTGTAGGTGGAGATGATAGCTGGGGAGCACCAGTTCATGAAGAGTTTACCATTCCATCTAGTGAGGATATTGATTTAAGTTTTATAATTTCTAAGATATAAAGGGAAATTAATAATTAGTGTGAAAGCTTCTTAAGAGAAGTTTTCACACTTATAGTGTTTTTTAGTAATTTGGAACAAATTATATCATAATTATTAATTGTGAATTGTGAATTGAAAGAGGTGGGTTAATGAGTAGAAATTATTGTAAAGTTCTAATTGTTGAAGATGAGTTTATAATGAGACAAGGTATGAAGCATATGATTGAATGGGAAAAAGAAGGCTTTACAATAGTTGGAGAAGCTACTAATGGTGAAGAAGCATTAAAATTAATAGAGGTTTTGAAGCCTAATATAGTGATATCAGATATAGTTATGCCTATATTAAATGGCGTAGATTTTTCAAAGATAATTCAAAAGAAGTATCCAGATGTACAAATTATAATTTTAAGCAGCTATGATAATTTTGAATATGTAAAAGACACACTTCTAAGTGGAGCAGTAGATTATATTTTAAAACCAACCTTAACACCAAATCAACTCTTAGTTACTCTAAAGAAAGCTGTAGATAGAATTCCAGGATTAGAATTAGTTAAAAATGAAGATATATATTATAGCAATATAATTGAAAGATATATTCTTGGTTTTGAAGATGATATAGATAGTAATAAATTCTTTAATATTTTTCCTAATACTTGTTTTAGGCTTTTAGGAATTAATTTTAAACAATCTTATGGTAAAAATAAGGAGTTTTTAAAGCAGAATAAGAGACTTACAGAAGAGTTTCTTATAAGTAATAATTATATATTTATTAGGTTTATTATTAATGAAGAAGTTTTATTATATTTAATTAATTATAAGATAAGTGAAGATAAAGAAATAGTAAGTAAGTTTGAAAAATATCTAGAAAAAAAAGTTGTACAAGAAAATACTTTTTTTGTTATTACTCCTAAGTTTAATAATATAGCTAAGGTAAATGATAAATATAATAATGAATTTTCACCTTACTTATCACAAAAGTTTTATTATAAGAAAAAGTTAATATTAGATACTGAAGGTATTGTTTTAGATGATAGAATAGAAAAGTTTGATTCAAGTAAATATGATTATTTGCTAAAAAGGAAGGACTTTGTAGCTGCAATAAACTTAATAAAAAGTTATATAGATAAAGCAATCTCAGTTAAAATGGATGAATATAAGCTTAAGAATTTAGTTAAAAACTTGTTATATAACTTAATTGTAAGTTTAGAATCCTATGATTTAGAAGCAGAAGAATTACGTCAAAAGTACTTTAAAAAAATAGATAAAATATCATACTTAGAAGAATTTGAAGATGAAGTTAATAATATTTTCTTGGAGCTTAATGAATTTATTAATAAAAATGTAAACTTAGAAGAAGAGAGGATTAATGAAATCTTAGAATATATAGAAGAACATTATAATAAACCTTTAGAATTAAGTGATATAGCAAATGCTTTTAATTTTAATTATTACTATTTATCATATTATTTTAATAACCATTGTAAAGAAGGCTTTTCTGAATACTTAAATAGAATTAGGATAGAGAAAGCTTGTGATTTATTAAAGGAAAATAAAAGATATGTATCTGAAATTAGTTCAATGATTGGTTATTCCGATCATAGTTATTTTTGTAGGGTATTTAAAAAAATTACGGGACATACACCTAGTAGCTACAGAAGGCAAATGCATATTCAGGGAGTGTTAGATAATGAAATGGAAACTAAGATTAAATAGTTTATTTGTAAAAATATTATGTGTTGTAGTAGTGGGAGTAATATGTGTTTCCATTTCTGTAGGCTATATTACAATAAACATTTCGAGAGGAATATTTACTGATAATTATAAGGATTCCCAAAAGAAGATTTTTGATCAAGTGAATGATGATATTTATGATTTTCATAGTGAAATAGTAAAGGTTATAGATTCTGTTAATTCTCATAGAGCCTTTAGATCATATTTTACTGAAAAAGATTTACCAGTAAAGGACTTATCTAAAAATATTTATGAACTAAAAAAGCAAATGAAGTCATCAATGGATTCTAATAACTATGATATGAGTGTTTTAGTAGTAGGACTAAATGGAAGGTCCTATTTAAACAGCTCAGAACTATTGACAATGGGTGTAGAGGAAATTCTAAATTTAGATATAACTAAGAATGCACTTAAAAATAATAAAACTATAACTTATAAATATCTTGAAAAGGGAATAACCTCATCAACTAAGAATGAACCTATAATAATTATTTCTAAGGCTTTGAATCTAAAGGATGAAAAGCCTTATGGCGTTATCAATTTTATAATTAAAGAAAAAACATTTCAAAAGTTTTATGATTATTTTACCTTAGAAATTAATGATATAGTTTTGTTAGATGAAAATAATATAGTTTTATCTTCAAACAAGAAAGAGAATATTGGACAAGCTCAACTAGATTTTGAAGATACTATTAATGAGTTAATAGATAATAAGCAATTAAATAAAAGTTATGAAAGTAACAGAAATACTATATTTGTTCAAAGATTACCTTATTGTAATTTAACTTTATGTGGTACAGTAGATAATAATAAGGCTTTAGCAAAAATGTATGATGTTAAGAATATAGCTATTATTTGTACAGTTATAACATTATGTGTTTTGGCTGGAATATTTTTAATAGTAAGGCAAATGACAAAGCCTCTTTATTTATTGACCGAAAAAATGTCTAAAGTAAGAGATGGAAACTTTAATGAATATATAGAGGTAAGTGGTCCAGAAGAAATAAAAGAGTTATCATCTACTTATAATTTTATGATAACAGATATAAATAAGCATATTAATGAGTTGATGAAAGTGCAAAAGGAAAAGAGAAAAGCTGAGATACATGCTTTACAAATGCAGATAAATCCTCACTATATTTTTAACACCTTATCTAGCATTAAACTGCTTATTTGGCAAGGGAGTAAAGATAAATCTATTACTGCAATAGATGCTTTTATAAATATGATAAGAAATACCATAAGTAAAACAGATGAGTTTATAACTATAAAAGAGGAAATTGAAAACTTAAAAAACTATGTATTAATTAATAATATAAGATATGGGGATAGGATAAAGGTAGAGTATTTCATTATGCCTGACTGCTATGAATATTTAATACCAAAACTAATATTACAACCCTTTATAGAAAATTCTTTCTTTCATGCTTTTCCTTCAGAAGAAGAAGGAGAAATACAAGTTTTTATAAAAGAGTATGATGAGAGTAATATAAAAATAGAAGTTTATGATAATGGAATAGGAATAGATGATGATAAAATAGATAAAATCATGAAGGGAAATGAAGATAAAAATAGATATTTTAGTGGAATAGGCATTAATAATGTTGATAGTAGAATTAAATTAATTTATGGCAATGGCTATGGAATAAATATAAAGAGTAAGATAAATAAGGGAACAACTATCACCATAGTAATTCCAAAGTTTAAAGAATAGATTGCATTGATAGTAAAATTAACGAATTATTAAATTAATATAAGTGATTTTAATTTAGCTCTAGGATAATAAATCTAGGGCTTTTTTTATTACCAATAAATTTATAAAAATAATACTATGTAAATAGCTTTATATAGCATTTTTTAATAGTTTTTTTACATGAAGTTCATATAGTATTCAACAAAATAGGTTACAGTAAAACTTATGCAAAAATAATGCGATATATATTAAAAATATGGAGATTATATTAGTGAATGGATTAATGAAAATTTTAGATAATAACAAAGGAGAAAATAATGGTATTTAGTTCATCAATATTCATATTTATATTTTTACCATTAGTTATATTTTTATATTATTTATGTGATAAAAAAGTAAGAAACTATATTTTACTTTTAGCAAGCCTTGTTTTTTATGCCTGTGGTGGTATTTCTTATTTAAAAATATTATTAGTATCAATACTAATTAATTATATATTTGGAGTTTTGATAGATTCATTAGATATTAAAGAGAATAGTTCAAATAATAAGAGGAAATTTAATAAATTAAAAAAGACTTGCTTAGCTATTGGAGTATTTTTAAATTTAGGATTACTTTTTTATTATAAATATTATGATTTCTTTTTAGAGAATCTCAACATGGTATTAGGGAGTAACATACAATTTAAAAATATAGTTTTACCTATAGGTATTTCATTTTTCACTTTTCAAGGTATGTCTTATATAATTGATATTTATAGAAAAGATGCTAAGGTAAATAGAAATCTTTTTTCTGTTGCTCTTTATATTTCTTTATTTCCTCAACTTGTAGCAGGACCAATAGTGAAGTATAAAAGTGTTGATAAGGAAATAAGAAAAAGAGAAGAATCTGTAGGCGAATTTAGTTATGGAATATCAAGATTTGTAATAGGACTAGCTAAAAAAGTTATAATTGCAGATGTTCTTGGTGGTGTAGCAGATGAAGTTTTTATCTTAGTGAATACTTCAGGAATTGATATTATAACAGCTTGGTTGGGGGCTATTTGTTATAGCTTACAAATATATTTTGATTTTTCAGGATATTCAGATATGGCAATAGGAATTGGGCATTTCTTTGGATTTAAATTTATCGAAAACTTTAACTATCCATATATATCGAAGTCTATAACAGAATTTTGGAGAAGATGGCATATATCTTTATCTACATGGTTTAAAGAGTATTTATATATTCCTTTAGGTGGAAATAGAACAGGAAATGTGTATTTTAATTTATTTATTGTGTTTTTAGTAACTGGTCTTTGGCATGGGGCTTCGTGGAATTTTGTAATTTGGGGACTTTGGCATGGATTATTCATTATTATGGAAAGATTTGCAAGAGATAAGGAATGGTATAAAAATATTCCTTCAGGAATAAAGGCTTTTAGTACTTTATTTATAGTATTAATAGGTTGGGTTTTATTTAAAGCAGATAATTTATCAACTGCTATGAAATATTTATCCACAATGTTTGGTTTAATAAGCTTTAATAATATAACTTTTGAAGTTTCTTATTTTATACAAGTAAAAACTATGTTTTTAATAGTTGTTGGAATAATTTTTTCAACTCCAATATTGAAGATAGTTGTTTCAAAATATAAAGAAAAAAGGTATTTTGAAACAGTTAAAAATATTTTAATAATACTTTTATTTATTATAGCACTAATATTTATGATTAATTCTACCTATAGTCCATTTATATATTTTCAATTTTAGTGTTAATAAAATGAGGTGCTTAAGATGAATTTAATAAAAAGAAAACCTAAAGATAAAAAGACGTTAAGTGATATTATATTAATAATCTCATTTTTTATAGTTATTTTAGTTCCAGTTTTATTTATGAATTTTAAAAGAAATCAAGTTTCTTATATAGATAATAGAAAACTTTTAGAGATTGAAGATATCTTTAGAGAAGGTAAGGTTTTTGAAAATATTAAAAGCTATGTGGATGATAGAATTGGTTTTAGAACAAAAATAGTTGATTTATACTCTGAAGCTATGGATAGTCTATTTCACGAAATAACTCATCCTAGATATGAATATGGAAGAGAAGATTTTATAATGTCTAAGGCAGAGGAAAATGAGTTTAACCCTGAGTTTATGGATATATATGCTGATTTTATAAAGGGATTCCAAGATTATTGTAATGAAAGAAATATAAAATTTTTATATGCAGTAGAACCGAGAAAAGAACTTATATATCCTGAATATATAACAAAAGGATTTAATTATGAAAATATTGATATAGAATATTTTATAGAGCTTTTAAAGGAAAAAGAAATTAATTATTTAAATAATGTAGAAACCTTAAAGGAAGCAAAAGAAGAAGGTGTAGAAGAAGCTTTAAATAAGCTTTATTTAGATGGAAAAACTACAGAGAATGGAGAAATTGATTATAATGATATAAATTCTAATTTATTATTTGATCAAAAGTATGATGCTAGGCATTGGAATGAAGCTGGGGCTATAATTGGTATTTCTACAATAATAGATAGATTGAGTTTATTAGATAATAGAGTTGATAAATTTAATTTAAGTAATTACAAAGTAGAGGAATATATAAATGAAACTCTTGTAGCTTCTAATTTTAAAATTGATGAAAAAACTAATCATTTTAATTTAATTAATGATAATTCAATTTATATAGAAGATTTAGAAGATGAAATAGTAAGGCATGAAAGCTTTAGAAATTTTACACATTATAAGAATTCAGAAAATGAAGATGCTCCTAGAATATTAATATTTGCAGGAAGTTATTTTGATAATAAAGAAAAATTTATAACAGAAAGCTTTTCAGAAGTTATGAAGATTCATAATTATAGAAATGTTATTGACTATGAGTATTATATCAATATATTCAATCCAGATATAGTTTTATTTGAGTCAACAGAGTACACGCATTTTAATTTTTATTTCCCAGACAATGATATGAAAAATAAAATTCACATGAAAAGCTTAGAATATTTTATGAATAATAAAGGAATAAAAGAAGAAAACTTTGTTACAATTACTAAAGTTAATAAATATGGAGAGGATTTAACAAACTTTTCGGTAGAAATTCAAAGTAATGAGGACTTCTTTGCTTATGCATATATAAATAATAGAGCTTTGGATTGTAAAGTAAAAGAAGCAGATAACAAAAGATTTGTTGAATTTTCAATTATGACTTCAGAAATAAAAAATATAGATAGTTTTGATTTGTATTTTGTATCTCAAGATAAATATAGATATCAAAGACATCAAATAAATTTAGAATAATAGTTGTAATAATTATTAAAAGAGCGAATTGATATTAATGCTACTTGGAGATTAAGGTGAATGTGGAATAAAAGGAATTAAGATTTTCTTAATTCCTTTCTTCAGTTTTAGGGATAGAAATTGTATATGATGGCGACTTAGAGGTTACGACGGAGTAAGGACTATAACATTTATAGCTTTTTTTATTCTAATGAAAATAGAAATCTATGTAACTCTTCTGTTGTTCCTTCAATATTTATATTAGTATGATACATATCTGTAAAACCAGCACTAATTATATTTTCATCAGAAGGGAATCTTTCTTGTTCTATATTGTTCAATCCCATGCTTAAAGCCTTAGTAGATATAGATATTATTTCGCTATTAGTTAAATTGGTAGTTACTAATGGTAGGATTTTATTTATCATTCCAGGCACTTCAGTTAAGTTTATATCTTTGAATTTAACAAATAAAGCATTAAGAACATCTCTTTGTCTTTCAGTTCTTCTAAAATCTCTTCCTGCTGTGTACCTAATTCTACAGTATGCAGAAGCTTGTGTACCATTTAAAAGTTGTTTTCCTGCTGTATAAATATTATCTGTTGTCGTTCCATTTTTCTCATCTATTTGTTTTATGTAGCTGTTTATATATTTCAGCTCATCTGACGTTATTTCAATTTCAACTCCACCAAGTGCATCAATTATTTTAGGTAATCTTTTCAAATCAACTTGAACAAACTTATCTATCTTTAAATTGAAGTTATAATTAATAGCTTTTAATATTGAGCTTGGACCACCATCTAAAATGGTATAATTTAAATTCATTTTACCACCATCAGGTAAATCTAAGTAGATATCGCGCATTAGCGAGCAAAGTTTAATAGTGTTATTCTTAGTATTTATGGCTAGAATCATAGTTGCATCAGCAGCACTAATATCATATATTTCGGAGAAGTCACTTCCGAACAAAGCTATAGTAATAACATCATCAGCTTCTTTAGGTAAATCTTTACCTGTATTTATAACATCATTTCTATCGACATTTACTCTTTCTACTTTAGATGAAAGATAATATGTATAGGATACTCCCCCAAGAGCTAAAATTAAAACAAATGATATGATAATAAAAAGAATTTTATTTTTTTTTGTGAATTTTTTCATAAATTCTCCTCCATAGTACAAATTTTTTAAATACTGATATATTATATCAAAATATGGCAATATTGAAAATAAAGGAAGGAATTATTTGACTATTATATACTTAATAATATTTCATGGTATAATTAGAGTGTCGTTAGAGTCCTTTAAGGTAGAATTAGAAGAGATATTAGGTATTAAATGAAAGGGTGAAGCTAAAATATATCACTTCTTCTGGAGAGTTTGATTAAAAAAAATTATATGATATAATTATACGTGCAAAATTTAGAATGATGTTATTTATATGTAAAGAAAATAGTGTATATATTGTAAATAAGGGGGATAAGCATGGATAATATTAATACTAGTAATCAGCAGATGGATATTATATATGAACAATCAGAAAGGGTAGCATATAATTTAATAAAAAGAGTAGCGGATGTAGTTTTATCATTATTTGCTATAATTGTGTTAAGCCCTATATTCATAATAGTGGCCTTAGTAGTTAGATTTGATTCTAAAGGAAAAGTTATTTTTGGACATGAAAGAATTGGGAAAAATATGAGAAAGTTCAAAATATATAAATTTAGAACTATGTATGAAAATTCTCAAGAAATATTTAATAATTTTACTGAAGAACAAAAGAAAGAATATTATATAAATTTTAAATTGGACAATGACCCAAGAATAACTAAAGTTGGAGGATTTTTAAGAAAAACAAGCTTAGATGAATTACCACAACTATTTAATATTTTAAAGGGAGATATGAGTATTGTAGGACCTAGACCTATAGTTGAAAAAGAGATTTCTAAGTATGGTAAATATGCAGAAGTAGTTTTTTCAGTGTTACCTGGACTTACTGGGTATTGGCAAGCAAATGGTAGAAGTGATACAACCTATGATGAGAGAGTTCAAATGGATATTCATTATATTAATAATAGATCATTATTAATGGATTTTAAGATAATTTTAAAAACTTTTATTTCTGTCATAAAGAAAGACGGAGCAATTTAAATAAAAGAGTGATTTTAATAGAGGTGATTGGATGAATTGTGCACTTATTATGGCGGGGGGAAAAGGGACTAGATTTTGGCCAGTATCGACTGAAGAAAAGCCTAAGCAATTTTTAAAATTATTAGGCAATAAATCTATGTTACAAATGACTGTAGATAGATTAGAGGGATATATAGATATTGAAAAAGTATTTATCTGTACATCTAGAAAGTATATTGATTTAGTAAAAAAGCAATTACCTAATATTCCAGATAAAAATATAATAGTAGAGCCGTTTGGAATGAATACAGCACCTTGTATAGCACTGTCTTCAATTTTAATAAACAAGTATTACCCTAATTGTAATATTTTAGTTTTACCAGCGGATCACTTAGTATCAAAAGAAGATGATTTTATTAATGTAATTAAAGTAGCCAGTAATTATTTGATAAATAATAAAGAGTCTATTATAACTTTTGGTATTAGACCTAACAGACCTGAGACAGGTTATGGGTATATAAAGGTGAATGATGGAAATTGCAAAGGGGTTAGCAAAGCAATCAAATTTGTAGAAAAGCCTAATTATGAAAATGCTTTAAAATACTTATCAAGTGGAAACTATTTATGGAATAGTGGAATGTTTTTATGGAATTCTTTATATATAATTGATTTGATTAGGGAATTTTTACCGAATACTTATGATGCATTAAAAGGTGTTATATCATGTAAGTATGAAGATTTACAAACTATAATAGATAATAATTATAATAAAACTGACTTTATATCAATAGACTATGGAGTTATGGAAAAGGCGGAATCAATATATGTTATTCCTTGTGATTTTGGATGGGATGATGTTGGAAGTTGGAACAGTTTAGAGAGATATGCCGAAAAGGATGAAAATGGAAATGTATTCATAGCTAATGGAATCACTTATAATTCTAGTAATAACATTATTTTATCAAGAAAACCAATAGTAGTTAATGGAGTCAAGGATATAATTATTGTTGAAACTGAAGAATACATAATGATTTCATCTAAAAGCAAGGAACAAGAAATTAAACAAGCAAAAGAAGAATTAGATAAAATTAAGTATATGGAGGAATAAGTTTGGATATCAGTATCATATGTCCTGTATATAATGGAGAAAGTTATATTGAAAATTTGTATAAAAATATTAAAAAACAAGAAAAGGTTAATGTATTAGAAGTCAAATTTATTCTTACAGAGTCAAAAGATAGTAGTGAAGATATTCTTAAAAAATTAAATGTGGAGTATATAAAAATAAAATCTAAAGATTTTTCACATAGTTTAGTTAGAGAAAAAGCTGCATTTGAAGCTAAAGGAGAAATATTAGTTTTTATAACTCAAGATATAAAAATAGAAAATCAAAATTGGTTATATGAATTAGTAAAAAGTATTGAAAATAAAAAATGTAGTGCTGCATTTAGTAGACAGATAGCATATGATAACCATACTATAGAAAAATATACTAGAGAAATTAATTATCCAGCAGAATCTAGAATAGTATCAAAAGATGATATAAAAGAGTTAGGATTAATGACATTCTTTTTTTCAGATGCTTCATCAGCTATACTAAAGGATATATTTTTAGAGTTAAATGGATATGATGGAAAAAATCTACCTACTAATGAGGATATGTATTTTGCGTATAAACTAATTATGAATGGATGTAAAATTAGTTATGAAGCTGAATCTATAGTAGTCCATTCTCATGAATTGTCATTTAAAGATACTTTCAAGAGATATAGAGATATTGGGAAGTTTTTTAAAGAAAACTCGTACATAAATAAATATAGTGTTAATGAACGTGGATTAGATGTATTTATGTACATAATTAAAAGGATAAAAGAGGAAAATAGATTATACTTTTTACCGAAAGTTTTTATGAATTTTATAGCAAGGTTTATCGGTATGAAAATAGGTAAACTATAGAGGAGGAATATATTATATGAAGGGAATAATATTAGCAGGTGGATCAGGAACAAGATTGTATCCAGTAACAAAGGCAATGTCAAAGCAAATGGTGCCAATTTATGATAAGCCTATGATTTATTACCCAATGTCTGTGCTTATGTTAGCTGGCATTAGGGAGATACTAATTATATCTACACCAAGGGATATAGTTAACTTTAAAGAATTATTTAATGATGGCTCAGAATTTGGACTAAAGATAGAATATGCAATTCAAGAACAACCCAATGGATTAGCAGAAGCATTCATAATAGGAGAAGAATTTATTGGTGATGATAATGTCGCTATGATTTTAGGCGATAATATATTTTATGGGCAAAGTTTTTCTAATCATTTAAAGGAAGCTGCTTCATTAGAGAAGGGGGCTATTGTGTTTGGTTATTATGTTCAAGATCCAAGGGCTTTTGGTGTTGTTGAGTTCGATGAAAATAATAAGGTTATTTCTCTAGAAGAAAAACCTGAAAAACCAAAATCTAAATATGCAGTTCCAGGACTTTATTTCTATGATAATTCTGTAGTTAAAAAGGCTAAGGTATTAACTCCATCAGCTAGAGGAGAACTTGAGATTACTGATTTAAATAGAGTTTATATGGAAGAAGGAAATCTAAAAGTAAATTTATTAGGTAGGGGAATGGCTTGGCTTGATACAGGAACTCATGGTTCTATGTTGCAAGCATCTAATTTTGTAGAAGCTGTTCAAAATACGCAAGGAACATATATAGCTTGTTTAGAAGAGATAGCTTATAGAAAAGGTTGGATAACTTCTGAAGAAGTTAAAGAACTTGCTAAATCATTAATGAAAACAGGATATGGAAAATACTTAATAGATGTAGTGGAAGAGTTGGAAGCTAAGATAAGATAAATTAGGAGATGAATTTATGGGCAATTTTAATTTTATAGAAACAAAAATTAAAGACTTATACATAATAGAGCCTAAGGTTTTTGGAGATAACAGAGGTTACTTTATGGAAAGTTACAACAAAAATGATTTTGTTGCAGCTGGATTATCAATGGAATTTGTTCAAGATAATGAATCAAAGTCTAAAAAAGGTGTTTTAAGAGGAATGCATTTTCAAACTAAGTATACTCAAGGGAAATTAGTAAGAGTAACTGAAGGGGCTGTTTATGATGTTGCTGTAGACTTAAGAAAGGGTTCACCTACTTTTGGAATGTGGGAAGGTGTTTTACTAACAGCAGAAAATAAAAAGCAGTTTTATGTTCCAGAAGGATTTGCTCATGGATTTTTAGTTGTTTCAGATACAGCTACCTTTAATTATAAATGTACTGATTTCTATGCTCCAGAATATGATAGTGGACTTCTTTGGAATGATCCAGATGTAGGAATAGAGTGGCCATTAGAAGGAATTGAAGAAATTCTTTTATCTGAAAAAGATAAGAAACAAAAAACTTTAAAAGAATTAAATATACCTTTTGAGTATAAGTAAAAATCAAAATATTTAATTTTGATTTTCACACTTACTCATTAGATTTTAGTGAGTAGTTTTATAAAATAGAAAATTGATTATTTTAAACTAATAAAATTTAAGCTAATAATTACAAAGGAGATAAAATGAAAAAGATAATTTTAGCAGGGGCATCATTAAATTCAGGAAATAAAGGAGTAAACGCTTTAACAAGAGGGCAGATTACACTTCTTCTTGATAAAT
Source organism: Clostridium nigeriense (assembly GCF_900086595.1). GTDB lineage: Bacteria > Bacillota > Clostridia > Clostridiales > Clostridiaceae > Clostridium > Clostridium nigeriense. Next base: position 951,041 of record NZ_LT575472.1, read on the forward strand.
ATGGAACAGATATAGAAATAGTTGTTTTATCTTATACAGTAAAAGAAGAGACTAATAATTCAATTAAATATAATGATATTCAAAAGAATATAATGGAAATTCCTTGTGGTAAAAAGAATTTAATAGAAACTTATTTCAAAAGTAAGACATTTGGAGATAACTATATAATAAAAATGTTGAAAGAAAGCGATATGATCCTTGATATAAGCGAAGGAGATAGCTTTAGTGATATATATGGAATAAAAAGATTTATACAACATTCTTTACTAAAAGTAATTGCAATCAATTTAAAGAAAAAATTGGTGATTATGCCACAAACTTTAGGACCATTTAGAAATTTATGGGTTAAAAAGGTTGCTAAAAATATTTTAAATAAAGCAGACATAGTTTTTGTTAGAGATGAAATAAGTAAGAAGGTTGCTATTGAAGAACTAAAGATAAATAGAGAAATAGAATTTATTCCAGATATGGCGTTTTATATGAAGCCAGACAGTAATACTAGTATAGAAAAATTTGTTGAAAATAACGAAAATACAAAAATTGGGATAAATGTAAGTGCTCTACTTTATAATGGTGGATATAATGGAAATAATATGTTTAATTTAAAAATAGATTACAAGCATTTAATAGATTCATTAATTGAAGAATTATCTAAGATACCTAATTCAGAAATAATATTAATTCCACATGTAATGGTTAAAGATAATGAAGTAGAAGATGATTTTAGAGTGTGTAAAAAAATAGCAAGGGAATTAAACTCTAAATTAAATATAAATATTAAAACAATAGATAGATATTATAGGGAAGATGAAATAAAAGCTATAATAAGTGGATGTGATTACTTTATAGGAAGTAGAATGCATGCTTGTATAGGAGCTATTTCAAGTTGTGTTCCAACAAGTCCAATTGCATATAGTAGAAAATTTATAGGAATATGGGATAATATTGGCTTAGGATATTGTGTAACAGATCCTAGAAAACAAGAAGAAAAAGAGATAATAAATTCTATCATAGATAATTTTAAAAATAAAAAAGAAATAAAAGAAAAGTTATATAATGAAATTCCCTTACTAAAAGAAAAGATAGAAAGTATTATAGAAATAATAAATAATAAATAATAAATAATTATGGGGGAATATAAGTGTTAAAAGATTCTTTAATCCTTACATTTAGTAAAGGCATAAGAGGAGTTCTTATGCTCATATTTAATATGATTATAGCTAGATTATTTACTGAAAGTTTATATGGTACATATAAACAAGTAAATTTAATAATAAATTTAGTTACATCGATATGCGTTGTAGGTATTCCGACGACTATTAGTTATTTTTATATTACTTCAGATAAAAAAGATAAAGAAAGATTAATAGGGAATACAATAGTAATTTTAGGCTTAATAGCTGCAATAAGTAGTTTTTCTATTGTATTATTCAAAGAAAAAGTTGCATTACTATTAAATAACCCTAATATTTTAAATTATATAACTTTACTATCTCTGCAAATTTTTATAATGATAATATCAAGCTTTTTAGAAAATTTATATATATCAAGTAACAGCACTGTTGCATTAGGTAAAATATATGTTATATATACCATAGTGAACTTTTTAACTCTAGGATTCGTTACTATAAGTACAAGAAATTTATATTATCTTTTATTGGTTATGGTAATAATAGAGTTTTTAAGAACTATGTTTATGTACTATATAATAAGGTCAAGAGAATCTTTAAAATTTAGGACACAATATAGTTTATTAGTAAAACAAATTAAATTTGCTATACCATTAGGAGTAGTGGCTTTAGTACAAAATTTAAATATGTATGTAGACAATTTATTTATATCTAATAGATTTAATCCAGAAGAGTATGCAGCATATGCGAATGCAGCTACTGATATTCCTTTAGTTAGTATAATAACTATTTCAATTGCTTCGGTTGTTTTACCAAGAATGTCTAAGAGCTATGCAGAAAATAAGAACTCAAAGGAAGTATTATCAATTTGGGGTGAGTCTTGTAAAAAAACTGCTTTGATAATGTTCCCAATATTTTGGATTGCGTTGTTATTTTCTAGAGAATACATAGAGTTAATATTTTCTTATAAATATGTAGAAAGTAGTACACCTATTTTTATTATTTACCTTTTGAAATTTCCATTGTATTTCACTGTATTTGGAAACATATTAATAGTTATTAAACAGCAGAAATATGTTATGGTAAATTCTATTATGGGAATAGTTTTAAATATAATTTTAAATATAATATTCCTAAATATTTTTGGAATTATAGGTCCAGCGATATCAACTGTTATAGTGCATTATTTTATGGTGTACTTGCAGTTAGTTAAGATTTCTAAAGGTTTTGAAATAAAATTAAAAGATGTTTTACCTTATAAAAAATTAATCAAAATATTTTTACTTCCAGCTATTATAGCAATTCCTATATATTTTATTAGTAGTATAATTAATATTTCTTCAATATTAAAATTTATAGTATTTGGAGGAGTTATTTATTTGGTTACAATGATAATTTTTATAAAAATAGGATATATAAGTAAGAAAGATTTAAATTTTATTAAGAGAAGTTAAATATATTGGAGGAATAATGAAATTAATAAAGATTAATGATGTTGTAAATGAAAACTTATGTATTGGTTGCGGAATTTGTACTAAATTTTCTAATTGTTCAAAGATTGAATATAATAAAGAAGGATTTTTAACTGTAAATAATTATATACATGAAAGTAATGAAGTAAGTGAGGATACTTTAGTAAAAGAAGTATGCCCAGGGGTTAAAACTTATGCAAATGAAAATAAAGAAAATCATGTATGGGGAGATTATAAGGATATATATCTGGGATATTCTACAAATGAAGAAATAAGATTTAGTGGTTCTTCAGGAGGAACTATTACTCAAACCCTAGTTTATTTATTAGAAAAGAAGATTGTAGATTACGTAATACATATAGAAGACGATAAAGAAAATGTTTTAGGAAACAAAGTTGAAATAACAAATGATATAAATAAAATAATAAATAGCACTGGATCTAAGTATTGCCCTGCATCACCTTTAAATAAAGTTCTTAATAATTTAGAGAGTGGACTAAAATATGCATTTGTTGGACGTCCATGCGATATAGTGGCATTGAGAAATTATGAAAATATAGAGCCATCTATAAAAGAAAAGATTGTTTATAAAATTTCTTTCTTTTGTGCGGGAACTCCAAGTATTGAAGGGACATTAAAGGTATTGGAAAAATTCTCTTTAAATAAAGATGAAGTTAGTAATTTTAGATATAGAGGAAATGGTTGGCCTGGATTTACTACAGCAGTAAGTACTTCAGGAAAGGAATTTAAGATGCCTTATGATGACAGTTGGGGTAAAATTTTAAATAAATATTTACATTCAAGATGCAAAGTATGTCCAGATGGTGTTGGTATGGCAGCAGACTTAGTTTTTGGAGATGGATGGGACTGTGACGAAAAGGGATATCCAATTTTTGCTGAAGGTAGTGGAAAGAGTTTAGTCGTAGTAAGAAATAGTATTGGAGAGGAACTACTAAATAAATTAGTAGAAGATAAAAAAATAAAAACTGAATTCTTCCCTAGAGAAAGTTTAAAGCTTGTTCAGCCATATCAATTTAATAGAAGGACGACATTATTAACTAGAATTATAGCAATGAAGTTTTTCAATAGAACTGTACCTAAATATGAAAATGGTATAAAGAAAGCTTCAAAATTACAGAGTAACAAGAAAAAAATAAGAACATTATTAGGAACTATTAAAAGAATAATAAATAAGAGAATATAGTTGTAATGTTTCAGGAGGGTAATATGATTCGCTCTATACTTTATAATATTAAATCAAATAAAATAAGGAAGTTTATTATTAAAATAAGTAATAAATTTGAAAAAGGTGAAATGTGGTCTGAAACTACAAGAGATTTATATAAGAAGTGGTATAATATCGATATAGGAATAGGGAGTTATGGTGGATGCTTTAATTATAAAAATATTGCAAGTGGCACAATAATTGGAAAATACTGTTCATTTGCTAAAGATGTTTATATTTTTAATGCAAATCATCCGTTAGAGTTTATAACGAGCCATCCATTTATTTACAATCCTAGGGTTGGATTTGTTTCAGATGAAAAGATTGAAAGAAGTAAACTAGTGATTGGAAATGATGTTTGGATAGGGCAGAATTCTATAATATTATCAAAATGCAATAAAATAGGTGATGGAGCAGTGATAGGAGCTGGATCTGTAATAACTAAAGATATTCCAGATTACGCAATTGTTGTGGGAGTACCTGGAAAAGTAATTGGATATAGGTTTTCTGAAAATGAAATAAAAAGAATTAAAGAATCTAAATGGTGGGATAATGATTTAAATCAAATAAAAAAAGAAATAGATATATATATGAATAAAGATTTATTTCTTAATAATCTTGAATAAATTATTTTACTAATTAAGGAGAACGGTCTATGAAAATATTAATAACAGGTTCTAAGGGACAATTGGGAAATGAACTTCAAAAAATCATTGAAACTGGCAAAGCTGAAATAGGAAGAGTTAGTGATAATATTAGACATTCTAAAGTTTTTTCGTTGGATGTTGAAGAGTTAGATATTACTAAATTAGATGATGTTAGAATGGTTTTAAAGGATATAAAGCCAGATGTAGTTATAAATTGTGCAGCGGCAACTAATGTAGATGGTTGTGAAAGCAATCAAGACTTAGCTTTTAAAATTAATGCTATTGGAGCTAGAAATTTAGCTATGATTTCAGATGAAATAGGAGCAAAATTAGTTCAAGTTTCAACTGACTATGTTTTTAGTGGAGTTGGAGATAAACCATTAACTGAATTTGATTTAACTGTACCGTATAGTGTTTATGGTAAAACAAAGCTAAAGGGCGAAGAATATGTTAGGGAGTTTTCTTCTAAATATTATATAGTAAGAACAGCATGGCTTTATGGTTATGTTGGTAAGAACTTTGTTTATACTATGATGAATCTAGGAGAGCAAAAGGATTCTATAAGCGTAGTAAACGATCAGCTTGGAAATCCAACAAATGCTAATGATTTAGCATATCATATATTAAAACTTATTGAAACAGATGAATATGGAATATATCATTGCACAGGAAAAGGTGAATGTAGTTGGTATGATTTTGCAAAAGAAATAATGAATCTTTCAGGAAGAAATTGCAAAGTAAATCCATGTACTTCTGAAGAATATAAGAGCATGTATCCAAATTCAGCTAAGAGGCCTGAGTATTCATCTTTAGATAATATGATGCTTAGATGTACTGTTGGCGATGAAATGAGAGATTGGAAAGAAGCTTTAAAGAGTTTTATGAGTAATTTGTATAATAACTAATTTGATATGTAAGGGGAGTAGATAGGAATGAAAACTTATTTAGTAACTGGTGGAGCTGGATTTATAGGTTCAAACTTTGTATTATATATGCTAAAAAAATACGAAGATATAAGAATTATAAATTTGGATAAATTAACGTATGCTGGGAATTTAGAAAATTTAAAGAGTATTGAAGGTGATTTAAGGCATATATTTGTTCAAGGGGATATATGTGATGCAGAATTAGTATCATCTTTATTTGAAAAATATGAAATAGATTATGTAGCACATTTTGCAGCTGAATCTCATGTTGATAGAAGTATAAGAGAACCAGAAGTTTTTGCTAAGACTAATGTTCTAGGAACAGTAAATTTATTAAACTGTGCAAAAAATGCTTGGGAAACTGAAGCTGGATGGAAAGAAGGAGTTAAATTCTTACATGTTTCAACAGATGAAGTTTATGGATCATTAGGAGAAACAGGATACTTTATGGAAACTACTCCATTAGATCCACATAGCCCATATTCAGCAAGTAAAGCTGGATCAGATATGATGGTAAAGGCATATGGAGATACTTATAAAATGCCAATTAACATAACAAGATGTTCTAATAACTATGGACCATTCCAATTCCCAGAAAAATTAATACCACTTTTAATAAATAATTGTCTTCAATTAAAAGACTTACCTATCTATGGCGATGGTTTAAACATAAGAGACTGGTTATACGTAGAAGATCATGCTAAGGCTATAGATATGGTTATAAATAACGGAAGACTTGGAGAAGTTTATAATGTTGGTGGACATAATGAAAGAACTAACATCCAAATAGTAGATACAGTTATTAAATACATTAATGAAAATGTAGATAGCAAAGTAACTGAAAACTTAAAGAAGTTTGTTGAAGATAGAAAAGGTCACGATAGAAGATACGGAATCGATCCAAATAAGATAAAAGAAGAACTAGGGTGGTATCCAGAAACTACTTTTGAAGTTGGAATAGTTAAGACTATAAAATGGTACCTAGATAATAAAGGATGGATGAATAATGTAACATCTGGACAATATCAAAATTATTATACAGAAATGTATAATTAGTATTGGAGTAGTTTTATGATAAAAAATAGGAAAACTGTATATTTAGTATTATTTTTTTTATTGTTAATCTCATATATAGTTCTAAAGGAATCTGCATTACCTATATTAATAGTGGGTTATTTATTTATACTTTCAATGTTCATATTTAATGATATGAAAAAAGATCTTTTTTCATTGAGCTCATTATTTCTAATACATTATTCTATATATTTATTAAATATACCAATAAAGCAGTTAAAGGATAGTTATTCAGTAAGATGGTACATACTTGCTATGGATAGAAGCCTTGGAACAAAAATTATGCTAGTATGTGGATTAGTAACATTAATGGCATTTATTTTTGGAAGTAACATAGAACCGAAAAAGAGATTTGATTTTAGCTTTATTAAGAAGAAAAAGATATATTGTGATATAAAGAACTTTTTTTTAAGTTTTATATGTAAATATCATAGAATATTAAATATAAGAGTATTTGCTTACTTTTTAACTTTTGTAGGAACAATATTTTTCTTAATAGGAATACATAAGATGGGAGGACTAACATATTTATTTAGTAAGTATGTATGGAATTCTGAGAAAGTAGCTGAAGTCGGTATTATGACAACAGGAATTCAAATTGCTTATGCAGGTATTATAATCTCATTTTATATTTTTTTAAACGAAAAGAAGTTTAGTATAAAAAACATATTAAAATGGCCTATACCATATGTATTTATTTTTCTTTCTGGAATTAAATTTATTCAAGGTGGAAGAATTCAAGTATTAATGGCTTGTATATCTTTAGTGCTTATTTTTAATTATGAATATCGAAAAATAAAATTAAAACATATACTTATATTAGGTGTAATAGGAGTAATGCTGCTTGGCTATATAGGATATTATAGAGATTATAAGACTTTGATTCCAAGTGATTTCAAAACAATGATAAAATATATGATGGGTGGATCTGGAGGATTAGAGTATTTTCTAAATTCATATACTAATTTTACTACAATGCATGTTATCAATTCTACAAAGATTTCTTATTTATGGGGAGCATCAATTTTAGATGGCTTTATATTTTTAATACCTCGATTCTTGCTTCCTAATAAAGGGGATATGCTTTTTATTACTAAAAAAGTGAACGAATTGAGTGCTATAGAGATAATAAGTCCTGTAGGTGGATTGAATTTAGCAGCACAAAATCTAATTAATGGAGGAGTAGTTTTTACCGCTTTATTTATGTTTATTATTGGTATGCTATTTATGAAACTTAGAAGTTATAGCTATAAGTCAATAAATGGTACTTTGTTGTATAGTCTTATAGTGCCTTATTTAATCGTATCATTTATAAGAAATCCAATGTATTTCACAATAAAAGAAATAATACAGTTTTGTATAGTTCCATACATTATATTTTTAATTTTAAAGGCTGGTGAACATTATAAAGAAAAAAAATGTATTTAATGCAACAATTTTAAATGATAGACTTACAGGATTAGGAGTATATTCTAAGAATATATTAGAAAGATTAGAAAATAATTTTGATGTAATTCTATATACAGATAATTATAATGAAGATTTACAAGAAAATAATAAAAATATAATTTTAAAAGTTAAAGCAAATAATAAAATAAAAAATATAATATTAAGAAATAGAAGTTTTAAAAATTGGATTAAAGATAATAAAGGGAGTAATATTATTCATTACTCCCCTACTCAACATGGTGTTTCAATAAGGGGAATTAAGCAAATTATTACTATACATGATTTAATGCCATTATACTTTCCTAAAGGTAGAATTCACCAATATTTTTATTATAAGGTAATATTAAAGAGAATAATTAATAATTCAGATTTAATTATAACAGTATCTAAAAATACTAAAAAAGATATACTTAAAGAATATAATGTTAGTGAAGATAAGATAAAGGTTATATATAATGGATTTGATGAAACAAAAGAGAAGATTGATAAGGAATATAGTAAAAAGTATATTAAGGAAAAGTTTGATATAGAAAATTATATTCTGATGGTAGGAATTCATTACAGATATAAGAATTTACATAGTGTAATAGAAGCATATGATAGAAATAAAGAGATTTTAAAGGTTCCTTTAGTTATAGTTGGTGGCACAGAAGGAGGCTATGGCAAAGAACTTATTAATCTTGTTAATGAGAAAAATCTTAATGATAAAGTAAAATTTTTAGGATTTGTTAGTAATGAGGATAAGAAATTATTATATCAAGCAGCTAAATTATTTGTTTATCCATCTCTATATGAGGGATTTGGATTACCAGTTTTAGAAGCGATGACCAATGAAACTGTAGTTGCATGTTCTAATAGTTCATCATTGCCAGAAGTAGTTGGAGATGCAGCTTATATGTTTGATCCAAATAAATTAGATGATATAGAAAATGCTTTGTTAACTATGATTAATATAAGTAATGAAGAATATATAGAATATATGAAAAAAGCTAAAATTCAACTTAAAAAGTTTTCTTGGGATAAATGTGCAAATGAAGTTTTAGAAGCTATTAATGGAGTTAGTAATGAATAATGATAAAAAATATAAAAAGGTTAGTATTATATTATTAAACTATAATACGGCTGACGATTTAATAGAATGTATTAATAGTTTATATAATATTAAATATCCGAACTATGATATTATAGTTGTAGATAATTGTTCTAATGAGAATGAAATTAGTAAACTAGATTCTTATTTAAAAAATAAAGAAAAATGTATTTTTATTAAAAATAACAAAAACACTGGATTTGCTGGAGGAAATAACTTAGGAATAAAATATGCACTGAATAATAAAACTGATTATTTATTATTACTAAACTCTGATACATTGGTTAATGATGATTTCCTAAATATTTTAGTAGATACAGTAGAAAAAGATAAAGATAATATTGCAATGGCAACTGGGAAAATATTATACTATCCAGATACAAAAAAGATATGGTATGGCGGCGGATATATAAACTGGAGAAAATATACAGGTCAACATTGTGGTGAAGGTGAATATGATAATGGAGAATATAACGAAATAAAAAATGTTACATTTTCTTCAGGGTGCTTAATGTTAATTAATGTATCGCTAAATTTTGAAAAATATTTATCGGAAGAATATTTTATGTACTATGAAGATGTAGATTACTGTGCAAAAATACTGGAGAACGGATACAAAATAATGTATAATCCCAATGCAGTTATTTATCATAAGATTGGATCGTCAAGTGGGGGTGAGCAATCAGCTTTTACTATTAGATGGTCTAATAGAGGAAGATATATTTTTATGAATAAATATAAAAATAAAAATTCAAAAAGTATGTTTATTTTTATTAAATTAAAATTTATTATTACACGTGGTATAAAATTTCTAATAATGTGTTTTAAAGGAGAGTTTTCAAAAGCTATTGAATTATATTATGGGATTAAAGATGCCATTTTAAAAGATAGTATGAAAATATAATAAATATAGTAATCTATGGGTTTGAAAATAATGTCTATAAAAGTAGCAGAAGTTGTTTTATCATATGTATCATTTTAATTATTTTAATAAAAATAAGGTGATTTTATGTTCATGATTTGTAATAAATTTTTGAATAACAGTAAGTATTTATATAAACTTTATTTCTAGAATAAGAGATATATACAGGCTCTCTTAACATAAATGAATTCAAAATAATTTCTCAGAATACTGTAAAGTAGTATATAAGTAGAACAGAATAAGAAGCTACTACAAAGATAAAAATGATTTAAAAATAAAAAAAGAGGCTGTATCAGTTTTAGTATTGCATAAAAGCATTTAAATTTATATATAAAATTTAATTATAGGATAACCTTCAATTATATGATTGAAGGTTGTTCTTTTTAATGAGTAAATTAATAAATAAACATAAGATACAGAAAGTTATCGAAAGTAAAAAAAAAATTTAATATGCTAAGTTTTTCTCAGTTATCAAGACTAAATAAAAATAAGCCAGTAAGTTTATTTTAGAATATATTTCCCAATTTACTTATTAAAGCAAATAAGCAAATTATAAAACACCAGTTAATATTAAGAAGTTTAAAAATCTTAAAATAATAGATTCTTCAATAGTTAATATCGGAATTAGCTTAGCCAGTAACTTTTTTATCAAGATATCAAATTAGCTATTATATTAGTAAAATTTTTCATAAGGAATCAAGATTCTAGATAAAATAAATATAGTTCCTACTAAAAGTAGGTCAACATAAATATATTATTTGTATAATTTTCAATAATATGGTACTTGTATTACTTTATATATCGATCTTATAGAATAGTCTTTAGGTGTAATAATTTCTAAATTAATTTGCAATACTATTTGATGAATATTAATAATCTTTTTCATATAATTATTATGTGCAAAAAGGTGGTTTAAATTAATTAATCCACCTTTTTATCGGGTAGTATCAAAATTTATTTTGATACTAGCACATTTTTTATTAATAATCATTTATAAGGATATTTTTATTTTATATCATTAAATATATAGTCTCTCATTTGTTGCTTAGCAGTTTCTCTATCGAAGGTTAAGTAATAAGTTCCATTAATCATGGCACCTTCACTATAACCATCTCTCGGAAATCTATCTTGTTCTAAGTTATTTCCAATACTAAGTACCTTAGTGCCTAAAGAGAGTATATCACCTGCATTTAAGTTAGTTTGTACATATGGTAAAACTTCATTTAATAATGAGTTATAAGAAGCTATTGAAGTAGAAGTTATTTTATTAAATAAAGCTGCAAGTACAGTTCTTTGTCTTTCTGTTCTCTTATAATCGCCACCAGAAGTATATCTTATTCTAGAATAAGCAAGAGCTTGGGTTCCATCTAAGTGTTGGACACCTGCAGAAGTTATATGAGGTGAGTTTGTTCCATCTTTTTTATTAATATCATTTATATAACTATTTATATATTCTAATTCTTCGTTAGTAATTTCTATATCAACTCCACCTAGAATATTAATTATTATAGGAAGAGAAGAGAAGTTTACAGAAACAAATTCCTGAATATTCAATCCAAAGTTTTCATTGATTGTTTTAATAGCAAGTTCAGGACCACCATAAGCATAAGCATGGTTTATTTTATCATCTCCATAGCCATCTATATTAACATACGAATCTCTCATAATAGAAGTTAGCTTAAGTTTATTATGAACAGGATCTAAAGTCGCTACCATAATTGAATCAGAACGGCCTGCTTCTCCATCAGTAGCATCTACTCCAAATAAAGCTATATTTTTTATTTTACTGGCATTATTATAATCTTTAAATTCATCTTCAATAATTCCTAAATTATCTTGATTTAATTTAACGCTATCCATCTTATTTAATAGACCTATAAAATATCCTCCCCCAATTACTGCAAAAGCTAGTAATACGCATAGGAATCCTATAAATATTTTAAAACCAAAAGATTTCTTTTTTTTCTTTTTTTTATGGATGCCTTTTTCTATACGTGACATTAATTACACTCCCTTTCAAACTAATATTTTATCATAGAACGCCTATCTCTTTCAATTAAGTAATATAATTGTAAGAAATAATTATATAATATATAGTTTGTATTTAATATAATTGAGTTATATAATAAATAAGAAAACTTTTAGTAGAAAGTATATGATTGAAAGGATGATAGAAATGAAGAAAATACCTTTTTCTCCTCCAGATATTTCTGAAGCAGAAATCAATGCAGTAGTGGAAGTATTAAAGTCAGGATGGATTACTTCAGGACCTACTTTAGCAAAGTTTGAGGAAGAATTAGCTGAATATTGTGAAGCAAATAAGGCAGTGGCATTAAATAGTGCAACAGCAGCTATGGAGCTTGTGCTTAAAGTGCTTGATATTAAGGAGGGAGATGAGATAATAACTACTCCTTATACATATACTGCAACTGCAAGTGTAGCAATACATAGAGGTATAAAGCCTATTTTTTGTGATGTCGCTAAAGATTCATTCTTTATGGACTATGATAAAATGGGAGAGTTAATAACAGAAAAAACAAAGGTAATTATGCCTGTAGATTTTGCAGGAATACCTTGTGATTATGATAAAATTAAATCTGTTTTAAAGGAAAAAAATAGAGAAGATATAGTGATTTTAGTAGATTCAGCCCATTCTTTTGGAGCAAAGTATAAGGGACATAAAGTTGGAGCTCAATGTGATTTTCATAGTTTTTCTTTTCATGCAGTTAAGAATTTTACTACTGCAGAGGGTGGAGCTATCACATATAATGATAATAACTTTGGAGGAAGAGAAAATCTGTTTCAAGACTTTAAATTTACTGCCTTACATGGACAATCAAAAGATGCCTTATCTAAGATGAAAGCAGGAGCTTGGGAATACGATATAATTACAGATGGATTTAAATGTAATATGACAGATATAAATGCTGCTATTGGTAGGGTTCAATTAACTAGATATGAAGATATGTTAAAGTACAGAAAAGAAATATTTGACACCTATACAAGTATATTAGAGAAGGAGGATTTCTCTATAATTCCAGTAACTGAATATGGTGAAGGAACAGAAAGTTCATATCATATATATCCATTAAGAATTAAGGGATTTAATGAAGAAAAGAGAAACTTACTTATTAAGACATTAGGTGAAAAGGGAATATCAACTAATGTTCATTATAAACCACTTCCAATGTTTACACTATATAAGAATTTAGGATATAAAGTTGAAGATTACCCAAATGCATATGCTCAATATGAAAATGAAATATCTCTTCCAGTTTATAGTACTTTAGATTTAGAGGATGTAAAATATGTAGCAGAAGAATTAGTAAAAGAAGTAAAAAATATTTTAAATAAGTAATATAGTATTTAATATAGATTAACTTTAATACAGTTAATCTATTTTTTTATTAAATAAGTATTAAGAATTTGAAAATATTATATTTTTAAAATAAATACTGTAATAAAATTATATTAAAAAGTTTATATATATTTTGAATTGTGATAAAATGAAAATGTTAGTTTTCTAGAAATAAGAGTATAAAGGAGAGTATAACTATGAATATACCTTTAATAGATTTAAAAGCTCAATATGAATCATTAGCTAAAGAATTAAATGAAGCTACTTTAGGAATATTATCGTCAGCTAATTACATAATGGGTAAAACGGTTTTAGATTTTGAAAAAGAATTTGCAAACTATATAGGAGTTAAGCATGCAATATCAGTTGGAAACGGAACTGATGCACTAGTACTTGCTTTAAAGGCTATGGGAATAGGAAAAGGTGATGAAGTTATAACTACTCCATTTACTTTCTTTGCAACAGCTGAAGCAATATCATCAGTAGGAGCAACTCCAGTATTTGTAGATGTAGAAAAAGAAACTTTTAATATAGATGTAACAAGAATTGAAGAAAAAATAACTTCAAAAACAAAGGCTATAATGCCAGTTCACATATTCGGTCAAAGTGCAGATATGGATGAAATAAGTGAAATAGCTAAGAAGCATAACTTAAAAGTTATAGAAGATGCTTGTCAGGCTATAGGTGGAAAATATAAAGGAAGAAAAATAGGAGCCTTAGGAGATGTAGCTTGTTTTTCATTTTTCCCAACTAAAAACCTAGGTTGTGCTGGTGATGGTGGAATGATAGTTACAGATAATGATGAAATTGCAACTATTGCAAGAGCTCTTAGAACTCATGGAAGTGGAGAAAATGGGCAAAAGGCTTATAACTTACTTAACAATATAGAAGAAGAAGTTCAAAGTGTAGAAGGAGCTAATGATACAGTTTATAATCCTCTTAAATATTATAATTATTTAATTGGATACAACACAAGATTAGATGCAATTCAAGCAGCAATTCTAGCTGTTAAAATAAAAGAAATAGATAATTGGAATGCTAAGAGAAGAGAAATAGTAAGTATTTATAATGAAGCTTTACAAAATAATGATTTAGTAACTCCAGTAGCAAAAGATTATAATGAACATGTTTATCATATGTATATATTACAATCTGAAAATAGAGAAGCAGTTATAGCAAAGCTAAAAGAAGCTGGAATAGCAACAGGAGTTTATTATCCAGTGCCATTACACCTTCAAAAGGTTTATAAAGATTTAGGATATAAAGAAGGAGATATGCCAGTATCAGAATACTTATCTCATAGAACCTTCGCAATTCCTGTATATCCAGAGTTAACTAAAGAACAAATTGATTATATAATAAGTAAATTAAAATAACAGATTCCAGTATGTTTAGGAGGAAAAACAATGTCAGTTTTAAAGGACCAATTATTAGAAAAAATCAATAATAAAACTGCAAAAGTTGGTGTAGTAGGATTAGGTTACGTTGGATTACCTTTAGCAGTTGAAAAAGCAAAGGCTGGATACGAAACTATAGGTTTCGATGTTCAAGATAAAAAAGTAGAAATGGTTAATAAAGGCCAAAACTATATTGGAGATGTAGTTGATGCTGAATTAAGTGAATTAACACAAAAAGGAATACTAAGAGCAACTACTGATTTCAGTTTTATAAATGATGTAGATACAGTATGTATTTGTGTTCCAACACCACTTGATTTATATAAACAACCAGATTTATCTTATGTGGTAAATTCAACTAAGAATGTTGCTAAATATCTTCACAAGGGAATGATAGTAATTCTTGAAAGTACTACTTATCCAGGAACAACAGAAGAGGTATTAAAGCCTATTCTTGAAGAAAGTGGATTAAAATGTGGAGAAGATTTCTTCTTAGCATTCTCACCAGAAAGAGTAGATCCAGGTAACAAGCACTACAACACTAAAAACACTCCAAAAGTTGTAGGTGGATGCACTGAAGAATGTACTGAAGTTGCAGCTGCTTTATATGAAAATGTATTAGAAGGAGAAATCCATAAGGTTTCTTCACCAGCAGTAGCTGAGATGGAAAAAATATTAGAAAATACTTTTAGAAATATAAATATAGGTTTAGCAAATGAAATGGCTATTCTTTGTAACAGAATGGGAATAGATGTGTGGGAAGTTATAGATGCTGCTAAAACTAAACCATATGGATTTATGCCATTCTATCCAGGTCCAGGAC
Source organism: Clostridium nigeriense (assembly GCF_900086595.1). Classification (GTDB taxonomy): domain Bacteria; phylum Bacillota; class Clostridia; order Clostridiales; family Clostridiaceae; genus Clostridium; species Clostridium nigeriense. The sequence goes on from NZ_LT575472.1 coordinate 966,554, forward strand.
TTGGTGGACACTGTATACCACTAGATCCTTTCTATTTAGAATGGAAGGCTAAAGAGTATGATTATCATACAAAACTTATTGAAACATCAGGAATCATAAACGATTCTATGCCAGACTTTGTTTTAGAAAATATTATGAAAATATTAAATAAGCAAAAAAAGGCTTTAAATGGTTCAAAAGTATTAGTTATGGGATTAGCTTATAAGAATGATATAGATGATTATAGAGAATCACCATCATTTAAAGTAATAGAATTATTAGAAAAGAATGGTGCTGAAGTTATAGTTAATGATCCTTTCTGTGATACTGCAAAATATAAGAACAAAACTTATTATTCAGTAGATTGGAAAGAAGTTATAGATGATTCTGATATAGTAGTTATAACTACTGGACACACAGCTTATGACTATGAAGAAATAGTAAATAGAGCAAAAGTGGTTTATGATACAAGAAATGCAACTAAGAATGTTGTAAACAATAGAGAAAAGATTTATAAATTATAGAATAGAAGTGTTAATGAAAGTGAGGTCACTATTAATGAGTGATTTAGTATCAATAATTACCCCAACTTATAATTGTGGTAAATTTATTGAAGAAACTATAAAATCAGTTATCGATCAAAGTTATGATAATTGGGAAATGATAATTGTTGATGATTGTTCAACTGATAATACAAAGGAAGTAGTAGAGAAATATATAAATAATGATAAGAGAATTAAATATTATTTATTAGAAGAAAACTCTGGGGCTGCCGTTACAAGAACTAAAGCAATGGAACTAGCAAGTGGAAATTATATAGCTTTTTTAGATAGTGATGATTTGTGGATGAGAGATAAATTAAAAAATCAATTAGATTTTATGAAAAATAATAATTATGCTTTTTCTTGTACAGCTTATGAGCAAATTGATGAAGTAGGCAATCCATTAAATAAGGTTATTAAAACAAAGTTAAAAACAGATTATAATGGTATTTTATTAAGTTGTCCTGTTGGAAATTCAACGGTAATGTATGATGTAGATAAATTAGGTAAATTTGTAGTTCCTAATATTAGAAAGAGAAATGATGATGCTTTATGGCTACAAATTTTAAAAAAAGAAAAATATATCTATGGGATGCCAGATATATTAATGAAATATAGAATAAGAAGTAACTCTATCTCTAGTAATAAAATTGAATTAGTAAAATATCATTGGAAACTATATAGGGAAATTGAAAATTTATCAATTATAAGATCAGCATTTCATATATGTTATTGGGGAGTATTAAAGACTCTGAGGATTAAATAGGAGGATATTAAAATGAAAATAACAGTTGTGGGAATTGGTTACGTTGGGCTTTCTAATGCTGTATTATTGTCACAAAATAATGAAGTAATTGCATTAGATGTAATACAAGAGAAAGTTGATATGGTAAATAAGGGGGAGTCTCCTATAGTAGATGCTGAAATTCAAGATTACTTAACTAATAAAAAGTTAAATTTAAAAGCAACTACTGATAACTATTTAGCTTATAAGGATGCAGAATATGTAATTATATCTACACCTACAAATTATGATCCTGAAAAAAATTATTTTGACACAAGAACTGTAGAAGCTGTAATCGAAAGTGTTTTATCTATTAATCCAGAAGTAATAATGATTATAAAATCAACGATTCCAGTAGGATATACAGAAAAGGTTAAAAAGAAGTTTAATACCAATAATATTATATTTTCTCCTGAGTTTTTAAGAGAAGGTAGAGCTCTATATGATAATCTTTATCCTTCAAGAATAGTAGTTGGAGAGCAATCAGAAAGAGCAAAAATATTTGCTGATTTGTTATTAGAAGGTGCTATAAAAAAGGATGTTCCTGTACTTTTTACTAATTCTACAGAGGCTGAATCTATAAAGCTATTTGCAAATACTTTTTTGGCAATGAGAGTAGCATTTTTTAATGAATTAGATTCATATGCAGAAATTAGAGGGCTTAACACTAAGCAAATTATTGATGGAGTTTGTTTAGATCCTAGAATAGGAAATCATTATAATAATCCGTCTTTTGGATATGGTGGATACTGTCTTCCAAAGGACACCAAGCAACTATTAGCAAATTATGCAGATGTGCCTCAAAATATAATGACAGCAATAGTTGAAGCTAATAGAACTAGAAAAGATCATATTTCTGATATGATATTAAAGAAAAATCCTAAAATAGTAGGTATATATAGATTAACGATGAAAATGGATTCTGATAATTTTAGGCAATCAGCTATTCAAGGTGTTATGAAAAGAATAAAGGCCAAGGGCGTAGAGGTAGTAGTTTATGAACCGGCTTTAAAGGAAGATAATTTCTATAATTCTAAAGTAATTAGAAATTTAGATGAATTTAAATCTATATCAGATGTTATAGTTGCAAATAGGATAACTGATGATATATCTGATGTGATAAACAAGGTTTATACTAGGGATATATTTAGTAGAGATTAAAGGAGGCGGTTAATAACTAGTGTGTATAGTTATTAACCGTTTCTAATATATGCTAGGGGTGGCTATTATGGAAAAGGTAGTGCTTATAGGCGCTGGTGGACATTGTAGAAGTGTTTTAGATTCTTTGTTAGAGCTAGAAACTTATGAAGTGGTTGGTATAACTGATACGAAAAATAACTTTGAAATAATGGGAGTAAAAGTTATAGGATCTGATGATATATTAGAGGAATTATTTGATTCCGGAGTTAATAATGCCTTTATATCATTAGGGTCTATTGGAAATACTAGTATTAGAAGAAATATATATAACAATTTAAAGAAGATAGGATTTAAGTTACCTACAATAATTGATAAAACTGCAATTGTATCAAAATATGCTATTGTAGAAGAAGGTGTTTTTATAGGGAAGGGAGCTATTGTAAATTCTAACGCTTATATTGGAAATAATGCTATAATAAATTCTGGAGCAATTGTAGAACATGATTGTAAAGTAGGGGAATTTGTACATATAGCTCCTGGTACAACTATGAGCGGTGGAGTATACATAGGAAGTAATTCACATATAGGCACTGGAGCTAATATAATACAAGGAATTTCTATTGGAAAAGATTGTATAATAGGCGCTGGAAGTGTAGTAGTTAAAAATATTGAAGATAATAGTAAGGTTTATGGTAATCCTGGAAGGAAGGTGTTCTATGAGTAAAGTTTTTATAATTGCAGAAGCAGGTGTTAATCATAATGGTAGTATAGAAATTGCTAAGAAACTTATAGATGAGGCAGCAAGATGTGGGGTTGATGCAGTTAAATTTCAAAGCTTTAAGGCTAAGAATCTAGTTACTAAGGCTGCAAAGCAAGCCGATTATCAAAAAAATAATATGGGGAAAGAAGTTTCGCAGTATGAGATGTTAAAGGCTTTAGAGTTAAGCTATGAAGACCATAATGAATTAATAAACTATTCTAAGGAAAAAGGAATAATGTTTTTATCATCTCCTTTTGATTTAGAAAGTATAGATATGTTAAATAATCTTGGGATAGAGATTTTTAAAGTGCCTTCTGGGGAGATAGAAAATGTTCCTTACTTAAGGAAAATAGCTAAAACGGGTAAGAAAGTTATATTATCTACTGGAATGAGCAATTTGTCAGATATAGAGTTTGCATTAGAAATTTTAAGGGGATCTGGAGCAAATGATATATCAGTGCTTCATTGCAATACTGATTATCCAACAAAGATGAAAGAGGTTAACTTAAGGGCAATGAATACTATAGGGAGTGCTTTTTCAGTTGAAATAGGATATTCGGATCATACAAAAGGTATAGAAGTACCTATTGCAGCAGTTGCTCTAGGAGCTAAGATAATAGAAAAGCATTTTACTTTAGATAGAAATATGGAAGGGCCAGACCATAAAGCAAGTCTAGAACCTAATGAATTGAAGAATATGGTAGATGCTATAAGAAATGTAGAAATTGCTTTAGGGAATGGTATTAAGGCTCTAACAGATTCTGAAAAGAAAAATATTAAAATAGCAAGGAAAAGTATTATTTCGAGTACTAGTATAAAAGCAGGAGAAATATTTACTGAAGATAATTTAACAATAAAGAGGCCAGGAACAGGTTTATCACCTAAAATGTGGGATGAAGTATTAGGTAAAAGGGCTAAAAAAGATTATTATGTAGATGAGATGGTGGAATTATAATGAAGAAGGTTTGTGTTGTAACAGGTACTAGGGCAGAGTATGGGTTATTGAAGCCTCTAATTGATAAAATTAATAAGGATAATGATTTAGAATTGCAATTAATTGTAACTGGGATGCATTTATCTCCCGAGTTTGGAATGACCTATAATGAGATTATAGATGATGGATATAAGGTAAATGAAAAAATTGAAATATTATTAAGTTCAGATACTCCTGTTGGAATATCAAAATCTATGGGATTAGCTACTATAAGTTTTGCGGAAGCTTTTGAAAGATTAAAGCCTGATATGTTAGTTGTTTTAGGTGATAGGTTTGAAATATTTGCAGTTTGTAGTTCCGCAGTTGTTGCAAAAATTCCAATAGCTCATTTACATGGTGGTGAAACTACAGAAGGTGCTTTTGATGAAGCTTTTAGACATAGTATAACCAAAATGAGTTATTTACATTTTACTAGTACAGAAGAATATAAAAAAAGGGTTATTCAATTAGGGGAGAATCCCCAAAGAGTGTTTAATGTTGGAGCAATTGGAGTGGAAAATATAGCTGAAATGGAGCTCATGTCTAAAGAAGAATTAGAGAAAAGCATAGGCTTTGATTTAGGAAATTGCTTTTCATTAGTTACCTTTCATCCGGTAACCCTTGAAAATAGTACATCAGAAGAACAAATTAAAGAACTTTTAAATGCATTAGATAGTGTTGATGGTATGAAGTATATAATTACTAAAGCGAATTCTGATAGTGATGGAAGAATTATTAATAAGATTATAGATGAGTATTGTGTCAATAATAAGGAAAAAGTAATAAGTTTTACTTCGATGGGATATAAAAGATATCTTAGTGCTATGAAGTATTGTGATATGGTAATTGGAAATTCATCAAGTGGTATAATTGAGGCTCCTTCTTTTAAGAAAGCAACTATTAATATAGGAGATAGACAAAAAGGTAGAACTCAAGCTAAGTCTATTATAAATTGTAAACCAATAATAAATGAAATAGTTGAGAGCATTAATTATGCTAAAAGTGATAAATTTAAAGATGTGTTAAAAAATGTAATTAATCCATATGGAAATGGTGAAACTTCTGAGAAGATTATTATAGAAATTAAAAAAGTATTAAATAAGCCAATAGATATTAAGAAGTCCTTTTATAATATAGAGTTTTAAATTATAATAGTATATATATTTTATGTAACATAATATGATAGATAATGTGGTGATATAGTGAATATAGATAACTTAAAAATAAAAAAAGAAGTTAACATAAGAGAAGCCATGAAAAAATTAGATGCAGGTGCAAAAGGAATACTTTTTGTAGTATCTAAAGATGATGAGTTAATAGGAACTCTTACAGATGGGGATTTCCGCAGATGGATACTAAAGAACGGTAACATGGAAGAATCAGTTGAAAATGTTATGAATAAAAATCCTATTTACTTAATGGAAGGTGATGTTAATTCAGCTGATGAAGTAATGTTAGAAAAATCCATAACAGCAGTTCCAATAATTAATTTAAATAGGAATATTTTAGACGTTAAATTTTTAAATAAAAATGTCCTTATTGAAAATAAAAATAGAACATTACAAGATATTCCTATAGTGATTATGGCAGGGGGATTGGGAACAAGGTTGTATCCATATACTAAAATATTACCTAAGCCTCTTATACCAATTGGTGATACCCCAATAATTGAAAGGATTATAGATAAGTTTTGCTTGTATGGTGGTAAGGATTTTTATTTAACTGTTAACTATAAGAAAAATATGATAAAATCCTATTTTAATGAGTTAGATAAGGAGTATTTCATTAATTATGTAGAAGAGGATAAACCGTTAGGAACTGGTGGAAGTTTAAGTTTATTAAAGGGTAAAATAGACAAAACTTTTTTTGTTTCAAATTGTGATATATTAATTGAGGCTGATTATGAATCTATATTAAAGCATCATAAGGAGAAAGGATATAAAGTTACTGTTGTTTCTTCAGTTAAAAACTTCCAAATACCTTATGGAGTTTTTAAATTAAATGAAAGTGGAAATATTAATGAAATTGTTGAAAAGCCAGTATATACTTTTCTTATAAATACAGGAATGTATGTTATAGAACCGGAAGTATTAAATGATATTCCGGAAGGAAAATTTTATAACTTACCTGATATTGTAGAAGAATATATGAATAGTGGAGTACCAGTAGGGGTATATCCGATAAGTGAACAATCATGGATGGATATGGGTCAAATTAGCGAAATGAAGGAAATGGTAGAAAAAATAGAAAATAAAGAGAAAAATAATAACTAGGAGTGAAAAAAATGGACTTAAAAGGAAAAAAAGTTCTTGTAACAGGAGCAGAAGGTTTTATAGGAAGTCATCTTACAGAGAGATTAGTAGAATTAGGCGCAGATGTAACAGCGTTAGTACAATATAACTCTTTTAATAACTGGGGATGGATTGACACCTTTGATAAAGAAGTACTAAATAGTATAAGAGTTGAAACTGGAGATATAAGAGAATTAGATGGAATGAATAGAATAATTAAGGGGCAAGAAGTAGTTTTTCATCTTGCTGCATTAATTGCAATTCCATATTCATATCTTTCACCAATGGCTTATGTAAGAACTAATGTGGAAGGAACAACAAATGTTTTAGAAGCTTGTAGAAATCATGATGTTCAAAAGATAATACATACTTCAACTTCTGAAACTTATGGAACGGCATTATATGTTCCAATAGATGAAAAACATCCTATGCAAGGTCAATCGCCTTATTCAGCTTCCAAAATAGGAGCAGATAAAATGGCAGAAAGTTTCTATAGATCATTTAATATGCCAATTGCAACTTTAAGACCTTTTAATACTTATGGACCTAGACAATCTGCAAGAGCGGTTATTCCAACTATAATATCACAAATTTTAGCTGGAAAGAACGAAATAAAGTTAGGTAGTTTAACACCAACTAGAGATTTTAACTTTGTGAAAGATACTGCAGAGGCTTTTGTAAAGGTAGCAGAATCAGATAAAACTATAGGGGAAGTAATTAATGCGGGTTCTAATTATGAAATATCAGTTGGGGACACTGTAAAGAAGATTATCGATATTATTGGAAAAGATGTTAAGATAATTTGTGATGAAGATAGAATAAGACCTGAAAAAAGTGAAGTTAATAGATTATGGGCTGATAATACTAAAATAAAGGAATTAACAAATTGGGTTCCTAAGTATTCAATTGATGAAGGATTATCCGAAACAATAACTTGGATAAAGGAAAATATGAGATATTATAAACCAGACATCTATAATGTTTAATTAAGTATTTTAATATTAGAGATTATCTTAAATTTTAGATAATCTCTAAGTTATATTTATAAAGGTGGGATAAAGATGATACCATTGTGTATACCTGAAATTAGAGGGAATGAATGGAAATATATAAAGGAGTGTTTAGATACTAATTGGGTTTCTTCAGTAGGTAAATTTGTTGATAAGTTTGAAGAAGAATTTGCAAAATACAATAATGCTAAATCGGCTGTAGTTACTATGAATGGTACAGCTGCTCTTCAATTAGCTTTAGTTACTTTAGGAATCGGTGAAGGTGATGAAGTTATTGTACCATCTATGACTTTTATATCTTCTGTAAATTCAATAAAATATGTTGGGGCAGTACCGGTATTTGTTGATGTAGAGAGAGATACTTTTGTTATGGATGTTAGTAAAGTAGAAGGGTTAATTACAGAAAAAACTAAAGCTATAATGCCGGTCCATATTTATGGATATCCAGTTGAGATGGATGAGCTTAATAGAATTGCCAAAAAACATAATTTATATGTCATAGAAGATGCAACAGAGGCATTAGGAACGACTTATAAAGGAAAATTAGCAGGAACTCTAGGAGATATAGGTTGTTTTAGTTTTAATGGTAACAAATTAATAACAACTGGAGCAGGTGGAATGCTAATTACTAATAACGAGGAAGTTGGTAAAAGAGCTAAGTATTTATCAAATCAAACTAAAACTATAACAGAAAATGGAGCTATGCACCATGAAGAAATCGGTTATAACTTTAGAATGCCTAATATATTGGCAGCTATGGGGTTAGCTCAACTTGAAAATGTGGATGCTTACTTAGAGGTTAAAAGAAGAAATGCAAAATTATATAATGATTTATTAAAGGATGTTGAAGGGATATCTTTAATAAAGGAAGTTGATTATATAAATAATTGTTATTGGCTTTATTCAATTTTAGTAGAAGATAATTTTAAGATGTCAAGAGATGAACTTTTAGAATTATTAAAAGAGAATGGGATTCAAGCAAGACCTTTCTTTTTACCGGTGCATGATATGAAGCCTTATTATGGAAGTAAATGTAGTTCTATGGAAGGTACTATTGATGTAAGCAATAGAGGAATTAATTTACCTAGCTCAGTATCATTGACTCAAGAAGAGGTAAGGAAAATTTGTGACATTATAAAAGGTTAGTTGTAAGTAAAAAAGTGCTATTTTTTATAGCACTTATTTTATTTTATTAATAAAATTATTAAAAACGTTGAATTAGCAGTGTTAAGCCTGTATAATTTATAATGACTTAGTAAAAAAAACAATGCTATTTTATTCCATTTTAGTAGCCCATTAAATAATGGGAGGATATAAAATGAAAAAATTAAAACAAATAGCTATATTTGCTTTGTGTATGTTTATTTTTAATATAGTTTCTCCAAATATAATATCATTTGCAGAAACTAAAGAAGAATCTAAAGTTCAATTAGAAGAAAATATAAACATCCAAGCAGAGACTCAAAAAGATAATATTAAAGAAGAAATAGAAAAAAGTGAAGGGGGAGAGAATGGGGAAAGTTTAACAAATAGTGTTGATAATTCAATAGAAGATAGTGTAGATACACCAATAGAAGATAGTGTAGATAATTCTAAAGAAATCAATAATGAATCTAATACTGTGTTAAAATTAGAAGATAAAGAAAATTATAGTACTTTATCTACATTAAGTTCTGAATCAACTATAATTTCAAAGGTTGAGAATCCTGTAATGGATCATCAATTAACAGATGCTTTTCAAATAAGAGGTTATGCTGTTAGTAAGGATGGGATAAGTAAAGTTGAAATATATTTAGATAATAATAAAATTGCAACGGCAACGTATGGAATTGAAAGAAAAGATGTAGGTAGTAAATATCCTGATTATCCTAATTCTAATAATAGTGGATTTAAATATAACTTTACAAATGTTTCAAATGGTAAACATGTTATAAAAGTAAGTGTTTTAGATACTAAAGGTAATAGCTCGGATACTATAATAAATATAAATGTAAATAATAACAAAACTAAGATAATGGGATTAGGATCATTAGACAGGGTTCAAATGATTAATATCCTAAGAAGTAATAATACAAAACTTGATTTAAAATACATAGTTGATTTTGTTGATATTACAATTAATGAAGCTAAAATTGAAGGCATAAATCATGATATATTATTTGCACAAATGATGCATGAAACAGGATACTTAAAATTTGGAGGAGATGTTAAGCCGGAGCAAAATAATTTTGCTGGAATTGGTGCAACTGGTAATGGGAATCCGGGAAATAGCTTTCCAAGTGTTGAGATTGGTATAAGGGCAGTAGTTCAGCATTTAAAGGCATATGCATCCACAGAGCCCTTAAAGCAGGCTGTTGTTGATCCAAGATTTGATTATGTTAGAAGAGGAAGCGCAATTTATATTGAACATTTAGGAATACCAGAAAATCCAGAGGGAAATGGATGGGCCGCAGCAAAAGGATATGGATATAATATTTTAAATATAATCTCTCAGATAAATAATGAATCAAAAATTCTTAATTTTGCTGTTTTAAATGATATTTCAATCTCAGGAAAACAGGCTACAGGTTCAAAGGTAACAGTTACTGCAAATGCAACACCTTCAGAGGATACATTGTATAGAATTTGGGCTTGTAATAGAGATACCGAAAAATGGACTTTATTAAGTGATTGGAGTTCTAAAAGAACTGCTGATTTTTATCCTGATAAGGCTGGAAATTATAGTTTTGTTGTACATGTAAAACATAAAAATTCTAAAACTGAATCACAAGATCATTATATTAATAAGGATTTTAAGGTTGAAGTTGGTAGTTCAAGTGTTACTTCTTTTAATGTTAGTGGTTCTAAGTTTGTAAAATCTAATATAACATTGACAGCAAAGGCAGATCCAGAATCAAGTAGTTTATACAGGTTTAAGGTATATGATGTATCAAATAGAAGTTGGACAACTATACAGGATTATAGTAGTAAAAATACTGCTGTATTTACGCCACAAAAGGTTGGTAGCTATAAGGTTTATGTTGATGTAAAGTATAAAGAAAGCACTAAGGATAGTGATGATTCAAGAGCTATAGACTTGAGTATAAGTAATCCATATTCAAAGGTGACTTCATTAAATGTAACTGGAAATAAAATGGTTAATGAAATATTAACTATGACAGCAGGAGCTGATCCTTCATCGGAGACATTGTATAAGTTGTGGGTATGTGATAGAAGTACAGATACATGGACAGTATTAAGTGATTGGAGTACAAAGAATACTACAACATTTACTCCTAAAAAATCAGGAACTTATAGCTTTGTAGTACATGTAAAACACAGAAATAGTAGTACAAAGGCTCAAGATGATTATAAGTCTATAGATGTTAATGTTTCTTCAAAAACGTCAATAGCAACAACACTTAATGTTAATGGTGATAAAATTGTTAATTCAACTATCACAATGACAGCTGGAGCTAATCCTTCAGCAGATACTTTATATAAATTATGGGTATGCGATAGAAGCACGGATACGTGGACAGTATTAAGTGATTGGAGTACAAAAAACACAGCAACATTTACACCTAAAAAGTCAGGAACATATAGTTTTGTTGTTCATGTTAAGCATAAAAATAGTGAAACAAAAACTCAAGATAGCTATAAATCAGTAGATGTAAATGTAACATCTCCAAAATCAACAGTATCATCATTAAGTGTAACAGGAAATAAAATTGTTAATGAGAAATTAACCATGACGGCAAACGGAACACCAGCAGCAGATACATTATATAAATTATGGGTATGTGATAGAAGTACAGATACGTGGACAGTATTGAGTGATTGGAGTACAAATAATACTACTACATTTGTACCAAAAAAATCAGGAACATATAGTTTTGTAGTGCATGTTAAGCATAAAAATAGTGGAACAAAGACTCAAGATAGCTATAAATCAGTAGATGTAAATGTTACAGCTCCAAAATCAACAGTATCGTCGTTAAATGTAACGGGGAATAAAATGGTTAATGAAACATTAACCATGACAGCAAGTGGAACACCAGCGGATGACACATTATATAAATTATGGGTATGTGATAGAAGTACAGATACATGGACAGTCTTAAGTGATTGGAGTGCAAAAAATACAGCAACATTTGTACCTAAAAAATCAGGAACATATAGTTTTGTAGTTCATGTAAAGCACAAAAATAGTGGAACAAATACTCAAGATAATTATAAATCAATTGATATAAAGGTTGGAGATGCAAAATCTACAGCTAAATCAATTAGTGTTTCAGGAGAAAAGTATGTTGGATCAAAACTTACAATGACAGCAACAGCAGATCCATCAGCAAGCACTTTATATAAGTTATGGGTATGTGATAGAAGTACAGATACATGGACAGTGTTAAGTGATTGGAGCACAAAAAACACAGCAGATTTTACACCGAAGAAAGCAGGAACATATTCTTTGGTGGTGCATGTAAAACATAAGAATAGTAGTACTACAAGCCAAGATAGTTACAAATCTGTGGATATTAATGTTCAGTATAAAAAATCAACTGTAAAGAGTTTGAATCTATCTGGAAATGGAGAAATTGGACAACCTATCACAATAACAGCGATGGCAGATCCTGCAGGAGATACATTGTATAAGTTATGGGTATGTGATAGGAGCACAGATACATGGACGGTATTAAGTGATTGGAGCAGCAAGAATACAGCTACTTTTACACCTAAAAAGAAGGGGTATTATTCGTTTGTGGTTCATGTAAAAAATAAATACTCAACTTCAAATAGCCAAGAAGACTATTTATCAAAGGATATTTATGCTTATGAAAAAAATAAAGCAACTGCAATTTCACTTGATGTTACCGGAACATATAAAGTTAATAATAAAATCTCTATTAATGCTTTAGCTGAACCACAAAAAGATGTGTATTACAAGATTTGGATATGTGATAGAGTAACAGAAACTTGGACTTTGTTAAGTGACTGGAGTACAACTAGAACTTCATCTTTTACACCGAAAACATCTGGAACTTATAGTGTAGTAGTACATGTGAAACATAAAAATAGTACAGCTGAAAAAGATGATTATATAGCTAAGGATATATCTGTAAAACCAAATAATACACTTATAGTTATTGATCCTGGGCATAATTATGGTGGTGACTCTGGGGCTCAATATGCGCATAGTGGAATAACTTATAATGAAACAATTTTAAATATGGAAGTAGCATCAAAACTAAAGCAAGAGTTAATATCTAGAGGATTTGATGTTGTAATGACAAGAGAGGAATCAGATAGGGATACAATTCCTATGAGAGAGAGTTTAGAAAAAAGGGTTAAACTAGCAAATGATTTAAATGCAGATTTATTTGTTAGTATTCACCATAATTCTAATCCGGATGCAAGAGCAAATGGTGTAGAAGTATATTATAGTAGCGCTACGCCGTTGGCTGGAACAAGTAATATACAAAATGGGCTAAAAGGCAAGATTAGTTCAAGTCAACTTCTTGCTAAAAATATGGTAGATAATATAGCTAAAGAACTAGGTTATTATAATAGAGGGGCTAAGGATGAGGATTTTTATGTAGTTAAAAATACTCTTATGCCATCTGTATTAGTTGAATGTGGATTTATATCAAATCCTAGTGAAGCTAAAAAATTAGCAGATAGAAATAATCAATTAAAGCTTGCTAAGATACTAGCTGATCAAATTCAAAAACAATTTTAAGAAAATATTAATAAAAGAGTAATAGGAATCTGTTACTCTTTTATTTTTTTTATTATAAAATATATATGATATAATTAGTTATATTATTAATATTAGTAACAAAATAATATAAGGAGAATACTTATGAATATTTTAGCAATTATACCTGCAAGAGGAGGCTCTAAGGGAGTCTATAGAAAAAATGTAAGAGATTTAAACGGAAAACCACTAATTAGTTATACTATTGAGGCGGCTAAAAAAAGCAAGTATATAAATAGATTAGTAGTATCAACTGATGATTTTGAAATAGCAGAGACATCTAAAAAGTATGGTGCAGAGATTCCTTGTTTAAGACCTGAAGATTTATCAGGAGATGTGGCACCAACAGTAGATTGTGTAGTACATATGTTAAATTACTTAAAGGAAAGTGAAGGATACATACCAACTCATGTTATGTTGCTACAATGTACTTCTCCATTAAGAAACTTTAAACATATTAATGAAGCTGTTGAAAAACTTAAAAGTAGTAGTGAGAATGCCTTAATATCAGTTTGTGAAAGTGAAGTTAATCCTTATTGGACAAATGTTTTTGATGGCGAGCTTTTAAAGCCATTTATAAAGGATGGATATAAAATAACTAGAAGACAGGATCTTCCGGATGTTTATAGAATTAACGGAGCTATTTATTTAATAGAAACGGAATTGCTTTTAAAAGAAAAAACTTTTCAACCCAGTAGTTTAACTGGATATGTTATGGACTCTTATTATTCAATAGATATAGATACTGAGCTAGATTTTAAAATAGCTGAGGTAATAATGAATGAATTATTTGAAAAGGATTCTAAATAGGAGAAGTATAAATGAGTAGTAAGAAAAGTTTAATTAAAAATTCAGGTATTTATAGTTTAGTTCAGATTTTACAAAAGGCTATAGGATTATTCTTATTGCCAGTTTATACAAGTTTACTATCGCCGGCTGATAAAGGAATAACCGATGTTATTCAACCAATAGTTGCATTTTTATCGATTTTTTATACTTTATCATTAAATTCTGCAGTAGTTAGATTCTATGTAGATTATAAGGAAAATAATAAAAAATTAAAAGAATTTTGGGGTACTTGTATAGCTTTTGTTATATTAAATAGTTTTATAATGACGATTATTCTAATAGTATTTAAAGATATAATATTATTACCAATGGCTAAGGGAATTAATTTTTATCCCTATATATTATTAGGATTAATATCTATTACTTTTAATCCGATTTATACAATTTTTCAAAGTACTTTACAAGCAAGAGAAGAAAGTTCAACCTATGGATTAAATAATTTGCTATATTTTATTATAAACCTATCTTTAAATATATTATTTGTAGTAGTATTTAGGATTGGAGCTTTAGGTGTTTTATTATCTTTAGCTATAACAGATACAATATTTTTTATTTATACATTAATAAAATTTATACCAACAATAACAATAAAAATAAAGAAGAGTTACTTAATTCAAGCTCTTAAGTACTCTTTACCATTACTTCCTCATTCCTTATCAGGTTGGGCTGTATCTATGATAGATAGAATTTTTTTAAATGGGTATGAAGGATTAGCTGTACCGGCCATATATTCAACTGGAGCTCAGTTCGCTAATATAATTAATGTTATAACAGTTGCAGTGAATCAAGCATATGTACCTTGGTTTTTTTCGAAGATGAAAGATAAGGATAAGAATGAAGCTGAAATAGTTAAAACGGCAGAATATATAACAATTATATATTGCTTTTTAGCTATGGGGATGTCTTTATTTGGACCAGAAATATTTAAAATCATGGTCGATGATGCTTATAGTGAAGGATGGAAGGTAATCCCTTTATTAAGCTTTTCTTTTGTTTTTAATGGTATATATTATTTTTATGTTAATCCATTATTTTACAATAAAAAAGGTGTAAAATTTATTGCTTTAGGGACATTTACTGGAGCGATTTTAAATTCAATATTAAATATAATATTTATACCTAAATATTCGATGATGGGAGCTGCATTAGCAAGTTTAATAGCAATGTTAGTATCTTGTTTATTAGTTTATTTAATATCTAAAAAAATTGAACCTATAAAACTAAGTATTATTAAGCTGATTTTTATTTCAGGAATATTTTTATGTATATCAATGCTATCTTTTGTAATAGTTGGAGTAAGTTTTTGGGTGTCTATTTTAATAAAATCGACAATAGTTTTAATTTTATTATTATGCTTGATATTAGTGTATAAAAATGACTTTTTAAAATATATAAAATTAATTATTATTAGGTTTAAAAAACGCTAGTTTAATGAAGATTGTAAGATTAAGATTTATAGACAATGTTTATAATAAGTAGTATAATTATTAAAGAAATTTGCAAGAAATGTAGATAAAATTCAGATATAATGTAAATTGTGGAGGTAATCCTATGAAAAAATGGAGAATGCTGATATTAGCATGTATAGATATATTTCTGGTAAATATGGCATATTTAATAGTAATAAATATGATATATTCAGATGAATTTAGAAAGATAGTTACCATATATAAGGAAGATTGTATTGTAGTTAGTTTAATTTATTTAATTAGCTTTTTCATTTTTAGAATGTATAGTTCTCTTTGGCATTTGACAGGAACTGATGAATTTTTGCTTGGAGTTGGTGGAAGTGTATTAGCAGGTGGATTATCAATTGTCTATACTAGGTTTTTTGGAAACGTGATTCCTTTAAATGTTAGTGTTCTATCTGTAGTGTTAGTTATATGTTTTGTATTGGGAATAAGAATTTTATATAGAGTTTATAGACGTATGTTAATATATACTCCATATAAATATTCTCCAGATCAAAAGAGAGTAATGATAGTTGGTGCGGGTTCAGCAGGAACAATGATTATTAATGAAATTCTTTCAAGAAGAGATTTGAAATTAAATCCTGTCGTGCTTATAGATGACAATCCATATAAGAAAAGAAAAAGAATTTCAGGAATAAAGGTTCAAGGGACAATTAATGATATACCTAGAATTGCTGAGGAAAAAAGAATTGATTTAATAATAATAGCTATTCCTTCTTTAAAAAATGAAGAAAAGGCTAAATTAATTGATATTTGTAAACAAACTAAGTGTAAGTTAAAAATAATACCAGGTATTTATGAAATAATATCTGGAAAAGCGAGTGTTAGTAAGATAAAGGATGTAGAATTAGAGGATTTATTAGGAAGGGATCCTATTGTTCTTGATAATGACGGAATATCTGATTATTTAACAGGTAAAACAGTTTTAGTAACTGGTGGCGGAGGATCTATTGGATCAGAGTTGTGTAGGCAAATTGCAACTTATAATCCAAGTAAGCTTATTATATTTGATGTATATGAGAACAATGCTTACGATATACAAAATGAATTATGGGCAAAGTATCCTGACTTATATGTTAAGACTTTAATAGGCTCAATAAGAGATGAAAAAAGACTAGAGGAACTTTTCAAATATTATGAAATAGATGTTGTTTTTCATGCAGCGGCTCATAAGCATGTACCTCTGATGGAAGATAGTCCAAAAGAAGCAATAAAAAATAATGTTTTTGGGACATTAAATTTAGCAAAACAGGTTGATAAACATAAGGTGAAGAAGTTTGTTATGATTTCAACTGATAAAGCTGTTAACCCAACTAATATAATGGGAGCAACTAAAAGACTGTGTGAAATGATAGTTCAAGCAATGAATAAAGAAAGCAAAACTGATTTTGTAGCAGTTAGATTTGGTAATGTTCTTGGAAGTAATGGGTCAGTTGTACCATTATTTAAAAGACAAATTGCAGAAGGTGGTCCTGTTACTGTAACACATAAAAATATTACTAGATATTTTATGTTGATTCCTGAAGCAGCTCAACTAGTACTACAAGCTGGAGCTTTTGCAAAAGGTGGAGAAGTATTTGTATTAGATATGGGTAAACCAGTAAAGATTTATGATTTAGCATGTGATTTAATAAGGTTATCAGGTTTTGAACCGGAAAAAGATATTAAAATAAAGTTTACTGGACTTAGACCAGGGGAAAAATTATATGAAGAATTATTAATGAGTGAAGAAGGTTTAGGAAATACTACTCATAATAAAATATATATTGGAAAACCGACTTTTGAGAGTATGGATAAGCTACAAGTGAAATTAAATATGCTTAAAGAATTATTAAAAGAAGATAATAATGAAAAAATAAAGGATATGATGGAAAACATAGTTCCGACATATCATAGAGTAGATAAGAATGAAGTAGCTGTAGATAAAGATAAGTAAATAGTTATAAAATTTATAAGGAACTATAGTGATATAGTTCCTTATAAATTAAGTAGGTAAATTTGGAGGAAATATGATAAAAATCTTAATTAATAAGAATGAAATCTATGTTATAAAAAATGGAGAAAAAAAAGCTATAGATAAAAACATATTAGATTTTAATATTAATGAAAAAATTGATAACTTTATAAATAAATTTGAATCGCAAGAAATAAATTCTATTGGAATAAAAGATATTTATACATATGATGGAATAGAAGTATATAATTTTGCCAGAGGAACTATTTATAATAAAGTGAGTGATTTAATATATAAATTCTTATTAATTGAAGCTATAGTAAAGACATATAGTAATGAAGAAATAAAAATACTTACTAATGATTTAGCATATAAATATATCGCAGAAGAGACATTTAATATATCTTGCGAAAAATTAGTTGAGAATGTTGAAAATAGAAATAGTAAAGGTAATAAGTTTAAGAAAATTATAAGAATAGTCAATGGTTTTTTATATTTGGTAATGTATAAACTTAGAAAGACTAAAAAGGATAATATATTGTTTATGACCCATTGTAGTGATATAAATAGTATTAAGATTGAAGATAGAAATATTAATTATGATTGCCAATTTGGAGAAGTTTTAAGTACATTTAAGAAGGAAAAAAATGTATTTAGAATTCAGTATTTAAATAATGATTCAGTTTTAGAAAAGAGTAATAATATTGGCAGAGATTTATTTCCTTTTGAAAATTTTATAATTTTAAAAAAGACTTTATATAAAATTAAATTAGATAATAATAAGATAAATGATAAATTATATTTGCTTAAAGATTTTGATTTATATATTCATGGATATAATTTATATAATTTCTTAAATGAGTTTTTATTTAGTAGTTTAAAAGATATATTTGATAGCTATATATATGAAATTTATTCTTATAAAAAATTTTTGAAATTATTAAGAATTGATAAAATTATATGTACTGATGAAGCTGATAGAGCAAGGTGCTTAATTTTTTCAGGTAATAAATTAAATATACCTACATATGCAATTCAACACGGTATAATTTCAGAGGCTTCTGTTTCATATTTTATTCCATCAGATGCGAAGGTATATATTCCTAAGAAAACTTTTGTATGGGGAGAGGAATTTAAAGAAAAATTAATTAAAGGTACAAAGGTATATGATGGTAATAATACTTTAGTTGTAGGACAGACTAGAACAGATTATTTATATAAAAAAATTCATAATCTAAATTTAGAAAATAGTAAAAGTGAAAAAATCAAAATTTTATATGCAACTCAATATATTGAAAGCTTAGCAAAAGAAGCAACAGAATTTTTATTTAGTACTTTATCAAGTTTTGAAAAAGAATATGAAATTATTGTAAAATTACATCCTAGTGATACTTTATTCGAAATGTATGATGAAATGGTAAAAAGGTATAACATAAAAAATATTAAGATAAGTAAAAATATTGATATATATGATGCTATAATGTGGTCGGATGTAGTAGTAAGTGCACATTCTACCGTGAATTTAGAAGCTGCTATATTAAATAAACCGTCTATATGCTTACTTTTAAAAAATTATTGGGATCAAGGTAATTTTGTTAAAAACAATATATCTAGAGGTGCTAAAAATAAAGATGAACTTTTAAACTTACTAAATGATTTAAAATGGGAAATTAATTATAAGTATATTAAGAGAAATTTTTATAAAATAGATGGTTTAGTTTCAGAACGTATTAAAAAGATTATTAATAATGATTGAAGGAGTTTATATGAATAATAAAGAAAAATATCTTAAATTTTGTGAACAGATTAATGTTAATATATTTGTTCAGCCTTTTTGGTTGGATGCAGTAGTAGGAAGTGAAAATTGGGATGTTATAGTAAATGAAAAGGGTGGTAAGATTTTGGGGGTTTTACCTTATTCTTTTGAAAAAACAAAAAAAGGAATGATTATAAAAGAAGGAAAAATAACTCAAAAAAGTGGAATATATATAAATTATCCTCAAAATCAAAAATATACTTCTAAATTATCCTTTGAAAGAAAAGTAATTAATAGTTTAATAGGAGAATTAGAAAGAAAAGATATAAAAAGTTATTCTCAAAATTTTGATTATTCATTTACGAATTGGTTACCTTTCTACTGGAAAAATTATAATCAAACAACAAGATATAGTTATATTATAGAAGATACTTCTAATTATGAAGAGATATATAATGAAATAGATTCTACTACTAAAAATGTTATTAGGAAAGCTGAAAAAGTTGTTAAAGTCAAAAAAGGAATGACTGTAGAGGAATTTTATAAAATTAATAAAATGACTTTTGATAGAAAAAATATGGAGATGCCATATGATATTAGTACTTTAAAAAAAATAGACAAAGTATGTAATGATAGAAACTGTAGAGAAATTTTTTATGCTGAAGATGAAAAAAATAATATTCATGCAGCAATTTATGTTGTATGGGATAAAGAAAGTATGTATTATTTATTAGGTGGAATAAATCCAGATTATAAAAATTCAAATTCAACTTCATTATTATTATTGGAAGCAATAAAGTCAGCGTGTGACATGGGAATAAAATTTGATTTTGAAGGTTCTATGAATAAAGATATTGAAAAGTTTTTTAGTTCATTTGGAGGAATTCAAAAACAATATTTTACAATAGCTAAAGATTTTAAATTTGATTTAAGAAAATCGATTATAACATTTGTTTTGGGAGCACCTAAGTTAAAAAACTTAATAAAAAAATTTATAAAATAATATAAGAGAGGTTTATTATGATTTGGATAGATATAAATGAAGATGAATTTATACTTGAAAAAAAGTATACTTTTGACTTAATATTTTCTACTTTAGGAATTAATTATGAGTTTTTAGAAAATAAAAATCAAATAAGAGATAATGATTTAGTGATTTGTTATTCTTCTATATTTGAAAAAAAATTTGTGAATAAATTTATCTGGATTAAAGAAAGTAAAAATTTATTTAATAAATATTATCTAAAGTCAGAACCACAATATAATGTTAAAAAGTTAGATTTAGAAAAAAATATTAAATCTATAAAAAATATTATATCTATCTTTTCAAATGAGGATAAATTATTAGATAATAAAGATAATGGAATATATTTATATGCAGATATAATTTCAGACATATTTTTTATGGTAACAAGATATGAAGAAGTTATTTCTGAAGATAAAGATAATCACGAGAGATTTCTTTTAGAAAAATCCTTAGCATATAAATATAAATTTTTAGATAGACCTATTGTGAATGAGCAAATTGAATTAATTTTAAGTTTATTGAAAAGTATAGATGAAAAAATAGAAAAGAAAAAAAGATTTGGGAATAAGGAATTTATATTTTTTTTAAGTCATGATATTGATTCTATTTTTAAGTATAAAGATAAATTTATTAGGACTATTGGAGTGAAAATATTAAGAGAAAAAAATATAGGTTCTTCAATAGAAGCTATAAAAAATTATTTTAAAGTTATAAAGAACAAAGATAATGATCCATTTTGGAAGTTTAATTATCTATTAAATATTGAAGAACAAAATAATATTTCAGCATCATATTATTTTATGTCTGGAGGAGAAACAGGAAAGGATAATTATTATAATATTAATAATAAAGTATTAAAGGATATATTTAAAAGAATAAAAAGTAATTCAAGCGAAATTGGAATCCATGGAAGTTATAACAGTTATAATAATTCAGAGATATTAAATAATGAGAAAAGTAAAATTGATAAGTTTTCTACTGTAGTAGGTATTAGACAACACTATTTAAGATTTATAGTTCCTAATACATGGAATATACAAGAAAAATGTAATTTAAAGTATGATACGACTTTAGGATATGCAAAATATGCAGGATTTAGGGCTGGTATATGTACACCATATAAACCTTTTGATGTATTGAATAAAAGAGTTATTAATATTTTAGAAATACCGCTAATAGTAATGGATGGAACTATATCAGAAGAACAATATATGGGTTTAAAACCTCAAGAAGCTAAAGAGTATGTTAAAGAACTTATTAATAAGATTATAGATGTTAATGGAATATTTTCTTTGCTATGGCATAATTCTAGTTTAGATGAGAATTCCTTTTGGAAAGAGTGGATAGAAGTATATGAAGATATAGTAGGGTATTGCATAAGTAAAAATGCATTATCAGTTTCGGGTGATAATATAGTTAAGTTATATAATTAGATATAGTCAATGTTTAGAGGGAGTTGGAGACATATAAATGAAGAGCTTAAATAAAAATTATTATTATATTATTTTATGTTCTGTTTTAGAGATTTTATCAATTATTACATTATGGGGAACAGAAGCAAAATTAACTTTTTTAGCGTCTATATTTGGAATTCCTTTTGTATTTTTAATTATTTGGTATATGGATAAATCATATGAAAATACAATCCTTGCTACTTTTTTTAGTATATTTTTATTACCATTAAGTGGATATATATTTTTGAGAATAGGATTATTAGATAAGCAATGGATGTTTTATACAGTATTTTATTTTATTATTTTATTTTTTCTTATTAAAAACGGAATGTTTAAAAGAATAAATAGAGATAAGAATATAATAAAAAATAAATATATTAGATTTATTCTTCTTGCAATGATTATAATAAATGTTTTTTTTGCTTTTAATAAACAAGTATCGATTATGATAATACTATTATCATTTTTACCATTTATATTTTTGTTTTATATTGTGAGAACTTCAAATTTTAAGGATAAAAAATCATTTTATAATAAAATTTTGGAAGCATCTATTTTAGGTGCATTAATATCAGTAGCTCCAGATTTCTTTTATTATATGCTATCTTTAATTAAGGGGAGTACAGAAAAGTTATATGGGCCTCTTGGATCTAATGCAATATTAGCATATTCTTTATTAATGTTTATAATTGTATTGGGAAAATGGGCCAAAGAAAAAGGAATAAAAAACAGATGGACTCTTTATGTTATTGGATTTAGTTTATCAATAGGAATTCAAAGATCAAGAGGAGCCTTGATTGCTATTTTTTCTATATTTATATTGTATTTAATTTTTAATGTTAAGAATTGGAAAAAATATGGCGTAGTATTTTTAATAGTTGGAATAATGGTTTCAGCAAATGTTTTTTCAAGACCAGATGTATCGGATGAAGATACAATAAATGAGATACATACTATTATAGAAAAACCGAATAATTCCAATAATAAAGGTAATCAAAAAATTAAGCAGGTAATTATTAAAGTAATAGAATCTCAAAGCAGAACAAGACAAATTATATGGAAATCTGCTTTAGAAATAACTAATGATTATACATATACAGGTGTAGGATTAGGAAATTTTAAATATTTCTTTAATGAATATTCAGGAACAACTAAGTCTTATATAGATGCTCATAATTTACTATTAAATTTTTCAGCGGAAGTAGGAGTTCCTTTTATGTTGATAGCATTAATTTTAATAGTAAAAATGGGGATTGATTCATTAATTGGATATTTTAAAACAAAGGATAAAACTAGAATAACATATCTATCTTTAGGAATAGTTATTGCTGTATTTTTTATTTATGGAAATTTAACAGGAATAGCATTTAATTTTACTGGAGAGATATATAGTTTTTCAAGTACATTCATGATGTTATTTATTTTGTTTTATATGGATTATATTAATGAATTTGTTTAGAGGTGTGAATTATGAAGATTTGTTTTCTAGGTGATGCTGGAAGTATACATACAAGAAGATGGATAGAATTTTTTAGAGATACAGGAAATGAAGTTCATCTAATATCTTTTAGAAAGGCTGATATTAATGGAGTTAAGCTTTATTATATGGGTGATTCTATAAATATAGATAGTGATGGTGGCAATAAGCAATATCTTAAAAAGATATTTAAAATTAAAAATATAATAAAGCAAATTAATCCGGATTTAATTAATGCTCATTATTTAACAAGTTATGGTTTTATTGGGAGTATAGTTAAAGGTAAAATTCCTTTTGTAGTTTCAACTTGGGGAACAGATATACTAGTAACCCCTAAAAAAAATAAAGTTTATAAATTATTAACTGAATATGTTTTAAAAAAATGTGATTTAGTAACATCGGATTCAGATTATATGAGTGAAGAAATAATAAAATTAAAAGCTGATAAAAATAAAGTTCTTACAGTACCTATGGGTGTTAGTTTATCTGATATAAATATTGAAAATATAAAAGAGGAAAGAGAAAAAATATTTTTAAGTATGAGAACATTATGTGAAAATTCTAATATAGAATGTATTTTAGATGCTTTTAAAAGAGTTTTAGAAAAGTATAATGATTCAAAGCTTATAATTACTAATTCAGGAAGTAGTGAAAAGCAGATTTTAAATTATATTAAAGAGTTAAGGATAGAAGATAGAGTTGATTTTAAAGGTTTTATTAACAGAGATCAGTTGTTTGAATTATTAAATAATGGATTAACATTTGTTTCAATACCTACTTCTGATTCAACATCAGTAACTCTCTTGGAAAGTATGATAAGTGGAAGCTTTCCAATAGTATCTGACTTGCCGGCTAATAGGGAGTGGATAGAAAATGGTGTTAATGGCTTAATTTTAGATGAATTTGATTCGAAAGAATTAAGCAAATTAATGATAAGAACAATTGAAGATAAAGAACTTATAGAATCCTCAAGAAAATTAAATAAGAAAATTATTAAAGAAAGAGCAATATGGGAAGATAATATGAATATGGTAATAAACTCATATAAAGCAATTTTGAAATAGAAAATAGCTGTATCTAATTAATTTAGATACAGCCTTCTTATTATTGAGAAATTATGCTTGAAATTATTTCAGCAGCATTTCCATCGCCAAAAACCATTTGTGGCTTAGTAGTAGGTGTAAAATTATGTATTGCATTTTTTATTTTTTCTACATCACTACCAACTAGTATATTCCATCCATTATTTATAGTTTCCACCCATTCTGTTTCATCTC
The DNA here is from genome assembly GCF_900086595.1 of Clostridium nigeriense. Lineage (GTDB taxonomy): Bacteria > Bacillota > Clostridia > Clostridiales > Clostridiaceae > Clostridium > Clostridium nigeriense. The sequence continues at coordinate 991,036 of NZ_LT575472.1, forward strand.
GCATAGTTATACAAGGAATTTCTAAGAAATAAGCTTCTTTTTGAATTCCGCCACTATCAGTAACTATTTTTTTTGCATGATTCATTAATTTTATCATATCTAAATAACCTACAGGTTCAATGATTTTAATTTTATTAGATATAGTAATATTATAATCTTTAATAAATTTTTTAGTTCTAGGATGAAGTGGTAGTATAATATTTTCATTAGAATTATTTAAAGCTTTTATTATATTTGAAAGTCTATTTATATCATTTGTATTTTCAGCTCTATGAATTGTTGATAATATATAATTCTTAGATTCTAAATTTAACACAGAAAGAATATTAGACTTTAGTTCAGCTTTTTCTTTAAATAAATTAATTGCATCGAACATAACATCACCAGTATTATGTACACCATTAGTAATTCCCTCTTTATTTAAATTATCTACTGCTGTCTTTGATGGAACAAATAAATACTTTGATATATGGTCAGTTAGTATTCTATTTTGTTCTTCTGGCATATTCTTATTGAAACTTCTCAATCCAGCTTCTATATGAGCTATTGGTATTAGCAATTTGCTTCCAACTAAAGCTCCTGCTAAAGTAGAATTGGTATCACCATAGACTAATATCATATCCGGTTTTTCTTTAAGGCATATTTCCTCTAGAGCTATTAGCATTTTACCTGTTTGATAGCCATGATTACCAGAGCCTATTTCTAAATTATAGTCAGGTTTTGGTATTCCTAATTCTTCAAAGAAAATATCGGACATATTTGAATCATAGTGTTGACCAGTATGTACTAAGATTTCTTGATGATTTTCTCTTAGTTTATTTGAAACAGCAGCAGCTTTAATAAATTGAGGTCTAGCCCCAATGACTGTTAAAATTTTCATTTTATTCCTCCTGATAAATATAAATAAAATAATACTTAACAATATATTATCATAGTTATTAGAAAGAGAGAATACTTAGAGTATATAGACAACAAACATTTATTTATAGTATAATTAAATTTAGTTTTAATATGAGAAAATATTTTTATATAAATTGTGAGGTATTTATATGAAGAAAAATGTATTATTTATTGCATATCATTTTCCGCCTATTGGTGGAAGTGGAGTTCAAAGAAGTTTAAAGTATGTAAAGTATCTACCTAGCAATGGATATAATCCTATAGTTGCAACAGTTAAAGAGGGACATAATTTTGCATATGATTACGGAATGTTAAAAGAAATTCCAGAGAATGTTAAGGTTTATAGATCTAATTCTGGAGAAATGCTTTGGCTTAGAGAAATTATTGAAAAAGTAAATGAATTTCTAAGTAAATTAAGAACTTCTTCTAAAGAAGAAGTTGTAGAAGAGAATAAGGGTAATTCCGAAAATAAGGATACAATAAAAGATAAGATATTTAGATATTTAGAATATAATTATTATGTTCCTGATACAAAAATTAGATGGTATAAACATGCCATTAGGAATATAAAAAATATAATTTTAAAAGAAAATAAAATTGATGTTATCTATTCTACATCAGCTCCATACACTGATCACTTAATCGCTATGGAAATAAAGAAAAAAACTAATAAGCCTTGGGTTGCAGATTTCAGAGATCCATGGATAGGAAATGACTCTATTATGGGGAGATATAGTGAAAAAAGAATTAAAAAAGAAAAGGAAATGGAGCTTCAAGTTGTAACCTTAGCAGACATAGTTATTAATGTAACTGATCCTATTACAGAAATGTATAAAAAGAGATATCCACAATTCAAGAATAAATTTATAACTATAACTAATGGTTTTGATGGCGGAGATAAGGATTCTATAAAAAGGTATAATAATACTAAGTTTAAAATAAGTTATGCAGGTTTATTAGACTCTTCAAGAACACCTAAAAGCTTAATAATAGCTTTAGAGAATATTTTTTCTAAAAATCAAGAATTAGCAAAGGATCTGGTTGTAGATTTTACTGGCTATGTATCAGACGACTTGATAAATATGATAAATAATTCAAAAATATCAAAGAATATAAATGTTAATTCTTATGTTGAACATAAGGAGATATTAAATATTATGGCTAATTCAAATATAAATTTAATTATTTTACCTGATATAGAGGAAAGTAAGGGTGTTTTTACAGGAAAAATATTTGACTATATATTAGCTGAAAGGCCAATTTTAGGGATAATGCCAGATGATGGAGTAGCTGCAAAGTTAATAAATGAAAATAATATTGGTTTAGCGGTTAATCATAATGATATAGATAAAATAGAGGAATTTATATTAGAAGAATATAAAAAATTCAAAAGTGGATATGATTTAAATACCGATAGTATTGGTAAATGTTCACAATATGATAGAAGAAATTTAACTAAGCAATTAGTAGAAGTATTTAATAAGTTAACATAATTGAAATGTGGTTAGTTAAAAAAGTATTAAAGGAAGATTAATATGTTGAATAAAATTATTAAGAGGATGTTTGATTTTATAGCATCTTTAATTGGATGTATAATTTTAATTCCAGTTTTTATTATCATATCTATATTAATTAAATTTGACTCAAGAGGACCTATATTATTTAAGCAAAAAAGAGTAGGTCAAGATGGAAAAGTATTCGAAATATTGAAATATAGAACTATGATAGTAGATGCTGAAAAGATAGGTAAGCAGATTACTGTTGGTAATGACTCTAGAATAACAAAGGTTGGTAAGTTCTTAAGAAAATATAAATTAGATGAATTGCCACAGTTATTTAATGTATTAAAAGGAGATATGAGCTTAGTCGGACCTAGACCAGAAGTACCTAAGTATGTTAAGCTTTATAATGAAAGTGAAAGAGAAGTGCTTAAGGTTAAGCCAGGAATTACTGATTTTGCTTCAATAGAATATAGGGATGAAAATGAAATTTTAGGGACAGTAGAAAATCCTGAGGAATATTACATCAATGTAATTATGAAACATAAACTTCAGTTGAATTTGAAGTATATATCTAAAAATAATATATTTTTAGATATAAAAATTATACTAAAAACCTTATTAAAATGTTTAAAATAAGTTATTGAAGGTGGTTAATATGAAAAAACTTAATTTTGCAATTATTGGTTGTGGAAGAATTTCATATAAACATGTGGAAGGATTATATGAAAATAAAGATTTAGCTAATTTAGCTGCAACATGTGATGTTAAAATAGAACTTGCTGATGCTAAGGCTAAAGAGTACATTGAGAAAATGAATGATAATTCCTTAAAAGTTGGTGTATATGAAGATTATAAGGAAATGCTTGAAAAGGAAGATATAGATGTAGTAACTATTGCTACTGAAAGTGGATATCATGCTGAAATTGCAATTTATTGCATGAATAAAGGAAAGCATGTAATAGTTGAAAAGCCTATGGCTATGTCAATAGATGATGCAAATGAAATGATTGAAGTTGCAAAGAAAAATAATGTTAAATTATCTGTAGCTCATCAAAATAGATTTAATAAGCCAATTCAAAAGTTAAGAGAAGCTGTTGAAGGTAACAAACTTGGAAGAATAATGAATGGTACTGCAAGAATCCTTTGGAGAAGAGATGACAATTATTATAAGCAAGCTCCATGGAGAGGCACTTGGGATTTAGATGGTGGTACTCTAATGAATCAATGTATTCATAATATAGATTTATTACAATGGATGATAGGATCTGAAGTTGAGAGAGTATATGCAGAATGTGATACTTTTAGGAATCCAATTGAAGGAGAAGACTTTGGTGCTATAGTAATTAGATTTAAAAATGGCAGTATAGGAATAGTAGAAGGTAGTGCAGTTGTTTATCCAAAGAACTTAGAAGAAACATTAAGTGTATTTGGTACTGAGGGAACTGTAGTAATAGGTGGTCTTGCTGTTAATGAACTTAAGACTTGGAGATTTGAAGGCGAAGATGAGGAGGCTGTTAAAAAGGATTTACAAGTTCAAATAGATAGTGTTTATGGCAAGGGACATACTCCATTATTTAAAGATGTAATAGAAGCCATAAATGAAGATAGAAAACCATATGTAAGTGCTGAAGATGCAATAGTTCCTTTATCTATTATTTTAGCAGCTTATAAGTCAAGAAAGACAGGTATGCCTGTAAACTTCCCATTAAGTAATTTTTCAAGTTCTGATATGAAAAATTAACTTTAAGGAAATCTTAAGATTAAAGCAATTTATTAAGGAAAAATTAATTGAATTAAAAGGTAATATTCCATATAATACTAAGTGTACTACGTAGAATGATACACTTAGTATTTTTTTTATTCTTTAGGAGGAATATATATGAAAAAATCACTTTTTTTAGCTTTAGGTGGGGTTGTATTAGCTTTTTTCATGGTATCAGCTTTTGGTAATAGGGAAAGGTTATATGAGAAAAAAGAAAATTTTAAAACACCTGAAGAAGTTATAGCAAATTTTATTGGATATATAAATACTTATGAAAATGTAAAAACTGATAATGGCTATTATAATGTACCTTCTAGGGAATTTTTAGAAAGTATATCAGAAAGGTATAGATTATATGTAGGTGAAAAGGGTTGGGGAAAATATATTAATGAATCAATACCAATTATATTTAGGTATGAACTTGAAGAAGTAGAATATGATTCTTTAAGTAGTATAAAAACAAATTATGAGGATTCATTTAAAAACATAGGTAAATATAATAGAGATCATAATCCTAGAGTGTTTAGATTAGATGGATATGGATCCCATAATTTAAATATTGAAAAGTATGATGTAAATGAAGATGGAACAGTGGAAAATGATTTTAATGATATAGAAATGCCAATAACTATATATTTATTCGTAGTGGATGAAGGCGAAGGATATGTAATTGATTATTATACAAGTGTATATCAATAATATAAAGTTGAGGTAGTATTATGTTAAAAATAGATTCTAGAATTAGTGTTCCAATATATGAACAAGTTATTATTGGAATTAAGGAGCTTATAATTAAAGGTGTTCTTAAAGAAGGAGATAAGTTACCTTCAGTTAGAGAATTATCCTCCCTTTTAACTATAAACCCTAATACAGTAAGCAAGGCTTATACAGAGTTAGAAAAGGAGAATATAGTTGAGGTTATAAAGGGGAAGGGTACCTTTATATCAAATAACTATAAAAATAATATTTCCAAGGAAAAGTTAAACAAATTAGTTATAGATTTTAAGAGGCTTATATTAGAAGCAAATTACTTAGGTCTTGAGGAAAAGGACTTAATTACTTTATTGAGTCAAGGATTCAAAGAAATAAGAGGTGGGGTATAATATGCTAGAGTTAAAAAACTTCTCTTTAAATTACGGAGAAAGTCAAATTTTAGATAACATAAGTTTTTCCTTAGATAAAGGGAAAATACTAGGTATAGTTGGACCAAGTGGAGTAGGAAAAACCTCATTAATTAAAGGGATTGTTGGGATTTATAAGGGAACCTCAGGAACTTTAACTTATGATGGGGAAAAAATATATGATAATTCTAATGTTAAAAGAAAGATTGCTTATGTTCCAGATGAACATAATAGCTTTTATTTAATAACTTTAAGGGAAATAGTTAACTTCTATAAATCTTTATATCCTAATTTTGATGATGAAAAATTTTATAAAATTAATAGAATATTTAAAATCCCACTAAATAAGAGATTTTTACAATTATCTAAGGGAATGAAAATGAGGGTTAACTTAATGATTGCATTTTCTTTAAATTCAGAACTTTTAATTTTAGATGAACCTACATCTGGATTAGATCCTATTTTAAAGGAAAAAGTTCTTAAAATAATCATGGAAGAGGTTTCAAATGGTGATAAGTCTGTTATAATAAGTTCTCATAATTTAATAGAACTTGAAAGAATATGTGATGAGGTTTTAATTCTTAATGAGGGAAAGATTGAATATCATAATTCCTTAGATAATATAAAGCGCAATATCAAGAAGATTCAAGTAGCCTTTGATATGCCTGTATATGAAGAGGACTTAAATTTTAATGGTATATTTAATATTAAACAAGTAGGAAGAGTCTTTACTATTGTAATAGAGGATAATGATAATGAGTTTAAGGAATTTATTAAGAAGTTTAATCCTTTATTTGTTGAGGAAATAGACTTGAGCTTAGAGGAAGTCTTTATAAATAGAATAGAAGGGAAGGTAAGTGATGAAGAAGTATTTAAATAAGAGTTTATTTTATCAAGGAGATGCAAATATTTTTATTCCCTTATGTATTGTTTATATAGCAGCTTTCATACTTACTTTAATAAGCGTAAATAATTTCTTTACTTATGATATAAGGCAGTATCTGTATAACCCAATAAATATAAGGTATGTCTTTTCTATAGATGGAATAATAATATTAGGAGCTTATATTTCTATTATTTATATAATTACAGTTGGAATATTCAAAAGAAAAAAATGGTCAACCTTCTTGTCTGGACCATTTTCTAGAATGGACATTAGAATAAGAGAATTAATAATAATAGTAATGTCAGTATTTATATATATTATTATATTTTTAGCTATTATCTTTAAAAATTATATTCAATATTATGATACTTTAAAGTATATTAATGATTTTAATATAATAATCCTTTTTGATATTTTAAGAATAATTAGTATTTCAACTTTAATAATAGGAATTTTATCAATATTAGATACTGTTTTTGCTAATTTATACTATTTGATTGGTGCTGGAATATTTTCTTTTCTTTACTTAGTATTTCTTATGGTTAATTATAATCCAATATTAAGTTATTATATTAATGGGCAAGTATATGGATTAAGATATATTTATAATGGATTAATGGAATATATAGGGGCATATACTATAGGAAATGTTATTTCAAGCTTTCAGATTATTTGTATATCAAGTTTTTTCATAATTATTGGATTAGTATTAATTTTTATTTCAAAATTATTGACTAATAGGATGTTAGTAGAAAATATGAATGAGGGTATAATATTTGATTTTCCTAAAAAATTATCATGTTTTATTATAATAACCTTTGTAGGAATAGCTAGTGCTCCTTTTATAAGTAGTGTTTTAGATGAAATTTATTTTAGGTATTCTTTAGGGGAATATGAATTAGTCTTACTAAGAACTGCAATAATAGTTGTAGTAAGTATAATTGCATATTTTGTTTTTAGAAACTTTAAAAAAGAAAAAAAGGATGTTTATTATTAATGAGATTAAAAAGGTGCTTTTAACAGCACCTTTTGTATTTTATATTTTTACTTATAACTTTTACTTAAAAATAGACAACCAATAATTATAGAAATTACTGTTGGAATTAACCATCCAAAGCCTATACTAGCTAGAGGAATAAAGCTTAAATTTACTCCTGGAATTGCAAATATTACTCCAAAAGCTAATGAAGTATATACTCCAATTCTCATAGCTCTAATATTATTTATATATTTAGATAAAATTGTAGTTGCAATAAGAGTAATTGAAACTGGGTATAGTATATTAAGTATAGGCACTGATAATACAATAATTTTATCTACTCCTAAGGTAGCAAGTCCTAAACTAATAATTGAAATTAAAATAGCATTAAATTTAAATGGTAACTTTCCTTTTGAAATCTTATCAAAGAAGTTAGCACCTGCAGTAAGCAATCCAATAGAAGTAGTTAAGCAAGCGAGCCCCATAGCTATTCCAATGATAATAGGACCAGCAGAGCCAAGAATATTTTTAGATATTAATATTAAAAGTCCAGTTTTTCCTATATCTGACGAAGCTAAATTAACTGTTTGAGCTCCAATATAAGTTAATCCGCCATAAACAAAAGCAAGTCCTAAAACTGCAACTAAGCTTGATTTTAAAATCATTTTAGACATATCTTTATTTTCATATCCCTTAGATTTTAAAGACGTTGTTATTATTCCAGCAAATAAAAGAGCAGCTATAGCATCCATAGTTTGATAACCTTCTAATAAAGAGTTTGATAAAACATTTGTGGCATTAGTGTGAGCTATATCTCCAATTGGCATCATTAATCCCTTAACTATTAATATAAATAAAAGTACCATAAGAGCAGGGGTTAAGTATTTGCCTATAGTATCAATAATTGAAGTTTTTCTTAAAACAAAAAATAAGTTAATTAGAAAATATATTGCCATAGCTATAAAAGGTGATATGCTACTGAAAAATGGATTTATTGCTAGTTCATATGTAGTTGCTGCGGTTCTAGGAATTGCAAGCATAGGACCTACTGCAATAAATAATATGGCAGTAAACATTACTGAAAACTTAGGACCGATTTTACTAGATAAAGTTTTAAATGTTCCATCTCCTTTAGAACAAGCAATAATAGCTAATAGTGGTAATCCTACACCGGTTATAATAAAACCTATAATCCCTAATAAGTATTGACTTCCTATGGTGTTTCCTAAGAAGGTAGGGAATATTAAGTTTCCCGCTCCAAAGAACATTGAAAATAGTGCAAAGCCAACTACAAGTGAATCTTTAGTACTTTTCTTAATCATTTTTCCTCCGTAAATTACAAATTATTTATAAACTTTCAATAAAAGCAGATTATTTCTAAAAAAATATTAAATAATACTAAATATATTAACATAATGATTAAAGTCCTTCAAGTAATTATTAGATTTAAAAGTTCTGAAAATATTGGTATAATATATTTAAATTATTTGAGGAGGCTTCTTATGTTATTAAGTGAAGTTACAAATTTAATAGATGGAGTGGAATTGTTAAGAGATATAGAGTTTACTTCTTTAGGTCTTGCTGTTGCAGATTGTGATGAAAAACTACTTACATTTATCGAAAGTGAAAAGTACATAAACAGTTTAAGCAATAATATTATGGGATTAATTACTACGAAAGATATTGGAGAAAAACTAAAAAATAGATATGGAGTTATAATTTCCAAAAATCCTAGAGCTGATTATTTTAAATTACATAATGAGTTATCAAACTTAGAAAGTTATAAAAGAAAAGAGTTTACCACATCAATAGGAAATGAATGTAAGATAAGTAAGTTTGTTTCCATAAGTGATAAGAATGTAATTATAGGTAATAACGTTATAATAGAAGAATTCGTAGTAATCCGTGAAAATACTATAATTGGAGATAATAGTATAATTAGATCAGGGGTCGTATTGGGTGGAGAAGGATATGAGTATAAGAGATTAGATGGGATAATAATGAATGTTAAGCATTGTGGAGGAGTTATTATTGGAAGGAATGTTGAAGTTCAATACAATTCATGTATAGATAAAGCTCTTTATACTTGGGATAATACTATTATAGGTGATTACTCTAAACTTGATAATTTAGTTCATATTGAACACGGGGTTAAAGTAGGCAAGAGATGCCTAATTGCATCTAGAGCTACTTTTGGAGGTAGAACTGTTATAGGTGATGATTCATGGATAGGGCTTGGAGCTATAATTTCTAATGGACTTATATTAGGTAATAAGGTTAGTATAAGTCTAGGTTCTGTTGTTACTAAAAATTTAAATGACGGAGAAAAGGTATCTGGAAATTTTGCCATAAATCATGATAGGTTCATAGAGCATATAAAGAAAATTAGATAAATTGTTTTATTTAAATTAATATGTTAAAATTACAATTGGATATATTATGTAAAAAGATATTTGTATGGGAGTGAGGGATAGATATGAAAGTAAGAAAAGCTATTATACCAGCAGCGGGACTTGGAACTAGATTTTTACCTGCAACTAAAGCACAGCCAAAGGAAATGCTTCCAATAGTTGATAAGCCTACAATTCAATATATTATTGAAGAAGCCGTTGCATCAGGCATAGAAGAAATATTAATAATTACAGGAAGAAATAAGAAATGTATAGAAGACCATTTTGATAAATCGGTTGAATTAGAAATGGAGCTTCAAAAGAGTAACAAGGAAGATTTACTGGAAATGGTAAGAGGAATATCTGATATGGTAGATATTCACTATATAAGACAAAAAGAACCAAAGGGATTAGGTCATGCAATATCATGTGCAAGAGCCTTTGTTGGTAATGAACCTTTTGCTGTTTTACTAGGAGATGACGTAGTTGATTCAGAAGTCCCATGCTTAAAGCAATTAATGGATTGCTACAAAGAGTATAAAACAACTATATTAGGAGTTCAAACTGTAGCAAAAGAAGACGTGAATAAATATGGAATTGTAGATGGAATTCATATTGAAGATAGAGTTTATAAAGTTAAAAAATTAGTTGAAAAACCAGCTGTTGAAGAGTCACCAAGTAATGTAGCTATTTTGGGCAGATATATAATAACTCCTCAGATATTTGATATATTACAAAATACTAAGCCAGGTAAGGGTGGAGAAATTCAACTTACAGATGCATTACAAACTCTAATTGAAAATGAAGCTATGTATGCATATAACTTTGAAGGAAGAAGATATGATGTTGGGGATAAACTTGGTTTCTTACAAGCTACAGTGGAATTTGCATTGAAGAGAGATGAGCTTAGAGAACCATTTATTCAGTATTTAACAAATAGAGATTGGAAAAAATAAAAAAAGTTATACATTTTGAATTGCTCCCTGCCTACTTGACAGGGGGCATATAATTTTGAAAGTGTATATCTTTTTTATTTATGAATTATTATTTATTAGCCTAGGAATAGATATTAAAATAAATAATGTTAATATTACTTTTAATGAAGAATAATAACAATCTATAAGGTTCATAAATTGAAAACAAATAAATGAAATTGCTATTCCTATTAGTATAGTTTTTATATTATTATTCTTAGAACAGTTAATATATTTATATAATGTTAATAGAGTAATAATAATAAATAATATAAAGAAAAATGATCCTAAAATACCTAATTCACTTTGAAACTTTAAAAAAATATTATGAGGATGTAGGGCCTTATAACTTCCATGAACCATAAGATCAGGATTATGATAAATGTAGTTAGGATATTTTACGGCAAAGTTATCATATCCAACTCCAAAATAAGGATTATCTTTAATCATAAGCACAGCAGATTTCCAAATTTTAAATCGGCTACTATTTTGATCAGGATTAAATATATCCATTATTCTATAACGACTTTGAGGGATAATAAATAATATTACAGGAAGAAGTATTGAAAATATTAAAACTCTTTTATCGTATATTATTGCAACTAATAATGCGCCTAAGAATAACATTATCAAAGCATTTCTTGATTGAGATAAAATAATATTTACACTTAATATAATGAGAGAGAAAAATAATAGTAATTTTTTTCTCTTATTTTTTTCGCTTAGAAATAATAGTAATACTATAAAAATTGATAAAATAGTATAGGCACCAAGATTATTAGGATTTTCTAAAAATGATGCAATTCTATGTTCCTCATTAAGCTTTATATGTGAAAAATTTAAACTTATTAATTGAATAATACTTACTATCCCAGATAAAGTAGCAATACCTATAAATGATGTCATAACTAAATTGATTGAATCTTTTACTTTAAGTTTGTATGCTATTGAGTAATAGATAAATATATACATAGTAAATCTAATACTGCCTGTTAAAGCTATTCTTTTATCTTCAGCTATTAAAGTAGAAAAATACATAACTATGTTTAGCAAGAATAAGGATAAAAATATTTTGTCCTTTATTAATAAGCGTAAATTTATATTAAAGTTTTTCCTTTCATCTTTAAAGAATATAAATCCTATTATTTGGATAAGTGCTAATAAATATAAAATTAAATCTGAATTTATAGAACCATAACTAGGCAATATTGGGTATAGAACTATAAATAATAAAATTAGAAGATTTAATATTCCTTTATATAACTTCATAATATAACCTCATTTTTCATAATATAATAAATAAAGAACTCCTAACTTAATAGGAGTTTAAAATTTTACCTTGGAATAAATCCAATTTTCTTTTGCATTTTTCTTAATGTCTTCATTGAAACATAGCTAGCCTTTTCAGCACCAAGCTTATAAATTTCTTCAAGAGTTTTCTTATCCTTAAGAATTTCATTTACTTTATTTTGAACTGGCTCCAATTCTGAAATTATAGCATCAGCTACATCCTTCTTTAAGTCAGCATAGCCTTTATCCTTATAGTATTCAACTAGTTCTTCAGATGTAGATCCATTAATTGCAATTAATATGTCTAGCAAATTCTTAACGCCTGGTTGTTCATAAGTATAGTTAATAACTCCAAGGCTATCAGTAACTGCACGAGATACCTTTTTTCTGATTACTTCAGGTGGATCCATTATTAAGATATAACTATTTGGATTATCATCTGACTTAGACATTTTCTTTGTAGGCTCTTGTAAGCTCATAACCTTTGCCCCTACCTTTGGAATATAAGGATCAGGAATTTTAAAGGTTGGGCTATATGCGTTATTAAATCTATTAGCAATATCTCTAGCTAATTCTAAATGTTGTTTTTGATCTTGACCAACAGGAACTAAATCTGAATTATATAAAAGTATATCAGCTGCCATTAAGACTGGATAAGTAAATAACCCAGCACCTATGGAGTCCCCATATTTTTGAGATTTATCTTTGTATTGTGTCATTCGTCCAAGCTCGCCCATGTAAGTGTTACAAGTTAATAACCAAGCTGCCTCACTATGTGCTGGAACATGGGACTGAATAAATAGTGTATTTTTTTCAGGAACAATTCCAGATGCTATATATATTGCAAGAACTTCTAAAGTTCTTTGTCTTAAATCCTTTGGTTCTTGTTTAACAGTAATTGCATGTAAATCAACTACACAAAAATAACAATCAAATTCATCTTGTAGCTTTACCCAATTCTTTATAGCTCCAAGATAATTTCCTAATGTTAATTGACCAGAAGGTTGAATACCACTAAAAATAACCTTCTTTTTATCTGTATTATTTTCCAATTAAAGCACTCCTTTCATTTGTGCATAATAATAACCATAACGTTTAACTATATAATTAATTATAGATATGGCAAGAGACTGTGTCAATAAATTAAAAATTATTGAAATAACTCAGCGAGCTGAGTTGTAAAAACTTATAAACACAATAGGTGTTTATTCATTAATTATGCATTATCTATTATTTATTATTTTACGAAGTAAAATATATAATTGTTATTGATTTATCAAAGTAAAAAGATATATACTATTGTAGGAATTATATTATTTAGATTTATTGATTTATATGGGGGTGATTTAAATTAGTTATATAGAGTTTAATAACATATCTAAAAAGTATAAGAATGCTGAAAAATATGCTTTGAAGGATATAAGTTTTAATATTGAAAACGGTGAGTTTATAGTTATATTAGGACCTAGTGGAAGTGGAAAATCAACTCTTTTGGATTTAATATGTGGATTTGAAGATATCACAGAAGGCGAAATAAAAATAGATAATAAAATAATTAACAATATAGAACCTAAAAATAGAAATGTTTCTATGGTGTTTCAAAATTATGCTTTATATCCTCATTTAACGGCATATGAAAATATTGCTTTTGGAATGAAGATAAGAAAAGAAAACAAAAAGGATATAGATGAAAAGGTAAAGTGGGCAGCTAAGATATTAAAGCTTGAAGATTGTTTAAAGTCTAAGCCTAAAAATTTATCAGGAGGACAAAGGCAAAGAATAGCATTAGCTAGAGCTATGGTTAGAAATCCTAAATGCTTTTTAATGGATGAACCATTGTCTAACTTAGATGCCAAGCTTAGAAATTCTACTTCAAATGAAATTAGAAATTTACATAATGAATTGAAAGCTACAACAATATATGTTACCCATGATCAAGTTGAGGCCTTGTCTATGGCAGATAAAATAGTAATATTAAATAATGGAGAAATTCAGCAAATAGGAACTCCCTTTGAAATATATAATAACCCGAGTAATATTTTTGTTGCGACTTTTATTGGAAGACCTCAAATAAATTTATTTGAGGTAAGTATTGATGATAATAATATTTTATTATCTGAAGCAATTAAATTTAATAAACCCCGAGAATTTAATAATTTAGATAAAGGAAAATATATAATTGGATTAAGATCAGAGGATACTATTAAGGTAGATAATAATGCTGAAAATTCAATTGAAGTAAGTGTAGAAAAAATTGAGTATCTTGGAAGTGAAACAATTTTTTATCTTGTAAATAATAAATTAAAGTTTACTTTAAAGGATTATGGAGTAAATAACTTAAAAGTAGGGGATAAAATTAATATTAGTTTTAAATTTGATAAGGCTAATATTTTTGATATATTAACAAAACAAAATATAAGGAGTAAATAAAAATGAAAGCAAAAAAAATAATCGTAACTTTAATGATGTTGCCAATGCTTATGGTTGGTTGTAAAAGTAATGATAAAAAGCAAAGTGAAGAAATTGGAGGTACTATAAAGGTTGTTACTTCCAGAACTGATGCTGATGAATTATTTGAAAAAATAGAAGAAGATTTTAAAAAGCTTTATCCAAATGTTGAAGATATAGTATGGGAATCATCTTCTGATTATGATAAGTACATAATGACTAGAATGAATACTAAGGATTATGGAGATGTTTTATTTGTACCATTTACAATGAATGGAACTCCTGAAGAGTATGAAAATTATTTTGAGCCTTTAGGTAGTGTTGATGAGCTTAAAGACAAATATATTGATGTTACAGAAGCAGATTATAACGATGTGGTATATGGATTACCAGCAGTTTTAAATAGCTTAGGAATTATTTATAATGAAGAAGTTTTAAAGAAGGCTGGAGTAGAAGAAATGCCAACTTCTACAGAAGAATTTATAGAAGCATGTAAGAAAATAAAAGAAAATACTGATGCTATTCCTTTCTATACAAATTATAATAAAACTTTAGGAACTTGGGGTGGAACATTAACTTCTTATGGTGGAGAAAAATATAGATCAGCAATGTTAGAGGCTGGAACTGCATTTAAAGAAGGTCAACCAATACGTGAAATAATGGACTTATTTTATGAATTATCTTCAAATGGACTTACAGAACCAGATCCTATAACAGGGGACTTTGCTAAGTCATTACAAATGCTAGCAGATGGAGAAGTTGCTATGATAATGAAGGGTTCTCAAGATGCAAAAATGATTCAAGAACTTAGTACAAATGGAAATAAGATAAATATTGCTTCATTACCAGTTAAATTTAATGGGCAAACAAGTATTGCTTTTGGAGCACCATCAGTAATTGGAATAAACAAAAATAGTGAAAATAAAGCAACAGCTAAAGCATTTTTAGAATTCTTTATTTCAGCTCAAAGCGGTTATGCAGATGATTTAGGAGGAATTTCTCCAAACAAGGAAGATTTAAATGCTGAACAAAAAGAAATTTTTGAAAAGAATAATATAGTAATGACATCAGCTACAGAAACTCCAGAAATTGATGCTAAGTATTCTGCAATTGCTAATGAAGTAGGAGTTGGAAGATTAACAGATGTACTTCAAAAGGTTATTAATATAGGTTTATATCCAAATCAAAATGAAAGTTATACTGATTATGTAAATTCACTAGAAGCCAAATGGGAAGCAGCAGCAAAGGCAAATGAATAATGTAAATTTAATAAAAAAAGAAAGACAAATTATTTTTCTCTTTCTTTTTTTTCCTATTTTATTATTATTTTTATTTGGATTTTTACCTATAATTGAAATAGTTATATA
Organism: Clostridium nigeriense; assembly: GCF_900086595.1. Taxonomy (GTDB): domain Bacteria; phylum Bacillota; class Clostridia; order Clostridiales; family Clostridiaceae; genus Clostridium; species Clostridium nigeriense. The sequence goes on from NZ_LT575472.1 coordinate 1,006,655, forward strand.
TAGTTTTACATCCTGGAATGGTATATCAAAAACTAAGGAGTTTATTGGTTTTGACAATTATATAAGAGTTTTAACAGATAAAGCTTATTTGCAGGTATTTAAAAATAGCTTATATTATTTTTTATCTGGAATGCTACAAATAATAGTAGCTATGTTTTTTGCTATTATGTTATCATTTAAAGTTAAATTTAAAAGCTTTTTCAAAGCTAGCTTTGTTTTTCCCACTCTTATAAGTGGAGTAGCTATATCAATGATGTTTAGAGTTTTTTTTGAACCTGGTGGAACCTTTGATGCTGCACTTGGAACTTTAGGTCTTGGAGAATTTGTTCATTATTGGCTGGGAGATCCGAGGATTGTAAATTATACTTTAGCCAGTATATCTCTATGGAGATTTACAGGACGAAGCTTTATTATGTATTTTGGAGCAATTCAATCTATACCAAGGGAATATATAAAAGCTGCAGAAATAGAAGGTGCTTCTGTAATGCAAAAGGTTAGATATGTGATATTACCTAATATACATACAATAATTAAGATAAATTTTATTTTACTTATTATAGGAGCTATATCTGTTTTTGAAATACCTATGATAATGACTAATGGATCTAATGGAACTAGCACCTTTTTACTTCAAACTATTAAAACTGCCTTTGAGCAAAAGAAAATAGGACTTGCAGCTAGTATGGCAGTAATAATTTCCATAGTAATTATATTGGCAACAATTATTCAGAAGAAGGTATATAGTAATGATGAAGATGAGTATTAAGTCTATAATAGCAAAAATATTAAAATATACAGCCTTAATAGGATGGACAATAGTAGTATTTTTACCTTTAATAACTGTTATTTTTGGATCTTTTAAAACCTATGATGAGTTTACAAGAACAAGTGGAATTACTCCACCAAATAGCTTTACCTATTTTGAAAATTATATAAAAGCATTTGTAAATGGAAAAATGCTGATTGGGTTCATTAATACATTTATACTTATATTTTTTGGTGCAATAGGAAGTGTTATTATAGGTTCTATGGTAGCCTTTGTTATAAGTAGATTTCAATTTAAGTTTAAAAAAATGATTTTATTCATGTACTTACTTGTGTCGATAGTACCTATGGAAATGTCCCAGGTTGCAACTTTTAAAATAATTGATTCACTAGGTATATATAATACTAGGCTTGCACCAATAATAATTTATTTAGGTGCAGATGTATTAATGGTTTATATTTACATACAGGCTTTAGAGAAGGTTCCAAGAGATTTAGATAAAGCAGCAATGCTAGAAGGAGCAGGATATTTCCAAATATATAGAAAAGTTATATTTCCTTTACTTAAACCTGCAACAGCAACAGCTATTATGCTTAAAATAATTTCAATATACAATGATTTTTATGTGCCATTTTTATATATGCCAGGAGAAGGTTTAAATACTATCTCAACTAGTTTATTTAGCTTCATAGGACCCTCTTCTACAGAATGGCAAGTAATTTGTGCTGGAATTGTAATAAGTATGATACCTATGATTTTATTTTTTATATTTTTACAGAAGCATATTTATCAGGGAATAACATCAGGGAGTATAAGATAATGAAGAATAACTTTTTTAGACGTATTTATACAGTAATGGAACTTAGAACAGGATTTGCAACAGGATTACCAGCATTAAGTGGAGGGTTATTTGGAGCTTACTTAACAAAAGAACTAAATTTATTACCATTAGTGTTAATGTTTATTTCTGGTTTTAGTTTAAATATAGTGGCCAATATAGCAAATGAAATAAGGGCATTTTTGAAAAATGAGGAAAATGAAGATACTTTTACTGGACATTTAGGCAGTGAAGGTTTAGTTAGAGGCGATGCAAAGTTTTTAGATGCAGTAATAGCATTGGTATTTATGCTAGCCTTAGGTGGAGGAAGTGGACTTTTAATAGTTTTAATAACTAAAAATATAAGCATATTACTTATAGGAATAATAAGTGCTTTAGCTGCAATAACATATTCATTGGGACCAAAGCCATATATTATTTATCCTGTTGGAGAATTGATTTCTGGAATATTTGCAGGTGGTATAAGTAGTTTTGTATCTGCCTATATACAGCAAGGTAAAGTAAGCATAGAAATAGTATTATATGCACTTATATCTATGATAATGACTGTATTTTTAATGTCTACAAATAATACTTCAGACTATGAAAAGGATAAAGGTGTTAGAGTAACTTTACCTCATATTATTGGGTTTAGAAATTCCATTAAAATAATAATACCAGAAGCTATAGTTATGTTAATAGCATGGATAATACTATTTATAATATCTAAGATAAACTTAATAATATTTATATCAGGATTATTAATATTTTATTATTATGGATATGTGAAATGGTATAAGGATTATTATAAAATAAAAGAAGTATATAAGGAGATGGGAAGAGAGTGGGGACCGAGACCGCTACTTCTTATATATAGTTTTCACTTTATAATGTCTCTAGAATTCATAATATGTATAAAAATGCCAACATTTTTATAATGGATAATTGATAATGAATAATGCATTATCAATTATACAGAAGGAGGATATATGGTAAAAATAAATTTAAATTTAATAAAGAAAAATCCACTTAGTTTAACTTCAATAATTGCAGATAAAAAAGGAATATTTAAAAAATATAATATAGATATGAATTTATATTTAGATGAAGACTTTTTATTCAATGGGAATATTGAATTTCTAGAAGGTAGATCAGATGCAATGATGGGAGACACAACTTTCTTTTTTTATATGCTTGAAAAAGGTAAAAGAGCAGTTATAACTTCTAATTTGACAAGAACTATAAATTTAGTGGGAGGTAAAAATTTACCTGAGGATTTAAATGAACTAAGAGTTGGAGTTAATAGAAAGGGATTATTTAGATTATTCTTAGAAAATGATTTAAAGAATTCTATAAGGAATCCTAAAATAGTTTGGATTAATAATACTTATGAGAGAATCCAAGCACTAAATAATGGAGAAATAGATGCATTAGTTGCTATAGAACCTTTTGTATCTAAGGTAGTTAATAATGGAGGGAAAATTATTTGGGATTCAAAAAACAGTGATAAAAATTTAGTTATGTGGTGTTTTGATGAAGATTTTTATAATAATAATGTAGAAGCTGTTAGAAATTTTCATGAAGCATTAAATGAAGCAGCAGAAATTTTTAATAATTCATCTGCTAAAGAGAAAGCTAATTATTTTATTGAGTATTGTGGATTTCCAAAAGATGTAGCAGTAGGGTTTGAAAATTTTACTTTTGAAATCAATGGAGATTATAGAAAAGAAGATTTTGATTTATGTCAGGAATGGATGTATAGAGAAGGTGAAATAAAAAATATATACGATGGAAATTTGTTGATAAAAAAAGTAAAATAAATTTTAAAAACTCCCTAGGGAGTTTTTTCCTTAAATTTAAAAATATCTATTAGCAAAAATAAAATTGATGAAATTATTATTAGGTTTATGGACCAAAATGAAAATTTAAATATTAAAAATATTATTGATATCAAAATTAATAGTGTAAAAGGTATTTTCATTGATTTCATTTTATATATTATCCTCCTTATAATTAACTCCAAAGTATTTTGTCCAGATTTTATAAAAAAATTCATAAAAAGAAAAGACTAACTACTTAAGTAGTTAGTCTTTAAAAACAGAAACTATCTTCTGTTGTTTTGAGCTTTTCTAGCTTTTCTGCATTCAGGACATCTTACAGGATCATTGTCAAATCCTTTTTCTTTGTAGAATTCTTGTTCTCCAACTGTGAAAACAAATTCCTTTCCGCAATCTTTACAAGTTATTTTCTTATCTTCCATTTAAAAATCCTCCTTAAAATTCATAGGGACAAACTGATAATTTCTTCCTTAAGGCAAATTATGAACTTTAAGGGGAGAGATGTATCTAATTTTTCCTAATCATTTAAATATTCATATTAATTATAACATAAAATAGAATTATTGCAATAAAAAAATATGAAAATTATAACATTTGTTTTAAGAAGAATAAAACTTATTATTTTTTAGTTAAGTGTAAATTTTTATTTTTTATTCTAATGTAGTAAACACTATAGACAACAAAAGGAATGATTAAAAATGCAATTAAATTTATGATTTGTATATATTTAAGTATATCATATAAATAATAGTTACTCATACTTAAAAAGTTAGAGATTACAAATGTAATAAAGGTGTAAATACCAATAAAAATAGCTTTATTCTTTAAGTATTTTTCGAATATTATTAATATGCTATAAGTACATAAAACGTATTTTATAAAGAAGCCAACTACTGTTTGAATTATAAAGAATAACTCACCAAACTCTAAAAATCCAGCTACTTCAATTCTTTGGCTTAATACAAATTCAGGATAAAATATATTAGCAGCCCTTAATGGACCAAAAGCAGTAATAACACCTACAAAGGAAACAACTACAAAGGCTACAGTAATTACTGAAGAGTAAAAACTATGCTTACTTAAATGTTCATGTTTATCTATAAACTTTAAAAATGGCATAGCTATCATAAACGTAGAAAAGCCACCTAGAATTAATATACCTGTAATAAAAAAGTTTGATTTTATTCCATTCCCCAAAACAGGAAGTAGATTATTTATATCTTTATAACTTTGGGTTAGGATAAAGAATAATATTCCATTTATTATTAAAGTGAAGACACTTACTAATACAAAAATTAATATAGTACGAAGTTTTTTACTAAATATAAATAAGGATGGAGCTATAAAGAAGATTAAAGCATACCAAACTGGTGTATCAATAAATAAGGTTGTATGAATAACATTAGCATCTACAGCAGCTGCTTCAATAGCATTTACAAATAAAGCTAAAATAAATATTCCCAATAAAATAAAAGCAAATACTTTGGGTAAGGCATTAAAGAAAATTTCATTTATATTAAAGGTATTGGTTACTTTACAAATTTTAATTATATATAATAAAAAACAAATAAAAATACCTCCAGCTAGTAAGGAAGATAGCCAAGTATCTCTTCCCCCTATAGATATAAAGACAGATAAATAAGTTTTTAGAGAAATTATAGATACACCAAGTATAAATAACATAAAATGCTTACTAGATATTTTATTCATATTAAAATCCTTTCTATAATAAATATTCTTTTCTTAGTATTAGCAAAAAAATGAATATTAAACAGTTTTCAAACAAATAATACAATCAGGTGATGTATATGAATAATTTAGAATATATAAAGGAGAAATTAAAAAACTCCTTTGACGTAAAATATAGACCTGTTAAAACTGTAATAGGCAATGCAACTGTAGTATTCATTGATGATTTATGTAATGTAAATATGATAAGTGAATACGTATTACTACCTTTAAGAGGTTTTGGAAAAATTAATCCTAAAAAAGGCAGTATTGATTCAGTAAAGGAAGTAATAGAAAATGTATTAGATATAGGCGCAACAGATATTGCTAAAGATGTAGATGATGCAATAATGCATATATTATCTGGAGATCCTGCAGTTGTCTTCGATGATTATGATGAAATAATATTTGTAGAAACAAAGGGGTTTCCTGTTAGAGGTATTGGAACACCAGAAACAGAGTCTGTACTAAAAGGACCAAGAGAAGGCTTTAATGAATTAATAGTTAATAATGTAGCTTTAATAAGAAGAAGAATTAAAAATCCAGATTTAAAATTTGAAGCTGTAGTAGTTGGAGAGAAATCTCAAACTTCTGTGGCTATATGTTATATTGATAAAATAGCTCCAAGTGAGTTAATAGATAAAATAAAGAATAAAGTAAAAAGTTTGGATTTAAGGTTTATTTTAGATACTAACTATATAGAAGATGCTCTTAAGACTCAAAATAGTTTTTTTGATACGGTAGGATATACAGAAAAGCCAGATGAAGTTTGTGCAAAGTTATTAGAAGGTAGAATTGGAGTAATAGTAGATGGAACACCATTCGTTATTACAGTTCCATATTTCTTTCTAGAGAACTTTCAAATGCCAGATGATTATTATCTTAATAAATACTATACAAATTTTAATAGAATTTTAAGATGGATAGCTTTTTTTATTGCTACTTTAGTACCAGGATTATATGTTGCAATAATAACATATCATTTTTCCATGATACCATCTTTATTTATGTTTAGACTTGCAGTATCAAGAGCTGGAGTACCATTTCCTACTTTTTTTGAGGTTTTGATAATGATGTTAGCTTTTCAGTTTATTAAAGAAGCTGGTCTTAGATTACCACAACCAATAGGCGGAGCAATGAGCATTGTTTCAGCATTGATTCTAGGAGATGCTGCAGTAGGTGCAGGTATAGCTTCTAGAATAACTATAATAGTTGTGGCTTTAAGCACTTTATCTTATTTCTTAATACCTAAACTTTATGGGGCAGTATCCTTTTGGGCATTAATATTGGTTTGTTTTTCAGCTGCATTTGGAATTCCAGGATTTTTATCAGGAGCCTTATTGCTACTAATACAAATAGCAGAGTTAGATTCTGTAGGATATCAATTCCTATTTCCTGTTGGAAGTATAAGTGAGTATAGATTTAAAGATGTAGTATTAAGAGGATCATTAAAAAGAATATCTAAGGATTTCATTAAAAAGGGGAGATGAAAATGAAGTTTAAAGGTTTTTTAAAGGTTTTATCAATAGGAATTCTTCCTTTATTATTAGTAGGATGTTTTAATTATAGAGACATAAATAAAGTTAGCTTTTCTACAAGTATTATTTTTGATACTGATGACTTTGGAAGAGCGGTAGTATATGTAGATTGCGTTAAGCCTTATAGAAGCACTAATGAAAGCTCAGATAAGGGAAAAAGAATAATATATAAGGGATTAGGGAAAACGGCGTTAGAAGCTTTGAGAGATGTTAATTTAGCCTCAAGCTATGAGCTTAACTATTCTCAAAACAGAGCTTACATATTTACAGAAAGAGCAGCAAAAGAAGGAATAAAAAGATATATAGATTTAATTAATAATAATCAAGAATTTCAAATAAAGCCAGATATATTTGTATATTACGGAGAGGTAGATGATCTTTTAAAAGTAACTTCTAGTGATGAAGAATATTTAGGTTTATATCTTGAAGAATTAGTACATAAAAATAAAAGGAATCCAAGAGCTATGAGGGCAAACATTAATGATTATTTAAGTAATTCAATAGAACCTAGTAGTACATATATAGTTGGTAGTATTGAAATTAGAGAAGATGCCTTAGATAAAAAAGTAGAGATAGGTGGAGGCTCTGTTATAAAGGATGGGATTTTAGTAAATAGGATAGATTCTAGAGAAGCGATGAGTTACAATTTATTAATGGATAAAGTAAATAAAGGAACTTTGGAAATTTCTAATCCACAAGATGAAAATGGGTTTATAACTTTAGAAATTTTGGGCAATACTACTAATAGTAGTTTAAAATATGATAATAATGAAATTAAATTAATTAAAGATTTAAAAATAAGAGTAGCTATAGCAGAAATTCAAGGAGAGGCTATAGTTAATAAAGAATTATTAGATTATATAAAAATTGCAAAGGAAAAAGAAGTTGAAAGTTATTTAAAAAGTTCCTTTGAAAAATATAAAGAAGAAGGAATAGATGTCTTTCAAATAGAAAGATTATTAGATGTTAATTATCCAAAAGTTAGTATTGAAAATCCTATAAGCAAAACAGAATTAGAAGTAAATGTAGACATTATCATGGAGGGAACTGGAATAGTAAAAGATAGCTTGTAAATAATTTGATATTATTTTGATGAAAAACAAATAAAGTCAAAAACCTATTGATATTAAAAGGAAAATAAAGTAATATTAAGTTATATAGATTCTCTGAATTCGATTCATACTATACATAAGAAAATAGGGAGGGAGTATGGACGATTATAAAGTTAAGTATAAGCAAATTAAGTCAGAATACGAAAGCTATCAGAAAATCACTGAAGGTAAAATTCAGGAGCTAAGCTCCAGTAATGTACAATATGAGAAGAATCTAGATATGCTTTCTAATGTGATATTAATTAGCAATTATATTAATTCTAATTTAAGTAGTAAAAATATAATACAAATGATTAACGATATGATAATAGGAATTATAGGAGTTACTCAATCTACTATTTACTTACAAGAAGATGGCGAATTTGTTATAAGGGCTACTAATGGAACAAAGGAAAGTATAGTTCTTAATGAGGAATGTGTTAAATACATAAAGGATCATAAAACTTTTATTTTAAATTCTAAGGAATCAATTACTAAAGATGAGGAGAATGGAATATACATTCATTCAAGAATTGGTGTTCCAATTAAAGTTGCAGAAAAGTTTATTGGCTATATTGTAGTTGATCATACTCATTACAACTTTTTAAGTGAATTTCACGAAATTTTTTTGAACTCTATAGCTAGTCAAATTGCAATAGCTTTAGAAAATTCGATTTTATATAAAAAAATAGAAAAAGCGGCTAAATGCGATGCATTAATTGGTATTTATAATAGAAAAACCTTTTATGAACTTGTTAATGAAAGAGTAGCTAATGAGAATATAAAAGAATATGCAATAGCAATGATTGATTTTGATGATTTTAAGAAAGTTAATGATACTTTAGGACATCAGTTTGGAGATAAAGTTTTAATTGAGACAGCAAATTTAATAAAAAGCATGTTAGGACCTAAAGATATAATTGCTAGATATGGTGGAGAGGAAATAATCTTATATATAGATTGTACAAAGGATCCTAATGGGGTATATGAAAGAATAGACTCTATTAGAAAAGCACTGTATAATAATTATATTTCACAAGGAAAAATAAAGAAAAATATAACAGCAAGTTTTGGCTTAGGTTTTTATCCCTATGATGGTGAAACTCTAGAGGCTGTAATAAATTGTGCAGACAAATATCTTTATAAAGCTAAACATGTGGGAAAAAATAAAGTGATGAGTTCACATTTTTTTAGGTAATAAAGATAGGGAGGCAAAAGTTTCTCTATCTTTTTGCTTTATTATTGATTTTATTGTAAATAATTTCAGTAGTAAAGAATATATATAAAATAAGATATAAAATCTATTAAAGGAGTGGATTCCAATGATTCAAGTTTTTTGTTCAAAAAGAGGTGCAGGCAAGTCTAAAAAGTTAATAGAGCTTGCAAATGACCGTTCGTTAATGTCAAAGGGTGATTCAGTTTATATCGATGATGATGCAAGGCGTATGATGCAATTAAAGGGAAAGATAAGGTTTATAGACACCAATGATTTAGGTGTAGTAGATTGCGATAGTTTTTATGGATTAATTTGTGGGATTATATCTCAAAACTATGATATTGAAAACGTTTATGTGGATGCTTTATCAAATATAATAAATAGAAATATATTAGAATCAAATAATTTGTTCAAAAAATTAAAGGAATTCTCGAAAAGATATAACTTAAATATATTTATAAATTTAAATTGTGAATGTATGGAAGAACTACCAGACTTTATTAGAGAGTATGTTGCTTAAAATAATTGAAAATATAATGTGAAAATAGAGTATTGTATAAAAATATGGGGATTCCCATTGATAAAAATTGATTAGTATGAGAAATTAATAAATGAGAAAATAAGCACAAAATTATAATAAAAAGGCTATTAAAAGAAAGTGTAAAAAGTTTATCATAATTACTAACTTTTTATACTTTCTTTCCTTTAGTTTTAAGTGTTCTGTATTAAGCTGGGATGACTTGAAGTGAAGACTAGGTTATAAGCAAACTTATATAGCACACTTTTTTTATTCTTTAGTAATTGATATTATTTTAATAAAAAGATATACTATAATAAGTAAAGATAAGAGGAGGATACGTAGAATGGCGAATGTTTTAGACGAGTTATTAGATCGTGGATACATAAAGCAATTTACTCATGAAGATGAAACTAGAGAGCTTTTAGAAAAGGAAAAAATAACTTTTTATATAGGATTTGATCCAACAGCTGATAGTTTACATGTAGGACACTTTATTGCGTTAATGTTTATGGCTCATATGCAAAAGGCAGGGCATAGACCAATAGCTCTTCTTGGTGGTGGAACTGCAATGGTAGGAGATCCATCCGGAAAGACAGATATGAGAACAATGCTTACTAAAGAGCAAATTGAACATAATGTAAACTCAATTAAGAAGCAAATGGAAAGGTTTATAGACTTTTCTGATAATAAGGCAATATTAGTAAACAATGCAGATTGGTTACTAAATTTAAATTATGTAGATTTTTTAAGAGAAGTAGGAGTTCATTTCTCAGTTAATAGAATGTTAACAGCAGAGTGTTTTAAGCAAAGATTAGAAAAAGGACTTTCTTTCTTAGAATTTAACTATATGTTAATGCAAGGATATGATTTCTATGTATTAAATCAAAAATATGGTTGTAAAATGCAATTAGGTGGAGATGACCAATGGTCAAATATGATTGCAGGAGTTGAACTTGTAAGAAGAAAGGCTCAAGGCCAAGCAATGGCTATGACTTGTTCACTTTTAACTAATAGTCAAGGTCAAAAGATGGGAAAAACAGTTGGGGGAGCTTTATGGCTTAATCCAGAAAAAACATCACCATTTGATTTTTATCAATATTGGAGAAATGTTGATGATGCTGATGTTGAAAAATGCCTATCTTTATTAACTTTTGTTCCTATGGAGGAAGTTAGAGCTATTTGTGCTGTAGAAGGAGCTGCTATAAATGAAGCTAAGAAGAGGCTTGCTTTTGAGGTTACAAAGCTTGTACATGGCGAAGAGGAAGCTTTAAAGGCTAAATCAGCAGCGGAAGCGTTATTCTCAGGTGGAGTTGATATGAGTAATGTTCCTACAGTAACTATATCTAAAGAAAAGTTAGGAAATACTATATTAGATATAATGGCTGAAAATAAAATAGTTCCATCTAAAGCAGAAGGAAGAAGATTAATTCAACAAGGTGGATTATCTTTAAATGGTGAAAAAGTTACTGAAGTTAATAGAACTTTAGAAGAAGCTGATTTAGAAGATGGATGTGCTTTATTAAAAAGAGGAAAGAAAAACTACAATAAGATAGTTGTAGAATAATATTAAGGAGCTGCTTAAGGCAGCTCCTAATTTATTATAGCTTAGCAAATTGAAATTAGTTTAGGTAGATATAGGAAGAGAAATAATCACTTTTATTTTTTTACCATTTTCTAATGAGATTGAACCACCATGATCCTTAATAATCTCATTACATAAATATAAACCTAAGCCTGTACTATATTCATCTGTTGATAGCATAGATTTTATAAAGGGTTCAAATATATGCTGATAAACCTCATCTGGAATAGGAGCTTCAGTAAAATTAATAATTTCTATATTATATAAGTTATCTACTATATATGAGTTTACGTATATTGTAGAATCTTTAATAGAGTATTTTATGGCATTATCTATTACATTAATTAATACTTCTTTTATTTTATTAGGCTTAATGTTAATAGTTTTACTCTTTATATTAGAGTTTATTGTTAATGTATATTTTGTAGCTTTAATATTTAAGTCAGAAATTATTTGCTCTATTAGTTCAGAAATATCTATATTTTCGTAGGTATCATTTATGGAAGATAGACCCTTAGAAATTTTTATTATTTCTAGAACAAGTTTATTTAATCTTTCGCTTTCAGAATGTATTCTATTAATAGCATGTAATTTAAAGCTTTCATCATCTACAACATTCTCTAAAATCATTTCTGAATAACCAATAATTGAAGTTAAAGGTGTTTTAAGTTCGTGTGTAACTGTATCGAAAAATATTTTTCTACTTATAGCTAGTTTTTCAACCTTTTCTTTTTCTCTTTCTATATCCAAGATTTGCTCTTGAATTTTAGATTTCATATTAATAAATTCCTTTGAAAGTATAGAAATTTCATCATTTCCATTTGTATTTATGTTTATATCATAGTTACCTTCTCCTAATTTTTTAGATGCAGAAGTAAGTATTTCAACTGGATCTGTAATTTTTTTTATAAGTCTATAAGAAATTATAAAAATAAAGATTATAAGTAGTATTTCAATTAAAGTTAAGGTAGTCGTTGCTTTTTTATAGTCAATAAGGAGAGGCGTATAGTCTTTAGTTAAGTTAATTATCCCTATATAAGATTTATTTATTATAAGAGGATAAGAAAGTACACCAGTAAGGTTATTATTAGTATATTTTATATTTACAATAGTTTTTCCATCTTTAACTTCAGGTAAATTATTTTTGAATTCTACAGGACTAGTATCTATATTACTGGAAAGCAATTCCCCATTAACATCACAAATTTCTAAAGAACTTTCATAGTTTAAAGATATATATTCAATTAAATAATTAGCTTCTTGAGCTAAGGCTTTGTCCTTTAGAACATAATCTCTTACAGATAAAGTATATTTTATAGACTCTCTTGTACTTTTCATAACCTCTTTTAAAGAGTTGGTAATAGAATTTTCCATGTTATCTTTTAATATTTTTCTAACTGAGATATTTAAGGATAATCCTAAAAAAATTAAGGTAATAGTAATTATTAAGGTGAATTTGTATTTTAATTTCATATTTTACCTCATAACATAACCAACAGAAAATACTGTTTCAATTATAGATGGTTCATTAGGATTGTCCAATTTACTTCTAAGTCTTCTTATATGAATATCTACAGTCCTTACATCACCATCATAAGAAAATTCCCAAACATTATCTATTAATTGTTCTCTTGAAAAAACCTTATTTCTATTTTGAACAAAAAATTCTAGAAGATCATATTCTTTAGGCTTAAGTGAAATAGGTTTTTCATTTTTTAATACAGTTCTATTTTTAAAATTTATTTTAATATTTTGATTAATATTGATAAATTGATTATTTGTATTAGAAGCGGATTTTTCAATTCTTCTAAAAACAGCTTTTATTCTACTTAATACTTCTTTAATATGAAAGGGCTTGGTTATATAATCATCAGCACCAAGTTCTAGGCCTAATATTTTATCTACAACATCATTTTTAGCTGTTAGAATTATAATAGGAATAGAATAGTTAGTGTTAATTTCTTTACATAAATCAAATCCATTTCCATCTGGTAAATTTAAATCAAGAAGAATTAAATCAGGTAAATTTATATTTAAGTAGTCCTTAGCTTCCTTTAAAGTGAACGCACTATAGGATATATATCCTTCAGATTTTAAAGTATGAAATAATATGTCATTTATAGATTTATCATCTTCAACAATTAATATTTCATTAGACATATGATCAGCTCCTTTGTTGGTATATTATTAATTATATGGTATATATTACAAAGTTAAAAGTAACAATAAAGAATTATTAATCCTTTATTGTTACAAATGACTTAAGGAGTATATTGTCTATAAATTGAGTAAGCTTTATTGTTTTTTAACTCAATCCAGAATAATGTCTCTCTTTGAGTTATTGGTTTACTTGAATCTATATTCAAATCTCTTATATCCATAGGATTTCTTAAATCAATATAATTTTTAAAATCATTAAATGAAGCTGTTTCTGTTATAGAAGAATTAATTGGGGCAGGAGTATTATAGCCTAAATCTGTGAAATCATGATGCAATAATTGAAAGCTACAATTACTTAATATTTCATAGGTAGTTATTTTAGCATAATTATTTCGAATATAGTAACCATCTGGAACATAAGGAGTACCATTTTCCGTGTAATCAATTTTTTCATTATCTTTTAGGGCCTCTTTTAAGGCATTTTCACCACGATAAAATTCAACCAAATCTACATCTATATAAGTTTTTCCATCAATAGTATATATATCTTTTATACATCCAATTTGTTTATCATAAATAACCTCTGAAACAGTTAAAGTAACTTGGACTTTTCTTCCGTATTCTTCATTAAGTCCATAATACTCAAAAGTTCCAGGTACAGTTGTATCAGCTTTTAAATAATCCCATTTTATAGGTAAGGATATTGATTTTCCATTTATTATTGTATTAACAGTTTTAGGAAAATAATACTCTGAATCTTGCTCAACTTTATCAGTAATTTTTATTATTTCAAGTTTAGAAGATATATCTTCAGCTATTTTTTTCATATTTTCAGTATCTATATTATTAGCAATAGCAATTTTAGTTATAAAGTAAGCATCGTCTAATCTATTAGCTTCTATATAAATATCTTTAATTTCTAAATATAAGTCTTTATTAGATTTATCCAATTCAATAGCTTTATTATAGTAAGCCATTGCCTCATCATACATTTCATCTGAAAGAAGTTTAGTTCCATTATTAATAAGTTCATTAGCTTCATTTTCTTCTACTAAAATATCATCAGTTGTGTTTGTAGATAAAATGACATCTTTTGTTATAGTACCAGTACATGCAAATAGAGTAGTTGCTAAGATAATAATTATAAATAGAAGTTGTAATTTCAGTATTTTTTTCATTAATTAAATCTCCTTTCTTTTAAGGTAAAAACTGTTCGGTAATTTTAGAAATTGAACCATTTTTTATATCTATCCAAACTAGAAGAATACGTGATTCATTAGTTTTAGTTTTGTTGAATACATTAAGAAACTCATCGTAAGAAACTTTAGAAACTAAACCTCTATCGTAAGGATCATTAGGTGTAGTATTATATCCACATAATGAATATGAGGAATCTGAAGATACTTGGTAAGTGAATATAGAATCAGAATTATTTCTTATCCATACTGGATCAGGTAAAAAATACTCTCCATTTTCATCTATACCAGCTTTACCATCTTTAATAGCTTCTCTAAGGGCTTCTTCTCTACCTAAATAGAATTCAACTAAGTCTATATCAATATAGATTTCACCATTTTTTTCATATAAGTTTTTCAGCCATCCAATTTGTTTATCATATACATTTTCTAATACTGTTAATTCAGCTACTATTTTTCTGCCATATTCATCGTTATAGCCTTCATAGGTGAGGGTACCTAGATTAGAAGTATCAACTTTTTCATTATCCCAAGTTATAGGGATAGTCATTGAATTATCTGATACATTTATAATTACTTGTTTAGGTAAAGCATAATTGTCATTTTGATAAACAGAATTTGATATTTTGATTACTTCAAATTTAGATGATATTTCTTTTAGTATTATTTTCATATTATCAATATCAACATTATTAGATATTGCTGTTTTAATAATGGAGTAGGCATCATCCGCTTTATTCATTGAAAGATACTTATCTTTTATTCTTATATAGGTATCTTTATTTGATTTATCAAAATTAATAGCTCTGTTAAAGGCTTCTTTAGCTTCATCAAATTTATTTTCATCTAGAAGTTTTTCTCCAGCGCTTATAGATTTTATTATTTCTTTTTCTTCAAGAGAAATTTCTTCTTTAGTATCTTCACTGACTGTAATTTTTTTAGAAGTATTACTACAAGATAAAAGAGTTAAAGAAGATAATATAATAAATAATAATAATAGATTTTTTATAATTCCTTTTTTCATTTTTATACCTCCTGTATTTCTATAATTTAATAATACTCTGAAGAAATTTCTAAAGATAACGATGATATTTCCAACTTATTTCCAAGATGAGTTCTATTCAGAAAGGTTATAGGGTAGCCGATATTATAATTAATATAGAAGACACTAAGAGGTGAGAAAATGCCAGGAATATTTAATATAGGGAATACCTATAATGTAAATAATAAAAGAATATCTAGTAAGCTAACTTTTGATACTGGTGAAAAGTTTTCAGGAAAGGTAATTAAAAAAGAAGGTAGTAATGAAGCTACTATCCGTTTAATAGATGGGTGGGAATTTCAAGCTGAAGTAGATGGAGACTTAGACTCTTTAGGAAAAGGTCTTACAAGATTTCAAGTTGAAGGATTTGAAAATGGAAAGTTAAAGTTAAAGATAATAGGTGAAAAAGTTAAGGGTGATGAATTAAATCAAGGGGATTTTAATGAAATTATTCTTAAAGAAGGTTTAAGTAAAGAAGATATTAATTTGCTGAAAGATATGGTTAAATTTAATATCCCTCTTACTAAAGAAAATATAAGAGAAATTAAAGGGTTAATTCAGTTTTTAAATAAGATTAATGAAAATCCAAATGAAGTTAAAGAATTTATTTCTAAATATCTATTAAGTAAAGGAATAGGGGAAAGCACTTTAGAAGGAAATAAGATAAACAATATTTTAAAGGACTTCTTTGTTGAATTTAAGACTTTATCAAAGGAAGATTTATTATTATTTTTTGAAAATAATATTGAATTAAATAAAGAAAATATTAAAGGTTTTAATACAATGTTTAAAACTGAAAATAGTATTATAAAACTAATTAATGATCTTTCAACTGCTATACCACAGTTAAAAACATCAATTTCAGAAGGTGGAGATAATGTAGTTGAGCAGCTAAAAAATAATATTAATTCAAAAGAAGTAGAAGGAAATATAAATAAGATTATTAAGGAAGAAAACAATATTCAGGATGGAAATTTAGGAAATAGAATTGGAAGTGGAGCATATCAAAAAAATGAAGGAAATTCAAAAGTTAGTTTACTTTCTATTTTAAAGTCTATATCAGGGCAAACAGAAGATTATATTAATGTTGGGTTAAAGGATATATTATTAAATAGAAGAACTGAATTTACTAGTAGTGAGTTTGATAGAACTTTCAATAGGATAAACAAGCTAAAGCCTGAGGAATTTATAAAAAGTCTAAAGGCTGTTATTTCAGAATTTAAAGAAATAGGGGAGTTACCTATAGATAACGATTTAGGACAGTATGTAAATAAGGTTAATAATGAATCTTTAGGTATAACAGAAACATTAAAGTTTACTAAAGGAGAACTAGAAGTATTACTGTCAAAGCTTATGGGAAAAGGAATAAACTTAACTGAAGATGAGTTTGGTAAGTTAAAAGACGGAATAAATTTGAAGTATCAAGAAGTTATTGATAAAGAAAGTCCATTAAAGGATATCTTACAATCAGATAAAATAGATATTATGAAGGAAAGTATAAGTGAAAATATTAAGGAAATGACAAATTTAAAAAGTACTATTGAAGATTTGCCTACAAAAGAAATTATAAAAAATTCTATCAATAAAACTGGGGAAGCAAGTAAAGAAATACTGAAGGATTTATTAGTTAGTATAAAAAGTGAAGGTATTACATCTGAAAAGATAGTAGATGTTTTAAAAAATAATATAAATGAAATTAAGCTATTTAATAAAGTAAGTTCTGAATATTATTATGCGGATATTCCAATTAATATAAAAGAAAGAGAGTATCCTTGTAAAATTATTGTTAAAGATAAAAGAGAAGATGGAAAGAAAATAGATAGTAAAAATTTAAAGATGGTAATAACTATAGATACAAAAAATTTAGGTACAGTAGATGGATATATGAAAGTTTTAGATAAAAAAATAGATATAGATTTAAAATGTGAGGATGGCTATGTTAAAATAGTAGATATGGCAAAAAATAAATTAGTATCTAGCATTGAAAATATGGGGTTTATAGTAGATGTGAAGGTGTCTAAAAAAGAGGAAGAAGTATCACTAACTACATGTAGAGATTTCTTTAATTCTGGTTTTGGAGTTTCTATAGATAGGAGGGTATAGTCTTTTATAATAGGAGGAAAAAATTATGAAGGGAAGAAAGAAAGCTGCTGCCTTGAAATATCAAGAAAATTTAGTGGCTCCTGTAATTACTGCTAGTGGAATGGGACATATTGCCGATAAAATTATTGAAAAAGCAGAAGAAAATGATGTGCCGATAGTGTATAATAAGGAATTGACAGATTTGCTTTGTAATGTAGATATTGGGGAATATATTCCAGGAGATCTTTATGAAGCAGTAGCACATATTATTGCATATGTAACAGATTTAGATAGAATAATAGAAAGGTGAGTAGGTTTAATGGCTTTATACGCTATTTCAGATCTTCATCTTGCTTTTACAACAGATAAACCAATGGATATTTTTGGAGAAAAGTGGCTTAGGCATGATGAAAAGATTAAGGAAAACTGGATTAACAAGATTAACGAAGAAGATACAGTTCTTATAGCTGGAGATATATCTTGGTCAATGAAGGCAAGTGACAGTAAAGGCGATTTAGATTGGATAGATAACTTGCCAGGTAAAAAGATAATTTCTAAGGGGAATCATGATTATTGGTGGAGTGGTATATCTAAGCTAAATAGGATGTATGAAAATACTAAATTCCTTCAAAACAATTTTTACACCTATAAAGATTATGCTATTTGTGGTTCAAGAGGATGGATACTTGAGGGAACGGATAGATTTACAGAAAAAGATAAAAAAATATTTAATAGAGAGATTATAAGACTTAAATTATCTTTAGATAAAGCAAAAGAAGCTGGATATAATAAGTTTATAGTTATGATTCATTATCCTCCAATAAATGAGAAAAGAGAAGTTTCAGCTTTTACGGAGATATTTAAAGAATATGGAGTTGAAAAAGTCATTTATGGACATCTTCATGGGCCATCATTGTTAACAGCCGTTAATGGGGTAGAGGATAACATTGAATATATTATAACTTCTTGTGACTACTTAAATTTTGATCCTATAAAAATATTAGAATAACTAAAAAGTGAAGTTTACACAAAAAATAGAGTGTAAAGTTCACTTTTTTATTTGACTTGCTAAAAAATTCACAAAATTTTGATAAAAAACTTCAGTAGTTATTGACAATCAATATCAATTGGTTATAATTGTATATAGAAAACCATGTAAGGGGGAGTATATGTGAATATATACGGAATGAAAGTAGGAGAATCTGGAACTGTAAAAGAAGTACTAGGAGATCCTAAATTGGCAAAGAGATTAAAGGCCTTAGGATGTGTAAAGGGGACACAAGTTAAGGTGAAGTTAGTTGCTCCACTTGGAGATCCTATATTAATAACTTTTAGAGGTTTTGATTTAGCAATTAGAAAAAATGATGCAAAGAATATTTATTTAAATGTTTAAGGAGTGGGGAGTATGATAAATGTAGCACTAGTTGGTAATCCTAATACAGGAAAAACTACTGTTTTCAATGCATTAACTGGATCTAAGCAATATGTAGGAAATTGGCCAGGAGTAACTATAGATAAGAAATATGGATTTATCAATAAAGATATAACAATAGTTGATTTGCCAGGAATATATGCAATGGACACATATTCAAATGAAGAAAAAATATCAAGAACTTATTTAGAAAATGAAGATGTTGATGTAATAATAAATGTAGTGGATGCTACGAATTTAGAGAGAAATTTATACCTTACAACTCAATTAATGCAATTTAATAAACCTATACTAGTATTTTTAAATATGATGGATATAGTTAAAAAAAGAGGGATCAATCTAGATACAAAGGTTTTAGAGGAAAATCTAGGGGTAAAAATCTTACCTATATCAGCTAAAAATAAAATTGGTCTAGCTAATATATCAGAAGTAATAAACAAATCTAAAGAAATTATTCCAAATTATAATATAAATTTTAAAAGTGAAAATGAGGCATATAGATATATTGATAATGTTATAAAAAAAGCATCTGAAGAAAAAGGAAAATCAAGATACATAGGAGAAGAAATAGATAAAATAGTTTTAAATCCAATTTTAGCATATCCAGTATTTTTATTAGCATTGTTTTTAATATTCAAATTTACATTCAGTTGGTTCGGACAACCTTTAGCTGATGGATTAGATGGATTTGTAGCGAATACTTTTACTCCATTTATAGAAGGTCTACTTGTAAATTCATCAGATTGGTTTAAATCACTTATAGTTGATGGAATAGTAGCCGGAGTTGGCGGGGTTATAGTTTTTTTCCCAATAGTATTCTCGCTTTTTATTGGTATATCATTCTTAGAGGATAGTGGATATATGTCAAGAGTTGCTTTCCTTATGGATAGAATAATGAGAAAAATTGGATTGTCAGGAAAAGCATTTATTCCTATAATAATGGGATTTGGATGTTCAGCTCCTGCAATAATGGCTACTAGAACTTTAGAGAGTGAAAAGGATAGAAAAATGACAGCATTATTAGCCCCACTTGTAACTTGTGGAGCAAGATTACCTGTATATGCTTTATTTGCATCAATATTCTTTGCTTCAAATCAAGAGTTTGTAGTTATGGGATTATATTTATTAGGAATTGTAGTTGCAATTTTAGTTGGATTGATATTTAAGAACACTTTATTTAAAAAGGATGAACAACCATTTATATTAGAACTTCCACAATATAAGTTACCAAGTTTTAAAGGTATTATTTTAAATGCTTGGGATAAATCAAAGGGATTTATTATTAGAGCTGGAACACTAATATTTGCAGTTTCAATAGTAGTTTGGTTTTTAACTTATTTTAATATGAATGGTTTTACAGATGAAATAGACACAAGCTTTTTAGCTAGCCTTGGCGGATTTATATCGCCTATATTTAAGCCACTAGGATTTGGTGGATGGGAAGCTGGAGTATCAATACTTACTGGACTTGCAGCTAAGGAGGTTATAATTGGAACTATGGAAATAGTTTATGGAGATTTAGCCGTAGTTTTACCAACAATGTTTACAGCAATAACAGCATTAAGCTTTTTGGTTTTTGTATCATTATATACTCCATGCTTTGCGGTTATAGGTGTTATGAAAAAAGAGTATGGAACAAAAATGATGTTCTTATCTGTTATTTATCAATTTGTATTAGCTTGGGTAGTAGCTTATTTCTTTAGGTTCATAGCAACACTTATTACAGGTGGAGTAACTCTTATTTATACATTAGAGTTTCTAACCTTTCTAGGAATAGTTACACTTGGAATATTGATTTTAGTTAAATATTTCAATAAAGAAGAAGTTAGAGAAGTAGTACAATCTTAGTCAGGTGAATAATGAAGAGTTAAAAATAAAAAATTAATGTAAAAACTCAGCTTTTGCTGAGTTTTTATTTTTAAAGTAGAAATCTTTAATAAAAGGATTTGTTGTGGTAAATATAGTAATTATATACAGTTTAATGTATAATGAAAAGATAATGAGATCTTTTTGAGAATAGTAATTGAAGGAGAGGTTTAAGTTGAAGGAAATTAAGATTGAAGAATGTCCTTATTGTGGAGCTAAAGATTTCACTACAGGTCATCAATACGCTCAGGGGTGTGTTTATCCTGAATTATGGGGTCTTAGATTAGGAAGCCCAATTGAACATACAATATGTAAAGAATGTGGAAGCATAGTACATTCTAGAGTTATTAAACTAGAAAAATTTAAGTAAATTAATAGTATTAATATATTAGAGAAAAAAATCATTTGATTTTTTTCTCTATTTTATTTTAGACTATGTTCTAAATAAAATTTAACTACTACTAGTTAATCTATATAATTAATTATACATAAATAGAAGTAAAATAAAAACATATTTTACAATTAATATATAATAAATAGTTAGAGAGAAGAGGTAAATTTTTAACGATTATCTATTGAAAATTAATATCATTTGGGATATAATATCAATTGTTGTTATCATATGAAAATGAATATCAGTATTTATATAAGGGGGAAGATATTATGATGATTAATAAAAGGCTAATAAATTTATGTAGCCAATCCAAGAAATACATAGTTCTTACTATATTAGCAAATTGGATATCCATAATATGTAATATTATTACTATTATACTTGTTGGACAATTTATAAATAGGATTTATTCGGGAGGAATAACTACTTTAAATTTAGGTGATATTTTAAAACCTGGAGTTATAATAATTGGACTTTTAATTATAAGATTTATTTGCAACATATTATATGCTAAGTTTTCTAATTTAGCTTCTTCAGAGGCAAGAACAATTTTAAGAGAACTTGTGTATAAGAAGTTACTTAAATTAGGTACTGGCTATAGTGGTGTTGAAAGTACATCATCTATTGTTCAAGTAATGGTAGAAGGTGTAGAACAACTTGAAATATATTTTGGTAAGTATTTACCACAATTTTTCTATTCACTATTAGTTCCGGTTACATTGTTTATATTTATGAGCTTTATATCATTTAAAGCAGCCCTTGTATTTATACTTTGTGTGCCTCTTATTCCTATTTCAATAATTGCAATAATGAAAATAGCAAAGAGAATTTTAAAGGATTATTGGAAAAGTTATTCTGACTTAGGTGGAAGTTTCTTAGAGAATCTTCAAGGTCTTACAACATTAAAGGTATTTGATATTGATGAAGAAAGACATGAAAAGATGAATATAGAAGCTGAAAAGTTTAGAAAAATAACAATGAAGGTTTTAAGTATGCAGTTAAATTCTATTACAATAATGGATTTAGTTGCTTTTGGTGGTGCAGCAGCAGGAACTATAGTTGCTTTAATTCAATTGAAAAATGGAGATTTGCTACCAGGAAGTTTACTTATAATAATACTTTTATCTTCAGAATTCTTTATTCCATTAAGACTTTTAGGCTCATATTTCCATATAGCAATGAATGGAATGGCAGCATCTGATAGAATTTTTGGAATCTTAGATGCAGAGGAAAGAGAAAAAGAAGTTGATGAAAATATAAAAGAAATTAAAGAAGATATAAATATAAAACTTAAAAATGTTACTTTTAGTTATGATGGTGAAAGAGAAGTATTAAAGAATATCAATATGGATATTACACCAAAGGGAATAGTTGCAATAGTAGGGGAAAGTGGTTCAGGTAAAAGTACTGTTGCATCTATAGTATTAAATAATTATAAAGTTAATAAGGGACAAGTTTTATTAAATAATACAGATATAGAAAAAGTAAATTTAAATCTTGTATATGAAAATATAGGATTAATATCTACGAATAGCTATATTTTTAATGGAAGCATATTAGATAATCTTTTAGTAGGTAATAAAAATGCTACAGATAAAGAAATTAATGAAGCATTAAAAGTTGCAAGATTAGATAGTTTCGTAGAAGGATTAAAGGATAAATTAAATACTAATGTAGGAGAAGGTGGAAGTGCCTTATCTGGTGGACAAAAGCAAAGATTATCTTTAGCTAGAGCAATACTTGCAAATAGAAAAATGATAATATTTGATGAAGCTACTTCAAATATAGATGTTGAAAGTGAAGAGGCTATATGGGAAGCTATATACGATTTATCTAAGGATAAAACTATATTGGTAATATCTCATAGATTAGCTAATGTTAGAGATGCTAAAAATATCTATGTTATGAATAAGGGAGAATTAGTAGAAGAAGGAACTCATGAAGAGTTAATGAATCTTAATGGATATTATCATAACATGGTAAATAAACAAAATGAATTAGAAGAAATTAGGGAGGTTTGTTAATATGAAAAGAAGATCAGGCTTCCAAATAATGAAGAGATTAATAGTAGAATTAAAACCACTTGCACCAATAATGTTAATTACAATATCTATGGGAGTGTTAGGATTTTTAGCTGCTATTTCAATAGCTGCCTTTGGAGCAGTTGCACTAGGTGCTTTTATTGGAGATATAACATTTATAAGTTTTAAAGGTGCTTTAATAGTAATGGCTGTAGCTGCAGTATTAAGAGGATTTTTAAGATATGGTGAACAATTATCAGGACACTATATAGCTTTTAAGATCTTATATATCTTAAGAGATAAGATTTTCACAGTTTTAAGAAAGCTTGCGCCTGCAAAATTAGAAGGTAAGGAAAAAGGAAATTTAATTGCTTTAATAACTTCAGATATTGAGCTTTTAGAAGTTTTTTATGCTCATACTATAGCACCAATATCTATAGCAATAATAACAAATAGTATTATAGCTATAATATTATTTTTAATTAATCCAATTTTCGGAGTTATAGCTGCTATATTTTATATAATAGTAGGATTTGTAATACCATATGCTTCTTCAAGCTTTGCAAAAGAAGCTGGAGTTAATTATAGAAATATCTTTGGAGAAAGTAATAACTATGTTTTAGATTCTTTAAGAGGATTAAAAGAAGTATTATTATATAAAAATGGTGAAGAGAGACTTAAGAAGATAAATGAAAATTCTAGAAGACTAAATAAGAGTCTAGATAAGATAAAAGATCATGAAGGAATAATAAGAGCTACTACAGATATAACGATAATGATAGCAATATTAACATTTGTTGTACTTGGCGTAAGTAAATTCTTAAATGGAGAAATAGCATTTACAACTGCTATAGTTGCTATTGTAATAATTTCATCATCCTTTGGGCCAGTAGTTGCTTTAAGTAATTTATCTAATACATTACTTCAAACTTTTGCTTGTGCAGAAAGAATATTTGAACTTTTAGATGAAAATCCACAAGTAGAAGAAGTTACAGGAATGAATGATACACTTTGCAGGGATATAACTTATAATGATGTAACCTTCTCTTATCCAAATAGAAAAGAAAAGATATTTGAAAAGGCTAGTTTAAATATCAAAAAGGGAGAAAAGATTGCATTAATAGGGGAAAGTGGAATTGGTAAGAGTACATTTATTAAGCTAATAATGAGATTTTGGGATGTTAATTCCGGGGATATAAAATTAGATGATATAAATATAAAAGAAATTAATACTAAATCTTTAAGAGATAGACAAAGATTAGTGAGCCAAGAAACTTATCTTTTTAATGAATCAATAATGGAAAATATTAAGATAGGAAATAAGAATGCTACTGAAGAAGAAGTTATTGAAGCTGCTAAAAAAGCATCGATACATGATTTTATATTAACGCTGCCTAAGGGTTATGATACTAAAGTGGGGGAACTTGGTGGAAATCTTTCTTCAGGAGAAAAGCAAAGAATAGGACTTGCTAGAGCCTTCTTAAAGGATAGTGAAGTACTTATATTAGATGAGCCAACTAGTAATTTAGATGCTTTAAATGAAGGAGAAATTTTAAAGTCTATAAATGAAAATTGTAAGGATAAGACTATAATACTTATTTCACATAGAAAGTCTACAACGGCTATATGTGATAAAGTTTGTAAACTAGAAAACAAAAAAATAGTATAACTTTAATGAAGAGGATGATAAATCCTCTTTATTAAGAATTATTATTGATAATGATTATCAAAACCTAATGGGGGGAGATTAGATATATATGACTAAAATAGAAAGAGAAAAAAGAACTATAGAGCTTATGATAAAAATTTATTGTAAGAAAAAGCATAAGAATAAGGAATTATGTGATGAATGTCAGGATTTATTAGAGTATGCACATAAAAGACTTAGCTTTTGTAAGTTTGGTGAAGAAAAGACTACCTGTGGAAAGTGTCCAATACATTGTTACAAAAAGGATATGAAGGAAAAAGTTAAAGCGGTTATGAGATTTTCAGGGCCAAGACTACTTATATATAATCCAATAGAATTATTTAGACATTTAACTTATTAAAAATATAATTTTAAGATGGGGAGATTAGTATGAAGTCAATAAAGAAATATTTTTATATATCAGTAGGACTTATAGCAGTAGTATTAGGAGCAATAGGAGTAATTCTGCCTATATTACCTACAACACCATTTTTATTATTAGCATCATATTGTTTTGCTAGAGGATCAGAAAGATTTAATAATTGGTTTATTAATACTAAGTTATATAAAAATCACTTAGAATCCTTTGTTAAGGAAAGAGCTATGACATTAAAGGAAAAAGTATGCCTTTTAGCTTTTGCAGATTTTATGCTAGCTTTTCCACTTATTATTTTAGATAGTATTTTTATGAAATGTTTTATATTAGGATTAATTTTATTTAAATTCTATTACTTTATTTTTAGAATTAAGACTATTACAAAAGAAGAAAAATTATCAACAAAACTTAAAGAGGAAGTGTAGGTTAAGAACGTATGGAAAGATTATCATCACTTTTGTTTATGGTATCACTTTTAGCTTATTATATACCAAAACTTTTAAGAATAAAAAAATTCAATTTTAGAAAAGCACATATAGTTATAGGAGGAATATCTGTAATTGCTATGTGTCTTGCTTTAATACAAAAAATAGGAAGTGAAGACTTTATAAAATATATTGGTTTTACATTAATAATGCTTGCTATCGGAATAACAGGCTACTTTTTTAAAGAAAATAGAAGAGGAGCTACAAGAAAATTACATATAGCTAGTACTATTGGATTTTTTGTTTATTTATTTACAGTTGTAGCTATTTTAAGATAAATACCTTTTGTGACTTTGTTACAGTCAAAAAGAGTAAATAAGAATATACTTATATCATAGAAATATTTTATGATACGGAGGAATTCAAAATGAATAATATAAAAGTTTATACAACAAATACTTGTCCATGGTGTACTAAGGTAAAAAACTATTTAAGAAGTAAAAATTTAAATTATGAAGAAGTAAATGTAGGATTAAATAGAGCTGCAGCAATGGAAATGATAAATAAAAGCGGACAAATGGGAGTACCTGTTCTAGACATAAACGGAAGTATAGTTGTTGGATTTGATAAGAATAGAATAGACTCATTATTAGACCTATAAATTTCAATATTCATTTAATCAGTTGATTATTAAAAAAAGTAAGGCTACAATTAAGGTAGTTTTACTTTTTTTATTTAAGGGGGAAATATGGATTTAAAGTATGAATTGTTAAAGAATTATCCTTTTTTAAAAGACTTGGAAAAAGAAGTATTAGAGTTATTTTTAAGTAGAATAATAGTAAATAATTATGAAGTAGGTCAAAATGTTTTTAGCAACAACGTAAGTTGTATAGGATTTTCATTTATTTTAGAAGGAAAGCTTAGGATTTATAAGCTTGGTGATGATGGAAAAGAAATAACTCTTTATAGAATTAGTAAAGGGGACAGTTGCTTTAATACTATATTATGTGCTTTAACTGATTCAGAAGAAAAATCCTTTGCGGATGTAGAGGAAAATGCTATGATAGCTATTTTACCTATGGATTTATTTAAAAGATATTTAGTTAATAATAGTGTTTTTTTAAAATATATTTTTAAAAACTTATATAATAAGTTTGAAAATGTAGTTGAAGGATTAGAAAAAGTAACATTTAATAGCATTGAAAATAGGATAATTGATTATTTTAATTTAAAGCTAGAAGAAAACAATGGAGTAAAAATAATCTATACTACTCATGAAAAAATAGCGGCTGATATAGGGTCTTCAAGAGAAGTTGTAAGTAGAAGTTTAAAGACTTTAGAGAAAAGAGGAATTTTAGAATTAGGTAGAGGGAAAATAAAAATAAAAAATTGGATTTATAAATAAAGCTTGACAATTTAATAACAACATCATAAAATTTGAATATAGTAATATTATTGATATTATTATAACAATATTGAAAAAAATGGGAATATAAATGAGGTGATATGGTTGGAGAGTAATTATAAGCAATATGAGGATGTAGCAGAATTTTTAAAGGTATTAGCACACCCAGTTAGACTTTGCATAGTTAAAAATCTTTTGGAAAAGGGATGTTGTAATGTGACTAATATGCATAGTTGTTTAGGTATGCCTCAATCAACTATTTCTCAACACCTACAAAAGCTTAAAAGCATTGGGATAATTAAAGGTGAGAGAAATGGGTTAGAGATAGTTTATGAGGTAGTTGATGAAAGAGCTGGAAAAATAATAGAAGCATTATTAAAATCATAAAAATTAAATGCTCCATAATGGAGTATTTTTTAATAACATTTATATCTAAATATCATAATATATTAATATAAAGATTTATATTATAAGGGAAGGAGTAAAAAAATGAGACAAAAAGTATTAGTGGTTGGAGGAGTAGCTGGAGGAGCATCAGCTGCAGCTAGGTTAAGAAGATTAAGAGAAGATATGGATATTGTAATATTTGAAAGAGGTGAATATATTTCTTTTGCAAATTGTGGACTTCCATATTATGTAGGTGAGGTTATAAAAGAAAGAGATGCTTTATTACTTCAAACTCCACAAAAAATGAAAGATAGATTTAATATAGATGTAAGAGTAAATAGTGAGGTTATAGAAGTAGATTCAATTAATAAAAAAGTTAAAGTCAAAAATATTAATGGAGATTATGAAGAAACTTTTGATTATTTAGTATTATCACCAGGAGCAAAACCTATAAGACCAAATTTGCCAGGAATAGATAGTGAGAAAATTTTTACAGTTAGAAACATATCTGATATAGATAAAATTAAAGCATATGTGGATAATTCCGTAACTAACTCAGCTATTGTTATAGGTGGAGGATTCATAGGAATCGAAATGGCTGAGAATCTTAAAGAAAGAGGAATAAATGTAACTTTAATTGAAGCAGCTCCTCATGTATTGGCACCATTTGATTCAGACTTTTCTAATATTATTGAAAAAGAATTAAATGATAATGGAATAAGTATAATTTTAAATAATAAAGTTATTGCTTTTAAGGATGAAGAAAACTCAATTAGTGTAGTTCTTGATGATGAAAGAATGATTAAAGCTGATATGGTTATTTCAGCTATAGGTGTAATACCAGACACTAATTTTATAAAAAATAGTGGAATAAACCTTGGAGATAGAGGTCATATAGTAGTTGATGATCATATGGAAACAAATATAAAAGGAATATATGCGGCTGGAGATGCTGTAGTGGTTAAAGACTATGTAAATGGTAAAGAAGCTTTTATTCCATTAGCGGGACCGGCTAATAGACAAGGTAGAATAGTTGCGGATAATATTGCAGGTTTAGATTCTGAATATAAAGGAAGTCTTGGAACATCAATAATAAAAGTTTTCGATATGGTTGCAGCTGCTACAGGAAATAATGAAAGAACATTAAATAGATATGGCATAAAATATGAGAAAGTTTATTTGCACCCAATGAGTCATGCTGGATACTATCCAAATGCCATTCCATTAACTATTAAGGTTATTTATGATGTAGAAGGCAAGATATTAGGAGCTCAAGCATTAGGGTATGATGGAGTAGATAAATTTATAGACGTAATTGCAACAGCTATAAAATTTGGTGGAAGAATGGAAGATCTAGAGGAGTTAGATTTAGCTTATGCACCACCATTTTTATCAGCTAAATCACCAGCTAATATGGCAGGGTTCATGGCAGAAAATCAAAGAAAAGCCTTAGTAGATTTAATAAACATAGAAGATATAAAAAGTTTAGATTTTGAAAAGCAAATTCTTTTAGATACAAGGGATAAAGAGGAAGTGGAGTTAGGTAGAATAGAAAATTCAATTAATATACCATTAAATGATTTAAGAAATAATTTAGATAAGCTAGATAAAAATAAGGAAATAATAGTTTATTGTGCAGTAGGTCTTAGAGGTTATATAGCAGCTAGATTGTTAAAGGCCAATGGATTTAAAGTTAGAAATTTAAATGGCGGATATAAAACTTATTTAAATTTTGACTACAAGGCAAAAGTAATAGAGTTTAATAATGAGAAGGAAGAGGATTTAGTAATGAAGGAAGTTGCAATAGACAAGGTTAGAGAATTAAATGCTACGGGATTATCATGTCCAGGACCATTAATGCAAGTTAAACTAACTATGGATAGTATGTTTGATGGGGAAGTGTTAAAGGTTAGAGCATCAGATCCAGGATTTTATAGAGATATAGAAGCTTGGTCAAAGAAAACTAATAATAGATTATTAAATATAGAAAAAGACAAGGGAATAATTGAAGCAACAATTATGAAGTGCTCAAATCAGCTTTTAAATAAAGAAGAAATGCAAGAAAAGATGATGAATAACTTCCAAAACAATAATTTACCATTAGTTCCAGTGAAAGATGGGCAAACTATGGTGGTATTTAGCGGAGATTTGGATAAAGCTATAGCATCCTTTATAATTGCAAATGGAGCAGCAACTATGGGGAAAAAGGTTACAATGTTCTTTACCTTCTGGGGATTAAATGTTCTTAGAAAGCCTGAAAAGGTTAATGTATCTAAAAATATTATTGAAAAGGCATTTGGAGTTATGATGCCAAGAGGAAGTAAAAAATTAGGTTTATCAAGAATGAATATGGGTGGTATGGGAGCCAAAATGATTAGAGGAGTCATGAATAATAAAAACATTCAATCCTTAGAAGATTTAATGGAGGCAGCTATAAAAAATGGAGTAGAAATAGTAGCATGTACTATGTCTATGGATGTTATGGGGATTAAAAAAGAAGAATTAATAGATGGAATTACTTATGGTGGGGTTGGATATTACTTGGGTCAAGCAGATGACTCAAATATTAATTTATTTATATAAAATACTAATATTTTACTCTACTAAAGTTACAGGGAAAATTTAATGGGTTGTCAAAGACAACCCATTTTTATATTTTCATTCTTAGTACACAATTTTAAATATACCTATTAATTTATTTGATTATTTAATGAATAAATAGTGTTGTTTAAATCCTCAAGGTTTCTAGTTTGTAAATCCATATTTGCTGCAATTTCTTCTGAAACAGCTGAATGTTCTTGAGATAAAGTAGTTACCTTTTCCATTATGGATAAAACATCGTCTTTTTCTGAAGAAGCAGTAGTTAGATTTTCTATGCAACTATCTATTTCCTTAACTGATTCATTAATTGAAGCTTTTATATTAGTAAAACTTCCTTTTGTACTTTGTAAAGTTTTTTGTTGATTATCAACAGCAACACCACCAGCTTCCATAGCTTTTGAAGCATCTAATATGTCTGTTTTAATATCATCTAATATTTTAGTTATACTTTCAACGGATTGCTTAGAGTTTTCTGCAAGCTTTCTAACTTCACCAGCAACTACTGAGAAACCTTTACCAGCTTCACCGGCTCTTGCAGCTTCTATAGCAGCATTTAAAGAAAGTAAATTTGTTTGACTTGCAATTTGGCTAATAGAATCAGTAATGGTATTTACGGATTCAAGTTTAGACACTAGAGAATTTACAGTTGAACTAACTGTTTTAAAAGCTTGCTGTAAAGCATTTAATGAATGATCTAAATCAGTAAATGTATTTAATCCCTCATCTGCTACCTTATCAGTATCTAAAACAGTTATTTGAACATTAGTAATATTATAAGCTAACTGTTCCATACGATTATTAAAGGTTTCTAATATATTTCTAGCATTATTAATTTCTTCAGCTTGTGTCAAACTTGCACTTGTTAAAGCTGATAATGAGCTATTAACATCATGAATAGCAGTAGATATATTAGAACTACTTTCACTTAATTTAACCATCTCATCTTTTAAACTCTCATTAGTATTTTCTCTTTCAATAATTTCAGTAGCTGCAACCTCGTCTAAAATAGTATTGTTAGAATCATTTGATATTACAGCTTTCTTATTTTTCTTAGAAAATAAACCCATTTTTCTACCTCCTAATTTTATCTTTTCCATCTCTAGCCATTTCTTTTACTTTTTGAGGTGCACCTATAGATGTAATGACTTCAGAAAACCATCTTAAGGCTGTTTGTTCTTCTCCAATTCTCCTATTTATTTCTCCAATAAGAAACATAATTGAAAATCTGTCTAATCCATAGACTGGTAGCTTCTCGTTAGTATATGTATCATTGAAAGCAACTAGTGCTTGTCTTAAAAAATTGTTTTCATTAGCTTCATCAGATAATAATCTAAACATCCACGCTATTTTTAGGCAGATCATTGCCTTAGTACTTGATTTACTTTCAATTACTAAGGAATTAAGTAAAGCTAATTTATATCTTTCTATAGCTACATTTTCATTAAAGGGAATTGGATAGTCTCTACTAACCCATTTTGGAGTAATATTATCTTTAACTAGCTTAGTTTGAAAATTTCTTATTTTTTCAAAATCTGATTTTAGAGCAGCATAACCGCAATTAGGGCATAACCAAACCTCGTAAAGGTAGGGATTTTCCACAGAATATCTAATGAAAAAGTCCGAATCCTTTGAGGTAATTCTTGGAGCATTAACCTTAACTGCAGGTGTTTTAAAGACATTATCACAAACTGGACAAGTAATTTCTTTTAAAAATATGTTTTTACTATGTATATTATTATCTTTGTTAATTAAATCTTTATTACTTTTTAAAGAGTTTATCATCTGTTATCACCTCGTAATTCTACATATATCTAATTATAGCATAATATAGGAAAAATGTAGATATAAGAAATTATTTTATATAAGAATTAGATTACACATTATAAGTTTTTTGATATAATAGTTAGGGTGAAGTTTGAAAAGGGTGATATAAGATGGTAATTCATGATTGGAAAAGTTTTTTTATGCCTTATGAACAGGCAGTAGATGAATTAAAAGTTAAACTTAGAAGCATAAGAAAGGAATATAGAAAAAAGAATGAATATTCACCTATAGAGTTTGTTACAGGTAGAGTAAAAGAAATTTCTAGCCTTTTAGAAAAAGCAAATAAGTTTGGTATACCAGTAGATAGACTTCAATACGAAATTGAGGATATAGCTGGTATAAGAATAATGTGTCAGTTTGTAGATGATATAGATAAGGTTGTAGAAATAATAAGATGTAGAAAAGATATGCAAATTCTTTACGAAAAGGACTATGTAAGAGGCGTAAAGGAAAGTGGATATAGAAGCTATCATATAATAATAAAATATCCTGTAAACATGGCAGAAGGACAAAAGGAGATATTAGCAGAATTTCAAATAAGAACCTTAGCTATGAATTTTTGGGCCACTATTGAACATTCTTTAAATTATAAGTATAAAAAACAATTGCCAGAAATGGTAAGGGAAAAGCTAAAGAAAGCAGCAGATGCAGCTTTTGAATTAGATGAACTTATGTTAGATATTAAAGATGAAATTAAAGATGCACAAAAATTATTTGAAATTAAATCAGATATCATTACTAATATTATGCATAATATATTAAGTTTAAGATCTTTAGGAAAAAATGCTGAAGCAAGTAGATTTGAAAGCTCTTTAAATAAGTTAGTAGAAGATGGGGAAATAAATGAGTTAAATAATTTATTAGTTTTAGTGAAAAAAGAAGTTAATAGATATAAAGATTAAAATAAGATATATAGGAACGATATAATTTTCTATTTTATACCGTAGTTACGGAATAAGAAATTATGTAGTTTCTATTTTTTTATTTCCAAAATACATATTGACAATGATAATCCTTATCAATTATAATAATACTCAGTTGATATAAATTATCAAATGACAGGAGTTGAGTTTATGGCTAAAAAATCTTTATGGATTATAACTATATTACTATCAATAATTTCAATTTTTGTTGGAGTAATAGATATAAATATATTTAATCTTACCTCAGAGGATGTACAAGTCCTTATGATAAGCAGACTTCCAAGATTAATAAGTATATTAGTAGCTGGAGTTGGAATGAGTATAAGTGGAGTTATTATGCAGCAAATAAGTAATAACAAGTTTATTTCACCAAGTACTGCAGCAACTGTAGATTCAGCACAGCTTGGAGTTTTATTTTCAATGATAATATTCACTTCAGCAAGTTTGTTTGAAAAAATGATTTTAGCTTTTATTTTCTCAGTAGCAGGTACTTTTATATTTATGACTATACTTAAGAAAATAAAGATAAAAAGTGTAATATTTATACCATTAGTAGGGATTATGCTTGGAAATGTAGTGGGATCTATAACAGATTTTTTTGCATATAGATTTAATTTAACTCAAAGTATGGGAGCACTTTTACAAGGAAGTTTTTCAACTATTTTAAAAGGGAACTACGAAATTCTATATCTAAGTATTCCATTAGTTATAGTAGCTTTTTCTTATGTACATAAATTTACTTTAGCAGGTATGGGGGAAGAGATGTCAGTAAGTCTAGGACTTAATTATAAAAGAGTAACTAATTTAGGAGTAGTAATAGTTGCATTAATTTCTTCTTTAGTTGTAATAACTGTAGGTAGTTTACCTTTTGTTGGGCTTGTAATACCTAATATAGTTTCTATATGGAAAGGTGATAATTTAAAAACTAATATGCCACTAGTAGCACTTTTAGGTGCAAGTTTTGTATTAGCTTGTGACATAATTAGTAGAATTATAATAGCACCTTATGAAATTCCTATTAATTTAACTATAGGTGTTATTGGTGCAATAATATTCCTTTACTTAATTTTTAGGAGGAATAATTAATGAGTAAGAATAAAAAACAAATAATAACAATGTCAATTATAGCAATAGTGTTTTTAACTCTTTTCGTAGTCTGGGGACTAACTGCTAAAAATTATAGATTTAATTTATCCTTAAGAATTCCTAAAGTATTAGGTATTTTAATTGCAGCTGGAACTATTTCAGTAGCTTCTATACTATTTCAAACAATAACAAATAATAGAATTATAACACCAAGTATTATAGGATTGGATTCTTTATATAGTTTAGTTCAAACAATTGTGGTTTTTACCTTTGGTTCAACATCAATTTTTATGGTAAATAAAACAGTTAACTTTTTAGTATCAGGTACATTAATGGTTATGTTATCAATGATTTTATTTAAGGTAGTTCTTAAGAAAAGTAAAAATAATATATTTTTCTTACTTTTAGTTGGGACAGTGGTTGGAACCTTATTTAGGAGTATGTCTTCATTTATGCAGGTTTTAATAGATCCAAATGAATTTGATGCACTTCAAGCAAAATTATTTGCATCATTTAGTTTGGTTAATACAAAAATAATATTAGTTTCAATTGTAATACTTATAATAGTGGCCTTTGTATTATATAAGGATTTTAGTAAGTTAGATATTATGTCTCTAGGAAGAGAACAAGCTATAAACTTAGGTGTTAATTATGATAAATTTAGCAAAAAAATATTAATTATTGTTGCTATTTTAGTTTCATTATCAACAGCTTTAGTTGGACCAATAACTTTCTTAGGAATATTAGTTGTTAACTTGACCTATGAAATAACAAAAACTTATAAACATTCAGTTCTTCTTATAGTTGGTACTCTTATAAGTATAATAGCCTTAGTAGGTGGACAATTCCTTGTTGAAAGGGTCTTTGTATTTAATACAACTATAAGCATAATAATAAACTTTATTGGTGGAATTTACTTTATAAATCTATTATTAAGGGAGAGTAAGCTATGATAGAAATAAAAAATATAAATAAAAGTTACGGAAATAAAAAGGTTGTAGATAATGTTTCTTTTAATATAGAGGAAGGAAAGATAACTTCTTTTATTGGGCCAAATGGCGCTGGTAAAAGTACTGTTTTATCCATAATATCAAGACTTTTAGATGCAGATTCAGGAGAAGTATTTATAGATGGTAAAGAAATAAAAGAGTGGAATTCAAAAGAGTTATCTAAGAAGCTTTCTATATTAAAACAAAGCAATAATTTGAATATAAGATTAACTATTAGGGAACTTGTTTCTTTTGGAAGATTTCCATATTGTGAAGGGAAGCTTCAAAAGGAAGATGAAAAAATAGTGGACAATGCTTTAGAATACATGAAGCTTATAGATATTCAAGATAAATATCTTGATGAACTAAGTGGAGGACAAAAGCAAAGGGCATACATAGCTATGATAGTAGCTCAAAATACAGATTATATTCTTTTAGATGAACCATTAAATAATTTAGATATGAAGCATTCTGCAGAAATGATGAGGATGCTAAGACAAATGGTGAATGACTTTGGAAAAACAATAATAATTGTTATACATGATATAAACTTTGCATCTTGCTATTCAGATAATATAGTAGCACTAAAGGATGGAAAGTTAGTAAACAACACAACAACAGAAGAAATGATAACAGAAAACAACTTAAGCTGTTTATATGATATGAACTTCAATATTAGAGAAGTAAATAATCAAAAAATTTGTGTTTATTTTTAAATATTTAAATAAAGAGTTTTTACAAAAATTTTATACATCAAATTATTAATTTAACTGTCCTAATGACAGTAAAAATGGAGGTATTATTAATGAAGAAAAAATTTATAGCTATATTAGGTATGGTTATGGCGTTATCTATAGGTATTATGGGATGCTCTAACAAAGGAACAGAAAGTAATGGAGTAGCTCAAGATGAAAATAAAACTGTTGTTGTTACAGACCAAAATGGTGAAGTAGAAGTTCCAGTTAATCCAAAAAATGTTGTGGTATTAGATTACGGTTCATTAGATATAATGAATAAGCTAGGGGTTGAGCCAGTAGCTTTACCAAAGGGATCATTACCAGAATACTTATCACAATATAAGGATGATAAATATGTTGACTTAGGTTCTTTAAAAGAGTTTGACCTAGAAAAAGTAAATGCAGCAGAACCAGATTTAATTATAATAGAAGGAAGACAAGAAGCCTACTATGAGGATTTAAAGAAAATTGCTCCAGTTTTATACTTAGGTACAGTTAATAATGATATATTTGCTTCTGCAGAAAACAATGCAAAGATTTTAGGTAAGGTGTTTAATAAAGAAGAAGGTGTAGCTTCAGAATTAGATTCTTTAAATAAGAGATTAGAAGTAGTAAAGTCAAAGGTTGAAGAAAATAATTCAACTGCTTTAATGACAATGTTTAATGAAGGTTCATTATCAGCTTATGGTTTAGGCTCAAGATATGATATGGTTTATAGTAAATTTGGGTTTAAAGTAGTAGATGAAACAATAGAATCAGCAAAGCATGGACAAGAAATATCATTTGAATATATTAAAGAAAAAAATCCTGACTATTTACTAGTTTTAGATAGAGGAGCTATTACAGGAGCTCAAGCATCTGTTAAAGAAGCTATGGAAAATGAACTAGTTAAGACAACAAAAGCTTATGAGAATGGAAATATAGTATATGTTGAACCACAGGCATGGTATGTTGGTGGGAGCGGTTTAATGGCTATAGATACTATAATTTCCGATATGGAAACAGCGATAGGAATAAAATAGAAATTAAAAATAAAGAAAGTATAAAAAGTTTACTAATATTAGGAACTATTTATACTTTCTTTTTTTATTAAATATACTTAGTAAAATAAGTTTTTGATAAATTATTAATAAAAATCTTGTTTTGATGATTAAAATTATAATTAAATACATGTATTTTATATTTTTAATAAAAATCACTTTATATATTTACAATGGATAATTATTATTATATAATAATAAATGTCAAAAGGATTTGATATGAATTAAGGAAATAAATTAATGAAATAAATTTATATAAATTAGGAGGAGTTAAATTATGAAAAAATTTGTTTGTACAGTATGTGGATACGTTCATGAAGGAGATATGGCACCAGAGGTTTGTCCAGTATGTAAAGTTGGAGCTGATAAGTTTATCGAGCAAACTGGAGATTTAAAATGGGCTGATGAGCACAGAGTAGGAGTAGCTAAGGATGTAGATCCAAGAATTATGGAAGGATTACAAGCTAACTTCGTAGGAGAATGTACAGAAGTAGGAATGTACTTAGCAATGTCAAGACAAGCTGATAGAGAAGGATTCCCAGAAGTTGCAGAAGCATATAAGAGAATAGCATTTGAAGAAGCAGAACACGCTGCAAAATTTGCTGAACTAATCGGAGAAGTAGTTGTAGCTGATACAAAAGCTAACTTACAAGCTAGAGTTGATGCAGAGCACGGAGCTTGCCAAGGAAAAATGGATTTAGCTAAATTAGCTAAAGAATTAAACTTAGATGCAATCCATGATACAGTTCATGAAATGTGTAAAGATGAAGCTAGACACGGACAAGCAT
>NZ_LT575472.1:1046450-1288618 GCF_900086595.1 Clostridium nigeriense
GATGTAGATCCAAGAATTATGGAAGGATTACAAGCTAACTTCGTAG
The DNA here is from genome assembly GCF_900086595.1 of Clostridium nigeriense. Classification (GTDB taxonomy): domain Bacteria; phylum Bacillota; class Clostridia; order Clostridiales; family Clostridiaceae; genus Clostridium; species Clostridium nigeriense. Next base: position 1,046,497 of record NZ_LT575472.1, read on the forward strand.
GAGAATGTACAGAAGTAGGAATGTACTTAGCAATGTCAAGACAAGCTGATAGAGAAGGATTCCCAGAAGTTGCAGAAGCATATAAGAGAATAGCATTTGAAGAAGCAGAACACGCTGCAAAATTTGCTGAACTAATCGGAGAAGTAGTTGTAGCTGATACAAAAGCTAACTTACAAGCTAGAGTTGATGCAGAGCACGGAGCTTGCCAAGGAAAAATGGATTTAGCTAAATTAGCTAAAGAATTAAACTTAGATGCAATCCATGATACAGTTCATGAAATGTGTAAAGATGAAGCTAGACACGGACAAGCATTTAAGGGATTATTAGATAGATATTTTGGTAACAACTAGTAAAACTATTACTTATAAATAAAACCAGTTAAAGAAGCTATATAGAAGTTATTAGTACTTCATATAGCTTCTTTTTTTATTAAAAAAAAATATATATAAAGAATGTAAACAATTAACTAAATTAATTTAAAGTATGATATTATATAACTAGATAAATTTTCTATTTATAGGAGGATCAACAATTTCTATGAAAAGTTTTTATAAAGTTTTAATTGTAGATGATGAAAGTATTCTTAGAAATGGGTTAAAGCATCTTTGTAATTGGGAGGATGAAGGCTTTAAGTTAATAGGGGAAGCTGCTAATGGTAAAGAAGCATTAGAAATGATTAAAGATAAAGAGCCTAATATAGTAATAACGGATTTAATTATGCCTGAAATTGATGGTATAGAATTAGCCAAAATAATAAAAAAGGAATATCCAAGGATAAAGGTTCTTGTTTTAAGTAATATTTCTGAATTCGATTATGTAAAAGAAAGTTTTAAATATGGGATTCATGATTATTTACTCAAAACAGAGGCAAGTCCAGAAAGTATGTTACCTATCTTAAAAAATATGGTTAAAGAAATAGATAGTGATGATTTAAATGAAAATAAATATAATGAAGAAAAGGCATTAGAAGATTTAACTTTAGATTTAATACTAGAAAAAGAAATAGATGAAGAGTCTGTAGAAAAGCTATTTAAATATTTTACTTTAGAAAATTATTGTTTACTAATTTCTGAAATATATAAAGAAGATGATGATAATATAGGATTAGAAATTATTAAGGAGAAGATAAGGGATAGTATTAAAGAGACCTTAGTAGAGTATATAAAAATAACTACCTTTATTAAAAATAAAATAATTATAGTAATTAATCATAATAACCATGCTCAATTAAAAATGTTAAAGGATATAGAAATGGTTACAAAAGATATATTTGAAAATTATGAGATTAGTCCATTTATTTTAATTGAAGGTAATGATATAAAACGTAATATTCATTATTCCTATGAAGAAGCTTTGATTATAAAAAACAAATCTATTTATTTTGATAAAGCTTTAATACGGAAAAGTGATATAAAAGAAAGAAGTATAAAAATAAAGTTTGATTATGATTTATTTAATTCACTGATTGGAAAATTAGACTTTAATGGATGTATACACATAATTAAAAAATACTTAGATATAATAAAAGAAAACACTTATATGGAAGAGTATGATTTAAAAAAGTTTTGTCAAAATTTAATTTATAATGCATTAAGTAGCTTAGAAAATTATGATTCAGAATTAATTAATATATCTAAAAAGAAAATTGTATTATTTAAAAAAATAGATATAGCTAGGAGTTTTAATGAATTAGTTAATATTGTAATAGACACTTTTAAATATATAGATGACTTATCACAAAATAGCCTAAACTCAAAAAATAATAGTTATATAATAAAAATAGTTAAAGATTATGTTGATAAAAATTATAAGGATGAAATATCGGTTGCCACTATTTCAAAGGATTTAAGCATAAATTATAATTATTTATCTTATTGTTTTAAAAATGAAACTAGCGAAAATTTAAGCTCTTACATAAGCAAGGTAAGGGTAGAAAAGGCAAAAATATATTTAGAAGATTTTAAAATTCCAATAGCGAATATTAGCGAAATGGTTGGGTTTTCAGAGCATAATTATTTTTCTAAAATCTTTAAGAAATATACCTCTCTTACTCCTACAGAGTATAGAAGGATGGTAAAAATAAATGATAAGAAAAGATAGCATTTTTAACAAACTACTTTGGATTAATAGTATTTATATATCAATAATTTGTTTTATACTCACTTTATTAGCTGTAAATATTTCTAAGAAAATAATTGTAGATCAAGCTATAAAAAATTTTAGTAAAAATTATGAGTATATTCAAAAAGATTTAGTAGATTACAATTATGAAATAATACAAGCTTTAACTAAAATAAGTAAGAGTGAAGTATTTAAGGAATACTTAAGTGAACCTATAGGTGATAGTGTAAAGCAGTTTAATATGGTTGTTTCCTTAGGCAATTATATGGAGTCTAACAAAGAGTATCTAACTCCTAAGAATTCACATATTGTTGCAGTTGGAACTAATTCTATGTATTATTCTACTAATTCATTACATTGGGATATAGAACTTAAGGATGTTTTTGATAAGTTAGATATAGAAAATGGAAATAATATAGGATATAAAATAGCAGATACTTCTGATATTAAGTCCGTAAGATATAAAAAATCTCTTTTAGCAATTAAGCCCTTAATAGATAAGAATAATAAATCAAAATTATATGGACATATGTATCTAGTTATTGATGAGAGAGCAATATATAATATGTATGAAAAATATTTAACTGATGGAATGACTTTTATATTAATATCATCTGATGGACAAGTTATGTCTAGCAATGAGATAGATAAGATAACTACCTATGATTATGATTTATTAGAGAAGTGTAAAGTAAATGAAAATGGTAAACCTATTCAAATAAGAAAAGGACAATATAATCATACCTTAGTATCAAATTACATTCCATTTTTTGATGCGTATTTTATTGCTGATATAAATCATAACTCTGTATCAAATACTTTAAATAATTTAAAGTATTATATGATTATTATAATCAGTATTAGTTTATTATTGATAATTATAGCTACATACATAATATCTTATAGATTTTCTAAACCATTATTATCATTAGTAGATTTAATGTCTAAAGGAACTTTAGAGCCAATAGTAGATAATAAAAATAAGATGAAGGAAACTTATGAGATAAGAGTTCTTACAAATGCTTATGATGATATGGTAGAAAAGATAGATTATTATGTAAAAAACTTAATTTCAGAAGAAGAGGAAAGAAGAAAGGCTGAACTTAATGCTCTTCAAATGCAAATAAACCCACACTTTTTATATAATACTTTAAGTACTATAAAATATTTAGCTAGAAGTGAAAAAATAAATGAGGTAGATAAAACTATAGATGCATTAATTTCTATTCTAAGAAATACTATAGGAACTACTGAAGAAATGGCTACAATAAAATCTGAAATTGAAAATTTAGAACAATATATTTATATTAATAAATTAAGATTTCGTTCATCTACTAATGTAACATTTAAGGTTAGTGAAGATTGTAATGATATATTGATTCCTAAATTAATAATACAGCCATTTATAGAAAATGCTTTTTTCCATGCTTTTACTGGAAAATCTCAAGGTGAAATTAATATTTTTATAAATAGAAATGGAAATTTTATAATTATTGAGATAATTGATAATGGTATAGGAATGGAAGAGACTGATATAAATAAGATTAGAAGGAAAAATCTAAAGGGTGGAATAGGAATAAAAAATGTAGATGAAAGAATAAAGCTGATTTATGGAGAAGAGTTTGGGGTAAAAATAGTTAGCGAAAAAGAGTATGGAACTATTGTATCTATAAAAATACCAATAGATAAAAAAGAAAAATAAAATTTATTAACTAAAATGATAGTTTTTATAGAGATATGTTAATGGAGATAGTAAAATTTTACTATCTCCTCTTTAGGTATTACAAAAGATATATAATAATTCGTTAAAAAGTATCAATTGTATGAAAAATTACTAATAAGAATTTATGCTTATAAAATAGTAGCAAAAGAACGAAAATCTTTACTAAACGTTTTCATAAGTCGGTTGTTATTATATATGTATAAAGAGAGTTTGGAGGTATTAATATGAAAATCAAAAAATTGTTAAGCACAATTATGGCACTTACAGTAACAACTACAATTTTAGCTGGATGTGGAAATAAGTCTGAGGGGGATAAGGCCACTAGCAGCGAAGGAAATAAATTAGTTGCTTGGTGTTGGGATCAATCCTTTAATGGAGCTGCTTTAAAGATAGCTGAAGAGCTTTATAAAAAGGATAATCCAGATTTTACTTTAGAAATAGTAGATATGTCAAAGATTGATTTAGAGCAAAAGCTTAATACAAATTTAGTATCAGGAGTTACAACAGGTCTTCCAGATATAATTTTAGCAAATGATATAAATATAGCTAAATATATTAATTCATATGATGGTGCATTTGCTGATTTAAGTGGAAAAATTAATTATGATGATTTTTCTAAGTATAAAGTTGATGGTGTTACTATAAATGGAAAACAATATGCAATACCTTTTGATATAGGTTCAGCAGGTATGTTCTACAGAAGTGACTATTTAGAAGCTGCTGGATTCAAACCAGAAGATTTAGAAAATATAACTTGGGAAAGATATATTGAAATCGGTAAGGTAGTTAAAGAAAAGACTGGAAAGGATATGCTTACAGTTAACCCAAATGAAGATACATTAATTCCTATAATCTTAAACTCAGCAGGTTCTTGGTTTACTACAGAAGATAATAAACCTAACTTTGTTGGTAATAAAGCTTTAACAGAAGCATTGAAAGTATTTAAAGAATTATCAACTTCTGGAATTGCAAAACCAGTAACTGGTTGGAGTGAATTTGTTGGAAGCTTTAATAATGGTGATGTTGCTACAGTAATTTCTGCAGTATGGCAAATTCCAACTATAATGGATGCAAAGGATCAATCAGGCAAATGGGGAGTTGCTCCTATCCCAAGATTAAGTAATGTAGATGGTGCTAAAAATGCATCAAATGAAGGTGGATCTAGCTGGATGGTATTAGATTCATCAAAGAGTAAAGATTTAGCTATAGATTTCTTAGCTAAGACTATTGGAGGAAATAGTGATTTCTATTCTGAATTCTTAACTAATAATGGTGGAGTTGGATCATATACAAAGGCATTTACAAGTGAAGCATATTCTAAGGAAATAGAATTCTTTGGTGGACAAAAGGTTTATCAAATATTCTCAGAATGGTCTAAGGAAGTACCAGGAATAACTATAGGAATGTACACTCAAGAAGCAAAGGATGCTTTAAAGACAGAATTCTCTAATATAGTAAATGGTGGAGATATAAACAAGTCCTTAGAAGCTATGCAAAGCTTATTTGAGCAACAAGTACAATAGGAATGAATAATGAAGAATGTAAAATGAAGAATTTTGGAGAAAACTCCTGAAGGAGTTTTGAAAAAAATAAATAGTAATTTGGAACAAATTACATCATTAATTTTACATTCTTAATTCTTAATTTTTAATTATAAATGGGAGTTGTCTTAGGCAGCTCCCATTTATAAAAAGACAGTTTAGGATGGTGGTACTTTATGGAGAATAATTTAAATTATAAAAAGAAAAGAAAAATTAATATAAATACATGGAAATTTATATTAATCCCAACATTATTAATAGTAATATTTAGTTTTTATCCTATGATAAAAGCTCTTATCTTATCTTTTCAATCAGGAAAAGGTTTAGCTACACAATTTAGTGGTTTAAGCAATTATATTAGATTATTTAAAGATCCTGTTTTTAAACAATCTGTATTTAATACCGTGATCTATTTAATAATACAAGTTCCAATTATGCTTATTTTAGGTTTAATTATTGCTAATTTATTAAACAATAAATATATAAAGTTTAAGGGATTTTTTAGAACAGCAATATTTTTACCATGTATAACATCTTTAGTAGCTTATTCAGTATTATTTAAAAGTTTATTTTCAGTAGATGGAGTTGTAAATAAGTTTTTAATGTTTATAAATGTAATAGATCAACCTATTGCTTGGCTACTAGATCCCTTCTGGGCAAAGGTAGTTATAATTATAGCTATAACATGGAGATGGACAGGCTATAATATGATGTTTTATCTAGCAGCAATGCAAAATATAGATACTAGCATTTATGAAGCTGCAAAGGTAGATGGAGCTACAGGAATTAAACAATTCTTTAAAATAACAGTTCCAATGTTAAAACCAATAATTTTATTTACAGCAATAACATCTACAAATGGTACACTACAGTTATTTGATGAAGCTATGAACATAACTGCTGGTGGGCCAGGAAATGCAACTATGACTATATCTCAATATATATATAATTTATCCTTTGTATATACTCCTAACTTTGGATATGCAGCAACAGTTTCTTATGCAATAGTATTTATGGTGGCAATTTTAGCAATAATTCAAAGTAAAGTGGCAGGTGATAGAAATGAGTAAGAGAAATAAAGTTTTTTCATATATATTTTTAATTACTGCATCAGCATTATCAATTTTCCCATTTTTGTGGATGATTATTGGTGCAACAAATTCTTCAGTTGATATTACAAAGGGAAAGCTTTCTTTTGGTGGAGAGTTTATAAACAATATAACTAATTTGTTTAATAGTGTGGATGTAATGGCTGGAGTGATAATGTCTCTTAAGGTAGCTTTTTTAGGAACTATATTAACTCTTGTTATTTGTTCTATGGCTGGATATGGATTTGAAATATTTAAAACTAAAACAAGTGAAAAAGTAATGGGATTTGTTATGTTATCAATGATGATGCCTTTTGCAGCAATTATGGTACCTTTATTTAAGCTTTTTAGTGGAATGGGACTTTTAGATACAAGTCTAGCGTTAATTTTACCAGGAGTATCTACTGCATTTTTAATTTATTTCTTTAGACAAAATACAAAGGCCTTTCCTCGTGAAATATTAGAAGCAGCAAGAGTTGATGGAGTAGGAGAGTACGGATCATTTTTCAAAATTTATCTTCCAACCATGAAATCAACTTATGCAGCAGCAGCTATAATAACATTTATGAATTATTGGAATTCATTTTTATGGCCATTAATATCTATACAAACTCCTAGTAAGAGAACACTACCTCTTGTTATATCATCATTAGCAACAGCATATAGTCCAGATTATGGTATGATAATGGTATCAATAATAATTACAACATTACCATCGGCTTTAATTTTCTTCTTAATGCAAAAGAACTTTGTAGAAGGTATTGTTGGATCAGTTAAGTAGTAAAAGGAGAAAGTTTAATGGAAAATATATTTGATAAATTTTTACACGGAGCAGATTATAATCCAGAGCAATGGCTTGATTATCCAGAAATATTTCAAAGAGATATTGAACTTATGAAAAAAGCACATTGTAATGTTATGTCTGTTGGAATATTTTCTTGGGCAGCCCTTGAACCAGAAGAGGGAGTCTTTAATTTTGAATGGCTTGATAAAGTTATAAACACTTTATATGAAAATGGAATAAGTACAATACTTGCAACTCCAAGTGGAGCAAGACCGGCCTGGTTATCACAAAAGTATCCAGAGGTTTTAAGAGTATCAGAAACTAGAGTTAGAAACTTTCATGGATTTAGGCATAACCATTGCTATACTTCTCCTGTATATAGAGAAAAAACTAAAATTTTAAACAGTAAGTTAGCGGAAAGATATGCTAATAATCCAGCAGTTATTATGTGGCATATTTCTAATGAATTTGGAGGGGAATGTCACTGTGATCTTTGTCAAAATGAATTTAGAAAATGGCTTAAGGAAAAATATAAAACTTTAGATAATTTAAATAAAAGTTGGTGGACAACCTTTTGGAGTCATACCTTTAATTCTTGGGATCAAATAGAAAGTCCATCACCAATAGGAGAAAATCAAGTTCATGCTCTAAATATAGATTGGAAGAGATTCGTAACAGATAGGACTATAGATTTTATGAAGCATGAAATAAATACAGTTAAAAAGTATAATCCTAATATTCCAGCAACTACTAATTTTATGTATTATTATGAAGGGTTAAACTATTTTAAGTTTAAGGATTATGTAGATGTTGTATCATATGATTCATATCCTGAATGGCATAGTGAGGATAATATAGAAGTTGCATATAGAGTAGCTGCATACTTTGATATTATGAGAAGTATAAAAGGAAAGCCATTTATGCTTATGGAAAGTACTCCAAGTATGACTAATTGGCAAAGCGTCAGTAAATTAAAGAAGCCTGGCATGCATAAATTATCCTCAATGCAAGCAGTAGCACATGGATCAAATACAGTACAATATTTTCAATGGAGAAAAAGTAGAGGTTCAAGTGAAAAATTGCATGGAGCTGTTGTAGATCATTATGGAAAAGAAGACAATAGAGTATTTAATGATGTAAAAGAGGTTGGAATAACATTAGAATCTATTAATAAAATAATTAATACTAATGTTAAAGCAGATGTAGCTATAGTTTATGATTGGGAAAATATGTGGGCTTTAAATGATTCTCAAGGGCCAAGAAATATAGGTTTAAATTATAATGATATAGTTATGGATTACTATAAGGTACTTTGGGAGCAAGGTATAAATGTTGATTTTGTAGATATGGAATGTAGCATTGATAAATATAAATTAGTCATTGCACCATTATTATATATGACTAGAAATAATTTTCAAGATAAGATTAGAGATTTTGTGAAAAATGGTGGAAACTTTGTAATGACTTACTTCTCAAGTATAGTAAATGATACTGATCTTTGTTATCTTGGGGGGTTCCCAGGAGAACTTATGGATGTATTTGGAATAAGAAGCGAAGAAGTTGATGCTTTATACGAATATGAAAAAAATGAAGTTAAATTATATAAGAATAATAAATTATATAATTGTACACAAATATGTGATTTAATCCATGTAAAAGAAGCAGAAGTTTTAGCAGAGTATAATGAAGATTTCTACAAGGGAAGAGCAGCCTTAACAAAAAATTCCTTTGGAAAGGGAAAGGCTTATTATATATGTTCTAGGATGGAAGAAGATTTTAACAAAGAGTTTTTTCATAGTTTAGTAAATGAATTAGAAATAGATAAAAAACTGAAAATAAATTTACCAAGAGGAATAACACTTTCTACAAGGGAAAATAGTAATGAAAAGTACTTCTTTTTACAAAATTATTTGGATGAAGAAAAAGAAGTTGATTTTGAAAAATATACTTTAAGAGACGTAGTAACCGGAAAATATTATAGTGGTAAGGTGAAATTAAAACCATATGAAGTGTTAATATTAGAATATTAATTTAGAAAAAAGTAGTGAATTTAAAAGAAAAGTTCACTACTTTTTAAATTTATACAAAAAATTAACATTAATGTAATACTAAAAATAAACTATTTACTTTAAATATTGGTAAAATCAATTATAATTAAATGATAAGAGAATTGTTAAAAAATAAAGATTGAGGTGAAATAAATGCATGCATCGGTTTTGTTAATAATAGCTTATGCTATTAATATTATATCTGCTTTATCCTTAATATTTATAGAACGTAAGGAGCCTACTACTACATGGGCATGGTTATTGATTTTATTAATATTACCTGGAGTAGGATTTATATTATATTTATTATTTGGTCAAAATTTAAGTAGACAAAAGATTTTTAAAGAAAAAAAAGGAAGCGATGAAAGAAAGTCAAGGGAACTACAAGATAAGTTTAAAGAAGAAAAACGAAATGGTAATATATCAGAAGAGTTTATGGAGCTTATTAAGATGAATTATAATCATTCAGGAGCTTTATATACTACAGGAAATAGTATTGAAACTTTTATAAATGGTGAAGATAAATTCGAAAGATTGATAAGAGACATAAAAGCAGCAAAGAATTTTATTCATATTGAATATTACATATTTAGATTAGACGCCTTAGGAAAAACAATAATTGAAGAACTTAAAAAGAAAGTAGATGAAGGTGTAGAAGTTAGACTTTTAGTAGATGGAATGGGCTCTAAAAGTTTAAGGGGAAAACAAATAAAATATATTAGAAGTCTAGGAATAAAATTTCATGTATTTTTTCCAGGAATTTTGCCTTATATAAATATTCGTTTAAATTTTAGAAATCATAGAAAAATAGTTGTTATAGATGGTAAGGTAGGATACGTAGGAGGGTTCAATGTAGGTAATGAGTATGTAAATAAGGGAAATCAGTTTGATTTTTGGAGAGATACTCATGTAAGAGTTCAAGGAGAAGCTGTAAATGAATTAAATAAAAGATTTATATTAGACTGGGATTATGCTTCAGAAGGTGAACTTAAAGATTATAGTAAATATTTTGTAAATGAAAAAGAGTATGGTGATATTGGAATTCAAATAATATCTTCAGGTCCAGATCATAAGGAAGAATATATTAAAAATGCATATATGAAAATAATTAATAATGCTAAGAATAATGTATATATTCAAACACCATATTTAGTACCAGATGAACCAATGAAGGAAGCTATAAAAATTGCTGCTTTATCAGGAATAGACGTTAGAATTATGGTTCCTGGAAAACCAGATCATTTCTTTATGGAATGGATTTTAAGTGCTAATATGGGAGAGCTTCTAGAATGTGGAGTTAAAATATATAGATATCAAAAAGGATTTATTCATTCCAAAACTATAGTTGCAGATGGGAAAGTTTCAAGTATTGGAACAGCAAATTTAGATATAAGAAGCTTCCAACTTAATTTTGAAATTAATGCAATCATATTTGATAAAGATTTTGCTAAAGAGCAAGAAAAAATTTTTGAAAATGATATAGAAAACTGTAAATTAGTTACTTTAGAAGAGTATAGTAATAGAGGAAAAAGTATAAGAATAAAAGAAGCTTTGATAAGTTTAATAGGACCAATATTATAAAAATGCGAGCGTTTTTATAATTAAAAATTAAAAATTAAGAATGTAGAATTAAGGAAAAAAATCCTTCGGATTTTTACAGAAGGTGCTTTGCACCAATTTAAATTAATTTTTGCTGTGCAAAACACCATGAAATTTTCCTTCTTCCTTCTACATTCTTTATTTAAGATTGCTTCGAAATCTTATACAAGTGTGAAAATATTCAAAAAATATTGACATTGAAATATGCTTTGGTATAATTATGAGAAAGAATTCAAATTTATGGGAGGACTTTATGAAAAGAATTGCAAGTATAATAGCAAAATTTAATAGCTTTTTTTACTTTACATTCTGGGGCTTTTTCTTTAGCGCTGGCTATTTCTTTTGCAAAAAAAATAATTCTTTTCAAGTGAGTTTTTAATATAAATTTATATATTTTTTGATGATAAATATATGGTGATTATTATAAGAGGACTCCTTGGAGTTCTCTTTTTTTAATATAAAAATAAATAATAATAGAAAAAGAGGGGGCTTTATTCATGGTAATAATTTTAAAACCAAGAACTAAAGAAGAAGAAATTAAAAGATTAACAGAGGAATTAGAAAAAGAAGGTGTAAAGGTAAATCCTGTAGTTGGTTCTGATTTAATTATATTAGGACTTGTAGGTGATACTAGCAAAATTGATCCTTTAAAGATTGAAGCAAAGGATATAGTTGAAAGGGTAATGCATGTTCAAGAACCTTTTAAAAAGGCTAATAGATTATTCCATCCAGATAATACTATTGTTAATGTCAAAGGGCAAGAAATTGGTGGAAATAAAATTTCTATGATAGCAGGGCCTTGTTCTGTTGAAAGTGAAGAGCAATTAACTTTTATTGCTGAAGAGGTTAAGAAATTAGGGGCAAATTTCTTAAGAGGTGGTGCATTTAAACCAAGAACTTCACCATATAGTTTCCAAGGCTTAAAGCATGATGGACTTGAACTATTAAAAATTGCTAGAGAAAAAACTGGATTACCTATAGTTACGGAAATTATGTCTCCATATGATGTTGAAATCTTTGAAAAAGATGTGGATGTTATTCAAGTTGGTGCAAGAAATATGCAAAACTTTGATTTATTAACTGAATTAGGAAGAACAAGTAAGCCAATACTATTAAAAAGAGGATTATCTGCTACAATAGAAGAATGGTTAATGTCAGCAGAATATATAATGGCAGGTGGAAATGAAAATGTAATTCTTTGTGAAAGAGGAATAAGAACCTTTGAAACTTACACAAGAAATACCTTGGATTTAAGTGCAATACCAGCAATTAAAAAGTTGAGTCATTTACCTGTTATAGTTGATCCAAGTCATGCTACAGGAAAGAGATTTATGATATCTCCTCTTGCCAAAGCAGCAATAGCAGTAGGGGCTGATGGACTTATAATTGAAGTTCATAATAACCCAGAAAAGGCTCTTTGTGATGGACCACAATCAATAAGGCCAGATCATTACGAAACACTAGTTCAAGAACTAAGAGCAATTGCAGGAGCGGTTGGAAGAGAGTTATAATAATTGATAATGTATAATGCATAATGGATAATTTTGATGAAATTCAGCTTATGCTGAATTTCTGAATTAAATTTATAACAAGTTAGTTTTGCTAAGTTGTTTCCTAAATTATGCATTATCAATTACTAATTATCCATTGAAGAAGGGGTGTTTTTAATGAAGTTAACTGTAGATTTGGAGTCTAATAGTTATGATATAATTATAGAAAAGGGTGTACTTAATAATATATCTAGTGAGATAAAAGAAGTATTTAATGGGAATAAAATATTTGTTTTAACAGATAAAAATGTTGATAGATTTTATGGTGAGAAAGTTGTAAGTAATTTAGAATCTGATGGGTATGAAGTTAGAAAATTGGTTTTAGAACCTGGTGAGGAAACTAAATCCTTTTTTACTTTGCCAAAGGTTTATGATGAACTTTTAAATTTTAAAGTAACTAGAAGTGATTTATTATTAACATTAGGTGGGGGAGTAATTGGAGATTTAGGTGGCTTTGTTGCATCTACTTATTTAAGGGGAATTCCCTTTATACAATGTCCAACATCACTTTTAGCTCAAGTAGATAGTAGTGTAGGTGGTAAGGTTGGAGTAGATTTAGATAAAGGAAAAAACTTAGTTGGAAGTTTTTATCAACCTAAAAAGGTTATAATAGATACTAACGTTTTAGAATCATTAAATGAAAGAGTATTTAATGATGGAATGGCTGAAGTTATTAAATATGGATGTATTAAAGATGGAGAGTTTTTTTATAATCTTCTAAATTATAAAAATAAAGAAGAAGTTATGAACAATATTGAGTATATTATTCACAATTGTTGCACAATTAAAAAAGAAGTTGTGGAAAAAGATGAGAGAGATACTGGAGAAAGAATGCTTCTAAATTTTGGTCATACAATAGGTCATGCAATAGAACAGTATTATAACTATAACAAATATACTCATGGGGAAGCAGTGGCTATAGGGATGTATGAAATAACTAAGATAAGTGAGTCCCTAGGAGAAACTAAGGCTGGCACATCGGAAATAATAAAGAATATACTAGTAAAGTATAATCTACCTTATAAATTAGATGTAGCTTTAAGTGAAATAAAAGAAGCAATTTCTTTAGATAAAAAGAATTTAGGTAAAAAACTTAACCTAATATTTATCAGTAAAATAGGAGAAAGTAAAATAGTGAAAGGAGGAATTTGATGAGGGCCATAGAAATTCAAAATAATAAATTAAAGGGTATAGTAAAAGTTCCTCCATCAAAGAGTATGGCACATAGGGCTATAATTTGTGCAGCTCTTGGAAGTGGTGTTTCTATTATTGAAAATATTGATTATTCAGATGATATTAATGCAACTATAGATGGAATGATATCTTTAGGTGCATCTATTGAAAAAGATAATGATAAATTAACTGTTAGAGGAGCTTTTCATGAAGAAAGTAATAAAAATACAGTTAGAGTCATTGACTGTAATGAATCTGGATCAACATTAAGATTTTTAGTACCTGTATCGTTACTATTCTCTGGGATAACAAAGTTTGTTGGAAGAGGGAATTTAGGAAAAAGACCACTAGACACCTATTACGATATTTTTAAAGAGCAAGGAATTAAATATAGTACTTTAGATGGTAAATTAAACTTAATGGTGAAGGGGCTTTTAAGTAGTGGAGAATTTTCATTGCCAGGAAATATAAGCTCTCAATTTATAACAGGACTTTTATTTACATTACCTTTATTAGATGGTGATTCTAAAATAATAATTACTACAGAACTTGAGTCTAAGGGCTATATAGACTTAACTTTATCATGTATGAGGGATTTTGGGATTTCAATAGAGAATAAAGATTATAAAGAGTTTATAATTAAAGGAAATCAGGGCTATGTTTCCAGAAATTATAGAGTAGAAGGAGATTATTCTCAAGGTGCATTTTATCTTTGTGCAAATGCATTAGGTTCTGATGTTGAAGTTACTGATTTGAGAGAAGATTCCCTTCAAGGAGATAAGGAAGTAATAGATATTTTAGAAAGAATGGGAGTTAATTTCACTTATGGAGATAAAGTAACTTGTGAAGTTTCCAATGAATTGGGGGCTACTCTAATAGATGCATCCCAATGTCCAGATATAATTCCTGTAATTTCATTAGTTGCAGCATTATCAAAGGGAAGAACTGAAATTATTAATGCAGGTAGATTAAGAATAAAAGAATGTGATAGATTAAAGGCAGTAGCAACTGAGCTTAATAAGCTTGGTGCTAAAATAGAAGAAAAATCAGAGGGGCTAGTAATACATGGTGTTCAAGAATTAGAAGGCGGAGTAGAAGTTTGGAGCTGGAAGGATCATAGAATAGCCATGACTTTAGCAATAGCAGCAACTAGGTGTAAAAGGCCTATTATTATTAAGGATTATGATTGTGTAGCTAAATCTTATCCTAAATTTTTTGAAGATTACAAGAAACTAGGAGGGGCTATAAATGAGTGGAGTATGGGGGAGTAATATAAAGATATCCATATTTGGAGAATCTCATGGGAATGCTATAGGAGTAAATATAGATGGACTTCCATCAGGATTTGAAATAAATATGGATAAGGTGCTTTTAGAAATGGAAAGAAGGGCACCAGGAAAAAATCAGTTGTCAACAGCTAGAAAAGAAGCAGATTTACCAGAAATTCTAAGTGGGTTTTTCCAAGGTAAAACTACAGGGACTCCTCTTTGTGCAATTATTAGAAACAGTGATACTAGATCTAAGGATTATGCAAAAACCAAGGACTTTATGAGACCAGGTCATGCTGATTATACTGGATATGAAAGATACTTAGGTTTTAATGATTATAGAGGTGGTGGACATTTTTCAGGAAGAATTACAGCACCTCTAGTATTTGCTGGGGCTATTTGTAAGCAAATACTAGAATCACAAGGAATATTTATAGGAGCTCATATTTCATCTATAAAGGATATAAATGATGAAGTTTTTAATGAAGTAAGTATATCTAAAGATGAATTAGATACTTTAAGAGCTATGGAGCTACCTTTAATAAATAGATCATTGGAAGATAAGATAAGACATACTATTATGCAAGCAAAATATGATGGTAATTCAGTAGGAGGAACTATTGAATGTGCAATTGTAGGGATAGAGGCTGGAGTTGGAAATCCATTTTTTGATTCAGTAGAATCTACTTTAGCTCATCTTATGTTTTCAATTCCTGCAATTAAAGGAATTGAATTTGGAAAGGGCTTTGATATAACTAAGCTTTATGGATCAGAAGCTAATGATGAGTATTATTATAATGAAGGTTTTGTAAAAACAAAGACTAATAATAATGGTGGAGTTCTTGGAGGAATAACCAATGGAATGCCAATATTATTTAAGGTAGCCGTTAAGCCAACTGCATCTATTTTAAAAGAACAAGATACCATAGATATTAAAGAAAAAAAGGATGTTAAATTTAGAATTGAAGGAAGACATGACCCTTGTATAGTACAAAGAGCAGTCCCTGTAGTAGAGGCTGTTACTGCAATAGGTATACTAGATTTAATAAAGGGGAGATACTAATGGTAAGTCTAGAAGACTATAGAAAAGAGATAGATTCTATAGATAAAGAATTAATATCATTATTTGAAAAGAGAATGAATATTGCTATTAAGGTTGGGGAATATAAAAAGGAAAGAAATCTTCCAATATTTAATGGTAAAAGAGAAGAGGAAGTCATAGAAAAAAATATAAATCTTCTTAAAAATAAGGATTATAGTGATATTACTCGAAGTTTTTTTGAAAAAATTATGGAACTTAGTAGGTGTCTTCAAGCTGATTTATTTAAAGAAAATAATAATGTTTCAAGAGAAAATTTGTCAGAAGAAGTTAGGATAGGATATCAAGGGGTAGAAGGTTCTTTTAGTGAAGAAGCTTTAATAAAGTATTTTAATAAGAGTATAGGAACTAAAAACTATGAAGAGTTTATTGATGTGTTTAAGGCATTAGAAAATAATGAAATAGAGTATGCTATATTGCCTATAGAAAATTCATATACTGGAGCTATTACTGAAGTTTATGACCTATTAGTAAAATACAATTTTTATATAATAGGTGAAGAATGTATAAAAATAGATCAACACCTTATGGGGTTAGAAGGAAGTAATATAAATAATATTGAAGAGATATATTCTCATCCACAAGGTTTTGCTCAAAGTAAGAGTTTTTTAAGTAAGTATGAAGGTGTTAAGCTTATTCCATATCATAATACAGCCATAAGTGCAAAGTTAGTATCAGAATTAAAGGATATAAAAAAGGCTGCTATTGGAAGTAAGCGAGCAGCAGAAATCTACGGATTAAGTATTTTAAGAGAAGGTATTAATGATAAAAAGGACAATCATACTAAATTTATAATTATAGGTAAAAAATTAAAATATAGTGATGATTTTAATAAGATTAGTGTAGTATTTTCTTTAGAAGATAAAGCAGGAACTTTATACAAGCTTTTAAGACATTTTGCAGAAAATAATATTAATATGATAAAGATAGAGTCAAGGCCTAATAAACATGAGTCATGGAAGTACTTACTTTATGTTGATTTTGAAGGTAATTTAAAAGATAATTTAGTTAAAAATGCTTTAGATCTTATAGAAAAAAATAGTGGATACTTTAAGATTATAGGAAATTATAAAAGAACATAGGAATAAAAATGATTACATTTTTATAAGGTCCAATGATTTAGAATCATTGGACCTTAGTTCATAATATTTTAAATATATTCTCTAAATTGAAATCTACATTTCTAATGTTTTTATTATTTATTTTAACTTTTGATTTGCAGAATTAAATATTTTAAAAATTAATAAAAAATAGTGGAAATTGTAAACGTATAAGTGTATAATAAGTGTAAGATAAATTTTCAGAATTTTCGGTAAATTATTATTTTGATAAATTTTTATATCAAATTGATAATAGATTTTAAGAAAAGGTTTACTAATAAGGGGGACATTTATATGGTAGGTTTTGATATAAGAAATATAGTAAAAGAGGACTTGGAAGGGGTATTTAGGCTAAATAATAGTTTTGATTCTTCAGTAATTAATTATCAAAATGAATATAAAGAACATAGAACTTTAGTTGCCCAATTAAATGATGATATTATAGGATATATAAAATATGAAATTTTGAATGATGAAACTTGCAAGAAAATTTTATCTATAAATGAAGTTTTAGTAGATGAAAAGTATAGGGGATTAGGAGTAGGTCATCAACTTATGGTGGAAGCTGAAAAAATGGCTAAAGATTATAATATAACTTCATTAGTTGTATTAAATAATAATTATTTAGAAGAAGAGGTGATGTTTTACAAGAGACAAGGATTTAATTTAAATATAGATAGGAGGTATGAAAAAAAATATTATATTCAATAAAAATAAGGTAGCATGAATTGATTGTTTAAATTAATTTATGCTACCTTTATTTATTAAATTTTTACTTCAAATTTTATAATTATTATATTGATATATTTTTAATGAATTTTATTAAATAACTTAAGGTATAAAAATCTCTATCTAAGTCAGTACTGATTAAATTCAATCCTTTAATTAATGTTTCCTCATCAAAGTTTTCAAGTAAAATCATAAGACTTAGTGAATTTATATTTCCTTCCTTTGTATCTAGTACTCTTGAAGATTTAACATATTTATTGTTTAAAGCCTTTAAAGTTGCATCTTTAAGTTCATTACTTATTTCTATTTTAGGCATTTCATCATAAATTCTTATTTCAGGATCATTAATATTTATATTTTTTGCCTTGCTTATATCTGTTGAAACAAATATAGTATTTTTAAATTTTGCATCTTTAAAATCAACATTGTCTAGTCTTACTGAATCAAATATAGTATTTTCAAAGTTTGCGTTTTTAAAATTGCTTTTTTTAAAATTACTACCTATAAATTCAGTAAATTTAAAGCTACATTTTAAAAAGCTAGATGATTTAAAATGTGCTCCTCTAAAATTTACATAATCAAAATTTGAACCGGAAAAATTACAGTTATAGCAGTTGCTTCTTTCAAGATTTTGATACATAAAGTTCTTATCTTTTTTTTCTATATTATCATAATTAAAATTTCCTTTAGTAGTTTGGGTTTTAGCCATTAGTACCTCCATAATAAATTATTTTTAGTGATTAACTAATATTACCACAGAAATAAACAAATGTCATATAGTTATAGCTTAGTTGTTATCATGGAATAAGGAGTATTATATTTAATTATCAATATGTTATAATTAATATTATGTTTTTAGCAAGGGGGCAATAATATGGAGTTTTATGGACTATTAGGTGAAAAACTTTCTCATAGTTTATCACCTGAAATTCATAGTGAGATTTTAAAAGCAATAGATAAATCAGGGGCGTATAAGTTATTTGAAGTAGAAAAAGATAATCTAAATAACTTTACAAAAGCAATAAAATTGTTAAAGGTAAAGGGATGTAATGTAACTATACCTTATAAGAAAGATATAATAAAATATGTTGATGTATTATCAGAAGAGGCTAAGAAAATAGGAGCAATAAATACTATTTATTTAAAAGAAAATAAGCTTTATGGATATAACACAGATTATTTTGGATTTGGTTATATGCTTCAGGTAAGTGATATAGAGGTTAATAATAAGATTATAGTTATTTTAGGTAATGGAGGAGCTTCAAGAGCCGTACTTCATTACTTATTAGATAATGGAGCTAATAAAATTTATATAGTAAGTAGGAATCCTAATAGCGAAGAATTTAAATATAATAATGTGAAAGTAATTAGTTATGAAGATTTGAAAGAATTAAAGGGAGATATATTAATTAATTCTACACCAGTTGGCATGTATCCCAATACAGAAAATTCTCCAGTTTCTAAGAAAGTTATAGATAACTTTAATTCCTTAGTAGATTTAATTTATAATCCAATGGAAACTAAGTTTTTATCTTTGGGAAGAGAGTTAAATAAAAAAACAGTAGGTGGACTATATATGCTTGTAGGGCAAGCTGTTAAGGCTCAGGAAATTTGGCAAGAAACCTCTATAAGTGAAGAAATACTAAGAAATGTTTATAATATAGTAAAAGAGAATTTTATTTAACTTGAGGAGAAGAAGATGGAAAAGGATATAATTCTATTAATAGGTATGCCTGGGTGTGGAAAGACAACAATAGGTAAAGAAGTAGCTAAGAAGATTAGTTATAATTTTTGTGATATGGATAGTTATATAGAGGAAATATCTAAAAGTACTGTTAAAGAGTTATTTAATATAAGTGAAGAAATTTTTAGAAATTATGAAAGCAGAGCTTGCAAGGAATTAAGTGATTTAAATGAAAAAGCAATAATTTCTAGCGGGGGAGGAGTTATAAAAAGAAAAGAAAACATAGATTTTTTCAAGGACAAAGGAGTTATAATATTTATAGATAGACCTATAGAAAATATTATAAGTGATGTTGACACATCTTCAAGACCTTTATTAAAAGATGGAAAGACTAAACTTTACAACCTATATTCAGAAAGATATAATTTATATAATGATTATTGCCAATACAAAATAACTAATGATAAAGATATAGAAGATACTATAAATAAAGTTATAGAAATAATAAAAAGTAATAAATAAAGGGGGTAATTATGAAGATACTAGTTATAAATGGGCCTAACTTAAATATGGTTGGAATAAGAGAAAAAGGCATATATGGAACTAGAGATTTTCAAGATATTTGTAACTATATTAAAAAAGAGGGGCAAAAAAGAAATATAGATATTGACTTATATCAAAGTAATATTGAAGGTGAAATAATTAATGAAATTCATAAAGCTTATTATGAAAAGTATGATGGAATAATTATTAATCCGGGAGCTTTTACACACTACAGCTATGCTATTTTTGATGCTATAAAGGCTGTTAATATTAATACTGTGGAAGTTCACTTATCTAATATACACGCAAGGGAAGAGTTTAGGCATAAATCAGTTATTGCACCAGCATGTATAGGTCAAATTTGTGGTTTTAAAGAATTTGGTTATGTTATGGCTATGGAAGCAATAGTTAGAATGAAAAGTGAAGAATGAATAATGAAGAATTAATGAGTAAACTCCTTCGGAGTTTAGAAAGGTAAAAAATAAATTGCACAGCAATTTATAGGTTTAATAACTCAGCTATGCTGAGTTATATCAATAATTTTTAATTTTAAATTTTTCATTATTAATTTAAAACGTAGTATGGAGGGATAGTAAAATGATAATTGTAATGAACGCAAATTGTTCAGAAAGTGAAGTATTGAAGGTTAAGAGGGAATTAGAGAGTAGAGGGTTAGGTGTTCATCTATCTCAAGGAGAAACATTTTGTATAATAGGTGTAGTTGGAGAAACTAGAGCTATTGATTCAAATAAACTTCTAAGATTTTCTGGTGTAGATAAAATTCTTAAGGTAGAAGAGCCTTATAAGAAAGCAAATAGATTATTTAAACCAGAGGATACTGTTATAGATGTAAAGGGTAGTTTAATTGGAGGAAATAATTTAGCTATTATGGCTGGACCATGCTCAGTTGAAAGTGAAGAACAAATAATAGAAATAGCTAAAAGTGTTAAAGAGTCAGGAGCAACCTTTTTAAGAGGTGGTGCTTTTAAACCTAGAACATCTCCATATAGTTTTCAAGGGCTAGAATTAGAAGGATTAGAGCTTTTAAAGAAGGCAAGAGAAGCTACAGGACTACCAATAGTAACGGAAATAATGTCAACTGACTATATAGATGTTTTTGAAAGAGATGTTGATATAATTCAAGTTGGTGCAAGAAATATGCAAAACTTCGATTTATTAAAGCAATTAGGTAAAACTAATAAAGCTATTTTATTAAAGAGAGGTTTATCAGCAACAATAGAAGAATGGCTTATGTCAGCTGAATATATAATGGCTGCTGGAAATGAAAATGTAATTCTTTGTGAAAGAGGAATAAGAACTTTTGAAAACTACACAAGAAATACTTTGGATTTAAGTGCAATTCCAGTAGTTAAAAGAAAATCACATTTGCCGGTAATAGTAGATCCAAGCCATGCAGCTGGATACTGGTACCTTGTAGAGCCTTTAGCAAAGGCAGCAATAAGTGCAGGAGCTGATGGACTTATGATAGAAGTTCATAACAATCCACAATGTGCATTAAGCGATGGTCAACAATCAGTAAAACCAGAATCCTTTAAGAATATTATGGATAAGGTAAAAATATTAGCACAAATGGAAGGGAAAAGAGTTTAATTAATAATGAAAAATGAAGAATGAAAAATTATGGAGGAAATTCAGCTTAGGCTGAATTTCAACATTAATTTTACATTTTACATTATTAATTTTACATTCAATTTGGGGTGTTGTATGAAAATTTTAATAGTAGGGCTTGGTGTTATTGGCGGTAGCTATGCAATGGCACTTCAAGCAGCAGGTTATGAAGATGTTTATGGAATAGACAGTAATATGGAAACATTAAAAAAAGCAGAAGGTTTAGGAATAATTAAAAAAGGGTATGTAGGTGGAAAGGATATTATAAAAGAAGCTGATTTAATTATTATTTCTCTTTATCCAAGGTTAGTTAAAGATTTTATAGAGGACAATAAAAAGTTATTTAAGGAAGGTTCTATAATAACAGATGCCACTGGAATAAAGGGACACTTTATTGATGATATCTTAGATATATTACCAAATAAAGTGGATTTTATTTTTGGACATCCTATGGCTGGTAGAGAAAAAAGAGGCATAGATTATGCATCTAAAGAAGTTTTTAATGGAGCTAATTATTTAATAACCATAACTGATAGAAATAAAGAAGATAATATAAAGACTTTAGAAAAAATTATTTATGAAATGGGATTTAATAAGATAAAAAGAATTAATCCTGAATATCATGATAAAATGATTGCCTTTACTAGTCAGTTACCTCATGCAATTGCAGTTGCTTTAATTAACAGTGACGAGGAAGGACGAGATACTGGAAGCTTTATTGGAGATAGTTATAGGGATTTAACGAGAATAGCTAATATTAATGAAGAATTATGGAGTGAATTATTTTTTAGTAATAAGGATAATCTAATTGATGTTATTGATAACTTTTTATTAGAAATAAACAACTTAAAAAAGGCTTTAAATGAAAATAATGAAGAATATTTAAAAGAGTTATTTATAAAATCAACTAAAAGAAGAGAAAAACTATAGTATAATTTTGAAAAGCAAAATTATAAATGGATAATTGATAAAACATTATCAATTATCCATTATAAAAATGTTCACATTTTTATAAAAGTTTTACAATAGATAGATCATTGGTTTTAGTAAGGTCTATAAATTCATTATTACTAAAAACTAAAGGTGTATCTATATTATTTAAATCTAGTTTAATAATTTTGCAGGTTGAATTATTACTTAATAAGGCTTTTTGACCGATATAGTAACTTTCTAGTCCTCTTAAGAAGATATTACATAAAGAGTAATCAAGTTTACTTAAGCTTTCCTCTTTAATAATCTTTAAAGCCTCAAGGGGCTTTTTTCTTTTTTTATAAATTCTATTAGAGTTTATTGCATCAAAGGTGTCGGTTATAGCTATTATTTTAGCAAATTCATGAATTTGATTTCCTATTAGCTTAAGAGGATAACCACTACCATCACATCTTTCATGATGCATTAGAACACCGTATAATACAGAATGACTTATAAAGGGAATATCTTTAATTTCGTTATAAGTAATAACTGGATGTTCTTTTATAATATTATATTCTTCCTCAGTAAGAGGTTTTGTTTTATTAATAATTTTCTTACTTATTTTAGTTTTCCCAAAATCATGTAAAATTGAAGCATATACTAATGAATGAAGTTTATTTTCTTCTAAACCTGCCCATTTTCCAAGTAAATAACTTAAGGAAGCTACATTAACGGAGTGTCTATAAATACAATCCTCACCACTTCCTCGTAAAATAATATTTTTAAAGATATTATTATCAACTTTAAGGAAATTAAGTAAGGTTTTTGCGTATTTATTTATTTCGTTTGTTGTATCAGTTTTAAGATTTTGAGAATTGCTAAAAAGAAAATTAACACTTTCTGATATATTTTTTAAAGTGTTTTCTGCTTCTTCTAAAGCTACTAATTCCTTTGATTCCTTTTCATTGTTATATATTTGAATACTATCTAAGCTATAAATTGATTTTAATTTTTCAATCATTTGTTCTGTTAATATAATATTCTTTCCAACTAATACAGTACCGTTATAGTCAATTTCATCAGCTGTAATCATACCAGGTTTTAATCGGCTAAAATCTATAAATTCTTTTTTCTTTCCCATCTCTTTATACCCCTAAAACAAAATTATAGTAAAAATTCTCAAAATAATTGGATATTAATGTAAATTAATATTTATATAATATATCGGTCAGTTTTAGTGAAAATTTAGGGTTAAAGTAAATTATTGTATAATTGTATGATAAACTATCAATTTTTTATAAGATTTTGTAAAAAATATAGTATGAAGTTTTAAAATTACAAATGATATAACTAAATATGAGAAGTTATTAATACAATATTTTTATGCTATAATAATTAATATCAAATTTAAAGGAGTGGCATTAATGAAAGAGTTAGAAACTAGAGTAGTAGATATAGATGTTAATAATATTAGAAAAAAATTAAAAGAATTAGGGGCTGAAAAAGTTAAGGAAGAATATCAAATTAATAATATTTATGATTTTGATGATAATAGGTTACTTAATGCTAAAGGATATGCAAGAATTAGAATTACAGATGATAGACTTAACAATAAAGAAGTAGTATATATGACAACTAAGAAAATGTTAAGTCAAGACACTTTTAAAGTAATGGAAGAAAATGAAACTATAGTAGAAGATAAGGAGGCTGCAAGTAAAATATTTTTATCATTAGGCTTATCATTAAAGCAATCCATTAAAAAGTATAGAGAAAGTTATAGATTAGGAGATTCATTAATTGAAATAGACATAAATGATAAGAGTTTTTGTCCATTTCCATACTTAGAAATCGAAACTTCTTCAGAAGAAAAGTTGAAAGAAACCTTAGAATTATTAGGATACACATTAAAAGATACTACATCTAAAACAATTTATGAATTATTAGAAGAAAGAGGATTGTCTAAAGGAGAAGGAAAGGGAATGTAAAAATAATAATGTAAAAATTTATATTATTTTGTAACCAAAATTAATCATCTTTAGTAGATTATAATTAAGGATTTAATGTAAATACTAAGGAGGATATATTATGGAATGGTTTATGGGATTAAGTCCTATCTTTCAAGGATTACTTGCTACTTTATTTACTTGGCTTATTACTGCTTTAGGAGCAGCACTAGTATTCTTTTTTAAAAAGTTTGATAAAAGAATTTTAAATACAATGCTAGGTTTTGGAGCTGGAGTAATGGTGGCAGCTAGTTTTTGGTCTCTTTTAAGTCCAGCCATAGAGCTTTCAGAAGAACTTGGATATAGTGGGTTTGTTATTCCTGCTATTGGATTCTTCTTAGGAGGAGTTTTTCTAATATTTGCGGATAAGTTAATGGATACTTATTCTTATGGTGTAGTTTTAAATAAAGAAGAAAATATTTCTAAAGCAGCTAAATACAGAAAAAGTATTTTACTAGTCTTAGCTGTTACACTTCACAATATTCCGGAAGGATTAGCTGTAGGTGTTGCTTTTGGCGGAGTAGCAGCAGGAATACCTGGAACTAGCATAGCAGCAGCATTAGCATTAGCTTTAGGAATAGGACTTCAAAACTTCCCAGAAGGTGCAGCAGTTTCTTTACCATTAAGAAGCGAAGGTTTATCTAGAACTAGAAGTTTTATGTATGGTCAAGCATCCGGATTAGTTGAGCCTATTGCAGGAGTAATTGGCGTTATTGCAGCTTTAACTGTTAGAAGTTTATTACCATTTTTATTATCATTTTCAGCAGGAGCTATGATTGCAGTAGTAGGAGCAGAGCTTTTGCCAGAAGCTTCTTTAGAAAATAAAAAATTAACTACACTGGGGCTTATTTTAGGATTTATTGTTATGATGGTTTTAGACGTAGCTTTAGGATAAATATATATTAAATCTTAGACTAGGTTAAAACTTTTAGATAAGATTAAAATAAAAGAGTATTGCATTATGCAATACTCTTAAAATTTATAGAATTATGCTTGGTTAATTGATCCGAATAATTCCATCTTTTCTTTAACTGTAGCTTTAATAGCTTCAAATCCTGGAGCTAAAAGCTTTCTTGGGTCAAAGCCTTTTCCTTGTGTATCTTTTCCTGATTCAATGTACTTTCTAGTACCTTCAGCAAATGCTAATTGACACTCAGTGTTAACATTGATCTTAGATACTCCAAGAGAAATAGCTCTCTTAATCATATCTTCAGGGATTCCAGTACCACCATGTAATACTAGAGGAACATTATTTGTTGCATTGCTTATAGCTTCTAAAGCTTCAAAGCTTAATCCCTTCCAGTTTGCAGGATATACTCCGTGGATATTACCAATACCAGCAGCTAACATAGTAACTCCTAAATCAGCAATTGCTTTACATTCAGCAGCATCAGCGATTTCTCCAGCGCCAACAACTCCGTCTTCTTCTCCACCGATTGATCCAACTTCAGCTTCTAAAGATAATCCTTTTTCTGAAGTTAATTTAACCATTTCTTTTGTCTTAGCTATATTTTCATCTATTGGATAGTGAGATCCATCAAACATAATTGATGAGAATCCAGCTTCAATAGCTTTTAATGCACCTTCATAGCTACCGTGGTCTAAGTGTAATGCAACTGGTACAGTGATGTTTAATTCTTCCATCATTCCGTTTACCATTCCAACTACAGTCTTGAATCCACACATGTATTTAGCAGCTCCCTCAGAAACTCCTAATATAACTGGTGAATTATTTTCTTGAGCTGTTAATAATATTGCTTTAGTCCACTCTAAATTGTTGATATTAAATTGACCTACAGCGTATTTTCCCGCTTTAGCCTTGTTTAACATTTCCTTTGCTGAAACTAACATGGTATAAAACCTCCATAACTTTAAATTTTGTTACAATTAAGCTACATAGCTAACTGTAGAAAAAGAAACAACTAAAAAGTTGTCCTTAGTACTATTATTATAACTCAAAATAGATTTAATTTAAACAAAAAAATTAGAAATTAGTTACCAGCTAATAAAAATTATGAGTATTTATCCATATTATTTAATAAAGTGAAATAAATAATAATAAATTTATAAAAAATCAATAATTATTTATTGATTTAAATAAATTTAAATCAAAGTTCATAATCTTTAAGTTAATATCATAATATTATTAATACCTGAAATAATATTTCAATAAAAAAAAACAAATGTGAAAAAGTTGAGCTGTAACTTATAAAGACTAATGATAAATATGAAATATATTAAAAATTATCTTAATGAGAAGGGAGGGAGAAAGATATAATTAAGATAAAAAGTATAGGATAAAAGAGTAAGATTCATTTATATAAATTTATTAAGATGAAAGAGGAGAGTTTATGACAAATTTAGAGTTAGCTAAGGCTATTGTTAAATTAATTGGTGGTAAGGAAAATGTTATAAAAACAGCAAATTGTATGACAAGGCTTAGACTTACATTAAAAGATACCTCTACAGTAAATATTGATAGTTTAAAAAATATAGAAGGAGTACTTGGGGTTATCGAAAATGGAAACTATCTTCAAGTGGTGTTAGGACCAGGTAAAGCTAAGAAAGTTACAGATATATGTGTTGAAGAGCTAGGGTTACCTAGAGATGGCATTGTAACTGAAGGGTGGAAGGAAAATAAAGAAGCAATTAAAGCTAGCCAAAAAGAAAATAAATTTAAAAAATTAGTAAATACAATTGCTAATATATTTATTCCTTTAATTCCGGCAATTATTGCAGCAGGCATATTTAATGGATTAGGTAGTTTAATATCTACATTGCAAGGACAAGGAACATTACCAGCAGAAGGAATTTGGAAAGCAATTCAATTAATGTTTGCATTAATAGGTGGAGGATTTTTATCATATTTTGCAATTTATACAGGGATCAATTCAGCAAAACAATTTGGAGCAACAGAAGCTTTAGGTGGTATGCTTGGTGCTATTTCAATTAGTGCTAATATAAATGCACTAGCTACAATGTTAGGATTATTTAATGAGGAAATTCCATTAAATTCTATTTTAACAACAGGAAAAGGTGGTATTATAGGTGTTATTTTTGGTGTTTATATTCTTGCAAAAATAGAAAAATCAATACGTAAGAAAATACCAGATGTTCTAGATTTAATTTTAACTCCATTATTAACTTTACTCATAACAGGAATTATTTTTGTATTTATTATAATGCCAGTAGCTGGCTTCTTATCTGATGGATTAGTTTCAGTATTAAGTGTGATTATTAATTCTTCAAACCCTATAGTTAGTGTAATAAGTGGTTATTTATTATCAGCTTTATTTTTGCCAATGGTTTTATTTGGATTACATCATGGGTTAATACCTATTTATGCAGTTCAATTAGAAGCTATGGGAGGAGTTTCGTTATTCCCAGTTCTAGCAATGGCTGGTGCTGGACAAGTTGGTGCAGCAATTGCTATTTATTTTATAGCTAGAAAAGTTAAGAATACAAGATTACAAAAAGTTATCACAGGTGCATTGCCAGCAGGGTTCTTAGGAGTTGGGGAACCATTAATTTATGGAGTTACACTTCCTATGTTTAAACCATTTATTACAGCTGGACTAGGAGCAGGCTTTGGTGGAGCATATGTTATGTTAACACATGTATTAGCTACTGCATGGGGGCCTTCAGGATTAGTTGCTATACCAATAATGCAACCAAGTAGCATGTTGAATTATTTTATTGGATTACTTGTAGCTTATATTGGAGGTTTTATAATAACTTATTTTGCTATAAAAGAATCGGATGTTAAAAATGCATAATTAAATTAAATAACAGGGCTTATATTTTAGGATTTAACTCCAAAATCAAATATAAGTCCTATTTTTTTATAAGAAGTTATTATACAATATAGAGAGAAAAATTTCTGGAGGAAGAAGTATGGAAAATTGGAACTAGTAATATTTGATTGGATGGATTAATTTTTGATAGAGAAAAATTATCTTATGCTTCTTGGGTTGAAGTTTGAAAAAAGTTTAATAATGAAATTGAAAATATAAATTCATAAAATAAGTATAGCTTATAGAGGTGAAAGGTGGTGAGTTTATGCTAGCGCATAATTTTAATATATTATGTGTGATAGCATAAATTTATATGGAGTACATAAATGATATAAATATACAAGAGGCTATAATTCATATAGTAGATTCAAATGCTGATGAACCTGTATTAAATGAATATAGTCTTGAACTAAATGAAGATATTTATAAATTTATACATAGACATATTGAAAAATGTTTTAAGGATGAGGAGTTAAAGTATGCAATATTTAATCCTGAAAGAAATATTGTAAAGGAATCAGTACAAGATTATTTAAATGGAATAGATAATAATTTAATTGGACTATCCCAAGAGCTTGCAAGGCAGTTATTTATTATAATGAAGGGAAATTTAAATATTCCTTCTTGTGATCTAATTATAGTATCTTTAGTTACTGACCAAGGACCTATGATTGGAATATTAAAGATGGATTATGTGAAAAATTTTACTCATAAAGTAGATTTTGTTGAAAATAAAATAGGAATAGATATAGTTCCTCAATCAGCAGGTCTTCCTGCAAGTAGTCAAAGAATACAAAAAGCTGCTTTCATAAAACCAATAAGAGAAAATCAAAGATTTGATCTTATGGTAATAGATAAACAAAGGAAGAGCAAAGATGAAGAAGAGTATGGCGCAAATTATTTTATAAGTAATTTTTTAGGGTGCTCAATTATTAGTAATGAAAGAGATATGACAAAAACCTTTTTAAAAGCTGCAGAAAATTGGACTAGAAGCAATATTGTTGAAGATGCAGATAAAGCAGAAAGAATAAGAACAGCAGTTAAATCTAAACTAAAAGAGGAGGAGAAGATAAATATAGATGAACTTTCCAATGAACTTTTTAAGGAAGAGCCACAAGTAAAAAATGATTTTTCTAATTTTGTTAAAAGTCATGGTCTTGAAGATGAAATTGCAATAGATAAACAATGGGTTGAGAAAAAGTTGAAAAGAGTTAGATTAAAGATAGATAAGGATATTGATTTGTACATTAATGAAGAAGCTTATCATGATAGTAGTAGATTTGAGATTCAAAGAAATGGTGATGGGAGTATAAACATGATAATAAAACATGTTATAAACTACTTAGAAAAATAGATTGAAAGTTTATTAAAGGAAATTTATATAGGATAAATATTTTGTTAGATTATTTAATTAACATAATATTTATCCTATTTTTTTATAATTTTTCTAATAAATTAGACCTATTTTATTATATCTAAATATTAAAATAGGTTTAATTTACAAAGTAATTAATATTTATCAATAAATAATAAAAAATATTAATTAGGAATTTATAATAAATAATAATTAATATTGACAAAGATATTAGAAAAGGTTTACTATTTATTCATATAATACACATTTATAACAAATATTAGGGTAGATTATTCATGGTTATACATTATTTTGTAGAGCTATGACTTTAGGGAGGATTAATATGGGAGAAAAAAATTTATCAAAAGGAAAGTATATAACTATTGATGAAGCTTTAGGATTAATTAAGACTGGAGATGTAATAGTAACGGGTTTAGGAGGGGCTGAACCAAGAGATATATTAAGAAATCTTCATAAAATTTCTGAAAGAGTAAAAGATGTAACGGTAACTACGTGTTTACCATTGGAGCCAGCAGAATATTTTATGAATGAAGCATATAAAAATTCCTTTAATATGGATGGTTGGTTTTATACAGGGCCTATGAGAAAGGCACAAAAAAATGGGAATATATCTCTTATACCAAATCATCTTCATTTAACAGCTTTTAAGAGACAGTTCCATAAAAAGACTAATATATATATGGGAACAGCTACACTTCCAGATAAACATGGGTATTTATCTCTTTCTTTAAGCAATATTTATGAAAAGAGAATATTAAAGGAAGCAGACTTGGTTATATTAGAAATAAATAAAAATTATCCAAGAACTTTAGGAGATGTAGAAATTCATATAAGTGATGTAGATTATGTTGTTGAAACAGATTATGATGTGCCTGTACTTCCAGATGTAGAGCCAAATGAAAAAGATTTGTTAATTGGAAAGTATGTAGCAGATAGAATCAATGATGGGGATTGTATTCAATTAGGAATAGGTGGAATACCTAATGCAGTTGCAGCTTCTTTAATGGGAAAGAAGGATTTAGGAATTCACACAGAAATGTTTACTACAGGAATGATGAAGCTAGTAAAAGCAGGAGTAGCAACAGGAAAGAAAAAGAACTTTAACAACGGTAAGCACGTTGCAGGATTTGCCTTAGGTACGAAAGAACTATATGATTTCTTAGATGATAATCCATCAATTATGATGATGGATGGATATTGGACAAATGATCCTTATGTAATAGCACAAAATGATAACCAAGTATCTATCAATACTACATTAGAAGTTGATTTAACCGGACAATGTGCTTCTGAATCCTTAGGACCAATTCAATTTAGCGCTACTGGTGGACAAGCAGATACAGCAATAGGTTCTCAAATGTCCAAAAATGGTCGCTCATTTATTACACTATATTCCACTGCAATGGTTAAAAATAAAGAAACTGGAGAGAAAGAAGAAATTTCTAAAATAGTTCCTTTTTTAAAACAAGGAGCTGCAGTAAGTTTATCCAGAAATGACGTAGATATGGTTGTAACAGAATATGGAGTTGCAGAACTTAGAGGAACAACTATTAGGGAAAGAGTTGAAAGATTAATAAAGATAGCTCATCCAAAGTTTAGGGAAGAACTATTAATACAAGCTAAAGAATTAGGAATAATATATTAGAAATAAATAGTACAAGCGATAGGCTAAAGAATTATTTAGATTATCGCTTGTTTTTTATTTAAAAGATTATATTGTAAATACATGGAAAATAAAATATAATATTAATGTAAGCGATTACTTTAGTGGGAGGGTGTTATGGTTAATTTTAATAATTTGAAAAGTGTAACTTTATCTAATGGTGAAACATTAACATATAGGGAGGAAGGTTTAGGAAATAAGGTTATATTATTAATTCATGGTAATATGTCATCTTCTAAACATTGGGATATACTTGTAGATAAAATAAAAAATAAATTTAAAATTATTGCTGTGGATATGAGAGGATTTGGAGGATCAAGCTACAATAAGCCTATTAACTCATTAAATGATTTTGCAAAGGATATTGAAGAGTTTTTAAATATTATAAATATAGAAAACTGTTCAGTAATTGGATGGTCTACTGGAGGAGGAGTTGCATTAGAATTAGCTGCTAATATAAGTGAGAAAATAGAAAAAGTTGTTTTGTTAGAATCAGTAGGAATTAAAGGATATCCAATAGCTAAAAAAGACAAAAATGGTTTGCCTACAAATGAATTATTAAAGACAAAAGAAGAAATAGCAGAGGATCCAATACAAGTTAAACCAGTCTTAGAAGCTTTAAAAACAAATAATAAAGAGTTTTATAGAACTTTATGGAATGCCGCAATTTATACACATAACAAACCAGCAGATGATTTATATGAAGAGTATCTTGAGGATATGTTAACTCAAAGAAATTTAGTAGATGTTGATTATGCACTAGCTACATTTAATATGACAAATGAAAATAATGGTGTTAATGATGGAAGTAATAAATACAATCTTGTAAAAGCACCAGTGTTGATATTACAAGGTGATAGAGATTATGTAGTTCCTATGAGTATGGCAGAGGAAACAAATAAATATATTAAAAATTCTAAAGTAATAGTTCTTAAGGATTCTGGTCATTCACCTATGATTGATTCAATGAGTCAACTATTAGATGAATTAAATAAATTTCTATAAAATTTTAACGGATATTTACATAATATAGTTGTAAATATCCTTTTTTACAATAAATACTAATTTATGAAATTTATAATAGAGAAAATGATTTTTTACTAATAGAGTTAAGAAAAAAATACTATTTTCAGAATATTTTAATTAATAAAAATATTTTATTGACAGGCAAACAGGAAAAGGTTTACAATCAAGATGAAAGTAAATACTTACATACTAAAAGGATTAGGAGGTAAATAATATGACTAATGTTGGAGTAGTAGGATTAGGACTATATATACCAAAAAGTAAAATGACCGCAAAGGAAATTTCAGAAGCCACAAATGGAATATGGAGTGAAGAAGCAATTATTAAAAAATTAGGAATAGTTGAAAAAACTATCCCAGGAGAAGATGATGGTACCCAAGAAATGGGAGTTAGAGCAGCTTTAGATGCATTAAAAGATGCAAATATGAATCCGGAAGAAATAGATGTGATTTTATGTATGGGTGAAGAATGGAAGGAGTATCCTTTAACTACATCAGCTTTATATATTCAAGGGAAAATTGGAGCTGTAAATGCATGGGGAATTGATGTACAAAATAGATGTTGTACTACTGTATCAGCTATAAAAATGGCTAAAGATATGCTAATTGCAGATGAAGATATAAATGTAATAATGATTGTTGGTGGATATAGAAATGGGGATTTCGTAGATTATAGTGATCCAAATATGTCTATGATGTTTAATTTATCAGCAGGAGGAGGAGCTATAATTTTAAAGAAAAATACTAATAAAAATCTTGTGTTGGGGTCTTATATAAAAGCTAATGGAGATTTTTCAAGAGATGCAGGAGTTGAAATAGGAGGAATAGCAAATCCTTTTAATAAGGAAAATATAGAAGAAGGATATAAGTCTTTAAGACTTATGAATGCAAAACATATGAAGGATGGGTTAAATTCTATATCTATGCCTAATTGGTTTGAGTGTATAGATAAATCTTTAGAAAAATCGGGATTAAGGAGAGAAGATATAGATTACTTAGCTGTATTACATTTTAAAAAATCTATGCATGATTATATGTTAAAAGAATTAGGGCTTACTGAAAATCAAGCAATTTATTTATCAAACTATGGACATATGGGACAAGTAGATCAAATACTTTCATTAAAACTTGCCCTAGAAGAAGAAAAAGTTAAAGATGGATCTGTAGTGCTTATGATAGCTGCTGGTATTGGATATGTATGGTCTGCTAACGTTATTAAATGGGGAGAGTGTTGAAAGAGTGGATACTTTTTTTCAAATATTATTTAGTAGTTTAGAAACAGGTAGTGTATATGCTTTAGCAGCTTTAGGGATAATAATAATTTTTAGAACTAGTAGAACTACAAACTTTGCTCAAGGGTCAATAGGAATGTTTAATGCCTTTGCAGCTACATTTGCTTTAATGCATTTTGGGCTTCCATCATGGGCAGCTGCAATAGTAGGAATGGTTGCAGCATTTTTATCAGGGGTTTTAGTTGATTTAGTAATAATAAGACGAGCTAAAAAAACATCTCCAGTAGCAAAGCAAATTATAACTTTTGGAGTTATAATGCTTTTTTTAGGGGTAGCACCAATGATATTTGGGTCAACTCCATTAAATTTTCCAAAGTTCATTGAAACAGGAGCTATCGATATATTTGGAGCTTCAATATCCTATAATGCTCTATTAAATATAACAATTGGATTAATCATAATGGGAATTCTATTTTATTTCTTACAAAATACAAAATGGGGACTGGCAGTTAGAGTTACTGCTTCAAATGAGGAAACAGCAAGGCTTATGGGAGTTCCAACTTCCCTTGTAACTATGGGAGCTTGGGCAATAGCAGCAGCACTTGGAACCTTATCAGCTTTAATGCTTGCACCAGCTATAACAGTAAACGTTTCTATGATGGATAATGTTCAAACTAATGCTCTTATAGCTTGTGTATTAGGTGGATTCCAAACATTCTATGGACCTGTAATAGGAGCTTATATAATTGGATTAGGAAGAAATATTTTAATGTATTATGTTTCATCTACATGGGGAGAACCTCTACTATTTACACTAATACTGTTATTTATAGTTTTAAGACCAAATGGAATAATAGGAAAGAAAATAATAAAGAAGGTTTAGGAGGAATGAAGATGAAAAAACTTTTAGAAAACAGATATAGTAAATACATTTTATTTGGAATAGTTTTGTCTTTATTACCTCTACTTCAACAAGTAGGTGTTATAAAAAGTTCAACTATAACGACTTTTGGAACAATACTATTTTACGCAATAGTTTCAATTGGGTTAAATGTTCTTTTGGGATACTCAGGGTTAATTTCCCTAGGAACGGCAGGGTTTATGGGACTAGGAGCTTATATTTCAGCCTATTTAACAGAAGATATGGGGCTTCCCTTTATAATATCAATAATTATTTCTATTGCTATACCTCTTATAATTGGAGTTTTAGTTGGGCTAGTATCTTTAAGAATTTCAGGTATGTATTTAGCTATAGCAACATTAGCTGTATCTGAAATCTTAAAAAAGATATTTGTTGAATTTGATGCAATTACAGGAGGATTTTCTGGTAAGAGGGGAGGTTATCCATCCCTATTTGGCTTAGAACTAGGAAGAGATACAACTTTTATATTAATTGTAGTATTACTTGTAATTGTAATGATACTAACAGATAATTTTATTCATTCATCAACAGGTAGAGCTTTGTTAACAATGAGAGTAAGTGAGGCTGCAGCGCAGGCTATGGGAATTAATTTATTAAAATATAAGTTAACAGCCTTTGCACTTGCAACAGGATATGCAGCATTAGGAGGAGTTCTATATGTTCATTTTATAAGATTTTCCTATCCATCTACTTGGAATTTACTATTATCTCTTCAAATATTAGCAGTAATTGTCATAGGGGGAGTTAGAACTATTTCAGGACCAATAATAGGATCTATTATAGTTTTTGGGGTTCCAGATATTATATTAAAGCAATTACCTGTAATAGGTTCAATAGATGGGTTAGCATATATTTTTACAGGAATATTGATTATAGTAGTAATTTTATTCTATCCAAATGGACTTATATATATAGGACATGATATAAAGAATTATTTTAAGAAAAAGAAGGTGAAGGTAAATGAGCTTAACACAAACACTTAAGGTAGAAAATTTGTCTATAGCATTTGGAGGATTAAAGGCTGTAGATAGTTTAAACTTTCATATTAATGAAGGAGAAATATATGGGTTAATAGGTCCAAATGGAGCAGGTAAAACAACGGTATTTAATTGTATTACTCAATTTTATAAACCTAATACTGGAAGTGTTATATTCAAATCAATAATTGGTGAAGATGTAAATTTAGTTGATAAAGAAACTCACGATATCATAAAGTTAGGCTTAGTTAGAACCTTCCAAAATGTTGAGTTAATTAAAGATTTGACATTACTAGAAAACTTACTTATAGGAGCTCATATCTCCTATAATACAGGACTTTTTTCTAATGCTTTTAGAACGAAAAAATCTAGAAAAGAAGAAGCTGAAAATATTAAGAAAGCAGAAGATATACTAAAGTTCTTAGGGATAGAAAATAAAAAATATGATTTGGCAGGTGGACAACCTTATGGGATTCTTAAAAAAATTGAGCTTGGAAGAACTTTAATGAGCAATCCAAAATTAATTATTTTAGATGAACCTGCTGCAGGATTAAATGATACTGAAACTGTTGAGCTATCTAAGTTAATAAAAAATATAAGAGACGAGTACAAGTGTAATGTTCTATTAGTTGAACATGATATGAGATTGGTTATGGATATATGTGATAGGATATGTGCAATATCTTTTGGTAAAAAACTAGCAGAAGGTACTCCAAAAGAAATTCAAGCTAATAAAGATGTCCAAGAAGCTTATTTAGGAAAGGAGGAGTAAGATGAAAAAAATTTCATTAAAAATAGATAATCTTACTGTTTCTTATGGAAGTATTAAAGCTCTAAAGGGAATAAATATTCAAGTGAGAGAGGGAGAAATAGTAGCTCTTTTAGGTGCAAATGGAGCTGGTAAAACCACAACTTTAAAAGCACTTTCAGGAATTGTAGCTAAAGAATACGGAAGTATAGATTTTTATGACAAAAGCATTACTAATTTATCACCAGAGAAAATAACCTCTCTTGGAATAGTACAATCCCCAGAAGGAAGGCAAGTATTTCCGGATATAACAGTAGAAGAGAATTTAAGGGTAGGGGCCTTTACGGTAAAAAGTAAGAAGGAAATCAATAGAAACTTTGAAAGAGTCTATAAATATTTTCCGATTTTATTAGAACGAAAAAAGCAATTAGCAGGAACATTAAGTGGAGGAGAACAACAAATGTTAGCAATTGCAAGAGCTTTAATGGCAAGCCCTAAAGTGCTTCTTTTAGATGAACCATCCTTAGGTTTAGCACCACTTATAGTAAAAACTATATTTGAAATAATCAAGGAAATCAATGATGAAGGAACAACTGTACTTATAATAGAGCAAAATGCTCTTCAAACTTTAAAAATTGCTGACTATGCTTACGTTTTAGAAGTAGGAGAAATAAGTATGGAGGGAAAGGCAAGTGAATTGATTCAAGATGAGAGATTACTAAAAGCTTATCTTGGAGGTTAAAGATGATATAAATATCATATTCATCTCCTTAAAATTAAAGGAAGGAATTTATAAAAAGTTATTTTAGGGTAATTTTTTATAAATTACTAAAGGGTAAACAATAAAATTTATATAAAAATAAAATAATAATTTGGAGGGAATTTTATGAGAAAAAAAATTGCATTACTTTTAGCTTCATTAACATTAACAATGGCATTTGCAGGTTGTGGAAAAAAAGAAGAAGCAGCCCAAGGGGTTACTGACACTACTGTAAAGGTAGGAAATAGTATTGCAACTTCAGGAGCTTTTGCTCCAGTTGGAGTTCCATTTAAAGCTGGTATTGAGGCTTATTTTAAAATGGTAAATGAAGCTGGTGGTGTAAATGGAAGAAAAATAGAATATGTTCATCAAGATGATGAATTCAATCCTGAAAAGGGGAAGGCAGTACTAGATAAGCTTGTAAATGATGATAAAGTATTTGCTATAGTTGGTCACTTCGGAACTCCTGTAGTTGGTGCAACTTTAGATGATCTTAAGGAAATTGGAATACCATCAGTTTACTTTGCAACAGGAACAGGTATATTGTATAACGAAAATGCAACTAAGGGTGAAGGAGATAATATATTTCCAGTACAGCCTGTATATCCAATGGAAGGTCGTATAATGACAGCTTGGGCAAAAGGAGAATTTAAAGCAGATAAAATAGGTGTTATATATACTAACGATGATGCAGGAAAAGATTTAGTTAAAGGAATTGAAACAGAAGCTAAAAATATAGGTGGTATAGAAGTAGTAAGTGAACAAGTGGCACCAGGAGCTGAGGATGTTTCATCAGCAGTTACTAAGATAAAAAATGCTGATGTAGATGCTGTAGTTATAGCTGGAATTCAAGGAACTTTTCCTCAAATAGCTAAAGAATTAGCAAAACAAGGAAACACAAAACCAGCAATAACTACTTATGTAAATGTAGACAAAACTATGGTTGAATCTATTAAAAATGATGTTGGAGATAAATATGAGATATATGGAAATGCTTGGGTTGATGTAACTAAACCAGCAATGGCAGATTTTCAAAAATGGGTTAAAGAAGTTACAACAGAAGACTTTTCAGGGAATGCTTATGCTATGACAGGATGGATAGCAGCAGATTTCTTTGTAAGAGGCTTAGAGAGAGTTGATGGAGAATTAACTTGGGAAAAATATATTGCTGCAATGGAAAAAGAACCAATTGAAAATCCATTTGGAGGAAATATAGATTTTGCAGGAGGAAAGAGGCTTGGTACTCAAGAAATGTCTTTAGCAAAAATGGATTTAACAAGTCCAACAGGATGGTCTCCATATATTGGATTTAAGAGTATTAATGATATATTAGGTAAGTAATAAGACTTTATTGGTAGCTAGCCAAGATATCTTGGTTAGCTACACAAAAAACTTATGGGAGGTTTAATATGTTAGAAACAATTAAATCAAAAGAGTTAATTAACGAAAAATATATAACTATAGATGATGCTTTAGGTTTAATTAAAAGTGGAGATGTAATAGTTTCAGGATTAGCTTCAGCAGAACCAAGAGAAATATTAAGAAATCTTCATAAGATAGCAGACAAGGTTAATGATATAACAGTAACTACTTGTTTACCTATGGAAATGGCAGAATATTTTATTAACCCAGAGTATAAAGATATATTTAAAATGGATGGATGGTTTTATACAGCTGCAATGAGGAAAGGTCACAAAAATGGTAATATTTCATTTATACCAAATCATCTTCACTTAGCTGCCATTAAGAGGATGAATCATAGAAAAACTAATATTTATATTGGAACTGCTACTCCTCCGGACAAGCATGGATATTTATCTCTATCTTTAAGTAATGTTTATGAAAAAAGAATGATGAAAGAAGCAGATTTAATAATATTAGAAATAAATAAAAATTATCCAAGAACTTTCGGAGATGTAGAAATCCATATAAATGATGTTAATTATGTTATTGAAACTGATTATGAGGTTCCAGAACTTGTAGATGTAGAGCCTAATGAAAAAGATTTGCTAATTGGAAAGTTTATTGCTAGTAGAATTAATGATGGTGATTGCATTCAATTAGGCATAGGTGGAATACCTAACGCAGTTGCAGCTTCATTAATGGATAAAAAAGATTTAGGAATTCACACAGAGATG
The DNA here is from genome assembly GCF_900086595.1 of Clostridium nigeriense. Lineage (GTDB taxonomy): Bacteria > Bacillota > Clostridia > Clostridiales > Clostridiaceae > Clostridium > Clostridium nigeriense. The sequence continues at coordinate 1,085,725 of NZ_LT575472.1, forward strand.
TTTACAACTGGAATGATGAAACTTATAAAAGCTGGAGTTATAAATGGAAAAAAGAAAAATTTTTATAACGGAAAACATATTGCAGCTTTTGCTCTTGGAACAAAGGAATTATATGACTTTATAGATGATAACCCATCAATTATGATAATGGATGGATATTGGACAAATGATCCATATATAATTGGACAAAATGATAATCAAGTTTCTATTAATACTACTATTGAAATTGATTTAACAGGACAATGTGCTTCTGAATCTATAGGAACAATGCAATTTAGCGGAACTGGTGGACAAGCAGATACAGCTATTGGAGCTCAAATATCTAAAAATGGAAGATCATTTATAGCATTATATTCTACAACTATGGTAAAAAATAAGGAAACTGGGGAAAGGGAAGAGATTTCTAAAATAGTTCCTTTCTTAAAGCCAGGTGCTGCAGTAAGCCTATCTAGAAATGATGTTGATATGGTTGTTACAGAGTATGGTGTTGCAGAGCTTAAGGGAACAACAATTAGGGAAAGAGTACAAAGATTAATTGATATAGCTCATCCAAAGTTTAGAGAAGAGTTATTAAAAAAGGCAAAAGAGCTTGATTTAGTTTATTAAGAATTGAGGTGTAGATATGTCCTTTGTAAGTTATAAAAATAAAAATATTTATTATGAAGTTCATGGTACAGGAAGGCCTCTTATAATATTAAATGGAATAATGATGTCTCATGGTAGCTGGAAGCCTTTTATAGATGAACTTTCTAAAGATAATAAAGTAGTACTTCTAGATTTTTTTGATCAAGGAAAGTCAGATAAAATGGAAGTTAGCTATAAGCAAGACTTACAAGTTGAAGTTGTAAAAGCAGTAATAGATAAATTAAATTTAAGTAAAATAAATTTATTTGGAATTTCCTATGGAGGAGAAGTTGCGTTACAATTTGCTTTAAAATATGAGGAGCTATTAGATAAACTTATATTATTTAATACTACAAGTTATACTAATCCATGGTTAAAAGATATAGGAAGAGGATGGATTAATGCTGCAGAAGATAATAATAAAGAAGCTTTTTATAATGTAACTATACCTATAATTTATTCTCCAAGCTTTTATACTAAAAATATTAATTGGATGAATAAAAGAAAAGGTTTTTTATACGAAATATTTAATGAAGAATTTTTAAAAGCAATGATAAGATTAATTGAAAGTGCAGAAGGTTATGATGTAAGAGAAGAAATAAACAAAATAAAAGTAGATACTTTATTAGTAAGTAGTGAATACGACTTTATAACTCCATCAAATGAGCAAGAATATATTAATAAAAAAATAGAAAATTCAAGTTATATAATGATAAAAGATTCAGGGCATGCATCTATGTATGAAAAACCTAAAGAATTTCTATCTATTTTAAAGGGATACTTATCTATTGAGAATTATGTGAAAATAGTATAATATTAACAGTGGAAATGTAAGGAGTTACTTGCTGTAAAATACAAAAAGGAGACAAGGATATGAAGTATAATAATGAAACAAGTGAAAAAATAATGAAGGTGGCTTTAAAGTTATTTTCAGAGCAGGGATACTACCCAACCACCACAAAACAAATTGCAGAAGAAGCAGGTGTAAATGAATTAACTATATTTAGACATTTCGGTTCAAAGAGTAATTTATTTCAAGTAACTACGGAGCACTATGTAATTGATTCTAGAGTGGATTATATCCTAAAAAATATAGATGAGTTAAATTTTGAGGAAAGTATGTTATTAATAGCTAATAGAATATATAAGCTATTTATTCAAAATACAAAACTATATAAGGTTCAAATGAAATTATCAGATAATGAGAAAGACTTTGTAAAGCTTAAGCTTTCAAGAAAAATAATAAGTATTTTAATAGGTTACTTCAATGAGCTTAAAGAAAAGGGCACTATAAGTGGAGAGCCAGAAATAATGGCAGTAACTTTTGTTAATAGCCTTTTAGGAGCTTTCACTGTTGAAATACTAGGAGATAATACAGTAAGTAATATAAAATGGGAAGAATTAGTTAAGGAGCATACAAAACAATTTGTATCTTTATACAAGCTATAAAACAAAATAAATAATTAATCTTATTCATTGAATATGGATAGATTAATTTTTTTTAACAAATATGTAAGTAAGCACTTACAAATATAAAGGAGATTTAATATGTTGAGATTAGAAAATAAAATAGCTATTGTTACAGGAGCTTCTCAAGGAATTGGAAGATGTATTGCAGAAACTTTTGCAAGAGAAGGAGCTAAGGTAATTGGTGTAGATATTAATAAACTACCTTATGAAAATAAAAATATATATGGATATGAAGTAAATGTAACTGATAGGAAAGGTATAAAAGAATTTTTTGATAAGATTTCAGAAAAGTTTGGGAAAATAGATGTATTAGTAAATAATGCAGGAATAACTAGAGATGCATTGATTCAAAAAATGACTGAAGAAATGTGGGATTTAGTTATTGATGTGAATTTAAAGGGTTTATTTAATATAACTCAATTAGTTGGACCTAATATGGTTGAAAATGGGGGAGGTTCAATAATTAATATAGCATCAATAGTTGGAGAATTTGGAAATGTAGGGCAAACTAATTATGCAGCAACTAAGGCTGGAGTAATAGGAATGACAAAAACTTGGGCTAAGGAATTCTCTAGAAAAGGAGCAAGAGTAAGAGTTAATTCAGTATCACCAGGATATATAAATACAGATATGATGAAGACTGTACCTGAAAAAGTACTTGATAACATGAGAAGTAAAACTATGCTTGGAAGGCTAGGTGAACCAGAAGAAATTGCTAATGCAGTATTATTCTTAGCTAGCGATGAATCTTCATATATAACAGGACATAACTTATCAGTTAATGGTGGAATGAGGTTATAGGAGGTAATTATGAGGGAAGTAGTTATAGTATCAGCAGTAAGAACTCCTATTGGTAGCTTTGGAGGCTGTCTATCATCTTTATCTGCCGTAGATTTAGGTGTAATTGCAGCAAAAGAAGCTATCAAAAGAGCTAATATAGAGCCAAAAGAGATAAATGAGGTTTTAATAGGTAATGTTTTAGGAAGCGGCCTTGGTCAAAATATTTCAAGACAAATTTCAATTAAAGCTGGTATACCAGTAGAAGTTCCTGCTATGACTTTAAATAAATTATGTGGATCAGGGTTAAGAGCTATATCACTAGCAGCACAGGAAATAATGCTTGGTGATGCAGATGTAATTTTATGTGGAGGAACAGAAAGTATGTCTAATGCACCATATTTAATTCCAACTGCTAGATTTGGACAAAGAATGGGCAATGGTAAACTAATAGATACTATGATAGAGGATGGTTTAACAGATGCGTTTAATAAATATCATATGGGTATAACTGCAGAGAATATAGCAAGCCAATGGGGAATATCTAGAGAAGAACAGGATGAGTTTGCAGTTAGAAGTCAAAATAAAGCAGAAGAAGCAAAGAGATTAGGAAAATTTAATGAGGAAATAGTTGAAGTAGAAATAAATCATAGAAAAGGTAACCCAATAAATATTAATGAAGATGAGTATATTAAGTCAAATATTACTATAGAAAAGTTAAAAAAGTTGAAGCCGGCATTTAAAACAGATGGAACAGTAACGGCTGGAAATTCTTCAGGTATAAATGATGGAGCTGCTATAGTGATAGTTATGAGTAAAGAAAAGGCTGATTTACTTGGAGTTAAGCCCCTTGCAACTATAAAAGCATATGGTTCTGCAGGGATTGATCCATCAATAATGGGATATAGTCCAGTTCAAGCAACTAAAAAAGCTTTAAATAGAGCCAACTGGAATATAGAAGACTTAGATTTAGTAGAGGCCAATGAAGCTTTTGCTGCGCAGTCTATTTCAGTGTTAAGGGACTTGAAAGTAGATGAATCAAAAGTAAATGTTAATGGAGGAGCTATTGCGTTAGGACATCCTATTGGAGCATCAGGAGCAAGAATCTTAGTAACATTACTTTATGAAATGAAAAGAAGAGATGCAAAGAAGGGGTTAGCTACACTTTGTATTGGTGGGGGAATGGGAACAGCTTTATTAGTTGAGAGGAAATAGTTTAAGGGGGAGATATATATGAAAGGAAGAACAATAAAAGAAATTAATATAGGGGATAAATCTAGTTATAGTAGAACAGTATCAGAAGCAGATGTGATTTTATTTGGGGGAGTAAGTGGAGACTTAAATCCAGCCCATTTTAATGAAGAGTATTCTAAGGAGACTATGTTTAAAGGGAGAATAGCTCATGGAATGCTTTCGGCAAGTTATATTTCTACAGTTTTAGGAATGAATTTACCTGGACCTGGAACAATATATTTATCACAGGACTTAAAATTTACTTCTCCAGTAAAGTTTGGTGATACAATAACAGCAACAGTAGAGGTTATAGAAAAAATAGAAGAAAAAAATAGAATAATTTTGGAAACTATTTGTGTAAATCAAAGAGGAGAGGTTGTAGTGAAGGGAAAAGCCATGGTTATGCCACCTAAGTAACTATATAGAGGGGGAAAAGTAATGGAACTATTAAAGGTTATATGGAATCTAGCTAAAAAGGATTTAAAGAAAATAGTTCTTCCTGAAGGAGAAGAGGGAAGGACTATAGAAGCTGCAATAAAAATAAATAATTTAAAGCTAGCTCATCCAATTTTAATAGGAAATGAAGAAATAATAAAACAAAAGATTAAAAGATTAAAACAAAAAAGTGATGATATAGAAATAATAGATACTAAGAAATATAAAGATATAGATAAATATATAAATAAGTTTTATGAATTAAGAAAGAACAAGGGAATAACAATAGAAAAAGCTAAACAAATAATACAAGATCCATTGTATTTTGGAACCATGATGATTAAATGTAAGGATGCAGATGGACTTGTATCTGGAGCAGTGCATACTACAGGAGAGTTATTAAGGCCTGGTCTTCAAATAATTAAGGCATCTAAAGGGGCAACTGTAGTTTCAAGTTTTTTTATAATGGGAATTCCAAGTTCGGATTATGGAGAAGAAGGGATGTTATTATTTGCAGATTGTGCAGTTAATCCTAATCCAACTTATGAACAACTAGCAGAAATTGCAATTACAACTGCTGATACAGCAAAAAATATATGTAAAATTGAGCCGAGAGTTGCTATGCTTAGTTTTTCCACTATGGGATCAGCTGATCATGAAACAGTAGAAAAAGTAAGAATGGCCACAGAATTAGCGAAAAAATTAAGACCAGATTTACTTATAGATGGAGAAATGCAATTAGATGCAGCTATTGTTGAAAGTGTGGCAACTCTTAAAGCTCCTAATAGTAAAGTAGCAGGAAGAGCAAATATTTTAATATTTCCAGATTTACAATCGGGAAATATTGGATATAAATTAGTGCAGAGATTTGCTAATGCAGAAGCTATAGGGCCAATTTGTCAAGGTTTTGCTAATCCAATTAATGATCTATCTAGAGGGTGTTCAGTGGATGATATAGTAAATGTAGTGGCTTTAACTGCTGTACAAGCTCAAAATATTTAATAAGGGGAATAAGTAATGAAGATATTAGTAATTAATTGTGGAAGTTCCTCCTTAAAGTATAAATTGATAGAAATGAATGATGATAAGGTTTTATGTCAAGGATTAGTGGAGAGAATAGGAATAGAAAATTCATTATTAGTTCATAAAAATTTATTTCAAGAAAAATATAGCATAAAAGAAAATTTTTCCAATCATAAGGATGCTATAGATAAAGTATTAAAAATACTATTAGATGAAAAGCTTGGAGTAATTAGTAATATTAATGAAATATATGCAGTAGGACATAGAGTAGTTCATGGTGGAGAAAAATATTCTAATTCAGTACTTATAGATGATGAGGTTATAAGATACTTAGAAGAATGTATAAAATTAGCCCCTATTCATAATCCACCTAATATTATAGGAATAAAAGCTTGCAGAGAACTAATGCAAGATACTCCTATGATAGCAGTATTTGATACAGCATTTCATCAAAGTATGCCAGATATAGCATATATTTATCCAATAGAATATAGTTTATATGAAGAACATGGAATTAGAAAATATGGGTTCCATGGGACATCTCATAAATATGTATCTCAAAAGTTAGGAGAAGTATTAGATAGGGATATAGAAGATATGAAAATAATAAGTTGTCATTTAGGAAATGGAGCAAGTATATGCGCTATAAAAGAAGGTAAGTCAATAGATACTTCAATGGGATTTACTCCACTTGCAGGAATAGCAATGGGAACTAGATCAGGAAATATAGATCCATCTATTTATACTTTTTTAATTGAAGAATGTGGCTATACAGTTGAAGAAACTAATGAGTCATTAAATAAAAAGTCAGGAGTGTTAGGTATATCTGGTATTAGTTCTGATTTTAGGGATTTAGAGAAAGCAGCTTTAGAAGGAAATAAAAGAGCTAAGTTGGCTTTAGATATATTTTACTACAGAATAAGGGGACAAATTGCTGCTTATGCTGCTCATATGGGTGGAGTAGATGCTATTATATTTACAGCTGGTATTGGTGAAAATTCAAGCATAACTAGAAAAGCTTGCTTAAAGGGTATGGAATTTTTAGGAGTTAAAATTGATGAGGAACTAAATAACATAAGAGGAGAAATAGTAGAAATTAGTGGTGATACTTCAAAGGTAAAGGTTTTTGTAATTCCAACTAATGAAGAGCTTATGATTGCTAAAGAAACAATAGAGGTTTTAAATTGTAGTTAGTTCTTAAATAAGAGTAATAATATTTATAAAAAAGACTAAATAAATTAAAACCTAATTTATTTAGTCTTCTTATTTATAAAATTATTTCTTTGTTTTACCACTCATTTGGATAGGCTACTATATTAACTGTAACAGTTCTTCTACCAAAAGCGTAGCAATCTTGTAGAGTATTCATATAAAGATCTATTTTATTTCCTTTAATAGCTCCGCCAGTATCTGAAGCAATTGCATAACCATAGCCTTCTACATATACCTTTGATCCTAAAGGAATAACACTAGGATCAACAGAAACTGTACTTAATCCATTTGGATCACGAACTGGTTTAATACCCATAGCAGTTAAACCACCACCAGTGTATGCTGTAGCAGACATTGTAAATGTAGATAAATTGCTTTCATTTGAGTTATCATTAGTTTCAGGTGTTGTATTACTTTGTGAATTTTCTTCAGCAATTAAAGCTTCATATTCTAAAATCTGATTATTACCAGAAGCTATTGCTTCCTCAGCTAAGTTAATTGCATAAGTGCTATTAAGTTGAGGTAACATAGAATTTAAGTTATTTAATGCATTTTTAATATCCGAAATAGATGAAGATCCAGAATTAATTATAGAGAGAGAATGAGATATTAAGTTTACTTCATTCGCTTCAATTATATCCATAATTTCTTCTTTTCGAGCATTTAAATCAGATAAAACAGATTCTTGCTCTTGTTTCTTTTTATCAACTTCATTTAAGTCATTTTCAATGCTTGTCCTAAGTTTCTTTAAGTTTTCTTGCTTTTCCTCTATAACTTTAGCATCTTCTGCAAGTTGAGTTTTTTTATCGTTAATTTCCGATATTATTTCTTTATCAACAGAAAGCAATTTGCTCATAGCTTGTACTCTATAAAATAAGTCAAATATATTATCAGATGTTATTATGTAGGCAATCATACTAGAAGCCATATTAGTTTTATACATGGAGCGAAGTCTTTTGTCCATTGTATTTTCTCGTTCTTCTATTTCTACTTTAGCATCATCTATCTTTTTGTTGATATTTTCTATTTCTATTTCAGTATCTTTTATCTCAGAATTATTTTTCTCAAGTTCAATATTAATACTTTCAATCTCATTATTAAGTTTAGTAATTTCTGAATTAAGCTTTAGTGTTTCACTATCTAATTGTTCATATTTAGCTTTACTTTCTTGGATTGTCTGTGTATCTGAAGAATTTGGTTCTGCAAAAGCTATATTTGAAATATTAAAAGTTAAAAGTAAAGTAGCAATTACAGAAATCAAAGTTCTTTTATTCAAAAATCCCCACCTCCAATAAAATATAAGTTGTCAAATTAAATATATTCAATATACTACCCTAAATATTAATAATTATCAAGTTAAGTGACGCTCTAAATCTTTGATTTAGTCAGCGGAACTTACTCATACGAACGGATGAGAGTAGGAGTTTCCTTATACGCTCTAAATCTTTGATTTAGTCAGCGGAACTTACTCATACGAACGGATGAGAGTAGGAGTTTAATTTTGTAAATAAAATTTATTATAATATTAAGAAAAAAAGAGCTTAAAGAGTCTGTAAAAATTGATTATGTAGATATTTATAAAAAACTACAATTTTATAGAATATATGTTATTATTAAATAAATAGGATTGCATTAAATTATTAATTAGTTCTAGAAAGCCACTAATATAAATAGGAATTTAAAGAATAGTTTCATACATTTAATGGATATTGAAAGGATTGATAAAATGAAAAAGAGTAAAAAAGTTTTAATCACTATCTTATTTATTAGTATAGGAATATTAGCATTCTATCTTATTCCCATGAGAATAACCCCTAAGGTTCCTTTAACAAGCGAAGATATTAGTGTAAAAGTAGAAAGGTCTGGAGGAAATACAGGACCAGTTTTTAAGGTAGGTAAAGATAAAAGTAAACTTAAGGAGATATTAAAGGACAAATACCCTGATAAAGATATAGAACCATATTATATTGAATTAACAGGAAACCTACCATATGGAGTAGTAAATGACCCAGTTTTTTTAGGTGATTATGTAGTTCATGGCACGATTATTTCACCAGATGGTGGGGAGGAAAAAAGTACAATAATTGATGTAAAATACACAGATGCAAAGATTTCAAGATTACTTAGGGATGATTCACAAATGAGTGCAATTTATGAAATGCTAATTGTATTTATTGCATTCATATCTGCGTTTATAGTAGTTATTTTGTTAATGATTAATTGATAAAAATATAAATTAAAATTTTAATATTAATATATTACGAATTAAAGTCCAGCAAATTATCTGCTGGACTTTATATATCACATATTATATATATCAATAAAACCTATTACTTTAATAATTTTACTAAAATAGATTTTTGTACATGAAGTCTGTTTTCAGCTTCTTCAAAGATTACATCAGAATGTTTTTCTAAAATTTCTTCAGTGATTTCTTCTTCTCTATGAGCAGGAAGGCAATGTAGGACAATAGCATCATCTTTTGCAAGTTTCATAAGTTCAGTATTTACTTGATATCCTTTAAAAGCCTTCATTCTTTCTAAAGCTTCATTTTCTTGACCCATACTAGCCCATACATCAGTAATAATTACATCAGCATCTATTGCAGCTTCTTTAGGATCATTAACTATATTAAAATTAAGATTATTATTTTTAGATATTTCAATGCCTTTATTAATATAATCTTCTTTAATCATATAATTATCAGGAATAGCTAGAGAAATGTCCATTCCAGAAGTTAGACAACCTATTAATAAGGATTGAGCCATATTATTTCCATCGCCTATATAAGCAACTTTTAAGCCTTCTAAAATATTTTTATTTTCTCTTATAGTCATTAAATCAGCTAAGACCTGGCAAGGATGTTCATCATCAGTAAGCCCATTTATTATAGGAATATTAGAACATTCAGCAAGGTCAGAAACTTCCTTTTGAGAAAATGTTCTTATCATAATTCCATTTAAATATCTAGATAAAACTCTTGCAGTATCTTGTATAGGTTCCCCACGACCTATTTGTAAATCACTAGAACTTAAAAAGAGTGGATACCCTCCAAGTTGATACATTCCAGCTTCGAAAGATACTCTTGTTCTAGTGGAAGATTTTTCAAATATCATTCCAAGGGTTTTTCCTTCAAGATGATGATGTTTTATTCCATGTTTAAGCTCATATTTTAACTGATCAGCTAAATTTAAAATATCCAAGATTTCTTCTTTAGATAGATTTTCCATTTTTAATAAATCTTTATTCATAAATACCCCCAAAATTATAATTAATAATGAAAAATTAAGAATGAAGAATTATGGAAGTAATTTGTCCCAAATTACTAAAATTTAATTTATAAAACTCCTAAAGGAGTTTTTTTCGAAATTCTACATTTTACATTCTTAACTTTTAATTTAAACATTGTTTTAATATCTCTGCGCCTTTTTTTATTTCTTCTTTGCTTATTACTAGTGGTGGAAGTAGTCTAAGGACGTTTTTTCCTGCCGTTAATATTAATAACCCTTTTTCTAAGGCTTCTTTTTGAATTTCTAATGAGTTTCCTTCTATTTCAATTCCTATCATAAGGCCTTTGCCTCGTATTTCTTTTATGAGAGGTGAGTTAATATTTTTTAATAATGATATTAAGTATTCACCTTTTTCTTCTATTTCGGTTAGTGTTTCTTTAGCACATATCTTATCTAAAACTACTAAAGCACCTGCACATGAAACTGGATTACCACCAAAGGTTGTTCCGTGGTCACCTGGATTAAAGGTTTCTGATAGTTTTTCATTGCAAAGGAAACCTCCAATAGGTAGTCCAGCACCAAGTCCTTTAGCAACTGTAACTATATCAGGTTTAATGTTAAAGTGTTCATATCCAAAGAGTTTTCCTGTTCTTCCTATTCCGCATTGGACTTCATCAAAGATTAGTATAATATCTTTTTCTCTACAAGTTTCATAAACAGTATTAACAAAATCATAATTTAGTGTATTAACACCACCTTCTCCTTGAATGGCTTCCATCATGATGGCACAAACATCAGAAGTTAATTTGTTTTTTAAACCCTCTATATTATTAGCTTCAAAATAATCAAATCCTTCAGGAAAAGGGAAGTAGTAATTATGAAACTTATCTTGACCTGTAGCGGTCAATGTTGCTAAAGTTCTTCCATGAAAAGATTGTTTTAAAGTTAAAATCTTATTTCTATTTTCACCATATTTAACAAAACTATATTTTCTAGCAAGTTTTATAGCCCCTTCATTTGCTTCAGCTCCTGAATTACAAAGAAATACTTTATCCATATTAGCCAAAGCAGTTAACTTTTTTGCTAGAGCAAGAGTAGTTTGATTTAAAAATATATTTGAAGTATGCTGTAAAGTACATGCAGCATTAGTTATAGCTTCAGTCCATTTAGAATCAGCATATCCAAGACTATTTACACCAATTCCACTTGTAAAATCTATATATTCAACACCTTTATCATCATAAAGACAAGAGCCTTCCCCTTTAACTAAATTAACAGGAAGATAAGCATAAGTTGACATCAAAGGTAAATTATTTCCCATTTTAAAAACCCCCTTTTTAAATTAAGAATGTAGAATTAAGAATGTAGAATTATGGATGTAATTTGTTCCAAATTACTGAAAATATATGAATTTATAAACTCCTTTAGGAGTTTTTTTATTATTTAGGAAATTATATCTATGAAAAAGCTGTGGATAATTTTATGAGAGTGGTAAAATTCGTAGTGCAAGAATTATAGTTTTTATAATTTCCTTCCTTTAGTTTGCAAAGAGATAAATATTGTATGACGGCGACTTGGAGCGCATGCGACGGAGCAAGGAATATAATATTTGTCTCTTTTTTTATTCATTTTACATTGTGCGATAGCACACTAAAAGATCATTGTTCCGATTCCTTCGTTTGATAGTAGTTCTAGTAATATTGAGTGGGGAAGTGTTCCATCGATTATATGTGTCTTTTTAACTCCCATTCTAATAGCTTCAACGCAGCAATCTATTTTAGGAATCATTCCTCCATTTATAACTTTATCAGCTTGAAGTTTTTTTATTTCATGTGGATGTAGTATTGATAATAAGGTTGATGGATCATTTGAATCTGTCATAACTCCTGGTACGTTAGTTAAAAGTAATAATTTTTCAGCTTTTAATGCAGAGGCAAGTTTTGATGCACAAATATCTGCATTAATATTATAGGTTTCAGAGCAATCTTCACTTATAGCAATTGAACCTATTACAGGAATATATCCAGAATTTAAAGCATTAGTTATAATTTCAGTATTTATAGAAGTTATTTCACCAACGTATCCTAAATCAACATTGCTTTCTAGTTTCTTAGCTTTTATAAATGCTCCATCAATTCCGCATAGACCAATAGCTTTTCCACCTACTCTTTCTATTAAAGAAACAATGCTTTTATTTACCTTTCCTCCAAGAACCATTTGGACAATTTCCATAGTTTCTTTATCAGTATATCTAAGACCATTTATAAACTTACTTTCTTGTCCTATTTTATTTAGGAAACTAGATATATCAGGTCCACCACCATGAACTATTACAGGCTTAATACCAACACATTGTAATAGTACGATATCAGTTGCAACGCTTTCTCTAAGTTCTTCACTAGTCATTGCGTTACCACCATATTTTATTACTACTATTTTTCCGGAAAGGGCTTGAATGTAGGGAAGTGCTTGAGTTAATATTTTAGCATGTTCTAAATGATTCATTTTTACATCTCCTTTAACTTCTATAATCGCCATTTATTTTTACATAATCATAACTAAGGTCACATCCCCAAGCTATAGATGAACATTCACCAGAATTCATATTAATTAGAATTTTTATTTCATCTTGTAATAATATTTCTTTTGCCTTTACTTCATCAAAGGGAAGAGGCATACCATCTTTACATATTTCAATTTCTCCAATAGAACTTTCAAAAGAAACATCTATTTTATTTGGATTAATATTTACACCAGCATAGCCTAAGGCACATAATATTCTTCCCCAATTAGCATCACTACCAAAGATTGCAGTTTTTACTAAGGGAGAGTTTATAACACTTTTAGATAAAATTTCAGCATCTTTTTCACATTTGCAGTTACTAACAATACATTCTATAAGCTTAGTAGCACCTTCGCCATCTTTAGCAATCATCTTAGCTAAAGCAATATTCATTTCATTTAGAACTTCAAGAAAAGCGTAATAGTTTTTATTCTTTTCACTTATTTTATTATTTTTAGCAAGACCGTTAGCTAAAATTAGTACCATATCATTTGTACTAGTATCACCATCAACGCTAACCCTGTTATAACTTAATTTTGTGCTTTCTTTTAAAGCTTCATTTAGCATTTCCCCGGAAATATTTAAGTCGGTAGTTATAAAAGAAAGCATTGTGCCCATATTAGGTTCTATCATTCCAGAACCCTTTGCCATGGCACCAATTTTAATTTTTTTATTATCTATATAAAATTCAAAAGCAAGTTGCTTTTTATAGGTATCTGTAGTCATTATTGCTTTTGCAGCATCATCAAAACCATCTTTAGATAATCTTTCAGACAATAGAGGAATTCCATCCTTTATTGCATCTATATTTAAAGGAACACCAATAACACCGGTAGAAGCTACTAAAACATCAGTAGTTTTAAGTTTGAGAGCTTTCCCCATAAGCTCTGTCATCCTTTTTGCTTTAAATAGACCATCATCACCAGTACATGTATTAGCATTTCCACTATTTACAATTATTGCTTGAGCTTTTTTGTTAATTAAATGCTCCTTTGTTATATAAATAGGAGCTCCTTTAACTTTATTTTTAGTATAAACACCAGCAGAAGAAGCCGGTACAGTTGAATATATAAGTGCTAAGTCTAGCTTCAAATTATTTTTTTTTAGTCCACAATGAATTCCAGATGCAAGAAATCCTTGAGGTGCAGTTACACCTTCATTAGATAATAATTTCAAGATAAGTCCCCCTTTTTTAATTTTTAATTTCTTAGTGTCCTGCGGACACTAAGAACAGCCCTTCTTTTTCTTCAAATCCCCATATTATATTCATATTTTGAATTGCTTGTCCTGCAGCTCCTTTAATCATGTTGTCTATAGCGCTTACTATAATAATTCCATCTTTTCTATGGTTTAAATGTAGAGAAATATTACAGTTGTTTGTGTATTTAACATCTTTAATTGAAGCTGTATCCCCTAAGGGTAGTATATTTATAAAGAATTCATCTTTATAAAAGTCTTTATATAAATCATAAATTTCTTGTAGGTTTATTTCTTCATTGGAATTTTTCTTTGGATTACAGTAGATTGTTGATATTATTCCTCTATTTATTGGTAGTAGGTGAGGAGTAAAGGTAATTTGAACTTTTTCTTCTGCAATTTCTGATAGACATTGTTCTATTTCAGGTGTATGTCTATGAGCTCCTATACCGTAAGGAGAGAAGTTTTCGTTAAGTTCAGGGTAGTGGGACTTTAAAGTAAGACCTCTACCAGCTCCTGTTGCTCCTGATTTTGAGTCGCAAATTATATTATTAGTATCAATTAAGGATTTTTTTAGTAAGGGCATTAAGGCGAGTTCTATTGATGTAGGGTAGCAGCCCGGATTTGCTATTATTTTATATTCCTTAATTTTTTCTCTATTAAATTCAGGTAAGGCATAGATGCTTTCTTTATGGAGTTCTTTAAATTTATAATCTTTGCCATACCATTTTTTATATTCTTCTTCTTTTTCTAATCTAAAATCTGCCCCAAGATCGATTAAAATTTTATTTTCTTTATAAACTAATTTTGCTATTTCCTCACTTAAGCCATGGGGAAGAGCAGCAAAAATAACATCACATTTTTTTATTACTTCTTCTTGAGTTTCACATATTAAATTAGTTACTCCATAGAAGTTTTTATATATATTTGAAATTTCTTCACCTTCATATGAAACAGAGCTAATGGCTTCTATTTTAACTTTTGGATGATTTAATAAAAGTCTTAAAAGTTCAGCACCTACATAGCCTGTTGCCCCAATTATTCCTACTTTAAGCATTTAATAGCCTCCTTAGTTTTAGTTATTGATTCTAATAGTAATTCAATTTGTGTTTTAACTGAAGATGAGCTAGGGCCACCCAAAACCTTTCTTTCTTCTACACAATTTACTAAATCTATTGCTTCATATATATCTTCTTCAAATATAGGAGAGAAGTTTTTAAATTCTTCTAAACTTAAATCATCTATTACTATATTTTCTTTTATACAATGAAGAACTATAGCACCAACTATTTCATGAGCTACTCTAAAAGCTAAGCCTTTTTTTACTAAGTAATCCGCTACATCAGTAGCATTAGTAAAGCCTAAGGAAGCTCCTTTTCTCATATTATCTTTATTTACTTTTAAAGTATCTAACATACCAGCGAAGGTTTTAAGAGAAAGACTTGCTGTATCTAATGCATCAAATAAAGCCTCTTTATCTTCTTGCATATCCTTGTTATAAGCTAGTGGTAACCCCTTCATAACTGTAAGAAGAGTAATTAAATCCCCATAAACTCTTCCAGTTTTCCCTCTAACAAGTTCAGCTACATCAGGATTTTTCTTTTGAGGCATTATACTACTGCCTGTACTATATTCATCAGATAATTCTATAAAACTAAATTCATTAGTTGCCCAAAGAATAATTTCTTCAGAAAATCTTGATAAATGCATCATTATCATAGATAAAACAGAAAGTGTTTCAATAGCATAGTCTCTATCTGATACTGAATCTAAACTATTTACTGTAATTTGTGCAAAGCCTAAATCTTTTGCAATCATATGTCTATCTAAATTATAGGTAGATGTAGCTAAAGCACCACTACCTAAAGGCATTTCATCTAATCTTTTATAGCAATCTAAAATCCTACTAAGATCTCTTTTAAACATTTCTGAGTAAGCTAAAAGGTGATGAGAAAAAGTTATAGGCTGAGCCTTTTGCATATGAGTGTATCCAGGCATTATAGTATCTATATTTTCACAAGCCTTTTTATATAAAATTTCTTGAAGATTAATTACATCATTAGATAAGCTTATTAACGCACTTTTTAAATAAAGCTTAGTATCTAAAGTTACTTGGTCATTTCTACTTCTTCCTGTATGAAGTTTTTTTCCTTCATCACCAATATAGTAGGTTAGAGTAGATTCAATAAAGCTATGAATATCTTCAGAAGATTCATCGATTTTAATTACTCCGTTTTCAATTCTTTTTAATATTGTTTCTAAACCTGCAACGATTTTAGTGCTATCTTCTTTTGGAATTATATTTTGTTCTCCAAGCATTTTTACATGAGCTAAACTACCTAAAATATCTTCTTTATACATTCTTGAGTCAACTCTTATAGATGAATTAAAATCATTAACTAAAGAGTTTACTCCTTTTTCAAAACGTCCACCCCAAAGTTTCATAATTACTTACCAGCTTTCTTTAATGCTTCATTCATTTTTGATTTTACTGTGATAGGTAGTCCAAATAAATTAATAAATCCTGCAGAGTCTTTTTGATTATAAACAGCATCTTCTCCAAAGGTAGCATATTCTTCACTATACAATGAGTAAGGAGAAGTCATTCCAGCATTAACAATATTTCCTTTATATAATTTTAATTTAATTTCCCCAGTAACTGTTTCTTGAGTTTTATTAACAAACTCTGTTAATGCTTCTCTAAGAGGTGTGAACCATTGTCCATTGTAAACAAGTTCTGCAAATTTTAAGGCGATAATTTCTTTATAATGAGAAGTATCTTTATCTAAACAAAGTTCTTCTAAATCTTTATGAGCCTTGTATAAAATGCTTCCACCAGGAGTTTCATATACACCTCTTGATTTCATTCCAACTAATCTGTTTTCAACCATATCCATTATTCCTATGGCATTTTCTCCACCAATTTTATTAAGTTTTTCTATTAAAGTAGTTCCATCTAAATATTCATCATTTAAAGCAACTGGAATACCTTTTTCAAATTTTAAAGTAATATAAGTTGGTACATTAGGTGCTTTTTCTAAAGTATTAGATAGTTCTAATATTTTTTCATAATTAGGTTCATTAGCTGGATCTTCTAAATCTAAGCCTTCATGACTTAAATGCCAAAGGTTTTTATCCTTGCTATAATTAGTTTCATAACTTATTGATATAGGAATTTCTCTATCTAAAGCATATTTAATTTCTTCTTCACGAGATTTAATATCCCAAATTCTCCATGGTGCTATAATATCCATATCAGGTGCAAAGGCTTTAACAGCAAGTTCAAATCTAACTTGATCATTTCCTTTTCCAGTACAACCATGACATATAGCATCAGCACCTTCAGATAGTGCAATTTCTACTAATCTTTTTGCAATTATAGGTCTTGCAAAAGAAGTTCCAAGAAGATATTTACCTTCATAAATTGCATTAGCCTGAATAGTAGGGAAGATATAATCTTCTACAAATTCTTTATTTAAATCTTCTATATAGCACTTAGATGCCCCCGTTTTAAGTGCTTTTTCTTCTAATCCTACAAGCTCATCCTTTTGTCCAACATTTCCAACAACTGCGATTACCTCACAGCCATAGTTTTCCTTAAGCCAAGAGATAATAATAGAAGTATCAAGACCTCCAGAATAAGCTAGTACAACTTTATTATATTTTTTCATATTTAATTGCCCCCTTTTTTAGTAGTAAGAAATGTATTTAATTCAACTACGATTATAATTATACAGCTATAGGTATATTTATGCAACAATATTTTTATATTGATACATTATTTACGCATAAATAATGTATAATAACTTATATTATGAAAAATGTTGTTATAAATATGCAATTGGTTGGGTTTTTTTATAATGGGAATTTTATTTTAAAAATACGCTGTTTTTTAGTTAGAATTCAAATATAATAGGCAAATTGAACATAATAAGAAATAGTTAATAGGATTTAATCTTTAAAAATTAAACAGTATCAATTTACAAAATATGCTATAATTAACTTGCGTCGGATATAATATAGAAATTTTTATAAATGATGTAGTGTAAAATGTAAATTGGTAGAGGTGAAAAATGAAAAAAGTTTTGGTTTTAATTGCAATTTTGAGTGTTTTAATTATTAGTGGATGCACTCAAAGTAAAGATTTCACAATTAAATTTAAAGAGTTTACAGATGAACAAAGTGAAATATTATCACTAACTGGAAATAGAGCATTTAAATACGATTTAAAAAACTTACCTAATGACAAAAGTTATGAATTAAAATTAGTATATGAAGTTTATAAAGATAAAGAAAAAGTAAAAGAAGAAAATATATTAGGTATGGCATATGGGCCAACAGAGGATAAGATAGAAGATACTAATATATCAATAAATATACAAGAAAATAAAATAAAACTAATGTCTGGTGGAGCATATACTAATTTAGAAATAGAAGAAGATATATCTAAATTAACAAATTATTATTTTAATGGAACTAGAAAAATAAATATAGGAGATGAAGTATATTTATTTCATGGAAACAATGGTGGGCATTGTTCAACTATGGAAAGATTAGGATTATTATCAAAAGAAGAATTAGATAGATTAATTGAGGAAAATGAAGTGAATATTTTTATAAAATTAGTATGTGAAGAAATTAAAAAATAAGCAACTATTACGAATGTAAAAATATTTTAAAATCTTTTATATAATTAAGATAAGTTAATTATAGAAAGTGAAGATATGATATTGCTGTGACTTGGAGCTTCTGACGGAACAAGCAATATCATATCGAACTTTCCCTTATAGGAGATTTTTAAGATTTGGTGTTTGTAAATCTCTTAAATGCTCAGCAGTTGAACGAACTGAGTGTAAAGTAGCAAGAGATTCAGCTCTATCTTCTCCTCTTATATATAATGATAGTTTTAAAGCATCATTTTTTAATAAATCATAATCTACATGATTTAAGTAAATAGCTGGTACATCAGCTTCTTCTATTATCATATCAATTAAAGCTACGGCATCTTCGTAAGCCTTATCCTCTTCATAATTATTTAAATATTCTTCTATTAAATCACATTTTAAAATAATTTCATTACAAAGTTTTACGAATTTGTTATTTAAGAAAAAGAGACCTACAAGTAATGCGATAAAAAGAGCAACAGATATAATTGAATTTCTCATTATCTAGCCTCCTTATCTTTATGAAGTTGATATATAAACCTTCCATTGGTATCTGTCATAGCAATTAAAACATCTTTAATTGAATTAACTTTATGCTTTTTTAATTCATTTATTATCCACTCATCTCCCTTATTAGAAGAGGTTAAGGCATTTCTGTTGAAATTTCCATCTAATATATAAATTACAGGTAGTCGTGGTTTAGATGAATTTGAACTATTAGAGTCCTGAGAATTATTTGAAGAAGTGTTTGAATTTTTGTTAGATGTAAGAAAAGACATTTGCCCATTGTTTTCTAATATTCCATATTCTATTTCACTTAAATCAAAGTACCCAGCAAGTCGTATTTCTTCCATAAGCTCATCTAAATTAATTTGTTGTTTTTTTAAATTTTCAAATTTGATCTTTCCTTTTGCAATTAATATACATGGTTCACCCTCAAGAATTTTCCTAGCTTTTTGACTTTTAAGTTGTAATATAGAAAGTAGCGTTTTTATAAAAAGTAAGGTTATTATAGGTATTACACCTAAAATTAGGGGGAGCCTTGTATCTTGCATTGGTAGAGCTGCTAGGTCTGAAATCATAATAGTAATTACAAATTCATAAGGCTGAAGTTCTCCAATTTGTCTTTTCCCCATTAATCTTATAACTAAAATAACTAAAGCATAAAGAAACACTGTCCTTAATAATACTATAAACATATAACCACCTCGCATAAGTATTATATCTCCAAACTTATTTTTTATACTTTTGATTTGCAAAATTATACAAGTATTGTGTAGAAATTTTAATATTCTGTATATAATAATAGGTAAGAACTTTGAAAATACTGTAAACTTATGGTTTTACATGAATAGGAGGAAGACATGAGTAAGGTTAAAATAAATTATAAAAATGAAGAATATCTATTAGAAAGCGGAATCACATATAAAGAGTTTTTAGAGGATTATTTAAATGTTAACCCATATGATATAGCGTTATGCAAATTAAATAGAAGTTACTATGAGCTATTTAAAAACATCAAAGAAAGTGGAGAAATAGAGCTTATTAAATTTCAAAGTGAAATTGGATATAAAATATATAATAGGACTTTACAGTTTATATTTATTAAGGCAGTACTAGACTTATTTGATAATTCCATAATAACTATTGAACATAGCATTGGTAATGGAGTATTTGGAGAAATTCATAAAGAAGAAGCTTTAAAAGAAGTGGATATTTTTAAGATAAAAGAAAAAATGTTAGAGATAATAAATAAAGATATTCCAATTAAAAAAATTAAAATGAAAAGAACAGAGGCAATAAAAATATTTGAAAAGTATGGTATGGAAGATAAAGTATCATTATTAACTCAAGTTTCATTTGAAACTGTTAGTTTATATGAATTAGATGGTAGATATGATTACTTTTATGGACAAATGGCAGCATCTACAGGAGTAATAAAAGCTTTTGATTTAATTTACTATGACCCAGGATTTGTATTGATTTCTTCTAAGAAAGATAATTTAAATGTAGTATCAGAATTTAAGGAGAATAGAAAGTTATCTCAAATATTTATGGAAACTGAAAAATGGTTAAGTATATTAGACGTAGGAGAAGTTGGATCATTAAATAAGAAGGTGGAGAATAAGGAATTAAGAGATTTAATAATGGTTTGTGAAGCTCTTCATGAAAAAAAAATTGCACAAATAGCAGATATGATTAAGGAAAGAAAAGAAACTAAGGTAGTTTTAATAGCAGGACCTAGCTCTTCTGGAAAAACGACCTTTGCAAATAGATTATCTGTTCAATTAAGAGTAAATGGCTATGTGCCAATTCCTATTTCTTTAGATGATTATTTTGTTGATAGAGATAAAACCCCAAGAGACGAAAATGGGGAATATGATTTTGAAAGTATTTATTCTTTAGATTTAGAGTTATTTAATTCCCATTTAAGTAGTTTATTAAAAGGTGAGGAAGTAGAAATTCCAAACTTTAATTTTAAAAAGGGTGGAAGAGAATGGATTGGAAAAAAACTTAAATTACCTAATAATGGGATAATATTAATAGAAGGCATTCATGGATTAAATCCAATGCTAACTACATCAATTGTAGATAAACAAAAATTTAAAATATATATTTCTGCATTAACACAATTAAATTTAGACAATCATAATAGAATTGCTACCACTGATATTAGAAGAGTTAGAAGAATTGTTAGAGATTATCTATCAAGAGGATATGGAGCAGAAGAAACTTTAAAAATGTGGCCATCAATAAGACGAGGGGAAGAAAAAAATATTTTTATATATCAAGAAGAAGCAGATGTTATGTTTAATTCTACTCTTGTATATGAATTATGTGTATTGAAAAAATATGCTTTGGAGGAGTTAGATAAAATATCTCCAGATAGTCCAGTATATTTACTTGCTAGTAGATTAAAATCATTTTTAGGATTTTTTAGGGATATTGATAAAGATTATGTTCCATCTAATAGTATATTAAGAGAATTTATAGGTGGAAGTGTGTTTTATAAATATTAATATATAATGAGCAATAAAATAAAAAAATCCTATTTTGCAACTTATTTTACAAAGTAGGATTTTTAATATTTTGATATATACCTTATTTAATAAAAAAATTATAATGTAACCTTAATAAAACTTTTTGATGTAGTATAGAAATTTAAATATAGCAAATATATAATATCAATAGGAAAAGTTAATAAAGAACAGTAAAAGGAGAAAAAAGCATGAGTAGCATGGGTGTTTTTGATATTTTAGGCCCAATAATGATTGGTCCATCTTCTTCACATACAGCAGGGGCTGCAAGACTTGGAAAGGTAGCAAGAATTATAGCTGGGGATGATGTTGTTGAAGTTACTTTTTTGTTACATGGTTCCTTTGGAAAGACCTATAAAGGACATGGTACTGATAGAGCATTAGTTGCAGGAATAATGGGAATGGATCCTTCAGATGAAAGACTTAGAGATTCCCTTGAAATTGCAAAGGAAAAGAAAATTAAAATTACATTTAAAGATGTAGATTTAGGAGATTATCATCCTAATACAGTTAAGTTTTTGATGAAGCTTAAAAATGGTAGAGAGTGTGAAGTTATAGGGTGTTCCATAGGTGGTGGTAATATTGAAATCGTTGAAATTAACGGAAATCAGGTTAAATTTACTGGTACATACTCAACAATAATAACTTCTCATAAAGATATACCTGGAACAGTGGCAAAGGTAACTAATATTTTATATGATAGTGATGTTAACATAGCTTTTTTAACTTTAGGTAGAAGTCAAAAAGGAAAAAATGCAACTATGACCTTCGAAGTTGATGGAAAAATTTCAGAGGATTTAATTGAAGAAATTAAGAAGGTAAATGGAATAGAAAAAGTAATATATATAAATAAGATAGAGGACGGTGAATAGTATGGACATAGCAAGATCAGGCGAAGAGCTTATTAAAATATGTGAAGAAAATTCTATACCTTTAAGTGAATATGCTATAAGAAGAGAAATGGAAGATAGAGATGTATCAAGAGAAGAAGTAATTTCAAAGATGCAAAGAACTCTAGATGCCATGAGAAGTGGAGCAACAGAGGCTAGAGAAAAGGAAGTATATTCTGTAAGCGGATTAATAGGTGGAGATGCCTATAAGCTTCAAGAATATTTAAAAAAAGGTAAATCACTAACAGGAGATACTATGGTTTTAGCAATGGCTATGGCACTATCCTCATCAGAAGTTAATGCATCTATGGGGAAAATAGTAGCTTGTCCTACAGCGGGTTCTTGTGGGATTTTACCAGCAGTAATTTTGACAGCAGGAGAGAAGCTTGGAAAAAGTGATGATGATTTAATAAAAGCTTTATTTGCATCAGCAGCTGTTGGAATGATAATAGGAAGAAATGCGACTTTTGCAGGTGCAGAGGGTGGATGCCAAGCAGAATGTGGATCTGCATCAGGAATGGCAGCAGCAGCAATAGTTGAAATGATGGGGGGAACTCCAAAAATGTCTTTAGATGCAGCAGCGATAGTATTTAAAAATATATTAGGGCTTGTTTGTGATCCAGTTGCTGGATTAGTTGAAATCCCTTGTGCGAAAAGAAATTCTTCAGGAGCTGTAAGTGCTTTATGCACAGCAGATTTAGTTATGGCAGGAGTAGAGTCTAAAATACCTTTTGATGATGCATTATCTGCAATGTATAAGGTAGGAAGAAGCTTACCAGCAGCTTTAAGAGAAACAGGACTTGGAGGAGTTGCAGCAACAAAGGCAGGATTAATGCTAAAGAAAAAAGTGTTTAGCGATGAAAATTAATACTAAAACTCAAGCAAGATAGCTTGAGTTTTTTACTTAATTCTACATTTGTTATTCTACATTATTAATTTCTAATATGTATTCTTCACCATAACTATGCATGGCTTCTAAAACAGGAATTATTTTATTTCCTATATCAGTTAATCCATATTCAACTTTAGGAGGTACAACGGGATAAACCTTTCTATAAATAAGTTTATCTTCTTCTAAACTTCTTAATTGATTAGTTAACATTTTTTGTGTAACATTTGGAAGACAACGTTTAAGATCACTAAATCTTAAAGGCCCCTTACATAAATACCAAAGAATTAATATTTTCCATTTACCTGATATAAGTTTATGAACTAATATCATTGGACAAATACCGTGATTATTTGTACTTTCATTAATATAACAATCTTTATGATCTATCGAAAATTTTTCCATATAATATCTCCTTAGAAAATCCTTAAAAATAATTGAGAAGTAGTATCAATTTATATACTATGTGTAAAAAAAGTGTCTACTTGAAAATTAATAATATTTAAACTATTATTTTATTATATTATAACAAAAAGATACATATTTAGAAAGTATCTAGATGGAGGGCAAAATGAGCAAAGTATTATATATAAAAGCAAACATTAAACCAGAAGGACAATCAAGAACATTTAGAGTATCAGATAGTTTTATTGAAGAGTATAGAAGATTAAATCCAGAAGACGAAATTATTACTTTAGATTTATATAAAGAAGGAATAGATTTTTTAAGACCAGAAGATTTAGCAGTAGTATTTGGACCAAAGACTGAAGAAAGCAAAAATCATCCAATATTAAAATATGCTTATCAAATGGCTGAAGTTGATAAGGTAGTAGTTGCTGCACCAATGTGGAATTTAGGAGCACCTGCAATATTAAAAGCTTATTTTGATTATGTAAGTGTAACAGGAATTACTTTTAAATATACAGCAGAGGGTCCAGTAGGAATATGTAATGCCAAGAAAGCGTTAATAGTTTCTGGAAGAGGCGGGGATTATAGTAATCCAATAACTTCTCAATTTGAAATGGGAGAAAAATATACAAGAGCTATACTTTCATTCTTTGGAATAAAAGATATTAAGAGTGTAGCAGCTGAAAGTTTAGATGTAATGGGAATAGATGTTGATAAAGTAGTTACAGATACTATAGAAGAAGCAAAAGAAATTGCTAAGGACTTTTAATACAACATTAAATTAACAATTTTAAAATCCTAACCTTTTGAATAGTATTATTTTTAACGCAAATACTATTGTTGTAAGGTGGTGATTTCAGTGAATAAAAATCCAAATATAAAGTGTACAGTTGAACAATGTAAGTATAATAATACACAAGAAAAATATTGTACATTATCAGTAATTGAAGTTGGAACTCATGAAAGTAATCCAACTAAGCCTCAATGTACAGATTGTAATTCTTTTGAATTAAAATAATAAAGCAAAAAAGAAATGGATCTATTTTATTAATAGTTCCATTTCTTTTTTGCTTCTATAATTAAATAAATTTTAATTATGATTACTTAATTATTTATTTTAATCAAATATAAATAATATAAATGCTGTTAAAATTCCAATTAAAACACTTATATCAATAGAAATATTTTTATTTTCAAATTTACTTTTTAGAATAGATAAAACTTTTCCCATTAAAATAAGTATAAAAGCAGTGCTTATAGAAATGCTACTAAAAAGCGAGCTGAGTGTAATATTAGCAATTAATACAACACAAATTGGAATTAGTATAATTAATGAAGCTAGTATGTAAAGTATTCTAGTTAAAGCACCTGTATAAATATATAGCTTTAAACTTAATTTATTAGTTTTCATTTTAAACACTCCTTAGAATATTCATAAATAGATATTTAAATTTTAAGATTAATAAAAACTAGTTGGATAAATTAAAAGTCCATCCAAGATCTTTCAATTTCTCTAATGTTTCTTTTGGAATATTATCTAAGTTCCCTTTCTCAATAAGTTTACAATTATATATTTGAGTTCTAGCAGGATAAGTTTCCATAATTAAATCATAAGTGATTTTAATTTTATCTCCGCTTTTTAAAGTATCAAAAATATTTTCTTTATTAGTTTTATTATACATTACAATAGGACCAGCTTCTTCAGAAATAATAATATTATTTTTATTAGTTGATTTTAAATATATACCAATCATAGTGTTCTTTTTATTATTGGAATATAGGATAACTATAATTACACTTAAGAATATGATAGAAAAATAAATTAATAATTTTTTCATATAATACCTCTCTTATATTTTAATTATAGATTTAATTCAAATAAAATAGAATAAAAAAACAGAAAATAACTAAAAATAAGAATTAAATTAAAAATATTAATGGAGTGTGTATGGAAAAGATAGAAGATATTATTAAAGTATTATTAAAGATAAGTATAAGTAAATATATAGTAGCTCTAATAGTTATAATAATCTCTATTTTTATAAATAAGTATTTAGTAACTAAAATATTTGATTATGCTATTAGATTTGTAAAGAAAACTAGAAACTATGTTGATGATAGTTTAGTTAGAGCTTTAGAAAAACCTATTAAATTATATATAACTTTTTATAGTATCTATTTTTCATTAAAGTTTATAGATTTTGATGGACTGAATGTTAACAATATTACAAGTTATAGACTAAAAAAAATATTTATAGTTATAGTTATATGTTATTTTTTTTATAATTTAACTTTAGAAAATTCTTTTATTTATAGAAAAATTAAAAAAAGAGATATTGTTTTTCCTTTTGTTTCAATATTAATAAGATTAGTAATCGTTATTATAGGAATAAGCTGTATTGCTAAAGAATTTGGATTTGCTGGATTTATAACAGGACTTGGTATAAGTGGAATAGCTTTTGCTTTAATGGCTCAAGATGCTTTTTCTAATCTTTTCGGTGGTTTTATTATAGTTTTGGAGAGGCCTTTTGCTATAGGTGATTGGATACAAACGTCTGATATAGAAGGGATAGTAGAAGAGATAACTTTTAGGAGTACTAAAATAAAGACTTTTTCTATGGCTATTGCAACTATACCTAATTCTAAATTAGCTAATGAAAATATCATTAATTGGAGCCAAAGGGATCTAAGAAGAATACATTTTAAGTTCACTATAAAATTTAATACCCCTTTAGAAAGTATAAAAAGGTGTTTAGAAAAAATTAAAGATTTATTAAATAATCATGAAAAAATAGATAAGGAACTAATTATAGTTAGTTTTAATGAATTATCTACTTATGGTTTTGGTGTGTTCGTATATTTTTATACAACTGAATTAAATTATGTTAAATATGAAGGGATTAAAGAAGAAATAAATATAGAGATATTAGGAATACTTAGGGAGGAAGGAGTAGAACTAATGTTTTTAAATTTTAATTTGGGAGTTAACAATATTCATAGTGGATTTAATTGTGAAAACCAATGTTCTGATTTAGAATCTATAAGAAATATCACTGAAGAAGAGAGAAAGCAGTAGCTAAAGCTAAATTGATAATGCATTATGCATTATCAATTATCCATTGTAAAAATAAGAGTTTTACTATATTTTTTTATTTATATTTAGTGGTATAATTTAAGTAATAAGTAAATTATATAAAGTAATAAAAGGGGAACTAATATGAATATAGAAAAGAAGAAACTTATGCAATTATCAAAAAGATGTGGTTGTGCAGGTAAGTTTACACCAGATGAATTAGCAAAGGTGTTAAAGCATATAGAAGTAAAAGAAGAAGATAGAGATCCTAATTTAATAGTAGGCTTTGATAAGTCAGATGATGCTGGGATTTATAAAATAACAGATGATTTAGCATTAGTACAAACTGTTGATTTCTTTACACCAGTTGCAAATGATCCATACACTTTTGGTCAAATTGCAGCAGCTAATGCTTTAAGTGATGTTTATGCTATGGGGGGAAAACCTTTAACTGCCTTAAATTTATCATGTTTTTCAGCAAGTATAGGATCAGATATATTAGCAGAAATCTTAAAAGGTGGAGCAGATAAAATAAGAGAAGCAGGAGCAACTATAGTAGGTGGGCATACTATTACAGATGAAGAAGTTAAATATGGGGTTTCTGTTACAGGAATAGTAGATATATCGAAGGTTATATCCAATTCAGGAGCAAAGGTAGGAGATGTTCTTATATTAACAAAACCATTAGGTTCAGGGGTTTTAACAACAGCTTTAAAAATAGAATTTATAAATGATGAAGAATTTACTGAAGCTGCTAAGGTTATGGCTACTTTGAATAAAACTGCATCAGAAGAAATGCAAAAGATAGGTGTAAACTCTTGTACAGATATAACAGGCTTTGGTTTTGTTGGACACTCTTATGAAATGGCAGTAGGAAGTGGAGTAGCTTTAGAAATTGATAGTAAAAAAGTACCTATTATGGATAAGGTAAAAGATTTAGTAAAAGAATATTGCTTACCAAGTGGGGCTTATACAAATGAAAAACATTTTGAAAAATGGGTAAGCTTCAGTGAGTATATTGATGATGTAACTAGATTGACGTTTTTTGATCCACAAACTTCAGGTGGTTTATTAATTTCTGTAAGGGAAGAAAAAGCTAAAACTTTATTAGAAAATATTAATAATAAAAGTGAAATTAAAGCAGAAATTATAGGTAGAGTAGTTAAAGCTACAGAAGATAATAAGCCTATAAATATAATTTAGGAGACATATGAAACTATATGAAATTTTAGATATTAAAAGGGAAGATATAATTTCAATAGTAGGTGCTGGTGGCAAGACAACTCTTATGTTTTATTTAGCTAGTGAATTAAAGAATAAAGGAAAGATTTTAGTTACAACCACAACTAAAATTTACAATCCAGAGAAAGAGGAAGTAGATTACCTAGCCATAGGAAAAGAAAATTATGACTTTATTAAAAATAATAAAGAACATGGAATTTATGTCTATGGAGAAGGGATTAATGATGAAAATAAGTTAATTGGAGTAGAAGCTAATTTAATAGATGATTTAAAAGGTACCTTTGATTATATATTAATTGAAGCTGATGGATCTAAAAAAAAGGATTTAAAGGCTTGGAATACAATTGAACCTGTTATTTGTAGCAAAACAGATAAGTATGTAGGGGTATTGAGTTTAGCTACTATCAATAAAGAAATCAATAATAAAAATATTCATAGAGTAGAAGAATTTTTAACTTTAACTAATAGTAAAATAGGTGAAAAAGTTAATTTAGATATATTAATTGAAATAATATTTAATAAAAAAGGATTGTTTAAGGGCTCAGCAGGAGAAAATATACTATTTTTAAATAAAGTAGATAAGGTTGATGAAGATATAATAACCTTAATTTTAGATAAGATAACTAATAAAAATAAAGAAGTAAAAATTTTAAATAAAATAATTTATGGTAGCTTAAAATATAATTTTTTTGAATATATAAATTTGGAATAATGGGGTGGGATAAATGGATCAAGAGTACATTGTGGTAAGAGGTGGTGGAGATATAGCCTCTGGAACAATACAAAAGCTTTATAGAAGTGGATTTAAAATAATTGTTTTAGAAGTTGAAAAGCCTACGGCAATAAGAAGAAATGTTGCTTTTAGTGACGCTATATATAATGGAGAAACTGAAGTTGAGGGGATAAAAGCTATAAAAGCAAGCAATATAGATGAAATAAAGGAAGCCCATAAAAATAAATTTATACCAATAATAGTAGATCCAAAAGGAAATATTATTAACAAATTAAAACCTCTGGCAGTGGTAGATGCAATATTAGCAAAAAGAAATTTAGGAACAAATAAAGAAATGGCTCCAATAACTATAGCTTTAGGTCCAGGTTTTCAAGCAGGTGTAGATGTAGATGTTGTAATAGAAACCATGAGAGGGCATAACTTAGGAAGATTAATTTTTTCAGGTTATGCTATGCCAAATACAGGTGTTCCTGGGGAAATTGGTGGTTTTTCTAAAGAAAGAGTAATTTATAGTGAAGCCAATGGAAAAATCAAAAATATAAGTAAAATTGGAGATATTGTGGAGAAAAATCAAATTTTAGCTTATATTGGTGATATCAAAGTTTTATCTCCAATTAGCGGCCTTCTTAGAGGAATAATAAAAGATGGTACAGAAGTTACAAAGGGATTAAAAATTGGAGATGTAGATCCAAGACTTAAAGAAGTAGAAAATTACACCACTATATCTGATAAGGCAAGAAATATAGGAGGTGGAGTTTTAGAAGCTTTATTAATGATGAAAAATATAAAAGGATTGTAAGGGGAGAAGAGGATGTGGGAAGAAATTTCATTAGTAATACTTATTAAAAATAGTGGATTACTTAATTACAAAAAGGATGTCAAAGGGTGTGGGGATAATGGTAAAAGCTGGAATATTGAGTATAGCTAAAAATAATGAAGAACTTTTATCTAATGAGGAATCTCATAGAGTAAAAGTGGTAAGGAAATATTTGGAGAATGAGGGGTATAAAGTAGTTAGTACTAAAACTATAGAGAACAATCAAAAAGTTATTGAAGAAGAACTTAAGTATATGAGTGATATTTTAAATTTAGATTTAGTATTTACAGTAGGTGGGATTTATTGTTATGAGGAGGATGTTACTCCGGAAGCCACAAAAAATGTTGTACATAAAGAAACAAGTGGTATAGCAGAGGGAATTAGATGTTTTTGTTTACAATTGAGTAAGAAGATAATGTTATCAAGAGGTGTTGCAGGTATTAGAAATAAAACTTTAATAGTTAATTTACCAGAAACGACAAAATTAATAATACCGGCTTTAGATTTTTCTTTAGATATTATTAAGTCTTCCATAGAAATGATAAATGGAAAAAATAATTTAGTATAGAGGTGTTAGCGTGAATGTTATAGATTGTAAAGGCTTGGCTTGTCCTATGCCTGTTATAAAAACAAAAAAATATTTTGATTTAGAAGATGCAAAAGAAGCATTAGTAATAGTAGATAATGAAGTAGCAAAAGATAATGTATTAAGACTGGCAAAAGGAATTAATTTAAATAGTAGCTTTATTGAAGAAGATGGATTATATAAAATACAATTATCAAAAGGTGAATTTAGTAATGTACAAGCTACTAATAGTGATGAAATAGTAGAATATAGGACTTTAGCACCAACTATACTAGTTTCATCAAATCTTCTTGGAAATGGTGATGATAGATTAGGTGAAACTTTAATGAAGGTATATATTAATACCTTAGCTGAAGCTGAAATTCTTCCAGAGAACTTAATGTTTATAAATGGAGGAGTTAAATTAACTTGTACAGGTTCAGATGTATTAGATAGCTTAACTTTAATGAAAGAAAAAGGTGTTAATATAATAAGCTGTGGTGCATGTTTAGATTTCTATAATTTAAAGGAAGAACTTAAAATTGGAGAAATAGGAAATATGTATCAAATTATTGATCTTATGAATAAAAGTGGAAACACTATAAAGCTATAGATTTAAATTAGTAATTAAAAATGATTAAAAAAAACTCCTTATGGAGTTTTTTGTTTATTTTATATTTTTATTTTACATTATAAATTTTTAATAAAGATTTATAATTTTATGATTAAACTTTTCGTAAAGCTTTATCATATCTTCTTCAGTAGAGTAATTAGCAATTTCATTAATTGGTATCCATTTTACTCCGCTATTTTCATCTTCTTTAATAGTAAGCTCATCATTTTCATCTGCCTCTAAAAGATAGGCTACAGATAAATGAAGATGAGAAGCTATATTTTTTTCTCTTTTAATATGAGCTGGTACAGGAAGAACATCTAGTGAAAATATTTTATCTGATATTGGCTTAATATGCTTTATTCCTGTTTCTTCCTTTGCTTCTTTAATTGCTACATAAAGTAAGTCTTCATCTCCATCTGCATGTCCACCAGTCCATGACCAAGACTTATATATATTATGATAAATCATAAGAACTTTGGTCCTATCTTTATTTACAATATAGCCTGAACTAGATACATGAGCTAATGGATTTTCTCTAGTAAGTAAGTTGTTAAAATTTGTAATTGCATAAATAATAGCTTCTTTATCAGCGGCTTCTTGCTCATTATATGGTATATATTCTTTAATTTCTTCAATCCAATTCATAATATCCTCCTTAAGTTGAATTATTTAAATATTATTATATACCAATATTTATAAAAAAACTATTGAGCAAAATAAGTGCACATATAAAAATAATGTCGAATAATATGTATAGATACTATTTGTATTAGCATAATTATTTTAGGATGTAAGAGAGGAAACAAAATGCAAATTGGTATAAGAGCATTAGACGAAAGCTTAAACTTGCAGAAAAAAAAGGAACCTCTTATACACTGTATTTCTAACTCAGTTTTTTTTAGGAATTTAGAAAAAAGTGTGATTAATTATAATGGAAATCCTATAATTTCTAGTTCTATAGAGGAATATGCAGAAATCACATCTAAAGCCAATTCCCTAATGGTAACTCTTAATGATTTAAGCGAAGAAAAAATTGAAGCAATAGAAAAATCTATAAGAATTGCTAGAAGAAAAGCTATACCAGTAGTAATGGATATATTAGGAGTTAATATATCTTTTTTAAGTAAGGAAATAGCTTTAAGATTTATTAACAGATACAATATAAATATAGTAATAGGTAAACTTGAAGAATTTAAAGTACTAATTTTAAAAAAAGATAAACTTAGTAAAAGCATTTCTTCTAACTATAAAATTAAAGAGGATATAGAATTTAGAAAGAGCTTAAGAAGCTTTTCAAAACTATATAGAACTATATTGATAGTAAAAAGTAATGAGTATTATTTAACAGATGGCTTTAGTGAAGTTTATATAAAAAGATATATACAGGAAGAAAATGATTTATTAGGAATTGAAGGTATATTAAGTGGGTTGATTTCTGTTGGGGTTGCAGCTGCAAGTAATACGGAAGAAAGTTTTAGAGGCGTCTTAGTTGCTATTATTGCTATGGCAGTAAGTGAAAAAATGGTTGAACAAAAGAATTTAATTTATAGTAAAAATATAAAATTAATGGAATGCTTATTAGATGAAATTAAAAATATAGATTCGAAGAAATTAAAGGAATTACAAGACGTTTACTATCTATTCAAGAGATAAATAATAGTAAGATATTATATTTTTACTAATAGATAATATAATATCTTACTATTTAAAACTATACAAAATATTATTTGGAATAATTTTAAAAAAATGTTAATATAACCTTAGCCGGATATTTTTGACTTATAAGACTTATATAAAAATATATTAAGATTGGAGAAAATAAAGTGAAGATTTGTTCTAAGTGTGGGGAAGTAAATAATAACGATAATTTGATCTGCTCTAAATGTAATTTATCTAATAAATTTTTTATAGATTATGATGAAGAAGTTTTAAAAAGTCAAAAAAATATTAAGAGGAGCAATAGAATAAAAAAATATACAAGGACAATTCTTTGCATAGTTGCCATTCTGTTGCTACTATTATTGATTTTATTGAATTGTATTAATAAAACCCTTACATATAAATTAGTGTTTGAAGTAGCATTATTTAGTATAATTGGATTAGTTCTAATAAAATTTACAGAAGAGGTTTTTATTATTACACATATATTATCTATATCTAATATAGATAAGAATCAAATGTCAGATATATATAATATATTAATTAAAATTATAGGAATAATAAATATATTTTTTTCAGCTAGTATACTTATTAAAGCACTCTTATTATAAAAAACAGTATAAAATTTTTAAAAAATTTTATACTGTTTTTTATAATATATATTTAATTGTAATTTATAGTTCTAGCAAACTTACTAATATTTTCTGTTAATATATTTGATTTGTCAGAAGATACTTTTGCAATTTTTTTTACTATAAACCTTTCAAAGAAATTCATTTTAAAGAAGTTGAACTCTCCACCAAAGGATTCTTTGATTATAGCAGTATCAATTAATTCTTTGGGGAAATTTTGAATAAATGTAGTGTCTATTGCTTCCCCTTCTTGCATACAACAAATAAATAAAGCAATTTTCTTTCCTTTTAAAATTTCAAGATTTTTTGAACAAAATTCTTTTACTTCTTTTCGAATTTGTCCTATATAAATTGAACCACCAATAATTACTTTATGGTACTTATTAAGATCTATATCTTTAGTATTATTTAAATTAACTACATTAACTTCATCCTTAAGTTCTTTTTTTAATAGTTCTGAACATTTTTTAGTACATCCATATTTGCTTGAATAAACTATTAGAGTTTTCATTTAAATTCCTCCAGTTATTTTATATTAAAATCAAAAATAAAAAAGATAATGTATAACTTAAATAGTTTTAACATTATCTTTTACTTTGGTTGCGGGAGCAGGACTTGAACCTACGACCTTCGGGTTATGAGCCCGACGAGCTACCGACTGCTCCATCCCGCGATATTAAATTGTTTTCTATAATAATCATTATACAACTAATATATGTAGAAGTAAAGGGAATATGAATCTTTTATTTAAATTTTCGAAATTATAAGAAAATGTGATTTTAAAAATGTAAATATTGTGATAAATTATAAGTATAGGAATAAAGTAGGGGGACATATAAATGGATTCTATGATATACAGACTAGTTTTAAATTACTTAAGCAAAAAAGTAACAGTGGATCTAAAGGATGAGTTTATTAATGCTTCAGTTCACTTTAATATAAATAATGATATTTATAAAAAATATTCATCTGTGGAAATTGAATATATGTTAAGTACAATAGAGGATAATAACATTATTGATTATGTTGAGTTATGCTCTGTTTGCGGATATATATTATATAGATCTATAGAGAATAATGAGCTAAAAGAGGAAGATAGGATTGAAGCTCTTCAAATAGTTTTAGAAATTAGTAATAATATAAGTGGATATCTAAGAGGAGTTGTAAAGGAAGAAGAGTTATATAGGAATTTATTAAGAGTAACTGAAAAGCTTAATTTAAGTAAGAAAGAAACTGAAAACTTAATTAGTAATTTAAATAAATAATTTTGTAAAGGTTAACTTAAGAGTCTTGTTATTTAGGCAGTAAATATATTTAATATTTACTGCCTAAATTATTTTCTTATTGTATATTGAATGTCAGAAATTATTAAATAAGTTAATAATAAAAAAGATAGAAATTAAAATGAAATATTTATTATAATTATATCATTAGTAGTTTAGTATGTAAAAAATATGGTAAAATTTTAAGAAGAAAGGAGTGATTAGCATTTTAAATAAAGCAATAGAAATTTTACAAAAATATTATGGATATAACTCCTTTAAGGAAGGGCAATATGAAATTATAAGTAATATTTTAAGAAAAGAAGATACTCTTTGTATAATGCCAACAGGGGGAGGAAAATCTGTCTGTTACCAGATTCCTGCTGTAATATTTAATGGAATAACAATTGTAATCTCTCCTTTAATATCTTTAATGAAGGATCAAGTAGATTCAATAAATCATATTGGAATAAGTGCGGCATATATAAATAGCACTCAAAGTTTAGATGAAATTAAAGACATAATTAATTTATGTTATGAAGGTAAAATAAAGCTTTTATACATAGCCCCTGAAAGGTTAGAAAGTGAATATTTTAATAAAATGCTAAGAAGACTTAATGTAAGTCAAGTTGCAGTAGATGAAGCTCATTGCGTTTCTATGTGGGGACATGATTTTAGAAAAAGCTATAGATATATATTACCATTTATAAATAGCTTAAGAATTAGGCCTGTTGTTACAGCATTTACAGCAACAGCAACTAAAGAAGTTAGAAAAGATATTTTATATTTATTAGGCTTAATAAATCCGTATACATACTTAGGAAGTTTTGATAGAGAAAATTTAGCTATATCTATTCATAAAGAAGAAGATAAACTAGAATTTGTTAAAGATTATTTAAGAGAGCATGAAGAAGAAAGTGGAATTGTTTATTGTGCTACTAGAAAAGAAGTAGATGCTTTATATTATTATTTAAAGGAAAGAGGAATATTTTCAGCTAAATATCACGGTGGACTTAAAGATGAAGAAAAAAATTATTATCAAGATGAATTTTTAAAAGATAATCTAAATGTAATGATTGCAACTAATGCCTTTGGAATGGGAATAGATAAATCAAATGTAAGATATATACTACATTTTAGTCTTTGTAAAAATGTTGAAAGCTATTATCAAGAAATAGGTAGAGGCGGAAGAGATGGAGAAAAAACAGAATGTCACCTTTTATTTAATAGAGATGATATAAGGACCTTAGAATATTTAATTTATACAACAGCTGGAAACACAAGAAAAGAAATTGAAATAAAAAAACTTCAAAGTATGATTGATTTTTGTGAATATGATAAATGCTACAGAAGTTTTATACTACAATATTTTGGTGATAAAAATGTAAGGGATTATTGTAATAACTGTAGCAATTGTTTAAATAATGATGAACTTAGAGATTATACAACAGAAGCCCAAATGATTTTATCATGTGTATATAGAAGTAGAGAGAGATTTGGAACATCAGTATTAATAGATGTATTAAGAGGTTTTACAGGTCCTAAAATAATACAAAATAGGTTAAATGAGCTAACAACCTTTGGAATAATGAAGGATTATAGTAGCAAATTTATAAAAGATTTAATAAAAACATTAATAGATTTAGGATATGTGAGTTTGAAGGATGGAACATATTCTATGTTAAAGCTAAATCCTAGGTCAATTAAGGTTTTAAAATCACAAGAAAAAGTTATATGTAAGCTTAGTGAAGATACAGAAGAAAAGATAATTAATAAAGAACTATTTAATAAACTAAGATTATGGAGAAAAGATAAGGCGAACTCACAAGGAATTAAGCCATATATTATTTTTTCAGACTCAACCCTTATGGAATTAGCTAATAAAGTTCCAAAGACTAAGGAGGATCTTCTGAACATAAGAGGTATGGGAGAGAAAAAATATGAAAGGTATGGGGAAGAAATCCTTAGGCTTATGCAAATTGAAAATTAAATATAGCCTTACGCAAAATAAGAAAAACATAAGGGAACTCAGCATTAGCTGAGTTTCTTTAAATATAAAAATAAAAGAGGGTGGTTTAATTGCTTAATATTTTAAGTTATATAGGGGAATTTTTAAATAATGAAAATATAAGATGGGCAGTAGGAGGGTCAATATTATTAAATCAATTTGGAATTATTGATAGTCCTAATGATATTGATATTCTAGTAGATTTAAAAGATATTAATAAAGTTAATGATATATTAAAAGAAATTGGAAAAAAGAAGATTTATGAAAAATCTAAAATTTATGCAACAAAGTTTTTTTATGAGTATGAAGTTAATAATATAGATGTGGATGTAATGGCAGGTCTTATAATTAAGCATAATGAAGGAGAGTTTAATTACACTTTTGATAAAGAGTCAATTACTAAAGTTGTTAATATAAATGGAGTCAATATTCCTTTTTCCTCTTTAGAGGATTGGTATATCATCTATCAATTAATACCAGGTAGAGAGTATAAAGTAAGTCTTATAGAAGATTACTTTATGATAGATGGAATTAAAAATAGTACTTTATTAGAAAGAGGATTAAAAGAAGAATTACCTAAAGAAGTAAAATGGAGAGTTGAAAAGTTGTTAAATCTATAAGGACGTATTATAGGTTTAATAATTAGAATTAGGTAAGAGATAATAATGATATAAAAGAAAAAGTAAATAATTAACTATATAAATTAAATAAAGTTCTAATTAAGAAAGAGGATGATAATATGTTAGTAATGAATTTAGAAGATTCAGGATCATCTGAGATTCTTCGTATAATTTTAAAAAGTCTTATAGATAAAAAAGAATATAATAAAGCAGAAAATTTTCTTTTTGAGGAAATTGAGAAAAACAAATCAGAAGCAAATTATAAAATAGCAGTTGATTTTTATGAGGATTTATTAGAAAAAAATGATGAAGATTTAATGGAAAATAATTTTTCAAGAGAAGAAGTACTACAAGGATTAAGGGATTTAGAATTATTATTTAACAAGAAATAATATGTAATACTTATATTAATTTGGGGTGAGGTTATGAAAAATAAATTTAAAATAAATGCAGGTGAGGGAATAGGTATTTTTTCCCCTTCATCACCAATAACTAAAACTTGTCCTAATAGAACTGAAAGAGCTATAGAGTATTTAGAGGAAAAAGGTTTTATTATTATTAAAGGTAGTCTAACTGGGAAAAGTGATTTTTATAGATCAGGAAGCATAAAGGAAAGAGCTGAGGAATTAAATAATCTTATAAGAAATTCAGAGGTTAAGTGTATTATGTCAACTATTGGAGGAATGAATTCTAATTCACTTCTTCCATATATAGATTATGAAGAATTTAAAAAGAATCCTAAACCAATAATAGGATATTCAGATGTTACAGCTATATTACTTGGTATTTATGCTAAAACAGGAGTTTCTACTTACTATGGTCCTGCCTTAGTATCATCTTTTGGAGAGTTAGAACCTTTTGTAACTGAAACTTATAATAATTTTAAGAAGATACTAATTGATAAAATAGAATATCCATGTAAGTTAGAAATGCCTAAATTTTGGACTGAAGAATATATAAATTGGGAAGAACAAGATAGATCTAAAAAGCCTTTTAATAATAATTGGGTTACTGTTACTGAAGGAGTTTCTGAAGGTAGGTTAATTGGAGGAAACTTAAATACAATGATGGGGATTTGGGGAACTGAATATATGCCTGAAATTAAAGCTGGAGATATATTATTTATAGAAGATTCATTAAAGGATTGTGCAACTATTGAAAGAAGTTTTTCATTATTAAAATTAAGTGGAATTTTTGATAAAGTTTCAGGAATTATATTAGGAAAGCATGAGTTATTTAATGATAATGGTACTGGTAGAAAGCCTTATGAGATGTTATTAGAAGTTATAGGCAATAGCACTATTCCATTTTTAGCAGACTTTGATTGTTGTCATACCCATCCTATGTTAACTTTGCCTATTGGATGTAAGGTTAGGCTTGATGCTACAAATAAAAGTGTATCTATAATTAAAGATTGGACTAAATAATTCAAAGAGATTTTATGAAAATAATTTTTTATTATGTATTCATTAATTAATATTTTAGGATTTGTAGTAAAAGAAGAATTTCGTAAAATTGGTATAGGAAATATCTTGATAAATAATTTAGAAAAGTAGGCAAAAGAAAATAATTATTATGTCATAAGATTAGTATCTGGAGTAGATAGAGTTAATGCCCATAGATTCTATGAAAAGCATGGATATATTAATAGAAAAGAACAAAAGAACTATATTAAGAATTTTCATTTTATTAAGGAGTAATTTAAATGAAAAAATATTTTATTTTAGGTTGTTTTGTAATAAGTATAATATTAATATTTTTTGTATGTAGAAATTATTCGAGCAAAGTATTAAAAGACTATGATGGAAGTATTTACTTTGGAAATAATGAAGCTTATGCTATGGGTGTAACTGAAGGAGATAGGATAATTTTCAAAGATAGAAATAAGGCATTAATACAAGCTCGTAAGGACTACTCTGAGGGCTTTGAAGCAATAAAAGAAGAATTTAATTTATTACCAGTAAATAAGTTAAATTGGAAGCTATATAAAACCTATGGATGGCAGTTAACAAAAGCAGATGAAGAAATTAAAAATCAAGGTAGAAAAATAAGTCAATTTTTTGACTTCTATGAGAATAATTTTGAGGAATAATTATGATATTTTAAATTTAGGAGGAACACATGAGCAATTATGGTAATTTGCAAAAGGTTGTAGATGGAAAAAGAAAATTTGGAATAACTCCTCATATACCAGGAGGGTTTATAACTCCTGAAAACCTTGAAAAGATAGCTAAAGTAGCTAAAAAATATAATGGGGTTATAAAAATTACATCAGGTCAAAGAATATTGATTACAAATTTAGAGGAAAGTGATTTAGTTGCTATTTGGGAAGAACTTGGAATGGTACCAGCTGTTAAAACACAAAATTCTGTTAAGAACGTAGAAATTTGTCCTGCGGGTTTTTGTAAAAGATCAAAGCATAATACAATTGGAATAGGAATGAGACTTTCAAAAAAATATCATTGGGCAGAAATGCCATGTAGAACTAAAATAGGTGTTGCTGGTTGTAGAAATGCTTGTGGTAGTGTTTATAGTAAAGATGTTGGAGTAATAGCAGATAAAACTGGATTTATGGTAACTGTAGGAGGTTCTGCAGGTTATAATCCAAGAATGGCAGATATTATAGCAATTGATTTAGAAGAGAAAGATGCAGAAAATTTAGTTGATATTATTTTTGAATACTATAAAGAAAATGCAGAAGCAGGTGAAAAGCTTGGTTTCTTTATAGATAGAATAGGAATAAAAAAATTCAAAGAAGATGTAATTAAAAGTTTATAAACAAGAGGGGTGTTAAAATAACAGCCCTCTTTTGTTTAATAATTATTAATCTGTATAATTAGTCATTGCATTATTAGCAACTGATACTGCATTTTGTACAGCATTTAAAGTATTTTGAATTTCTTGTTTATTATTAGCTTTTTCTACAGAACTCATAGCTTGATTTAAAGCTGTTTGAGCATTTTGTAATTGTGAGCAAGCATTTTGTAATTGATCCTTAGCATTTTGTTGCATGATATTACCTCCAAAATATTTTAATAGTGATATACAATCACAAATATAGTATAGGTATTTTTATAATATATATTCTTATAGATTATTACCAAAAATGTACATAAAAATTTCTGAATATAAAATTCTAAGATACATAAAATATTAGTGCTTTAGCTAAGAAAAAATACAAAAGAAAAACTAATAAAATAGTACAAAAGGAGAGAAAATATGAAAAAGACAATTAAATTTTTTATATCAACAGTTATGATATTAGTAGCTTCAATATTATTTACATCAAAAGTATTTGCTAGTAATACTAAATACATAAAAGAAGAAAAAAATATAGTAGATATAGCTGTAAGTGATGGTAGATTTACTACATTGGTAGAGGCATTAAAGGCAGCGGATTTAGTAGATACACTAAAAGGAAAAGGACCATTTACTGTTTTTGCACCTACAGATGATGCCTTTAAAAAATTACCTGCAGGGACAATAGAAAGTTTACTAAAACCAGAAAATAAAGATACACTTAAGGATATTTTGCTTTACCATGTAGCAAAAGGTAATTTAACTTCAAAAGATGTAGCAAAATTAGATGGAAAAGAATTACCTTTATTGAATGGAAAAACAGCAAAAATAACTATAAAAAATGGTGATGTTTTTATTAATGATTCTAAGATAATTATTGTTGATATTAAAGCTAGTAATGGCACAATACATGTTATTGATACAGTATTAATGCCAAAATAAAGTTAACAAAAAGAATTAATTGCATAGATAAAATATAGTGATTAAAAATCTCAAAATTAAAGTTAGCAAGATAGATTTGTATGTGATTTTCCCTATTAAAAGGAAATATAGCAAAAAAATCTATCTTATTTTTTACAAAAAAACAAATATTATAGTATTACATAATATGTTATAATTGTAAATATTAATAATTAAGAAAACAAGTTTTGAGGTTAGATATAGACTATGAAAGATATAAAAGTAGGAAAGATTATTTTTATTTGGTTTTTATCACCAATATTAGTAGGGATATTAGTAGGAATATTTTTAGAAATATTTAATTTAGAAATTAGTGACTTTACATTAGAAGTATTAGTTTCATTAGGAATGTTATTATTAATTATAAAAAGTGGGAAAATAAATATTTTGTTAATAAAGGAAAGATTTAAAGATTTTAAAAATAAACTAAATATAAAAGAAATTATTAGTGTAGTATTAACTCAAGTATTTTTATCTATAGGATTTTCTTACTTAAGTCTAGGCTTTATTGCAATTGTAAACTTAGATAAAGCTTTATCTATAATAAATAGTGATGTTGGAAATCCAAAAAGCTTAATAGAGTTAGTAATGTGGAGTATTTCAGTAATAATATTAGCTCCAATCATAGAAGAATTAGTATTTAGAAAAGTTTTGTTTGTAAAGTTTTCAAAAAAACTAGGAATAGTTATTTCTGCTATTTTATCATCTTTAATATTTGGAATTGGACATGATATTTTAGGAGTATTAGGTGCAGTAATATTTGGATTAGCTTGCTGTATATTATACAAAAAATATGAAAATATTATAGTTCCAATAGCAATTCATGTTATTAATAATATCATTGCATGGATACTTACTTGTATAGATTATTTTCAGGGAGATTTAAATTCAATTACTGATAACATTACAAGAAGTGATATTAACATTTATTTAATATATGGAAGCTTAATTACAGTTATTTCCCTTATAGTATTTAGTATATTTATTGTAAAGAATAAAAAAATTATTATTTAAAAATGCAAAAAGAAGTTGGAGACTAAATGGAGTTCAAACTTAAAATATGAAAAGGACTATTAATTATATAGGAAAAATATATTTTCATAAGAGTGTAAATTAAGGATTAAGAAGGAGAGAAATCTATGATAATGATTTTGAATCAAAAAGAGGTTTTTGTGGGAGCTGCTTTAAAAAGATTTAATGAAGTACGTGATATACTTTCTGTAAATGGAATTAATTACAAATATAGAGTGGTTGACAACGCTAGTCCAAGCCTTTTGGGAGCATCTAGAAGAGCAAGAACAGGTACCTTTGGAGAAAAAATGGAGCACTCAAAAACGTATTATATCTATGTTCATAAGGATGATTATGATAAAGCCAATTATTTATTAAGAAAATAAATTTGATTAGCCTTAATGAAAAATTATTAAAACTCCAATTAATATTGGTATAAATATAATTAATAATGTTATAATAAATATATTTTTTACAACTCTATTTAATATATTTTCACTTATAGAATTAATCATTAGTATTATTAAATATATAATTGATACTAAGATACGATAAAAAGATATGCTATAAATGTAAAAGAACTAGTCATAGTAGGTTTACCCATCATAATTTCATTAGTAGAAATAGTATAAACTCTAAATAAACCAATACTTATTATTCCTAGAAATATTATAAAGGCTATAAGCCATTTCTTATTTTTCATTTTGTTATATTCCTTCATAATAGCAATATATTTTAATATATTAAAATTATCTATTTATTATATCTTTATTATATATAAAATAATGGGAAAGAGGGATTGAAAATTGAATAAAAAAAGTTTTTTACTATGTATTGGAATTTTATTTTCTTTATTTTTAGTATCATGCAAATCGGAAGCGAAGGATGCTAAGCCTGTAATTTATTTATATCCAACGAAAGAAGAAGTTGTAGATGTGAAACTTGATTATAAGGGAAAGCTTACTTTTACTTATCCTGAGTATAAGGATGGTTGGACAATAACAGCTAAACCAGATGGGACTTTAATAAATCTTGATGATAACAGGGAATATTCTTACTTATTTTGGGAAGGAATATCAAATTTAGATTATAATATATCAGAGGGATTTGTTATAAAAAAAGAAGACACTAAAGATTTTTTACAAGAAAAGTTAGAGTATATGGGATTAACTCCAAGAGAGTACAATGAATTTATTGTTTATTGGCTACCTATTCTTGAAGAAAATGATTATAATCTTATTTATTTTGCTGGTGAAGAGTATGATGAATATGCAAAGCTTAATATAAATCCTAAGCCAGACTCTATTCTAAGAGTAATGATGGTATATAAACCATTAGACAAGCCTATTGAAATTAAAGAGCAAAAACTTACACAGTTTGACAGAAAAGGTTTTTCGGTAATTGAATGGGGAGGAACTAAGATAGATTAGAGGAGGTTAAAATGAATAGAGTTTATTTTGTAAGACATGCTAAGCCGGATTTTTCAGTGAAAGATGAATTAATAAGACCCCTAAGTCCAGAGGGAATTGATAGTAGTAAAAAGGTTAAGAAGTTTTTAAAAGATAAAAATATAAGTAGAATATATTCAAGCTGATTAAAGAATGTGTAGAAAAAGTACCTAGAATTAGGTACTTTTTTATTTTATTGATCCCCATAAAATTTATCTATTGATTTATTTTTTAATATTTTCTTTTGGGCTTCATTTATTTCTTTATCAAGTTTCCTACTTAATTTTAAAACCTCGCTTGTAAGTCCTTTTGATTCATATAATTTTTCAAGTTCGCTTCTAATTTGATTAATTTTATAATCCATAATACCCCCCTTCAAATTAAATTATAAAAAGTATTTATATTCAAATCAAGAAAAAAATAAAAATGATGTAAAATTAAGTTAAATATAACTAAATAAAAGAGTTTATTTAGTTATAAAATGAGTATAAAAAATATTTAATTTTATATAAAAAATGTTAAAAGGATACCTATTAAGATAACCTTTTATGCTTAAGAAGCTAAATATTCAGTTATAGATATATTAAGACTCTTGTGTATAATAATTAATTGCTAATTCACCAGGACCAATTACAATAATAGTGTCTGTAGATTCAATATATCCAATATTTAATGAATCATTAATCACATCAGGAAAAAATATTTTATACATTCTAACGCGGTTTTGAGAATCTATAACAACAACTGATGCCATTTTATCCTTTGAAAAAAGAGATATAGTTGCATAGTATTTTCCAGAAGCGTTAATTCTATATATTCCTTCTTTATAGACATCAGATTTAGGAATTGTAAGGGCTTTAGTATTAAAAGAAAAACAAGAAACACAAATTAGTAGTGCAGAAATAAATAAAAAAATTTTTTTCATTAAACCAACCTCCTAATGATAGTATCTAATAATTAAGTTGTTTTATTCTTTAGAAATTATAAAAGATTAGTAGTATAATAATAAGTACTCTTTTATAAGGAGGGATAGA
This sequence comes from Clostridium nigeriense, assembly GCF_900086595.1. Classification (GTDB taxonomy): domain Bacteria; phylum Bacillota; class Clostridia; order Clostridiales; family Clostridiaceae; genus Clostridium; species Clostridium nigeriense. The sequence goes on from NZ_LT575472.1 coordinate 1,129,857, forward strand.
ATGAATTTAAGAAATATGATGAACTCATTATTAAAGCTAAGTTCTAGCATTTCTATAAATAACGGGAAAAATTTATTTAAAAAAGGTTTTGTTAAAAAGATTATAAGTAAAAAAATTGATGATATTTATCATGTATATGGAAGAGTTTTAGATAATAAAAATGAATATAGTATCCATATAAAATTTAATTTTAATAATGAAGTTAAAGACGTTAAATGTACTTGTGATCAATTTGAGGAAAATAGTAAAGAAGTGAAAAATTATACTTGCAGTCATATACTTGCAACTATGTATAAGTTTTATTATGAAGCTTCAAATAAAGTTCAAAAACAAGAAATTAAAAATACAAAAAATTTAAAAGAAGCTTTAAATATTGATATTAAATTAAAAGAAGTTAAGATTAACAACAAAAATGAATATTATCTTGAGCTAAGAGCAGGAAAAGAAAATACAATAGCAGTTGAGGCTTTAGGAAAGTTTTTATTTTATGACGATAATAATTTTAAATATAAAGATTATTTAGTTGTAGAGTTATTAAGAAAAAAGTTTAAAGAAGATAAAGAGAGAATAGTTAATGGAAGAAGCTTTAAGATTTATGATAATGAACTTAAAGAGCTTTTAAGTTTAATAGATAGTAAGAAAGAAGTTGTTTTAAATTATGATTATATGAATTATACATCTCAAATTTATAATGAAGATATTCCTTTAATTTTTACTATAAAGAAAAAAGGGGATGCTATATTAGTAAAACCTCAAAAGAAAAATTTAATACCTTTAAATTATGATAAAGATGTATGGATTTATGAAAAGAAAATATATTTACCATCTGAGAATCAATTAAAATACTATAAAGGTGTTTATGAAAAATTAAGAGACAAAGAAAATTTATTATATAAATGTACAGATGAAAATTTAAAAAAGATATTATTTATATTAGGTGAAATATCTAAAGATATTATTATAGATGAAACAATTAAAGAAGAAATAAATAAAATTAATACTCCTAAGTTTTATATTAAAAAAGAAGGGGTTAATATTATTTGTGATTTGAAAATAGATTATATTAATTCTTTACATGGAATTAAAGATAATAGATTTATTGAAAAGTTAGAAATGACCCTTGAAAGATATAAGTTTATAAGAAAAAATGAAAAATTTATTTTTATAGGTAATGAAGAAGATAAATATACCTTATTAAAAGAAGGGTTAGAATTTTTAAATAAAATAGGAAGAGTTATTTTATCTAGGGATTTTAAAGATATTAATTTAATAAACTCTATTGATATTGTTAGTAATTTAAGAGAATTTAAAGAAAAATTTTATTTTGATTATAAAATCGAAGGATTAGAGTATGAGGAAATTCCAGAAGTTTTAAATACTATTAGGAGAGGAAGTCCTTTTTATAAAACTAGAAGAAGTAGTTTTTTAGATTTAAAGGATGAAAAGCTAGTAGGATTTTTTAGAGTTTTAGAAGAACTAAATTTATTTAAGGATACATATGAAAAAGAAATAGAAGTAAATAAATTTGATTTACTTCACTTAGAAAATAAAATAAACAATAAAAAACTTCCCTTTATATATGGAGAAGAAAAAATAAATATTTTATTAGAAAAGTTAAAAAATAAAGAAAAGGAGTATATTGTTCCAGATAATTTAAATGCTAAGCTTAGAGAATATCAAAAGGTAGGTTATAACTGGCTAAGAACAATTGAAGATTTAGGCTTTGGAGGAATTCTTGCAGATGATATGGGCCTTGGAAAGACTATTCAAACTATAGCTTTATTATTATCCAGGGAAGGAAAAAGAAGTTTAATAATTACTCCAACAGCGGTTATTTATAATTGGAAAAGTGAATTTGAAAAATTTGCGCCTAGTTTAAAAGTTGGAATTATTCATGGAAGTTTAAAAGAAAGAATAAATACTTTAGATGAGTTTAATACTTATGATGTTTTATTAACTACATATGGAACTTTAAGAAGAGATATTTCTTTATATGAAGATAAAGATTTTGATTTTTGTATAATTGATGAAGGACAAAATATTAAGAATAAAGCTTCAAAGGTTTCAGAAGCAGTTAAATTAGTAAAGGCTAACTGTAAAATAGCATTAACAGGAACTCCAATTGAAAATAATTTATTAGAACTTTGGTCAATATTTGATTTTATAATGCCTATGTATTTATATTCAGAAGAAAGTTTTAAAATGAAATTTACTAAAGGTAGTGATGAAGATTTAAAAGAGTTAAAGATGCTTATTTCTCCTTTTATTTTAAGAAGATTAAAAGAAGATGTTTTGGATGAATTACCAGAAAAAATAGAAAAAGAATATATAATTCCAATGTCAAGCAAACAAAAGCAAGTTTATAATGGATATTTAAGAGAAGTTAAAAAGAAACTAAAGGAAAGTAAAAGAAGTAAAATTCTTATATTTTCTTATTTAACTAAGCTACGTCAATTATGTTTAGATCCATCACTTTTAATAGAAGATTTTAAAGAAGAGAGTTCTAAAATAAAAGCTTTAGAAGAAATAATAAATGAAGTTTTAGAAGTTAATAAAAAGATAATTGTATTTTCACAATTTACATCTGTTTTAAATAAAATAGGAAATAAGTTAGATAATAATAACATAGAATATTTATATTTAGATGGAAGTGTTAGTGCAAAAGAAAGATTAAAGCTAGCTAAAGAATTTAATGAAGGTAATAAAAAAGTATTTTTAATATCACTAAAGGCTGGAGGAGTAGGACTTAATTTAACAGCTGCAAATGTAGTTGTACATTTTGATCCTTGGTGGAATCCAGCAGTAGAAAATCAAGCTACAGATAGAGCTTATAGAATAGGTCAAAAAAATGTAGTAGAGGTTATAAAATTAATTTCAAAGGATACTATAGAAGAAAAGATTGTTAGATTACAAGAAGAAAAGAAGGAGTTAATAAGCAAAGTAATAGATGGAAATTCACTAAATGGTGATAAATTAAATTCAATTACAGAGGAGGAATTACTAAATCTTTTTAGTTAGTAAAATAATATGGATATATATACTATAGGTCATTCAAATTATTCAATGGAAAAGTTAATACAAATGTTAAGATACTATAATATTGATACAGTTGTAGATATTAGAGGAACTCCGTATTCTAAATATAATGTTCACTTTGATAAGGAAAGAATAAAATATAGCTTAACAAAAGCTGGATTTATATACATTTATATGGCAAAAGAGCTAGCAGCAAAGAGAATAAATAAAATTTCTTATAATGAGGAAGGATATTCTGATTTTGAAAAAGTAGTACAAGAAGAGGATTTTATTAAAGGAATAGAAAGGCTTAAAGATGGTTGTAATAAGGGGTATAGAATTGCATTACTTGGAGCTATGCAAGATCCCATAAGATGTCACAGGAGTATTTTAGTTGGTAGGGCATTAAAAGAGGCTGGATTTAATGTTATGCATATTTTAGATGATTTAAGTATTAAAAATCAAGATTATATAGATGAAAGAGTTCTAGATAAGTATTTTCCAGATAGATCACAGCTTACTATAGATGCATTACTAGGTAATGAAATGAGCATTGGTGAAATGATAAATGAAGGATATAGAATGGCAAATAAGGAAATTGGATATAGAATAGAAAATTTACCTATAAATAAAAAATAGCTTTTAAGGAGGAGTAATAGTGAGATATGTAATAGTATGTGTAATAAAGGGAGAAGCTGGAAGGTTCAATAATGAAATGAGAAAAGATATTTTTAAAAAGTTTAATGCTAAATCATCTAAGCTTCCAGCACATTTTACTATTAAATCTCCTTTTGAATATGAAGGAAGCATACGAGATTTAGAGTCTGCCTTATATAAATTTAGTAAGGAAGAAGAGAAGTATTCTTTTATAATGAATAAATATAATCATTTTGATGATAGAGTTATTTATATGGATGTTAATATGTCTAAAGAGGCAAAAGAAGTTCATGATAGGCTAATAGATTTACTTAGTAGTTTTGAATATATTAAGTTTAATAAAAAAGATGGAAAAAATAAAATTTTTCATGTAACTTTGACATCTAAGAAAGTTCCACCAATTTTTGGTAAGCTTTGGGATTATGTTAATCAGTATACCTTTGATTTTACTTGTCATTTTGATAATATAAGTATTTTTAAATGGGAAGATTCAACTTGGAAACTATATAGAGAATTTAAAATAGAGAGAAAAATCAAATAATAGATAAATATTAATATTCATAAAAATAAGCATCTAAAATTAATAGATGCTTATTTTTTATGTAAAAATCAATATATAAATTGATTATATAATAAAAAAACATAAGAAAAAGTTATTTATTATTAAAAAATATTTTTATAATATAACATTATATTAAAAATATATTGATTTTATTAACATTTTAATATAATATATATTTAAACTTTAGATTATATAGGGGGAGAAAACAATGGAAGAAAACAGAGAGCAATGGGGTTCAAAATTAGGTTTTATTATAGCAGCAATAGGATCGGCAGTAGGGTTAGGGAATATATGGAGATTTCCTTATATAGCATACACAAATGGTGGGGGAGCGTTTTTAATACCATATTTCTTTGCAATTTTTACAGCTGGAATTCCTTTATTAATATTAGAATATGGTCTTGGACATAAATATAAGGGATCAACGCCATTAGCAATTTCAAAGGTAAGAAAAAGATGGGAATGGCTTGGATGGTGGCCAACTATAAATGCATTTATAATATTAACATATTATTCTATGATTTTAAGTTGGACAATAAATTATTTAAAATTTAGCTTAACAAAATCATGGGGAAATGATAGTAATACTTTTTTTCATGTAAACTTTATAAAACTTACAGAATCGCCTTTTGAATTTGGAGGGTTTATAACACCAATATTAATTGGAACAATACTAGTATGGATTATAAATTGGTTTATTTGCTATAAGGGAATTAAAGCGGGAATAGAAAAGGCAAATAAAGTACTTTTACCAACTCTCGTAGTCATTATGATAATTATTGCAATAAGGGCAGTAAATTTAGATGGTGCATCTATAGGGTTAAATACACTATTTACTCCAGATTGGGCAAAGGTTAGGGACCCTAAGGTATGGATAGCAGCTTATGGACAAGTTTTCTTTTCATTAAGTTTAGCAATGGGAATAATGATCACATATTCAAGCTACTTACCTAAGAAAACTGATATTAATAATAGTGCTTTTATGACTGCTTTTGCAAATTGTGGATTTGAATTTTTATCAGCTATTGCTGTATTTTCTATTTTAGGGTTTATGGCAAATATTAAAGGTGTTCCAATGAATGAAGTTGTTTCAAGCGGAGTTGGACTTGCTTTTGTAGCTTTTCCAGCTGTATTCAATGAAATGGGAACACTAGGAAATATATTAGGAACATTATTTTTCCTTTGTCTATTATTTGCTGGAATAACCTCCTCGGTATCTTTAATTGAAGCTGTATCAGCACCTTTTATTGATAAGTTTGGATGGGCGAGAAATAAAGTGGTTGGAATTATTTGTTTAATTGGTATTTTAATAGGAAGTCTTTATACTACGGGAGCAGGACTATATTTATTAGATATTATTGATAACTTTATAAATAATTACGGAATAGTTGTTGTTGGATTGCTAGAAGTATTCTTAATTGGTTGGATTGCAAGTCCGGAATTAATAAGAGAGCATACTAACGAAATATCGTATTTTAATATAGGTAAATGGTGGAATATTTGTGTTAAGTTCGTGACACCAACTATATTGATATTTATGCTAGTTCAAAGTATATTAACAGAAATAAAGACACCTTACGGTGGTTATGAACTATCAGCTTTATTTGCTTATGGATGGAGTATAATTGGCTTTGGTATAGTTTTAGCACTAATTATAAGTAAAAGAAAATGGAAAAATAAGAGTTTGTTTATAGAAGTAAAATAAAGGGGGCTTTAAAATGACAGGTGTAGCATTAGGATTTTTTGCTTTAGGAGCAGTTGTTTTATGGGGAGGATTAGCATTAACCTTTGTAATAACCATATATAATGAAAAAAAACAATCTGTTTAGAATTGAAAAGTTTAATTGTAATTTCTCCCAAATTAATAAAATAGAAAAAATGGAGCTACCAAAAAGGTAGCTCCATTTTATATTCATTATAAATTATCCATAGTTGGAGCAAAGCAAGCACTACACTACTCTCCAAGGTTCTTCTATTTTTTCTTGAGTTATACTATATTCTATTTGTCTCGAAATATCTCTATGAAGCTTAAGTTTTTTTATTTTTGCAGTAAACTCTTCAGAAAATACCTTTACAGTCTTACTTATATTTTTAGTTGATGTATTAAATATTTCAAGAGGTGTTAAAAACTTATTACTATCTCTAAATTCATCTAAATATTTAATTGCTTCATTTGAAGATTCAAGTGCAATTTTATTAATTTCTTCTATTAAGTTTTTATTGAAATTTTCTGGATATTTAACTTCTAATACTATTCTATAGCTTATAGTTCTTCTTTGCTTGCATGGTATTTTTACAGTTAAGTCATTTCCATCAACTTCACCTAAGTAATTAACTAAAAAGTCATTTCGTTCTTCAGGAATTTCAACAGAAGATAAAACTTTTGAATAAGTATTTTTGATACTATCTGTTGTAAATTCTTTTTTTGTAGGTTCTAATGACTCTTTTCTTAAGTTATTATCAGCACTTGCTTCAGTTCTATAGCATATAAATGAATCTATCCTATTTAGGTCTACACCAAAGTAAACCCAGGTACCTCTAAACCAACGGAGTCCAGAAACACTTCGTCTGTCTACATTTAATAAGAAGGCCCAATAATTTCTACCACCTCTTTCCCATATATAAGTGAATTTAAATAAGCAAAAACTAATTGAACCAGGACTTACAGCTTTAGTTTGAGGACCACTTCCCTTATTCTTAGATTTTCCTTTTGGTTCTTGATTTAAACTTTTAACTCCAGGAGCATCTTTAGATGGAGTAAAATTAGGTGGAGGTCCAATATTTAAATTACTTCCTTGAGGCTGAGTTCCCGGAAAAGTTGGGAAAGGATTAGGAAACATTTGCCTATAGTTTTCTGATGGAGGAGGTCTTAAGCTAGAGTCATCTTGATATAGAATTGAATCATCATCATTAAAATTCATTAATAAACTCCTAATATACTACTTTATAATTTATTATAGGTAAAATTTTTAGGAATGTTACATATATTAAAGTATTATTTTTATCAAAATTGGGAGTGATTTTATGGGGTAGAGGTTAGACATGCTAAGTTAACTGATTATAAGAATATAAGCAATATTTCTAAGGAATTACATTTATATCATTTAAAAAATAGATCTGATATATATAAAGAAGCTAGAAAAACTATCTATAGGACATATTTTAATGAATTATTAAAGGATAAGGAAATAGAAATATTAGTTGTAACTTTAGATGATAAAATAGTGGGATATTCAATAGTGAGATATATAGAGATTAATAATATGGAGTTATTAAAGGACAAATATTTTGCTTATATAGATGAAATATGTATTAAGGAAGGCTTTAGAAGAATGGGATTTGGAAAAATCTTATTTAATAAGATATATGAAATGGTTAAAAGTAATGGTGCTGAAAGCTTAGAGCTTGGAGTTTGGGGATTTAATGAAAGTGCAATAGAATTTTATAAATCTATGGGAATGGTTGAAAAAACTATTAGAATGGAGAAAAATTAATAATAAATAATTTAGTTTTGAAAACTCCTAAGGGAGTTTTTTCATTTTACTATAGAACGTTAATTTTTTATATTTATTTGGAAAGTATTGACACATATCTACGTACTGTATATAGTATACATATACGGTATTTACAGAAATTACAGTCTGTGAGGTGAGAAGGTGAAAATATTAATTAGTAATTCTTCCAAGCTTCCTATTTATGAGCAAATAGTAAATTCTATTAAGGAAGCAATTATAAGTGGGGATCTAGAGCCTAATGAAAAGTTACCATCTATAAGATCATTAGCAAAGGACTTGAATATAAGTGTTATAACCACTAAAAGAGCTTATGATGAGCTTGAAAGTCAAGGATTTATAGAAACAGTAGGTGGAAAGGGATGCTATGTTTCTTATTATAATAAGGAGTTAGTTTATGAAGAAAAACTAAAGGAAATAGAAGAGAAACTTGAAGATATTTTAAATATATCAAGAGCAATTAAGTTAAAGAAGAGTGATATTAAGAATATGATAGATTTGCTTTATGAAGGAGAATAGTATGATTAGGGTAGAGAATTTAAGTAAGATTAGAGAAAATTTTAGGCTTGAAAATATTTCTTTTGAATTAAAAGAAGGATATATTATGGGACTTGTTGGACCAAATGGATCGGGTAAAACAACATTAATTAAACTTCTTCTTGGCTTAATAAAAGCTGATGAAGGAAAAATTGAAATTTTTAACAAGGATATTTTTCAGGAAGAAGTTTATATTAAGGAAAATATTGGTTTTGTATTTGATAACTTTAACTTCTATCAACACTTAAATATTAAAGATTACAAGAAAATATTAAAGTCTTCCTATTCAAAGTTTAACGAGAAATTATTTAGTTCGTATATTGAAAGCTTTGGAATTAAAAGTAAAAGTTATATAGGAAATTTATCTAAAGGTGAAGCTATTAAAGTTATGTTAGCTGGAGCTTTGTCCCATGATGCAAAATTAATTATATTAGATGAGCCAACGGCAGGATTAGATCCTATAGTTAGAAAGGATATTTTAAAACTTCTTCAAGAATCAATAGAGGATGGAAATAGAAGTGTGATTATTTCAACACATATAACATCAGACTTAGATGGAATTGCAGATTATATAACATTTATTAATAAGGGAAAATTAGTTTTTAGTGAAGATATGGAATGGATAAAAGAAAGGTTTAGAATTTTTAGAGGTTCAAAGGAAGAACTTGAAAATAGTAATTTAAATTTTATATCTTATAAGAAAAATAAATATTATGAAGAAGGATTATTCATAAATAAAAATGGTTTAAGCTCTGAGAATATAAGTATTCCTACCTTAGAAGATATAATGTATCACTATATAAGGGGGGAGAAGTAATGCTTCAATTAATAAAAAAAGATTTATTAGTATCACTAAAAATACGATCATTAAAAGCTATTATATTAACTTGTATAGTTGGATTGTTTTTATTAAGTGGATTATCGTATATATTTCCAACTATTTTACCAATTATAATTACGTATATGGTAATTATGAATACTTTTTATTATGATAGTTTAAATAATAGTGAAAGCTATATATTAAGTCTTCCAAATAAGAGAGAAGATGTAGTTTATTCAAAATATATTTTAATACTTTTAGTTTTATTTTTATCAAATATATTTATGTATCTATTGTTTGGATTAAATATTTTAAACTCAGTTAGAGTTATGGTATTACAGGATGTAATTATAAGTTCATTAACAATATTATTAAGTTTTTCAATAACACTGCCTATTATATTTAAGTATAGATATAGAGTTGGAAGATTAATAGCTCCTTTTATTACTATTTTTATTGGATATTTGGCTTATACAAATAATACTATTAATAATTTTATTCAATATGGAAAAGAAACAATTTTAATTAACTTATCTAGAAAAATAGGGGTTTTATTTTACAATTTATTTAAATTTAATAATTATGATTATAAAGTTGTAGCAACAACTGTATATATTATTTTATTATTCATGATAGCAGTAATTATATTCTTATTTTCAATTTATATATCTTTGAAAATATATACAAAAAGAGATATAGGATAGGGGGCTGCTAAAATGAATAAAAAGTTTATTTATATGAGTTTAAGTATTTTTATATTAAGTTTAATTTTTATTTTAGGATTTAAATTTATTTTAGATAATAAAGTTTTATATGAGGATTCAATGAATTTTGACCAAGGTAAACCAATAATAAAGTATATTGGATTTGAAGAGGATGATAATTTTTATAAGATAAAAGTAAGTATAAAAAATACGATGGATTATTATGCTAGTTTTCATAATTTAAGTTTACAATTTGCTGGAAGATCGCAAGGGGCACCTACCTTTAGTGGATATGATAATACAGAAAGAGAATATATATTGAATTTAAAGCCAGGTGAAAAATATAATTTCAGTGCATACTTTGGACCTAAGGAAGAAAGAAATTATGTATTTGAAATTTCTAAGGGAATAAGCTTTGATAAGGAAGGTTTTGATACTGATAAAATGACTATTATATATAATGTTCAATATTATAAGTATAAAATTAATAACAATACTGTAATTGGTGGTGCTTTTTCTAGCAGCGCAACAGAATTTATAGATAATTCAATAGCTCCATATACTTTAGAATAAGTAAATATATTATGTAATAAGGGGGAAAACAATGCTTCAGTTAATAAAAAAAGATTTATTAGTTTCATTAAAAATAAAATCTTTAAAAAATATTATATTTACATTTGCTATTGGATTAGTAATTATGGGGACTTTATCATATGTACTTCCCACTATTATTCCCATAATAATAACTTATGTAGTGGTTATGAATAGTTTTTATTATGATAGTTTAAATAAAAGTGAAAGTTATATATTAAGTCTTCCAAATAAAAGGGAAGATATAGTTTATTCAAAGTATATTTTAATACTGCTAGTATTATTTTTATCCAATGTGTTAACTTATATTATATTTAGTATAAATTTCTTGGCTTTATCAAGAACAATGGTATTACAAGATGTAGTTGTTAGTTTTTATAGTATTATATTTAGTTTTTCAATAATAATACCTTTAATATTTAAGTTTGGATATAAAGTTATAAGAAATATAGGGCCTATTATAGTATTTATGATTTTCTATATAATTGGATTTAGATATGAGCACATTATATTAGGAAATAATTTAGGTGAAAATTTTTTGATAGATATATTTAATAAAATAGTAATATTTTCAATTAAGCATTTTAATTTAATAACCCATGATATTACTAATACAACAAAACAAATGTATTGCATATTTTTATTTTTAGTAATAGTTCTTATATTTTTATCTTCAATATTTATATCTTTAAAGATTTATATGAAAAAAGATATAGAGTAGGAGGATGGAAAATGAATAAAAGGTTTATGAAAATAAGTTTAGGAATTTTTTTGTTTTTGGCATTTTCCTTATTAGGCTTTAAGTTTATTTTTGGTAATAAGAAAATTTATAGTGATGGAATAGTTAATGTGCCAGATTCTAGTATAAGATATGAAGGCTTTGAAGAAGATGAAGAAAATTATATAATAAAAATTAGTTTTAAAAATAATAGTAAGTATTATGGAATTATAAGAGAAGCTAAGTTACAGTTTCAAAGAGATAGTAAACATGGATTTTCTAATAATACTGGTCCTATATTTGAAGGATACGATTTAAAGTCTAGAGAGTATTTTGATAATTATAAAGATGGAGAAGAAGTATACAGTCCTTTTTTAAATCCTTATGATAAGAATATATATTTTTTTGAAATACCAAAGGGATTAAGTTTTGATGAAAAAGTATTTGATACAAATAGGATTATAATATCTTATAATATAGAGTATTTAAAATATAAAACAAAAAATAATGCTGTTACAGGAAGTATTACAACAAAAGGTGGTTTTGAGTTTTTAAATAATTCTTTATATCCATATAGAATACAATAACATAATAAATTAATATAATATTTAATTTAAAATACTAAAAAATCCACGGATACATATTTGCCGTGGATTTTTTAGTATTAATTAATATTTATTTAATTTTTAATTCACTGCTTAGTTTTTCTTTTCTTCTTTACCGTAAATTTCTTCATATGAATTTTGTTCTTCATTCATGTTTTTTACGATTTCCTCTGATTTTTCTCTTCTACACTTTTTGCTAAGCATGCATGCTATTCCATCCATGTATAACACCCCTTTATGTTTTTCTTAATGTTATTATACTACATTATAATCAAATTATCAACAAAAGTTACTAATTAATAATAGTTATTAATTTGTCAAGCTTGATAGTTATTAGATTATCAATGAGTGTAATATTTAATATTATTTAGATTAATAAAATATATTATTTCCAAAATGAAATTATATATGCAGGTTTTATATCATTAAAAACTAAATAAATTATATTCACATTTTTTACTCTTTTACATACTTATAGAAAATTAAAAGGAGTTTGTTTATGGTAAAAATACTTGTCATATATAAACAAGGACAATGAATATATTTTATAAAAAGGAGGGGAGTCATTTTGAATTTCAAGGAATTTATAAAAAGTGATAGAGAAAGCAGAAATAAGGAAAAATTTGAAGGAACATTTTTAGATTATTTAGAAATAGTTAGAGAAAACCCAGATATAGCTAAACTTTCTCATAGTCGAATATACGACATGATAGTTAGTAAGGGTGTAGAAGTGCTAAAGGGTGAGGAAAATCCTAAGGTTAAAAAAATATATGGCAATGATTCTATAAGAAAATATGGATTCTTTAAGGATGATTTCTTTGGTATTGATAAGATAATTATGAAACTAGTAAATTACTTCCATTCAGCATCTATGAATGGAGAAGAGGCTAGACAAGTATTATATTTAGTTGGACCAGTTGGTGCGGGTAAATCTTCTTTAGTTGAAGCATTGAAAAAGGCATTAGTAGAATGTGAACCCATTTATTCATTAAAAGGTTGCCCTATGCATGAAGAGCCTTTACATTTAATACCAACTCATTTAAGGCCAGATTTTGAAAAATTATTAGGAGTAAAAATAGAGGGAGACCTATGTCCAGTATGCAAGTACAAATTATTAAATGATTATAATGGAGAGTATGAAAATTTCCCAGTAGAGAAAAAAGAGTTTTCTATTAGATCAAGAAAGGGAATTGGTGTTGTTCCACCAGTTGATCCAAATAATCAAGATACCTCTATATTAACGGGGTCAATAGATATATCTAAAATGGATATGTACCCTGAAGATGATCCAAGAATATTTTCACTAAATGGAGCATTTAATGTTGGTAATAGAGGCTTAGTTGAATTTATAGAAGTATTTAAAAATGATGTTGAATACCTTCATACAATTATCACTGCAACTCAAGAAAAGTCAATTCCTTCCCCAGGAAAAGGCTCAATGATTTATTTTGATGGTCTAATAATAGCCCATTCTAACGAAGCTGAATGGAATAAATTTAAATCAGATCATACAAATGAAGCTATATTAGATAGAATAGTTAAAATAGAAGTACCTTATTGTTTAGAGCTAGATGAAGAAGTTAAGATATATGAAAAAATATTAAAGAAGAGTAATTTTAATGCACATATTGCTCCACATACTATGAAGATAGCAGCTATGTTTGCAATTCTTACTAGATTATCAGCCTCAGCAAAGGTTGATCCTATAACTAAGCTTAAGATATATAACGGTGAAGAAATAGTTGAAAAGGGTGGAACAAAGAGAATTGATATTAGTGAGCTAAGGGAAGAAGCAGGTTCTTATGAAGGAATGAAGGGAATAAGCACAAGGTTTATTATAAAGGCAATAGATAATGCTTTATCTAGTTCAGAGCATAATTGTATTAATCCTTTAAGTATAATGGAAAGCATAGTTAAATCCGTTAAGGAGTTAGATATAGCCTCAGAAGATAAGAAAAAGTACTTAGGATTTATTCAAGATACTATAAGAAAAGAATATAATAAAATTTTAGAAAAGGAAATTACTAAGGCATTTATACATTCATTTAGGGAACAAGCTGAAAGTTTATTTGATAATTATATTGATAATGCAGAAGCCTTTGTTAATAAGAGTAAGATAAAGGACACATCTACTGGAGAAGAGCTAAATCCAGATGAAGAATTTATGAGAAGTATTGAAGAGCAAATTGGAGTATCAGAAAACTCCTGCAAGGGCTTTAGAGCAGATGTAACTTCTTATATGTTCTATTTAGTTAGAAATGGAAGCAAGATAGATTATACTTCTTATGAACCATTAAAAGAAGCGATAGAAAAGAAACTTATGGCATCTGTGAAAGATCTTTCAAGAATAATAACTAAATCAAGAGTTAGAGATTCAGAACAGGCCGAAAAATATAATTCTATGGTTAATGAAATGCAAAATAATGGATATTGCTTACACTGCTGTGATGTAATTCTTAAATATGCTGCAAACAACTTGTGGAAGGATTGATAAAATGGCAATCTTTAGGGATAATGCTGATAATCCATTAGAGCATGATAGATCTATAGAAGATAGAAGAAGGCATAGGCAGTTAGTTGAGAAATCTATAAAAGAAAATTTAGGAGATATTCTTTCAGAAGAGAGTATAATTGGTGAAAGTAAAAATAAGAAATTTAAGATTCCTATTAGAGGAATAAAAGAATATCAATTTGTTTTTGGTAAGAACAACAAGGGGGTTGCAACTGGGACGGGAGAAGAAAAACGTGGAGATAAAATAGGAGAGGGTGGAAAAAATTCTGGAAGTGAAGGAAATAAAGGGGCAGGTAATTCACCAGGAGAAGATATATATGAGACAGAAGTTACCTTAGAAGAGCTTTTAGATTATATTGTTGAAGATTTAGAGTTGCCAAATTTAGATAAGAAAAAGTATTCTGAAATAATTACAGAAAGCTCAGGAAGAAAGCGTGGATATCAAAGATATGGAATAAATCCAAGACTTGCAAAAAAGAAAACAGTTGCTTCAAAAATAGCTAGAAAGCAAGGAAAAAAGAGGGCATTATTAGAAGCAGGATTAAGTAATAATATTGAAAGGTTTCCTTTTAAGGAAGAGGATTTAAGATATCACAAGGTTAAGAAAAAACCTAAAAAGGAAAGTAATGCTGTAATGATATTTATTATGGACGTTTCAGGTTCCATGGATAGTAGCAAAAAGTATTTAGCAAGATCCCTATTCTTTGTTTTATCTAGATTTATAAGAAGAAAATATAATAATATTGCTTTTGAATTTATATCTCATACAACCGTTGCAAAGGTAGTAAATGAGTTTGAATTTTTTCATAAGGCAGAATCTGGTGGAACCTATATATCTAGTGGTATAAACACAGCTTTAAAATTAATAAGAGAAAAATATCCACCGGAAATGTGGAATATTTATCCCGTTTATGCTAGCGATGGGGATAACTGGAGTGAAGATAATGAACGTGCAATGAAATCTGTTAGGGATCTTTGTGATATAAGCAATATGTTTGGATATGCGGAATTATTACCTTCTACCTATTCAACTACCATGTATTATAGATTTAATAAGGAAATAAATAATAAGAACTTTGTCTCTGTAATAGTTAAGGAGAAGAAGGACTTATGGGGGGCTTTAAAGATAATGTTATCTAAAGAGCTAAAGGAGGAATAATTATGGAATACAATGTTAGCACTTTAGAAGAGTGGAATGAAATTATAGAAGAAAAAGCAAGGGAGTTTGGACTTAATTTTTATCCACAAGAATTTGAAATAATAGGTTTTAATGAGATGCTAGGATATGAGGCATATGTAGGTATGCCTTCAAAATATCCTCATTGGAGTTATGGTAAGGCCTATGATAAAAATAAAACACTGTATTCATTAAATATGACAGGATTGCCATATGAAATGGTAATAAACTCAAATCCATGTTTAGCTTATTTAATGAGGGAAAATACATTGTTATTACAAATATTAACTATGGCTCATGTTTATGGACATAACGATTTTTTTGCTAATAATAGATTATTTACTGAAGGTACTAAAGCAAAAAGCGTTTTAGAGATGTTTAAGCTAGATGCTGAAATTATTAGAGACTATATAAATGATCCTAGTATAGGTTATGAGAGGGTTGAAAAGGTATTAGATGCAGCTCATGCAATAAGATACCAAATACCTAGAGTTGTTGGAATAAAGGAGTTATCTAACGAAGAAATAAAAGAAAGAATAATTTCAGATTACAATTCTAAGAAAGAAAACAAAGGTATATTAGATGTTCATGAGGAAATTGAATTTCCTGATGTTTCTAAGATTCCTTTAGAACCTTGTGATGATGTAATAGGATTTATTATAAAATATAGCTCTTTAGAAGAATGGGAAAAAAATATATTAAGAATAGTTAAAAGAGAAACTCAATATTTTATGCCACAAATTGAAACTAAAATCATGAATGAAGGATGGGCAAGTTTTTGGCATTACAATATATTAAGGTCCTTAAACTTAGACGATGGACTTCACTTTGAATTTTTAAAAAGACATAATGATGTAGTAGCTCCTATTTTAGGTGGTTTAAATCCTTATTATATAGGCTTTAAGATCTTTGAGGATATAGAAAAAAGGTATGGTAGAGAAAAAATATTTGAAGTTAGAAAAAATGAAAGAGATAGTTCTTTCTTAAGAAGGTATTTAACTAGAGAACTTTGTGAGGAATTAAATTTATTTCAGTATGCAAAGAAAAGTTTTGATTATGTAGTTAAGGAAGTTCCTGATGAGGAAGGATGGAGAGAAATAAGAAATTATTTATCAGATACCTGTGGAATAGCGTCTATTCCATATATAAGAGTGGTTGATTTAAATAGAAGAGATTTAACCCTTACTTTAGAACATTATTTTGATGGTAGAGAATTAGAACTTTCTTATGCTAAGGAAACTTTAAAGTATGTACAAGATTTATGGGGCCATAAGGTAAAATTAATAACTAAGAATAAAGATGAAAAGTCTATAGAATTAGTTTGTAATGAAGATAGAAATATCTTTGTAAATTAAGATAATTCTTATTATATATTGGTAGCGTTATAAAATATTTCTCTGCTAACTTTTGCCTTCACAATTGGATGTAGCATTGCATAATGTATAAGTGTATAAATTTTTAGGAGAATAGTATGGATTTTAAGGGAAGTAAAACTGAACAAAATCTTTATAGAACCTTTGCAGGTGAGTCAAGGGCAAGAAATAAATATACTTTATATGCAGAAAAGGCAAGAGTTGATGGATATCAATGGGTAGCTGAAGTTTTTGATGAAACTGCACATAATGAATTAGCTCATGCAAGAGAAGTTTATGGATCATATTTGAATTTAATAGGTTGCACTAAGAACAATTTATTAGATTGTATTTTAGGAGAAACTAACGAAACAGAGAATGTTTATAAAAAATTTGAAGAGGAAGCTAGGGCAGAGGGATTTACTGAAGTTGCAGATTTTTATAAAGAGTTAGCTGAAGTTGAGGAAAGTCATGCAAAGAGATTTAAAGAACTTTACGATAAGATAGAAGATGGAACTATGTTTAAGGGACCTAAGGATTCTTTATGGGTATGTATGAACTGCGGTTATATTCATGAGGGAGAAGAGGCACCTTTAGTTTGTCCTTTATGTAAATATCCAAGAGCATACTATAAGCCTTATTGCAAAGTTTCTAACCCTTAAGGAGGTTGCTTATGTTTATTTCAATACCAAAGGAGTTTTTTGTTCCAGTAGTATTTAGTGAAGATTTTAGATATAATACAGAAAATAATTCTATGGAATATGATACACAAGAAAAAGCTATTATTAATAGAGATAAACTTCAGGACCTAGATTCTATAAATGATACTAGGCAAGAGGAAGAATTTATTGCTTATTATAAGAATAACATAGTAGATGAGGATGTTGAGGAGCAAACTATTAAATATATAATAAGTTTTGTAAGATTTATAGATGAACTAAAGGATGCAAATTGTTTAGGAAAAACTAAATTTGAAAGTATAAAATTAATAAATTATTATGCTAAAAGCTTTAGAGATTTATATGAAGACTATAATAAATTGATATCTAATGTAAGAATGCCAATATCTTCATCTGACAAGGACGGATTAATTGATAAGTATATAGGTAAACTTGCAGATATATATAATGAAAACTTAAGAGAATTAAATTGCAAAAATTTAAATTATGATATGGTTGAGAAAACTATAGATAATTTACTTGAGGATGCTAGAGAAATATTAAAAGAGAAAATAAGAAATATTAATTGCAGACTAGTAAATAAAGAAGTAACTTGTAAGAAGCCTAAACAAGTTGAAGATATCTTTAATGAAGGTGAAAGTATGTATAAATTTATAGATGAAGAATTCTTAGGAGAAATAAAAATAGCTAAATAAGCAGGTGATTAATTGGCTTACAGGCATTTAATAAAAGATCAGTATACAGATATAAGTAATTTAACTACACTTTTAAATTCCTTAGTTAACTCCTATAGATTATTAATAGGAGGAGCTTATGAACTTAACAATATATCAGAAGCAAAGAAAAGTGATGTTAAGGAAGCTGTTAAGAGAGCAGATGATGTAGGTGAAATTATTGATGAGATAATAAAAGCTTTAGATGAATGCAATACTTCTTATGTTAAGTATTGTAAGATAAAGAAAAGCTTTATAGACGAAAAGGCAATAAAGGATAATATATTAACAGAGATTAATTATGAATTAGATTTTAAAAATTCTCCTCATAAATATAAAGATGACGAAGAAGAAGAATAAAGAGCCGTCCATAGGACAGCTCTTTAAACTTTTTTCAATTTAAATGTACTTACCATAAGATAAGAACCTAATATTAATAAAATTATTGGAATAAATGGATTTACCCTAACATTTAAAGTAAAGAATACAAATATAGCTATAAAGCTTCCTGCAATTGTTATAGGTACTCCAGTAAATACTCCATCAAAGCTTGATGTATTATATCTAGCTAATCTATATGCTCCGCAAATAGGGAAGGCTAGTAAAACTGCGATTCCGATTATTCCAGCAGGTCCTACATTTTTTAATTCATACATTAAAAAAGTAAGAATTGATGGTGCAACTCCAAAGGATACAAGGTCTGCAAGAGAATCTAATTCCTTTCCAAGTTCGCTAGAAACATTTAACCATCTTGCAACTCTTCCATCATATCTATCTACAAGTGCAGCTATTAAAATAAAGAAGCATGCAAATAAGTAGTTTCCACTCATAGTATATAAAATAGAGATTATTCCACATGATAAATTTATAAATGTAAAAATATTAGGGATACAACTTTTTTTCATATAATCACTCCTGGTCTAAAAGTTATAAGGATTTATTTTCCCTTTTCCTTATTATCAAATCAATATTATATCATAGTTTATAAAGAAATATAAGAGATTTAAATATTAAATTAATTATTAAGATAATTTAAGATATTTTTAAGAAATAGGACTAATAATTGATTTGATTTATTTGTAAAATATAGTAATATACTATATAGTATAATTTTATTATATGGAATTATTAAAAATTTATAATGCAGGAGGGGTAATGTGAAAAAGGTTAAATTTATTTATAACCCATACTCTGGAGAAAACTTAATACTTGATCATCTTGATAAGGTTATAAAAATACACCAACAAGCAGGATACACTATTGTCCCATATAGAATAGATAAGGAAGAAGATGTAATAAACGCTTTTAATGATTTTAAAGATAGCAATTACTACTATGTTTTAATAGCAGGTGGAGATGGAACTATTGATAATGTAGTAAATGCTATGGCGAAATGTGGTATTTCTATTCCAATTGGTATTTTACCAGTAGGTACAGCAAATGATTTTGGAAAATTTTTAGGAATGCCATCGGATATAAGCAAAGCTTGTAGACAAATATTATCATCAGAGGTTACCTCAGTAGATTTAGGTAGCATAAATGATAAATATTTTGTTAATGTAGCAAGCACAGGTTTATTTACTGACGTATCTCAAAAAACAGATGTTAATTTAAAAAATACTATAGGAAAATTAGCCTATTACTTAAAAGGGCTTGAAGAACTACCTAACTTTAGAAAACTTGCAATAAAAATTAAAGCAGATGAAATGGAATACGAAGGAAATATGTATTTTATGTTAGTATTCAATGGACAAACAGCAGGAAACTTTAAATTAGCAACTAGAGCAAATGCAACTGATGGATTACTTGACGTAATAATATTTAAAGCTATTCCTATAATTGAATTAATTCCTTTATTCGTAAAGGTTCTAAAGGGAGAACACTTAGATTCAGATAACGTAATTTATTTTAAAACAAATAATTTATATGTAGAATCAAATGAAAATATTGTTACTGATATAGATGGAGAAAAGGGGCCAGATTTTCCACTTAATATTAAATGTATAAAGGGTGGATTAAAAGTTTTAGGTGCTAAAAATTGTTAATTTAATAATTATTATAAAAACTCAAGGTTATTAACTTGAGTTTTTTATATTTAAATTATAATTTTCTACTTAAATTTTCATTTATACGTTGCCTTTTTACTTAATTTTAATATAATATAATATTGGATAGAATATATGTAAAATTTAAAAATAATTCTTGATAAATAAGGGGTGAATTTAAAATGGAGGGTGTCCCTCAGAGTAGTGATTTAATAAAATTGAATATTAGATTTTTAGAGGAGATATACTTCATTATGAATTAACTTCAAATATTTCTCCTCTAAAAAGAAGGAGGAATATATATGAAAAATATGAAGAAACTATCAGTATTTCTATATACAAATATCCTAGGAAGAAAGATATATGATGAGTTTGACGAAAGCATTGGAGAACTTAAGGATATTTATGTAACTACTGAGGATGGCTATCCTAGAGTTATTGGTTATAAGGTAAAAAGAGATGGTTCCACTTTTCATTATGAGTTTAGGACTATTAATTTTTATCAACAAGAAGGCAATAGGATAAAGATAGTTACAAGAGGTAGTAAGGAAATACTACCGAGGACATATTCCTATTTACTATCACAACATTTATTAGACAAAAAAATTGTAGATATAAATGGAAAACAAGTTGTAAGAGTTGATGATTTAAGGATAGCAGAAATTGCAGGAGAATATAGGGTTATAGCAGTTGAAACAGGTCCTTATGCTAGATTTAGAAGACTTAATTGTGCAAAGATAGGAAGTTTTATTTATAAGGTTTTAAGGAAGGAATATGAAGATAGAGTATTGATGTGGGATGATGTTGAATCCTTAGAAATGGTAAATAACAACTTACAAATTTCTGTTCCATATAAAAAACTCTCAACATTACATCCAGCAGATTTAGCAGATATATTAGAAAATTTAGATGCAAGCTCAAGAAAGCAAATCTTTGAATCCTTAGATGAAGATTTAGCAGCAGATACATTAGAAGAAATAGATCCAGAGTATAAGGGAAGTATAATAAAAGAATTAAGTGAAGCTAAGGCAGCAGAGCTTTTAGAAATAATGTCTAATGATGAAATAGCAGACGTATTAGATGAACTAGATGATGAAGAAAGAGAAAAAATTCTTATAAATTTAGAAAAAGAAGATGCTGATGAGGTAAAAGAAATATTAAAATATGAGGATGAAGCTGTAGGTAGTATAATGAGTACAGATTTTATTTCCTTTAATTTAGATATAACTGTTGGTGAAATAATAGATATTTTAAGGGAAATGGAAGAAGTAGAAGAAGATGAGCTTTATAGAATTTATATAACAGATGAAGAAGAAAAGGTCATTGGTTCTATCACACCTTCTGATTTAATTTTAAATAAGCCAGATGTTAAAGTTAAAGATATAATGGTAGAAGATATAGATGTTATAAGAAATGATGTGGATGTAGATGAAGCCATAGAACTTATTGCAAAGTATGATTTGTTAACTGTACCAGTTATAGATGAAGAAAATAAGTTAATAGGAGCTGTAAATGCTCATGATATAATAGATGAAATCTTATATCCAATATGGAAGAAAAAGATAAGATGATAAGTTAAATATTGACAATTAAAATTTTAGTCATATAATAAGAATATAAAATTTAGTAAATTACTCGGAATTAAAAACTATGAAAAAGAAAAGTAGTATAAAGGAAGGTTACAGAGAGAAAAGGTAGATGAGAACTTTTCACCTAGAATTTATATGAAGTGCCCTTTGGAGTTGAAGTTTGAACTAATAGTAGAACTTTCCGGAATCATCCGTTACAATGAAATGCAATTGCATTAAGAGTGAGATTAAATTTTTAATCTAATTAGAGTGGAACCACGGAGGTTACTTCGTCTCTATAAGGCTTAGAGACGAAGTTTTTTTATTATTTAAAAGTTTATACAATGTAAAATTATTGATGATTTTAGCATGAAAAAGCATATATAGATTACACGGAGATAAAGAATAAAGAGACTGTCGAAAAATGAAAAATTAATTAAAAAACTCCAGTAAGAGTTATTTAATTTTGGAGGATGTTATGATTTATAATAATATATTAGATTTAATAGGAAACACACCAATTATAAAATTGAATAATTTGGTGGATAAAGATAGTGCTGAAGTTTATGTAAAATTAGAAAAATATAATTTAGGTGGAAGTGTTAAAGATAGGGCTGCTTTAGGAATGATTGAAAAAGCAGAAAGTGAAGGTAAATTAAAGAAAGGCTCTATAATAGTAGAACCTACAAGCGGAAATACTGGTATTGCTTTAGCTATGATAGGAAGGCTTAAGGGATATAAGGTTATTATAGTAATGCCGGATACTATGAGTAAGGAGAGAAGAGATTTAATTAAGGCTTATGGAGCGGAGCTTATATTAACAGATGGAGCAGAAGGCATGAATGGAGCTATAGAAAAGGCTAAAGAGCTTTCTAAAAAGGAAAATTATTTTATGCCTCAGCAGTTTGAAAACTTAGCAAATAGTGAAAAGCATTATTATACAACTGCCGAAGAAATATATTCTGATTTAAAGGATTTAGATGTATTTATTGCAGGGGTAGGAACTGGTGGAACTGTAACTGGAGTAGGAAATAAATTAAAGGAAAAAATAAAGAATATAAAAATAGTAGCAGTTGAACCGAAAAAATCACCTGTTTTAAGTGGAGGAAATGCTGGAGCTCATAAAATTCAAGGGCTAGGATCAGGGTTTATACCTGAAATTTATAACCCTAAAGTTATAGATGAAGTAGTAAAAGTTTCGGATGATGATGCTTTTAAAATAACTAAATTAGTTGCTGAAAAGGAAGGCATATTACTTGGAATATCTTCAGGGGCAGCTATCTATGTAGCTTTAGAAATGGCAAAAAAAATAGGTGAAGGTAAAAAAATATTAGCAATGGCACCAGATGGAGGAGAAAAGTATATATCAATGGGAATATACGATTAGAGGAGGAAAAGTTGTGTTTAATAAATTAAAATATGATATAAACAATATATTAGAAAATGATCCGGCAGCCAGAAGTAAAATAGAAGTGTTTTTATTATATCCGTGTATTCATGCATTAACAGCATATAGAATGGCACACTTTTTATATAATCATAAAAGATTTTTTTGTGCTAGATTAGTGTCACAAATTGCTAGATTTATTACAGGAATAGAAATTCATCCAGGAGCAAAAATAGGAAAAGGATTATTTATAGATCATGGAATGGGAGTAGTTATTGGAGAAACTACTGAAATAGGAGATAATGTCACTATTTATCATGGTGTTACCCTTGGAGGAACTGGAAAAGAAAAAGGTAAAAGGCATCCAACTGTTGAAGATAATGTTATAATAGGAGCAGGAGCAAAGGTTCTTGGACCAATAGTTTTAAAAAAAGGTAGTAGGGTTGGTGCAAATACTGTTGTTTTAAAGGATGTTCCAGAAGGTGCTACTGTTGTTGGTTGTGCAGGAAGAAATATAATTAAAAATGCAGATGATATAATTGAAGTAATAGATAAAGAAGGAAATAGAAAAACTATATATAACAACATGATGATATAGAGGTTATTATGATTAAAGATGAAATTATAAAATTCTGTGAAGGTTTAGGCTTAGATACTTTAGGATTTATAAAGTGTAGGGAATTTACAGAGTTAAAGTCCTTCTTTTATGAAAGAAAAGAAAAAGGACTTGAAAATGAATTTGAAGAAAAGGATGTCTTAAAGAGAATAAATCCTTATATATATATGGAAGAGGGGAAAACTATAATTTCAATAGCTTTCCCTTATCTTCATGATGTTAATTATTTTGATAATGGATTTTCTGTTTACACAAGAGGAACTGACTACCATAGAGTAGTTAAATCTTATTTAGAAAAGATATGTGAATTTATAGAAAGTAAAGGTGGAAAAGCATCATCCTTTGTAGATAGTAATTTTTTACCTGAAAGGTATATAGCATATTTAGGAAAAGTGGGGTTCGTTGGGAAAAATAATTTAATAATTACAGAAAAATATGGCTCATATGTTTTTTTAGGTGAAATTATAACAAATTTAGAAATTGAAACAGAGGAAAGAGATTATAGAGAAATTCAAAACTTTAAGGAATGTGGAGAATGTGAACTTTGCTATAAGGCATGTCCAAGTAAAGCTATTAATTCTTATAAGAAAAATAGTAATATTTGTGTATCTTATTTTACTCAAAAAAAAGAGCTAGAGGATAAACATATAAAGTTATTAAAAGGTAGAGTATTTGGATGTGATAGTTGCCAAACTTCTTGTCCATATAATGAAAAAATAGAGTACTCTAATATAAAAGATTTTTATCCCTATGATTTTATGAATAGAGATAATTCTATTGATTTAATAAATGTAAGTACAAAGGAGTTTAAGGAAAGTTTTTTTAGAACTTCTTGTGGCTGGAGAGGGAAGAATGTTTTAAAGAGAAATGCATTAATTAAAATTAATAATGATAATGGCGATATTAGTAATATTAAAACAGATTCCACTTATTTGAAAGATTATGTTAATAGACTTTTAAAGAGGAATAAAATATAATATTAGATATAAAGTGAGGAAGTGAGGGAGAATAATGTTATCACCAACATTAGTAAAGGTAATAAATGCTTTACCAGAGTCAGTAGTAGTAAAGATAACAAAATTTATTGTAAATAAGTATTTTAAAAAATATGCTAATATTAAAATAGAGGGATTTGAAAATGTAGGAAATGCTAAAGGGCCTATAATATTTATATGCAATCATTTAAGTAATGCAGATGGTTTGATTTTAGATAAGGTACTGAAGGAAAAGTATGATCCAACCTTTGTAGCTGGAATAAAATTATCAAACGATCCAGTAACAAAGCTTGGAACTATGATGGTTAAAAACGTAGGTATTAAACCTAATTCAGCTGATAAAGAAGCAATAACTAACATAGTAAAATTAGTTAGAGGTGGAGAAAACCTTATGATTTTTCCAGAAGGAACTAGAAGTAGGACAGGTGCTATGATTGAAGGTAAGAAAGGAATTTTATTAATTGCAAGACTTACTAAAGCAACAATAGTACCTATTGCTATGACAGGTACAGAAATACTTCTTCCTATAAATGATAATGGAGATATGGGAGGAGAAAAATTTAATTATGCAGATGTAAATATTAAATTTGGAGATCCTATATCATTACCTACAAAAGAAAAAGATGAAGATAAGCATGACTATGATGATAGATGCATGGAATACATAATGAAGTCAATTGCAAACTTACTTCCTGAAAAATATAAAGGAGTATATAAGTAGGTGATTTAATGAAAAAAAGAACTAAAGCTATTTTAGAGATTTTAAAAGAGGATTATCCAGATGCTAAGTGTGAGCTTAACCATGAGTCTCCATTTCAGCTTTTAGTAGCGACTATACTTTCTGCTCAAACAACAGATAAGAAGGTAAATGAAGTTACTGAAACTTTATTTAGGGACTATCCAGATTTAGATGCTTTTTTAAATCTTTCAATTGAAGAATTAGAAGAGAGAATTAAACAAATAGGACTATATAGAAGTAAGGCTAAAAATTTAATTATGATGTGTAATCAGTTAAAGGAAAATTTTAATGGAGAAGTACCAAGAACTATGGAAGAAATAACTTCTCTAGCTGGTGCAGGAAGAAAAACTGCTAATGTAGTATTATCAAATGCCTTTGGCGTTCCTTCAATAGCTGTAGATACACATGTTTTTAGGGTTTCTAATAGATTAGGGATGGCTGATTCAGACAATGTTTTAGAAGTTGAGAAACAATTACAAAAAGAACTTCCTAAAAAAGAATGGAGTTTAACACACCATTTATTAATATTCCATGGAAGAAGATGTTGTATAGCTAGAAATCCTAAGTGTGAAATTTGCAACTTAACGCAATATTGTAAATACTATAAAGAGTTGAAAAAGAAATAGAGTTTACAATTCTAAATTATGAGAAGTTAGTAACTTTATCATACAGAGATAAATATTATATTAGGCTGACTTGGAGTTTACCAAGGTTGAAGGATATAATATTTATCTCTTTTTTATTACTTTTATCATACTTTATATAGTGATATAATTGTTATTGAGAATTTTATAGCAAATTTGTAATTTTGGAGGCGCAATATATGAAAGTTGGAGTTTTAATGGGAGGGATATCTTCAGAAAGAGAAGTATCCTTAAGTAGTGGAAATTCTATCATACAACATATTAATAAAGAAAAATATGAAGTAGTTCCAGTTATTATAGATAGTAAAGAAGATGTTTTAGAAAAAGTTAAGGGATTAGATTTTGCTTTACTAGCACTACACGGAAAATTTGGGGAAGATGGAAAAGTTCAAGCTGTATTAGAGACTTTAGGAGTTCCTTATTCAGGATGTGATACCTTAAGTAGTTCTTTATGTATGGATAAAGATTTAACTAAAAGTGTTTTAAAAGCTAAGGGAATAAGGACTGCAAGATGGATTAATGTATCTTCAGTTCAAGAAATAGATTATAATGCAATAGAAGAAATGGGATATCCAGTATTTATTAAACCAACTAATGGTGGGTCAAGCGTTGCAACATTTAAGATAACTAAGAAGGAAGATGTTGAAGCTGCTGTTGTAGAAGGTTTAAAGTGGGATAGGGAAGTTATGATTGAAGAGTTTATAAAGGGTGATGAAATAACTTGTCCTGTATTTGAAAATGAATTATTCCCAGTACTTGCTATAAAAGCTAAAACAGATTTTTATGATTATGAGCAAAAATATTCCGCAAATGGAGCAGAGCATTATGCTATAGATTTAGAGCCTAAAGTGTATGAAGAAGTTAAGAAAATGGCTTTAGAAACTTATAAGGCTTTAAAATGTTCAGTTTATTCTAGAATTGATATGATAATTACTGAAGATGGAGTACCATATGTTTTAGAAGTAAATACTTTACCGGGTATGACATCCACTAGCCTTTTCCCACAAAGTGCAGGAGAAAAGGGAATAAGCTACACTGAATTTATAGATATGATAATAGAACATTCATTAAAGAAATAAATATGAATTATAATAAAGTTAAGCAAATCTAAGATAAAAATAAGTAGACTAAGGTAATTTCTTGAAATTTCAAACGTATAATAAAGTAAAATAAATTATTTTATTTTAATATAGGGGGAATTATTATGAATTTCATTCTTTTAGTTTTACTTGGATCTATTTTAGGTTTGCTTTTTTCTATATACGAAGCAAACATACTAATGAAAGCTGATGAAGGTGAAGAAAAGGTAAAAAGTATTTCTCTTAAAATTAGGAAAGGAGCAAATGCATATTTAAAAAGGCAATATAAGGGGGTTGCGATTTTCTTTGCAATAATGTTTCTTATATTTTTAATTATGAGCTTTTTTGGATATGTTTCAATATTTGTGCCTTTTTCTTTTGTTATTGGAGGTTTTTTATCAGGACTTACTGGTTTTATAGGAATGAAAGTAGCAACTAATGCTAACTCAAGAACCACAACAGCAGCTAAAAAAAGTTTAAATGGAGCTTTAAAAATTTCCTTTAAAAGTGGATGTATAATTGGAATAGTAGTAGTTTCTTTAGGGCTTTTATATATAGCATTAGGATATTCATTTTTAGATTGGTATTACAGAGAATTAGTAGAAGCAGAAAAATTACTTCAAGTTACAACTAACATATTGACTTTTGGTATAGGAGCATCATCAATGGCGCTATTTGCTAGAGTAGGTGGAGGAATATTCACAAAGGCTGCAGATGTTGGAGCAGATTTAGTTGGTAAAGTTGAAGTTGGTATACCTGAGGATGATCCAAGAAATCCAGCGGTTATTGCAGATAATGTAGGAGACAATGTTGGCGATGTAGCTGGGATGGGAGCAGATTTATATGAATCTTATGTTGGATCATTAATTTCTTCTTGCGCTTTAGCAGTAGCAGCAGGATTGTCTACTGAAGGTGTTGCTGTTCCTTTATTAGTTGCAACTTTAGGTGTAGTAGCTTCTATATTTTCTAGTTTCTTTGTTAAGGCTAAAGAAGATGCAAGTCAAAAAAATCTTTTAAATGCTTTAAGAAGAGGAACTTATATATCTTCAATAATTGTTGCAGTAGGCTCTTTTTTTATTGTTAAGTACTTATTAGGATCAGAAAATATAGGGGTATATTTTAGTATATTATCAGGCCTTATTGCAGGAATGTTAATAGGATTCTTTACAGAATACTATACTTCAGATAATTATAAACCTACAAAGAAATTAGCTGATATGAGTAAAACTGGTCCAGCAACTATAATAATAGGGGGACTTTCCTTAGGAATGGCATCTACAGCAATTCCAGTAGTAATAGTAGCTATATCTGTTTTAATAAGTTTCAATTTATCAGGTGGAAGTAGTGATTTTAATTTAGGGTTGTATGGAATAGCAATTTCAGCAGTTGGAATGTTATCTACTCTAGGAATTACTCTTGCAACAGATGCCTATGGACCTATTGCAGATAATGCTGGAGGTATAGCTGAAATGGCAGAACTAGATCCAGAGGTAAGAAAAAGAACAGATGCTTTAGATTCATTAGGAAATACAACAGCAGCAACGGGAAAAGGTTTTGCCATAGGATCAGCAGCATTAACAGCACTTGCATTTATTGCAGCATACAAAGATTCAATTGAAAATATAGTTAAAGGCGGAGAGTATAATTTTCAATTTAACTTATCTATATTAAATCCACAAGTTTTAATAGGTTTATTTATAGGTGGAATGGTAACCTTCCTTTTTTCAGCAAAGACAATGGATGCAGTTGGTAGAGCAGCATCTAAGATAGTTGTTGAAGTAAGAAGACAATTTAAAGAAATTCCAGGGCTTATGGAAGGAAAAGGAGAACCAGATTATGAAGCTTGTGTAGATATTTGTACAAAATCATCTCAGAAAGAGCTTATTACAATAGCAATAATAGCAATAGCAACACCTGTAGTTGTAGGATTAATTTTAGGACCAAATGGTGTAGCTGGATTACTAGCAGGTTCAACTGTAACAGGTTTTGCAATGGCAATTATGATGTCAAATTCAGGTGGAGCATGGGATAATGCGAAGAAATACATTGAGTCAGGTGTTTTAGGAGGAAAAGGATCTGATTGTCATAAAGCAGCAGTAGTTGGTGATACAGTTGGAGATCCATTTAAAGATACAACAGGGCCATCTATAAATATCTTAATAAAATTAATGTCTATGGTATCTATAGTATTTGGTGCGTTAATACTTGCTTTTGGAGTATTATAAAAAAATTAACTATGGGGAGTTGTGTAAAATACAGCTCCTTATTTCTTTGGAATAGTAATATTCTTTAGATATATATGAAAACTTAATTAATGGAAAAAAGTGGTTGACTATTATTAATTACAAGTGTAAACTTTAATTAAAGATTACACTTGTAATTAAAGGAGAGAGTATTATGAGTAAGTTACCTAAAATATCAGATGCAGAATGGGAAGTAATGAAAATTGTATGGTCAAAAGAAGAAATAACGGCTAATGAAATAATTGAAAGTCTTAATGGGAAGCAAGAATGGAAAAATACAACAGTAAAGAGCTTAATTAATAGACTTTTAAACAAAGAAGCAATAGGCTTTAGAAAAAATGGAAAAGAGTATTTTTATTATCCTTTAATATCAGAAGAGGAATGTATAAAAGAAGAAAGTCAATCATTTTTAAAGAAAGTATTTAATGGGTCACTAAATGAAATGGTTCTTAATTTAGTTAAAAGTGAAAAACTTACTAAAGATGATATTAACGAATTAAGAGATATATTAAATAACAAGTTAGATATGGAGGATAAATAATGAATTTTATTATAGAATCCTCCATAGTTGGAAGCATATTAGTAGGATTAATTTTATTAATTAGATTACTACTGAAAGAACATATGAAAAAGTCTATAATATATTATTTATGGTTTATATTAATTATAAAATTATTAATCCCATTTGGACCTGAAAGCAAGTTTAGTTTATTTAATTTAATAAGTATCACATCAAAAGAAGAAACCAATCTATCAGTTAACAATTATAAATTACAAAACGAAGAACTAAATAATAATATTTCTAATATTGTAAATTCACCTGCAGATAATAAAGTTGATTTAAATACAGAATCTAATAACTTAATTTCAAATAATGAAGTGAACAATAATCTGAAGGAAGAAAATATAAACTTTTTATATAAAGAAATCCTATTTATTATATGGGGTATTGGAGTAATTATAATAACATCTAAAATACTAATTTCATATTTAAAATTAAAACTAAAGATAAGCAAAGAATACAGAGAATATAAAAATTATGATCTCAAAATTGATATTAGTAAGGAAAGAGAAATTCTAAATATAAATAAAAATATACAGGTTAGAATTACTAATGAAATTAATAGTCCTAGTTTATGTGGAATAATAAATCCTAAGATTTTAATTCCATTAAATATGGTAAATAATCTTGATAATGAGGAAATGAGATATATAATACTTCATGAACTTTGTCATTATAAAAGAAAAGATGTAGTAATATCATGGTTAGGATATATTGCAAAAACTATAAATTGGTTTAATCCTATAATTTATATAGGATTAAATACAATGACATACGATTGTGAAGCAGCCTGTGATGAAATGGTTTTATCAAAACTAAGTAACGAAGAAAATGTTAAGTATGGAAATACAATACTTAATGTTCTTCATTTAATTAATATAAGGAGTACTGTTCCAGGAACTACTTCTATGGTTACAAATAAAAAATCACTTAAAGATAGAATTAAATTTATTGCAGAAAATAAAAAGTTTACTTATAAGACTGCAATTTTAGGGGCTATAGCTATAGTGATTTTATCAGCAGTATTATTAACAAATAAATTAACAAGTGAGAAATTAAATTTAGTTGATAGTTCAAAAGTTAAAGAAGTAACTATAAGGGTTATGCCATCGCCACCTAAGGAAAAAGTAATTGATAATACTGAGGATATTAAGAAGATAATAGATTACATTAATTCAATAAAAGTAAAGGATAAAAAGCAAGGGATATATAATGGGTGGGAAGTTAGTATTATTTTAAAAGGTAATAAAGAATATAATATTTACTTTGTAGGAAATATTATTAATATTGATGGAATTCAATATACAGTCGATAACAAGACAATGGAAAATATTAAAAAGATATATAATGATTTAAATTACCAAGAAAATAATGTAGTAGAAAAAACAGTAGAAGAGATTTCATATATAAATTTCACAAAATATTTAGGCGGTAATTTTGGCTTAAAAGTTGAAGAAGTTGGTAAAAATACTTTGACTACTAAGGATAATGGATACTCTGCAAAAAGATACACTATAAAAGTAAATGATGAAGAACTGAAAGTTTATGAATATAATGATGAAAGAGCTGCCTTAAGTGAGATTTCTTTACTTAACGAAGATGATTATAGAGAAATTTCTTATGCTACAGATTATATTTTGATAAATATGGAGGAATTAAGAAATAGCAAACAAGTTTATTTTAAAGATAAAATAATATGCTTATACAATGGAGAGAATGATGAAATTAAAAATGCTTTAAATTCAATTTTAGAAGATCCTTTAGTTAGCTTAAGTAGAGATAAGCTTAGAATTTCTAGTAATGATATAAATTTAATTTATCCAGCTCACTGGATAGGAATGCAAGAACCTATAGAGATAATTATTGGTGAAGAAAATTATATAATTGATAGTAAGCTTATTAAGCAAAATAAAAATATATGTGAAGCAAAAATTAATAATGATTTATTACGAAAAATCATGAGCTTTGATGGAGAAAAAGTATTAATAAAATGGAAAGAAAAAATTTCAAGTGAAGAGGATAAAACTTTTGTAACTGAAATAGATAGAAAAGATTTTATTAGAGTAGTTAAAATACATGGTGGATATATTGATAGTAGCCTAGTTTATCCTGAAATTGAAATAAATGAAACAGATAAAGAAGTTATAGGAGAAAAACTTTATGAAGAATATATAAAATTGCATAGTACTGATTGGTTTTTTAATTTAAACAATGGAATAAATAAAGAACCGGAACTATCTGTATCTGAAAGCAAAATAAACAGTATTTCTTTAACGTCAGAAGGGAAATATATTTTTACTGTATGTATTTCCTATGATATAAAAGCTGCAAATGAAAAAAGTCCATGGTATGCAGGGAATGGTGTTTTAGAAGAAGATAACTGGATAGTAAACAAAGTAACTTTTATAGATATAGAAAAAACAGGAGAAAATAAATATAGAATTATAAGTGGATATACCGGATAAATATAAAAATTTATAATTAATATGAATGCTGCATTTTCATAAGTGCAGTATTTTTCATTCCTAATAAAAATTAATGAGTTCCTTTAGTGGTAGTTGAGTAATTATGGTGTTTTGGTGACTTGGAGCGAATGCGACGGAACAAAAAATAACAAATACTCAACATTTAAGATTTTTTTAAGGAAATATGAATTTTATTATTAAGATATTGTAACTAGAATATAGATATAGGCTTAGAGTATGATAAACTAATCTTATAAAAGAAGGGGAGTGTATATTTTGAGTAAAGAAAGAATTTTAATAGTTGATGATGAAAAGGAAATTAGAGATTTAATAGATATATATTTGAAGGGCGAAGGATATGAAACATTAAAAGCTGAAAATGGTGAAGAAGCTTTAAGTATTTTAGGTGAAAATGATGTTGATTTAATTATACTAGATATAATGATGCCTAAAGTTAACGGTATAGAGGCATGCTTAAAAATAAGAGAAGAAAGAGAAATGCCAATAATTATGCTATCTGCTAAATCAGAAGATATAGATAAAATTTTAGGATTAAACACAGGTGCTGATGATTATCTAACAAAGCCATTTAATCCATTAGAATTAGTTGCAAGAGTAAAATCTCAGCTTAGGAGATATAAAAAATTCAATAATGTAATATCTAAGTTAGAAGTAGAAGAAAAAGCTGAAAATATATTGGAAATAGATGAATTAAGTATTAATTTAGAAACTCATGAGGTTTTTAAAGATGGAGTAGAGATAAAACTTACTCCAACTGAATTTGATATATTAACTTTACTTGGAGGTAATAGAGGTAAAGTATTTAGCATAGAAAATATATACAACAGTGT
This sequence comes from Clostridium nigeriense, assembly GCF_900086595.1. Classification (GTDB taxonomy): domain Bacteria; phylum Bacillota; class Clostridia; order Clostridiales; family Clostridiaceae; genus Clostridium; species Clostridium nigeriense. Next base: position 1,163,206 of record NZ_LT575472.1, read on the forward strand.
TTGGAAACAAGACTTTATGCAATCAGATAATACAGTTATGGTTCATATAAGAAAGGTTAGAGAAAAAATAGAAGATGACCCAAGAAAGCCTAAATATATAAAAACTGTATGGGGGGTAGGCTATAAAATTGATAGGTAGAAAAAAAGAAAAGAAGGAAAAAGTGAAAAAAGAGAAGATTGGCATGTTTAAAAGATTAAGAAACTTCTTTTTTAGATTAATATACAAATTTTATAATTCAAAGCTAGGAGTAAAGCTTAGGGAACTTTTAGAATGGCTATATAGAAGAATAGAAAAAAGCATTAGATTTGAGCTTATGGTAGTATTTGCAATATGTTTTGTAGCCTCTTTTTTATTTTATGGTTTTGCAAACAATATGCTAGCTAAAAATAGAACAATTACTAGAATTGAGTATGATTCAGGACAAATTCAATCAAATGCTTACTCTATTGCTAAAAATTTAAGTGGAGAACATGGATATGAAGTCAATGGGTTAGATGATGAAAATGCCATTAAAGAAATATTAAACAACTATAATAATGGAAAAGCAAAAATTTATTTAACTGATTTAGATGGAAAAATTCTTTATAAGGTTAATGGTGATGTCCAAGATAAATTAGATATTTATAATATATTAGACAGAAGTAATAATATACAAGATGAAGGAGCAGAAAGAGTAGTTATTTATCCAGTTAAAATAGAAGGAGACAGAGCTTATCTTATTTACTATGAAACTCCAACTCCATATTTATCTTATGACTACTATACTGATACAAATTCCTTTTTAGCATTAGTCTTATCAGTAATTATATTTATATCTATATTTATTATAGTTACTAATAAAAAAATGAAGTATATTGAAGAAATTGCATCTGGAGTTAGAATAATTTCTAGTGGAGATTTATCTTATAGAGTTGAGGAAAAAGGTAAAGATGAAATAAAAAACTTAGCAGAAAATATTAATAATATGGCTTCTGAAATTGAAAGTAGGATTGAAGCTGAGCGAAGAGCAGAAAAAACTAAAAGTGAACTTATTACTAATGTTTCTCATGACTTAAGAACTCCATTAACATCTGTAATGGGATATATAGGCTTAATAAAGGATGGGAAATATGAAGATGAGGCAATGATGAAGGAATATTTGAATATTGCTTTTAATAAATCAAATCAGCTTAAAGAATTAATAGAAGATTTGTTTGAGTATACTAAACTAAATAATAGAGGGATAATTTTAGATAAAAATAAAGTAAATATAGTTGAATTTTTATCTCAAATTATTGAAGAATATATTCCAGTATTTGAAGAAAATCAAATAGAAGTAGTTAAAAGGTTTGTAGATGAAAAATCTATAGTTGAAATAGATGCGGGTAAAATGGTTAGGGTATTTGAAAACTTATTTTCTAATGCTATAAAATACTCATTTAAACCAGGGGAAGTAGTAGTATCAACCTACGAAAATAATGGTTATGTAAATATAGTTATTAAAAATAAGGGAGAAAATATTCCAAAGGAAAAAGTAGAAAGGTTATTTGATAGATTCTATAGATTAGATGAAGCTAGAAATTCAAATACTAAAGGAAGTGGATTAGGTCTTGCTATATCTAAAAACATAGTTGAATTACATAAGGGGAAAATATGGGCTGAGTGTGTTGGAAATGATGTAAGCTTTTTTATAAAGTTAAAGTGTATTAATTAAAGATTAAAGTAACCAATAAGAATATAATTAATAAACTAGTATAGAGATTATTTTTCTTGGAGGAAAAATGCAAAATAAAAACCCTAATAGTACTTTTGGAATAGACATAAATGAATATACTCAGAATGTTAATTTTCAAACCTTAGCAAGAACTGTTGACTTTTTGTATTTAAGGGCTTCAGGCTCTGGATCAGGTAGATTTAGAGTAGATAAAAAATTCTTAGAGTTTGCAAAATCAGCAAGAAATTATGGGATACCAGTTGGTGCATATCACTTTGCTGTGCCTTCATATGATTTAAATACTGCGGATTCACAATGTAATGACTTCATAAACATATTACAAGAAGGCTTTGGAAAAAATAATTATGGGGATTTATTTCCAGTATTAGATGTTGAAACTCCTGTAGACAATAAGATTAGCACAAAAGCTTTAATAGATTGGGTTGAAAGATTTAGAAAATGTTTTGAGAAAAAGACTAGAAGAAGATTAATGTTATACACAGGAGCATTTTTTATTGAATTATATAATGATTTTAAATTGCCAAATGGAACCCAACCTCTAAAGAGTATGCCTTTGTGGATTGCCCTTTATACTAATATTCCAGTAAATCCCCCATATCCACCGAATCTGGGAGGATGGACTAGATGGAGGATTTGGCAATATAGTGAAGGTGAAACAGTTAAGGGAGTTGGCAATCCCGTTGATGCCAATTGGGGACCGGATAGCCTAGATCTTTTAATGCAACCAAAGCAAGTTAAGGGATTAAGAGCAGTTAAAGAAAATGGAAGATTGAAAGTAAATTGGAATAAGAACACTGATACAGACCTCTTAGGTTATAACTTATTTGTAAATGGATATTGGATTGGCACTGTTGATAAAGATGATACAAGTTTTGAAATTAGACTTTCTGAGTTACCGGTAAAAACTAATGTGCCTATTACTGTGTCTATAGAAGCTTTTGACTATGATGGTGAAACATCACAAGTTAGAAGTAAGGTTGTAGTATAAATTTGTAATAAAAATAGATGAAAATTCTATTATCTACATTGTTGGGTATAGATTTCCATCTATTTTTTTGTAAATTAATAAATTAGTTATAACTTTATAAAAATATTTAAATAATGTTAAGATATTTATATTAAATTTAGTAAGAAAATATAATATAATAATATAGACATATCAATTATTAAGCATAGTTTGAAAGGAGTGGGGCAGGTGGAAAAAATAAACAAAAAGACATTAATTTCTGTAGGGGTTTTATTTTTAATTGTTGTAATAGGAATTATCAGTTATATTTTCTCAATTAATAAGAAGGTTGCAACCTGGGAAGATAAAATTTATCCCGAAATTAATGTTTATGGTGTAAATATAGGGGGATTGAGTAAGGAAGAGGCAGTAAACCTATTGAAAGAAAAATTACCACAGGTAATTATGGACAAGAAGCTAAAAGTATTAGTAGGAGACAAAAGCTTAGAATTAACTTATAATTCGTTAAATCCTACTTATAATATTGAGGAAATAGCTGAGGAAGCATTAGCTTATGGTAAGGATAAAGGTGTATTTGCCAAAAATTCTTTAATAAAGGGTAGAAAAGAAATAAATATTGATGCTGAAATAAAATACAATGAAGAAGCATTAGTAGAATTTGAAGATAAGGTTATGAAGGAATTTAATATTGAGCCTAAAGATGCTTCAATAGAAATTAATTCAGGAAATATATCAGTTACCCCAGAAGAGTCAGGAAAGACTATAGATAAAGAAGAACTTCATAAATCTTTAATAGAAAATATTAATGGTGACCCTCATCATGAAGCAGAAATAGTATTAGAGTTAAAAGAACAAGAAGCTAATATAAAAGCTGAAGATTTAAATAAAATAACAGGAAAAATAAGTAGCTATAGTAGTAATTATGCTAATACTGGTGATGGAAGAGTTAGAAATATGGAGATAGCTGCTAGTATAATTAATGGAACTATAGTTATGCCTGGTGAAGAATTTAGTTACAATGCCCTAATTGGAGATACAACTCCTGATAAAGGATATGAAAAAGCTAATACTTATGTTGGAAATAAAATAGTACCAGATTATGGTGGAGGTATTTGTCAAGTATCAACTACATTATATAGAGCTGTTATGAGAGCAAATATTAGATCTACTGAAAGAATGAATCACTCCTTAACAGTTTCTTATTCAGAGCCAGGATTAGATGCTACAGTAGCAAACCCATATGTTGACTATAAGTTTGTTAATACTTATGATTTTCCAGTATATATTCAAGGATACGTTAGTGGTGGAGTAGTTAGCTTTGCTGTATATGGAAATGTTGAAGCAATGGGTAACAAGACTTATGAGCTTGTAAATGAAGTTCACGAAAAATATAATCCAGAAGTTAAGTACGAAGATGATCCAACTATGGAAGAAGGAACTGAAAAGGTTGTTATTCATGGAATGCCAGGATACAAGGCAAGTTCTTATCAAGTTACTTATGAAAATGGAGTTGAGGTTAATAGAGAATTTATAGCTACAGATGTTTATATGACAACTGATACTGTTATAAAAAAAGGTACTAAAAAGAAAGAAAAGGAAAATCCTAAAAAGGAAGAGTCTCAGAATCAAGATCAACAAAAGCCTAATACAGATGCAGATAAGAAACCAACTGAATAAGAATAATAATATATTTATTTTGAGGCTATTTTAAATAGCCTCTTTTTTACTTTTATTTAACTTTAAGTTTATTGTAGAAAATTAATGCTAATGATATTATTAATATAATAAAAGAGGCAAAGGAGTTTTTTATGGGATACAAAATGATTTGCATAGATATGGATGGAACTTTGCTTGGAAAAGGGAAAAGAATATCTAAAGAAAGTAAAGATGTAATAGAAAAAGTTCATAAAAAAGGTGTAGAAATAGTTGTTACTACAGGTAGGATATATAATAATGCAGCATATTACTCTCATCTTCTTGGAGTAGAGTCACCTGTTATTGCCGCTAATGGTGCTATTGTAAGAGAAAAGCATACTAATAAAATTATATACGAAAATCCTATAAGAACAGAACAATGTATAAAGCTTGTTGAAATGCTATATAAAATGAAATTTTATTTTCATTTTTATACTGTAGATGGAATTTACTGTGGAAATCCATTAACTAAAGTTTTAACTAAAGTATATATGACTAAGCAAGTTGGGTATGATAATTTAAAAATAAATTATCATGTTATAAAAAATATAGAGGAATGGAAGAAGTTTTTTGAAAAAACTAATGGTCAAATAACAAAATGTATAGCTTTTTCTTCAAATCCAGATAAAATTAAAGTATTAAAAAAGGAATTAAATAAATTAGAAGATGTTGTTTATTTTGGTTCAGGAGCTAGAAGTGTAGAAATTAATAATAAGGGTGTTTCAAAAGGAAATGCAGTTAAAGCTTTAGCAGATTATTATGGTTTTAAAAGAGAAGAAATAGTTTGTATAGGTGATAACGAAAATGATATATCAATGATTGAATATGCTGGATTTGGAGTTGCTATGGGAAATGCCATAGAAGAAGTTAAAGCTTTAGCAGATTATATTACAGATACAAATAAAGAGGATGGAGTGGCTAAAGCAATAAAGAAGATTTTTAAACTTTAACTTTTAGTATGTATTATTTTGTTTATAAGCATAATAAATAAGAGGTGATATTATGTTTATACCACAAAAAGTAGTTTTTGAAGAAAAAGCTTTAGGTTTTTCGTTAGGTCAGGAGCTTTTTAATAACTTTAAAAAACAAGGTATACAAATTGAAGTTAATAAAACAGGAAGAGTAAATGGACCTAAAGATGATGCTGTAAAAAAATTTTTTGATGGAAAAAGAACTTTAGTAGTTGGAGTTAAAGGAAATGCAAAATTTCAAAGTTGTAAGCCTTCAGCACATTATCAGTTACCATTAGTAAGTGGTTGTATGGGAATGTGTGAATATTGTTATTTAAACACTCAGCTTGGAAAAAGACCTTATGTAAAGATTTATGTGGATATAGATAATATTTTAAACAAGGCTTTTGAATATGCAAGTGAAAGATTACCTTATGTAACAATATTTGAAGGTTCAGCTACATCAGATCCAATTCCTGTAGAAAGATATACTCATGGTTTGAGTAAAGCTATAGAGGCTTTTGGTAGTAATGATCATACAGCATTTAGATTTGTAAGTAAATATTCAGATGTAGAACCTTTTATAGGACTTAATCATAATAATCATACTACAATTAGATTTAGTATAAACTCTCAAGAAATAATAAAAAGATATGAACATGGAACTGACAGTGCTGATAAAAGAATTGAAGCCGCTAAGAAGGTAAAGGTAGATGGTTATGATATAGGTTTTTTAATAGCTCCTATATTTATATATGAAGGCTGGAAAAATGATTATAGTAAGTTACTAGACAAAGTTAAAGCTGAATTTCAAGGTGAAAAAATTACTTTTGAAATAATAACTCATAGATTCACAGAAAGAGCAAAAAATAATATCCTTACCATATATAAAGATTCTACATTACCAATGAATGAAGAAGAAAGAAAATTTAAATATGGACAGTTTGGATATGGTAAATATATATATAAAGATGATGATATGAGAGAGGTAAAAGAGTTTTTTGCTGAGAGAATAAACAAGGATTTTGGAGAAAATAGTATTTTATATATTGTTTAAGAAAATATTCTGTGAACAAATGATAAATGACTTTGACTAATAAGTTTTCATATAGTATTATTTTTAATATGGTAATAAATAAGTAAGATGATTACATCTTACTTTTTTGTTGGAGGTTATGAAAATGAATTTAAATATAGTATTATATCAACCAGAAATACCTCAAAATACAGGAAATATTGCGAGAACTTGTGTTTTGACTAATTCAAAGTTACATTTAATTAAACCTATGGGATTTAAAATAGATGATAAGCAAGTAAAAAGAGCAGGGTTAGATTATTGGAGTGAATTAAAATTAGAAATTCATGAAAGCTATGAAGATTTTATGAAGAAATATGGGAGAGAAAGAATATTTTTAGCCACTACTCATGGTGGAGAACATTATGATGAAGTTTCATTTAAGGAAGGAGACTTTATAATGTTTGGAAGAGAAACTTCAGGAGTTCCGGAGGATGTACATAAGGCTCACGAAGGAATAAGAGTACCAATGATAAAAACTAGTACAAGAAGCTTAAATCTTTCAAATACGGTAGCTATTGTAGCATATGAGGCATTAAGGCAAATTGGTTTTCCTGAAATGAAATAATTAGGGGGAATAAGAATGGAAAAGATAAAAATATTAACAGACAGTTGTTTAGATATTCCAGAAGAATTGATTCAAAAAAATAATATTGACATTTTACCAGTTTTAATTAACTTTGGAGATGAAAGCTACGTAGATAGAGATGAAATCGACTTAAAGACAATGTTAGAAAAAATTGATAAAGATGAAGTTTTACCAACTACTGCTCAAATAATTCCAAGTAGATTTGAAGAATATTTTAGAAAAGCTATAAATGAGGGATATAAAGTAGTTGCAATACTTATGTCTTCTAATATGAGTGGAACATACAATTCAGCTTGTATAGCAAAGGAAATGGTGGAATCAGATGATATAACTATAATAGATACTCAAGTTATAACATCAGCTCAAGGCTTCTTTGTATTAAAGGCTTGTGAACTTAGAGATAAGGGGTTAAGCCCACAAGAAATTAAAGCAGAAATAGAAAAGATGATTCCTAAGATGAATGCATCATTATGTTTTGAATCCTTAGAAAACTTAGTAAGAGGCGGTAGAATATCTAAGACTGCTGGAGTAATTGGAACAGCTTTAGGTCTTAGAGTTATAGTTGGTTTTGAGAATGGCATGATGGTGGCTAAGGATAAGGTAAGAGGAAATAAAAAGGTTATTAAAAAAATAATTTCTGAATATGAAAACTCAAATGTTGATAAGAATGAACCAGTTATGTTAATAGAAATAGAAAGCCCAGAAATTAAAGGTGAACTTAAAAAATATTTAGATGAAAATAATATTAAATATATAGAAACTACTCCAGGATGTGCAGTTGGTATCCACTCTGGACTTGGAGCTTGTGGATTATTTTTCTTAAATAAATAATAATATGATTATAAAATTAGTTAAGGAGCTATTAAAGAGTTACTTAACTAATTTTATTTTTATATAAATTATGTAGTATTAATTAGATAATATTTCTAAATCTGTTTAAATTAATTAAAGAAAAGTGCTTTATGGACTTGCTATAACGTTTACTTATTGTTTATACTAGTAATAAGGAAAAGTTATTACTAATACTAAAAGCAAAAGTTGTAGCTTATTGAATGAAGGTGTTATTTTATGAAACTAGATTTTAATTTGAATCTTACCCAAGAACAAAGACTGGTAATGACCCAACAAATGCAGCTTTCTATAAAGCTTCTACAAATGTCAACTTACGACTTAAGGGAATATATAGAGAATGAATTTTTAGAAAATCCTATTCTTGAAGGTGACTTTGATTTTGTTCAGGAAGAAAAGGCTTATGAAGATAAAATAGATTATAAGGAAATGATTAAATACTTAGAATTCGATAATTACGGATCTCAAAGTTATGGTGAATATAATAAGGATGATGATGTGTCGCCCTTTAACTTCATTTCTGAAAAAGAATCTCTTACTGAATATTTGCAAGAACAATTAATTGAAGCTGATGAAGATGAGTATATAAAAGCTATTGTTTCTTATATGATAGAAAACATAGATGGAAGAGGATACTTGGACATGCCTTTAGAGGAGATATGTAAGGAGCTAAATATCTCATTAGAATTGGGAGAAGAAGCTTTAGAAGTACTTCAGGATTTAGATCCAGATGGAATTGGGGCTAGAGATTTACAAGAATGTTTAAAAATTCAATTAATAAAAAAGGGTATGCTGGATGAAAATTTAGAAATTATAATAGACGAATATCTAGATTTAATTGCAGATAACAAATATAATGTTATAGCTAAAAATTTAAAGATAACCCCAAAAGAAGCACAAGATTTAGGTGATATAATAAAGAAACTTGAACCTAAACCATCAAGAGGATTTTATACTGGTGAGGAAGTTAAGTTTATAATTCCTGATGCAGCTATTAGAAAAATAGATGGGCAATATTTTGTTATTATGAATGAAGGTGTGATACCTAGATTATCTATAAATAGTTTATATAAGAATATTCTAAATAACAAAGATGATAAAAATACAGAAAAATATGTAAAAGAAAGATTAAATAGTGCAATGTTTTTAATAAAAAGCATTGAGCAAAGAAAAAGCACTTTACTTAGAATTTTAGAAAAAGTAGTTGAAAATCAAAAGGAATACTTTGATAATGGGCAAAAATATCTAAAGCCTATGACTTTAAAAGAAATGGCTGAACTGTTAGGTATTCATGAATCAACAGTAAGTAGAGCTATTAAAGATAAATATATACTAACTAGCTTTGGAACTATAAAAATAAAGGATTTATTCACAACAGGTCTAAGCAAAAATCAAGGTGATGGAGAAGAAGTTGCTGTTGTTAATATTAAAAAGAAAATAAAAGATTTAATAGATGCAGAGGATAAAAAGAAACCTTTATCAGATCAAGCAATTTGTGATTACTTAAATGAAAAAAGTTTAAATATTTCTAGAAGAACAGTAGCTAAATATAGAGAAGAGCTTGGAATAAAATCTTCAAGTAAAAGAAAAAGAATAGAATAAAATTTGCTTAAAAGAGGAAAGTTAAATGTATAAGTTTACTTTGCATTAACTTTCCTTTTTAAACGTAAAATACTTAAATTTTGTAAAAAGTTTTGGAAAAGTTTAAAGAAAGTACTTTTAAAATTTATAGAAGTGTTTTATAATAATAAATGTGGGACATATAAATAATATGTGGGACCTTTTTAGACCAAAGAGGAGGGTTGGATGTGCAGGAAATATTGTCTTTGCAGAAAAAAATAGTTCCTGAACTTGTAGAAGTCCTGGAAAAGAGATATAGTATTCTTAGGACTATATATTACAATCAACCTATTGGAAGACGTGTTTTAGCAAATCAATTAGATCTTGGGGAAAGAATAGTTAGAACAGAAATAAATTTTTTAAAATCTCAAAATTTAATTGAAATTAATACTCCAGGGATGACAGTAACTGAGGAGGGAAAAGAAATAGTTAATAAACTTAAGGATTTCATTCATGAAATTAAGGGTTTATCAGATATTGAAGAAAACATTAGATCCTTCCTTGGGTTAAAAGATGTAATAATTGTTCCAGGAGATGTTGAAAAAAATCAAACAATATTAAAAGAAATTGGAAAAGCTACAGCTCATTATTTAAAATCTATTATAGAAGATAATAACATAATAGCTATAACAGGTGGAAATACTATTAAAGAGTTTGTAGAATCTATGCCAAAGATGAGTAGTCTTTCAAATATTCTTGTAGTACCAGCTAGAGGTGGTATGGGAAGAAAAGTTGAAATTCAAGCAAGCACTTTAGCAGCATCTTTAGCACAAAAATTAAATGGTTCTTATAAATTGCTTCATATTCCAGAGAACCTTAGCTTAAATCTTTTAGATACTTTGTTAAAAGAAAAGGAAATAAAAGAAGTTATTGACAATATTCATAAAGCAAATATTTTGATTTATGGTATTGGAGATGCACTAGTTATGGCAGAAAAAAGAGATGTTTCAAAGGAAGAATATGATAAATTAAAATCCCTTGGAGCAGTTGGTGAAGCATTTGGATGTTATTTTAATAAAGATTCAAAGGTAGTATCAGAAAATACTTCAATTGGAATAAATATTAATGAAGCAAGAAAAATTAACACACATATTGCAGTTGCAGCTGGGGAAAATAAAGTAGATGCTATTATTGCCACTATGATGAATAATCATAATGCAGTTTTAGTAACAGATGAAGCAGCTGGACGAAAAATTATGGAGTTTATTAAGGATCATACTAAATAAGCTTAAAATTTTTTAAATTTTAAATATAACTATTTTTAGGAGGTAATTGCAAATGGTAAATGTAGCAATTAATGGTTTTGGAAGAATAGGAAGATTAGCATTAAGATTAATGATTGAAAACCCAGAATTCAACGTGGTAGCAATCAACGACTTAACAGATGCTAAGACTTTAGCTCACTTATTCAAATATGATTCTTCACAAGGAAGATTCAACGGAGAAATCGAAGTTAAAGAAGGAGCTTTCGTAGTTAACGGAAAAGAAATTAAAGTTACAGCTGAAAGAAACCCTCAAGACTTACCATGGAAAGAATTAAACGTTGACGTAGTTTTAGAGTGTACTGGATTCTTCACTTCACAAGAAAAAGCTGGTTTACACTTACAAGCTGGTGCTAAGAAAGTTGTTATCTCAGCTCCTGCAACTGGTGACATCAAGACTGTTGTTTACAACGTAAATAATGATATATTAGATGGTACTGAAACAGTTATTTCAGGTGCTTCATGTACTACAAACTGCTTAGCTCCAATGGCTAAAGTATTAAACGATAAATTCGGAATCCAAAAAGGATTCATGACTACAATCCACGCTTACACTAATGACCAAAATACATTAGATGGTCCTCACGGAAAAGGCGACTTAAGAAGAGGTAGAGCTGCTGCTGCTAACATCGTTCCAAACTCAACTGGAGCTGCTAAAGCAATTGGTTTAGTTATTCCAGAATTAAAAGGAAAATTAGATGGTGGTGCTCAAAGAGTTCCAGTTGTTACTGGTTCATTAACTGAATTAGTTGTAACTTTAGACAAGAAAGCTACTGTAGAAGAAATAAACGCTGCTATGGCTGCTGCTGCTAATGAATCATTTGGTTACACTGAAGATGAAATAGTTTCATCAGACGTAATCGGAATCACTTATGGTTCATTATTCGATGCAACTCAAACTAAGGTTATGACAGTTGGAGAAGAGCAATTAGTTAAGGTTGCTGCTTGGTACGACAACGAAATGTCATACACTAACCAATTAATAAGAACTTTAAAGTACTTCGTAACTAGATAATTAAATAGTTAAGTGAATACTTAAAATATAACAGTAAACTTGGTCTGGTTTTATAGAAAATCTATGAGGCCAGACCAATTTTAAATTAAGCATAAATTTTAGAAATATATTTAAAATGAATGCTATCTCTTATAGTAATATATAAGAGATAATAAAAATAAATTTAAGAGGTGAAATCAATGAGCTTTAATAAAAAAACTATCGAAGATATAGATGTTAAAGGTAAAAAGGTTTTAGTAAGATGTGACTTCAACGTTCCACTAAAGGATGGAGTTATAACTGATGAAAATAGATTAAATGGTGCTTTACCAACAATCAATTACTTAATAGAAAATGGTGCAAAAGTTATTCTTTGCTCACACTTAGGAAAAGATGCATCTAAATCATTAGCTCCAGTGGCTAAGAGATTAAGCGAAATGCTAAACAAAGAAGTAGTATTTGCAAGAGATGAAGAAGTTGTTGGTGCAAATGCTAGAGCTGCTGTTGAAGCTATGAAAGATGGAGATGTTGTTTTACTAGAAAACACAAGATGCAGAAAAGAAGAAACTAAGAATATTGAAGATTTCTCAAAAGAATTAGCTTCTTTAGCTGATATATTTGTAAATGATGCATTTGGTACAGCTCACAGAGCTCACTGTTCAACAGTAGGAGTTACTGATTACTTAGATACAGCTGTATGCGGATACTTAATTCAAAAAGAATTAAAGTTCTTAGGAGAAGCTGTAAACAACCCAGTTAGACCATTCGTTGCTATATTAGGTGGAGCTAAGGTTTCAGATAAGATAGCTGTTATCAACAACTTATTAGAAAAAGTTGATACATTAATCATCGGTGGAGGAATGGCTTACACATTCTTAAAAGCTCAAGGATATGAAGTAGGATCATCTTTAGTAGAAGCAGATAGAATTGATTATGCTAAGGAAATGATTGAAAAGGCAGCCGCAAAGGGAGTTAAATTCTTATTACCAGTTGACCACAGAGTTGCTACAGAATTCAAAGATGTAGAACCAGTAATTACAGAAGATCAAAACATTCCAGCTGGAAGCATGGGATTAGATATCGGACCTAAGACTGAAACTTTATATGCAGATGCAATTAAAGATGCTAAAACAGTTATATGGAACGGACCAATGGGAGTATTCGAATTCGAAAACTTCAATAAGGGAACAATTGCAGTTGCTAAGGCTATGGCTGATGCAGATGCTACAACAGTTATCGGTGGAGGAGACTCAGCTGCAGCTGTTAATATCTTAGGATTCGGAGATAAGATGACTCACATCTCAACAGGTGGTGGAGCTTCTTTAGAATTCTTAGAAGGTAAGGCTTTACCAGGAATAGAAGCACTAAACAATAAGTAAGCTACTAAATCTTTGATTTAGTAAAGCGAACTTACTCATTCGAAACGAATGTGAGAAGGAGTTTCAATAAACAAGTTTTATTTATTGAATGTAAAATGAATAATGTAAAATGTAGAATTAAGGAAATAACTCCACTTCGGTGGAGTTATGAAATTAATTTTATTATTCAACTTTGTTGAATAATTTCATTAATTTTTCATTCTTAATTCTTCATTCTTAATTTAAATAAGAGGTGATTTTAGATGAGAAAACCAATAATAGCAGGAAACTGGAAGATGCATTATACTCCAGCTGAAGCTGTAAAAGTTATAGAAGAATTAAAACCATTAGTAGCTAATGCTACATGTGACGTAGTAGTGTGTCCTACTTTCGTTTGTTTAGATGCTGTATTAAAGGCAGTAGAAGGATCAAACATTAAAGTAGCTGCTCAAAACATGCACTTTGAAGAAAAAGGTGCTTTCACTGGAGAAGTTGCTCCAGGAATGTTAGAAGCTATGGGAGTTAGCTATGTTGTATTAGGACATAGTGAAAGAAGAGAATACTTCAATGAAACAGATGAATCTTTAAACAAAAAAGTTAAAGCTGCATTTGCTCACAACTTAACTCCAATTCTTTGCTGTGGAGAAACTTTAGAGCAAAGAGAAAATGGAACAACTAATCAAGTTGTTGGAGCTCAAATCAAAGCTGATTTAGAAGGATTATCTAAAGAATTAGCTGAAAAAGTTGTAATTGCTTACGAACCAATCTGGGCTATAGGAACAGGTAAAACTGCAACTAATGAACAAGCAAACGAAACAATAATGGCTATTAGAGACGTTGTTGCTGAAATGTTTGGAAAAGAAGTTGCTGATAAAGTAAGAATTCAATATGGTGGATCAGTTAAACCAAATACAATTAAAGATCAAATGGCTATGTCTGACATAGATGGTGCTTTAGTTGGTGGTGCTAGCTTAGTTCCAGCTGATTTTTCACAAATAGTTAACTTTTAATTAATTAAGGACTGTATAATGATTATGAGATAATTATTATACAGTCCTTTTATTAATTAATAATTATTATTAAAAAATATTTTATTGCAAAGGTTTAACTAAGAGTGCTTTTATTGTTAATAGGAATGAAATATAGTATAATATAAGTGAAATTAAAGAAAGATAATATTATATTAAAGTATTATTGTCAATATGATTTCAAATATAGATTAGAATAAATTTTGGAGGGAATTATGGCGAAGAAACCTGTAATGTTAATGATATTAGATGGATTTGGAATAGCTCCAAAGTCAGATGGAAATGCTGTTGAGGCAGCAAGAAAACCTAATTTTAATAGATTAATGGAAAGATATCCACATACTCAATTACAAGCAAGTGGATTATTTGTAGGATTACCAGATGGACAAATGGGTAACTCAGAAGTAGGACACTTAAATATTGGTGCTGGAAGAATTATATATCAAGAATTAACTAGAATAACTAAGGAAATAGAAGAAGGTGGATTCTTCAAAAATGAAGCATTAACTTTAGCAATTAACAATGCAAAAGAAAATAATGCAGCGCTTCATTTAATAGGATTATTATCAGATGGTGGAGTTCATTCACACATCGATCACTTAAAGGGATTATTAAGCTTAGCTAAAGAATCTGGATTAAAAGATGTATATGTTCATTGCTTTATGGATGGAAGAGACGTTCCACCAGCATCAGGAAAAGATTTTGTTATTGAACTTGAAAAATACATGGAAGAAATTGGTGTAGGTAAAATAGCTACTATATCAGGTAGATACTATGCTATGGATAGAGATAACAGATGGGAAAGAGTTGAACTTGCTTACAATGCAATGGTGCTTGGAAAAGGTGAAGAAGCATCATCAGCTGTTGAAGCTATGGAAAAGTCATACAATGATAATAAAACAGATGAATTTGTTTTACCAGCTGTTATAGATAAAAATGGAATGATTAAAAATAATGATTCTGTAATATTCTTTAACTTTAGACCAGATAGAGCTAGAGAAATAACTAGAGCTATAAACGATAAGGAATTTGCAGGATTCAATAGAGAAAGATTAAACCTAACATTTGTAACAATGACTCAATATGATAAGACTTTAGAAGGCGTTCATGTTGCATATAGACCAGAAGGTATAAATAATACTTTAGGTGAATATGTTTCAAATAAGGGGTTAAATCAATTAAGAATTGCTGAAACAGAAAAATATGCACACGTTACTTTCTTCTTCAATGGAGGAGTAGAAAAGGAATATGAAGGTGAAGATAGAGCGTTAATATCATCACCAAAGGTTGCAACTTATGATCTAAAACCAGAAATGAGTGCTTATGAAGTTACAGATGAATTAATAAAGAGAATTGATTCAGATAAATATGATATGATTATACTAAACTATGCTAATCCAGATATGGTTGGTCATACAGGCGTAATGGAAGCAGCTGTTAAAGCTATAGAAACTGTTGATGAATGCTTAGGAAGAGTTGCGGATAAGATCTTAGAAAAAGATGGTACGTTATTCATAACTGCAGACCACGGTAATGCAGAAATAATGATAGATTTCTCAACTGGAAATCCATTTACAGCTCATACAACAGACCCAGTTCCATTCCTATGGGTATCTAATAATACAGAAGGAAGAACATTAAAAGAAGGTAAGCTAGCAGATATAGCACCAACAATGTTAAATGAAATGGGACTTAAAGCACCGGCTGAAATGACTGGAGAATGTTTAATAGAAGATAAATAGTAAAAAATAAATGTAAAAGGACACTTACTATAAAGTAGTGTCCTTTTATTATTAATTATAAATTTAATATTTAAATTTATAATGTACTTCCGAAATCTGAAACAAGAGTTTGCCCAGTAATAGCTCTTGACTCATCACTTGCTAAAAATAGAAGTATATTTGCAACATCGTCAGCCATGCATGGTTGAATAGACATATCGCTATGCTTAGATATTTGGGTCATCATATTCATATCAAGATTTTCAGGGCTCATGCCAGCAACCATTGGAGTAACAATAGTTCCAGGGCAAACAACATTACAACGTATATTTGTACCTGCAAAACGTAAAGCAGTATGCTTGGTTGCTCCTATTATTGCTGCTTTAGATGAAACATAAGCAGCTCCACCACATCCAAAGACACCTGCAATTGAAGCAACGTTTACAATAGAGCCTTTTCCGGTCTTTAACATTTCATTTGCAGCTTCACGCATACAATACATAGTTCCTTTTATGTTTATGTCCATTACATAATCCATATCTTCATCAAGAACACATTCGATTGGCTTTAGGCCAGATTCTAGTACACCAGCATTATTGATTAAAACATCAACTTTACCAAAGGTTTCTATAGTTTTAGAGAGTAGATTTTTTGCATCATCAGGTTTAGAGATATCAGTTATTACTGTAAGAACCTCTCCACCTTCTTCTTTTATCTTAGTGGCAACATCAATTAGCTGAGCTTCACGACGAGCGCTTATAACAACCTTTGCCCCCTCTTTTGCAAAAAGTAATGCTGTGGCAGCACCAACTCCTGAATTGCCTCCAGTAATAATTGTAACCTTATCTTTTAAACGTCCCATAATATCCTCCTTTAGCTCTTAATATATATAAGTATACTTAATTGATAAAAATTTGTCAATATATATTATCCAATTATGGCAAAAATTAACTAGATAAATATGTAAAATACAAAATGAATTTGGTAAAAATATGATATAATTTATCTTAGGTAATAGATTAGAAAGAAAAAGCACTTAATAATATATTAATTTTAAGTTTAAAAGTAAAGGTGATGAGGATGAAGATATTTAGAGAAGAATATTTAAAGGGTGAATCTGTTAAAAATATTACAATTGGTTTTATGTTTACTATAATGACATTTAATTTTTTATGGTTACAGTATATTTTACCAACAATAGCAGCAGTACTTTTATATATCGGTTTTCGTGATATAAGAAAAGAAGATAAAAATCTTAATACTGCTTGGATTTTTTCAGTAATAAATTTAGTGCTTCATATACTAAATTTGATATATGTAAGTACACCTTTAAATATTAATTCAAATAATATAGGGATGATGGTAGTTATATCAACTACTTTTCAAATAGTTTTTCTTATTATTTTTAGAAAAGGTATAAAGAATATTTTTAATAAAGAAGATATTATTATTAAAAAAGACCCTATTTTAAGAATTATTATATGGAGGATAATAGTTGTTATATTAGCCATAAGTGGATTGGGACAAATTTGGATTATATCTCTTCCAATAACAATATATTATTTTTATATATTTAGGTCACTTTATAAATTAAGTTATGAATTTAAGGACAATAATTACATAAATGAAAATAGAGTTCAAGGATTTAATAAGAATCAATTGCTGTTAATATATGGGATAACTTGCACATTTATAGTTGGAATATGTTGTATATTTTCAAATCATATTAAATTAAATTCTAATGAGGTTATTTCCGTTAATGAGTTTGCAACTAGAAATATGCTAATAGATAAAGGTATTCCAGTAGAAATCGTTAAAGATATAGCAGATGAAGATATTAGTAATCTTAAGAATATAGTAAATGTTGAAGTATTTAAAGATAATTTAATATTCAACTCTATGGTAAATGATATTGGAAGTATATTTGATCCTTATAGCAATAATAAAGCAAGGGGAAGAGAATTAGAAGTAACAAGTATCTTTATTGAACTTAAGGGAAATGAAATGTATGCAATTGAATATTTTAATTGGAAAAAAGAAGGTCCTTATTGGCAGGATGGATTTGCAGTTAGCAATACATGGCCTTTAGAACTTATAAATGGAAGATTATTATACGAGGTTGAAAATACAAATTATTATGCTAAAATACCTAGATTGAGGGGGGGATTAGTTACAAGCAATGATATTTTTGGATATGAAAGACAAGAAAATAAAATTACAGGTGTTATGAATTATCCTTCTAAGTCTAAAGAACAAAGGGGATATGTATTTTATAAAATACATATTCAAGAAGGAACCATAGCAGGATCTAATATAGTTGATTACGTGCACTATAATCACCCCTTTAGAATTCCTTATGAGGAAGTAGAAAAGAAGAGTTTGATGTTTAGTGATAATTTAAGGCAGCATGCTACAAATTTTAGAACTAAGTCTGCTATTGAATTAATGAATAATTAAAGTTATAGCTATGGTTTGGTCTAAACTTGGAAAGTTAGTATATAGTGTCTCACATGAACAATTAGCAGAAATTGCAGGGAGTAATATTATGATTCCATGCAAAGAAGTGTTTGAAAGAAGTCCACATCAAACAATTGTTGTAGGAGAGCTATTAAATGAGGAAGGATTAAAAGCTTTTGATGGTTATTCTTTTGTATAGGGAATGGAATGGTATTTGTAAAATATGCTATAATTAACTTATAATTGTATTAAAATATGTGGTAGAATTCTATTTTTCGAGGAGATATTAAATGAATAAAAAGCTATTTTTGAAATTAGGATTATTGTTATTATCTCTGTCACTTGTCTCATGTGGACAGAAAAATAATTCACCA
Source organism: Clostridium nigeriense (assembly GCF_900086595.1). GTDB lineage: Bacteria > Bacillota > Clostridia > Clostridiales > Clostridiaceae > Clostridium > Clostridium nigeriense. The sequence continues at coordinate 1,181,860 of NZ_LT575472.1, forward strand.
GTAGAAGAGAATCCTTCTAAAGTAAGTACAAGCCAATCTGTTAGTAGTACTGAAAGTTCAGGAGAAGAAACTAAAGATGAATACTATAGAATAATAAAAGAAGTTTGGCAGAAGCAAAAGGATTACATTGATTCTATTGATGATCCTAAATTAAAACAATCAATACAAACAACACAGTCTGCTGCTATTATGGAGTCAAATAGACTGCTTATGGAACATCCTGAAGACTCTGAAGCTATAGAGGCAAGTCTAAAGAAGGTTCTTAGTGGCGAATAATTTTTTAGTATTACGAAGTAATTAATAAAATTTGTTCGTTGAAAACTGAATGGCATAATATTTACCAAAATATGTTATAATTGTTTTGTAATAGTAAGAAGAGGTGAAATAAAGGGATAATAAGAAAATGAAATCTATTTTAACAAAGATTTCATTTATAATTGGCATTATATTATTGATATGCTTTTTGGGAGGTTTAGTACATTTACGTTATGATTATTATACTAATGTAAGTCCTTACGCTTCAACACCATTATATGTTTATAACATAATTCATGGCGTAATATTTTTAATTCCAAGTATTATATGCTTTGTTATAGCAATATTATTAAATTCAGAAGCAAAAAATAAAATAATTCTATGTTAATTAGGATTCTTATATTATGAAAACAAAATAAAAACATATTTATATAAAGACCGTATTATTCAAAAAGTGAATATGCGGTATTTTTTTGGTTCTCACATCAAATATATCATAAACAATTTGAATTTATTGCGAACTAACTAAGAGAAATTTGTTCTTTGAAAATTGAATAGTACGGTATTGGAAGTATATGTTATAATTTATTTAGAATATATACTATGATCTAAAATGAGAGGATAAGAAAATGAAAGATAGATACAAATTAATGATAATACATCTAATATTATTTATTTCAACATTAGGCATAGGTATGATAACTGAAAAACCATATAGATATGTTAATGAATTTTCATGGGTAATATTGTTAGTTAATACGATAGTATTTTTAATTTTAATTAATCAATTTAAAGTTAAAGAAAATAGTGTTATGAAGTATTTACTAATTATTTTAGGAATATTTATAATACTTATTATTGATAAAGATTATTTTTATTCATCATATATTCAAAGTACACCTGATATAATATTTCCATTTAGTATTTTGCTATTAAGCAATGTTATAATATTACCGTTTGTGCCTATTTTTGATTGCATATACATATTAAATTTATTTAATATGTCATTTATAATGATACCTCTATATATAGTAATACTTATGAATGTTAGTAAAAAAGTGTTGAAGCTAAGGCGAAAAATAGAATAACTTTAAAATATATTGTAGAAATACCGTATTATTCAAAACTGAATATGCGGTATTTTTTATTGCGCAATTCAAATATAATATTAAAACTAAATTTATTACTAAATAATTAATAAAATTCATTTTAGAAAAAAATGGATGGCACGCTGTTTACCAAAATATGTTATAATTAATTGGTGATAGTCTTAATAAACTCATTAAACTTTTAAAAGCAAAGGGGGAGGAAGTTATGGATTTTGGACCTAAAATGGCTATATGGGCAATTTTTAATACAGTTATAATTTTATCTTTTATAGGATTAGGAATATATGTTTTAATGCTTTTAATTAAAGCTTTAAAAATTTACATTAAGAAAAATTCCTAAGAGGTATTAATAAAGAGAGTGATTACATTGAGAAGTAATTAAGAAAATTTAATATTAAGTTATTATTAAAATATGGATAATAACTTAAATTACTAATTAAGGAGGGGTATCATGAGAAGTTGTATTGAATGCAATCATAAATTCACCTTTCAAGATAGATTAAAAAGTATCATAAATTTAAAGGGATATTTGAAGTGTCCACAATGTAACTCTGCGTATAAACCCAAGCCTAATATATATATGGGAATATATACTGGATTAGTTGTTTTTATAACCTCTATTGGATTTGATTACATTACTTTGAGCAACATTAAAATAAAAATACTATTGCATATTTTTATTTTATTTATAGTTTTATCTTTGTTTTATCTTTTACCTCATAGATGGCACAAATATACAAGGATTAGCAAAGAATAATTGATGATTTGAAAGAGAGCTGATCAATAAAGTTAATATATATCAACATAATTACTTTGACATTCAAAAGATTTGACAATGAAATGAAACGAATATATAATATCAGTACAAAAGAAAAATATTAGGAGTTGAATATATGAATATAAAGTTAATTACTGACTCAGCTTGTGATTTATCTATAGATTATATAAAAGAAAATAATATTGATGTGGCATCTTTAATGGTTAATTTAAATGGAGAATTCATTCCAGATGACTTAGGACAAACTTTAAGTCATAAAGATTTCTATAAAGCTGTTAAAGAAGGTGCAATGCCATCCACTACACAAGTTAATGTAGGAACCTTTTATGATATGTTTACTAAGTATGTAGAAAAAGGTGATGCTATACTTTATATAGGATTATCCTCGGCTTTAAGTGGAACAGTAAGTAGTGCAACAACAGCAAGAGAAATGGTACTAGAAGAACATCCAGATGCAATTATACATGTTGTTGATTCCTTAAGTGTATCAGTTGGAGAAGGAGCTTTAATATATAAAGCAGTAGAAATGATAAAAAACAATAGAACTTTAGAGGATATAGTAAATTATTTAGAGTCTATTAAAAGAAAGGTTATTCATGCAATAACTGTTGATGATTTAAATCATCTAAAAAGAGGGGGACGTATTTCTGGAGCTGTAGCAGCTGTAGGAGGTTTACTTGGAATAAAGCCTACTTTGAAAATTGATGATGAAGGAAAAGTAGTAGCAGGAGAGAAGGTTAAGGGCAGAAAAAAAGCATTAAAAAGCTTAGTTAATCAGATAGGAACAAAAGGTGATAATATAGAAGAACAAACTATATTTATATGTAATGCAGATAGTCTTGAAGATGCTTTACAAGTGAAAACTATGATATTAGAAGAATACAATGTTAAAGATGTAGTTATTACTTCTATAGGAGCTGTTATAGGAACTCATGGAGGTCCTGGTACTATAGGTGTGGTATTCATAGGAAAAGAAAGATAAAAAGATATAATTATATTTTAAAGAAATCTAAAATTAATTAGATTTCTTTTTTTGCTTTTTTTCTAAATCATTGTCAATTTATATACTTAATCATATATTAAATTAAAAGTAAAAGAAAAAAAACTATTGACAAAAATAACCAATAAAAATATAATTAAAATAAACATATCGGAATAGTAGGAATAATGCTGTGATGAAGAAAAGTAATATATATTTTTAATTTACAGAGAGAAGGGTTAAAGCTGAAAGCCCTTAATTACAATATATATGAAGTGCCCTTCGGAGTATAAGATATGAAATAATAGTAGTATCTTAACGGAATGCCGTTTATAGCATATTAAGGTGGAATTTTGTTCAATTAGAGTGGAACCGCGGAGCTTGCTTCGTCTCTTATTTTTAAGAGACGAATTTTTTTTATGTTTTTTTAGGGGGAATGTAAATGGACATAGACTTTAAATTTATATCTGAAATTATACCAACCTTTATACAAGGGACTATTATGACTTTAAAACTTGCAGTTATATCAATTATTTTATCTATAATAATAGGTATTTTAATAGAAACTGCTAGATATTTTAATTTTAAAATTTTAAATATAGTATCTAAAATTTATATAGAATTTTCAAGAAATACTCCACTATTGATTCAAGTATTTTTTCTTTATTATGGATTAACTAAGTTTGGAATAAAATTAAGTGGATTTTCCTGTGGTGTTATTGGATTAGCATTTTTAGGTGGAGCATATATGGCTGAATCCTTTAGGGGAGGAATAGAGGCAGTAGCAAAGGCACAAATAGAAAGTGGAGAGGCGTTAGGACTTAGTAAGATACAAATATTAACTAATATAGTTTTACCAATTAGTTTTTCTATATCTATTCCAGCTATAGTTGCAAACTGTATATTTTTAGTGAAGGAAACTTCTATAATTGCGTCTATTGCAGTAGCTGAGCTTATGTTTGTTACTAAAGATGTAATAGGCATGTATTATAAAACTAATGAAGCATTACTTCTAGTTGTTTTGTTTTATCTTATAATTTTACTTCCAATTTCAATTGCTAGTAGGATTATAGAAGGGAGGCTAAGACATGGGGAGTTTGGCAGATAATCAAATATTTAGCATAGATAATTTAAAAAGACTTATGGAGGGGCTAGGAGTTACCTTAAATATAGCACTAGTATCAGTAATTTTATCAACTATTTTAGGAGTTGTTTTAGGAATTATTATGACTAGTAAAAGAAGATATATTAAAGCAATTTCTTTCCTATATCTTGAGAGTATTAGAATAATACCATTAATGGTTTGGTTATTTATCTTTTATTTTGGAATTCCAACAGTATTTAATATTCATTTAGATTCAGTCCTAGTTGGATATATAGTTTTTACTCTTTGGGGAACAGCTGAAATTGGAGATTTAGTAAGAGGTGCTATAACTTCTATCCCTAAAATATATTATGAATCAGCAGCTGCTTTGTCTTTGAATAAATTTAAAACTTACAGATATATAATAATTCCAATAAGTATAAGAAGAGTTTTACCAGGGATTATAAATTTAACAACAAGAATGATAAAAACTACTACGTTAATGACATTAATAGGAGCTGTTGATTTAGTTAAAGTAGGACAACAAATAATTGAAAGATCAATATTAACAGAACCTTTAACGCCATTTTGGATATATGGGTTTATGCTAATTGTTTATTTTTTAATATGCTTCCCTATTTCATTAGGAGCAAGGGCTTTAGAAAAGAAATTAAATTAGGGGGAATAGGTTATGAGTGATGAAGTATTACTAAAGGTTAGTAATTTAAAGAAAAATTTTGGGGATATTGAAGCTTTAAGGGGAGTAGATTTAGATGTTAAAAAAGGAGAAGTAGTAGTTATACTTGGTCCATCAGGATGTGGGAAAAGTACCTTTTTAAGGTGCTTAAATGGACTTGAAGAAAGAAGTAATGGAAGTATATATCTTGAAGGTTATGGTGAAATAGGAAAAGAGATTCCCTTTGAAAAAATAAGAGGAACAGTAGGAATGGTTTTTCAAAGCTATGAGTTATTTCCACATTTAAATGTTATTAATAATATAATGCTTGGACCTATTAAGGCACAAAATAGAAAAAAGGAAGAAGTCGAAAAACAAGCAGATGAACTTCTAAATAGAGTTGGTTTATACAATAGAAAATTTGCTTATCCTAGAGAGTTATCTGGAGGACAAAAGCAAAGAATAGCAATAGTTAGGGCCTTATGTATGAACCCAGAAATAATGCTGTTTGATGAAGTTACAGCAGCATTAGACCCAGAGATGGTTAGGGAAGTTCTATTGGCTTTATTAGAACTAGCAAGAAATGGAATGACTATGATTATAGTTACCCATGAGCTTGAATTTGCAAAACATGTAGCAGACAAGATAGTTTTTATGGAAGATGGAAAAATAGTTGAAGTATCATCTTCAAAAGAATTTTTTGAAAATCCTAAAACAGAAAGAGCAAAGAGCTTTTTAGCTTCATTTGATTTATATGAATAAAAATAAAAAAGGAAGGTGTAGAAATATGAAAAAATTATTATCAATTATTCTAACAATTGTACTAGCTGTAGGGGTGTTAGTTGGCTGTGGAGAAAAGACAAATGAAAATAAATCATCTATAGAAAAGATAAAAGAAGAAGGAAAAGTAAGAATAGGTGTATTTAGTGATAAGCCACCTTTTGGATATGTAGATGAAAAGGGAGAAAACCAAGGTTATGATGTATATTTAGCAAAAAGAATAGCAAAGGATTTACTTGGTGATGAAAGTAAGGTTGAATTTGTTTTAGTTGAAGCAGCTAATAGAGTAGAGTATTTACAATCTAACAAAGTGGATATAATATTAGCTAATTTTACTGTAACTCCTGAAAGAAAAGAAAAAGTTGACTTCGCAAATCCATATATGAAGGTTTCTCTAGGAGTAGTATCTCCTGATGGCGCACCAATAAAATCAGTAGAAGATTTAAAGGGTAAAAAATTATTAGTTAATAAAGGAACTACAGCAGAAAGCTATTTTACAAAGAATTACCCAGATATTGAACTAGTTAAATTTGAACAAAACACAGAAACCTTTGCAGCTTTAAAAGATGGAAGAGGAGATGCTTTAGCTCATGACAACACATTATTATTTGCATGGGCAAAGGAAAATCCAGGATATACAACATTCATTTCAACTTTAGGAGATGAAGACACTATAGCACCAGCAGTTAAAAAAGGTGATGCAGAATTATTAGAATGGCTTAATAATGAAATAGATACTTTAACTAAAGAAGGTTTTTTTAAAGAAGATTTTGATAAAACTCTAGCTCCTGCCTATGGAGATACTGTAAAACCTGAATCAGTAATATTTAATTAAGATAAGGAAAGTTGTGCTAAAAAATCCCAATAAATAATAGTATATAATAATAGTATTTTTGAGGGAGAGTAATATGCCTAGGACGTATTCTTATTCAGCAGATTTTGATGCTGAAACTGAAGAGCTTTTTAGAGAGGCTGTTTTTCTTGGAGAAGGACATAATGGAATAGTTTATGAACTTCCAGACAATAAAGCAATAAAAATTTTTCAAGAGGCAAAATGCTGTAAGGAAGAAGGAGAAACTCTTAAAAGAGTAAGTAAATCTAAATATTTCCCTAAGGTTCATAGTTTAGGTAAGTTTTATATTGTAAGAGATAAAGTAGATGGAAAAAGGCTAGATCATTATATTAAGAAAAAAGGCTTTAATTATGAAATTGCAGAAGGACTTTATAATTTAATAGAAGAGTTTAAAAGACTAAAGTTTACAAAGCTTGATGCAAGATGTAGGGATATATATGTAACTAATGATAATAGGATTATGGTTATTGATCCTAAACAATGTTATAAAAGAAAAGTAAATTATCCAAGGCACTTAATGAAAGGTCTAGAAAAAATAGGAGTTCTAGAAAGTTTTTTAGAGGACCTTAGATTAATAGATATTAAGGTTGCAAAGGAATGGGAAAAAAGATATAGTCAATACTTGAAAAATAGAGAAATTGAATAATTCACCAAGAGTAAGATTTCAGAGGATATAAATTAACAAAAAAGCTTAAATTAGAAATTTTCTGATTTGAGCTTTTTTATTTGAAGAATAGTAAAATAAAATAATTATTAAGTTAAATGATTACATAGGTAAATTCATATTGAAATATATGGTCAAAGTGGTATAATAATAGTGAAAATGTGATAATGATTATTATTTACTAAAAATTGCTATTAATTATATTACCTTTTGTTTGTAAAGGCTTTATGAATAATTATATTAGTTTATGATATAATAATAAAGGTAGAATATAGGAAATATAATAAATAGCTTTAAAATAAAGGAGGATACGTAATGAAAAATTATTGCGAAATAGTAGACGTTGTAGCTAGACAAATTCTAGACTCAAGATGTTTCCCAACTGTTGAAGTTGAAGTTTACCTAGAAGATGGTACTGTAGGTAGAGCTGCTGTTCCATCAGGAGCATCAACTGGTATGTATGAAGCAGTTGAATTAAGAGATGGAGATAAGAGCCAATACCTAGGAAAAGGTGTTTTAAAAGCAGTTCAAAACGTAAATGATACAATAGCTGAAGAATTAATTGGATGTAACGTATATGATCAACCATATATAGATAAGTTACTTATAGAATTAGATGGAACTCCAAACAAAGCTAAATTAGGAGCTAACGCTATATTAGGTGTTTCTTTAGCAGTAGCTAACGCAGCAGCTAAATCATTAGATTTACCATTATACCAATATGTTGGTGGAGTAAATGCAAAAGTTTTACCAGTACCAATGATGAACATCATCAATGGTGGATCACATGCTGATAACTCAGTAGATTTACAAGAATTTATGGTAATGCCAGTTGGAGCTAAGACTTTCAGCGATGCTTTACAAATGTGTGCTGAAGTTTACCATACATTAAAGAAAACTTTACATGATAAAGGATATTCAACAGCTATCGGTGATGAAGGTGGTTTCGCACCAAACCTTAAATCAAACGAAGAAGCTATCGAAGTTATTATAGAAGCTATAACTAAAGCTGGATACAAAGCTGGAGAAGATATGTTCATAGCTATAGATGCTGCTTCATCAGAATACTATAAAGATGGAAAGTATGTATTAGAACATGAAGGAAAAACTTTAACTGCAGCTGAAATGGTTGATTTCTTAGAAGACTGGGTTAACAAATACCCAATTATCTCAATCGAAGATGGAATGGCTGAAGAAGACTGGGATGGTTGGAAGCTATTAACTGAAAGATTAGGTAAGAAAGTTCAATTAGTTGGTGATGACTTATTCGTTACTAACACTGAAAGATTAGAAAGAGGTATTGACTTAGGAGTAGGTAACTCAATCTTAATTAAGTTAAACCAAATCGGTACATTAACTGAAACTTTAAATGCTATAGAAATGGCTAACAGAGCTGGATACACAGCAGTTATTTCTCATAGATCAGGAGAAACTGAAGATACTACTATAGCTGATTTAGTTGTAGCTGTTAATGCTGGTCAAATCAAGACTGGTGCTCCTGCAAGATCTGAAAGAGTTGCTAAGTACAACCAATTAATCAGAATTGAAGAAGAGTTAGATGATGTTGCTGAATACAGAGGAAGAAAAGCATTCTTCAACATTAAGAAGTAATTAAAAGCTATGCTTTAAGGGGATTGTAAGATATATTCTTACAATCCTTATTTATTTATAAATATTTATAAATTGTAATTTTTTAGTAAGATTTTTAAATATAATCACTTGTATTATACCTTGGTATATGTTAATATAACCTTATGTAAATACGACCATTTTTATATAGGTTGGGAGGTATATCAATGCTTAAGAATTCATTGTTAGTAGTAGAAGCACTTTTAGGGTTAATGATTATTGTAACTGTTTTATTACAACCAAGTAAAACAGACGCATTAAGTGGACTTATTCAAGGAAGTAAAACGGAAACATTCTTCTCAAAGAATAAAGCAAGAACTAAGGAAGCTATGTTGTTAAAATTAACAATTGTTTCGATGGCTCTTTTTGCTGTGAATACAATAGCTTTAAACTTAATATAATATTAGAAAGAGCTACAAAATGTAGCTCTTTTATACTATAAAGGAAGTGATATAATGGGAATTTTTAATGGACTAATGGGAAATGCATCAGAAGTAAATTTAGAAAGCATAAGAAAAGAATATGATAATATACTAGCGCCTACAGAAAAAATAGAAAAGGCATATAAACTAGTAAGAGATATGTTTGTTTTTACAGATAAAAGACTTATATTAGTTGATAAACAAGGGGTAACTGGGAAGAAGACAGAATATCATTCTATACCATATAGATCAATTACTCATTTTAGTATAGAAACATCAGGGCATTTTGATTTAGATGCAGAACTTAAGATTTGGATTTCCGGAACGGCATTACCTATAGAAAAACAATTTAATAGTAGTCTTAATGTCTATGAATTACAAAAAGTATTAGCTGAGTATTGCTTAAGATAGAGAAAATGTTGTTTAATCTTCCTTAGTTAGGGCAAAATATAGAGGAAATATTTACGATTATATAAAATAAAAACGAAAGAAAGTTAAAGGTAAAGGAAGTGATATAATGGGAATTAAACAAACTTTATTAAGTTTTATGAGAGAAGAAGCATATAGACCAATGGATATACAAGAGTTAGTTTCAGTATTTGATATAAACCCTGATGAGTATAAATCTTTTAAAAAGGTACTTAAGACTATGGAGAGAGAAGGCCTTATAGTTAGAACTAAAAAAGATAAATTTGGTGTACCTGAAAGACTTGGATTAGTTTCAGGTAAGCTTGAAGTTCATCAAAAGGGATTTGGATTTTTAATACCAGATACAGAAGGTGAGAAAGATGTTTTTATACCAAGTTCTTCTATGAATGGAGCTATGAATGGAGATAAAGTTTTAGTTCAAATTACAAGAGAAGATATTAATGGTAAAAAGCGTGAAGGTGAAGTTACTGAAGTATTAGATAGAGTTAATAAAAAGATAATTGGGGTTTATGAAGATAGCAGAAATTTTGGTTTCGTTGTACCAGAAGATTCAAGGTTAAATCAAGATATATTTATATCTAAAAAAGATAGAAATGGAGCTTCTGAAGGAGACCTAGTTATTTGTGAAATAGTTAAGTGGGCAGATAAGAGAAGAAGTCCAGAAGGTGTAGTTAAAGAAGTTTTAGGTAAAAAAGGAGATAGAGGATTAGACATACTTACTATTATTAAAAAGTATGGATTACCAGAGGAGTTTCCAGATAAAGTTTTAAACTATGCAGAAAATATAGAAGAAGAAATTCCAGAGAAGGAATATTCAAGAAGAGTAGATCTTAGAAATTTAAGAATGGTAACTATAGATGGAGAAGATGCTAAGGATTTAGATGATGCAGTATCTATAGAAAGACTAGATAATGGTAAATTTAGATTAGGAGTTCATATTGCAGATGTAACTCATTATGTTAGGGAGAAGAATCCTTTAGATAGAGAAGCATTAAAAAGAGCAACTTCAGTTTATTTAATAGATAGGGTAATTCCTATGTTACCTAAGAAGTTATCTAATGGAATTTGTTCTTTAAATCCAAGAGTAGATAGATTAGCTTTAAGCTGCTTTATGGTTATAGATAACAAAGGGAAGGTAATTCAGCATGAAATTCAAGAAACAGTTATTAAAACTAGTGAAAGAATGACTTATACTGATGTTACTAAAATCCTTGAAAATAATGATGAAGAACTTATAAAGAGATATGATTATTTAGTTGATGATTTTAAGGCTATGGAAGAGCTTTGTAATATTCTTCGTGAAAAAAGAATGAGAAGAGGAGCTATTGATTTTAATTTTGAAGAATCAAAGATAATTTTAAATGATTTAGGTAAACCAATAGATATTAAGCCTTATGATAGAGCAATTGCAAATAGAATAATAGAAGAATTTATGCTTGTTTGTAATGAAACTATAGCAGAGCATATGTATTGGACTAATTTACCGTTTGTATATAGAATACACGAAGAACCAGATGAAGAAAAATTAGAAAAGTTCAAAGAGTTTATATATAACTTAGGATATGTAGTTAGATGGGGACAAGAAACACACCCAAGAGCACTTCAAGATATATTAGATAAGGTAAAGGGCAAAAAGGAAGAAACGGTAGTAAGTACCTTACTATTACGTTCAATGATGCAAGCAAAATACTCACCAGAATGTGTAGGTCACTTTGGGCTTGCAGCTAAATATTATTGTCACTTTACATCACCAATAAGAAGATATCCAGATCTTCAAATCCATAGAATAATAAAAGAACAACTAAATGGAAAAATTGATGAAAAGAGAGTTGGAAAATTATCAGGTATAGTGGAAGTTGCATCTAAACAATCTTCAGAAATGGAAAGATTGGCACAAGAAGCTGAAAGAGAAGTTGATGATTTAAAGAAAGCAGAATATATGCAAGAAAGAATTGGAGAAGAGTTCTCTGCAATTATTTCTTCAGTTACTTCCTTTGGATTATTTGCAGAACTTCCAAATACAATAGAAGGTTTAATTCATATTACAGCTTTAGATGATGATTACTACGTTTATGATGAAGCTCATTTATGCTTAATTGGAGAAAGAACTAAAAAGGTTTATAGACTAGGTGATGAAGTTAAAGTTAGATGTACTAGAGTAGATATAGATAATAGAGAAGTTTATTTTGATTTAATTGAAGAAGAACCTAAAGAAGAAATAGTTCCAAGTGAAAAATTAAGTGAAAAGATTCAAGAAGCAAAAGACGAAATGAGAAGTGAATTAATAGAAGAAGAGTAAAATTGTTCGCAATCTTAAACTTTTCTGTTATACTTAAGAAGTAGAAATAAAATGTGTGGTGAGATTATGGTAAGGAAGAAAAATAGTAATTCATTAGCTGAAAATAGAAAAGCAAGGCATGATTATTTTGTAGAAGAAACTATAGAAGCCGGAATAGCCTTAGTTGGAACCGAAGTTAAGTCTATAAGAGGTGGAAAATGTAATTTAAAAGATTCTTATGCAGATATAGATAATGGAGAGATGATTTTAAAAAATATGCATATAAGCCCTTATGAGCAAGGGAATATATTTAATGTTGATCCTTTAAGAGAAAGAAAGCTTTTACTTCATAAAGAACAAATAGCAAGATTTAATGGATTAGTAGCTCAACAAGGATATACATTAATTCCGTTGTCTTTATATTTGAAAAATGGTAGAGTAAAAGTAGCACTTGGACTATGTAGAGGTAAGAAAAACTATGATAAGAGAGACTCTATGTTAGAAAAGGCTCATAAAAGGGATATAGAAAGACAGTTAAAGAATTCTAATAGATATTAAATAAGTGGACGTATATTATTTGCAGGACTTTAAGTGATTAAAAATGTAAAATAATATATGTCCTTTTTATAATTATAAAGAATAGTAAAATATAATAAGGTAAAAATAAAAAATACAATAAATTTACTTAAAGTAGAAGCTTTATATAAGTTCTATTTTAAGTATATTAAGTATATTTATAATTATAAAAGTTAATTATTTAACAATATGGTTAAAGTAAAAACAAATAACATAACTATTTTTTATTAAAGCTTAAAAATATATTTATATATGGGAGGTTTATTATGGCACGTTTTACATTACCAAGAGATTTATACCACGGAAAAGGATCTTTAGAAGAATTAAAAAATTTAAAAGGAAAAAAAGCTTTCATTGTAATTGGTGGAGGCTCAATGAAACGATTTGGTTTTTTAGATAAGGTTGAAGGGTATTTAAAAGAAGCAGGAATGGAAATTGAAGTTTTTGAAGGTGTAGAACCAGATCCATCAGTTGAAACTGTTATGAGTGGAGCAGAAGCAATGAGAAAATTTGAACCAGATTGGATAGTTGCAATGGGAGGAGGCTCTCCAATAGATGCTGCAAAGGCTATGTGGATTTTCTATGAATATCCTGATTTTACTTTTGAAAAAGCAGTAATTCCATTTGGATTACCAGAGTTAAGACAAAAAGCAAAATTTGTAGCAATTCCATCAACTAGTGGAACAGCAACAGAAGTTACAGCTTTCTCAGTTATAACAGATTATAAAGCAAGAATTAAATATCCACTAGCTGATTTTAATATAACTCCAGATATTGCAATAGTAGATCCAGAACTAGCACAAACTATGCCTAAAAAGTTAGTTGCACACACTGGAATGGATGCATTAACTCATGCAATTGAAGCTTATACAGCATCCCTTAGATCAAATTTTTCAGATCCTTTAGCATTAAAAGCTATTGAAATGGTAAAGGAAAATTTAGTAGATTCTTTTGAGGGAGATGAAGAAGCAAGAAATTTAATGCATGAAGCTCAATGTTTAGCAGGAATGGCTTTTTCAAACGCATTACTTGGAATAGTTCATTCTATGGCTCACAAGACTGGAGCAGTATTCCATATTCCACATGGATGTGCAAATGCAATATTCTTACCATATGTTATTCAATATAATAGGGTTAAATGTGAAGATAGATATGCTGATATAGCAAAATTATTAAAGTTAGAAGGTACAACAAATAAGGAATTAACAGATTCATTAATTGAAATGATAAACAATTTAAATACTGCATTGAATATTCCTCATACAGTTAAAGAATATGGAGTAACTGAAGATGACTTTAAAGCTAATTTAAAGTTTATTTCTAAAAATGCAGTTTTAGATGCATGTACTGGTTCTAATCCAAGGGAAATAGATGCAGAAACTATGGAAAAGTTATTTGAATGTACCTATTATGGAAATAAAGTTAATTTCTAAAATATAAATTTTATAATTTTGAATATTAAGTTAAAGGTTATCTAAAATAAGACATTTACTTTTATAGATAACCTTTTTTATCTAAAAATAGTAAAAAAATATAATATTCAATTGTGTGAATTTTTAAAAAATGATAACATATAATTGAAAGAAAAATCAGGGGGGTACAAGCATGTATAAGATAATTAAGAAAAAGGAACTTACTGATAATATATACCTAATGGATATAGAAGCTCCTAGAGTTGCTAGATCAGCTAAGCCAGGTCAATTTATAATTATAAAAAATGATGATAAAGGTGAAAGAATACCGTTAACAATAGCTGATTATAATAAGGATGAAGGTACAGTTTCTATAGTTTTTCAAGCTGTTGGAAGAGGGACAAAGGAATTAGCATCTTTTAATGAAGGTGAATATGTTTCTGATTTCGTAGGTCCTCTTGGGCAACCTAGTGAATTTATTCACGAAGATGTTGAAGAGCTTAAGAAGAAAAATATTTTATTTGTAGCAGGTGGTGTGGGGGCTGCGCCTGTATATCCGCAAGTAAAGTGGATGAAAGAAAATGGAATTCCTTGCGATGTAATAGTTGGAAGCAGAACTAAGGATTTATTAATATTAGAAGATGAGCTTAAAGAAGTTGCTGGCAATTTATATGTAGCAACTGATGATGGAAGTTATGGATTTAATGGAAGAGTGACAGATTGTTTAAAATATTTAGTTGAAGAAAAGGGCAATAAGTATGATCATGCAGTAGTAATTGGACCTATGATAATGATGAAATTTATGGCTATGCTAACTAAAGAACTTAATATTCCAACTACAGTAAGCTTAAATCCAATTATGGTTGATGGTACAGGAATGTGTGGTGCTTGTAGAGTCACAGTTGGAGGAAAAGTTAAATTTGCCTGTGTAGATGGACCTGAATTTGATGGACATCTTGTAGATTTTGATGAATCTATGAGAAGACAATCAATGTATAAAACTGAAGAAGGTAGAGAACAGTTAAAATTAGAGGAAGGGGACACACACAAACATGGTGGTTGTGGTTGTAAGGTGGAATAAGTATGGCAAGTCAATTACAAGATAGAATGAAAAGAGTACCAATATCAGAACAATCTCCAGAAGTAAGAGCAAAAAACTTTGAGGAAGTATGTTTAGGATATTCTGATGAAGAGGCTATGAGAGAAGCTAGTAGATGTTTAGGATGTAAAAATCCTAAATGTGTAGATGGATGTCCAGTATCAATAAATATTCCTAATTTTATATCCTATATTAAAGATGGAGAATTTGAAAATGCAGCTAAAGAAGTTGCAAAATATAGCGCTTTACCTGCTGTATGTGGAAGAGTTTGTCCACAAGAAAGCCAATGTGAAGGTAAATGTGTATTAGGAATTAAAGGAGAACCAGTTTCTATAGGAAAATTAGAAAGATTTATAGCTGATTGGTCAAGAGTAAATAATATATATTTAGCTGAAAGAGAAGAACTAAAAAATATAAAGGTTGCAGTAATAGGTAGTGGTCCGGCAGGACTTACTTGTGCAGGGGAATTAGCTAAAAAAGGTTACGATGTAACAATTTTTGAAGCTTTACATGAACCAGGTGGAGTTTTAGTTTATGGTATTCCTGAGTTTAGATTGCCTAAAGATGATGTTGTAAGAGCTGAAATTGAAAATATTAAAAAGCTTGGAGTTAAAATAGAAACTAACGTAATAGTTGGTAGAACCATTACTATAGATGAGCTTATGGAAAATGAAAACTTTAAAGCTGTATTTATAGGTTCAGGAGCAGGACTTCCAAAATTCATGGGAATAAAGGGTGAAAATGCAAATGGAGTTCTATCTGCAAATGAATTTTTAACTAGAGTTAACTTAATGAAGGCTTTTAAGGAAGAGTATCATACTCCTGTTAAGATTGGAAAAAGAGTTGCTGTAGTAGGTGGGGGAAATGTTGCTATGGATGCAGCAAGAACTGCACTTAGATTAGGTTCAGAAACTCATATAGTGTATAGAAGAAGTGAATCAGAACTTCCAGCAAGAATAGAAGAAGTACATCATGCTAAAGAAGAAGGAATTATTTTTGATGTATTAACAAACCCAACAGAAATATTAGTAGATGAAAATGGTTGGGTAAAAGGAATGAAATGTGTACAAATGGAATTAGGTGAACCAGATGAATCTGGAAGAAGAAAGCCTGTAGTTAAAGAAGGCTCAGAATATATTATGGATGTTGATACTGTAATAATGTCTCTTGGAACTTCTCCAAATCCATTAATTTCATCCACTACAAAGGGATTAGAAATAAATAAATGGAGATGCATAATTGCAGATGAGAATGGACTTACTACAAAAGAAGCTGTATATGCAGGTGGAGATGCTGTAACAGGAGCAGCAACGGTTATTTTAGCTATGGGAGCTGGTAAAAAAGCAGCAGCTGCAATAGATGAATACTTAAGCAAATAAGATTTAAGGGTATCTATAACTTTAATATTATATTATAGTTAAGATATCCTTATATTTTTTGATATAAAATATTAAAATTCTGTAAATATTATATATTTTTTTTAGTAATTATAGGTGAGTTTATAGTATAATTTTAGAAAGAGTATTTTGTATATGAATATGATAATAAATGGTAAATATAGATTTGATTAAAAAATAAACTATGGATTATTCACTATTAAATTACTCGAAATAACTTTATAAAATACGAAAGAGAGGGGTTTCAATGTATTTATCCAAATTTACTGATTATTCTTTTAGAGCTTTAGTTTACTTAGCAGAGAACAGAGATAAACTTTGTACTGT
This sequence comes from Clostridium nigeriense, assembly GCF_900086595.1. Lineage (GTDB taxonomy): Bacteria > Bacillota > Clostridia > Clostridiales > Clostridiaceae > Clostridium > Clostridium nigeriense. The sequence goes on from NZ_LT575472.1 coordinate 1,198,607, forward strand.
GGAAGAACTAGCTAAAAAATTAGAAATATCAGAGCATCATCTTAAGAAAATAATACATAAGCTAGCTAAGACGGATTTAATTATATCTATGAAAGGTAGAACTGGCGGGTTAAAGCTAGGATTAGATCCTCAAGATATAAACCTTGGAGAAGTTGTAAAAATTACTGAAGATAATCTAAATATAGCTCAATGTTTTAGTAAAGAAAATTGTTGTCCTTATATAAGCTCTGATTGTAAGTTAAAAGGAATAATGAAGGAATCCTTAGATGCTTTTCTTAATGAGTTTTCAAGATACACTTTAGAAGATATACTTTAATTAATTAAGAGTGAAAAATTAAGGGAAAAACACACTAGAAGTTTTATAATAATTATTAATTTGGCTGTCTATAAGACAGCCAAATTTTATTTTATTGATAGTAAATAAAATTTAGAATCAGTACCTCCAAAGCCTAAATCAAAAGGAGTCTTATAGGTATTTATAGAATTAGTGTTAATTAGAGGATAGTTGTTACTATCAAAGTCAGTAATTATTCCTATTCCATCAATATAGTTTCCGCTTTTAAAAATAATTAAATCTCCAAGATTGATTTTTGTATCCTTTAAGGTTTCTAAGGTTCCTGAAAAGTAAAGACTTCCTTTTTCAGAATTTAAAAGGTATTCAACTAAGTCTTGAGATTTTACCCAAGAAGAAGTGGCCTTAATTTTATTAGATTTTGTGTTCATATAGGACCAATCTTTATCTTGCTTCATACCTCCCCCTTCAGTTCTATCAGAAAGACATTGAGAAATAAAATTAGCAGAATTTTTATCTCCAGTAACATATATAGAGTAACTCATATTATTTTCAGCCTTTGAAGCAAAAGAAATTCCAGAATATTTATTAGCGTAACTTATAGCTTTTAATCTATTATAATTTTCACTAATAATTGGATTGGCTTCAGTATTAAAATTAAAGACTTTAGCTTTTGTATTGGTAAGTGGAATATTTTTTTCTGTTAAATCAAAATCATATTTTTCAAGACCAGTTTTAAAATAATCTTCATAATAATCTTTAGTTATTAAAAAAGATGAATCTTTGTCTTTTAACTCTAAATTATGAATTAATTCAATTCCAAAGGTAGTAATTTTTTCAGGATTATCATTGTAAAAGTAAATGAACTTATATTCTTCACTTAAGATTAAATGGTATAAATCATCTTTTATTTTAAAATCCTTAATAGTTGGAGTTGACTCTATACTTTTAAAAGTTAAATTTCTTTCTTTTGCCCAATCTCTAAGATATGCAATTCTCTTAAACTCATGCTTTAAAGAATAGGCACTAAAGGTTTGATTTATATCATAAAATTTATAAAGTTTTTCAACATTTCCATTTAAAAAGGCTTCATTTCTTAAATTAAATACTGTATTCATAAAATCAATTATAGAATTCTCAATATTACCATCATTATCTGTTATGAATGTACCAACATTAGCTGTTGCATCATCATAATATGTACTTTCATAAGCTGTTGTAAAAAAGTCTGAGGGTACAAAGGTTGAATTTTTTGTAGTGGATAAAAAATAAATAAAGTTACTTAAAATGAAAACATAAATAAAAAAGCCACATAGCAAGGGTAATAGTCTCTTTTTCATAAAAATCCTCCTTAGTTATCTTTTTATAATTCTAAGATTAATAATCCAATTTAGGTTATTATTAGTATGCACAATAATTAAAGGAAAATTCCTTTACAATTATTAGGAGGTATGTAAATTATGATATAATAAGCTTATATAAATAAAAAATATTAATTTCTAAGGAGAAATATTATTATGGTTAATATAGGGATTATTGGAACTAATTTTATTACAGACAGATTAATTGATGGAGCAAAAGAGGTTAATGATGCTAAAATAGCTGCTGTATATTCAAGAACTGAAGAACGAGGAAGAGAATTTGCTAATAAACACAATATAGAGCATGTATTTACTAATTTAGAGGAAATGGCAAAAAGCAATTTAATAGATGCTGTTTATATTGCTTCTCCAAATTCATTACATGCTAGCCAAGCTATTTTATTTTTAAATAATAAGAAGCATGTACTAGGAGAAAAAGCTTTTGCTTCAAATACTAAAGAAGTTGATGAAATGATAAAAGCTGCAAAAGAAAATAATGTAGTACTTATGGAAGCAATGAAAACTACAGTTTTACCTAACTTTAAGGTTATAAAGGATAATCTTCACAAGATCGGAAAGGTTAGAAAATACTTTGCAAGCTTTTGTCAGTATTCTTCAAGATACGATAAGTATAAGAATGGTGAAGTTTTAAATGCTTTTAAAAATGAACTATCAAATGGAGCTATTATGGATATAGGGGTATACTGTATAGCACCTATGGTTAACTTATTTGGAAAGCCTAAAACTGTAAAAGCTAATGGAATTATGTTAAAAACAGGAGTAGATGGAGAAGGTAGCGTAGTCTTTGGTTATGATGATATGGAGGGAGTTGTTATTTATTCGAAGATAAGTAATTCATATCTTCCATCAGAAATACAAGGAGAAGAAGGAAATATAATAATTGATAAAATTAATAGCTTTGATAGGGTAAAAATAATTTATAGAGATGGAAGAGAAGAGGACTTATCCATAGAACATAAAGAAGCAAATATGTGTTATGAGGTTCAAGAATTTGTAAATTTAATTAATTTAGGGGAAAAGGAATCTAAGATAAATTCACTACAGGTTTCAAGAGATGTAATTGAAGTTATTGAAGAAGCAAGAAAGCAAATTGGAGTAGTTTATCCAGCGGACAAGAATAATTAATAATTGATAATGTATAACTTATCAGATGATTTAGATTATCTTATAAAAAAATGGATAAAGTGAGAATTTTAAGATTATTGACAGAAAAAAATTTATAATATATAATTACAACACGGAATGAAAATTGAATATTTCGCGTTAAACTAATTTTAACCTGGGGGCGTTTTGGCTTCGACGGGGGTAAGATGGGTTTGATAAGCGAGCCGAGGCAAGCATGTCACCTCGATAATAAAGTATGCATTAAAGATAAACGCAGAAGACAATTTTGCATTAGCAGCTTAATATAGCCGCTCATCAGCCCAGGGTGCCCACGCTCTGGATCACTGGTGTCATTAAAGTGGGAAACGAAGTTTAGCAAAGCTTTGAGCTAAAGGGGTATTTATGAAGCTAGGGAATTAGGAGTTTGTTTGTGAGCGAACTAAGGACCGAAATTTTAGTCACAAACTACGCTCGTAGAAAGTCAGATTGGTCTACTTTCGGACAGGGGTTCGATTCGTAAGATGAGTCGCCTTATGAAGTGATTCATAAGTGATAACTTGGCTTTATCGGTGAACTCGTAATAGGTAATGCTAACGACAATACCGAGAGGTATGTGAAGAAATTCAATAGCCTCGTATCGACTTATAGGTTCCTAAGGCGAAAGCTATGGAATACTAGGATAGAAGACATTAAACTACACTGAGCTTCTATAATACGCCAAGAGTGTACAAAACTTGTACACTAAGATATAGTCAGTGCCATTAAGAAATTATGGATGCACATGACCCCTCGCCTCCACCATGAAACCCTCGACAATACATAAATGTGTTGTCGAGGGTTTTTTATTTTTTAGAATTAAGAATAATAAATGATATTATTAGTGAATGAGATTTTTACTAAATCTGGTATTATGTTGTGGTGATTTAAGGTAAGTGCACCATAAATAATGTAGGATTTCTTATAATTAAAAATATAACATTAACACCGTTAGTCAGTAAAATATTTTTTTTCTTTATATAGCATAAATGGTATAATATTCTTACTAAACATAAGGGGGATTATTTATGGTTAAATTAAATGAAATCTTTGAAATAGTAATTGAAAATAAAGATTGGTTATTTTCTGGAATAGGTAACACTATCGGTGCTGCACTAATTAATAACATGAAAAAGAAAGAGTCAATTGATTCATATGTTACAAATGTAGTTAATTATAACGTAAATGTTCATAATAGTGATAATCCTAATAAAGTAAAGCTTGATAATAATGTGAATAACGAAATATATAAATTGGTAGATAGGGTTATTTCAATTTATCAAAATCATGGGGTGGCAATAAGCCAAATTCCATCTTTTACGGATAGTGATTTTAACTTTAAATTATCAGACTTTAAGGATAAAAATAGCATATTAGAGATACTTGACAACAATTTCATTGATTGGACATGTAATACATTTGAAGTAGAAAGGGACTGGGTTGAGGGTAAATCAAATAGGATTTACAAGCATATAAATTATTACAAAAACATTAGAAGCTTTATGGAAAAAATATTTGAGTTAAAAAGTTTACATGGTAATGAACTTGATGTTTTTCTTATTAAAAGTGGAGAGCTAAACCCAAATGAGTATGGAGAAAATTATGTGATAATTTTAGTAAGATACCCAATAAAGAAGATAAATAATACTACTATATATAAATATATGCCTATATCAACTAACTGGGATTGGGGCTATTGGAGGAGTAGATATCAATTAAAAGCTATTATTTATATTTGCGAAAGACTAAATATTTTTACTCATTCATATGACATGTTATTAGATACTATGTATAAGATTTCTAGTGGTCTAGTATTTCCACAAATAGAAATTGATAAGTTAAAGTTAGGATATACGTGGTATCCAGAAGATTATATTGATTATACTTCAGATAGTATCCAAGCCAAAGAGACAGAAGAAACAGAATTGGTAAGAAAGTATTTTGAGGATGAAGGATATTTGAAAATATTTAAAGAACTAAAAGATAAATATAAAGATATATTATAATTATATAATAAACTAAAAACTCTTAATTAATAAAAATAGGTAAGGTTTTTTATTTTTAATGGAGTAATAACAATCATAGAAGTTAGTAATTTAAATGAAAAATAAAGACTTACAGCATTGTGAAGTGAGCCCCGTTAAATAGACACAGTTAAAAAGACTGTTGTAAAATCTATTTAGCGTGGTGATTTTTTATGTCAAGAAAGAATAAAACTTATTCATTAGATTTAAAAATGAAAGTAGTAAAAATGTATATATAAGATGGAAGGATTCCTATTATTGCTAGAGAATTAGGATTAAGCACCAATAAGTGAATTTTATTATTGGGGAAAATTGGAGTATACGGATTATCCCAACGCCGTGGCAAAGCTAGAGGCGTGAATAAGGGACATTCAAGAAAAGTTGAATTAACATTGGAAGAAAAAAATTTAAAGTTAAAAAGCAGAGGTTGAATGAATACTTAAAAAATTGCTTCAAGTAGAAAGGTTGCGATATATAAAATAGATAAATTTAAGATAACAAATAAACTTTAAGAAAGATTTTCTGTAAAACTACTATGTTACTTAGCTGAAGTTTCAAGAAGCGGATATTATACTTGGATAAATAGACATGAAAATGATAGGGATTCAGATTTCAAAGAAAAAATGCTAGATATCTATAGAAGAATTAAAAGTGTATTATAGAGAGATTTTAATATTATAGTAAATCATAAAAAAGTTAAGCAATTAATGAGCATCTTTAAAATAAAAGCTATAATTAGAAGAAAAAAATTTAAGTATATAAATTGTAAAGCTATGAATATTGGTAGAATTGAACCTAATATACCTAATAGAGATTTTTCAATTACTAAAACTGATGAGAAATGGGTAACAGATATAACTTATCTTTATTATAGGAAAAGCTTTAAGAAATCATATTTATCGGCATTAATGGGCCTACATAACAATGAAATATTGTCATATAAATTAAGTACATCTTTAAATAGGGAATTTGTAGAATCTATGTTAAACGAAGCTTTTCCTAAAGAAAAAGGGCTCGATTTAAGTAGCTTAATCATTCACAGTAATCCAGGCGCCATTATAGATCGAACTCTTATAAAATATTATACAAAGTATGTCTAGGAAAGGAAATTAATATGATAACGTTTGTATAGAAAGTCTTTTCGGCCACTTTAAAAGTTAACTAATTTATCAACATTTTTTTGAAGACAAAGAAAGTTTATTTAATGCAATACATGTTTATATTAATTGGTATAATAATGAAAAAATACAAATTGTATTAAAAAAACGGACTTCAATTGATGTTAGGTGTGCGGCTTAGAAATGATGAGTATTTTTAAGAACTGGCTATTTAATGGGGCTCAGTTCATTATTTTATAGTTGTTAAGAAATAATGTCATTAAAGGTGTGTTTAGTGAAGAAACCAACAATTTACAATATGTTAATTAATTGGTAGTAATTATAGATATATTAAGGAAATAATGGTATAATATACAATTATATGGTAATTGATATAAAGTTTTATAAATTATTATTTGAACTTATAGTTAAGTGACGAAACAGCTAGCAATTAATAAGATATATAATTATAAAAAAAGTAAATATCGTATAATGTAAAGCTAATTATTGATAAACATTATAAAGGAGAGATAGGAAATGCATCAAAAATTTATTCAAGCTATTAACCAAAAGAAATTAGTATTATTAAAATTTGACTCTTATGAGAAAGGTATAATTTCAAGAACGTGTGTACCATTCGATTTTGGACCAAGCAGAAAATACAAAGACGGTCAAGACAGGTATCATTTCTATGATTTAGATAGCCCGTCAAGCAACCATAATTTATCAATATTACCATCACAGATAATTGATATAAAAATATTAGACAAGTCATTCGAACCAAAGAATTATGTTACTTGGAATCCAATAAGGTGGTTTTTAAAGAGAGATTGGGGAGCATATTCATAATTAAATACTAGGTTTACAACAATATTAAGCTATTTTCTTAAGTTTTAGGAGTAAATAATAGATATGGATAAAATTAAAATTGATTTTATTAATTGTTTTGGTATTAATGAGTTGAAGTATACTTTTGATTTTACAAGCAAAAAAGCCTGCAGTATTTATGCTCCTAATGGAACAATGAAGACTTCATTTGCTAAAACGGTTAAATGTATATCTGATGAAGAAGCACCTCAAGATTTAATTAACACTGAAAAAGTTTCTAACGCTTTAATTACTAAAAGTAATGGGGAAGATGTGAGTTCAGGAGATGTATTTGTAATTGAATCATATAAGGAAGATTATGAATCAAAAAGAGTTTCAATGTTGATGGTAAATAAAGAACTAAAAGCAAAGTATGATAAAATACATTCTGATTTAGAAAAAAAGAAAGATACAATATTAAAAGAGCTATCACCCTTATGCGGAATAAGAAGTAAGAGTGAAATAGAAATAGAAATAAGTAATACATGGGGAAGTACCCCTAGAAACATATTTGAATGTTTTGAGGAAATAAAAGTGTTGCTTGAAGAATTTTCATCTCCAATTGATATAAAATACAAAACAATTATAAATGAAAAAGTAATTGAGTTCTTGAAAGATAAAGATACCAAAATATTAATAAAAGAATATATAGAAAAATATAATGAGTTGATAACTAAATCTGAGTATTTTACTAAAGGTGTTTTTAATCATAATAATGTAAGTACCATAGGAAAAAATTTAAATGATAATGGATTTTTTAAAGTTAAAAATAAAATAGTAATTAAAGATAAGGAAATAAAGAGTAAGAGAGAGCTTGATGCTTTACTAGAGGGAGAAAAAAGTAAAATTTTTAACAATGCTGATTTGCTAATTAAGTTCGAAAAGTTGGATGAAAAACTAACCAAAAATGCGGCTATGAAGGGCTTAAGAACATTGTTAGAAAGTAGCCCGGAAATTATATCTTATTTAGATAATATAGATAGTTTAAAAAAAGAACTCTGGTTAAGCTATTTAAAGCAAAATGAAGAAGAATTAAAAGCTTTGGTCGGCATGTATAAATTATCAAAGGAACAGTTGAAAAAAATTGTGGAGGAAGCTAAGAGGCAAAAAACATCTTGGGATGAAGTGGTTGAAATTTTTAACCAAAGATTTGATGTACCATTTGTGGTGGAAATTCACAATCAACAAGATGTAATTTTGAAAGAAAATACTCCAACTATTAATTTTAAGTATAATGAAAGAGGAAGTTATAGAGATATAGATAGAACAACACTACTTAATGTTTTAAGCAATGGAGAAAAGAGAGCTTTATATATACTTAATTTAATCTTTGAAATAGAAGCTTTGATTAAGCTAAATAAAGATGTACTAGTAGTTATTGATGATATTGCAGACTCATTTGATTATAAGAATAAATATGCTATTGTTGAATATCTAAATGATATATTAAAATCAGGTATATTTAGAATGGTTATACTTACGCATAATTTTGATTTTTATAGAACTGTAGTAAATAGATTAGGAATACCAAGAAAGAATAGTTTAATGGTTCATAAGAATGATATGAAGATAAAGCTTGTTCAAGGTGAATACTTGAAAAATATATTTGACGTATGGAAAAATAAAATCAGTAGCAATGATAGAATTATGATAGCTTCAATTCCTTTTGTAAGAAACTTAAGTGAATATTTAGAAGTAGAAAATTCACCTAATTATTTAAAGCTTACTAGTTTATTACATATAAAAGAGGATACTAATAATATCACTGTAGCAGATTTGGAAGCAATATATAATGACGTGTGGAGAGTACATAAAAACTTAAATGATAAAAATAGAAAAGTTATAAATGTTTTATTTTATGAGGTAGAGAAGATAGTACAAGAGAATACTGAGAAAATAAACCTAGAAAATAAGATAGTTTTATCTATAGCAATTAGGTTATTGGCAGAAGAATTTATGATAACTCGGATAAGTGATAAAGAGAAAATAAAGGATATAACTAGAAATCAAACATGTGGATTACTTAGATTATACAAAGAGGAACATAATAATATTAACGAAATAAAAATCTTAGAACAAGTCAATTTAATGACACCCGAAAATATACATATAAATTCTTTTATGTATGAGCCAATATTAGATTTATCAGATTCATACTTGAAGAAATTGTATAGTAATGTTAAGGAAATGCGTACGAGAGCATATGAAGAGGTTGCTTTACATAAGGATGAAGATAGAGAATAACGATAAAAATAGTGGGTTTTAAAGGTCGTGCTAGCCTCCACTAAATAAGAACTAAGGTAAAGATACAATGATATAACCTTTAAATATCAAGGTTATACCATTGTTTTTTTACTTTTATAGAAGATTTTATAGGAATAGTTTAAATATTTTATTATATTTTGAGGGTTTGTACATATATCTTAGTATTATTTTTCTAGCGTGTGTTTATTTACATGAAAATAAATTAGTGTTAAGTTTTAAGTTATATATAATATATTCAAATACAAATATTATTTTAAATTATTGAAGTAAAAAGCAAAAAAAATAGAGTGAAATTGATAGGATTATAGTATGAAAATTAAGTAATTACTGTTACATTGAAATATATTTATCTTATGCTAAAATTATTAGGTGATAAATTACAAAAGATTAAGGGGTATAAGGAGATGAAATTTGGATTAAGAAAACCTAATATAAATAAGTCGATATCAGCAAGAACAACTGGTAAACTAGAGCGGGCATGGAAAGGAACAATAAATCCTTATTATGGGAAAAAAGGATCTGGTGTATTAAAGGACCCTTCTAGAGCAAGTTATGATAGAGTTTATAATAAAACATCTTATAGTGTTTATCCTAAGAGAAGAAACAGAAAATATTCTAGAGGTAATAATGATGGAGCAAGTGGCTGTTTAGTTGTAATACTGATAATAATTCTAATAATTGGATGGTTTATATCACCCTTAGGAACTTTAGCAGTAGTTTTTATTGGTGGACCTATATTATTATTAATATCAGCAATTTTAGGAATAATATATCTAATTTTTTATTTTATAAGATCAATAATACCTAAAAGAGAAAAGAAACAGTATATATTTTATAAGAAAAGAAAAAAGAAAATATTCTTTTTTTAAGAATAGAGTAAAGTTAATCTAAGGCAGTATTAAGTTTTGATATTTATTTTATATGTTTTAGTGATAGCTTTATTAACAGTAAATTATTAATTTTTGGGCTAGTTTAAATGGTATGTTTCCATTTAAACTAGCTTTTATTGTATTATTAATATTATTCAGCATTAAAGTATTATCTTCTTGAGTAAGGTTGTTCAAGTATATTTATTTAGATATTATGTGGAATTGGAAAAAATTTCTTTGATTTTTATGTTAATTATATATAATTAAATATATATATAAATAGATAAGGATATTAATTTATAAAATAATTTTAAATATGAAGTGTAAGGAGAAGTATAGATGCAAGAGGAAAAATATATTAAGTATGGATTATTTACATCTATACTTGTAGCTTTAGGGCCGATACTTTGGTTATTTATAAACATATACGACAAAAATTATGAAAATATAGTATTGAACATAGTTTTGGTTATTCTTGGAGTTGCTTTAGTACTATTTAATCTTAGAAATTATTTAAAGATACATAATAGAAAACACAGCATTGCTTTGGACCTATTAAGTCATATAGTATCATTTATATTTTATATTCTATTAATAGCAGTAATGGTAATTGCATTTATAGTATTTTATATAGGAATTGTATTTATACAAGAAAAGCTATTTATAAAGGGAGAATATATAACCTATCTTATAAAATCCCCATATTCATATTTACTATTTGTAATATTTATAATAGTAGCTATTAGAATAAAAATGATCTTTTCAAAAAAAGAAAAGAAGTATCATAAGAAAAACTTATTTTACTCTTTAAAGCTTGATATATTAATAGTTATTCCTCTTTTATATTTAGTATTAACTAGCGTAGTAGTAGTTACAGAAGAGGGAATTTGTGATTATAGCTTTTATAACTTAAAAGGCACTAAATATAGCTTTAATGATGTAGAGTATGTAAATACCGGATTTGTTATTAGAGGAAGAAATAAAGGAGAATTTTTTTATAATATTCAATTAAAAAATGGTAAAAAACTTAAATTAGCTCATCCATCTATGACCCAACCATCAAATAAGTATGATTATGATACATGGCAAGAATATGTTGATATAGACAATTATATTATGAAAAGTGGAGCTAAAAAAGAATCTAGTGAAAATGGTTCACAATATGTACAAATGGATAAGATATACATAGATAAATTATTAGAGGTTATAAGAAATGGTATGCAGCAATAATGAATGATATAATGTAAAATATATTAAAATAACTTATTTTGTAGGGGGAAGTCATATGGCTAGACCAAGAAAATTTAGAAGAGTTTGTTGTTTACCAGAAATAGATATATATGGACCTATTAATGGAAAGATGAAAGAAGAAGATTTTATTATAATGACTGTGGATGAATATGAAGTCATAAGATTGATTGATTTAGAAGGATTTAATCAAGAAGAATGTGCTGGTCAAATGAATGTTGCACGTACGACTGTTCAGGGAATATATAATGATGCTAGGAGAAAACTTGCAGAGTCATTGGTTAATGGAAAAGTATTAAGAATTGAAGGAGGAAATTACGAGCTTTGCAGTAGTTTTGAAAAAAAATGCGGTGGAAAGGGATGTCCTAAAAATAGATGTGGTATATCTATTAAAAAAAATGAAGATTAACTTTATAAGAGTAGCTAGAATATCTTTAATAGAATATATTTTAACTGCTCTAATAAAGTATAATTGTTGTAAGAAATTTATACTAATAACATAGACTATAATTTATGTTATTAATGATGACACCCATGTTCATGTTCATGGCAAACATCACCTGAATCTACAAGTGTACCATCTAACCAGCTTTGGGCTACAGTTTTTAAATCTCCTGAACACCCACGTATTACGTCAATTCCAGAATTTTTTAGAACTCTTACTGCACCTTCTCCCATATTACCTGCCAACATAAGTGTAACTCCTATATCAGCCAAAATTTTTGAAATGTTTGATTTACAGCCACAGCCTTCAGGAGATTGAACATTTTCAGAATCAATTATTTCTTTTGTATCAGTATTTACTGTGAAAACAGTAAAGTATTCACAATGTCCAAAATGATCATCAATCTTATTATCTCTTGATGGTAATGCAATTTTCATAAAAATACACTCCTTTATTTTTTATTAATCCATATAAGTTAAAAAACACGTTATATAAATAGTATATTAGCACATTAATGACATATGTCAATAATTATTAATTAAATAATATTACAAAAATTATGAAAATATAGAAAGGGTGAGAGAGTATGAAGAAGATACTTTTAATTAATTCTAGTAGCAGAAAGAAAAACACGTACAAGCTATTAAGTTCAATTGAAGATATATTAAAAGATAAAGGTTATGAAACAGAGCTTATAAGCTTATTAAATTTTAAAATAGATTTTTGCAAAGGGTGCGAAGTGTGTATTTTAAAGGGGAAATGTATTGTTAAAGATGAAGCTAATATTATAATGAAAAAAATAATTGAAAGCGATGGACTTATAATAGGAACTCCTGTTTATTTAAATAATATGAGCGGAATATTAAAGACTTTTATAGACAGGACTTGTAGCTGGTTCCATAGAAGTGAAGTATCTAAAAAGCCAACTTTACTTCTTGCAAGTACTCAAGGCTCAGGCATAGAAAACACCTTAAATTCTATGAAAGAAGTTATGATTCAATGGGGTGTTTTTTTAGGTGGTACTATTTCACGAAATGGTAGAAATTTTAATAAGCATATAGAAGAAAAAGAATTATTACAATTTATTAAATTAATAGAGTCTCAAGGAAAGGATTACTCTCCAAGTTTTAAAGAAATTTATACTTATAACATTCAAAGAACCTTAGCAACTAATGTTTTTCCAGTAGATAAAGAATACTGGATTAATAAAGGATGGCTTGATAAAGAATATTTTCCTAATGTAAAACTTAATATTGTAAAAAGGGTATATGGAGATGGGCTTTATAGAATCCTAACTAAAGTAATAAAACCTGCTAATGAAGTTAAGTAATATTAATATTTTTTTATTATAAGAATAAAATTAATAAGAGAATAATAATTTATAAAATTTAAGGGGTATATATGGAGTATGATGTTATTGTAATAGGAGCAGGAATATCAGGTCTTACAGCAGCTTCTTTATTAGCAAAAAGAAAGTTAAAGGTATGTGTAGTTGAAGCACAAAATAAGCCTGGGGGATCTTGTGGGATATTCAAGAGAAAAGATACAGTTTTTGAACAAGGAGCAGCTATGATATATGGATTTAATGATAAAGGATTTGCTCCACATAGATTTGTTTTTAATGCCTTGGAAGAACCTATAGATATAATAAAGCATGATGAGCTTTATGCAATTAACTATGGAGAGCATAGAATAATCTTCCATGAAGATATAAACATGTTTATAGAAGAATTAACAAAGGTTTTTCCAGATGAAAAAGAAAATTTTAAAAGATTTTATAATGATTTAAGTAAACAGTATACAAAGATAATAGCAGAAAAACCTAATTTTATATCACCAGATGCTATGAAAAAATCCCAAGGATTAGAAGGATTTTTAAGACATCCTATTGAGTATATAAGATTTTTAGGATATATGAATAAAAATACGGTAAGTATATTAAAAAAATATTTTAAATATGAAAATGTATTTAACTTGTTTGACAAGTTAACATCTACATATTGTTATACAAATGTTGAAGAAACCCCAGCAATATTATCATCTATAATGTTTGTGGATAATCATTTTGGAGGTAGCTATTATCCAGCTGGTTCAACTTTAAATTTAGTTGGAAAATTAGAAAAAGTAATAGAAGAAAATCATGGGCAAATGATTTACAGAAAAGAAGTAGAAAAAATAATAGTAGAAAATAATAAAGCAAATAAAGTTAAGCTAGATGATGGAACTATTATAAGTGGAAAATATATTATTAATTCCGGAAATATATGGAACTTATATAATAAGTTGTTAAAAGATAATATAAGTGAAGAAATTAAAACATGGGCAAATAATTTAGAAAAATCTTATCCGTCAGTAGTTTTATTTGCACTTGTAAAAGAAGAGGCAATTCCAGAAGGAACTTTGCCAATTGAAATGATAATTGGTAATAAAACTAAATTAGATGAGGGAGAAGTTACTGTTTATATTTTAAGTATTGATGATAAGACTCTTTGTGAAAAAGGATATCATACTATATTTGCAATAGGACCTACTTTTAAAAAATGGCCTAAGGGATTTAAGAATAATTATAATACTAAAACATATAGAGAAATGAAAGAAGTAGAAAAATATAGAATGCTAGATATTTTAGAAAAAAGGTTTCCTAGTTTTAAAGAAAATTTATGCCATGTAGAAGTTAGCACTCCAACAACTTTAAATAGATATGTGTTAAAAGAAGAGGGAAGTGTAGCAGGACCTAAACAAAAATTGGGACAACACATGTTAAAAAGACTAAAAACTAAGAGTGAAATAAATAATCTTTTTAATTGTGGAGAGTCAACTGTTATGGGAACAGGTACACCTGCTGTTACTGTTTCTGGAATAAGTGCAGCAAATCTTATATTAAGAGATTTAGGTATACAAGAGTTTGAGTATAAAGAAAATATGAAAAACTATGTAAATATAGTAAAAAAGCCTTTTGGGAAGAATCAAATTAAAATAGGAAAAAATAAAAATGAAGAAAAGATAGCTAAGTTAGCTTTAGAGTGTCAATTTTGCGATAATCCTTTATGTGAAAGAGGATGTATAGATAATGTGCCTATAAGGGAAATCAATAGAAGAGTTGCAGTAGGAAATTATTATGGAGCTAAGAAGTTATTAAGAGTTTATGATAGTAATCCATGTCTATCTTGTGAAAGTAAAGAATGTGAAAATAAATGTATAAGAAAAGGCTTTAAAAAGGAAGTAAGTATAAAAGAAATAAATACTGGACTTTAGGAGTTATATTATGTATATACTTCAAATTAAAAATTTGCATAAAAAGTATAGTGATTTTGAAGTACTAAAGGGGATAAATTTAGAAATAAGAAATGGCGATATTTATGGATTATTAGGGCCTAATGGAGCTGGAAAGAGCACTTTAATTAAAATTATATCAGGTATTGAAAAAATAAATTCAGGTGAGATATTATTTGAAGAAAAGGAAATTAAGATAAATAAATATAAAAGATATATTGGTTTATTACCACAAGATATTGCTATATATAATGATTTTACAGCAAGAGAAAATGTGTCTTTTTTCTGCTCCTTATATGGATATAGAGGTAGAGAACTTAAGAGAAGAGTAAATAAAGCCCTAGAATTTGTTGGGCTTTTAGAGGTAGGAAATAAAAAAGCTAATGAGTTTTCTGGAGGAATGAAAAGAAGATTAAATATGGCATGTGCAATAGCTCATAGCCCTAGATTGATAATAATGGATGAGCCAACTGTAGGTATAGATCCACAATCAAGAAATCATATTTTGCAATCTGTTAAGAAATTAAATGAAGAGGGAGCTACTATAATATACACATCTCATTACATGGAAGAAATAGAGGAGTTATGTAATAATATTTCAATTATAGATAATGGAAAAGTGATAGCGAAAGGTACTAAGGAATATTTAAAATCAAGTATAGTTAGTGAAAATATATGTACTATAACATTAAAAAAAGAGATATACAACATAAGAGAACAAATAAGAAAAATACAAGGTATTCATAGGGTTGAAGTATATGAGAAAAAATTAAAGTGCTATTATTCTAGAGGGATAAATGTAATTCCATACATTATAAACACAATAAGTAATAATAGTGGAATTGTAGAAAGTATAGAAAGTGAAGTACCTACATTAGAAAGTGTGTTTTTAAAATTAACAGGAAAACAATTAAGAGATTGATATAACAGAGAGGATATATGGTATTATTTAGTTTAATAAAAAAAGAAATTATACATTTTTTCAGAAACAAATCTAATGTTGTAACAATGTTTATATTTCCTGTAATTCTTATAGTTATAATGGGTTTTTCCTTAAATGGACTTATGAATGTTGATACTAATATATTTGAAAATAAAAAAGTTTATTATAAAATTAATGATTTTAATATTGAAAATAACTATTTGCAGTTATTTAAAAGTTTTAAGCATAACTGTGAAGAAGAGCTAAGAATAGAATTTCAAGAAATAAATGAAGAAAATTATGGAAAAGATAGTGTAAATAAATATGAAGCATTAGCTTTTATAAGTATAAATGAAGATAAATATGATTTTTATAGAAATGAGAATAAAGAAGATAGTTCTCAAAAAATCTTTAGAAGTATTTTTAAACAATATCTAGAAAGTTATTCTGTTACAAATATTGCATTAGAAAAAAATAGTAATATTCTAAAAGAAATAAAAGAATCTGAAGTAATAGTAGAGGATCAGGGGATATCAAATGAGGGAATAAGTTCTTTTGCTTACTATACTTTTGCAGAGCTTGTTTTAATAATTGTTTATATATCACAAATAACAAGTGTATCTACTTATAATGAAGGAGTAGAAAAGACATATTTAAGATTAAAAGTATCAAAAGCAAGTGAGTTTACTATTATTTTATCAAAGCTTATATTAGGCATAGTAGTAGGAATACTACAAATTTTAATAGTTTATTTTGTTAGCACTGTGTTTTTAAATATAAATTGGGGAGAAAATATTAGAGAAATTATAGCTGTATTAATAGCTCTTATAATTTTTAGTTCTATTTTGGGGATAACTATAGGTTATGTGTTTAAAGATTCTAAAGCAGCAAGTAGTGTTATAAATATTTCATTAATAGTTTTAGGACTCTTAGGGGGATGCTATTTACCCATATCTTTAATAAAATCAAATATGATAACTAGCTTATTATGTAAAATTACACCTACTTACTGGGCAAATATATCATTATTAAGTTTAAGTTCTGGAATTAAAACTAATTATTCAATTATATCAATAGTACTATCTTTAGAATTATCATTAATATTATTAATAATTTGTATATTTAGTAATAGCTTTAAGGTAGGTGATAAACTTGCTTAAGTTAATGTTAAATACTATTAAATTAGTTCTAAAGAAAAAGAGTTTTATTGTTATGGGAATAATAGCTCCAGGCATTATTATAGTATTTTTTACCTTTGTATTTGGAAAGGATGTTAACTATAAAGTTGGAGTAATAGATAAAGATAATAAATATATATCAAGAGAAGTAATTAAAGCCATAAGCGAAATAGAAAATGTAGATATATTAGATGCAAGTAATGATAATTACGAAATGCTTTTAATATCTCATCAAATACAGTTAGCAGTTATAATAGAAGAGGGCTTTTCAGAGAGGTTATTAAATTTAAATAAGTGTGATGTTATTACTAAGTCCATTTCAAATAGTGATGTAAAAGAAATTTTAGTATCCACAATAAAAAGAAGAGTAAATAATTTAAGTTTAATAGCTAAAGTTAGTGATAAAAATTTAGAAGAGTTTATGAAACTTAATGAGAATACTCAAAAGAATATAGTAAACTATAACTTAAGTAACATAATTGAAAGTAAACCATCTATAGAAAATTCAATAGGAATAGTTATAATGATGATATTAATAAGTGGTGCAGCTATAGCAAGTTTTTTAATTGAAGATGAGGAGCATCAAACTAAAGCTAGAGTTTTAGTAAGTGGAATACCAGAATATAAATATTATTTCTCTTTACTATTAGTATTTTATTTATTGTCTTCTATTAGTAGTATTATATATTATACCCTTTGCAAAATACTAAATTTAGATTTTGGAATGAGTAACACTAATAATTTTTTAGTAGTTATGTTATTTCTTAATTTAGTATCAATATCCTTAAATTTATTTATAGTAAGTCTTACAAGAAATAGATATGTTTCTAGTACTATTAATATATTAATAGTTATCCCAACTTGTATGATATCAGGGGTATTCTGGAATTTTGATGTTATGTCAGATTCTTTAAAAAAGATAGGAAGTTTAATGCCACAAAGGTTAGTATATGTAAGTATAAAAAAGTTACAAGCCTATGAAAATTTATATTATATAAGAGATTATATGCTTTATATGATATGTATTTCATTAATTTTTTTTATTTTAAGTTTAATTATTTTTAATAACAAAAGAGTGAAAAACTAATATAAATAAGATAAAATTGTATTTAAAATTTTAAGTCATATGGAGGGAAAATGTACTTAGTATCTTTATATTTTGATAATAAATCTGAAAGTAAAATACAAGGGATTATAAATAAAGTAGCTGAAAAAAGTGGGAATAATTTTATGATAGATAATAATGTTCCTCCACATATAACTATTGCAGCATTCCAAAGTAATAAAGAAGAGAAGATTATAGAATTATTAGATAAAATAATTAAAAATAGTTGTGAAGGATTAATAACTTGGGCATCTATAGGATCATTTAAATCATCAGTTATATTTTTAGCACCAATTTTAAATGAATATTTACATAATCTATCAGTCAATATATATGAAGACTTATCTTCAGTAGAGGATATAGATATTAGTAAATTTTATTTACCATTTCAATGGATGCCACATACAACTATTGCAAAAAAATTGACTAATGAAGAATTAATTTTAGGGTTCCAAGAGTTAAATGATAATTTTACTATTTTTAGTGGAAGAATAACTAAAATTGCATTATCTAAAACAAATCCTCTTGAAGATATCATTGTATGGAATTTAGAAAATAAATTAAAAGAATAGCAATGAGAAATTAGAAACTCATTGCTATTATATTGACATATAGTAGTTTTATATGAAAATTGATAAACTGAATTTATTACAAATTTATTAGATTATTCAACTAGATTTTTATTTAAAATTTCTTTAAGAATTTTTAAGTTTTCCTCACCTATATTTATTCTAATTTCACTTTCTATAGCTTCCTTCAACTGTTTACTTTTCATACAATATTCTTTTCCCTTGTCAGTGAGATAAGCATACTTATTGTTTTTTTCATCAAGATTAAATTTTAAATATCCTCTTAGTTCCAGTTTTTTTGCACATTTAAACATAGCTTGCCTAGATATATTAGCTTGCCTTGCTGCTTCTGAAATAGATATTTTCCCCATGCTAATTTTAGCTAAAAGAAAGCCTTCTGTATGAGAAATTTCTTCCTCGCCAGTTTTTAACCATCTATCCTCTGCTAGTCTTCTTAATTTTATATGATTTTCACTTATTAAATCTATTATATTTAGTTTGTTATCCATATTATCACCTAAGTCTTTTTTTTATAATTGTAACATAAATTATAATAGAAAAGGGCTTTTATTTACATATCAAATTGTCAACTTAGTTGACAATGATTAAATGAGTTGATATACTTTACTTTGTCAATTTGGTTGACGACATTACAATTGACGGAAAGGATGACAGAATTATGGGACAAACTAAAGGACAAAAATTTATATTTACTTTAATGATGTGTTTTGGAATGGTTCTTTTTATGACTATTTATAATATGGTTTTAAATGAAGGCTTTCATAGCAATTTATTATTTAACTTATTGAAGGAGTTTTGGCTTGGATTCTTTGTTGCACTTATATGTGATGTTTTTATAGTTGCAAAAATAGCAAAACCTATTGCATTTAGAATAGTTAAACCAACTAAAGATACTAATCCTATTAAGATTATATTAGCAATATCATCTTGTATGGTTGTTGGTATGGTACTTCTTATGTCTATATATGGAAGTGTACTAGCTATGGGCTTTACCAAAGATGCGTTAAGAATATATCCTATGGTTGTATTAAGAAACTTTATTATGGCTTTACCTCTTAATATAATTATAGTTTCGCCGGTAGTAAGATTTTTATTTACTAAAGTATTAAAGTTTGCATAAAAATTCTTTAGGTGGCAATTTAAATATAAATCAGGTAATTTAAAAGTTTACCAATAAAAACTTTAATAGTATTATTATATATAATTTAATGATTTATATAAAATTGCAGGAGGATTGTTATGAAGAAAATATTTGTTATTGTTACATCTTTAAGTTTAATGTTTTTACTAGGTTGCTCTTTTGAGAAAGAACAAGTAAAAGAAAATCAAAATACAGAAAAAACAATTTATGAAGAAAGTGCCAATATGAATGAATATGAAGAAATTAATAAAATATCTGAAAAAATTGATGTGAAAGATTATACTATTAATGTTGAATCAGATAATGAAGGGACAAGAATTATATTATTTGAAAAAAATCAAAAAAAGATGTATAAATCTATATTTGTAAAAGAAAAGAGGCACTTAAAATTAATTGACTTACAATCAGGTGAGAAGCCATTAATTAATGAGACAATATAATATTTCTTAAGAAAACTCCTATGTAGCTACTACATAGGAGTTTTAAAATTTATTGTAAAGAAAAGTTTAAGGAATATAACTTAACAAATTGATTATATTATTATTTAATTATTTATTTCATAAATTAAAATATGATGAAGCAAAAAAGATTTAAAGTAAGCTTTAAGAAAAATAAGACTCCCAAAATATATAGAAATAATAAATGAAATTAAATTTTAAATATACAGAAAATATATTGAAATATAATTTTAAGTGTGCTAATATAAATTTGTGAAGAAAATGACGTAAGGAGATGGAGAAGTGGAGATTGACTTAAGTAAACTAACAACAGAAAGCAGGAATCCTAGAACAAGCAATATAGATAATGTTAGTACTCTTGAGATGGTAAAACTAATAAATGAAGAAGATAAGTTAGTTCCATTGACAGTTGAGAAGGAATTAGAGAATATTTCAAAGGCTATAGATGTTATCGTTGAAAGATTAAGAAGAGGCGGAAGATTAATATATATAGGTGCTGGTACATCTGGAAGATTAGGTATTTTAGATGCATCTGAATGTCCACCAACTTATGGAGTATCAGAAGAGTTAGTTCAAGGATTAATTGCTGGTGGATACGAAGCTATATTTAGAGCAAAAGAAGGTGCAGAAGACTCTAAAGAATTAGCTATAGAAGATTTAAAATCTAAAAGTCTCAATGAAAACGATGTTGTTGTTGGTCTTGCAGCATCTGGAAGAACACCATATGTTATAGGTGCATTAGAGTATGCAAATAGAATAGGAGCTGCATCTATTTCTATAACTTGCAATGGAGACTCAGAAGTTTCAAAAGTATCAAAGATTTCAATTGCACCAGTAGTAGGAGCTGAAGTGGTAACAGGATCAACTAGATTGAAATCAGGAACAGCTCAAAAGCTAGTGTTAAATATGCTTTCTACTGGAACTATGATTAAGCTTGGTAAAGTTTATGGTAATTTAATGGTTGATGTTAGGCCAACAAATGAAAAACTAATTGTAAGAGCTAAGAATATTATTAAAGAAGCAACAAATTGTAGTGAAGAGGTAGCAGAAGAATTCTTTGAGAAAAGTGGAAGAAATGTAAAGCTAGGAATTTTTATGATTTTATCAGGAAAAGATATAGAAGAAAGTAAGAAAATATTATCAGATAATGAAGGTGTAATCGCTAAGGCGTTAAATTCAATAAAATAATATAATAAAAAGTAAAAAGGAGTAATAGAAATGGCAAAAGTAGATATGGAAGCAATTGTATTTGAATTAATTAGCAGAGGTGGAACTGCTAAAGGAATGGCTTATGAAGCATTAGCAGAAGCAGAAAAAGGAAACTACCAAGAGGCAGAAAATTTATTAAGACAAGCAGATGAAGAATTATTAGCAATACATAATGTTCAAACTGAGTTAATTCAATCAGAAGCAGCAGGTGAAAAAAATGAAGTTTCAATATTATTTGTTCACGCACAAGATCACTTAATGACTGCTATTGAAGCTAAAAATTTAATTGAGTGCATGATTAAAATGTACAAAAGAATGGATGGAAAGCTATAGAGTTTTATGAAATAATTAGGAAAATTCAGTGTTTAGAGCTGAGTTAATAAGATTAGTCTAACTCATTCCTATATTAAGGAGGTAATTATGGCAAAAAAAAATGTAAAACAAACTAACCCACAAAATAAAACAGATTACAATATACCTGGATTCTCATTAAAAAGCTCACTAATGATACTTTTAGGAGCAATAGTATCAACAGTTGTATTTCCTTATATAGTATCTTTCATTGGGGTAAGCTATAAAGTAGGTGTTGTTATTGGTAATACTTTAATATTGGGATTCATATTAGCATATGTAAGATTTTTTGTTGAAACTAAAAGAGGGTTATGTAATAAATTTTGGATTACTTACCTAGGATTTGGGTTAGCCTTCGGATGTATTTCATTCTTCTGGATGTATTTAAATACATATATTTAAAATATAATTTCAAAAAAAATATAAAATTTTTAAAAAAATATTGCAAATGTTTGCAATATGATATATTATAGAAGCATAGATATTTACATTAAAGAAGAAAACGATTAAGAAAACGATTGAAAAAAGGTTTAGGAGGATTTTGAAATGAAAGTTTTATTTGTTTGTTCACAAGGAATGTCAAGTGCTATTGCAGTAAATGCATTAAAGAAGGAAGCAGAAAAAAATGGAGTGGAAATGGAAGTACTTGCAGTAAGCACTCAAGAGTTTGAAGAAGAAGTAAAAAAGGGATATGATGTAGCGATGGTAGCTCCTCAAGTTAGACATAGATTTGATTATTTAAAAGAATTTGCTACTTCAGCAAATGTACCATGTGCATTAATTCAACCTCAAGCTTATAGCCCATTAGGTGGACCAAAACTACTTAAACAAGTTAATGAGTTATTAGCTAATAAATAAAATTAACAATATATACAAATAGAAAAATTTAAACACAAATGATAGGGGGATACAAATGTTAGAAAAGTTTAGTGCATTTTTAGATGAAAAACTTTCGACACCAATGGCTAAATTAGCCGAACAACGTCACTTAAGAGCTGTAAGAGACGGTATTATTTCAACTTTACCACTTATAATTGTTGGTAGTATATTCTTAGTAGTTGCATTTTTCCCATTTCCAGAAGGATCAGCAATTAAAACTTGGTTAAGTGCAAATGCAGTAACAATGCTTTTACCATATAGAATGACAATGTATATAATGTCTTTATATGCAGCCTGGGGAATTGGATATAGTTTAGCTAAATCTTATAACCTTGATGGAGTTACTGGAGGAACATTAGCAGCTACATCATTCTTATTAACATTAGTTCCACAAGCTGTAGAAGGTATGGGATGGGCAATGCCTATGGCTAACCTTGGCGGTGGTGGTATGTTCGTTGCAATTTTAGCTTCAATATTTGCAGTAGAAGTATTAAGATTTACTAAGACTAAGAACATAGTAATAAAGATGCCAGAGCAAGTTCCAGCATCAGTTTCAAGAAGTTTTGAAGCTTTAACACCAGCAGCAATAGTAATAGGATTTTTTGCAATATTTACTTATTTCTTAGGTGTTGATTGGCACGGAATGATTGGTAAAATTGTAGCTCCATTAGTAAGTGCTACAGATACACTTCCATCAGCAATATTCATTGCAACTTTAATTGGATTCTTCTGGTCATTCGGTATACATGGAATGAGTATAGTAGGATCTTTAGCAAGACCATTATGGTTAACATTATTAGATAATAATGCAGCAGAAGTTGCTGCAGGAAATGTAGCACCACACATATTCCCAGAGCAATTCTTCCAAGGTTTTGTTATGATAGGAGGAGCAGGTGCAACATTAGGATTAGCAATATTATTAGCTTTAAGAGCTAAATCTCAATATGGTAAGATGCTAGGTAAGACTACAGTAATACCTGCTATATTTAATATAAATGAGCCAATTATGTTTGGTGCACCAATAGTATTAAATCCAATATTAATAATACCATTTATAATAGCTCCAATAGTTAATATTGTAATAGCTTGGGCAGCAACAGTATCTGGTCTTGTACCAGCAATGCATATAGCAGCACCTTGGACATTACCTGCACCACTATTTGCTTTCATGGCTACAGGTGGTAGTTGGTCAGCAGCTTTATTAGCTGTAATATTAGTAATAGTTTCAGTAATAATTTACTATCCATTCTTTAAGATTTACGATAGAAAGTTATTAGCTGAAGAGCAAGGGGAAGAAAGCCAAGCAGCTTAGATTTCTAAATTGAAAGAGGACAAATTTAGTCCTCTTTTTTATACCAAAAATAAACAAAGCGGTCTTACTATAAAGCATAAATATTAAATTACGAAGGAGAATATATCATGATTGAAACTAATTTTATATATTCAACAGAGTTAGGAATGGATTGGTGTTTTACAGCTTATTATCCGGATAATTATATTAAAGAAAAAGTGTATGATTTAGTTATATTATTACATGGAACTAACGGGAATAATAGAACTTTAGTTGATAGAGTACCATTAAAAGAAATAATGAATAATTATGAGGATAAAATAGTAATTTTACCTAATGGATTCAATTCATACTATTTAGAGAAGGTAGAGAAGGCTATAATAAATGATCTTATTCCATTTCTGAAGAAAAATATTAAATTTAATAGTATTACATTAGGTGGGGTGTCAATGGGAGCCTTCGGAGCTCTAAGGTTATCATTAAGGTATCCAGATTTATTTGAAAATATAATATTAATTTCACCAGCAATCTGGAATCCGGTGCCACCACAAGACTGTAGCGTCAGAAAAATGTGTGCTTTTGGAATACCATTTAATGAAGAAGTATGGATGGATAATAGTTGGTTTAGAAATGTAGATAACTTAAATAAAAACAAATATATTTTAATCCACGGCTTGCAAGATGAAATTGTAGATATTTCTAATTGTTATAAATTTGTTGATTATTGTAAAGAAAATAATATTAATATACAAAGTTATTTCATAGAAGGAAATCATGATAGCAAGGTCGTAGAAGAAGGACTTAAAAGAAGTTTTAAAATTATATATTAATATAGAAAAATATTTCAAGGAGGCATTTAATATGGGTAAGTTAGGAATATCAGTATATGTAGAAAAAACAACTGAAAAGGAAATTTTTGATTATATAGATAAAGCTGCTGAATGTGGTTTTAGTAGAATATTTTCATGTCTTTTATCTGTAAATGAAACTAAAGAAATTATAAAAGAAAAGTTTAAAAGAATAAATGATTATGCTCATAGTAAGAATTTTGAAGTTATTGTAGATGTTAGTCCAAGAGTTTTTGATGATTTAGGAATTAGCTATAAAGATTTAACTTTTTTTGATGAAATTGGTGCAGATGGGTTAAGACTTGATGCAGGATATTCAGGATTAGAAGAATCTTTAATGACATTTAATCCACAAAATCTAAAAATAGAAATTAATATGAGTAATAATACAAATTATATTGATACAATTATGGATTATATGCCCAATAAAGAAAATTTAATTGCTTGTCATAACTTTTATCCGCATAAATATAGCGGTTTAAACTTAGAGCATTTTAAAGCTTGTACAAATAGATTTAAAAAATATGGTTTAAGAACGGCAGCATTTATCACAAGTACAAAAGAAGGAACATTTGGACCATGGCCTGTAACAGATGGGCTACCAACTCTAGAAATGCATAGAGAACTACCAATTGAGATTCAAGCAAAACATTTAATAGCATTAGGAAATATAGATGATATTATTATTTCAAATTGTTATCCATCGGATAAAGAATTAGAAGCATTATCAAATATGAAGAAAAATATGGTGACATTTGATATAATATTAAACGAGAAAACTCCAGAAGTAGAAAGAAAAATTTTATTTGAAGAAATGCATTTTAATAGAGGTGATTTTTCAGATAATTTAATAAGGTCAACACAAAGCAGAGTAAAATATAAAGGACATAACTTTGCACTATTCAATGCTCCTGAAATTATAAGAAGAGGAGATATTGTTATTGAAAGTAGTGAATATGGTCATTATGCAGGAGAAGTACAAATTGCTGTACAAGATATGAGAAATAGCGGTAAATCAAATGTAGTTGGAAGAATTAGAGAAGAAGAATTATTTTTAATTGATTATATAAAACCATGGCAAAAATTTAGCTTTAGAGAAATTAAGTAACATAAAGGGGATACACTCCCCTTTAATTAATAGGGGGAGTTTTAATGAGTTGTATATTTAAAATAAAAGAAGGAATGGGTTGCTATACCGATACAGAGATAAGGTTAGCAAACTATATATTAGAGAATCCAAATGATGTTATAAATTTAAATGCACAGGAGTTAGGGGAAAGAGTAAATACATCAGCAGCTGCTGTGGTAAGGTTTTCTAAAAAATTGGGATATAAAGGGTTTACTACATTAAAGGTTGACTTAGCAAAACAAAGTAATATTGATAATCATGAAACATTTAATACAATAATAAAAGAAAATGATTCAATAGAAGTAATGGTAAAAAAAGCGGAAGCTATAAATATAAAAGCATTAAATGAAACATATAAATTAATAAATTTAGATGTTTTAAAAGAAGCAATAAAAGCTTTGAAAAATTGCGAAAAGATATTTTTATATGGGGTAGGTGCATCAGGGTTAGTAGCTATTGATTTTCAGTCAAAGCTATCGAGAATTAACAAAATGACTTTTTATAATCAAGATTCACACACACAAGTTCTTACAGCTGTGCATCTTGGACCTAAAGATGTGGCAATAGGTTTAAGTTATAGTGGAGAAACAAAAGAGGTAAAGGTTGCTATGGATAAGGCAAAAAAACAAGGGGCTACAACAATATCTATAACCAAGTTTAATAATAATTCAGTTTCAAAATTAGCTGATTACCCTTTATATATACCTTGTGAAGAAGAAGAGTTAAGAGTTGGAGCAATGACATCAAGACTATCTACTTTGGCAGTAATGGATTTATTATATTTAGGAATTATAAAAGATGAATTTGACAAAGTAGAAAAGTGTATTTTAGAAACGAAAAAAATTGTAAGACAGTTAAAATAGATTATATAAAAAGAATAGGGGTGTAAATATGTTTTATATTGGAATAGATGGCGGTGGAACTAAAACAAAATTTACTTTAATAAATGAAGAAAATGAAATTATATTTACAACAGAAAAAGGAACTTGTCATTATAATCAAATTGGATTTGATGGAACAGAAAAAGTTTTGAATGAAGGACTAAGAGATATACTTGAATCAACTAAGTTAAATATAAAACATATAAAGGGGGTATGTTTAGGACTTGCTGGATATGGAAAAGTAGAAAGTGATGCAAAGAGATTGGAGAAAATTGTAAAGAGGATTTTTGATGGTGTACCATATAAACTTCTAAATGATGTGCAAATAGCTCATGCTGCAGCTTTAGGGTTAGAAGATGGAATTGCAATTATTTCAGGTACAGGTTCTATTGGATATTCAGTAAATAAAGAAAAAACTCGTAGAGTTGGTGGATGGGGATATTCAATTGGAGATGAGGGATCAGCTTATTGGATTGGTAAAAAAACTATAGAAGAATTCTCTAAACAAGCAGATGGTAGGAAAGAAAAGAGTAAAATATATTATCTTTTGAAAGAAAAATTGGAGCTAAAAGATAGTTATCAATTAATAAAATATATATATACTGAAATAAAAAGTGATAGGGGACAAATTGCTAAGCTGGCACAAATATGTACTGAAGCAGCAGCAGAAGGTGATAAAGCAGCGATAAATATTTTAAATGAAGCAGGAAAAGAATTAGCAATGTTGATTAATACTCTAGCAGAAGATTTTTCAAAGGATATAAAAATAAAAGCATCGTATGTAGGTGGAGTTTTCAAATGTGGAAATTTAATAATTGATCCAATAAAGAAATATTTAAATTCAAATATTGAATTTTTACATCCGAAATATACACCGGATGTAGGCGCTTGTATATTGGCAAAAAAGGAGTGAGTTTATGTATAGTGTAGGTTTAATGTCAGGAACATCATTAGATGGAGTTGATGCAGTTTTAGTTGATATAATAGGAACAGGTTTAGATACTAAGGTTGAAGTTATAGCTTTTAATACTTATGAAATACCAGAAAGTATAAAAGAAGAGATAAAAAAAGCATGTCTACAAAATGAATCATCATCAGCATTAATATGTAGTTTAAACTTTAAATTAGGTTATTTATTTAGTGATGCTGTTAAAAGTATTTGTAAAGAAGCTAACATAAAAACAGAAGAGTTAGAGTTTGTAGCTACACATGGGCAAACTGTTTATCATATCCCAAAGTCTATAGGTACTTACATCCCTTCAACACTTCAAATTGGAGAACCATCTATAATAGCTTTTGAAAACAATGTAAAAGTAGTTTCTAATTTTAGAACTATGGATATTGCTGCAGGTGGAGAAGGTGCTCCTTTAGTTCCATATAGTGAATTTATTTTATATGGAGGAAGAGGGGAAGATATAGCACTTCAAAATATAGGTGGTATTGGAAATGTAACAGTAATTCCGGGAAAAAAAGATATGAGAAAAATATATGCTTTTGATACAGGACCTGGAAACATGATGATAGATGAAGCTTGTCAAAGGTTATTTGGAGTTAAATATGATAAAGGTGGTCAAATAGCTAGTAGAGGAAAAGTTAATAAGAAAATGCTAGATAAACTAATGTCTCATCCATATATTAGTTTAGTTCCTCCTAAATCAACTGGAAGAGAAGAATTTGGTGAGGATTATGTATGTTTATTATTAGAAGAATATTCAGATTTACCAAAAGAGGATATAATAGCGACATTAACAGCATTTACAGCTGAATCAATAATATACAGTTATAAGAAGCATATAATACCAAAAACAAATTTAAGAAAAGTTATAATTGGTGGTGGCGGAGCACACAATAAAACTTTAATAGAATTTATTAAAAATGGATTAGATGGAATAGAAGTATTAACTCAGGAGGATGTAGGATATTCTTCTGATGCTAAAGAAGCAATTGCTTTTGCTATTTTAGGAAATGAAACAATACATGGAAATCCTTCTAATATCCCAAGTGCAACAGGTGCTAACACTAATGTTATATTAGGTAATATAACACCAAAACCAAAGAAAATATAATCGAGAAATAGGTAAGTTATTATGTATATAAATAGCTTACCTATTTTTTTATATAAAATTAATATTTTTTAGTTGACTATATCAACAAAAGTAATATAATAGTTGATATAGTCAACTATTAATTTATTATTTAAAGAAAATGTAATAGAATAACAAAAATTATAGTATCACTTTTATGATAAAGAAAGGAAGTGAAGTATGTTTAATAATAAAAGTATATTTGAAAAATCAAATATATCTCAATATATATGTTTATTTTATAAAGATTTTCAAAGTTATTGTGAAGAAAAGCTTAAGGAATATAACTTAACAAATGGATTATATTATTATTTAATTTACATCTATAAAAAGCCAGGAAGCAAATTAAATGAAATAAGTAAATTTATGAATGTAGATAAATCTCATACAACTAGAGCAATTCAAAAACTTATTAGTTTTGATTATGTTGAAAAGCAAGTAAATGAGGATGATAAAAAATCTTTTAATGTATATCCAACTGAAAAGTGTAAGTTAGTTATGGAAGAAATGGTAGATTTATTTCCAAAGTGGGAAGAAAGGTTTTTAAAAGATTTTTCTAATGAAGAAGTAGAATTATTAAGAAGTTTATTTAAAAAAGCTTTTAAAAATATAATAGATTAAAAGGAGATATAAGTTATGAAAGCATTAGTAGTATATTCATCATTAACAGGAAACACTAAAAAAATTGCAGAAGCAATGTATGAAGAAATTAATATTGAAAAGGATATTTATAAATCTAATGAAGACTTTAATATTGAAAATTATGATTTCATTGCAGTAGGATACTGGGTAAATAAAGGAATTTGCGATGATAAAATAAAAGAAATATTAGAAAAAGTTAATAATAAAAATATAATATTATTTGGTACTTTAGGAGCAAAGGAAAATGGTCCTTATTATGATAGTATAAAGAAGAGAATAGAAGAGTTAGTACCAGAAAATAATAAGATATTAGGACATTTTCTATGCCAAGGAAAAATAAATGAAAAGTTAACTGAAAGATATAAAGAAATGCTAAAAAATAATCAAGGGGATGAGCATGTTAAAGAGCAACTAAAAAATCATGAAGAAGCTAGTAAGCATCCCGATGATAAGGATATTTATAATGCAAAAATGTTTATAAGAAAATGTATTTGTTAATATAAAGTATAGATAGATTTATAGTGGAGTTTTTGAATACTCCACTTATTTTTATATATAGGAAAGTATAAAAGTATTTAATTTGCATTTTTACATACAATAAGTAAACTAATATAATATAAGAAAAAGTAAAAAATTATAAAAGTAGGTGATAATATGTGCACAGCATTAAGTATTAAATCAAATAATGGTAATAACTTTTTTGGAAGAAATATGGACTTAGAGTATAACTTTAATCAATCTGTTATAGTTATTCCAAGAAATTATAGGTATGAAAACAAAGTAACAGAAAGTATGACTGGTGGAAAATACGCTATTATTGGTATGGGAAGTGTTATAGATAATCATGCAGCCATGGCTGATGGAATGAACGAAAAGGGGTTAGCTTGTGCAGGATTAAATTTTGCAGGATATGCTTATTATGAAAAAGAACCAGTGGAAGGAAAAGTAAATATTGCACCTTATGACTTTATACTTTGGGTTTTATTTAATCATGAAACAGTAGATGAAGTTAAAGAAGCTATTAATAATATAGAGTTAGTAGATGTACCATTAAATGAAAATTATCCTGTTCCAACTCTTCACTGGATGATAGTTGATAAAACTGGAAAATCAATAGTTGTAGAAAAAACTAAGAATAAATTTGCAATTTATGATAATACTGTAGGAGTACTTGCTAACAATCCAACCTTTGATTGGCATTTAACTAATTTAAATGAATACATAGGTCTTACAGAAAAACATCCAAGGGAAACAAGATGGTGTAATCAAGAGTTAAAGCCATTAGGAGTAGGAGCTGGAACTAGAGGAATTCCAGGTGATTTTGCTTCAGTTTCAAGATTTATAAGAATAGCTTTTATTAAGTCTAGGATGCCAGAAGTCGATGATGAAAGTGCTACTAGTCAATTTTTACATATGCTAGATTATGTAGCTATGGTAAAAGGTGGAGCAATGACAGCAGAAGGAAAAGAAGACTTTACTTTATATTCTTCTTGTATGAATCAAGAAAAAGGTATTTATTATTATAAGACCTACAATAATAATAGGATAAATGCTATTGATATGAATAAGGAAGATTTAAATGGAAGGGAAGTTAAATTGTTTCCTTATTTAACAAATCAAGATATAAATTATCAAAATTAAAATAGAGTTATAAAGCTAGTAGCTATGTATTGGTGGTTGCTAGCTTATTTTTATACCATATTTTAGTTTTAACCTTAATAGAGAAGGTAATTTTAATAGTAGGTGAGAATAGTATAAATTAAGCAATAGTAAATATAGTTCTAATAGTTAAAATTTATAATAAAAAGTTATATGGAGCTTTAGAACAAGAGAGGAGACAGAAAATGGAAGTATCGATAAATAAAAATGAATTAATTAATACATTAATTAAATATAGACGTGAACTACATGAAAATCCAGAGTTATCTATGAAGGAGTATGAAACTACTAAGAGAATTAAAAGATGGTTAAGTGATTATAATATAAAAATTTTAGATTTACCTTTAAAGGTTGGCGTTGTAGCTGAAATTGAAGGTGGATATGAAGGACCAATTATTGCTTTAAGAGCTGATATTGATGCCCTTCCAATTGTAGAGGGAACTAATTTAGATTTTACATCTAAAAACTTTGGAGTAATGCATGCATGTGGACATGATTTTCATACTGCAGCAATCTTAGGAGCAGCTATTCTTATAAATGAAAATAAGTCTAAATTACATGGAAAAGTTCGAATTATATTTCAGCCAGCAGAGGAAAATGCAAAGGGAGCTAATATTATTGTTGAATCGGGAGCTCTTGAGAATGTGGAAGCTATATTTGGAATGCATAATAAGCCAGATCTTCCTGTTGGTACAATAGGAGTAAAGGAAGGTTCCCTTATGGCAAGTGTAGATAGGTTTGAAATTGATGTTATTGGGATTGGCGGACATGCTGGTATCCCAGAAAAAACTATAGATCCTATTATAGTAGCAAGTGAAATTGTTACAGGGTTACAAACCATTGTAAGTCGGAGTTTAAGTCCTTTTAGTAATGCGGCTATAAGTGTAACTAAATTTCAAGGAGGAAATACATGGAATGTAATACCAGAAAAAGTTGAACTTGAAGGTACCGTAAGAACTTTTCAAAAAGATGTTCGAAGGAGTATTCCAGATTTAATGAGAAGAAAAGCAGATGGAATTGCAAAAGCTTCTGGAGCAAAAATAGATTTTAAATGGTATCCATATTTGCCAGGGGTATATAATGATAAAAAGTACAAAAAAGTAGTTGCTGAAGCTGCAATAGAATTAGGATATAATGTGGTAGAAGCAAAAGAAAGTGCTGGTGGAGAAGATTTTGCTTTATATCAAACTAAAATACCAGGATTTTTTATTTGGATGGGTGTTAATGGAGAAAAGGATTGGCATCACCCAGCCTATGATTTGAATGAAGATGCACTAATTGTTGCAGCTAAGTATTTTTCTAATTTAGTATTTAAAGTTTTATCATAATGAGTTATTAGAATTAGCAAGTAGATATTTTGAAAATAATATAAGATTTATAGAGCTAATATTCATATAGGATGGATATTAGCTTATTATATTTAGAAAATTTTTAATATTTATAAAATTAAATCAAATTATTATTGATATGATAAAAAAAATTTAAAATTAAGAATACGCCTAAATTTGAAAGTTCTCATATTAGAAATTATGTATCAATATAATAAACTTTTCTTAAAAAAAAAATTTACTAAAAGAAAAATAGATATAATATATAGATATTTATAAA
Organism: Clostridium nigeriense; assembly: GCF_900086595.1. Lineage (GTDB taxonomy): Bacteria > Bacillota > Clostridia > Clostridiales > Clostridiaceae > Clostridium > Clostridium nigeriense. The sequence continues at coordinate 1,231,484 of NZ_LT575472.1, forward strand.
AAAATAACATTTATATACAAAAATGAAATTGAGAAATTGGCTAGTATTTTGCTTGTTATTATCATATTAAGATATAAGGAATATAATTTAAATATTAGTAAAAATTAACAGTAAAGGGTTGAGTTTATGAAATTAGGTACATTTAAGGGTGGAATTCATCCAAAAGATGGTAAAGACATGTCTAAGAATACACAAATAAAGGAGATCTTGCCTAAAGGAAATTTAGTTTATCCTATGTCTCAGCATATAGGAGCACCAGCAAAACCAATAGTATCTGTAGGCGATAAAGTTTTGGCAGGACAAAAAATAGGGGAGGCTACAGGGTTTATTTCTGCAAATATCATATCTTCAGTATCTGGAATAGTAAAAGCTATTGAACCAAGACTTACGGTTTCAGGAAATAAAGCTATATCAATTGTCATTGAAAATGATAACGAATACAAAGCTGTAGAAGGTATTGGTAAATATAGAGATTACACAAAGCTTTCTAAAGAGGAAATAAGAAATTATGTTAAAGAAGCTGGCATTGTAGGATTAGGGGGAGCTGGATTTCCAAATCATGTTAAGCTTACTCCGAAAGATGATAATGCTATAGATTACGTAATAGTAAATGCTGTAGAGTGTGAGCCTTATTTAACTTCAGATTATAGAGTTATGCTTGAAATGCCAGAAAAAATTGTTGGGGGACTTAAGGTAATTCTAAGTTTATTCCCAAATGCTAAAGGCATAATTGCAATTGAAGATAATAAACCAGATGCTATAAAGGTTCTTCGTAAGGCTGTAGAAGGTGAAAAAAATATTTCAGTATCAGTTCTTAAGACCAAATATCCACAAGGATCAGAACGTAAATTAATTTTCGCGACTACAGGAAGAAAAATTAATTCATCTATGCTTCCAGCAGATGCAGGATGTGTAGTTGATAATGTTGATACTGTAGTTGCAATTTATATGGCTGTTTGTGAATCAACACCTCTTATGAGAAAAATAATAACTGTAACAGGAGATGCTATTAATGAACCTAGAAACTTTCAGGTTAAGATAGGTACAAGCTATTCTGAATTGGTAGAGGAAGCTGGTGGCTTTAAAGAAAGGCCTGAAAAGATTATTTCAGGAGGTCCTATGATGGGAACTGCAATATTTAGTCTTGATATTCCAGTTACTAAAACATCATCTGCACTTTTGGCTTTTACAAGAGATGAAGTTGCAGAAAATGAGCCTACCGCTTGTATTCGTTGTGGAAGATGTGTAGAGGTATGTCCTAGTAGTCTAATCCCACAAAAAATAATAGAAAATGTAGATGGTCTAGATAATGAATCATTTATAGCACTTAATGGTATGGAATGTTATGAGTGTGGAAGTTGTACTTATGTTTGTCCAGCTAAAAGAAGACTTACTCAAGCTTTTAAACAAAGCAGAAAAAGTGTTTTAGATAGTAGAAGAAAAAAATAAAATGGAATTTTAATTTAAGCAGCAAAAATAATTATGGGGAAAGGAAGATCAAAATGAGTGAATTATATAATGTTTCAGCATCACCTCATGTGAGAAGTAAAGAAAGCACTAAAAGTATAATGGCTGATGTTGCAATTGCATTAATACCAGCAGGGTTATTTGGAGTATATAACTTTGGGTTAAATGCTTTATTAATAATATTAATAAGTGTTGCTACTTGCATAATAACTGAATATATCTTTCAAAAAAGAATGAATAAAAAGATTACAATAAGTGATTGTAGTGCTTTAGTAACTGGACTTTTATTAGCTTATAATATGCCATCAACTATTCCTTTTTGGGTACCAATAGTAGGTGGAGTTTTTGCAATTATAATTGTAAAGCAGCTTTTTGGGGGGCTTGGACAAAATTTCATGAATCCTGCCTTAGCTGCAAGATGTTTTTTACTTATATCTTTTTCAAGGATTATGACTGACTTTGGAATTGCAGCAGATAGAACAATTAAAGGAATTATAATGAATGGACATGCATCTATAAATGGATATGCTATGGTAGATGGAGTTTCATCTGCAACTATACTTTCAGCAGTTAAAAATGGAGGAGATTATAACTTATTAAGTATGTTTCTTGGAACAACAGGTGGAACAATAGGAGAAACTTCGGTTATAGCCATATTAATAGGAGCAATTTATCTTCTTAGAAAAAGAATAATATCTCTTAAAATTCCTATGACATATATAGGATCTTTTATTGTATTTATCATATTAATGAATCTTTTAGGTGGAAAAGGATTTAACATAGAATACCTTATAGGAAATGTTTTTGGTGGCGGCTTAATGTTAGGTGCCTTCTTTATGGCAACAGATTATGTTACATGTCCAATAACTTCAAAAGGAAAAATCATATTTGGAGTATTATTAGGCTTTATTACAGCAGTCTTTAGAGTTTATGGAAGTTCAGCAGAGGGAGTTTCTTATGCTATTATATTATCTAATATTCTTGTTCCTCTTATTGAAAAATATACTCTTCCAAAGGCTTTTGGAAAGGAGGCAGGAGTAAATGTCTAATAAAAAAAGTACCATCATAAAAGACACAGTAATACTTTTAATTATAACTGTTGTGGCAGGATTTATATTAGCAGCAGTTAATAAAGTTACATTAGAACCTATTGCCTATGCTAGAACTGAAGAAAAAAATAAAGCTTATAGAGCAATGTTTAAGGAAGCAGAAACCTTTGATATAAATGAAACATTAACTGAAAAGTGTAATTCATCAGAAGAATTCCTAAAGGATAGGGGATTCAATGGTACTAAAGTTGATGAAGCATTAATTGCAAAAGCAAATAATGAAGCTATAGGCTATATAATAAATGCTACTTCTCCAAATGGGTATGGTGGAAATATTCAAATTTCTTTAGGTCTTGATAAAGATGGTAGAATTAAAGGTTTTGAAATACTTTCAATTAGTGAAACAGTAGGCCTTGGTATGAAGGCAAAGGAAGATGAATTTAAATCACAATTTGCAGGTAAAAATGTTAAAGAAATAAAATACACTAAGGCAGGGGCATCATCTGAAGATGAGATAAATGCTATAAGTGGAGCTACCATTACTACTTCTGCAGTAACAGAAGCTGTAAATTCAGCATTAACCTATGCACAAGAATATATTTTAGGTAAGGGGGATTTTTAATAAATGAATAAATGTACAGAACGTATTTATAATGGAGTAATTAAAGAAAATCCTACTTTTGTAATGATGCTTGGTATGTGTCCTACTATGGCGGTAACTACAGCAGCTATTAATGGAATTGGAATGGGTCTTGCAACAACAGCAGTTCTTGTAATGTCTAATATGCTTATATCAATGCTTAGAAAGGTAATCCCTGATAAGGTTAGAATGCCTGCTTATATAGTTATAGTTGCTTCCTTTGTTACAGTAGTAGAAATGTTACTTGAAGCATATTTTTATGAAAGTTTATATAAATCACTTGGTATTTATATTCCACTTATAGTTGTTAACTGTATAATTCTTGGAAGAGCAGAAGCTTATGCTGCTAAAAATGATGTTGTATCATCTGTTTTCGATGGGATTGGAATGGGACTTGGTTTTACAGTTGGACTTTTAGTTATTGGTGCAGCAAGGGAATTAATAGGAAGTGGACAACTATTTGGATTTACAGTGCTTCCAAGCTCTTATGAACCAATATCAATATTTGTACTTGCTCCTGGAGCCTTCTTTGTAATAGCAATTTTAACAGCATTGCAAAATAAGTTTAATGCACCTAGTGCTAGTAATAAAAAAGATACATCATTAGATCATTGTAGCACAGGTTGCAGTGGATGTACTGTTCAAGGCTGTAGTCCAAAGATAGAAATAGTTAAAGGAATTGATGAAGGAGGAAGATAATTATGATACAAAATTTAATTTTAGTTTTAATAACTACAATATTTATAAACAACGTGTTACTTAGTCAATTCTTAGGTCTTTGTTCCTTCTTAGGAGTTTCCAAAAAGACAGAAACAGCAGTTGGAATGGGAGGCGCAGTTATCTTTGTTATAACTATTTCTTCAGCAGTAACAAATCTTATATATAATTTTATACTTGTAAAATTTAATCTTGAATATATGAAGACTATAGTATTTATAGTAGTAATTGCAGCCTTAGTTCAGTTAGTTGAAATGGTTCTAAAAAAATACATTCCAAGTCTTTATAAAGCTCTTGGAGTATACCTACCTTTAATAACTACAAATTGTGCTGTACTTGGAGTTGCTCTTACAAATGTTCAAGTTCAATATACTAGTAACCTACAAAGTTTTATTTTTAGCATAATATCAGGCTTTGGTACTTCTGTAGGATACTTAGTTGCAATTTTAATCCTTGCTGGAATAAGAGAAAGAATAGAACATAATGATATACCAGAATCCTTTAAAGGAATGCCAATAGTATTAATTTCAGCAGGTCTTATGGCAATTGCTTTTATGGGCTTTGCTGGATTATAAGGAGGACTTAATATGGGAGAGATTATTATAGCAACATCAGTCTTAGGTGGAACTGCACTTATTATAGGGATTCTTCTTGGAATTGCAGGAGAAAAGTTACAAGTAGAAGTAAATGAAAAAGAATTACAGGTTAGAGAACTACTTCCTGGTAACAACTGTGGAGGATGTGGATATCCAGGCTGTGATGGATTAGCTAGTGCTATAGCAGCGGGAAAAGCTGAGATTAATAGCTGTCCAGTTGGTGGTCTTAATGTGGCAAATAAAATAAGTGAAGTTATGGGAGTTACTTTAGAAGAAAAGGAAAAACAAGTAGCCTTTGTAAGATGTGGTGGAACTTGTGATAAAACTAAGAAAAAATATAACTATTATGGAATAGAAGATTGTCGTAAGGCTGTAATTGCTCCTGGGGGAGGAGATAAGGCATGCTCTTATGGTTGTTTGGGTTATGGTTCTTGTGTAAAAGAATGTTTATTTGATGCTATTCATATAGTTGATGGAATAGCGGTAGTAGATAAAGAAAAATGCGTTGCTTGTGGAAAGTGTGTAAGTACATGTCCGAATAGTCTTATAGAGTTAATTCCATATAGTGCAGATTATAGAGTACAATGTATGTCTAATGATAGGGGCAAGGATGTTAAGACTGTATGTGATGCAGGGTGCATAGGATGTACATTATGTACAAGAGTATGTGAAAGTAAGGCTATAACTGTTGAAAACAATCTTGCTAAAATAGATTATAGTAAATGTACAAACTGTGGAAAGTGTGCTGAAAAATGCCCAGTTAAGATAATTAGGCAAACTGATATAATTACAATTAATGAAGATTTGAAAATATGTGTTTAATAAAATAATTAAGTTTAATAAGCTAGAAACTATTTTCATATAAGTTACTAGCTTATTTTTTTTGTAGCAATATTCTGATTTGATTTATTTCATTTGTTAATTCTTCAACTTGTTTTTCTAATTCGTCTATTCTATTTGAATTACTTTTTGAGTTAGAAGTCTTTGATGTTTTTGATACATTTTTAGGGTTTGCTGTATAGGCAGCTGTACTTGGAGGAGAAGAACTACAAAAAGGGTTAACAATATTATAATTTCTAGCTTCATAATATCTACCTGGACCTGCTTGAAAATATTGTTGTTGAGCATTATAGGTTAAAATAGCCTGACCAACTAATTGTAGCCAGTTTCCAATTGCATTTTGTACATTAAAAGGAAGGGTTCCAGCTACTATATTTCCAAGTATTTCACCTATAATTATGAAAAGTTCTGGATGAAGAGTTTGGAATCCATTTGGTATGTCATTACATCCATAGCCATTATTATTATTATTATTATTATTATTATTATTATCATTGTTATCGTTAGAAGAGCTAGTATAACCACAAGCTCTAAATAAGTCTTCGAGATTATCCCATCCGTTAAAATTCATTTTTAACCTCATATAAATTTATTATATTCATTATATTAAACTTATACTTAAAAAGTACTAGCTTAGAAATGTAACAGAAGATATAGTAATTAAATTAAAGAAACTTATACATAATAAAAAAGCCATCTAATGGCATTAAAGCAAATTAGATGACTTTTAAATACTTCTACTTTGTATAGTTATCGAAATAACCTTGGATGAATATAATTGGAGTTCCCTTATCTCCACTTCCTGATGTTAAGTCAGATAATGAACCTATAAGGTCAGTAAGTCTTCTTGGAGTAGTACCTTGAGATTCCATAGCTCCAACTAAATCTGATTCCTTATTCTTTATATATTCTGATATTGCATTTTTAAGTTCTTCACCCTTTAAGTCAGCGAAGTTATTATCAGCAAGATATTTTAATTTTATTTCGTTTGGAGTACCATTTAAGCCTGATGTATATGCTGGTGAAACAACTGGATCAGCAAGTTCCCAAATCTTACCTACTGGATCTTTGAAAGCTCCATCTCCATAAATCATAACTTCAACATTTTTTCCAGTCTTTTCTTTAAGAATAGCTTGTATATTATCAACTACTGGTTGACAGTTACGAGGGAAAAGCTTAATAGTTTCTTCTGTTGATTTATTTGAACCTAATAATCCATAAGCTTCATTACATCCACTTCCATCAATAGATTCACATAAGATATTATCAAGGCTATAAATTTTTTCTCCGCCATTTGCTTTTAGGATTTTCTTAGTTCTGAATCTTGTATGTATATCACAAGTAAGAACACTCTTTGTATAATTTAAGATAGTTTTAGGATTGTTTGAGAATATTACTTCACACTCAACACCATATTCTTCTACTAAAGATTTATAATAATCAATATAATCAACACCTGTGAAAGGATGTTTGTTATATCCAAATAAATTACGGAATTCTTGTTCTGTTAAAACATCTGTCCAAGGATTAACTCCCTTATCATCTAACATATCTAAATCAACTAAGTGGTTTCCAACTTCATCAGATGGGTAACTTAACATTAATACTATTTTTTTAGCTCCTTTTGCTATTCCACGAAGGCAGATTGCAAAACGGTTACGGCTTAATATTGGGAATATTACACCAATAGTATCGTCACCAAATTTAGCTTTAATATCTGTAGCAATATTATCTATGGAAGCATAATTACCTTGAGCACGTGCAACTATTGATTCAGTTACAGTAACTATATCCTTATCATTTATAGTAAAACCTTCAGTTTCTGAAGCTTTAAGTACGCTTTCTACAACTATATCTTCAATGCTATCCCCTTCTTTAATGATTGGGCAACGAAGACCTCTAACAACTGTACCAACAACTCTTTCCAAAACAATCTCTCCTATCAATTAAAAAATTCGTTTCAAATATTTCATACTCTTGTAATATACACCAATAAATGATATAAGTAAAATAAATAGATTGAATATATGATATAAGGAGCACTTATATGGTTACTAAATTAGATTTATATAGAGTATTTTGCCAAGTAGCAAAAAGTAGAAGTTTTTCAAAAGCATCAAAGGAACTTTATATGACACAACCAGCGGTAAGTCAGGCTGTAATGCAATTAGAAAGGGAATTAGATATTAGGCTTTTTAATAGAACAACAAAAGGGGTGTCCTTAACTAATGAAGGAAGTCTTTTATTTGAATATATAAATTCTGCAATTAATTTAATAAATGCAGGAGAAGAAAAAATATTAGAATTTAAAGATTTAACTGTAGGAGAGTTGAAAATTGGAGTAGGAGATACTATATCCAAGTATTTTTTACTTCCATATTTAGAAATATTCCACAATAAATATCCTAATCTAAAGTTTAAAATTATAAATGGAACCACACTAGAACTTTGTGCATTAATTAAATCAGGAGAGATTGATATTTCAATTTGTAACCTTCCAATTACTGATCCATCTTTAGAAGTAATACCATGTGGAGAAGTTAGAGACATTTTTGTTTGTGGTGAAAAATATAAGGATTTATCAGAGAAAAAAATTTCTCTAGAGGAATTAGTTAAGTATCCTTTAATATTTCTAGAACCTAGTTCAAATTCAAGAAAGTATGTAGAAAAGTTCATGTTATCAAATGGGATTAAAATTTCACCTGAATTTGAGCTTGGATCCTTTGATTTATTGCTAGAGTTTGCGAAAATAAATTTAGGGATAGCTTGTGTAGTAAAGGAGTTCTCAAAGGATTATTTAGAAAAAGGTTTGTTATATGAAGTTAATACTTTAGAAGAAATTCCAAGTAGAAGTATTGGTGTTTGTCATTTGAAGAGCGTTCCACTTTCACTAGCATCTACGAAGTTTGTTGAGATATTAGAAAGTTAATTTGAGTTTCTGTAAATATAGAAACCTTTAAAATTATTGCTTTAGAACTAAATTATAAATTTAATAAAGGGTGAGTGAGAAAATGATGAAAAAAGTATTAATAATTTTTTCGGTAATATTTATTTTAATAGCACCTAAAAGTGTATACGCAAATACTAAAGAATATTTTGTTGATAAATTAAATATTGAAGCACAGATTCTTGATAATGGTGATGTAGTTATAAATGAAATAATTGAATATAGGTTTAATGGTGATTTTAATGGGATTTATAGAAATTTAAATTTAGATGGGGCAAATGACTATTTAGTAAATGGAATTTCAATTATTGATAATTCAGGTAATATTATAAATATTACAGAAGATTATAATGATGAAAATAATACTTATCAGATAAATAGAGATTATAATTCTGCTCAGATTAAAATTTTTAGTAAAAGTAATAATGAAAGTAAAAAGTTTAATTTAAATTATACTATAAAGGGCGCAGCTAAAAAGTACACTGATTATTCTCAATTATATTGGAATTTTTATGATGTAGAAAATATAGAGTCTGTTAAAGAGGGAACAGTTAAAATTTCATTAAAAGATGAAAATTTTGATATTAATAATTTAACTTATGATATTTATGGTGACGGTGAAATTATAACAAATAATACAGAACAATCTATTGTTATTAACTTTAAAGACTTAACAACCTTAATAGGCATAAATATGAAGTTTCAAAAAGATTACTTATCAATGGCAGAAGAATTAGCAATTGATGATAATAGTGAAGATTATAATTTTGGGTATACAGATTATTATAAAGAGCAAGGAAATGATGAAGGATTTGGAATTTTAGCAGTATTTATTTTTATAGGAGCAGGTGTAGGTGTTTTGATTTTTGCTTTAAATAAAAGTAAATTTAATAAGGAAGTTAATGAGTATAGATCAAAATATATATTTACTAATGAAGAGTTTATTATGGAGCCACCATCAGATATGCCACCTGGATTAGTGAATTTATTAATAGATGAAAAAAATGTATCTAATAATATGCTAATTGCAACATTATTCTATTTAGCGAATAAAGGCTATTATACAATTGAAGAGATAAATAATAAGTCTAGTAAAAAAAAGAATGATTTAGTATTTACTAGAACAGATTATAACAAAAATCAAGAATATAGTCATTTACAATATATAATAGATTGGTTTGAAGAATATGAAACTAATGGAAAATTCTCTATGAAAGAAATAAAAAATATAGTTTCTTCAAAAAGAAATGCAAATAAATTTATAAAAAATCTAGAGAAATGGATTTCTAAGGTAAAAGAAGATGGAGAAAAAATAGGTTTTTATATTAAAATTAAAGACAAAAATGTACTTGAAAATAGTTGGTATAATGAAAAGAAAAGGTGGATTTCCTATAAGAATTACTTAAAAAATATATACAAAATTGATAATATAGATGGTGATTCGTTAAGTGATTTAACAATAATTTATGCATTAGCTTTGGAAATTAGTGAGAATGATTTAAATGAGATTGTTAATTTAATAATAGATAAAGCAAGCTTTAATATTGATTCATTTAATAATTTCAATTATATGTATATGAATAATTATTTTTTCTATATAGCAATGTTTAATAGCATTACTGATGAAGCCTATAATACAGTAAATCCACCTAGCTCAACAATAGACAATAATAGTACTACTTTCTTTAGTGGTAGTGATTTTTCAGGCGGTGGCGGTGGAGGATCAGGAGCTTTTTAATATTGAGCAATTATTGATATTGCTGAAGAATGAAGTAAGGATATAAAAACTAATAGGATAAGCTAGTATTTACTTAAAAAGTTATACTAGCTTATTACATTTATAAATTTCTACTGAAAAGTCTTATATATATACATAAGTAAAATATGTTATTATGATTAGGTAATTTCATTAATTTATATTATACTAAATATTTTATAGTTAAAATTGAAATAAGATATTGTGGTATAAGAATAATTTTCTAAAATAGAGAGGATATTTGACTTTGAGGATAAATAAACTATTAAGCAATTATGGATATTGCTCAAGAAAAGAAGTAAGTAGATTAATTGAAGATAAAAGAATAATAGTTAATGGAAAGCTATGTGAGCAAGGACAGTGGGTTGAAGAAAGTGATGATATATTTTTAGATGGAGAGAAAGTTAAAGAAAAAGAAAAGATATATTTAGTTTTAAATAAGCCAAAAGGAATAATTTGTACTTTATCAAGAGAGATAAAAGACAATATAATTGATTTTTTAAATTATAAAGATTATGTATTTCCCGTTGGACGTTTAGATAAAGATTCAGAAGGAATTATACTTATGACTAATGATGGAGACCTTGCAAATATGATATTATCTTCGGAGAGTTATCATGAAAAGGAGTATATTGTAACATTAGATAAAGATTTTGATGATGAGTTTATTTTTAAAATGTCAAATGGTGTTAATATACTAGGTACAGTTACAAGACCATGTAAATTAAAAAGAATAAATAACAATACATTTAGTATAATTTTAACCCAAGGGCTAAATAGGCAAATAAGAAGAATGTGCAAAACCTTTGGCTATAATGTTATAAAACTAGAACGAATAAGGATAGTAAGTATAATTTCAAAGGGGTTAGAAGTTGGGACTTGGAGATTTTTAAATAAAGAAGAGATAGACACTTTAAAGTTGGAAGTACAAAAGAAATTTTAACATTTTTCATAAAAGGTATTGACATAATACAAATTTTGTAATAGAAAAATTTTGAAAGTTATTTATTAATATGATAATATATGCTTATATATGAGTATAAGCTTGAGGGAAGTGAGACAATGTACAAAATTTTAATTGTTGATGATGAGAATAATGAGAGAATGGGCTTACAGAGACTAATTAGCAAGTATCAATATCCATTAGAAGTGAGACAAGCTCCAAATGGGAAGATTGCTTTAGAGATAATGGAAAAAGAGGATATTGATATTTTGCTTACAGATATTAAGATGCCTTTTATGACAGGAATTGAACTTATTGAGCAGGTAAATAAAAGAGGATTAAATCCAATTTGTATTATATATAGTGCTTATGGAGAATTTGAATATGCGCAAAATGCCATTCAATTAGGTGTTCTTCAGTACCTTTTAAAGCCAATTAAATTAGAGAAGTTTGAAAAGCTTTTTAATAAGGTTATGGAAATATGTAAGGAAAAAAGCACGCAAAAAGTTAGAAATGAACAGTTAAAGAAAACTTTAAAATCTATTGAAGATGAAAAGTATGCACAAAAAATTTTAAGATACTTAGAGCTGGAATATGGAGAAGAAAAGTTTAACGAACTTGAAGAAAGAACACAAGAAGAAACTTTTTGTCCAATTATAATATCTTTATATTCATCTTTAATATTTAATTACTGGGAAAATTATGAACAAGATATATTAAATTTAGTTGGACAAGATACTTTATTTATTAATAAAAGTGATACTCAGTTTTTAATTTTAATAAGAAATAAAGATTTAACTTCCAAGCAGATTTCAGAAATCTGCAAAACTTTTATTAAAATATCGAAAAATAAGTATCAATCAGAGGTGTATATTGTAGCAGGTAATTCTTGTAAAGGTATTAAAAAATTAAAAGAAGAGTATATAAAAATGTCCAATCATTTAGACTACCAATTTTTTGTGTCTAAAAGTATGTTTTTTATCCACAATGAAAACGGTGTAATTAGGAAAACAAGCGAAATGCTTTCTTTGTATTTTGAAAGAATACTAACATTTGCTAAGTTGAAAGATTATCAGGGGATGAGTGATGAGTTTAAAAAAGCTTTTGAGTATGTAGAAGAATCAGAAGGCTTTACTTCTCTTTATATAAAATATAATTTTTCGGAAGCTATAAAAAAATGCTGTGAAATTCTTCATAGTGAAGAACGAATGATGGAGATAGTTGAGGAGATATATGGAGCTAGTTCTATTATGCAATTAAAAGAATCTATTTTTAGTTTAATAGATACTTTATCTAAATATGGAAATAAGCAAGGTGATGAAAATAGACTTATTGTTCTAGCAAAAAGCATTGTTCATGAAAGATTTAGCGATTACAATTTAAATGTTTCACAAATTGCAGAAGATATGGAGATGTCAGCGGCATATTTAAGTACTCTTTTTAAAACGGAGACAAACCAAAATCTTGCAAAGTATATTTCTCAATATAGAATGGAAAAGGCAAAAGACTTACTTAAAACTACAAATATGAAGATTGCTGATGTTTCAAAAAAGGTAGGATATATGAATCCATCATACTTTATATCATTATTTAAAAATAATGTAGGGTGTAGTCCTGCTAAGTACAGGGAGAAGTATTTTGATAATGAATAATAAAGTAAAATCTTTTCGTGAGCAATTAAAAAGGTCATTTATAGTGGTGGTTGTTATACCAGTTTTATTTCTTGGGGCTTTTATGTTTTATTCATCTTTTCAATTTATCGAAAAACAAATGTTAAATGAAAGTATGAATTTAGTTAAACAAAGTACTATGGATATGAAAAATAGAATTGAAGTTTGTGATGATTCACTACGGTACTTAGCTGCAAATTATGATTTAAGGGATTTTCTTTTAATTAATAGACAAAATTATTTAGATATAAGTAGATCATCTAAAAATATTAGAGAATTAATTTATAACGTTCTTATGGTAAATAGATACTATAAATCATTAACTATATATACAGATAAAGAATTTTATGTTTTAACGGATTTTGTTAAAGTATCATCTGATGTAGAAAATGAGGAGTGGTATAAAAATGTAGTTAAATCCGAAGGCAGTTATTGGTGGCGTGAAGGAGATAAAGTGTTTTTAGGAAGAAAAATAATGGCTGCATATCCTCCAAGTCCAATTGGAGTTATTAAAGTAGAAATAAAAAATGATATGTTTTTAGATAGTTTTCGTATATTTCAAAATATCCCAATCAAAATAGAGGTTAAAGATAAGAAAGAATCATTTTATAATTATATAGATTCACAATGGGATGAAAATCCTAGATTCAGAACTGGAGATGATTTGGGAGTTAGTGATTGGAAGATTTCATATGAAATTGATGAAAGCTACTATGAGGACTATATGAGAATAAGTTTAGGAACATCTATTTTAGTTATACTTATAGTCTTAATATTAGTTTGGTTCTTAATACATTATTTCCCGAGACGATTGACTAGAGATTTATCTTCTTTAGTTGAACAAATAGAAGAAGTACAAAAAGGAAATCTTGATGTTTCTATTAATTTATCAGAGACTACAGAAATTAATATTTTGGTAACCAGCATACAAAATTTACTTAATAAGATTAAGCAGTTAATTAGAGAAGTTTATACAAAAGAAATTGAAAGACAAAACTTAGAATTAGACTTATTACAATCAAAAATGAATCCACATTTTTTATATAACAATTTGTCAGCAATTAATTGGATTGCACTAGAAAATGGGCAGGAAAAAATTTATGTTATAGCAACTGAGTTAGCTAATTTTTATAGAACGGCTTTAAATAAAGGGAAAAATATTGATAAGCTTTTTATAGAAATAGAAAATATTAAAGCCTATATTAATTTGCAGCTTATTTCTCATGAAAATTCTTTTACTGTAAAGTACGATATTGATGAGAAATTGCTAAAGAAAGAAGTGCCGCTTTTTATTTTGCAACCTTTAGTGGAAAATGCAATTGAGCATGGTATTGATCAGCTATGGGGAGAAAAAGGAAAAATTGAAATAGCCATTGAAAAAGATGGAGAGTGGCTTCAGATGAAAGTTCATGATAATGGAACAGAGTTATACGATAAAATAGGAGAAGCTGAGTTACCTGAAGATAAGTTTGGGTATGGGACTAGTAATGTACAAAAGAGAATTAAATTATTATATGGAAGTGAAAGTGGACTAAAAATACGGGCAGATAAATTCGGAACAACTGCAATTATAAGGTTTCGAGTTGAGCATTTAAGAAAAATAATGTGATAAAATTAAAAGCCTTTAAACTGATAAGCTTCTTCAGTTTAAAGGCTCATTTTTTTAGTAAATTTTATATTGAAATAAGTGATTTGTGTTGTTAATTATAAAATTAATATAAAAATTTAAATATGAAATATAAAAAAATTGATATATTTCTATAAAGATTTGGATAGAAGGAGTACAGAAATAAACTTAAAATATAAGTATAGAATAAATCAAAGAAAACGTATAGAAAGTTCATTGAAAACGTATAAAGGTATTTTATAGTATTGCTCATTATTCTTTTCAGCTATAGAAAAGAATAATGTTTATATAACTTAACATAATGTATAAGAGTGAAAGGGGAAAAGTATTATGAAGAAAAAAATAATAAGCGCTTTAGTTAGTGCGGCATTAGCAACAACTATGCTTGCTGGATGTGGTAATGGTAGTAATGGAGGTACCTCTAATAAAGAAGAGGGAAAAGGTGGTACTACAGTTACAATGACTGGATGGTACACAGAAGAAAATATGGCGCCTGTACTTGAAAAAGTAAATAAGATGCTAGATGGTAAATACACTGTTGAGTACACTTATATCAATCTTGATGAATACAACAATGTAATAAGTACCCAGCTAGCAGCAGGAGAAGGTCCAGATATTTTGACAGATGGAACAAACTTCCCAGCAAGAATTAAAGCAGGTAACTTAAAGGATCTTACAGGAGCTGAGTATCTAAATGGAATAAATGAAGCAGGATTAACATTATCTACTTCCGAAGATGGAAAAGTATATGGTATCCCTTCATATGGATGGTTCTCAGGACTTTGGTATAACAAAGAGATTTTTGAAAAGAACAATATTACTGAATTACCTCAAACCTTTGATGAATTTGTAGCTGTTTGTGACAAGTTAAAAGCTGCTGGAGTTCAGCCACTTGGATTTGGACTAGCAGATGGTGACCAAGCTATGCACTCATTAATGGGATATATAGAAAATACATTCTATCAAACAAGTGAAGAAGGTAAGAAGTTTGATGAAGAGTTCTCTTATGGAGAAAAGAAGATGGATGGTACTCTAAACAAATATGTTAAGGATTGGAGTATATTAATTGAAAAAGGATATATCACACCTGAAATGGTTGGTACTTCTAATGAGCAAGCATTAAGCAACTTTATTTCTGGAAAAACAGCAATGTTTAATGCAGGACCTTGGTATTATGCAAATCTAAAGGATGCAAACATGAACGTAGGTATGATGCCTCATCTTGGAAAAACAGCAGATGTTAAGTATATGCTTGGTGGACCAGCAGCAAGTTTTGGTATTAATGTAAATACTAAAAATGAAGAAGGTTCAGAGGCAGTTATGGCAGCACTTGCTTCTGTAGAAATACAACAAGCATTTGCAGATGCAAACGAAGGAAGCTTTAGTTACAAAGAAGGCGTAAAAGTAGATATGCCAGCTGAATACGAAGCAGTAAAACCTGTTTTAGAAGCAGGAAATGTAGCATGTAGCTGGGAACGTTGGGGAGTAAATATGCCAGCTCAAACTTTAGTTGATGAATTATTATCACAACTTCAAGGTCTTGTAACAGGAGACTTAACTGTAGACGATTTTGTAAAAGCTTTAGATAGTAGAGCAGATGCAATAAGATATAAAAATTAGGAATATGAAATAAAAAGTCTGACAATGATGCCAGACTTTTTATTCCAAAGGAGGTACTATGAATAGGAAATTAAAAATAAAAAGTAATCTGCCATATATACTAATGGCACTTCCGGCTGTAGTATTATTTGTTACATTTTTCATAATCCCATTGATTTTTACCGGAAGATACAGCTTTTATAACTGGACTAACTATTCACAGGATATTCCATTTATTGGTTTAACCAATTATAAAGCTATATTGGGAGACACAACACTTTTTATAGGTATTAAGAACTCATTGATTTATGCATTTTCAACAGTAATTCTTCAAAGCTTCATTGCTTTACCTGTTGCAGTTTTACTTAATAAGAAGTTTAGAGGAAGAAACTTTTTTCGTGCATTATTCTTTTGTCCAGCAGTATTAAGTACTTTGGTTGTAGGATACTTATGGAAGTACTTACTTTCAGCAAGTGATTTTGGATTTGTAAATCAAGTATTAGTTAATCTTGGATTTGATAAAGTGAACTTTTTAGGAAATGGTAAAATTGCACTTGCAGTTATCATATTAACTCAAGTATGGCAATGGTTTGGATGGTCTATGGTTATATACCTTGGAAATCTTCAAAGCATAAGTGATGACTTATATGAAGCTGCATCTATTGATGGAGCAGGTACTTTAAAGCAGTTCTGGCATATTACTATTCCAGGATTAGCTCCAGCAATCAAAATAAATTTAATTAATGGAACAATAGCAGGGTTAAAGGTGTTTGATATAGTACTATCTATGACCGGTGGGGGACCAGCACATAAAACAGATACAATTCTTACTTTGATGTTTGCTAAATTCTCAGAAGGTAATTATGGATATGCATCAGCATTTGGTATTGTATTTCTAATTGTTAGTATGATTGTTGCATGTATCATGCTTGGAGTATTTGGAAAATGGGAGAGGAGGCTTGGACAATGACGATGAAAAAGAAAAATAAAAAAATAATAGCAAATACAGCAAAATATATAGCATTAGGTTTTCTTTCAATAATAGTGATTATTCCTATTTATTATTTAGTTGTTACTACATTTAAAACATCAACTGAAGCAGCAGTAGCACCTATGGCATTGCCATCACATATAGATTTTAGTGGATATGTGAATGCATTTCAAAAAATGCAATATCCAAGAGCATTTAAAAACACATTAATTATAACAGGTTGTTCAGTAGTAGGCCTTATTATAGTTTCTTCTATGTGTGGATATGTACTTAATAGAAAAGGAAAACATAAAGTTGCACAAAGCGTTTTTCTTCTTATTTTATCAGGAATGATGTTCCCATATCAGATGTCCATTCTTGGATTATATAAAGTAATTCAACAAATGCATCTTATGAACTCACTACTTGGTGTAATTTTAATAAATATTGCAATTAATATACCTTTTGCAACATTCTTAATTAAGAGTTTTGTAAATACAATTCCAATTGAATTAGAGGAAGCAGCTAAAATTGATGGATGCGGAACCTTTAGAACGTTTTGGACTATTACATTCCCACTAATGAAGCCAACAATTGCAACGGTTGCAATTTTAAATACACTTACAATTTGGAACGATTTTATGGGACCACTTTATTTCTTACAATCACGTGAAAATAACGTAATTCTTCAAGAAGTATATAGAAATATTGGACAGTTCTCTACAGATTGGACTAGCTTATTCCCAATGATGGTACTTGGTGTTCTTCCGCTAGTTGTATTCTATCTGTTTATGCAAAGATATATTATAGGCGGAGTTATGAATGGATCAGTGAAAGGATAAGGAAAATGAAAGAGTTAGTAAATGAAAAATTTATAATAAAGTTAGATGAAGAAAATAAACTTATTTTTTTAGGACATAAAAGTGATGTAACTAATATGAACTGGATAGAAGGAAAAGAAAAGTGGGGAACTACTTTTTGTCCTGAAGGAATTAAGTTTTCAATAGAGAGAAAATTCACAGAGGATGGAAACTTAAGAGAAAAATATAGTTTTAAAAATACTACAGAATTTCCTATTGGTTTTAAAAGAACTGATATTGGAATTTACACAACTTTTAATGATAACTATGAAGATACAGATATTTGTATAGAAGAAAAATGCCATGCTCATATTTTTTGTGGAGAAGAAGCCTCTTATGTTATGGCTATGCAAATGGGAGGTAGAGCTCCTCACTTAGGAATGAAGGTTATAAAAGGAAGTATTGTATCTTATAGTGTAGAACGTGACTTGAGTGAAGAAAGCAATGACAGAGGAGATTTTATTCTACATCCAGACTTACCTATTTTACAACCTGAAGAAACTGTTGAAGTAGAATGGGAGCTTTTCTGGTTTTTAGATAAAGAAGATTTTAGAAAAAAACTTATGGAAACTCATGGTTTCCCTGTAGTAAATTCAAAGCAATTTACTTATTTTATAGGAGAAACTATAAAGTTTGATGTAGTTGCAGCTGGAGTTTTCAAAGAAGAAGAAATTGAAATTAAATATAAGAACAGAGAAATTCCATTTGTATTAAGATATGAGGGATATACTACTATAGTTACCTGTGAATATCTAGTAAATTCTGCAGAGGAAATTAAAATTGAAATAAAATTTGCAGAAAGAACTACACATGTAAACTTTCTTGGTCGTAAACCTTTACACGAAATGATAGAGGAAAGATGCAGTTTTATTGTGGAAAAACAACAGTATCATAAAGAAGGAAGTTTTCTAGATGGAGCTTATTTAATTTATGATAATGAAGAGAAAAAGCAATATTACAGTCATTTAGATGATCATAATGGAGGACGTGAGAGAATTTGTATGGGAATACTTCTTGCAAGATACTTGCAAAAGAAAGAAAATGCAGCTTTTCTTAAGAGCCTTGAGAAATATATAAGTTATATTTATAGAGAACTTTATGATGATAAGACTGGATTTGTGTACAATGATGTAAATCGAAATTTAGATTGGCATAGGTTATACAATTATCCCTGGATGTCTGTATTTCAATTAGAGTTATATCGTTTGTTTAAAGATAAAAAATACTTAGGTGATTCCTTCCGTACAATGGAGCGTTATTATAAGGAAGGTGGAGGAAAGTTTTATGGAATTGCAATTCCAGCAATAGAATTATTAAACTATCTTAAACTAGAAAATATGAAAGAAGAGGCAGAGGCATTTGAAAAAGATTTTACAGCACATGCTCTTCATATTTTAGAAAATGGATTGCATTATCCACCATTTGAAGTACGTTATGAACAAAGTATAGTGGCTCCTGCTGTTAGTTGTCTTATTCAGGCTTATGAGATTACAAAAGATAAAGGATTTTTAGAAGAGGCTGAAAAACAAATGGCAGTTCTTGAATTATTTAATGGAGAGCAACCAGACTATAATCAATATGAAGTTGCTATAAGACATTGGGACGGTAGATGGTTTGGAAAGTATAGAAATTACGGAGATACATACCCACATTATTGGAGTTCATTAACAGGAATGGACTTTATACAGTATAGCAAAATTATGGGTAATGAAAAATATAAAGAAAAAGCAAAGGCTTCTTTTAGAGGATGCTTAAGTTTGTTTGGAACAGATGGAAGTGCTTCCTGTGCAATTGTGTATCCAGAAATGGTTAATGGGAAAAAAGGACATTATTACGATCCATGGGCAAATGACCAGGATTGGGCCCTTTATTTTGCACTAAGATATGAAGAAGCAACTATAGGAAAATAGAAGTTTGGAGAGGTAAACTATGAGTAAATTAATTTTAAATGTTATTCACAGACCTGAAATGGTTCCAGAATATGCTGAAAAGGTAACGGGACATGGAAAGGAAGAAGATATATCTAGAGAATCTCTATTAACAGAAAGTCTAGATATATTTAAGACACAACAAGAAATTGCACATAAAAATGGAATAAAAACAACAATACAAATGACGTATGCTAGTTTGTTTAATGATGAAGCAGTAAATTTAGCAAAGGAACATCATGAAAAATATGGTGATGAAATTTCTCTAACTTTATTAGGATTACCATGTGAAGAGTTTAGAAAAAAATACAAAACTAAAGATTTTTGTATTTGGATGTTCTCAATGGAAGATAAAAAAGCAATAGTAAAAGATGTATTTGAAAAGTTCTATGAAAGATTTGGGTTTTATCCAGAATCTACAGGAAGCTATTATATAGATGCAGAACTTATGAATTATATTAAAGCTGAGTATCCATCAGTAAAATCAGCTGTTGCAACTTGTTGGGAGGAAGGGCCTAAGGCTTATAGAACTTGTAATAATTCTTGGTACACATTATTTGATGGAGGTCCTTGGAATCCATGGATTCCTTCAAAACAAAACACTCATGCTCCAGCAGCTAATGAAGAAGAAGACTGCGGTATAGTTGCAATACCACATCTTTCAAGAGACTTAATGGCATGCTTTGATGGAAATGGATCAAATTTTGGAACTCATCCTCAAAATGTACTAAGAGGTATGATTTATCAAGACGGAGAGTATCCATATTTATATAATTTAATTGATCAATATAGAAGCTTAGAAAAATATAACAGAGGTTATGCATATAACATGATGTTTGTGGGACCTGGTTGGATGAATAAAATGGGACGTTGGGAAGCTCCATATGAATTGCTTCTAAAGAGTTATGAGGATGGAATGGCATATTACGGAAAGCTTAAAAAAGAAGGAGAACTTGAAGACCTTACTATGAGTGAATTTGCTGAGCATTATAGAGCAACTCATACTTATGAGCAACCAGAATGTGCAATGTGGAAGGATATTCTATATGGTTCAGATAAACAATATTTCTGGTATGCAGATCCATACATGAGAACTTGTCTTGATATGAATCAAGGAGGAGCAATTATTGATTTACGTCCTTATGTAGCAAAACTTGAATGGCCAGTTGGAATTGGGACAAAGCATGTTCAAGATGCAAGTTATCCATTCTTAATTCAAGCCAATTATAGAGCAGGATATTTTACACACTATGCTGGTGAAGGAACAGTAAAGAGCTTAAAGGTAAGTTACAAAGGAGAAGAAGTAGACCTTTGTTTATGTAGAACGAAGGGCAATTATAGTGAAGATGGAAAGAAACATATTGTGACTATGGATCCTGTAACTATTGAATTTTCAGATTTAACTATTGAAATAACTTCTACTTTTATATTTGAAGAAGGAAGCTCTAAAATAGAAATTATCCGTGAGGTAACAAATAGTAGTAATCCTGATGCACAGGTTGAATTTAATGAATATATGACAGCATGCTATGGAACAACTGAATATCCAGAAGATATGAGTAATGTTGTTCTTACAGTTAAAAATGAAGAAAAAATTGAAGAAATAAAATATTCATATAAGTGCAGAGAAGCAGAACTTCAATCAGCCAATGAAGTTTGTGCAATTATCCCTGAAATTGAAACTAAGGTAACAGTTACTCCTGATGGAAAAGACATGGAAGGATATTATAGAGAAGGATATGCATTTAGTCCTATGTTTACTTTAGGTCTTAAAAAAGAATTAAAGAAAGGACAGGTGATGAGAACATGGCTCAATCTACAAAAGGAAAACTAAATTATAGATGTCCATCTTGCTTTATGAGAGATTTGGATATAGACATGTTTTATGACAAGGAAAAGAAAGAATATTATTGCTTAAGATGTTGTTACACAGGAAGCGAAGAAGATGTAAAAGCAAAGAATCAAATGGCAAGATTTAGATATAGAAGTATGATGAAACGTTATACTAAATTTGATTAAATTATTATAATAAAATAAACCTCAGAATTGTTTATATAGCATTTCTGGGGTTTAATTTTTTATTATATGACTTTATAAATTAAAAGACTTTCTTAGATATTAATGAAGACATAGACTAGTTTTTTACTAGTAATATAAGATTTTCTATAGTGGTACATACCATTAAATAAGTGATATAATATTAAAATAATAATTATAGAAGGTGGGATACATAAATGAAGAAAGTATTAGAGTTTAGAGATCAAGGATACAATTGTGCAGAATCTATAGTAAAAACATTTAATGAAGAACATAATTTAAACATCCCAGTTCAAGTTGCAACTCCATTTGGAACAGGTATGGCAGTTGGAGGTACTTGTGGCGCTATAGCAGGTGCTCTTATTTCTCTTGGAGCTATAAAGGGAAGAGAGGAAGCAACCGATACTAATGAGTCAAGAAAATATACAAAAGATATTGTTAATAAAGTAAAAGAAAAATATGGAACACTTGAATGTATTGAATTAAAGAAAAAAGGAATATCTTGTGGTGAAATAATAGAATATACATATGAAGTATTAAATGAAAGTATAAAATAAAGTTAATAGAGCTAGTAACTATTTATAATGGAGTTCTTAGATTATTATTTTAATATAGATATAAAGGTGAAATTAGAAAATATATTTAATATAAATTTAAAAGGAGAATAAAAAATGAGAATTTATTATTTTACAGCCACAGGAAATTCATTATATGTAGCTAAAAAATTTAAAGATAAGATAGAGGATTGTGAGTTAATTTCTATCCCAAAGGCTTTAAAAAATAAGGATTTTAACGTAGAAGATAGTGTAATAGGTTTTGTTTATCCAATTCATTGCGGTTCATTACCTATAGTGGTAGAAGACTTTATATCTAAATTAAATATAAAGGATAAAACATATATTTTTGCAGTAGGGGTTACTGGAGGAGGAGAGGCTAAAGTAAGCTTTTCTCATATAAATGAACTTTTAGGGGAGAATGGCAACCTTAGCAATTATCTTTGTGTAAAATATATTTCTAATTATACACGAGCAGGAAAAAATCCAACAAAGGAAAGAGCTCTTAAAGCAATAAAATTAAATGAAAATATATTAGATGATTTTATTGAAGTTATTAAAGGTAAAGAAGTAAAAACAGTTGATTACAAAGCAAGTAAGAGAATATTATATAATGGGTGGAAAAATTTATTTAAAAATAAAGATAAAGGATTTAATGTTAACGATAAATGTATAGGATGTAAAATGTGTAAATCAATTTGTCCAGTAGATAATATTGAAATGGTCAACAATAAGCCAATATGGCTTGGAAAATGTACGGATTGTATGGCTTGCATAAATATATGCCCTAAAGAAGCAATAAATATTGGTAATAAAACTTTAAAGAAGAATAGATATAGAAATCCATTTATTGATGTTAAAGAGTTAGTATAATAGAGATATAAATATAATTGATAATATTAGAAAAGAATAAAATAAATCTACTACTAATATAAAGATTAGCAGTAGATTTGTTTTTTGCGTGATTCTAATATATTCTATCGCCATTAAAAATTGAATTTTTAACAACTACGTAATCAACAGTTCTTATTGCGTCCAGTTTCTTGCCTCCTGCATAAGAAATAGATGATTGAAGGTCTTGCTGCATTTCTACTAAGGTATCTTTTAATGAACCTTTATATTCAACATACATCTTCTTTCCTTCAACATTTTTTCTTTCGCCTTTTTGGAATTCTGAAGCAGAACCAAAGTATTCTTTATAAAGCTTTCCATCTCTTTCAACAGTTTCTCCAGGAGATTCTTCATGTCCAGCAAATAGTGAACCTATCATAACCATAGATGCACCAAATCTAATTGACTTAGCTATATCCCCATGAGTACGAATACCTCCATCTGCAATAATTGGCTTAGTTGCAGCTTTTGCACACCAACGAAGTGCAGCTAATTGCCAGCCACCAGTACCAAATCCAGTTTTAATTTTTGTGATACATACTTTTCCAGGTCCTATTCCTACCTTTGTAGCATCTGCACCAGCATTTTCTAATTCTCTTACTGCTTCAGGTGTTCCTACATTTCCTGCAATAACAAAACTTTCAGGTAAATGTTTTTTGATGTGCTGAATCATATTAATAACAGCATTAGAATGTCCATGAGCAATATCAATTGTTATGTATTCAGGTGAAAGATTTTCAGCTTTTAATTGTTCAATAAATGAATATTCTTCCTCTTTAACTCCAACACTTATAGAAGAAAATAAATTTTTCTCTCTCATATCTTTAATAAATTGTATTCTGCTTTCTGGCTTGAAACGATGCATTATATAAAAGTATCCATTTTCTGCTAAATAAACTGCTACTTTTTCATCTATAATAGTTTGCATATTTGCTGGAACTACAGGTAACTTAAAAGTTCTTCCTCCAAAAGTTATAGATGTATCACATTCAGAACGACTGTTTACAATACATTTTGCTGGTATTAGTTGTATGTCTTCATAATCAAAAACGTTATCCATTTTTACCTCACTATGTCCGAATAATTTTTATAAATATAAATTTATAGTTCGTGTACATCATATATTATACATATATTTTGTAGAGATGTCAAAATTAATTATATAATATTGTATTTCATGTGATAACTGTAGCTATTAATAAAATATTAGTAAAAATAATTAATATTCTAAAGTAATAATGATCTCTATAATATATTAATCATTTTCTTACTAATAAACTTTTCCAATAATGGCAATATTATTAGGAGGAGGTGTTTATTTTGAGAGATGTTATTGAAACTATAAAAATTTTTTTTATAGCTTTGTTTATTTCTATTATTATCTATCCATTATTACACGAGTTAGGGCACTCAGTTATTGCTATTTTACTTGGGAAAAAAATATTAGAAATAAGATTATTTCCACTACCTAACATTATGTACATAAGTAATAGTACTGGATATATTGAGAACCTATTAATAGGATTTGGTGGAATGTTATTGCCTATAATTGTATCCATGAATATTAGAACAAAGAGGTTTTGGATATGGTATTCGAATTTTATTTTGAAGAGTATATGTCTAATGTCTTTGATTATTTCTACTCTAGCAATAATATTTCATAAAAGAAGAGTGTTTTTACAAGATGATATGCGAATTGTATTAGGATTAGGAGATTTAGGTAAGATACTTTGTTTAATAATTATTATATGTATGGGTATAATATTAAGCTTAAATATTTATAGAGAAATTCATAAAATAACTACTTAGAATATCATAATTGATAATTTTCATAAAATAATAAAAACATTATTAAATTGGATACTATTAGTAGACTTATAGGGTATATGATTATTTTGATATTAATTACAAATATTACAAGATATAAGTATTGACAAGCTGTCTGGTTAATTTTATACTTTTATATAATATATTGAAAATATGGTATTTTTAAATAAAAAAGGTAATAGTTTCCTTTAGCGAAATAAAAAGAAATAAATAAAATCTATTGATAACTTTTAAAATTATGGGAGGATGTCAAGATGAAATTCAAAGCAAAAGTCAAAAATAGTGAGCTTACTGTAAAAGTGAAAATTTCATCAAATGAAGTAATTAGTGAACGAGAACTAGATATATTAGAAAAGAAAAATATAAGGGGACTTCTTAAACCTAAACACAGAAAAAGATATATAATTGATTACTTTGGTCCTGCTGGAGTTTCACTAATTGAACACTTGAAAAAACCAGTAACTAAGTATGAATTTTTTTTTATAATGGCACAAATAGTTGATGCTATAAAGAAAGTTGAAGATAATAACTTATTTTTAAATAATTTGATTCTTGATTTAAGATATGTTTATATTAATGAAAATACCAAGGAAATACAGTTTATCTATATCCCAGTTATATCAAATCATATTTTTTTAAATGTAATTGGATTTATGGAGTCAATAGCTTATGCTGTAAAATTAATGCCTAATCAAGACGTTGATTTCGTTGCTAAATATGTAAGCTTTATAAGATCATTAAATTATTTTAATATATCTGATATTGAGGCATATATTTCAAAAGAAGATAAGGATATAGCAAAACAGATTAAAAAACAATCGGCTAATGTAAGTGCTTTTATTAAAGACAAGCCAAAAGATTACTATGAACCTAAGATAGAGTATTTTAATGAGGAAACTAGTATTTTAATAAATGATGAAGAAACAGGTCTTTTAAATGAATATAATGAAACAAGATTTCTTTATTCTTACGAAGATGAGTTTGAAGAAAATTTTCATGATAATGAAGGAACTATGCTTCTTGTGGAAAATGAGGGATGTAATATTAATTTACAACAAGAAAATGTTCGTTTTCCATACTTAGAAAGAAAGTGTAATGGTGAAATAATAAGCATAAATAAGCCTGTTTTTAGATTAGGTAAAGAAAAAAGCTATGTTGACTATTTCATAACAAATAATAATGCGGTAAGCAGAAGTCATGCAGATATTATTACAAGAGGTAAGAGTTATTTTGTGTGTGATCAAAATTCCACCAATCATACATATATAAATGATAAAGTTTTAGTTATAAAATCAGAAACAGAAATACATGATGGGGATGTTCTTAAATTAGCAAATGAAGAATTTATTTTTCATATATAAAAAGGTTATTTGAATAAAAATATTATAGAGGAGTGAGAGAATGCACTTTACGGCCATAGCAGATACTGATATAGGAACAAGTAAAGATACAAATCAAGATAGTATTCTTATAAAGCATGCATCTACATTAACTGGTGAGGTTTTACTTGCAATTGTCTGTGATGGAATGGGGGGATTAGCAAAAGGAGAGTTGGCAAGTGCAACAGTAATTCGTTCATTTTCAGAATGGTTTGATAATGAGCTAGCTAATGAATTGAATTTTCTTGATATGAAAGTTATTGCTGGAAAGATTGAATTAATGATCAAAGATTTAAACTTAAGGATTTTAGAGTATGGTAAATCTGCTGGAATAAATTTAGGAACTACCTTTTCTGGAATCTTATTTGTAGATAAGCAATGTTTGATAGTCCATGTAGGAGATTCTAGAGTATATTATATTGGATCTTCTCTGAATCAGCTTACAGAAGATCAAACAGTAGTAGCCAGAGAAATAACACTAGGAAGAATGACTGAGGAAGAAGCTAAAATAGATAAAAGAAAAAATATATTATTACAATGTATAGGAGCATCAAGAGTTGTTAATCCACAAATAATATATGGATTAACAGAGAAGGGTATATATATGCTATGTTCTGATGGATTTAGACATAAGATAACAGAAGATGAGATTTTTGAATCGCTAAAACCTTTAAAACTTAGAAATAAAAATATAATGTACGAAAATGTGAGAAAAATGATAGACTTAGTTAAGTTTAGAAAAGAACGAGATAATATATCAGTTGTTTTAATAAAAATAGAGTGAGGTAAGTAATAATGACGGAGATTGGTTCTGTTGTTGATGGAAAATATGAAATACTTAAAGAAATTGGTAAGGGTGGAATGTCTGTTGTTTATCTAGCTATGGATAATAGACTAAACAAGCAGTGGGCAGTAAAGGAAATAAGAAAAAAGGGTAATGGCAAAAATGATGAAATAGTAATAAATAGTTTAATTGCTGAAGCTAATCTTATGAAAAGGCTAGATCACCCTGCGTTGCCTAGAATTGTAGATATTATTGATAATGGTACAACAATCTATGTTGTTATGGATTACATTGAAGGTGAATCTCTTGATAAAATTCTTCAAGAATATGGAGCTAACTCAGAAGAAGTGGTAATTGAGTGGGCAAAACAATTATGTGATGCACTTGGATATCTACATTCTCAAAAACCACCTATTATTTATAGAGATATGAAACCAGCTAATATTATGCTAAAACCAGAAGGAAATATAAAATTAATTGACTTTGGTATAGCTCGTGAGTATAAGGAACAAAACTTGGCTGATACCACAGTTCTTGGAACAAAAGGATATGCATCACCTGAACATTACGGTTCAAGGCAAACAGATGCAAGGTCTGATATTTTTACATTAGGTATGACATTGCATCACTTACTTACAGGTATGGATCCGAGACCCGATGATTATATATATGCTTCAGTTCGTCAATGGAATCCTGAATTATCAGATGGAATTGAAGCTATTATTGATAAGTGTACTGCAATTGATCCAGATAATAGATATCAAAACTGTTCAGAATTGATGTATGACTTAGAACATCCTAATTTGATTACAAAAGATTTTAAGAAAAGTCAAAAGAGAAAGCTTAAATTATTTATTACAGTAGCAACATTATGCGTATTAATGGTGCTTTCAGGTTTTTTATTTAAGATATTAGAAGTGAATTTAAATAATAATAATTATGATGCATTGGTATCATTAGTTTCTTCAACATCTCTTTCAGAAAAAATATCCAGCTATAAAAAGGCAATAGAAATTTATCCATATGATACGCGAGCCTATATGTATATGCTTGATGCTTACGAAAATGAGGGGAATTTCGGAAAACAAGAAAATGATGAATTTTTAGCACTTTATAATGCTAATAAAGATGGATTTGATGTAAAAAGTGTTGAGCTAGCTGAATTAAATTATAGAATTGGTATGATGTATTTCAATTATTATACTAATGATGATGGAAGTTATAGTTTTTCAAATAGAGTACAAAAAGCATATCCATTCTTTTCTACAAACTATGAAAATGAAAATATACCTAATAGCTTTCAATATAAAAACCTATCTAATTGTTATTACCAAATATGTTCATTTTATAAGGACTATATATTAAGTTCTACGAATGTGGAAGAGGCTTCCAAAGAAAAATACTTAAAGCTTTTAGGGGCAATAGAAGAATCAATACACACTATAAAAGAAGCAGGAGCTTATGATCAGCTTACATTATATAATGGAACTTTCATGTTATTATACGATCAAAGAACAAATTTAGAATCAGTAAATGTAGATAAAGAAATCATAGTTTCATTAATGGACAAGGTATATAATAATACTTCTTCATTATCAGTACAAAAGGAGCAATCTAAAAAATTAAAAAATGAGATACTTGATAACTATAATGAGTATAAGGATGCAATAGAAAGAACTTATAATAATGCAAAGGAGAGAAGATAATTTATGGCAAGGATATTATCGATAATTTCGACAGTTTCTTTTGTATTAGCAGCGATATTCTTGTTAATTGCTATTATATTGTGGATTAAGTTTGGAATACTCAATATTATTGGCGACTTATCAGGTAGAACAGCAAAAAAATCAATTGCTAAAATGAGAGAGAATAATGAAAAGATAGGTAAAAAGTCATTTAAACCAAGTTTTGTGAACTTAGGAAGAGGAAAATTAACAGATGAAATGAAATTTTCAGAAAAGCTTAAAAAAATTGATTTAAAAGAATATAAAGAACAACCAGAAACAGATATTTTAAGGCAAAATGAAATTAATGCTAATATTTTGGAAGATAATAATTTAACAGCATTATTAAGTGAAAAAGAAACAGAGATACTTGATAATGATACTACTGCTTTATTAGATAATAACACCACTGTTTTACTAAATAAGGATATAGAGAAACATTTAGAGAAAGTAACTAGTAGTACTGAGTTTAAAATACTTAATGAGGTAATGTTTATTCACACAGATGAATTTATTTCATAATAGTAAGAGGTATAAAAATAGTGCTGTCGCACAATTTAAAATTATGATTAAGTAAAAAAGGGGTATAAAAAAAGATGGGAAAGCTCAAAATCACAGAACGACTTTTAGCTATTTTGCTTGTCTTAGCAATGGTAGTAGGTTTAATGCCTGTAACTGTTTTTGCACAAAGTAATAGTAATCCAGATAAATTCACCATTTGCGTAGAGGATTCAGATGGTATTGTAGTTAGTGGGGCGGATGTTACTTATACTATTAAGGATGGTTTTTCAGTTGTGGAAACAGGGGGTGATAAAACAGATGAAAATGGCTATATAGTTGTTAAAAATATGGACAAGTACAAAGAAGCAATTAATAATACTGATGGAAGTACAATTAGTATTAGTTATGTTGTTTCAAAAACTGGGTATAAAAAAGTAGAAACTAATGATGTGACTGTTTCAGAGGTAAATGGGAATATAGATGTAGTTCTAACTAAAAGTATCCCTTTAACAGCTAATTTATCTGTTACAAAAATTGGAAGTGGGGACGTTAAAATCAATGAAGTTGAAGGTGAGGATACTACTGTAACAAAAGATAGTACAATAAAGCTTGAAATTATACCAGTTGATATTGATGGCGGAATAACTTATATCAAATCTTTAAAAATTGGAGAGAACAGTATTACTGTTAAAAAATATGAATCATATATAAATGACTCATTGAAGATTACAGAAGATACTAAAATTGTTGTTGAGTTTGCTACAGATTTTAATGTTATAGCATCTTCAGGTGATGGTGGAACAATTAAACTTAATGGAAATAAAGTTGACAAAGAGGTTATAGAAAAAGGAGAATCAGTTAAGATATTAGTTACACCAGATGATGGATACCGAATTGAAAGTATTTTAATTAATGGAAGCACAGAAACAATAAGTGATGGTTCTACCTTTTCTAAGGATATTGTTGTAAGTAGTAATATTAATATTAGTGCTACCTTTACAAAACTATATACAATCAAGGTAACATATGATAGTGAAAAAGGAACAGTAGATACAGATCCAGCTTCTATAGGTGGAAAAGTTGTTGTAACCGAAGGAAAAGATATTTCAGTAACAGCTACTCCAAACGCTAATTATCGTGTATCAAATGTTATAAAAAATGGTGAGCTTCAAGAATATACGGAAAATAATAAGGAGTATAAAGATACTATCACAAATGTAAATAAAGATTACACATATGAGATTACCTTTGCACTTAATACTTATAAGGTAACAGCTTCTAAGACTGGTAATGGAACTGTTAGTATAGAAAATAGTTCTGTTGATTATGGACAAGAGACGAAAATAATTTTAATTCCAGAAAATGATTTATATAGAATTGGTAAAATAATAATAAAAACAGAAACAAATACTACAGGTATAGAATTAGATAAAAAAGCTGAAGATTTATATGCTGAAAAGGATGATGGTAGTGCAATAATTACATTAAAAAATATTACTGAAAATACAGAAATTGAAGTTGTTTTTGAGAAGGTACCAGTGGTAGAGGGAGATTGGAAAGAAAAGGTATATATTAAACCGACTAAAGGAGAACTGGTAAATTCATATACGGATAAAGACGGTAATGAAGTATATGCTTATTCCAAGGATTCGGTATTAAGCATAAAAGCATTACCTATTTATGATAGGGTAAATATTAAGTTTGCAGGAAAATCTAGATATGAAGGCTGGACAAGAGAAAAAGAAATTTCCTCAACCTCTACAATTGAAGGACTACAAGTGAGGACTGGAAGATGGGGAAATGAAGAAACAATTAAACTTAATAAAAAAATAATTAACATTATTGATAAAATTGAGCCTAAAGTTATGTTAACTCCAGATGAAGCAAATAGTAATGGCTATTACAATAAGGATATAAAGGTTGGAATTGCAGCTATAGATCCAGATGATTATTCAGGCATTAAAACAGTGGAATATTGGGTGAAAAGTGATGGAACTGAAACTCAACATGAGATCATAAATGTCAATAAAGAAGCCACATATAATGGTAATATTATGGTGGATTCAAACAAAAATAATAGTGATAATGTAGAAATCACTGTAACAGTAACAGATGCTTCAGGAAATATAAAGACTGAAGTGAAAAAGCTTAAAATTAATACTACAAAACCTACGGTAAGTGTAAGTATTGATGGAATACTTAATCCAGAGGCTACAGCTGGATACTACAATGTAGTTAGAAAAGCAACTATCACTATCGTAGATAGAAAAACAAGCTTTGATGAAAATGCTACATTAAATGGACTAAGTATTACAGC
Organism: Clostridium nigeriense; assembly: GCF_900086595.1. GTDB lineage: Bacteria > Bacillota > Clostridia > Clostridiales > Clostridiaceae > Clostridium > Clostridium nigeriense. Next base: position 1,263,107 of record NZ_LT575472.1, read on the forward strand.
TAAAGATAAAAAGGGGAATGATATTGCTATTTCAAAGTCAGAAATGTTAAGTTATTGGACACATAATGGTGATACACATACAGCAATTCTCACTTTTAAGGAAGATGCAAATTATGACTGGAAGTTTTCTTATAAAAATAAGGCTGATTTAACAAACGATGCTATTACACAAGTAGGTGATTCAATTTATAAGTTTGCTATTGATAAAGTAGCTCCAGTTGGTTCTATTGAATTAGAAAAATATTCATGGAACAAGTTAGTTTCAGTATTGACCTTTGGAATATGGAAAAATACGTCTGTTTCAGTAGAAGCAAAAGGAGAAGATTCAATATCTCCTTTATATGATATTAAGTACTATAAGTCTAATAAAGAAACAGCTTTATCAAAGGAAGAATTAAGCAAACTTTATGATGAAGGTAATTTTGTAACTGAAAATTATACTGTTAATCCTGATGAACAGTTTGTAGTTTATGCAAGAGTTACAGACTATGCAGGAAATGCATTATACATCAGTACTGATGGTATTATTGTTGATAATACAGCAAGTAATATTACACTAAATCCCGATACACCAAATAAAAATGGATTATACAATAAAGATGTTAATGTTGGAATACAGGTAAGTGATAGTGTTATTCAGGACAAGGCATATTCAGGTATAAAAACTATTGATTATTTTGTAGAAAATAATAGAGTAGTTACTCAAAGTGGAAATTTATATAAATTTGATGAGATAAATCCTACTCAAGATAAGCTTAAGAAAGAGTGGACTGGAAGTATTAAGGTTGATGCTTCAAAAAATAATGGAGATAATATTAAAGTTACTGTAGTTTCTTATGATAATGCAGGGGTAAAATCAGAAAAATCTATTCATCTTTCCATAAATATTGATAAACCAGAAGTTAATTTATCTTTTACTGATACAGCTAATAAAGTAGAAGAAGGTAGAGGATATTTTGGAGCAAATAGAGTTGCAACCATTAAGATTACAGATAGAGCATCTGCCTTTGATAAAGATATTGCTACATCAGGAATTAAAATTAATGCAGTAGATGCAAAAGGTAAAATAGTTGAGTTAGATACGAAAAGTATGATTAGTAGTTGGAGTAGCAATGAAAATATTCATACTGCAACAATTACATTTTCAGAGGATGGAAACTATATATGGTCATTTAATTATACAAACAAAGCAGATAATGAAATGAGTGAAATAAAGTCTATTGGAACAACTCCATTTAAATTTACTGTGGATAAAACTAATCCAACAGGGACAATATCAGTTGATACAAATATATGGGATAAGTTATTAACTGCACTTACATTTGGATTGTACAATAATTCAAATGTAGAAGTTAAGGCAACATCAGAGGATGCTACAAGTCCTACTAAAATTGAATACTATAAAACAAGCAATACTATTGCTATGACAGCAGAAGAATTAGATAAGGAGAGCTTTGATTCATACAAGGATTTTAGTATTACAGATGATGAACAGTTTGTTATCTATTTGAAAATTACTGATTATTCTGGAAATTATATATATATAAGTTCTGATGGATATATAGTAGATAAAGTTAAAAGTAATATTACTATTACTCCAGATAAGCCAAATATAAATAATTCTTATAATAAAGATGTAAATGTAGCAATTAATGTTATAGATGAAAGTCCATATTCAGGTATTAAGACAGTTGACTATTGGATAGTAAAAGACAATGATACAGCTAAACCTACTCAAGAAGGAAACTTATATAAATTTACTAATACTAACCCTACTCAGGAAGAATTACTTAAAGAATGGAATGGAAGTATTAAAGTAAATGCAGAAAAAAACAATAGTTGTAATGTTGTTGTGTACGTAAAGACTATAGATAATGCAGGAAATGAAGAAACAAAGTCAATACCATTAGATATTGATGTAACTGCACCTAAAATAAAAGTAACTTATAACAATAATAAAGATAACAATGGTAACACTTATTTTAATGAAAGCCGTATAGCTACAATTGCTATTACAGAAAGAACACATCACTTTAATGAAAATAAAGCTACAGCGGGAATAGTTATTACAGCTGTTGATTCAAAGGGAAATGAAGTTGCACTTGATGCCTCAAAAGATATAAGCAACTGGACAACAACAGAAGGAACTAATGCAGATATGGCAACTCATACAGCAACTATCAAATATTTAAAAGATGCAAACTATACTTTTAAAATTTCTTATACAGATGAAGCTGATAATGTTAATAGTTCTATAGATACAGCTAACTCTGTTGCTCCATATAAGTTTACGGTAGATAAAAACAAACCAACTGGAACAGTTAAAGCAGTTTCAGAAGAGGGACGCGAAGTAACATGGAGTGAATTAGTTGATTCTCTAACCTTTGGATTCTGGACAGGAAAAAAGGTTACACTTACAGGTGCTTCTAATGATGAAACATCTCTTATTGATAGTGTTAAATATTATAAAACTAATGAAGCAAAAGCACTTAGCGAAACAAAGCTAAAAGAAATAACAGATTGGAAAACCTTTGATGGATTAGATGTGGTTCCTAATGAGCAAGCTACAGTATATTTAAAAATTACAGACAAGGCTGGAAATACTACCTATATTAGCACAGATGGGATTATTGCTGATAATACATCTCCACGTGAAGAGGCTATTGCACCAGAAATTATTGTAACACCACAAAAGCCAATTAATGGTATATATAAAGATAATGTAAAAGTTGCTATAAAAGTTGATGATCCATTAGTTGGTGGAACATACTCAGGACTAAAAAAAGTATCTTATAAAGTTTTGAATATGGGAAAAGAGACACAAAGTGGTATTTTATACTCATTTACAAATGAAAATCCAAGTCATGATGAATTATTAAAGACTTGGACTGGAGAAATAACTGTTGATAGCAAAAAGAATAATAGTAATGATGTTGTTATTGAAGTTTACTCTGAAGATAATTCATTAAACTCCTCAAGGAATAAGGTCTCAATTAAGATAGATACAACTGCTCCTACTATAGATATTAAATATAACAACAATAATAGAGATAGTGAAAAATATTATAAAGAAGATCGTGTAGCAACAGTTGTAGTAACAGAGAGAAACTTTAGGGCTGAAGATGTAAAAATTGCAATTACTAATACAGATGGAACAATACCTATAATTAGTGAATGGAAGGAATCAGCAGGAAGTGGAAATCAAGATAATACTACACATACTGCAACAATAAACTATAAAGCAGATGGTGATTATACTTTTAAAATTGAGTACTCAGATTTAGCAGATAATAAGTGTTTGGGAGAAAATTACGAAATTGGAACTACTAATAGTAATGAGTTTACTATTGATAAAACTTCTCCTGAAGTTTCTGTAACCTATGATAACAATAGTGCACAAAACGAGAAGTATTTTAAGGCTAATCGTACTGCAACTATTGTAGTTAAGGAACACAATTTTGATGTAAGAAGAGTTGAGTTTACACAAAAGGCTACTAAAAATGGAGCAACAATACCTATACCTTCTGCAAAGTGGAATAGTAGTGGGGATATTCATACAGCAACGATTTTCTATAACACTGATGGTGACTATACCTTTGATATTAAGATGAAGGACATGGCTGGGAATAATAGCTTAGAAACAAATTATGGTGGTTCTGTAGCAGCTAAAGATTTCACTATTGATACAAATATTTCTGAACCACAAATTACAGGAGTTGAAAATGGAAGAGCATATAAGGAAGATATTATTCCTGTAATTAACTTCTCTGATATTAATTACAATAATTACGAAGTTAGATTAACAAGAACTCGTATGGGTGAGAAGAATGTAGATGTTACTAAGGAGTTTATAAAAAACTTAAATGTTAGTGGACAAGGTGCTTCAGGAGCAAATGACACATTCAAGAAAGAACAAAAAAATGATGGTATCTACACATTATATGTAAAGGTTAATGATAAAGCAGGAAATGAAAGTGAAAAAACAGTAACATTTACTGCAAATAGATTTGGTTCCGTATATGAATACAGTGATTATCTTGTATCATTAATTGCAAATGGTGGAGCATATATTAAAGTGATTGAAAATGACTTAGTAATTACTGAGTATAATGCAGACCGTTTAGTAGGTGACTCACTTGCAATTCAGATTACTCGTGATGGAAATCCAATAGAAGGAGTTAAGTACAATATTTCTCCGGAAATAAGTAATCAAGCTGAGGTTGGTGGTAGTGGCTGGTTCCAGTATCAATATACAATTAACAAAGAAAACTTCTCTAAAGATGGGGTTTATAAGGTAGCAATAGCTTCTAAAGATGCTACAGGAAATTCTCCTGAAAATACAAACTATAAAGATAAGTCAATTACCTTTAGAGTTGACAGTACTGCACCTGAATTAACAAGTGTTGTAGGTCTTGAAAAAGATATTATAAATGCTAAGGAAGTAACAGTAAAATATACAGCATTTGATGCTATTGGATTAAAGTCAATTAATGTATATGTTGAAGGTAAACAACAAGGTGATACAATTACTGACTTTTCAGCTGATATGAATAATTATTCAGGTGATTTCGTAATTACTGAAAGTAATGCTAAAAAAGAAGTGCGTATCGTTATAGAAGATATGGCTGGAAACATTACTGACACAGAGGCGGAGGATTTTACAAGTGCATATGAGTTTAGAAAAGTAGTAACAGTATCTACAAATACCTTTGTAAGATGGTATGCAAATAAGCTTTTATTTTGGAGTTCAATTGTTGGATCTTTAGTAATAGCAGCAGGGATTTGGTATTCAATTTACGGTAAAAGAAAACATCAAGTTGAAGAAGGTAAATAAATAATTTTATAAATAGGACTTAAGCATGGTGTTGTCACACAAAAAATTAATAAAGAATATAAAAAAATAACTAAAGTGACAGCTCCATGTCTAGTCTATTTGTTAGAAATAATATCTTGAATTAGTTAGGTATTATTTGTGATAAATAGGTATATAAGGGGTGGATAAAAGATGAATAGACTACTAAAAAATAAAGTGATTACTGAGTTAGATTGTGGTGCTAATTTTGCATATATACTAAATGATAATAGTGAATTTTTGATGACTGACTATAAAGTTTTACAAAGTCAAATAAACAGTGGATTCATTAAGTGTATGAAGACTTTATATAATGGAAAAATACAGTTTTTCTATATGACAGGTAATTTGAAAAACTTTGGTTCCATGCTAGCTTCTATTAATACTGATACTTTTATGGCAATTGCATCCAATCTTTTTGCTAGTATTATTGAAGTGAAAAATAACGGCTTTTTATCTTGCCAGAATATCGATATTTCTTTTGAAAAAATTTTCATTGATGTAAGTACATTAAAGGTTAGTTTGGTGTATATTCCAATAAGTACTAGGGTATTTAATAATTATGATGAATTTGAAAATGAATTAAGGACAAGCTTAATTAAGCTGATAAATAAATTGCCTTCTCTTTCAAATAAAAAAGCAATGCAATTTTCTATAGATTTATCTAATGGAACTTATTCTTTGGAAGATCTATACGATTTAACTAAAGGTATAAAAGTAACATCCACAAAACAGAAGGGGAAGATAAATAATGACTCAATTAATAAAAATATACGTATTGTGGCAATAAATGCACCTACATCAGTTGAAATATTAGTAGATAAAAATGAATATATCTTAGGTAAAAATCCTTCCATGGCAGATGGAGTAATTACCTTTAATAAAGCAATCAGTAGAGTTCATTGCAAAATAATAAATGATAATGGTGAATTTATGGTGATAGATTTAAATAGTGCAAATGGTACTTATGTTAATAGATTAAAATTGTTGCCTAATCAGCCCCATCCAATTAAAAGTGGGGATGTGATTCGTTTAGCAAATAGTGATTTTCAAATTATTATAGATTAGGATGGTGTAGAAAATGGCAAAACCAAGAATTATTATAGCTGATACGGACTTAAGCTACATAATCCCCCTTCAGCTAAAGTTCCTGGAGGAATTTTTTAATAAAGTTGATTTAGAAATTATTACAGACGAAGAATACTTTAAAAACTTATTTTTAGAACCTCAAAGTGCAGATATTTTAATAGTGTCTGAAGAATTTTATGATTCATCTTTAAAAAAACATAACATTAGTAATCTATTTCTTATGATGGAACAATATGAGGAAGGTAAAACAGATGAATTAAATATTAATAGATTATTTAAATACACAAGTATAAAGGAAATCTTCAATAAGATTACTGCAAAAAGTGCAAGAAAATTAAACATAAATGAAATAGTAAAGAAAGAATCACAAGTAGTTCTTGTTTGCTCAGCTTGTGGTGGTGTTGGAAAAACAACAGTATCATTAGGCATAAGTGCTAGTTTAACAAAGAACTATAAGAAGGTACTTTACATTAATGCTGGAAGATTACAAAGCTTTCATAGAATTCTTAAAAATCAAAGTGTAATATCCTCAGCTGATATATATGCAAAGCTTGTAAGAGGAAATGAAAATATTTATTCAGATATAAAACATGTTTTAAGAAAGGAGACTTTCAGTTATCTTCCTCCTTTTAAAGCAGCACTTATGTCGTTAGGACTTACTTATTCAATATATGAGAAAATTGTAACTTCCGCAAAGAAGTCAAATGATTATGATTATATAGTAATAGATGCAGATACTGCTTTTGATGAGGATAATGCGAAACTATTAAATATATCCGATAAAGTGATTGTAGTTAATGAACAAACAAGTACATCGATTTTTGCAACTAATATACTTGTTGACAATATAAATGGAACGAATTCAGATAAGTATATATTCGTATGCAATAACTTTAATAAAAATGAAAATAATGCAATTGTTACTTCAAATATACCATTAAAATTTATTGTAAATGAGTATATTGAACACTTCGATAATTATGATCAGTTAAATTGTGAGGATTTATCAAAGGATACTGGAATTCAAAAAACTGCATTTCTTGTGATTTAAGGAGGTTTCTATGGAAAAGGATAAAGCAATAGTGATTTTCAATATAACAAAGAAGGATTTTAGCGTTGATTTAGAGATTCCACTCTTTATAACTGCAAATGAATTGGTAACAGCTTTGAATTCAGCATATGATTTAAAAATAGATGTTTCTGATATTAAGAACTGCTATTTAAAGGCAGAAAGACCAATAGCATTACTTAGAGGAAATAAAACACTTGATGAATACGGAATAAGAAATGGCAGTATTATAAATTTTACAGAGTAGGAGAAGCTAAATGGAAAATAAATATAAAATAATAATTTCCAACAAAAATTTATATAAAGAAATTGAGCTTTCTTCTGAAAAGGAGTCAATTCGAGTTGGTACAGGAATCGAATGTGATACCAGGTTACATAAAGATTTATTCTTTGAACCAATAGAGCTTTTTTTCATAAGAACTGAAGAGGAATGGACTGTAACTTGTTCTGATAATCTATATTTTACAGTAGGTGATGTAAGAAAATTAATGACAAAGTCATTACAGCATGGAGAACGCTTTATTGTAAAATATAGAGAATCAAATAATGATGTTTTTTTTGTGGATTTTCTTATTGATTTTGAAAATAGACAAAGGCATTTTGAACGAAAGATTAATATGTGTAATATTAATCAATTAACCATAGGAACATCCAATAGTAGCAACATTATCATAAAAAGTAGATATGTAAAAAATGATAATGTTCTGGTTGTTAACAATGGTGAAACTCTACAATTATGTGTAAGAAACAGCACATATGGTGTTTATCATAATGGTAATAGAGAAGAAAGTAATTTTATAATATATAATGGGGATTTTTTCTCTATATCGGATTTTATATTTTATTATAAAGATAATCATATTTATACTGAAATCAGAAAAGATTGTATGATAAATGACATTTCTTATTTAGATGAACAAAATCAAAATTGTTATCCTAGATTTATAAGAAATACAAGAATTAAGAGTGTTGTTGATGATACTAAAATTGAAATATTAGATCCACCATCCAAACCTCAAAAACCTAAAAATAATCTATTCATTAGTTTGATGCCATCTATTGGAATGATAATTGCTTCAGGTGCAATGGCATTTATGGGAGGAGTAATGATTATTTTTAGTATTGTATCAGGGGTAATGGCTATAGTTACCTCTATATTAGGTGTTATGCAAGGAAATAAAGATTATAAGAAAGAATGTAAGGAGAGAATTGCTAAATATAACTCTTATATAAAAAAGAAACGTACTGAAATTGAAAGAATACGAGAGTGTGAGCGAAATGAATTGGAAAAAATATTTATTTCACAGGATTTAGAACTTGAAAGGATAAAATCTTTCTCAAGCGATTTATTTGAGAGAACGTTAAATGATAAGGATTTTCTAAATATTCGTATTGGAACAGGGGATATTAAGGCAAAAAGACAAATTGACTATAAAAAACAAGAAAGATTAGAAATTGAAGATGATCTTCATAATCAGCCAGAAAATCTTTTTAATGAATATAAAATGGTAAAACAGGCTCCTGTAGTATGTGATTTAGTGGCTAATAATGCAGTTGGAATTGTAGGAAATGAAGAAAATAGATTTTCTTTGCTAAAAAATATAGTAATTGACATAGTTTCTAGGCATTTTTATACAGACGTAAAAATGTTTTTTATTGTAGAAGAGGAACGTACATCAAGAATTGACTGGTTGAGATTTCTTCCTCATGTACACAATTCAGAGACAAGTATGAGGAATATTTCTTGTGATACAGAAAGTAAAAATTTAATTTTTGAATATTTGTATAAAGAATTATCATTAAGAGAACAGAACCAAGAATTTAATGAATACTTAGTTATATTTTTTTATGATAACTGTGGCTTTAATAGCCATCCTATATCCAAATTTATAGGCAAGGCAAATGAACTTGGTGTTACTTTTATATTCTTTGCAGATAATAAATTTAATATTCCTATAGGATGTGATTCAATTATAAGTATTTTGGATAATAAAAATGCAGAGTTAATAAATGTGCTAGATTACAACATAATAAAATTTGAATATCCAACAGTTGATGACAAAATTGGAAATAAGGTTGTTGAAATATTAGCTCCAGTTTATACAGAAGAAATAACATTGGAGAGTTCTTTGACTAAAAACATTTCTCTATTTAAAATGCTTAGAATTTTGTCCGTAGAAGATTTAGATTTATTAAAACGATGGAATAAGTCTACTGTATTTAAATCTATGGCAGCGCCCATAGGAGTATCGAAATCAGGAATGATTTTACTTGATTTACATGATAAAGCTCACGGCCCTCATGGGCTTGTTGCTGGGACTACAGGTTCAGGTAAATCTGAAATTTTACAGACATATATTTTATCAATGTCAACTTTGTACCATCCTTACGAAGTAGCATTTGTAATCATAGACTTTAAAGGTGGAGGTATGGTTAATCAGTTTAAAACAATGCCTCATCTTCTAGGTGCTATTACAAATATTGATGGAAAGGCAATAGATCGTTCACTAAAATCAATTAAGGCTGAGTTGAAAAAGAGACAAAGATTATTCTCGGAATCAGAAGTAAATCATATTGATAAATATATAAAGAAATATAAAGCTCAAGAAGTAGATGAACCTTTACCACACTTAATTATTATAGTAGATGAATTTGCAGAGTTAAAAGCAGAACAACCAGAGTTTATGAAGGAATTAATTTCTGCGGCACGTATAGGTAGAAGTTTAGGTGTTCATCTAATATTAGCTACGCAGAAACCATCTGGACAAGTTGATGAACAAATTTGGAGTAATTCTAGATTTAAGCTTTGCTTAAAGGTTCAAAATAAAGAAGATAGTAATGAAGTCCTTAAATCTCCTCTTGCAGCTGAGATAAAGGAACCTGGAAGAGCTTATTTACAAGTTGGAAATAATGAAATATTTGAATTATTTCAATCTGCATATAGTGGTTATTCTGAAGGAATGGATGAGAATAATTTCAGAGAATTTTCAATTTATGAATTACAGAAAAGTGGAAGAAAAAAATGTGTTTTTGTAAGTAAGAAGAATAAAAAGGAATTAAAGTCTAAAACTCAATTGGAAGCAATTGTTGACTATATATCTAATTATTGCAACATGAATGGAATTAAATCTCTTTCCAATATATGTTTAGATGATTTAAATACTGTTATTAATTGTCCAAGTATTATAAATAATAATAATAAGTTTATAGATATAGGTATTTATGATGATCCAGATGCACAATATCAAGGGAAAACATTAATGGATATGAACAGTAAGAATACCTTAATAATAGGATCAGCACAAACTGGGAAAACAAATCTGTTACAGTGTGTGATCAAGGAAATAGCTATTATGAATTCGCCAGCTGAGGCAAATATTTATATTATAGATTTTGGTAGTATGGTATTGAAAAACTTTGAACAATTAAAACATGTGGGGGGGGTTGTTTGCTCATCAGAAGATGAAAAGTTAAAGAACCTATTCAAATTGTTATATGAGGAAATATCAACAAGAAAAGAAAAGTTAGTTTCTGTTGGAGTAAGTTCTTTTTCTGCATACAAGGAAGCAGGATATTCAGATTTAGCACAGATTTATCTTATTATAGATAACTTAACTGGATTAATTGAATTATATTTAGAAAATGACGATACCCTACTTACTATAATTCGTGATGGACTGTCAGTTGGAATTACAGCGATTATAGCCAATTCTCAAACATCTGGGATAGGCTATAGATATATGTCTAACTTTTCAAATCGTATAGTAATGCATTGTAATGACACTAATGAATATTCAAATTTACTTGAACAGGTATCCATTCAACCAGATGATAATCCAGGACGTTGCATTGTTGAAATTGATAAAAGAATTTTGGAATGTCAGACTTATTTGGCATTTGAAGGTGAAAAAGAAATAGAACGTGTTCATAGTATAAAAGCATTTATTAATGAAATTAATACTTCAACTATAAAAATAGAAGCTAAAAAAATTCCTACTATCCCTAATATTCTTTCAGAAGAAGGGCTGATAGGAGAGTATAGAGCAACAAGGGATAACTATAGACTTCCAATTGGTATTACTTATGAAGAAGTTAAACCATTCTACCTTGATTTTGCTCATCTTGGAGCACTTGGAATTTGTGGTAAATCAAATAAAGGACATGCTAATTTTGTTAAATATATGATAGACAATTTCAGTAAACAAAGTAAAGAATATCCTGTTAGAGTTTGTATTTTTGATGATATATCTAGAAAATATGCAGAATTCAAGAATATTGACATAGTAGAGGAATATTCATTAAATGCTGATAGAATTATTGAAAAACTTAATGAGTGGTATGAAATCTTAGATAAAAGATATTCTGAAATGCTTATATCTGAAGAAACTTTTTTACAGGATGAATTATTGGTTTTAATTATTCAAAATAATGATGTAGCTAAAAAAATATTCGAAGATATGGATGCTATGAGACAGTATACAGAAATGGTTACAAGATTTAAAGATTTAAATGTTTGTGTAATTTATTCTAACTATGAAAATGCACCTGTTTCATATGATGCACCAGAACCACTTAGAATGATAAAACAAGAGCAACATTTATTGCTTCTAGATGATTTAGATATGTTAAAAGTTTTTGATGTGACTTATGAAGAAATAAAAGCAAATAGAAAGAAATTACAGTTAGGTGATGCTTACTACATAAAAGATAGCACTGTTACAAAGATAAAAGTAGTACATCATAATAAATAATTTTATGCTATCAAGTTGGGAAACCAATTGATATATATAATATAAAAGGGAGGAATTTATTATGGCAAACCAAATTAGAATGACCCCTGAAAAGATGAGGTCAAGAGCATCTGAGTACACAACTCAGGCAAACAATCTTCAATCTATTATTACAAAGATGGATGCATTGTTAAGAAATCTTCAAGGAGAGTGGGAAGGTAATGCAAGCCAAGCCTATGCTGCAAGATTTGGGGAATTACGTCCAGGTTTTGTAAAAGCTAAGGAACTTATTGATGAGATTTCAACTGCTCTTAAATCTACTGCTCAAATTGTTGAAGAAACAGATAACTCTATTGCTTCACAATTTAGAAAGTAATGGGACTGATAAAAATAAACATAGCTTCTTATTCGAAATTTAGAAGCTGAAGAAAAGAATATTGTAAGTAATAGTCCAATTTTAGACTATTACTTACACAAATTTAAGAAAGATTACACTTATGTGTTTAATATAAATAAAGTGGGTTAAATAATGAAATCTGAAGAAACTCAAGCTTGATATTGTAATAAAAATAAGTAAATGGTATGAAATTAGGAGGAGTATATGGAAACAAATAAAATAGAATACTTGCCTTTAGGCAGCATTGTGATTTTGAATGGTGGAGTGCAAAAAATTATAGTGAATGCAAGGGGGATGGTTGCAGCGAATATGAATCCACCTATGTTTTTTGATTATGGAGGAAGCTTTTATCCACAAGGAATAATTGGAGATCAGATTATGTATTTTAATCATGAGGATATAAAGAAAATTATTTTCACTGGATTTTCAGATGATGATGACAAACTTATGATAGAAAACATAAATGAATGGTTTGAAAAATCAGGTTTTGAAAGGGGAAATACCTTAGAAATTAAGAATGCTAGGAGTGGTTTGAATGGCTAAAGACAATAGTGAATTGATTTGGCAAAAACAAAACCAAAAGTATAACTATCAGTCATCTAGGAGCAATAAGCAAAGAGCATATGATAATAATGTAGCTAAGTTAAATAGACTTTATAATGTGAAATCTACATTGGCCAATCAAAAGAGCTATGCTAATGACAGATATAAAAACATTAAATCTTATGTAGAATCTTCTAGTTATTCACATAATTGGACAGGTAATAAAGCAAATAAAACTAAAAATAATATTAGTGGAAATATTGTAAGCTCTTATAGTGCATATGTAAAGTCAATAGACAGTCATTTGGATGCTTTATGTGATGAAATAACCCGTATAGAGAATCAAAATAAGCAGCTTAGAGGGGATATTCTATATTTGGGTTCTTTAATTAATAGTTTGGCTAATGAAATTGCAAAGTTATTTAATTGAAAGGAAATGGTGGAAGTATGGGATTGATAGGAATAAATGAACTTATATTTATACAAACTACATCAAAGATGACCACAGTAGGCAATGCAATAGATAGTACCATAACATCATGGAAGTCTCAAGGGGAAAAATCAATAGCTTTTTCACAGTTTGTAGATGATTATAATATATTACAAAATATAATTAAGGAATATAAAAAACTTGTACTAAAAGATATAAGTACCATCAACAAGGTTGGTACAGAGATAATAAAAGTTGACGATAAGCTATTTAAGCTGTGGAGGAATTCCAATGGATTTTAAAAAAATCAAAAAATTGGATTGGGTTTATATATCAGCATTTTTAGTGTTTGTTATAAGTGGAGTATTTATGCCAAAGACAGGGAATTTAGCATTAGTGGATATAGCTATTGATGGCATTATTCTTTGGGGGATATCTGTTTACTTAATTCTGAAAATTAAGAAATTTAAAATAGGACTAAGAAAGAATATATTTTTATACCTAGTATGCTTAGTTTTCTGTTTATTTAGTTTATGGAATACTAAAAATTTTGTACTAGATTTAGTTTTAGGTCCTCAGCAAATTAAATTATATGATATAGGGATAGAAAAAAGGCAAAACTATAAAGGGATTATTGGTTTGCATTATTATTTAAAAGGAACTGATGAAAATGGAAATAAACATACAATCGAAATATCTGGGGATGATTATAATTATATAAAAGTGAATACAACAGATACAATTGTATTCACAAGTTATATAAATACAGAAAGATTATATAAATTGGGGGGGGGAAAATGGGGAGTAATCAGTATAATATAAAATATTCCTCAATGGATCAGTTTTATGTAGATGTTTGTACCAAAACACAAGACTGGTATAAGCAGTTAGATTCTTGGAAGACAAGTTATACAAGTGTCATTAATATGACGAGTTTTAATGGACAATCTGCAACAGCTGTAAAATCTTATCTTGGAGAAGTCCATGAGTTTTTGTTACAATCAATTTATGTAGCTATTAGTAGGTTTCAAGCAGATTTTTTGCTTTATAAAAATCAATATTATGCTATTGAAAATAATATATATGCAACTATGCCAAGAGAGACAATTAAATCCATTGAGGATAAGCTAAGCAATGAAATTAAATATTTAAACAACATATCTAATGAAATAGACAGAAGTCTTAATTCTATATCTGATATTTATTGGAGGGGGAGACCATCAAAATCGACAATAGAAGGATATTTAAATTCTGAAAAAAATTCATTGGTGGTTTTTAATAGGAGTATAGAAAACTATGAAAACAATCAATATGCTGTAGCAAATGGAGAATTAAAAAGCCTATTAGAAACATTAAAAAGTACAGTGGTTCTATATAGTAGTTCAACAAATTCAGTGTTATCATATAAGAGTGGAGATTTAATTAATAAGACACAAGTATTAGATTTATATAATAAGGTACAATCAAGTGTAGAGTATGTAGAGAATAACAAAGAAGAAATTGAACTTGCAGCTTTAAATCAAGAAGAAGTATTTTCTCAAATGCAAAAAGACTATGAAGAAGCATTGGAAGCTAGAAAAGACGAAGGTAGGGTAAAGATGATTACCGGAGCTCTAGCTATAGCATTAGGTGGCGCAGCAATATTTTTCACTGCAGGAGCAGCAACACCAATTGTAGTTACTGCAGCAGTAACTGGAATAAGTAGTGGGGTATACGGTATCAGTAATATTGTTGAAGGCGGATTAGATGTCCATTATGCTTCAATAGGAGATTTAAATAGTGTAGCTATAAATCCTATAAGAGATAAAGTATTTATGGGGAATCAAGGTGCCTATGATTTATGGGGAAACCTTAATATGGCAGTTGCAGGTTTATGTATTCCAGTTTCGCAGGCAGTAAATGGAGTGGCAGGAGCAAGTAAATCTATCATAGCTAAAGAAGCAGTAAAGGCAATTGGAAAGGAAACAAGTTTTGCTATAGGAGTAAACTGGGTAAGTAGTAATATTACTAATTTTGCAGTCGGCGAGTTAGAATTAAATCAAACAGAGTCAACTCTCCTTAATTTAGGCTTGAATTTTGGAATTGGAATTGGTGGTTATAAACTTAGAACGAAATTCTTTGGAGAAGCATCATTTGCAAAAGGAATGAGTTATGATGATGCTAAAAGATATAATGATTATTGGAAACAAGTAGAATCAGGAAATAACACAGGATATCCAGGACTTAGCGATGCAGATATTAAATTATGGAAGTTTGCAGACAATAAACTAAATACTCGTATAGCCTTAAATAAGGTAGATCCAAATGAAGTTGTAAAGCTTAGGATAAAAGCTCTGGAATTAGAGAATAGCCTAAAAGTAGTTGATAAGGGGGTAAGTAAAGCTAGTCCAGCGGAAGTAGCTCAAAGTTGGCAAGGGAGTTTTCCGTATGTTGGCGTTGATAAGTATAAAAACATAACCTTGAAAAAGGGGAAAGTAATATATGTTGGAGACCCATATCCAACAGGATATGCAACTACTAAAAGTGCTCTAGATAGAGTAGATGGGGACGCAAGGAAGTTATTTGAAGGACTACAAGTTAAACCTTACTGGGAAGATGGAATGGATGTTGCTGAATATAGAGGTAAAATGATGGCTTATGAAATAACAGAACCAATAGATGTAGCCTTTGGAATAACGAAGGCTAATCCGCAATTTGGAAGTGGCGGACTTCCTCAAATGTTTCTTCCGGATTTTAAAGAGTTATTGAGTAGTGGAAAAATAAGGAAAGTTGAATTGAAGGCAGTTGAGTTGAATAATTATAAAATGCACTTAGATGATTACAATAAAATGTTAGATGTGTTAGAAGGACTAAAGTAAAAATAGGAGGATATAGATGAGACTAGATAAAGGCAAAATAGTTATAAATAATAAAGAAATATATAGTGGAATGGATAGTGAAAGTTTTAAAAAAATATTTTTAATAGATGTAAATAGTTATACAAATGGAAATATTGAAAGATATAATTTTAAAAGTCCACAAATAATAGATGGATTATCACTATGGGTTAAAATTATATTTAAAGATAGTTTCCTATCATCGATAGAAATGAAAAATGCAGATTTAAAATTGAAAAATTCTTATGATAATTGGAGTGATGATAAAGTAGAATTGAAAAGAGAAAGTCATAATAACTGGTTAATAAATAATTTAGGAGAAGCTCATGAAAAATTACCAGTAGCACTAATATATAGATATAGTTGGGGGAAAATAGAATCATATTATGACCCTAAAGCAGCAGATAGTGGAATATTAATAACTTATAATAGAAATAATGCATAATAAGGAATTAATTGAATTCATAAAAAAGAGTAATAAATGAAGTTGCTTAAATTAATAATATTATAACTGATTTTAACAATGCATAATTTTAATAATGAATTGACTTAGGGGGGAGAGTGGCAGATAAAATTAAAAAGTAAATTCTAGTTGATGAAACTAAAAATACTTTTTAAAATCTTAAATACCTATACCCCTTTTTAACCTAAAAGTTAAAGAAAATATCGTTGTAACTGAAATGTCGATACTTCAATTACAACGGTATTTTTTATTTATGTAAATTACCTAATGTAGAAATTAAAGAGGTTGCATGATAAAATTAAGTTAACAGATTAAGGAAAAAAAGACTGAAAAAGTAGATACATATCAGAAAAAAATGAAAAGTAGAGAACCTAAATCTATGATTTGGTGTGAATCACTTTAACAGAGTGCAAGTAGTTGGAAATGGTCTTAAAACTGTGGAAATGGTTGAAAGTACTCAACTCTGATACTAAAAATAAAAAGACAGACTCTGCCCCAAGGGGGTAAGTAAAGCTGAAGTAAATACTTCTGAAAGTATTAAAAATATTATTAATGGAAAAGGATATTCAGTAGATGAATTTGCTAAATTACTACATCCCGATAGAGTGTTAACTGATTCAGAGGAATTGTTAGTTGATTCTATAAGAAAAGAGATAGGATTACCATCAGCAGATACTTTAATGTGTAAAACAATACCTCAAAGTGACATATATAAATACTTATATAATCCTGACTATGATGGAGTTAGAGGTTTTACAGCGGTAGAAGAGCATGGCGCTAATTTAAAAACACTATTTGATAAATATAATGGAGCAAGATTAGATTATAATAATACAGCATTTAAGACTACAACTGGCGTTGATGGCATTTCACAATCAGTTGGCTTACCAGATAAATTCTACGGAACAATAGAGTATAAAGTAAATGATGTTAGTAAAATATCTATTCCAGATTGGGCACCGAAACCAGATGATTATCCTTATACAGGAAAAGCATTTACAGGTAGTACTGATGTAGTACTACCAGAATATTATCAATCAGTTAGAAAATTTATTAATGGAGATAAATTTAAGATTCTAGACAGTAAAACAGGAGATATAGTGCAGCAATTTATCTATGATAAGAATCTTGGATGGCTTGAATTAAAGTGAGGTATGAAAAATGTCTAAAGAATATTGCATATATAAAGGTAAAAAATTTTTAATGAATATTTATAATAATAAAGTGGAATTAACTAGTAGTAAAAAGGAGGATATGAATAATGGATTTAAAGAGTATGTGGATGTGTTAGGAAATAAACATAGTGATATATTGGTAAAAGAAGTAAGTGTAGATGACTTAGAATTTGCTTATGAATTAAATTATAAAGTAATATATAACAATATAGAATTTGAACCATGGTGTATAGGAAAACACATATTAAACAATGAAAAAATTTCATTGTTTACAAGTAATTCAGATTTAGCATCACTATATGGATTTAATAAAGAAGAACAATTCGTATTTAAGAAGGAATTAAAATTAAATGATATAGAAGCTTTAATTGAAATAAAAATACCAATACTAAAGTTTAATCATATGAAAGAAGAAAGGACTAGAATAGAACAAAAGTATATAAAAAAGTATTTAGAAGATATTATTTTATAGTTACTGCAAAATTAAATATAAATTTAATGCATTAAAAAGAATGATTTAAGAGGTTATAAATTTAATAAAATTATTAATAATATTCACCGTATAATATTAATAATGCAGTGAGATAAAGACAAAGAAACTAGCTGAAAAATAAAATAGGCTAGTTTCTATTTTTTCTTGAGAGAATTATTTGAAATACTAGTGTGTAGTAGTAAAATATAATAAAACAGATTTAGCCCAAAGTGGGTAAATAAACATAGTAATGGTGGAAATGGTTCTGTAATAAATGGAACAGATGATATTGCAAAATATGAATTTAATATGATAGAGAATCCAGGGCCATTAGTAGATATGCAAGGAAATCCAGCAAGTAATTTTTATGGTGGAAGATATAATGTGGAAGTTCTTACAGAGGACAGAATATATTATAGAGGAGGAAATTCAGAGAATGCATTAGGTCAATGGTTTACTACAGAACTTCCGGAATCAGTTGCAAAAGTGAGAATTGATACAGCAGTAAAACCACAGTGGATTGACCCAATTACAGGAGAACTGACAGTAAGTCAGTGGTAGATACAGTATATGCTATTAAATACCTAAGGGGACCAAGGTTTATACAGGTCCAGTTGGATCTCAAGGAGGTACGTATTGTGGTGGATATGATGTAATACAATCCTTCATTATTTATGGGAAATCAAGGTGCCTATGATTTATGGGGAAACCTTAATATGGCAGTTGCAGGTTTATGTATTCCAGTTTCGCAGGCAGTAAATGGAGTGGCAGGAGCAAGTAAATCTATCATAGCTAAAGAAGCAGTAAAGGCAATTGGAAAGGAAACAAGTTTTGCTATAGGAGTAAACTGGGTAAGTAGTAATATTACTAATTTTGCAGTCGGCGAGTTAGAATTAAATCAAACAGAGTCAACTCTCCTTAATTTAGGCTTGAATTTTGGAATTGGAATTGGTGGTTATAAACTTAGAACGAAATTCTTTGGAGAAGCATCATTTGCAAAAGGAATGAGTTATGATGATGCTAAAAGATATAATGATTATTGGAAACAAGTAGAATCAGGAAATAACACAGGNCAATAGAAGGATATTTAAATTCTGAAAAAAATTCATTGGTGGTTTTTAATAGGAGTATAGAAAACTATGAAAACAATCAATATGCTGTAGCAAATGGAGAATTAAAAAGCCTATTAGAAACATTAAAAAGTACAGTGGTTCTATATAGTAGTTCAACAAATTCAGTGTTATCATATAAGAGTGGAGATTTAATTAATAAGACACAAGTATTAGATTTATATAATAAGGTACAATCAAGTGTAGAGTATGTAGAGAATAACAAAGAAGAAATTGAACTTGCAGCTTTAAATCAAGAAGAAGTATTTTCTCAAATGCAAAAAGACTATGAAGAAGCATTGGAAGCTAGA
Organism: Clostridium nigeriense; assembly: GCF_900086595.1. Classification (GTDB taxonomy): domain Bacteria; phylum Bacillota; class Clostridia; order Clostridiales; family Clostridiaceae; genus Clostridium; species Clostridium nigeriense. Next base: position 1,282,623 of record NZ_LT575472.1, read on the forward strand.
AAAGACGAAGGTAGGGTAAAGATGATTACCGGAGCTCTAGCTATAGCATTAGGTGGCGCAGCAATATTTTTCACTGCAGGAGCAGCAACCCCAATTGTAGTTACTGCAGCAGTAACTGGAATAAGTAGTGGGGTATACGGTATCAGTAATATTGTTGAAGGCGGATTAGATGTCCATTATGCTTCAATAGGAGATTTAAATAGTGTAGCTATAAATCCTATAAGAGATAAAGTATTTATGGGGAATCAAGGTGCCTATGATTTATGGGGAAACCTTAATATGGCAGTTGCAGGTTTATGTATTCCAGTTTCGCAGGCAGTAAATGGAGTGGCAGGAGCAAGTAAATCTATCATAGCTAAAGAAGCAGTAAAGGCAATTGGAAAGGAAACAAGTTTTGCTATAGGAGTAAACTGGGTAAGTAGTAATATTACTAATTTTGCAGTCGGCGAGTTAGAATTAAATCAAACAGAGTCAACTCTCCTTAATTTAGGCTTGAATTTTGGAATTGGAATTGGTGGTTATAAACTTAGAAGGAAATTCTTTGGAGAAGCATCATTTGCAAAAGGAATGAGTTATGATGATGCTAAAAGATATAATGATTATTGGAAACAAGTAGAATCAGGAAATAACACAGGATATCCAGGACTTAGCGATGCAGATATTAAATTATGGAAGTTTGCAGACAATAAACTAAATACTCGTATAGCCTTAAATAAGGTAGATCCAAATGAAGTTGTAAAGCTTAGGATAAAAGCTCTGGAATTAGAGAATAGCCTAAAAGTAGTTGATAAGGGGGTAAGTAAAGCTAGTCCAGCGGAAGTAGCTCAAAGTTGGCAAGGGAGTTTTCCGTATGTTGGCGTTGATAAGTATAAAAACATAACCTTGAAAAAGGGGAAAGTAATATATGTTGGAGACCCATATCCAACAGGATATGCAACTACTAAAAGTGCTCTAGATAGAGTAGATGGGGACGCAAGGAAGTTATTTGAAGGACTACAAGTTAAACCTTACTGGGAAGATGGAATGGATGTTGCTGAATATAGAGGTAAAATGATGGCTTATGAAATAACAGAACCAATAGATGTAGCCTTTGGAATAACGAAGGCTAATCCGCAATTTGGAAGTGGCGGACTTCCTCAAATGTTTCTTCCGGATTTTAAAGAGTTATTGAGTAGTGGAAAAATAAGGAAAGTTGAATTGAAGGCAGTTGAGTTGAATAATTATAAAATGCACTTAGATGATTACAATAAAATGTTAGATGTGTTAGAAGGACTAAAGTAAAAATAGGAGGATATAGATGAGACTAGATAAAGGCAAAATAGTTATAAATAATAAAGAAATATATAGTGGAATGGATAGTGAAAGTTTTAAAAAAATATTTTTAATAGATGTAAATAGTTATACAAATGGAAATATTGAAAGATATAATTTTAAAAGTCCACAAATAATAGATGGATTATCACTATGGGTTAAAATTATATTTAAAGATAGTTTCCTATCATCGATAGAAATGAAAAATGCAGATTTAAAATTGAAAAATTCTTATGATAATTGGAGTGATGATAAAGTAGAATTGAAAAGAGAAAGTCATAATAACTGGTTAATAAATAATTTAGGAGAAGCTCATGAAAAATTACCAGTAGCACTAATATATAGATATAGTTGGGGGAAAATAGAATCATATTATGACCCTAAAGCAGCAGATAGTGGAATATTAATAACTTATAATAGAAATAATGCATAATAAGGAATTAATTGAATTCATAAAAAAGAGTAATAAATGAAGTTGCTTAAATTAATAATATTATAACTGATTTTAACAATGCATAATTTTAATAATGAATTGACTTAGGGGGGAGAGTGGCAGATAAAATTAAAAAGTAAATTCTAGTTGATGAAACTAAAAATACTTTTTAAAATCTTAAATACCTATACCCCTTTTTAACCTAAAAGTTAAAGAAAATATCGTTGTAACTGAAATGTCGATACTTCAATTACAACGGTATTTTTTATTTATGTAAATTACCTAATGTAGAAATTAAAGAGGTTGCATGATAAAATTAAGTTAACAGATTAAGGAAAAAAAGACTGAAAAAGTAGATACATATCAGAAAAAAATGAAAAGTAGAGAACCTAAATCTATGATTTGGTGTGAATCACTTTAACAGAGTGCAAGTAGTTGGAAATGGTCTTAAAACTGTGGAAATGGTTGAAAGTACTCAACTCTGATACTAAAAATAAAAAGACAGACTCTGCCCCAAGGGGGTAAGTAAAGCTGAAGTAAATACTTCTGAAAGTATTAAAAATATTATTAATGGAAAAGGATATTCAGTAGATGAATTTGCTAAATTACTACATCCCGATAGAGTGTTAACTGATTCAGAGGAATTGTTAGTTGATTCTATAAGAAAAGAGATAGGATTACCATCAGCAGATACTTTAATGTGTAAAACAATACCTCAAAGTGACATATATAAATACTTATATAATCCTGACTATGATGGAGTTAGAGGTTTTACAGCGGTAGAAGAGCATGGCGCTAATTTAAAAACACTATTTGATAAATATAATGGAGCAAGATTAGATTATAATAATACAGCATTTAAGACTACAACTGGCGTTGATGGCATTTCACAATCAGTTGGCTTACCAGATAAATTCTACGGAACAATAGAGTATAAAGTAAATGATGTTAGTAAAATATCTATTCCAGATTGGGCACCGAAACCAGATGATTATCCTTATACAGGAAAAGCATTTACAGGTAGTACTGATGTAGTACTACCAGAATATTATCAATCAGTTAGAAAATTTATTAATGGAGATAAATTTAAGATTCTAGACAGTAAAACAGGAGATATAGTGCAGCAATTTATCTATGATAAGAATCTTGGATGGCTTGAATTAAAGTGAGGTATGAAAAATGTCTAAAGAATATTGCATATATAAAGGTAAAAAATTTTTAATGAATATTTATAATAATAAAGTGGAATTAACTAGTAGTAAAAAGGAGGATATGAATAATGGATTTAAAGAGTATGTGGATGTGTTAGGAAATAAACATAGTGATATATTGGTAAAAGAAGTAAGTGTAGATGACTTAGAATTTGCTTATGAATTAAATTATAAAGTAATATATAACAATATAGAATTTGAACCATGGTGTATAGGAAAACACATATTAAACAATGAAAAAATTTCATTGTTTACAAGTAATTCAGATTTAGCATCACTATATGGATTTAATAAAGAAGAACAATTCGTATTTAAGAAGGAATTAAAATTAAATGATATAGAAGCTTTAATTGAAATAAAAATACCAATACTAAAGTTTAATCATATGAAAGAAGAAAGGACTAGAATAGAACAAAAGTATATAAAAAAGTATTTAGAAGATATTATTTTATAGTTACTGCAAAATTAAATATAAATTTAATGCATTAAAAAGAATGATTTAAGAGGTTATAAATTTAATAAAATTATTAATAATATTCACCGTATAATATTAATAATGCAGTGAGATAAAGACAAAGAAACTAGCTGAAAAATAAAATAGGCTAGTTTCTATTTTTTCTTGAGAGAATTATTTGAAATACTAGTGTGTAGTAGTAAAATATAATAAAACAGATTTAGCCCAAAGTGGGTAAATAAACATAGTAATGGTGGAAATGGTTCTGTAATAAATGGAACAGATGATATTGCAAAATATGAATTTAATATGATAGAGAATCCAGGGCCATTAGTAGATATGCAAGGAAATCCAGCAAGTAATTTTTATGGTGGAAGATATAATGTGGAAGTTCTTACAGAGGACAGAATATATTATAGAGGAGGAAATTCAGAGAATGCATTAGGTCAATGGTTTACTACAGAACTTCCGGAATCAGTTGCAAAAGTGAGAATTGATACAGCAGTAAAACCACAGTGGATTGACCCAATTACAGGAGAACTGACAGTAAGTCAGTGGTAGATACAGTATATGCTATTAAATACCTAAGGGGACCAAGGTTTATACAGGTCCAGTTGGATCTCAAGGAGGTACGTATTGTGGTGGATATGATGTAATACAATCCTTCATTATTTATGGGAAATCAAGGTGCCTATGATTTATGGGGAAACCTTAATATGGCAGTTGCAGGTTTATGTATTCCAGTTTCGCAGGCAGTAAATGGAGTGGCAGGAGCAAGTAAATCTATCATAGCTAAAGAAGCAGTAAAGGCAATTGGAAAGGAAACAAGTTTTGCTATAGGAGTAAACTGGGTAAGTAGTAATATTACTAATTTTGCAGTCGGCGAGTTAGAATTAAATCAAACAGAGTCAACTCTCCTTAATTTAGGCTTGAATTTTGGAATTGGAATTGGTGGTTATAAACTTAGAAGGAAATTCTTTGGAGAAGCATCATTTGCAAAAGGAATGAGTTATGATGATGCTAAAAGATATAATGATTATTGGAAACAAGTAGAATCAGGAAATAACACAGGATATCCAGGACTTAGCGATGCAGATATTAAATTATGGAAGTTTGCAGACAATAAACTAAATACTCGTATAGCCTTAAATAAGGTAGATCCAAATGAAGTTGTAAAGCTTAGGATGAAAGCTCTAGAATTAGAGAATAGCCTAAAAGTAGTTGATAAGGGGGTAAGTAAAGCTGGTAAAATAGAAAGTTTAAAATATACACCAACATCTGGAGTTAAATTAGAAACTACTCCAGGAAAAACAACCACAATATTAGGTACTTATGCAGATGATACACAATATATAGTTTCGGAATTAGGAAATATTAAATCAACTGATTTTGGACCAAGAGTAGATGGATTTAACTTATTAAACACACCGGATGAGTTCTATAAAACTCCACAACAGTTTTGGGATGAGTTTAATAAGCCGTGGCTAGATAACGTAATTGATAGAAAAGATGTTGTAATACTTGCAACTAAACCTACAGATAGTACTTTGTATAGAATAAATAAGATAACTGGGGTTAAAGAGCTAACTGGGTTTGGAAGAGAGTATAATTATCTAATTGACCATGGATATATTTTTGACGTAGACACGATGAAAATGAAATTTAATAGGTAAGAGTGGTGAAAGAAATGAGTAATTATCAAGAACTTACAATAAGTATTTTTAAAGAAATAATAGATAAATATGGTTTTGAAAGTGTTAAAATTAATGAAACCTCAATAGCTTTAGTTGGCAATAAGTTTGCAATATTAATTGTAATAAGTAGAGATGGTTCAACATTAAAATATGTAATGGAAGATGAACAAGGAGAAATAGTTGAATATAAATTTGATTCTTTTATTAGTAGTAAATTTGATAGTAATGATAGAATTGGAATTGGTAATCCAGTTACAATAAATGATATAATTATTGCAGAACTAAGAATTTCAGCAAAAGGTTTAGTAAATCATTGGCAGAATATTTTAAATGGGGATAAACTATGGATTAGTGAGTATGAGAACTATGAATTGGGTGGAAAAGCTGAGTTAGTGAATTCTGTAATAAAAGCTGTGTTAGAACCATTATTCAATAAAAAATAACTACTATTATGTAAAGTAACTGCAAAACATAAATTAAAGTGACTGCATAAATAGATTAAACTAAAAAGTGTAGTAAAACTAACAATAGAACCAAAATAATTAGATTCATAATATTAATAATGCAGTGAAAGAAGTTAAGAAGGTTAATGTTTCAGTGGTGGAGCATTAATCTTTTTTCTTGTAATTCCTAATGTAGCAATAAAAGAAGTAGCATGATAAAATAAGGTTAACAGATTACGGAAAAGGAATTGGTGGTTATAAACTTAGAACGAAATTCTTTGGAGAAGCATCATTTGCAAAAGGAATGAGTTATGATGATGCTAAAAGATATAATGATTATTGGAAACAAGTAGAATCAGGAAATAACACAGGATATCCAGGACTTAGCGATGCAGATATTAAATTATGGAAGTTTGCAGACAATAAACTAAATACTCGTATAGCCTTAAA
>NZ_LT575472.1:1292200-1303788 GCF_900086595.1 Clostridium nigeriense
AATCAAGGTGCCTATGATTTATGGGGAAACCTTAATATGGCAGTTGCAGGTTTATGTATTCCAGTTTCGCAGGCAGTAAATGGAGTGGCAGGAGCAAGTAAATCTATCATAGCTAAAGAAGCAGTAAAGGCAATTGGAAAGGAAACAAGTTTTGCTATAGGAGTAAACTGGGTAAGTAGTAATATTACTAATTTTGCAGTCGGCGAGTTAGAATTAAATCAAACAGAGTCAACTCTCCTTAATTTAGGCTTGAATTTTGGAATTGGAATTGGTGGTTATAAACTTAGAAGGAAATTCTTTGGAGAAGCATCATTTGCAAAAGGAATGAGTTATGATGATGCTAAAAGATATAATGATTATTGGAAACAAGTAGAATCAGGAAATAACACAGGATATCCAGGACTTAGCGATGCAGATATTAAATTATGGAAGTTTGCAGACAATAAACTAAATACTCGTATAGCCTTAAATAAGGTAGATCCAAATGAAGTTGTAAAGCTTAGGATAAAAGCTCTGGAATTAGAGAATAGCCTAAAAGTAGTTGATAAGGGGGTAAGTAAAGCTAGTCCAGCGGAAGTAGCTCAAAGTTGGCAAGGGAGTTTTCCGTATGTTGGCGTTGATAAGTATAAAAACATAACCTTGAAAAAGGGGAAAGTAATATATGTTGGAGACCCATATCCAACAGGATATGCAACTACTAAAAGTGCTCTAGATAGAGTAGATGGGGACGCAAGGAAGTTATTTGAAGGACTACAAGTTAAACCTTACTGGGAAGATGGAATGGATGTTGCTGAATATAGAGGTAAAATGATGGCTTATGAAATAACAGAACCAATAGATGTAGCCTTTGGAATAACGAAGGCTAATCCGCAATTTGGAAGTGGCGGACTTCCTCAAATGTTTCTTCCGGATTTTAAAGAGTTATTGAGTAGTGGAAAAATAAGGAAAGTTGAATTGAAGGCAGTTGAGTTGAATAATTATAAAATGCACTTAGATGATTACAATAAAATGTTAGATGTGTTAGAAGGACTAAAGTAAAAATAGGAGGATATAGATGAGACTAGATAAAGGCAAAATAGTTATAAATAATAAAGAAATATATAGTGGAATGGATAGTGAAAGTTTTAAAAAAATATTTTTAATAGATGTAAATAGTTATACAAATGGAAATATTGAAAGATATAATTTTAAAAGTCCACAAATAATAGATGGATTATCACTATGGGTTAAAATTATATTTAAAGATAGTTTCCTATCATCGATAGAAATGAAAAATGCAGATTTAAAATTGAAAAATTCTTATGATAATTGGAGTGATGATAAAGTAGAATTGAAAAGAGAAAGTCATAATAACTGGTTAATAAATAATTTAGGAGAAGCTCATGAAAAATTACCAGTAGCACTAATATATAGATATAGTTGGGGGAAAATAGAATCATATTATGACCCTAAAGCAGCAGATAGTGGAATATTAATAACTTATAATAGAAATAATGCATAATAAGGAATTAATTGAATTCATAAAAAAGAGTAATAAATGAAGTTGCTTAAATTAATAATATTATAACTGATTTTAACAATGCATAATTTTAATAATGAATTGACTTAGGGGGGAGAGTGGCAGATAAAATTAAAAAGTAAATTCTAGTTGATGAAACTAAAAATACTTTTTAAAATCTTAAATACCTATACCCCTTTTTAACCTAAAAGTTAAAGAAAATATCGTTGTAACTGAAATGTCGATACTTCAATTACAACGGTATTTTTTATTTATGTAAATTACCTAATGTAGAAATTAAAGAGGTTGCATGATAAAATTAAGTTAACAGATTAAGGAAAAAAAGACTGAAAAAGTAGATACATATCAGAAAAAAATGAAAAGTAGAGAACCTAAATCTATGATTTGGTGTGAATCACTTTAACAGAGTGCAAGTAGTTGGAAATGGTCTTAAAACTGTGGAAATGGTTGAAAGTACTCAACTCTGATACTAAAAATAAAAAGACAGACTCTGCCCCAAGGGGGTAAGTAAAGCTGAAGTAAATACTTCTGAAAGTATTAAAAATATTATTAATGGAAAAGGATATTCAGTAGATGAATTTGCTAAATTACTACATCCCGATAGAGTGTTAACTGATTCAGAGGAATTGTTAGTTGATTCTATAAGAAAAGAGATAGGATTACCATCAGCAGATACTTTAATGTGTAAAACAATACCTCAAAGTGACATATATAAATACTTATATAATCCTGACTATGATGGAGTTAGAGGTTTTACAGCGGTAGAAGAGCATGGCGCTAATTTAAAAACACTATTTGATAAATATAATGGAGCAAGATTAGATTATAATAATACAGCATTTAAGACTACAACTGGCGTTGATGGCATTTCACAATCAGTTGGCTTACCAGATAAATTCTACGGAACAATAGAGTATAAAGTAAATGATGTTAGTAAAATATCTATTCCAGATTGGGCACCGAAACCAGATGATTATCCTTATACAGGAAAAGCATTTACAGGTAGTACTGATGTAGTACTACCAGAATATTATCAATCAGTTAGAAAATTTATTAATGGAGATAAATTTAAGATTCTAGACAGTAAAACAGGAGATATAGTGCAGCAATTTATCTATGATAAGAATCTTGGATGGCTTGAATTAAAGTGAGGTATGAAAAATGTCTAAAGAATATTGCATATATAAAGGTAAAAAATTTTTAATGAATATTTATAATAATAAAGTGGAATTAACTAGTAGTAAAAAGGAGGATATGAATAATGGATTTAAAGAGTATGTGGATGTGTTAGGAAATAAACATAGTGATATATTGGTAAAAGAAGTAAGTGTAGATGACTTAGAATTTGCTTATGAATTAAATTATAAAGTAATATATAACAATATAGAATTTGAACCATGGTGTATAGGAAAACACATATTAAACAATGAAAAAATTTCATTGTTTACAAGTAATTCAGATTTAGCATCACTATATGGATTTAATAAAGAAGAACAATTCGTATTTAAGAAGGAATTAAAATTAAATGATATAGAAGCTTTAATTGAAATAAAAATACCAATACTAAAGTTTAATCATATGAAAGAAGAAAGGACTAGAATAGAACAAAAGTATATAAAAAAGTATTTAGAAGATATTATTTTATAGTTACTGCAAAATTAAATATAAATTTAATGCATTAAAAAGAATGATTTAAGAGGTTATAAATTTAATAAAATTATTAATAATATTCACCGTATAATATTAATAATGCAGTGAGATAAAGACAAAGAAACTAGCTGAAAAATAAAATAGGCTAGTTTCTATTTTTTCTTGAGAGAATTATTTGAAATACTAGTGTGTAGTAGTAAAATATAATAAAACAGATTTAGCCCAAAGTGGGTAAATAAACATAGTAATGGTGGAAATGGTTCTGTAATAAATGGAACAGATGATATTGCAAAATATGAATTTAATATGATAGAGAATCCAGGGCCATTAGTAGATATGCAAGGAAATCCAGCAAGTAATTTTTATGGTGGAAGATATAATGTGGAAGTTCTTACAGAGGACAGAATATATTATAGAGGAGGAAATTCAGAGAATGCATTAGGTCAATGGTTTACTACAGAACTTCCGGAATCAGTTGCAAAAGTGAGAATTGATACAGCAGTAAAACCACAGTGGATTGACCCAATTACAGGAGAACTGACAGTAAGTCAGTGGTAGATACAGTATATGCTATTAAATACCTAAGGGGACCAAGGTTTATACAGGTCCAGTTGGATCTCAAGGAGGTACGTATTGTGGTGGATATGATGTAATACAATCCTTCATTATTTATGGGAAATCAAGGTGCCTATGATTTATGGGGAAACCTTAATATGGCAGTTGCAGGTTTATGTATTCCAGTTTCGCAGGCAGTAAATGGAGTGGCAGGAGCAAGTAAATCTATCATAGCTAAAGAAGCAGTAAAGGCAATTGGAAAGGAAACAAGTTTTGCTATAGGAGTAAACTGGGTAAGTAGTAATATTACTAATTTTGCAGTCGGCGAGTTAGAATTAAATCAAACAGAGTCAACTCTCCTTAATTTAGGCTTGAATTTTGGAATTGGAATTGGTGGTTATAAACTTAGAAGGAAATTCTTTGGAGAAGCATCATTTGCAAAAGGAATGAGTTATGATGATGCTAAAAGATATAATGATTATTGGAAACAAGTAGAATCAGGAAATAACACAGGATATCCAGGACTTAGCGATGCAGATATTAAATTATGGAAGTTTGCAGACAATAAACTAAATACTCGTATAGCCTTAAATAAGGTAGATCCAAATGAAGTTGTAAAGCTTAGGATAAAAGCTCTGGAATTAGAGAATAGCCTAAAAGTAGTTGATAAGGGGGTAAGTAAAGCTAGTCCAGCGGAAGTAGCTCAAAGTTGGCAAGGGAGTTTTCCGTATGTTGGCGTTGATAAGTATAAAAACATAACCTTGAAAAAGGGGAAAGTAATATATGTTGGAGACCCATATCCAACAGGATATGCAACTACTAAAAGTGCTCTAGATAGAGTAGATGGGGACGCAAGGAAGTTATTTGAAGGACTACAAGTTAAACCTTACTGGGAAGATGGAATGGATGTTGCTGAATATAGAGGTAAAATGATGGCTTATGAAATAACAGAACCAATAGATGTAGCCTTTGGAATAACGAAGGCTAATCCGCAATTTGGAAGTGGCGGACTTCCTCAAATGTTTCTTCCGGATTTTAAAGAGTTATTGAGTAGTGGAAAAATAAGGAAAGTTGAATTGAAGGCAGTTGAGTTGAATAATTATAAAATGCACTTAGATGATTACAATAAAATGTTAGATGTGTTAGAAGGACTAAAGTAAAAATAGGAGGATATAGATGAGACTAGATAAAGGCAAAATAGTTATAAATAATAAAGAAATATATAGTGGAATGGATAGTGAAAGTTTTAAAAAAATATTTTTAATAGATGTAAATAGTTATACAAATGGAAATATTGAAAGATATAATTTTAAAAGTCCACAAATAATAGATGGATTATCACTATGGGTTAAAATTATATTTAAAGATAGTTTCCTATCATCGATAGAAATGAAAAATGCAGATTTAAAATTGAAAAATTCTTATGATAATTGGAGTGATGATAAAGTAGAATTGAAAAGAGAAAGTCATAATAACTGGTTAATAAATAATTTAGGAGAAGCTCATGAAAAATTACCAGTAGCACTAATATATAGATATAGTTGGGGGAAAATAGAATCATATTATGACCCTAAAGCAGCAGATAGTGGAATATTAATAACTTATAATAGAAATAATGCATAATAAGGAATTAATTGAATTCATAAAAAAGAGTAATAAATGAAGTTGCTTAAATTAATAATATTATAACTGATTTTAACAATGCATAATTTTAATAATGAATTGACTTAGGGGGGAGAGTGGCAGATAAAATTAAAAAGTAAATTCTAGTTGATGAAACTAAAAATACTTTTTAAAATCTTAAATACCTATACCCCTTTTTAACCTAAAAGTTAAAGAAAATATCGTTGTAACTGAAATGTCGATACTTCAATTACAACGGTATTTTTTATTTATGTAAATTACCTAATGTAGAAATTAAAGAGGTTGCATGATAAAATTAAGTTAACAGATTAAGGAAAAAAAGACTGAAAAAGTAGATACATATCAGAAAAAAATGAAAAGTAGAGAACCTAAATCTATGATTTGGTGTGAATCACTTTAACAGAGTGCAAGTAGTTGGAAATGGTCTTAAAACTGTGGAAATGGTTGAAAGTACTCAACTCTGATACTAAAAATAAAAAGACAGACTCTGCCCCAAGGGGGTAAGTAAAGCTGAAGTAAATACTTCTGAAAGTATTAAAAATATTATTAATGGAAAAGGATATTCAGTAGATGAATTTGCTAAATTACTACATCCCGATAGAGTGTTAACTGATTCAGAGGAATTGTTAGTTGATTCTATAAGAAAAGAGATAGGATTACCATCAGCAGATACTTTAATGTGTAAAACAATACCTCAAAGTGACATATATAAATACTTATATAATCCTGACTATGATGGAGTTAGAGGTTTTACAGCGGTAGAAGAGCATGGCGCTAATTTAAAAACACTATTTGATAAATATAATGGAGCAAGATTAGATTATAATAATACAGCATTTAAGACTACAACTGGCGTTGATGGCATTTCACAATCAGTTGGCTTACCAGATAAATTCTACGGAACAATAGAGTATAAAGTAAATGATGTTAGTAAAATATCTATTCCAGATTGGGCACCGAAACCAGATGATTATCCTTATACAGGAAAAGCATTTACAGGTAGTACTGATGTAGTACTACCAGAATATTATCAATCAGTTAGAAAATTTATTAATGGAGATAAATTTAAGATTCTAGACAGTAAAACAGGAGATATAGTGCAGCAATTTATCTATGATAAGAATCTTGGATGGCTTGAATTAAAGTGAGGTATGAAAAATGTCTAAAGAATATTGCATATATAAAGGTAAAAAATTTTTAATGAATATTTATAATAATAAAGTGGAATTAACTAGTAGTAAAAAGGAGGATATGAATAATGGATTTAAAGAGTATGTGGATGTGTTAGGAAATAAACATAGTGATATATTGGTAAAAGAAGTAAGTGTAGATGACTTAGAATTTGCTTATGAATTAAATTATAAAGTAATATATAACAATATAGAATTTGAACCATGGTGTATAGGAAAACACATATTAAACAATGAAAAAATTTCATTGTTTACAAGTAATTCAGATTTAGCATCACTATATGGATTTAATAAAGAAGAACAATTCGTATTTAAGAAGGAATTAAAATTAAATGATATAGAAGCTTTAATTGAAATAAAAATACCAATACTAAAGTTTAATCATATGAAAGAAGAAAGGACTAGAATAGAACAAAAGTATATAAAAAAGTATTTAGAAGATATTATTTTATAGTTACTGCAAAATTAAATATAAATTTAATGCATTAAAAAGAATGATTTAAGAGGTTATAAATTTAATAAAATTATTAATAATATTCACCGTATAATATTAATAATGCAGTGAGATAAAGACAAAGAAACTAGCTGAAAAATAAAATAGGCTAGTTTCTATTTTTTCTTGAGAGAATTATTTGAAATACTAGTGTGTAGTAGTAAAATATAATAAAACAGATTTAGCCCAAAGTGGGTAAATAAACATAGTAATGGTGGAAATGGTTCTGTAATAAATGGAACAGATGATATTGCAAAATATGAATTTAATATGATAGAGAATCCAGGGCCATTAGTAGATATGCAAGGAAATCCAGCAAGTAATTTTTATGGTGGAAGATATAATGTGGAAGTTCTTACAGAGGACAGAATATATTATAGAGGAGGAAATTCAGAGAATGCATTAGGTCAATGGTTTACTACAGAACTTCCGGAATCAGTTGCAAAAGTGAGAATTGATACAGCAGTAAAACCACAGTGGATTGACCCAATTACAGGAGAACTGACAGTAAGTCAGTGGTAGATACAGTATATGCTATTAAATACCTAAGGGGACCAAGGTTTATACAGGTCCAGTTGGATCTCAAGGAGGTACGTATTGTGGTGGATATGATGTAATACAATCCTTCATTATTTATGGGAAATCAAGGTGCCTATGATTTATGGGGAAACCTTAATATGGCAGTTGCAGGTTTATGTATTCCAGTTTCGCAGGCAGTAAATGGAGTGGCAGGAGCAAGTAAATCTATCATAGCTAAAGAAGCAGTAAAGGCAATTGGAAAGGAAACAAGTTTTGCTATAGGAGTAAACTGGGTAAGTAGTAATATTACTAATTTTGCAGTCGGCGAGTTAGAATTAAATCAAACAGAGTCAACTCTCCTTAATTTAGGCTTGAATTTTGGAATTGGAATTGGTGGTTATAAACTTAGAAGGAAATTCTTTGGAGAAGCATCATTTGCAAAAGGAATGAGTTATGATGATGCTAAAAGATATAATGATTATTGGAAACAAGTAGAATCAGGAAATAACACAGGATATCCAGGACTTAGCGATGCAGATATTAAATTATGGAAGTTTGCAGACAATAAACTAAATACTCGTATAGCCTTAAATAAGGTAGATCCAAATGAAGTTGTAAAGCTTAGGATAAAAGCTCTGGAATTAGAGAATAGCCTAAAAGTAGTTGATAAGGGGGTAAGTAAAGCTAGTCCAGCGGAAGTAGCTCAAAGTTGGCAAGGGAGTTTTCCGTATGTTGGCGTTGATAAGTATAAAAACATAACCTTGAAAAAGGGGAAAGTAATATATGTTGGAGACCCATATCCAACAGGATATGCAACTACTAAAAGTGCTCTAGATAGAGTAGATGGGGACGCAAGGAAGTTATTTGAAGGACTACAAGTTAAACCTTACTGGGAAGATGGAATGGATGTTGCTGAATATAGAGGTAAAATGATGGCTTATGAAATAACAGAACCAATAGATGTAGCCTTTGGAATAACGAAGGCTAATCCGCAATTTGGAAGTGGCGGACTTCCTCAAATGTTTCTTCCGGATTTTAAAGAGTTATTGAGTAGTGGAAAAATAAGGAAAGTTGAATTGAAGGCAGTTGAGTTGAATAATTATAAAATGCACTTAGATGATTACAATAAAATGTTAGATGTGTTAGAAGGACTAAAGTAAAAATAGGAGGATATAGATGAGACTAGATAAAGGCAAAATAGTTATAAATAATAAAGAAATATATAGTGGAATGGATAGTGAAAGTTTTAAAAAAATATTTTTAATAGATGTAAATAGTTATACAAATGGAAATATTGAAAGATATAATTTTAAAAGTCCACAAATAATAGATGGATTATCACTATGGGTTAAAATTATATTTAAAGATAGTTTCCTATCATCGATAGAAATGAAAAATGCAGATTTAAAATTGAAAAATTCTTATGATAATTGGAGTGATGATAAAGTAGAATTGAAAAGAGAAAGTCATAATAACTGGTTAATAAATAATTTAGGAGAAGCTCATGAAAAATTACCAGTAGCACTAATATATAGATATAGTTGGGGGAAAATAGAATCATATTATGACCCTAAAGCAGCAGATAGTGGAATATTAATAACTTATAATAGAAATAATGCATAATAAGGAATTAATTGAATTCATAAAAAAGAGTAATAAATGAAGTTGCTTAAATTAATAATATTATAACTGATTTTAACAATGCATAATTTTAATAATGAATTGACTTAGGGGGGAGAGTGGCAGATAAAATTAAAAAGTAAATTCTAGTTGATGAAACTAAAAATACTTTTTAAAATCTTAAATACCTATACCCCTTTTTAACCTAAAAGTTAAAGAAAATATCGTTGTAACTGAAATGTCGATACTTCAATTACAACGGTATTTTTTATTTATGTAAATTACCTAATGTAGAAATTAAAGAGGTTGCATGATAAAATTAAGTTAACAGATTAAGGAAAAAAAGACTGAAAAAGTAGATACATATCAGAAAAAAATGAAAAGTAGAGAACCTAAATCTATGATTTGGTGTGAATCACTTTAACAGAGTGCAAGTAGTTGGAAATGGTCTTAAAACTGTGGAAATGGTTGAAAGTACTCAACTCTGATACTAAAAATAAAAAGACAGACTCTGCCCCAAGGGGGTAAGTAAAGCTGAAGTAAATACTTCTGAAAGTATTAAAAATATTATTAATGGAAAAGGATATTCAGTAGATGAATTTGCTAAATTACTACATCCCGATAGAGTGTTAACTGATTCAGAGGAATTGTTAGTTGATTCTATAAGAAAAGAGATAGGATTACCATCAGCAGATACTTTAATGTGTAAAACAATACCTCAAAGTGACATATATAAATACTTATATAATCCTGACTATGATGGAGTTAGAGGTTTTACAGCGGTAGAAGAGCATGGCGCTAATTTAAAAACACTATTTGATAAATATAATGGAGCAAGATTAGATTATAATAATACAGCATTTAAGACTACAACTGGCGTTGATGGCATTTCACAATCAGTTGGCTTACCAGATAAATTCTACGGAACAATAGAGTATAAAGTAAATGATGTTAGTAAAATATCTATTCCAGATTGGGCACCGAAACCAGATGATTATCCTTATACAGGAAAAGCATTTACAGGTAGTACTGATGTAGTACTACCAGAATATTATCAATCAGTTAGAAAATTTATTAATGGAGATAAATTTAAGATTCTAGACAGTAAAACAGGAGATATAGTGCAGCAATTTATCTATGATAAGAATCTTGGATGGCTTGAATTAAAGTGAGGTATGAAAAATGTCTAAAGAATATTGCATATATAAAGGTAAAAAATTTTTAATGAATATTTATAATAATAAAGTGGAATTAACTAGTAGTAAAAAGGAGGATATGAATAATGGATTTAAAGAGTATGTGGATGTGTTAGGAAATAAACATAGTGATATATTGGTAAAAGAAGTAAGTGTAGATGACTTAGAATTTGCTTATGAATTAAATTATAAAGTAATATATAACAATATAGAATTTGAACCATGGTGTATAGGAAAACACATATTAAACAATGAAAAAATTTCATTGTTTACAAGTAATTCAGATTTAGCATCACTATATGGATTTAATAAAGAAGAACAATTCGTATTTAAGAAGGAATTAAAATTAAATGATATAGAAGCTTTAATTGAAATAAAAATACCAATACTAAAGTTTAATCATATGAAAGAAGAAAGGACTAGAATAGAACAAAAGTATATAAAAAAGTATTTAGAAGATATTATTTTATAGTTACTGCAAAATTAAATATAAATTTAATGCATTAAAAAGAATGATTTAAGAGGTTATAAATTTAATAAAATTATTAATAATATTCACCGTATAATATTAATAATGCAGTGAGATAAAGACAAAGAAACTAGCTGAAAAATAAAATAGGCTAGTTTCTATTTTTTCTTGAGAGAATTATTTGAAATACTAGTGTGTAGTAGTAAAATATAATAAAACAGATTTAGCCCAAAGTGGGTAAATAAACATAGTAATGGTGGAAATGGTTCTGTAATAAATGGAACAGATGATATTGCAAAATATGAATTTAATATGATAGAGAATCCAGGGCCATTAGTAGATATGCAAGGAAATCCAGCAAGTAATTTTTATGGTGGAAGATATAATGTGGAAGTTCTTACAGAGGACAGAATATATTATAGAGGAGGAAATTCAGAGAATGCATTAGGTCAATGGTTTACTACAGAACTTCCGGAATCAGTTGCAAAAGTGAGAATTGATACAGCAGTAAAACCACAGTGGATTGACCCAATTACAGGAGAACTGACAGTAAGTCAGTGGTAGATACAGTATATGCTATTAAATACCTAAGGGGACCAAGGTTTATACAGGTCCAGTTGGATCTCAAGGAGGTACGTATTGTGGTGGATATGATGTAATACAATCCTTCATTATTTATGGGAAATCAAGGTGCCTATGATTTATGGGGAAACCTTAATATGGCAGTTGCAGG
>NZ_LT575472.1:1305394-1311994 GCF_900086595.1 Clostridium nigeriense
GAAATTCTTTGGAGAAGCATCATTTGCAAAAGGAATGAGTTATGATGATGCTAAAAGATATAATGATTATTGGAAACAAGTAGAATCAGGAAATAACACAGGATATCCAGGACTTAGCGATGCAGATATTAAATTATGGAAGTTTGCAGACAATAAACTAAATACTCGTATAGCCTTAAATAAGGTAGATCCAAATGAAGTTGTAAAGCTTAGGAAGAAAGCACTAGAGTTAGAGAATAGACTAAGAACAATAGATAATGGAAGTAGTAAAACTAATTTATACAACGAATTAAAGAAAATAACAAATCCACAAGCAAGGTATGAGTATTTATTAGATAAAGCAAATACAATGGATGTTTCCACAGAAAAAAATGGATCAATTTTTTATGCTGGAAGGGTTGAAACCGTAAATGGTATAACAACTGCAAGAGAAATGGCAGAAAGATACGCTGACCAATTATTCAAGGAAAAAGGAGTTTTTAAGCTTACATTAGAAAGAACACCTGGTGGAAAATGGATGGATGATTTAAAACTGTATGAGCAGACAAATGGAGTTCCTAAATATGAAGAATTAGGATTAAGTCGTCAGCAAACAGATCAGCTTTGGCGAATTTTATCAAGTAGATATGCGGATGGTGCAAGTGGAGCAGTAACAGCATTTACTAAGAATGTACCAGAGGTATGGAAACCTAAAACTATTTTTTTGAGTACAGAGTTACCACAGCTTAGGAATAATCCAAATGTTAAGCATATTAATATAAGGTAGGTGATTTTTATGTTAAATAGATATAAGGATAAATTCACAGTAGTGACAGATGGAATGCATAAAGTGCTTTATGAAGATTCAAGCTGTAAAATAGAGTTGCTTGCTGCGGATGTAAGAGATATATCATTATGGGTATCAATTGGAAAAATATTTGATAAGAATGGAAGTAATAGTACTAAGCTAACAAATAAGCAAAAATTAGAAGCATATAAAAGAGTATCTGCTGTTTTGAGACTTCAAGGTAAGGATGGAGTATATACTGATGAGTTTAAGTTAATAGAAGTAGATATTGAAAATATAGACTATGAAAAAAATATACTAGATATTGAAGAGTAGAGGTGACAAGGTGGTAGATATTAATAAAAACAACAAAAGAATTAGTATTTATATGGGGTGGAAACATATGAACTATATTTATGGTAAGGAAATGTTAGTTTTTACAATTGAACCTATGATTGAAGATGCAGATATTATTTATATTCCTAATGATGAAATCTGGGATAGTAGCAAAGTAGAATGGGTTAAAGGGAATAAAGAAGAAATTATAAATGATATTAAATCAATAGATTGGAATAGAGATATAAAATTTAGTGAAATTAATGGAGATTTAATATGCATATCAGCAGATAATAATTATATTGAAAAGGGCACAATAGAATCAACAGAAGCAGCAAAGGAATTTAAAAATCTTAATTTGTTTAATCCAGATAAAAAGGTAAATAAGGCACAGGCACATGAACTGTGGTGTGTATTAGAAAAAAGATTTGCTGAAAATGCTAAAGGTAAAGTTGAAATAAGGGCAAATGACATTATTGAAGGTAGTGTTTTTGATAAAATTACAATGCCTACATTAATAAACAATAAGAATATACAATTATTTTTTATAGGAAAATAGTAGAAAGAGAATATCTAGCAGACATAAATCAATAGCATGAATTTATGGTTGCTAGATTTTTTGTTATTAGGTGATTGAAGGAACTGATGAAAATTGAGACAGACGCACAATAAAAATATCTGGGGATGATTATAATTATATGAAGGTGAATACAGCAGATACAATTGTATTCACATGTTATATAAATACAGAAAGATTATATAAATTGGGGGGGGGGAAAATGGGGAGTAATCAGTATAATATAAAATATTCCTCAATGGATTAGTTCTACGTAGATGTTTGTACAAAAACACAAGACTGGTATAAGCAGTTAGATTCTTGGAAGACAAGTTATACAAACTTAATTAATATGACGAGTTTTAATGGACAATCTGCAACAGCTGTAAAATCTTATCTTGGAGAAGTCCATGAGTTTTTGTTACAATCAATTTATGTAGCTATTAGTAGGTTTCAAGCAGATTTTTTGCTTTATAAAAATCAATATTATGCTATTGAAAATAATATATATGCAACTATGCCAAGAGAGACAATTAAATCCATTGAGGATAAGCTAAGCAATGAAATTAAATATTTAAACAACATATCTAATGAAATAGACAGAAGTCTTAATTCTATATCTGATATTTATTGGAGGGGGAGACCATCAAAATCGACAATAGAAGGATATTTAAATTCTGAAAAAAATTCATTGGTGGTTTTTAATAGGAGTATAGAAAACTATGAAAACAATCAATATGCTGTAGCAAATGGAGAATTAAAAAGCCTATTAGAAACATTAAAAAGTACAGTGGTTCTATATAGTAGTTCAACAAATTCAGTGTTATCATATAAGAGTGGAGATTTAATTAATAAGACACAAGTATTAGATTTATATAATAAGGTACAATCAAGTGTAGAGTATGTAGAGAATAACAAAGAAGAAATTGAACTTGCAGCTTTAAATCAAGAAGAAGTATTTTCTCAAATGCAAAAAGACTATGAAGAAGCATTGGAAGCTAGAAAAGACGAAGGTAGGGTAAAGATGATTACCGGAGCTCTAGCTATAGCATTAGGTGGCGCAGCAATATTTTTCACTGCAGGAGCAGCAACCCCAATTGTAGTTACTGCAGCAGTAACTGGAATAAGTAGTGGGGTATACGGTATCAGTAATATTGTTGAAGGCGGATTAGATGTCCACTATGCTTCAATAGGAGATTTAAATAGTGTAGCTATAAATCCTATAAGAGATAAAGTATTTATGGGAAATCGTGCATATGATTTATGGGTAAATCTTAATATGGCAGTTGCAGGTTTATGTATTCCAGTTTCTCAGGCAGTAAATGGAGTGGTAGGAGCAAGTAAATCTATCATAGCTAAAGAAGCAGTAAAGGCAATTGGAAAGGAAACAAGTTTTGCTATAGGAGTAAACTGGGTAAGTAGTAATATTACTAATTTTGCAGTCGGCGCGTTAGAATTAAATCAAACAGAGTCAACTCTCCTTAATTTAGGCTTGAATTTTGGAATTGGAATTGGTGGTTATAAACTTAGAAGGAAATTCTTTGGAGAAGCATCATTTGCAAAAGGAATGAGTTATGATGATGCTAAAAGATATAATGATTATTGGAAACAAGTAGAATCAGGAAATAACACAGGATATCCAGGACTTAGCGATGCAGATATTAAATTATGGAAGTTTGCAGACAATAAACTAAATACTCGTATAGCCTTAAATAAGGTAGATCCAAATGAAGTTGTAAAGCTTAGGAAGAAAGCACTAGAGTTAGAGAATAGACTAAGAACAATAGATAATGGAAGTAGTAAAACTAATTTATACAACGAATTAAAGAAAATAACAAATCCACAAGCAAGGTATGAGTATTTATTAGATAAAGCAAATACAATGGATGTTTCCACAGAAAAAAATGGATCAATTTTTTATGCTGGAAGGGTTGAAACCGTAAATGGTATAACAACTGCAAGAGAAATGGCAGAAAGATACGCTGACCAATTATTCAAGGAAAAAGGAGTTTTTAAGCTTACATTAGAAAGAACACCTGGTGGAAAATGGATGGATGATTTAAAACTGTATGAGCAGACAAATGGAGTTCCTAAATATGAAGAATTAGGATTAAGTCGTCAGCAAACAGATCAGCTTTGGCGAATTTTATCAAGTAGATATGCGGATGGTGCAAGTGGAGCAGTAACAGCATTTACTAAGAATGTACCAGAGGTATGGAAACCTAAAACTATTTTTTTGAGTACAGAGTTACCACAGCTTAGGAATAATCCAAATGTTAAGCATATTAATATAAGGTAGGTGATTTTTATGTTAAATAGATATAAGGATAAATTCACAGTAGTGACAGATGGAATGCATAAAGTGCTTTATGAAGATTCAAGCTGTAAAATAGAGTTGCTTGCTGCGGATGTAAGAGATATATCATTATGGGTATCAATTGGAAAAATATTTGATAAGAATGGAAGTAATAGTACTAAGCTAACAAATAAGCAAAAATTAGAAGCATATAAAAGAGTATCTGCTGTTTTGAGACTTCAAGGTAAGGATGGAGTATATACTGATGAGTTTAAGTTAATAGAAGTAGATATTGAAAATATAGACTATGAAAAAAATATACTAGATATTGAAGAGTAGAGGTGACAAGGTGGTAGATATTAATAAAAACAACAAAAGAATTAGTATTTATATGGGGTGGAAACATATGAACTATATTTATGGTAAGGAAATGTTAGTTTTTACAATTGAACCTATGATTGAAGATGCAGATATTATTTATATTCCTAATGATGAAATCTGGGATAGTAGCAAAGTAGAATGGGTTAAAGGGAATAAAGAAGAAATTATAAATGATATTAAATCAATAGATTGGAATAGAGATATAAAATTTAGTGAAATTAATGGAGATTTAATATGCATATCAGCAGATAATAATTATATTGAAAAGGGCACAATAGAATCAACAGAAGCAGCAAAGGAATTTAAAAATCTTAATTTGTTTAATCCAGATAAAAAGGTAAATAAGGCACAGGCACATGAACTGTGGTGTGTATTAGAAAAAAGATTTGCTGAAAATGCTAAAGGTAAAGTTGAAATAAGGGCAAATGACATTATTGAAGGTAGTGTTTTTGATAAAATTACAATGCCTACATTAATAAACAATAAGAATATACAATTATTTTTTATAGGAAAATAGTAGAAAGAGAATATCTAGCAGACATAAATCAATAGCATGAATTTATGGTTGCTAGATTTTTTGTTATTAGGTGATTGAAGGAACTGATGAAAATTGAGACAGACGCACAATAAAAATATCTGGGGATGATTATAATTATATGAAGGTGAATACAGCAGATACAATTGTATTCACATGTTATATAAATACAGAAAGATTATATAAATTGGGGGGGGGGAAAATGGGGAGTAATCAGTATAATATAAAATATTCCTCAATGGATTAGTTCTACGTAGATGTTTGTACAAAAACACAAGACTGGTATAAGCAGTTAGATTCTTGGAAGACAAGTTATACAAACTTAATTAATATGACGAGTTTTAATGGACAATCTGCAACAGCTGTAAAATCTTATCTTGGAGAAGTCCATGAGTTTTTGTTACAATCAATTTATGTAGCTATTAGTAGGTTTCAAGCAGATTTTTTGCTTTATAAAAATCAATATTATGCTATTGAAAATAATATATATGCAACTATGTCAAGAGAGACAATTAAATCCATTGAGGATAAGCTAAGCAATGAAATTAAATATTTAAACAACATATCTAATGAAATAGACAGAAGTCTTAATTCTATATCTGATATTTATTGGAGGGGGAGACCATCAAAATCGATAATAGAAGGATATTTAAATTCTGAAAAAAATTCATTGGTGGTTTTTAATAGGAGTATAGAAAACTATGAAAACAATCAATATGCTGTAGCAAATGGAGAATTAAAAAGCCTATTGGAAATATTAAAAAGTACAGTGGTTCTATATAGTGGTACAACAAATTCAGTGTTATCATATAAGAGTGGAGATTTAATTAATAAGACACAAGTATTAGATTTATATAATAAGGTACAATCAAGTGTAGAGTATGTAGAGAATAACAAAGAAGAAATTGAACTTGCAGCTTTAAATCAAGAAAAAGTATTTTCTCAAATGCAAAAAGACTATGAAGAAGCATTGGAAGCTAGAAAAGACGAAGGTAGGGTAAAGATGATTACCGGAGCTCTAGCTATAGCATTAGGTGGCGCAGCAATATTTTTCACTGCAGGAGCAGCAACCCCAATTGTAGTTACTGCAGCAGTAACTGGAATAAGTAGTGGGGTATACGGTATCAGTAATATTGTTGAAGGCGGATTAGATGTCCACTATGCTTCAATAGGAGATTTAAATAGTGTAGCTATAAATCCTATAAGAGATAAAGTATTTATGGGGAATCAAGGTGCCTATGATTTATGGGGAAACCTTAATATGGCAGTTGCAGGTTTATGTATTCCAGTTTCGCAGGCAGTAAATGGAGTGGCAGGAGCAAGTAAATCTATCATAGCTAAAGAAGCAGTAAAGGCAATTGGAAAGGAAACAAGTTTTGCTATAGGAGTAAACTGGGTAAGTAGTAATATTACTAATTTTGCAGTCGGCGAGTTAGAATTAAATCAAACAGAGTCAACTCTCCTTAATTTAGGCTTGAATTTTGGAATTGGAATTGGTGGTTATAAACTTAGAAGGAAATTCTTTGGAGAAGCATCATTTGCAAAAGGAATGAGTTATGATGATGCTAAAAGATATAATGATTATTGGAAACAAGTAGAATCAGGAAATAACACAGGATATCCAGGACTTAGCGATGCAGATATTAAATTATGGAAGTTTGCAGACAATAAACTAAATACTCGTATAGCCTTAAATAAGGTAGATCCAAATGAAGTTGTAAAGCTTAGGA
>NZ_LT575472.1:1316541-1575961 GCF_900086595.1 Clostridium nigeriense
ATTAATATGACGAGTTTTAATGGACAATCTGCAACAGCTGTAAAATCTTATCTTGGAGAAGTCCATGAGTTTTTGTTACAATCAATTTATGTAGCTATTAGTAGGTTTCAAGCAGATTTTTTGCTTTATAAAAATCAATATTATGCTATTGAAAATAATATATATGCAACTATGTCAAGAGAGACAATTAAATCCATTGAGGATAAGCTAAGCAATGAAATTAAATATTTAAACAACATATCTAATGAAATAGACAGAAGTCTTAATTCTATATCTGATATTTATTGGAGGGGGAGACCATCAAAATCGATAATAGAAGGATATTTAAATTCTGAAAAAAATTCATTGGTGGTTTTTAATAGGAGTATAGAAAACTATGAAAACAATCAATATGCTGTAGCAAATGGAGAATTAAAAAGCCTATTGGAAATATTAAAAAGTACAGTGGTTCTATATAGTGGTACAACAAATTCAGTGTTATCATATAAGAGTGGAGATTTAATTAATAAGACACAAGTATTAGATTTATATAATAAGGTACAATCAAGTGTAGAGTATGTAGAGAATAACAAAGAAGAAATTGAACTTGCAGCTTTAAATCAAGAAAAAGTATTTTCTCAAATGCAAAAAGACTATGAAGAAGCATTGGAAGCTAGAAAAGACGAAGGTAGGGTAAAGATGATTACCGGAGCTCTAGCTATAGCATTAGGTGGCGCAGCAATATTTTTCACTGCAGGAGCAGCAACCCCAATTGTAGTTACTGCAGCAGTAACTGGAATAAGTAGTGGGGTATACGGTATCAGTAATATTGTTGAAGGCGGATTAGATGTCCACTATGCTTCAATAGGAGATTTAAATAGTGTAGCTATAAATCCTATAAGAGATAAAGTATTTATGGGAAATCGTGCATATGATTTATGGGTAAATCTTAATATGGCAGTTGCAGGTTTATGTATTCCAGTTTCTCAGGCAGTAAATGGAGTGGTAGGAGCAAGTAAATCTATCATAGCTAAAGAAGCAGTAAAGGCAATTGGAAAGGAAACAAGTTTTGCTATAGGAGTAAACTGGGTAAGTAGTAATATTACTAATTTTGCAGTCGGCGCGTTAGAATTAAATCAAACAGAGTCAACTCTCCTTAATTTAGGCTTGAATTTTGGAATTGGAATTGGTGGTTATAAACTTAGAAGGAAATTCTTTGGAGAAGCATCATTTGCAAAAGGAATGAGTTATGATGATGCTAAAAGATATAATGATTATTGGAAACAAGTAGAATCAGGAAATAACACAGGATATCCAGGACTTAGCGATGCAGATATTAAATTATGGAAGTTTGCAGACAATAAACTAAATACTCGTATAGCCTTAAATAAGGTAGATCCAAATGAAGTTGTAAAGCTTAGGATAAAAGCTCTGGAATTAGAGAATAGCCTAAAAGTAGTTGATAAGGGGGTAAGTAAAGCTAGTCCAGCGGAAGTAGCTCAAAGTTGGCAAGGGAGTTTTCCGTATGTTGGCGTTGATAAGTATAAAAACATAACCTTGAAAAAGGGGAAAGTAATATATGTTGGAGACCCATATCCAACAGGATATGCAACTACTAAAAGTGCTCTAGATAGAGTAGATGGGGACGCAAGGAAGTTATTTGAAGGACTACAAGTTAAACCTTACTGGGAAGATGGAATGGATGTTGCTGAATATAGAGGTAAAATGATGGCTTATGAAATAACAGAACCAATAGATGTAGCCTTTGGAATAACGAAGGCTAATCCGCAATTTGGAAGTGGCGGACTTCCTCAAATGTTTCTTCCGGATTTTAAAGAGTTATTGAGTAGTGGAAAAATAAGGAAAGTTGAATTGAAGGCAGTTGAGTTGAATAATTATAAAATGCACTTAGATGATTACAATAAAATGTTAGATGTGTTAGAAGGACTAAAGTAAAAATAGGAGGATATAGATGAGACTAGATAAAGGCAAAATAGTTATAAATAATAAAGAAATATATAGTGGAATGGATAGTGAAAGTTTTAAAAAAATATTTTTAATAGATGTAAATAGTTATACAAATGGAAATATTGAAAGATATAATTTTAAAAGTCCACAAATAATAGATGGATTATCACTATGGGTTAAAATTATATTTAAAGATAGTTTCCTATCATCGATAGAAATGAAAAATGCAGATTTAAAATTGAAAAATTCTTATGATAATTGGAGTGATGATAAAGTAGAATTGAAAAGAGAAAGTCATAATAACTGGTTAATAAATAATTTAGGAGAAGCTCATGAAAAATTACCAGTAGCACTAATATATAGATATAGTTGGGGGAAAATAGAATCATATTATGACCCTAAAGCAGCAGATAGTGGAATATTAATAACTTATAATAGAAATAATGCATAATAAGGAATTAATTGAATTCATAAAAAAGAGTAATAAATGAAGTTGCTTAAATTAATAATATTATAACTGATTTTAACAATGCATAATTTTAATAATGAATTGACTTAGGGGGGAGAGTGGCAGATAAAATTAAAAAGTAAATTCTAGTTGATGAAACTAAAAATACTTTTTAAAATCTTAAATACCTATACCCCTTTTTAACCTAAAAGTTAAAGAAAATATCGTTGTAACTGAAATGTCGATACTTCAATTACAACGGTATTTTTTATTTATGTAAATTACCTAATGTAGAAATTAAAGAGGTTGCATGATAAAATTAAGTTAACAGATTAAGGAAAAAAAGACTGAAAAAGTAGATACATATCAGAAAAAAATGAAAAGTAGAGAACCTAAATCTATGATTTGGTGTGAATCACTTTAACAGAGTGCAAGTAGTTGGAAATGGTCTTAAAACTGTGGAAATGGTTGAAAGTACTCAACTCTGATACTAAAAATAAAAAGACAGACTCTGCCCCAAGGGGGTAAGTAAAGCTGAAGTAAATACTTCTGAAAGTATTAAAAATATTATTAATGGAAAAGGATATTCAGTAGATGAATTTGCTAAATTACTACATCCCGATAGAGTGTTAACTGATTCAGAGGAATTGTTAGTTGATTCTATAAGAAAAGAGATAGGATTACCATCAGCAGATACTTTAATGTGTAAAACAATACCTCAAAGTGACATATATAAATACTTATATAATCCTGACTATGATGGAGTTAGAGGTTTTACAGCGGTAGAAGAGCATGGCGCTAATTTAAAAACACTATTTGATAAATATAATGGAGCAAGATTAGATTATAATAATACAGCATTTAAGACTACAACTGGCGTTGATGGCATTTCACAATCAGTTGGCTTACCAGATAAATTCTACGGAACAATAGAGTATAAAGTAAATGATGTTAGTAAAATATCTATTCCAGATTGGGCACCGAAACCAGATGATTATCCTTATACAGGAAAAGCATTTACAGGTAGTACTGATGTAGTACTACCAGAATATTATCAATCAGTTAGAAAATTTATTAATGGAGATAAATTTAAGATTCTAGACAGTAAAACAGGAGATATAGTGCAGCAATTTATCTATGATAAGAATCTTGGATGGCTTGAATTAAAGTGAGGTATGAAAAATGTCTAAAGAATATTGCATATATAAAGGTAAAAAATTTTTAATGAATATTTATAATAATAAAGTGGAATTAACTAGTAGTAAAAAGGAGGATATGAATAATGGATTTAAAGAGTATGTGGATGTGTTAGGAAATAAACATAGTGATATATTGGTAAAAGAAGTAAGTGTAGATGACTTAGAATTTGCTTATGAATTAAATTATAAAGTAATATATAACAATATAGAATTTGAACCATGGTGTATAGGAAAACACATATTAAACAATGAAAAAATTTCATTGTTTACAAGTAATTCAGATTTAGCATCACTATATGGATTTAATAAAGAAGAACAATTCGTATTTAAGAAGGAATTAAAATTAAATGATATAGAAGCTTTAATTGAAATAAAAATACCAATACTAAAGTTTAATCATATGAAAGAAGAAAGGACTAGAATAGAACAAAAGTATATAAAAAAGTATTTAGAAGATATTATTTTATAGTTACTGCAAAATTAAATATAAATTTAATGCATTAAAAAGAATGATTTAAGAGGTTATAAATTTAATAAAATTATTAATAATATTCACCGTATAATATTAATAATGCAGTGAGATAAAGACAAAGAAACTAGCTGAAAAATAAAATAGGCTAGTTTCTATTTTTTCTTGAGAGAATTATTTGAAATACTAGTGTGTAGTAGTAAAATATAATAAAACAGATTTAGCCCAAAGTGGGTAAATAAACATAGTAATGGTGGAAATGGTTCTGTAATAAATGGAACAGATGATATTGCAAAATATGAATTTAATATGATAGAGAATCCAGGGCCATTAGTAGATATGCAAGGAAATCCAGCAAGTAATTTTTATGGTGGAAGATATAATGTGGAAGTTCTTACAGAGGACAGAATATATTATAGAGGAGGAAATTCAGAGAATGCATTAGGTCAATGGTTTACTACAGAACTTCCGGAATCAGTTGCAAAAGTGAGAATTGATACAGCAGTAAAACCACAGTGGATTGACCCAATTACAGGAGAACTGACAGTAAGTCAGTGGTAGATACAGTATATGCTATTAAATACCTAAGGGGACCAAGGTTTATACAGGTCCAGTTGGATCTCAAGGAGGTACGTATTGTGGTGGATATGATGTAATACAATCCTTCATTATTTATGGGAAATCAAGGTGCCTATGATTTATGGGGAAACCTTAATATGGCAGTTGCAGGTTTATGTATTCCAGTTTCGCAGGCAGTAAATGGAGTGGCAGGAGCAAGTAAATCTATCATAGCTAAAGAAGCAGTAAAGGCAATTGGAAAGGAAACAAGTTTTGCTATAGGAGTAAACTGGGTAAGTAGTAATATTACTAATTTTGCAGTCGGCGAGTTAGAATTAAATCAAACAGAGTCAACTCTCCTTAATTTAGGCTTGAATTTTGGAATTGGAATTGGTGGTTATAAACTTAGAAGGAAATTCTTTGGAGAAGCATCATTTGCAAAAGGAATGAGTTATGATGATGCTAAAAGATATAATGATTATTGGAAACAAGTAGAATCAGGAAATAACACAGGATATCCAGGACTTAGCGATGCAGATATTAAATTATGGAAGTTTGCAGACAATAAACTAAATACTCGTATAGCATTAAATAAGGTAGATCCAAATGAAGTTGTAAACCTTAGGATGAAGGCTCTGGAATTAGAGAATAGACTAAAAGTAGTTGATAAGGTAGCAAGTAAAGCTAGTAAGGTATTAGTAATTCAACATATTCAGGAGAAGAGTGGCGCAGATATTTAAGAGAAACCTACGGTACTGATAATGTGGTATAGGAAAATGCTACACCATAGTAGTTGGCTAAAAGTTGGCAAGGTACAGGAAAATATAGTGGTATAGATGAATAGTATATTAAATAAGACTGAAATGGTAGCGTATCAAAATTCAGATAGAGTTGGAGAAGTTTCACTTAAAGTGTTAGAAAATAATAGGGTGCAATTAAGTGGTGAAGTTATTGTAGATTTAAAGGAGAATTAAATTTATAAAGATAGAATTCTATAGAAAGATTATATGGTATTTTTGTAAACCAAGAAGGTAACTTCTTGGTTTTTCTTTACTCTTTAGGAGAGTATATAGGAGCAATTTTTTATAGACTGTATAAAAAATAAGGTTAGAAAAAAATATAAAATTATTAAAAAAGTGATATAATATAATTATGGATATTTAGTAAAATATTTACAAAGAAATGAATTGCTTTATGACGAATATATTAGATTATTAAATAGCTTTAGCAATATAAAATAATTGGATGATAAAGGGGGAATTTAAATGAACAATATTATATTGGTGGCAGAAACAGGTTCAGATATTCCAAAAGATATTGCAGAGGAAATGGGAATTTTTCTTGTTCCAATGCATGTTACTATGGGAGAAAATACTTTTGATGATGGAACTTTTCCGGTTGAGAAAATTTGTGAGTATTACAACGATACTAATAAAATACCAAAGACAAGTGGAAGCTCACCACAGGATTTTATAAAAGTATTTGATGAAATTCATAGACTATATCCAGATAAGCAGATATTACACTTAGCCTATTCAGCTGTAACAACTTGCTCATATCAAAGTGCATTAATAGCTTCAGAAAACAGAGATTATGTTACAAGTATTGATACTAAGCAAGTTTCAATTGGACAAGGAGCCGTTGTAATACAAACAGCAAGATATTTAAAAGAAAATCCTAATGTAACAATGGATGAATTAATAAAGGAAGTTAGAAATATATGTAGTAGTACAAGGATGAGTTTTATTCCAGGTAAATTAGAATACCTTAGAGCTGGTGGACGCGTTAGTAATGCAGTCTTTATAGGTGGAAAAATACTAAGAGTTCATCCATCAATTGAAATTGAAAATGGATATTTAGTAGCTAAGAAAAAGTATAGAGGAAAAATAGAAGGTATAGTAACAAAGCTAATAGAGGAATATAGCAATATGCAAAACTTAGATAAAAAAGAAGTATATTTAATATGGTCAATAGGTTTACCAGATACAGTTCGTAAAGCAGCTGAAGATAAAGCCAAGGAAATAGGCTTTGAAAAGATTAGATGGATGCAGACAGGCTGTGTAATTACAACTCATGGGGGACCTGGTTCTTTTGGAATTGTAGGATTTTCTAAGTGATTTTTTCCAAAAATATTTTAGTAGGTATTCGTTCTTTAAAAGAAAATAGTTATCTTCTTTTATTACATTAAATAAAAGTGATAGAGATTTTTCACCTTCAACATTATATGAAGATTATGCAATAAACGAAAAGTTATTTCATTGGCAAACACAATCTAGAACTTCAGTTGAAAGCTCAACAGGACAAAGATATATAAATCACTTAAAAACAGGAAATAAGATAGCTTTGTTTGTTAGAGAATATAAATTAAAAGATGGATTAACATCACTATGGTAATTTAAGAGTAAAAAGTCACTTGATTGTGACTTTTTTCTTGGAAAAATATATATAATAATATAAATTATGATAAAATGAAAAGTACTTTTAAATATAATATTAATTTAAATTATTAAATTGTAAAATTGACAATATTTTATGGGGGAATTAGATTATGCTTAGTAAATCTTTAGCACAAAAAATAGTTGATAGAATGATGGATATAATACCTTATAACGTAAATCTTATGGATAAGGATGGAATAATTATAGCTAGTGGTGATAGGGATAGAATTAATACATTACATTTAGGTGCTCAAGAAGCATTGCAAGGAACTTCGGATATAGAAGTGTATGAAGAAAGAGAAGGTGTAAAACCAGGGGTGAATATGCCTATAATGTTTAATAAACGAAGTATAGGTGTAATTGGTATAACTGGAAACCCTAAAAAAGTAAGAGCTTTTGCTGAGTTAGTTAAGGTTACAACAGAACTTTTGATTCAACAAGAATATAGCATTGAAAAATTTATAATTAAAAATAAATTAAAGGAAGAATACTTATATGAATGGCTTCATAGAAAAGAAATATATGATGATGAATTTATAGATAGAGGTAAGGAGCTTAATATCAATATAGAAGAGGAAGGTTATCTTTTAATAATTGATTATCAAAAGGAATATAGTAAAAAAATTAAAAAGGTAATAGAAAATTATTTTAATAAAGAAGTAAATATAATTAGTTTAAATTCATCTAGAATATGTATTGTTCTTAACAACAACATAGAAAAAAATGATAGTTTAATAGATGAATTACTTTCTAAAGGAAAAGAAGAAATAAATATAATAATATTTTTAAAGAAATCAGATATATTATCTAAGGCTTTTTATAAGGGTATAAGTACTGTAAATATTGCAATGGCTTTAGATATAAAGAAAAAAGTAATAAGAGATGAAGATGCTATATTTTATTCTGAAATAGAAAAGATAGTAAAAAATAAAGATGCAAGGGAAGTATTAAGAAAAATAAGAGATGGTGGAGAAGAACTTATTGAAACTTTTAAAGTTTTTATAAGAGAAAATTTTGAAAGAGGAAAAACAGCAGACCTACTACACATTCACAGAAACACTTTAAGTTATAGATTATCTAGAATTGAAGATTTAACAGGATTATCCTTTAACAGTTCTATAGATATGTTTAGATTAATAAGTACATATATTTATTATAATATATATTCTGATTAACAAAGTTTTTGAAAGAAAGATTATGCAAATTCACAATGAAAACATTTTCTAATGAAGATAAAATAAGACTGTAATTATTAATAAAAGTTTGAAAGAAGGGTTTAGAAAATGGATGTTGTTTCAGTATCAGCATTAGGTGCAATAGTTGCACTTATAATTTCAATTACTTTAATTATTAAAAAAATTCATCCAGCATATGCACTAATTTTAGGAGCATTAATTGGAGGTTTAGTAGGTGGAGTTTCATTAGTTAATACTGTTAATTTTATGATGGACGGTGCGAAGGGAATGATAACTGCCATTCTTAGAATTTTAACAGCTGGTGTTTTAGCAGGAGTTCTTATTGAATCAGGAGCAGCCATTAAAATAGCAGAAACAATAGTTAGCAAAATTGGTCAGCAAAGAGCACTGATAGCATTAGCAATAGCCACAATGCTTTTAACAATGGTTGGAGTATTTATAGACGTAGCAGTTATTACAGTTTCTCCAATAGCTATAGCAATTGCGAAAAAAGCAGGACTTAGTAAGCCAGCAATTTTATTAGCTATGATAGGTGGAGGAAAAGCAGGAAACTTAATGTCACCAAATCCAAATGCTATTGTTGCATCAGAAAACTTACAAGTTCCATTAACAAGTTTAATGATTGCAGGTATTATACCAGCAATATTTGGAGTTATAGTAACTTGTATGCTAGCAAAATGGATAGATAAAAAAGGAGTGAAAATCCAAGATACAGATAGTGAAGAAAAGGAAGCTAAAGAATTGCCAAGCTTTATAGCAGCAATTTCAGGTCCTATAATAACAATAATATTACTTATGTTAAGACCTGTTTCAGGAATAGTTATAGATCCATTAATAGCACTACCAGTTGGAGGTATAATTGGAGCTATAATAATGGGCAAGGGAAAGCATATTTCTGATTATGCAGTAGTTGGTTTAAACAAAATGAGCGGTGTTGCAATTCTTTTACTTGGAACAGGAACTTTAGCAGGTATAATTTCCAATTCACAATTAAAAGATTTAATAATAAATGGTGTTGATAAAGTTGGATTACCTAGCATATTATTAGCGCCAATAGCTGGTATATTAATGTCAGCTGCAACAGCATCAACTACTTCAGGAACAGCAGTTGGAACATCTGTATTTGGTCCTACAATTCTTGAACTTGGAATACCTGGATTAAATGCAGCAGCTATGATTCATAGTGGAGCTACAGTATTAGATCATCTTCCTCATGGAAGCTTCTTTCATGCAACAGGTGGAAGTGTAGGTATGGAAATAAAAGAAAGATTAAAACTTATACCTTATGAATCTTTAATAGGTTTAGTAATGACAATAGTATCAACAATAGTATTTGGAGTAATTTTATAAAATATTTTAGAGACTTATAATAAAAGACATCAATAAGTATTAATAGTTAATTTGCTAAAAGTGGAGGTAGAAAAATGAAATTCGTATTAGCACCAGACTCATTTAAAGAAAGTATGACAGCGAAAGAAGCCTGTGATGCAATGGAAAGAGGTATAAAAAAAGTTGTTAAAGAGGCAGAATGTATAAAGGTTCCAATGGCAGATGGTGGAGAAGGTACTGTAGAAGCTTTAGTTATGGCTACAGAAGGAAAGCTTGTAGAAACATTTGTAACTCCTCCAATTGGAAAAGAAAAAGTAAAAGCAATCTATGGACTTCTTGGAGATGGAAGTAAGGCTATAATAGAAATGGCAAGTGCAAGTGGAATACAACTTGTAAAAAGAGAAGAAAGAAATCCTTTAATAGCCACAACATTTGGTACGGGTGAATTAATATTAGATGCTATAAAGAATGGAGCAAAACACATATTAATTGGAATAGGTGGAAGTGCTACTAATGATGGTGGAGCAGGGATGATACAAGCTTTAGGTGGACACTTATTAGATAGTGAGGGAAGGGAGCTTCCATTTGGAGGATTAGCTTTATCCAAACTAGATAAGATAGATTTAAGTAACTTAAATGAAAGTCTTAAAGGTGTTACCTTTGAAGTTGCTTGTGATGTTAACAATCCATTAATAGGTGAAAAGGGGGCATCAAGAATATTTGGACCACAAAAAGGTGCTACAGAAGAAATGATAATATCTTTGGATGAAGCCTTAGAAAATTATGCTAATGTAATAAAAAAAGATTTAGGAAAAGATGTTGTTAATATAGAAGGAGCAGGGGCAGCGGGAGGACTTGGTGCAGCACTTTTAGCATTTCTTAATGCAAAACTTTTGAGAGGAATAGAGCTAATAATTAAGCATACAGAGCTTGAAGAAAAAATAAAAGGTGCAGATTTCGTATTTACTGGTGAAGGCGGTATAGATAGTCAAACTATCTTTGGAAAAACACCTATGGGAGTAGCATCCGCTGCAAAAAGGCAAGGTGTAAAAACTATTGCCTTTGCAGGAAAAGTAGAAGAGGGATCAGAAAATCTATATGACATAGGAATAACTTCTATCTTTGGCATATTGAGAGGAGTAACATCTTTAGATGAAGCACTAAAAGATGGAGCAAGAAATTTAGAGAAGACTGTAGAGAATGTTGTTAGGATATTATATGCAAATTACAAATAAATCTTATAATTAATTTATCAATAATTATAAGAATATATCATATTTATTTTTCCTCCTAAGTAATATTTATTAAATAGATATTTTAGGGGGAATAATTTTTGAAAAAATATAAAAATAAAGAGAAAATAAGAGATGAGATTAAAGATAGAGCAGATAAGTTAATTAAGAAAAATAGAATATTAAATTTTTATAAGAATAGTCAATTTTATGTTCCTGTAATAGTTATATTAGGAGCAATAATTTATTATTTTTTTACAAGTGGCAATTATAGTTTAGATATGGCTGTTACAAGATACGAATTTTATATAGTAGTAATTGTAGTGTTTATTTATATTATTACTATTGAAAAAAGGGTTAAAGAATTAGAAAAGGAAGTGAAAGGTGAAATAGAGCTTTTTAGAAATAAAATGATTCTTAAAATATGTAATTGTAATGATTTTTGTGAATGCAAGGAATATTTAAATGAATATATGAAGAAGAATGGTGTTAAAATTATTTAAAAAGGTAAAAGATTATTAAGCCATTTACGGCATGGTATTTTGTTCATCCCAAACAATAAGGGATGGATTTTTTGAACATTTAAATTAAATTATTTTTATTTTTAATCACATATATATAATTATTTTATATAATGATGGTATAAAGACAAAAAGTAATCCGATAGGAAATAACGGCTAAGACGAGAAGAGTAAATTAATAAAAGCTTGCAGAGAGAAATCTCCTTGGGTGTAAGAGATTTTAAGTGGATATTAATTGAAGTGCATCTCTGAGCTCTGAATCGAAGCTTTAGTAGACTTCAGCGGGAACGCCCGTTAAAGCGTTGAGGTATATTTGTACCAAAAAGATCAAGATGTCTTTTTATATAATTTTTTATTATATAAAAGATAATTAGAGTGGAACCGTGGAAGTTTACTTCTGCCTCTAAGCTTAGAGGTAGAAGTTTTTTATTTTTAAATACGAGTTAAATTATATGAAAGTAAATAAGTTCAAATAAATATTATTAATTGAAGCAAAGGAGGATTATTATGAATTCTGTACAATATTTTGATTCCATAGCTGAAGAATGGAATGTTATACGTAGTGAGTATTTTGAGGAGAGGTTAAAATATAAACTTTTATCAATAACTAATATAAAGGATAAGATTATAGCTGATTTAGGATGTGGAACTGGTTTTGTTTCTTTAGCTTTAGCAAATGACGCAAGTATAGTATTTTCTGTAGATAATTCAAGTAATATGCTTAAGCAGTTAAAGATTAATGCAGCAGATAAAAATTATAAAAACTTATATCTTATAAAATCATCACTTGATAATTTATCACTTTTCGATGAATCTGTAGATATTATTTTTATAAATATGGCACTACATCATATAAAGGATGCAAAAAAGGCTATATCAGAAATGCATAGAGCACTAAAAAGAGATGGTGTAGTAATTATATCTGATGTTATGGAGCATGATGGTGAGTGGGCGAGAGAAGAAATGTTTGATGAATGGCTTGGTTTTTCTAATGATCAAATAAAAAGTTGGCTAGAAGAAGCTGGATTTAATAATGTAGAAATAGAGAATACAGATTTAAGCTGCAAAGGTTATTCAAGCAAGGGAGAATATACTGAAACAGGAATTTTTATAGCTAAAGCAATTAAAAAGTAATAGGAGGTAGTTAGAGGATGAAAATAGAATCATTATTAATTCATGGGGGAATAGATGGAGATGAAAAAACGGGAGCGGTAAATATACCTATATATCAGACTTCAACTTATAAACAACCGAAGTTCGGTGTAAATAAAGGATATGAATATTCAAGAACAGGGAATCCAACGAGGGAGGCATTAGAAAAACTTGTTTCAGATCTTGAAGAAGGTTATGCAGGTTTTGGATTTGCCTCTGGAATGGCAGCTACTACTGCCGTTCTTTCTCTTTTTAAATCAGGAGACAAGATAGTTATTTCAAATAATGTGTATGGAGGAACCTTTAGAGTTTTAGATAAGGTCTTTAACCATTTTGAAATTAAATATGAAATAGTTGATACTTCTAATTTAGATGAAGTAAAAAATATTATTGACGAAACTGTAAGGGCTATATTTATAGAAAGTCCAACAAATCCTTTAATGGATATAACTGATATTGAAGCTGTTTCAAATATAGCTAAGGAAAAAGGTATATATACTATAGTTGATAACACATTTATGACTCCTTATCTCCAAAAACCAATTAAACTTGGGGCTGATATAGTTATTCATAGTGCTACTAAGTATCTTGGTGGACATAGTGACACGGTTTCCGGAGTAGTTGTTGTTAATAGTGAAGATTTAGCAGAAAGACTCCACTTTATTCAAAACTCAACAGGTGGAGTTTTGTCACCATTTGATTCATTCATGTTAATAAAAGGTATTAAGACATTAGCAGTTAGAATGGATAGACATAATGAGAATACAAAAATAATTGCCGAATTTTTAAGAAATAGAGAAGAAATAGAAAAGGTATATTATCCAGGTTTTAAAGATCACTTAGGATATCAAATTCAAAAGAAACAAGCTAAAGGCTTTGGTGGAATAATATCCTTTGTTATAAAAGAAGGATATGATTATAAAAAGTTTTTTGAAAGTCTTAAGATAATAACTTTTGCAGAAAGTTTGGGAGGCGTAGAATCATTAGTTTGTCATCCAGCTTCAATGACTCATGCTTCAATACCTTATGAAATAAGGCAAGAGGTTGGAATAGTTGATAATTTAATAAGATTATCTATTGGTATAGAAAATGTTGAAGATTTAATAAAAGATATAGAAAATGCATTAAAGGAGAGTAAGTAAAATGGTTAAAGTAGAAAGCTTTTCACTAGATCATACAAAGGTAAAGGCACCCTATGTTAGAAAATGTGGAGCTCAAAAAGGAGTTAATGGAGATAGTATATCTAAATTTGATTTAAGATTTTTACAGCCTAATGAAGAAGTCATGCCAACTGCTGCAATCCATAGCTTAGAACATTTACTAGCAGGATTTATGAGAGAAAAAATAGATACTATAATAGATATTTCCCCAATGGGATGCAGAACTGGTTTTTATTTAACTGCTTGGGGAGAAGTTGAAGTAGAAGATGTAATAGAAGCATTAGAATATAGCTTGAATAAAGTATTAGATACAGAAGAAGTTCCAGCAGCTAATGAACTTCAATGTGGTAATTACAGAGATCATTCTATAGAACTTGCACATGAATATGCAAATAAAGCAATAAAGAAGGGATTTAGTAGTGAAATATTTAAATAATATTCAAGAGTTAATAGGGAATACCCCAATAATTAAACTTAATAATTTAAATATTAAAGATGGAGTAAATATTTTTGCAAAGCTTGAAAGTAATAACCCTGGAGGAAGTGTTAAAGATAGAATAGGAATTTATATGATTGAATCAGCAGAGAAAGAAGGAAAGTTAAAGCAAGGATATACGATAATTGAAGCAACTGCTGGAAATACTGGTCTTGGAATAGCTATTGCTGCAATAAATAAAGGCTATAATATAATATTTGTAGTTCCAACTAAGTTTTCTATAGAGAAGCAAACGTTAATGAGGGCTTTAGGAGCTAAAATTATAAATACTCCAAGAGAAGATGGAATGCTTGGCGCAGTAAAGAAGGCTGATGAATTACTTATGACTATAGAAAATTCAATAAGCTTAAAGCAATTTGAAAACCAAGCAAATCCCCTTGCTCATTATGAAAAAACCGGTCCAGAAATATGCGAAGCTATGGATGGAAAAATAGATTATTTTATTTCAGGTGCTGGAAGTGGAGGAACCTTTACTGGAGTAGTAAAATATTTAAAAGAAAAAAATAAAAATATAAAAGCTATACTAGCAGATCCAGAAGGTTCTACTATGGGTGGTGGTATCGAAAGTTGTTATGATATTGAAGGTATAGGAAATAACTTTATTCCAAGTACCATGGATATGAAATTAGTTGATGATGTTATAAAGGTTTCTGATAAAGATGCTTATGATATGGTGAAACTAATTGCATTAAAGGAAGGACTTATAGTAGGAAGTTCATCTGGAGCAGCCTTATCTGCTGCTTTGAGATTATCAGATAAAATAGAAAAAGGTAATATAATTACCATTTTACCTGATAGAGGAGATAGATATTTTAGTAAAAATATATACTAAATAAGTAATCCCAAAAGAAGTTTTTTAAAAATAATTAGCATTAGAGGTATATTTTAGATATACCTTTATTTTTTCACTAAATATCTTTAATAATACAAATATTATAAAACATAAATTTACATTATAACAAAAATTAACTCTATATAAATCCAAATGTTAAAATATAGAAGATTTAGATACTAAGATATTAGAATCTTTAGATGCAGCGGGATGTAGTACTTTTGAAAAAATAAGATATGGAATACTTCCACAATTATTTACAGATTTTAATACATAATGAGAAGTTAGAGAAAACCTTAAAAATAGATGAGCAATATAGTTATTTTGGAAGTGTTATCGATGAGTCTTACGATAGATATAAGAAAGAAAAGTTTTTGGAGAAATATCAAAGTGCATATGATAATTTAGAAGACCTTAAAGAAGCTATAAAGGAATATAAGAAAAACAATAATAGAATAATTAAAGGAGAAATGTTTGCTTTTTTCAGGATTTCTCTGAATACATAGTAGATATGTGTGAAAGTTATATAATAATAATAAATGATGGGAAAATAAAAAGTAATACTTCAGCTACTCAAATAATTGAAAAATCACATGATATGGTTTTTTTGATGAGAATTTAAAAGTGTATCTTGCTATAGCTGTAAAACTGAGAAATAGATATACTAAAAAACAAATATAGTAAATATTAAAAAATAAAATCGACTTGTTGTAAAATGAAATTGAACCAATTGAAAATAAAAAAATCCATAGTGGATTATCTTTGTTATGATTTAATCGCTAAACAAAATTCAACACGTAGGATAAGCACTATGAAACATCAAAACCATAACATAGAATCACGTAAAAATAAACACTTAAATTTGAATAGCGCATGACTATTCAAATTCGTATTAAGGATGGCTTTACACCATATAAAATAGCAAAAGAGCTATATAGCCTATAAAAACTGTTCTAAATGAAATACGTCGTGGAACTACTACTCAGCTAAATCAAGGAAAGTATATTGTGATATATCTTGCCGATGCTGGCGAAGCCGCTTAAAAGAAGCATTGTCTAAAGGCTCGTCGTACTTTTAAACGCCTTGAATGTAGTGAATTTATTAATAACGTTGTTGATAATATAAAAAATTATTCTTGGTACCCTGATGCTTGTGTTGGCAGAGCTATCGCTAATGGTACATTTGAGTGTTGAAAAATGGTTTGTCGAAAACCCTTTATAACTATATTGATCTTGGTTTACTATAAGTTAAAAATACAGCGTAGGAATACCAAGACAACTAGGGTAAAAAACATAGGAAAAACCTTGTCACTAGCATCGCTAAGCGATCAACTGATATAAATAGTCGCGATGAATTTGGGCATTGGGAGATGGACACAGTTATTGGTCAAAAATCTAATACTGACTGTGTACTTTTAACTATTATAGAGCATAAAAACTCGTATGATATTGTTCTTGATATCGTAGCTAAAGCCGCTACAGCAGTTACGGATGCCATCAAAGGGCTTCGTACATGTTTGGTTAACATTTCAGTAAAGTATCAAAGAGCATAACAAGTGATAACGGCTCAGAGTTTGCAAATTTATCTACAATAGAATATGAAACTAATACAAAGGTGTATTTTACTCATCCTTTTTCATCTTTTGAAAAAGGAACTAATATAAGTATTTAAGTCATAAATACAAATTAGTTCAATTTGTTATTACAATTTATACAAATAAAAAAAATAAGTTATTAATATGAACAAAGAAGATGTAGATGAAGGTAATATTAAAGGTTTTATGATCAATTTTTAGATAATAATGAATATTAGTGCACAGACTATTTAATTTATATTTTTACATATTTAAGTAAACTAATAGCTTAATAAGATATAGAAATAAAATTTATAAAAATAAGGTGATAATATG
Organism: Clostridium nigeriense; assembly: GCF_900086595.1. GTDB lineage: Bacteria > Bacillota > Clostridia > Clostridiales > Clostridiaceae > Clostridium > Clostridium nigeriense. The sequence goes on from NZ_LT575472.1 coordinate 1,333,428, forward strand.
CGTATAGCAATAAGTATTAAATCAAATAAATGAAAAAATTTTGGATGGAACATGGGCTTGAAGTATACTTTAACTACAATAAAAATAATGGCTTTTATTGATATAATATTTTTATTATGTAAATTTAGCAGAAAATTATAATTTTTAAAAAAATAATGAAAAATAAGAAAAATGTTTACAAAAATACGTTTTCATTATATAATATAGAACAAAAGGAAATATTTGTGTATAATTTGTATAGCGTGCAACCAATTGGGCATTAGCTTTCTTACAAGATTTGTAAGGGAGCTTTTTTTTATATAAATATATATATTTTAAATGAATTTATATAAAGGATAATGCGAATAGAAGAACATAGGTAACAATACTACAAGATATTATGCAATTTAATTTCACTTTATTAAAAGGAGGAAAAAAAATGAGGATTAAAGGTAAGAAATTACTGAGTTTTATTTTAGCTGTTGCTATGACTTTCGGTTTGGTTCAACCATCTGTGGCTCATGGAGTAACAAGAGTAGAGGAAAATGAAGAAAAAGCTGGATATGAAATTTATCCAAACCCTCATGAAGTAAAATATACAGGAGACGAATTTGTAATACGTAAAGATGTTAACGTAGTATATGATAGTACAATTGATAATTCTACTAAAAAGCGTATGACTGAAGTTTTAGAATCAAAGGATAAGAATATTACAGTTTCAGATGAAATTACAAATGGAAAAACAAATATACTAGTAGGAACATACTCATCAGGTGAATATGTAGACAAGTATGTACAAAGCAATTATGAATTAGATACTAAATTATTTGAAAAAAATGATTCTTATTATATAGCATCAGAAAATGGAATAATTTCTATTTTAGGAAAGAATACAGATGCTGCATTTTATGGAATCACATCATTAAAACATATATTTAGTCAAATGGATGGATCAACAATCCTTAACTTTGAAATTAAGGATTACGCTGATACACCAATTCGTGGATTTATCGAAGGATATTATGGTATTCCATGGACTAATGAAGATCGTATGTCATTAATGGAATTTGGTGGAGAGTTTAAGATGACATCTTATATTTTCGCACCTAAAGATGACTTATATCATACACGTAAGTGGAGAGAATTATATCCAGAAGAAGAATTAGCAGCAATTGCTGAAATGGTACAAGTAGGTATTGATACAAAAACAAAATTTGTTTGGACAGCGCATCCTTTTATGGGTGGATTTAATGCAAATGATTATGATAATGAAATGATTAAGTTAAAAGCAAAATTTGATCAATTATATTCAGTTGGTGTTAGACAATTTGGTATTCTTGGAGATGATGTTGGTAATCTAGATAAGAAAATTGTTGTTGATATGATGACTAAATTATCAGAGTGGGGTAAAGAAAAGGGCGATGTTTACGATTTCGTATTCTGTCCTGCAGGATATAATGCTAGTTGGCAAGGCGACTACTCAGAATTAAACATCTATGATGACCAATTCCCAGATGATGTTCAAATTTTCTGGACTGGTAATTCAGTATGTGCACCTATTAGCCAAGAAACTTTAACTAACTTTAAAACACATAGATTAGAAGAAGGTAAAGAAAGCAGAAGAAGTCCTTTGTTCTGGTTAAACTGGCCAGTTAATGATATTAATATGAAAAGATTAATGATGGGAAAAGGAAGTTTATTACACACTGATATCAATATCGATGATTTAGCTGGAGTAGTAACAAATCCTATGCAAGATGCCGAGCCATCAAAAGTATCTCTTTTTGCTATTGCAGATTATGCTTGGAATTTAAAAGGATTTGATGATGATAAAAGTTGGGAAGATTCATTCAAATATATAGATAGTGATGCTTCAGAAGCGTTACACACAATAGCAAAACATACTTCAGATCCAGCACCGAATGGACATGGATTAGTATTAGAAGAATCAGAAGAGTTAAAACCTTTATTAGATGAATTTAAAAGTAAATTAAGTAGTGGAGATTCAATTATTGAAGTCGGTACTAAATTAGTAAATGAAATGGATATAATAATTGAAGCTAGTGATGAGTTTATTAATACTAGCAATAATGCAAGAATGGTTGAACAAATTACACCATTTGCAAATTCATTAAAAGATTTAGCAACTTCTATTAAAGATTATGTTAATGCAGCAATGAATTTGGAAGAAAAGGATAATGATTTAGCAATTCAAAACTTCGCTGATGGAACTGTTGCATATGAGAATAGTAAAAAACATGATAGACCAACTATTAGTGGAAGTACTAAAGCTCAGCCTGGATCAAAGCGTTTAGTTCCATTTGCAGAAGCTGTTAGAAATGGGATTTCTAATAAAATTAATGCTTTAGTTAATGGTGGAGATAATTTAGTGATTACACCTTCGACTAATATATCTAATATATATTCAGGAAAAATTGAAAATATTGTTGATGGTAAGACAGATACATTTATATGGAATGGGCAATACGAGGCTGTAGGTCAATATTATCAATTATCATTAAGTAAGCCAACTACAATTTATGGAGTAGATATATTAAATGGAACTACAAGTAAGAAAGATGATACATTTGGTACTGCAAAAGTACAATATACAAGTGATGGAGTAAAATGGAATGACATTAATAGTAAAACATATGGACCATACGCTACATCAGTTAAAATTACTGGAGTAGAAATAGATAATGTTGTTGGGGTAAGGTATATTAGTACTGCAGTTGGAAGTGATAACAAATGGCCAGCTATGAGAGAATTCTCACTTTTAACTTCTCCAGAATCTTCAGAAGCACCAACATTTACAAAGGAAGTAATACGTACAACTGATGGTTGGAGTTTATATTCTGGAAACGAAGCAAATATTATAGATGAAGACGAAAATACAGGTGTTCACTATAATGTTAGACAAGGTGGAAGTCCTGCTAATACTACTATTGCAGGAGATTATGTAGGAGTAAAGTTAAGTGAGCCAATTATATTAGGGAAAATTAATATTATTCAGGGACCAAATGCAAGCTCAGGAGATTGGTTTAAGAATGCTACCTTAGAGTACTCTTTAGATGGTAAAAATTATACACCAATTAAACAATGTGTAAATGAAAAAGAAATTAGATTAGACCTTTCAGATCAGGAGATTGAAGCACAATATGTACGTTTAAGAAATAATGTGAATCAAGGAACTTGGATTGGATTTAGAGAATTTGATGTGAATTCAAAAGTTTATCATAATGGTAAAGTATTTACTAATGTAGAAAATTACAAAGAGCATCCAGCAGATTATTATAATGATAATGCTAGCATGGTTGAACTTCAAAATATTACATTAGAAAATGGAGAATATATTGGATTAAAGTTAGATCGTATTCATGAATTAACTGAAACTATTGTAAATGGTTCTTCATTAGAAAATCTTACACTACAAGTTTCTAAAAATTCTCATGAATGGACTGACGTAGAAAGTGGAAGCTTAATTGAAAATATTGATGCTAGATATATTCGTTTAGTTAATTTAACAGATAATGCAGTTACTTTTGATGTAGGAGAATTTAAAGTATTATCAAGAGAATTTGGACAACCTACAGTAAGTGAAACTAATATGGGAACAATTGCTGAGGGTAAAATTGAAAATTTATTTGATAAAGATCGTACAACAGGTTTAAAATATCAAAAGACACAAGCTATTGGAGATTATATGATTCTTGATCTAGGTCAAGAAATAGACTTAAATGAATTAAAGCTAGTAACTCATGATTCAGATAAAGACTATATCCGTGATGGAAAGGTTTATGCTTCAACGAATAAAACTGAATGGGGAGAACCAATCATTACACTAGGAGATCAAGTGGCTAATACAGCATCTGATGATTCAACTATTAATGAAAGTTTCCCAGAACATGAAATTTCATATAATGTAGCAAAAGCAAATGAAATTAATAAAAAAGCTCGTTACATTAAAATTGAAATCACACAACCTTATACTTATAGATGGATAAAGCTTAATGAAGTTGAAATAAACAATGGAGCATATATTCCAACAGTAAATGATCCAACATTTGATTCAGATACAACAGATACAGAAAAAGGATTATATGAATACTTAATAGATGGGGATATTACTACAATGTATATTCCAAAGTCAGAGACAGGATATCTTGTATATTCAATATCTGAAAAAACTGAAGTAAATCATATTAGAGTTATGCAAAGTGCTAAACAAATTTCAAATGCAGAAGTAAAGGTTAGAATTGCTAAAACTAATAAGAATGCTGATGAGTGGATAACATTAGGAAGATTAAATAAAGCTACAAATGAATTTATTTTACCAGTTGGAACTGATGTTTTAGAGGTTAAGTTTGAGTGGAATGGAGTTACTCCAAATCTAGTAGAATTATCTATGGATTCAGTGTTAGATGTAAATGTAGATAAGCAAAAACTAGAAGAATTAATAAATGAGAATTTAAATACTGAAGATTGGACTACTAATAGCTCAAATGCATATAAGGAAGCTATAGAAGTAGCTAAAGAAATTAAAGGAAATAATTATGTAGCACAAGCAACTGTAGATAGTGCTGTAAAAGAAATAGAAAAAGCAAAAGAAAATAAAGCAATAAAGGGTGATAGCACTGTTTTACAAGATAAAATTGATAATGCTATTGCTGATAGTTCAAAATATACAGGTAAAACTTGGGCTAACTATCAAAAAGCTTTAAACTCAGCTAAGAAAGCTATGGAAGATGCTAATAATTTATCAGAAGCTAGTATCACAAAGTTAGTAGATGAATTAAATTCAGCAAAGGAAGCTTTAGTATATAATCCTACTAATAGAGAAGAAGCAGAAATTATAGTAGAAGATGTTAATGAGTTTATGAATAATATTACAACTCCAGAAAAAACATATACTATAAATTCTTGGAACTTATTAAAGGATACAAAGGCAGAATTAGAAGACTTAATTGAATTAAATAAAACAGAGCCTCAAGATCCTGCAACATTTGAATCTATAAAAGATACTATGATAAATGCTAAGAATTCTTTAGTAAATGTTGCATCTCTATCATCATTAATTGATGAATTTAATGAAATAACTGATTCAAGTATTTATGCAGAAACTTCTTATGCAGCTTATGAAAATGCAGTTAACAAGGGTAAAGAAGTTATGATTAATGGTACAGTTGAAACAGTTAAACAAGCAGAAACTGATATTAAAAATACAAAGAATAACTTAGAATTAGTAGGTTCAAGTGATAGCATTAAAAAATACATTTCTGAATTAAAGAAATTAAATAAAGTTAATTATACTATTAATTCTTATAAAGCATTAATGGATAGAGTAGCTGAAATTGAAGCTATGAACTTAGATGGAATGACTGAAGAAGAATTAAAAGGATTTGAAAAAGAGCTATTAAGCTTAAGAAATAACTTAGTTAATGTAAGTGCATTATATGCTAAAGTTGAGACAGCTAAAGGATTTAAAGCTGACTTATATACTGTAAGCAGCTACAATACATTAATGGAATTAGTTAATGCAGCGAATGAAGAATTTGTTTCAGGTAGTGCAGATAGCATAGAAGATTTAATTAACAAGATTGATATAGCTATTAAAAACTTAGTTACAAGAGTAGATAATAAAGAGCTTGTAGATTATGTTAATGGTATCGAAGAGATTGATTTAACTAAATATACAGAAGAAAGTGCAGCTAAATATGCGGAAGCATTATCAATATTAAAATCAATGTTAGAAAATTATGATAATATTGCTGCTACAGATTTTGTAAAAGCTAAGAACAATTTTGAAAATGCAAAGGAAAACTTAGAGCTAAAATCTGATACTAACCCAGGAGAAGGGGAAGGTAATCCAGGAACAGGAGAAGAGAATCCAGTTGGTGGAGAAGGAAATCCAGGAACAGGAGAAGAAAATCCAGGAACTGGAGAGAACATTCCAGGAAGTGGAGAAAATTCTTCTGAAAATAATAATGGTAAAAATGAAGAAGCACTTCCAGGAACAGGTGGAGTAAACTCTACAAATGTATTATTATTTGGATTTATATTAGTAGCTGCAGGTGTAGTATTTATATTTGAAAAGAAAAGAAAACTTGTAAAGTAATGAAAACTTTAAATAATAATTAATTAAAATAAAAATGGATTATACCTTTAATTTTAAGGATATAGTCCATTTTTATTTCATCTATAATAATGATGATTGATGATAGCATTACTAAATGAAAGCCTATGATAGTGATTTAGGTGCTATTATAGGCTTTTATTTTATTATAGAGTTTCTTAATTTAATTTTAACTAACTAATTATAAGTTTCTAAATATCACTTTGACAAGTAATTTTATGTTTGTTAAGAAAAATGAACATATACAGTTGTTATAAATTGTAATTGACCTAATAATAAGATATAATTAATCTGAAATATTATAATAGAGATATATTATTTTATATATTTAAATTTATATTAAATATAAGAAAAATGATCTGGAGGAAAGATAATGGGGAAAAAGGATTTTTCAGATTTAGAAGATCAAATTATGTCAACAGTTACAAATGCTCTTAATGCTATTGATTTTGCTAATTTAAAAAGGGGCATTAGCGATAAAACTGAGGATACTTTGAATGAGTTTAAATCAAAGTTTAATGAGTATAGTGAAAAATTAGAAAATAAATATATAAACTTAAATAAAAAATCTAAAAAGGATATATCAGAATACATCAGTAAAAAACCAGCAGGAAGTATATCAGGAATACTTTATACGGTATTTGGGTTAATTGGAAGTTTGATTTTTGGCTTTTTAGTATTTATATTTCTAATATTTATGATTTTTTTTGGCGGTATTATAGCCAATATTTATATTGCATTTGGTGTTATATTTGCCTTCTTTGCAATAAGTATATGCTTACTTTTAAGGGGAACAAATTTAAGAAAAAGAGTAAAGAGATTTAAAAAGTATGTAAGATTTATTGAAGATAATAGCTATTTTTTAATTAAAGATTTAGCTAAATTTGTTAAAGAAAAAGAAGATTTTGTTGTTAAAGACTTAAATAAAATGATTGATTTAGGAATGTTTTTAGAAGGTCACATAGATGAAGAAAAAACTTATTTCATTTTAAATGATGAAGTTTATGGAGACTATTTAAATTTGAAAAAACAACAAATGGATAAAGAAAAATTAAATAAAAAAGAAGAAGTAAATAAAGAAATAAATGATCCGGAAAAAGAAGAACTAGAACATGTAATTAAGATAGGAAGAAATTATATTGAACAAGTAAGAACTGTAAGAAATGATCTTTATAAAGAAGAAGTAGCTATAAAGCTAGATAAATTACAAAATATTGCAAGTCAAATTCTTGATCATGTTGAAAAAAATCCTAATAAGATACAAGAGGTAAATAAGTTTATAAATCATTATCTACCTATTACTATAAAATTAATTAATTCATATAAAGATTTAAATAATCAGTTAGTTCAAGGTGATAATATAAAAAATGCTAAAAGTGAAATTGAAAAGAGCATTGATCTTATAAATAATGCCTTCGAAAATTTATTGGATGATTTATTTGAAGATGTTGTTTTAGATATTTCTACAGATATTTCTGTTCTTAAAACATTATTTAAACAAGAGGGGCTAACAGAGGAAGATTTTAAAAAGTAAGTTTGAAATAAAGGGGAGGCATTTAAAATGAGTGACGAATTTAAAGAAGATATTAATTTAAAACCAGAATTAACTTTTGAACCATTTCAAGATGAAGTTGTTGATGTAAAGATAAAAGAAGAAAAGGTAGAAGAGGTAATTGAGGAAATACAATTAACAGAAGAAGAAAAAAAGATGGTAGATCAATTTGTAGATAAAATAGAAATAACTAATTCAAACTCCATTTTACAATATGGAGTAGGAGCTCAAAAGAAAATATCAGATTTTTCAGAGTCAGCATTAAACAATGTGAAAACCAAAGATCTAGGTGAAGTTGGGGAAATGCTATCTAGTGTAGTTCATGAGTTAAAGAACTTTGAAGAATCAGAAGAAAAAAAGGGGATTTTAGGATTCTTTAAAAAAGGTCAGGATAAGATTTCGCAAATGAAAGTAAAGTATGATAAGGTAGAAAATAATATTGGTAAAATGTGCAATATTCTTGAGAAGCATCAAATACAGCTTTTAAAAGATATTGCTATGTTAGATAAGATGTATGAAATAAATAAAGTATATTTTAAAGAGCTTTCTATGTATATCTTAGCTGGTAAAAAGAAGCTTCAAAAATTAGAAAAAGAAGAGCTTCCTAAATTACAAGAAAAAGCAAGAAGAAGTGGTCTTCCTCAGGATGCTCAAGAAGTTAATGACTTTATTGCTCTTTGCAATCGCTTTGAAAAGAAAATTCATGATTTAGAATTAACGAAGATGATTTCCTTGCAAATGGCTCCTCAAATTCGTTTAATTCAAAATAATGACTCCTTAATGTCTGAAAAAATACAATCAACAATTGTAAATACAATTCCACTTTGGAAAAGTCAAATAGTTTTAGCTCTTGGAGTTGCTCATTCTACTAATGCAGCAAGAGTTCAAAGAGAAGTAACAGATATGACAAATGAACTTTTACGTAAAAATGCTGAAATTTTAAAAACTTCAACTATAGAAACTGCTAAAGAATCTGAAAGAGGAATTGTTGATATTGAAACACTGAGAATTACTAATGAATCATTAATATCAACTCTTGACGAAATACTTCATATACAAACAGAAGGACGTCAAAAGCGTAGAGAAGCTGAAGTAGAATTAAGAAATATTGAAAATCAATTAAAAAACAAGCTTTTAGATTTTAAATATTAATATAAAGGGGAAGCTAATAGGATGAAAAACTGGAGTTACGGTGCAAAAAACAAAAGATTTGTAGCTTCATATAGTGGAGGAAAAGATAGTACTTTAGCACTATATAAGGCTATGGCTGAAGGAACAGCTATAGGACTTATTGTTATGATGGAGGAAGATGGCGAAAGATCTAGAGCACATAGTATTAGTCCTACATTTTTAAAAGCACAAGCTGATGCTATTGGACTTCCACTTTATACAGGTTCTGCAACTTGGGAAGGCTATGAAGAAGTATTTGTAAAACTTCTAAATGATGCCAAAAAATCTGGGGCAGAAGTTCTTTTAACAGGGGACATAGATGTGCCAGAAAAGGATTGTTGGCACGAAAGGGTTACAAATAGTGTAGGTCTTTCTCTAGGAATGCCACTTTGGAAAAAAGATCATAAAGAAGTTGTAGAAGAGTTTATTAACTTAGGCTTTTTAACAAAGGTAGTTACAATAAACTTAAAAAAGGGAATGAAAAAAGATGATCTTGGACGTATAATGACATTAGAATATATGAAAGAGTTAGAAGAAAGAGGAATTGATCCATGCGGAGAAGCTGGAGAGTTTCATACTACAGTAATAGGTGGTCCAATTTTTAAAGAAAACTTAAAAGTAAAACATGGAGAAATTACTACAAAAGATCATTATATGTATTTAGAGTTAGAGCTTGAGAACAATAAATAGTCAATGGACGTATAGATAAATTTAAATAATTTAAAGAAATAATTATAAGAAAACGTTGACCGTATTAAAATTTTGAGTTAATATATTAATTGGAATTGGGTAGTAATTGTTTAAGTACAAGCTAAGCCTATTCATTACTATGCAGAGAATACCTTTGGGTTTTTTGTGCATTATAATGAATGGGCTTTTTATATTTTCTCGATTACAAAATTTGTAATTTTGATGAGAGGCAACTAGGTTAACCATAAAAAGTGAACAAGTAAGTTTACTTTTTTAATAGCTTTTTATAAATTCCTAAAAAGTTAAAAATCCTTAAAGGGAGGAAAAAAGTATGGTAATTAATAGGCTCTTAAATAATAATGTTGTAATTACAGTTGACTCTAATGGTGAAGAGATAATTGTTATGGGTAAGGGTATCGGATATCAAAAAGCAAAGGGCGATACCATTGACGAAGAAAAAATAAATAAGATATTTAGAATTTCTAATAAAGATGTTTCTAATAAATTACAAGAATTACTTGATAGTATTCCAATGGAATTTGTTAAGCTAAGTAATGCTATTATTGAATATGCGCAAGAAGTATTAGATAAAAAGTTAAATGAAAGTATTTATATTTCATTAAGTGATCATATATATACAGCAGTTAAAAGAATAAAAAATGGAGTAACAGTAAAGAATGCTCTCCTTTGGGAGATTAAGCGTTTTTATAAAGAGGAGTTTGAAATTGGTATGAAGGCCCTTGAAATTATAGAAAAGAAAACAAGGGTTAGACTTCCTGATGATGAAGCGGGATTTATTGCACTTCATATTGTGAATGCTCAATTAAATGAAGAACAGCCTATGGTAGAAGGAATTACTAAGCTAATTCATGAAATACTTACTATAGTTAGAATTCATTTTGGAGTTGAATTTAAAGAGGAATCAGTATTTTATTATAGATTTATTACACATTTAAAATTTTTCTCTCAACGTTTGTTTCAACATAATACATACAATGGAGATTCAGATGATGATTTGTTAGATGTTATTAAATGTAAGTATAGTGAAGCCTTTGAATGTATCTTAAAAATCAAAACCTTTATTAAAAAGAAGTATGATTATGATTTAACTTCTGATGAAATGATATATTTAACTATTCATGTAGAAAAAGTTATACAAGATTCAAGGCTTTAATATAAAAATTATATCTTTGAAAGGCGGTGATAATTATAAAAAATTAAAACTTATAACTGGATGGTAACATTAAGTTGGCCAAACCTTCAAATTTCATATATTTAAAAGGAAAATGGAGGAATACAAATGGGAAAATACAATGATTTAGCAAAAGACATTATAAAAAATGTTGGTGGAAAAGAAAATATTAATGGATTAACACACTGCGTTACTAGATTACGTTTTAAATTAAAGGATGAAGGTAAAGCTAATGATGATGTGTTAAAGAATATGCAAGGCATAGTTACGGTTATGAAAAGTGGAGGACAGTATCAAGTAGTTATTGGAAATAATGTACAGGATGTTTACAATGATGTAACTGCATTAATTGATGTTGATAATTTAAACACTAGCTCTCAGGAGAAAAAGCCAGGAAAGTTATTAGATAAGGCAATTGATGTAGTATCAGGAATATTCCAACCTATATTAGGTATTATGGCTGCTTGTGGAATGGTAAAGGGATTAAATGCACTATTTGTTGCTATGGGATTATATAGCGATACAAGTGGTGGATATTTGATGATAAATGCTATAGGCGATGCCTTATTTACATTCCTACCTTTATTCCTAGGTTATACTTCAGCTAAGAAATTTGGGTTAAAACCAATGATAGGATTAGTTGTAGGTGCAATTATGTGCTATCCTGGAATTCAGGCAAGCTCAATATCAGCAAATAAGGATGCAATCTTCACTTTATTTCAAGGAACAATGTTTGCATCACCAGTTTATATAGATTTCTTTGGAATACCTGTAATTTCTATGGATTATACAGGAACAGTTATTCCCGTTATTTTAGCAGTTTATTTTGCTTCAAAATGTGAAAAATTATTTAACAAATTTATACCAGACTTAGTTAAATTCTTCTTTGTACCAATGCTTACTTTATTAGTCGCATTACCAGTAGCATTTATAGTTATTGGACCTATTGCAACTTTTGGATCTACGATTATATCAGAGTTTGTATTTGCAATAAGAGATTTTAGTCCATTATTAGCAGGTGCAATTGTAGGTGGTACATGGCAAATACTTGTTATATTTGGAATGCACTGGGGATTTATACCTGTGTACATAAATAATATTATGACTATGGGATACGATAATGTTATGATGCCTTTCTTTGCATGTACATTTGCAACTTCAGCGGTAGTACTAGCAATATTATTTAAGACAAAAGATAAGAAACTAAAAGAAATGGCATTACCAAACTTTATATCAGGTATATTTGGTGTAACAGAACCAGCTATTTATGGTATTTTATTACCTTTAAAGAAACCATTTATTATTAGCTGTATAGCAGGTGCTATTGGTGGTGGATTCTATGGATTCTTTAACTTTAGAAAGTTTATGGTTGGCGGAATGGGTATTTTTGAATTACCAGCAATGATTGAACCAGATGGTTCTATGGGTAATTTAATTGTAGCTCTTAGTGGGATTGCAATTACTATGGTTATAGCTTTTGTATTAACTATGATTTTATATAAAGATAAAGAAGAAGTTAATGAAGAACCAAAGGAAGAAATCAAAGAAGTTGCAACAGAAGAAAAAAATAATAATATGATTAATAAAGAAGTAATAGATAGTCCTATAAAAGGAGAAGTAATTAAATTAAGTAATATACAAGATGATGCTTTTGCATCTGGGGTATTAGGTAGTGGTGTTGCTATTATGCCAACTGAAGGGATTGTCGTTGCTCCTGTCGATGGAGAAATTACAACATTATTCCCAAGTTTACATGCTATTGGAATAACTTCTGAAAAGGGAGTAGAATTACTTATTCATGTTGGTTTAGATACAGTTCAGCTTGGTGGAAAAGGCTTTAAGGCTTATGTAAAACAAGGTGATAAGGTTAAAAAAGGACAACATTTATTAGATTTTAATATAGAAGAAATTAAAAATTCCGGTTATTCAGTTGTAACTCCTGTGGTTATTACAAATACTGCAGAATATTTAGAGGTTGCAGAAACTAAAAGTGAAAATGTAGACAGGGGAAATAGTCTAATCACTGTAATATTTTAATAATTAATTTTTAATTAGGCTGTCAATAGGCAGCCTTTTTAAATAGAGGAGGAAAATTGTATGAAATTTAGAAATGACTTTTTATGGGGTGGTGCAACTGCAGCAAACCAATGTGAAGGTGGATATAATGAAGGTGGAAGAGGATTAGCAAATGTTGACTTATGTCCAACAGGAAAGGATAGATCAGCTGTTATTACAGGTAAATTGAAAATGTACAACTTTGATGATGATCATTTCTATCCAGCAAAAGTTGCAATTGACATGTATCATAACTTTAAAGAAGATATAAAATTATTTGCAGAAATGGGATTTAAGGTTTATAGAATGAGTATAGCTTGGAGTAGAATTTTTCCAATGGGAGATGAAGAAACTCCAAATGAAAAAGGTCTTAAATTTTATGAAGATATATTTGAAGAGTGCCATAAATATGGAATAGAACCACTGGTGACAATTACTCATTTTGATTGTCCTATGCATTTAATTGAAAAGTATGGTGGATGGCGTAATCGTAAAATGATAGGCTTTTATGAGAATCTTTGTAATGTTATTTTTAAAAGATATAAAGGTTTAGTTAAATATTGGCTTACATTTAATGAAATAAATATGATTTTACATGCTCCATTTATGGGAGCTGGTATTTGCTTTGAAGAAGGTGAAAACGAAGAAAAAGTGAAATATCAAGCAGCTCATCATGAATTAGTAGCAAGTGCTATAGCAACTAAGATTGCTCATGAAGTGGATGAAAAGAATAAAGTTGGATGTATGTTTGCAGCTGGGAGTGTATATCCATATAGCTGTAATCCTAATGATGTTTGGGAAGCTACAAAGGTAGATCGTGAAAGTTATTTCTTTGTAGATGTTCAAGCAAGAGGAAAGTATCCAAACTATGCCTTAAAGGAAATGGAGCGTAAGGGAATTACACCAACAATGGAAGAGCGAGATAAGGAACTACTAGAAAAGTATCCAGTAGATTTTATAGCTTTTTCATATTATAACAGTCGTTGTGTAAGAACTGATAATAATGATGATTTAGCAGAAGGAAATTTATTTGCATCAGCTAAAAATCCATATCTTGAATTTAGTGAATGGGGATGGCCAATAGATCCTCTAGGATTAAGAATTACATTAAACCATGTATATGATAGATATCAAAAACCATTATTTATTGTAGAAAATGGGTTAGGTGCAAAAGATATACCTGATGAAAATGGAAATATTAATGATGATTATAGAATTAATTATTTAAGAGAACATATTAAAGCCATGAGAGATGCTGTTGTACTTGATGGAGTAGATTTAATGGGATATACAAGCTGGGGTCCAATAGACCTAGTAAGCGCTGGTTCAGGAGAAATGGAAAAGCGTTATGGTTTTATTTATGTTGATAGAGATAATAAGGGAAATGGAACACTAAAAAGAAGTAAGAAGAAGAGTTTCTATTGGTATAAAAAAGTTATAGCTTCAAATGGAGAAGATTTAAATTAAATAATCAGTTTTAAACTGATTATTGATAATTGAAAGTATAAAAGTGGATAAATTTATTTATCCACTTTTAATTCGCAATATATTAAGATTATTCATTAATCTATATTAAAGAAATTTATAACAATATTTTAAAATTCACCGACAATTATACCAAATCTAAAAATCATAAATATCATAATTAGTATATTAATTAAATAACCAATTAGTAAGGCAGACCATTTTTTATAATTCATCTTTCCCTCTATACTTCTGTACGTAAGAAAGCCAATCATAATTATTATTCCAAGCATTATTAACGTATAAAAAATATCAAACTTAAAATTAGTTGACATAATAATCTCCTTAAATCCTAAATTTGTATAGTTATAAATGCTATGTATCATATCATAACTCATTTCCGCTATTGGTACTACGACACCTTGAGTAAGAAAAGCCATAATAGAAATTTTCCAAATCTGCTTTTTCTCTATAAAAAATGAAAATACAACTTGAGCACTTATTGCAATTAAACAATATGTAATATATCCTACATACATAAAATAACCTAAAAATAACATTGAAAAAATTTCTTCCATATCAAATCTCCTTGGAAGTGTTTTATACACTTATATCGTATAGTTCGTCTTTTAATACAATTGCGTAATAATATATACTTTTATTATACATTTATTTAGGATATAATTCCATAAGGAATAGAGGCAATATACCTTAGCTAGAAAAAAATTAATAATTATCAACAACATAGAATGGAAGTAAATTAAAAAGTGACTTGTAGAGTGGCTAAGATAATATAATGCAAGTCTATTCTATGGGGGTTTAATATAATTTATTGTATTTGTAAAAGATAAATGTAAGTTGTAGAAATAAAGTAAATTTATATATAATTATATTAAAACAATAGTGATAAATAGAGGTACTTTATGAAAATTGAAGAATTAATAAATAATAATTATGATAAATTAACGCAAAATGATCATCAAATTTTCAATTATATAATAAATAATAAAGAAGCTTGTAAAGAAATGACATGCGAACAGCTTGCTGAAAAATGCCATATATCTAGAACAACATTGCTTAGATTTTGTCGTAAGGTGGGATTAAATTCTTTTGCTGAATTAAAATATTTATTGAAATCATCAGATTCTAAAGCCTATGAAAAATCAAATTTAGATATAGAAGAAGCCTGCAAAACATATCATAAGATAATTGATGAAATTAAAGAGCATAAATACAATGATATTTGCTCTTTGATATATAATGCAGAAAATATTTATATTTATGGAACTGGAAATGCTCAAAAAGCAGAAGGAGAAGAGTTTAAAAGAATATTTCTATCAGCAGGAAAATGTGTTATTGACTTATTTGACTTAGGTGAAGTTAAGCTTATGCAAAAGAAGTTTACTAGTAAGGACTTATTTGTAATAATTTCTCTGTCAGGAGAAACAGCAGAAGGAATTAAGGTGCTAAAATCTATTGAAAGTACAGAAATAAATACATTATCTATTACACGTTTTCAAAATAACACTATAGCTAGAATGTGTAAAGATAATCTTTATGTATCAACAAAGATGTTACAAGGATTTAAAGATATTTCGTATGAGCTTACTGCTGCCTTTTATGTCCTTTTAGATATATTATTTGTAAATTACTTAGAGTATGTAAGGGGGAGAGAGTTATTATGATTGAAGAGTTAATGAACAGGTACTATAAGAACTTAAATGAAAATGATAAGCTTATTTGTAAGTACATTATAAATAATAAAAATACTTGCTATAAGCTTTCTATAGAAGAGTTTGCTTCAAAATGTAATGTTTCAACTACTACCTTATTTAGGTTTGCAAAAAAAATATCTTTACCAGGATTTAGTGAGTTAAAAGCAAGATTACGCTTAGAAGTAGAGTCTAAAGCTAATGATGGAAGTGATTTTTTAACTACTGTTACTTCTAGTTATCATAAGTTAGTTGAAGATATTAAAAATCGTGATTGTGATAATATATTTGATAATATATATAAGGCTAAAAGAATTATTGTATTTGGTAGTGGATATTCACAAGCTAGAGTTGCAAGTGAATTTAAAAGAATATTTTTACCAACAGAAAAGATTATTTTCAATATGCATGGGTACGATATGGTTGATGCTGTTGGAAAATTGGCAAAGGAAGATGATTTTGTAATTATTATTTCGTTATCAGGAGAATCAAAGGGAGTAATTAAATTAGCAGAAACATTAAGATTAAATGGAATAAAAACTCTATCAATAACAAGAATGATTAATAATTCTTTAGCAGCTTTATGTGATGAGAATCTTTATATAAATTCAATACCATTACCTAAGGAATATATTTTAGATTATGAAATATCAACTCCATATTTTATTTTAATAGAGTTATTATTTTTAAAATATCAGAAATATTTAACACTACTATAAATTACAATAACTAACTTCAAATTTGGATGTACAATTTTTCATAAATTGAAATTTCGAACAGAGTTTGTACATATTTTTTAAAAGAGCTAATATTATTGATTGGCTTTTTTTTATTTGTTACTATAATGATGACATTAAGAGAGGTGATCAGTATATGCAACAAATAATATTTTTTGATATTGATGGAACCTTAAGGGATGAAGTTTATGGGGTACCTGAAACTGCTAGAAATGCAATAAAGATGTGCAGGGAAAATAGTATTTATACTTGTTTATGTACAGGAAGAACTATTGGAACAATAACAGATGATGTATTAGACTTATCAACTGATGGAATTATTGCAGGTGGGGGATCTTACATTGAGTTTCAAAATGAAGTTATAAAAAAATCTTTTTTTAACATAAGTAAAATGAAAGAAGCCAGTTTCTATTTAAAAAATCTAAATAGTGAAACGGCATTTACTTTTGAAAGTGATGATATCGTTTTTATGAATAAGACTGCAGTAGAAATATTAACCTCTCTAAATAATGAAAAGTTTAAACTATTAAATGAAGAAGACAGAAAAAGTGCTATATTAAAACAAAAGATAATATATGAGGAAAATATTCATGATTTTAATGAAAATCTTCATGGAATAAATAAAATATGCTTATGGTCAAATGAAGAAGTATTTAAAAGTTTAAAAAGCATTTTTTCAGAAAATGAAATTCAGTTAGCTCAAAGTTTTAAGTTTGACTCTCGTAATTATTATGAAATAATACAAAAAGAGTGTAACAAAGGAGAGGCAATACTTAGTTTGTGTAAACATTTAGGTATTGATTCAAATAAAACTATAGGTTTTGGTGATGGAAGAAATGATATTGATATGCTTAAGGTTGTAGGAAGTGCAGTAGGTGTACAAGGTGGAAGTAATGAAATATTTCAATATGTTGATTCAATATGTGAAGAGCCAATGAAAGATGGAATTTATTTAGAACTAAAGAGAAGAAATCTTATATAAAGGAGAAGGTGTAGAATGAAAAAACAATGGTGGCAAAAAGAAGTTGTATATCAAATTTACCCCAAAAGCTTCAATGATAGTAATAATGATGGGATTGGAGACATTAAAGGAATAACTGAAAAATTAGATTATTTAAGTAACTTAGGTGTAACAATGCTTTGGATTTGTCCAATTTATAAATCTCCTATGGATGATAATGGATATGACATAAGTGATTATTTTGATTTAGCACCTGAGTTTGGAACTATGGAGGACTTAGATGAACTTATAGAAAAAGCCAAGGACAAAGGAATTAAAATAATTTTAGATTTAGTTATTAACCATACATCTGATGAACATAAATGGTTTATGGAAGCCATAAGTAATCCAAAAAGTAAATATCATGATTACTATATTTTTAAAGAAGGACAAGAAGTACCTAACAATTGGAGATCAGTTTTTGGTGGTAGTGTATGGGAAAAGGTAGAAGGAAGAGATGAATACTATTTTCATGCCTTTGGGAAAAAACAACCTGATTTAAATTGGGAAAATAAAGAGGTTCGTGAAGCTTTATATAAGATGGTTAATCATTGGTTAGAAAAAGGTATTGCTGGATTTAGAATAGATGCAATTACATTTATAAAGAAGGATTTGACTTATAAGAATTTAGACGCAGATGGTGTAGATGGGTTAGCAAAGTGTACAAAGGCATCTAGAAATCAACCAGGTATAGAAGAGTTTTTACATGAACTTAAGAGAGAAAGCTTTGATAAATATAACTGCGTAACTGTAGCAGAGGCTCCAGGGGTATCTTATGATGAACTTGGTGATTTTATTGGTGAAAATGGATATTTTTCAATGATATTTGATTTTAAATATGCTGATTTAGATGTAGCATCTGGAAGTGAGTGGTTTAAGAGAGTTCCATGGACTGTTAAGGAATTAAGAGAAAAAATTATGACAAGTCAAATGGCTGTTCAAAAGTATGGATGGGCTGCAAACTTTATTGAAAACCATGATCAACCAAGATCTACAACAAAGTATTTATTAAATGAAGCAAATAATGAAGATGCTATAAAAATGATGGGAGCTATGTATTTCTTATTAAGGGGAACTCCATTTATCTATCAAGGTCAAGAGCTTGGAATGACAAATTTTGAAAGAAAATCAATAGAGGAATTTAATGATATTTCAAGTATTGATCAATATTATAGATCCATAGAAGAGGGATTTAGCAAAGAGGAAGCATTAAAAATTGTTAACCTTAGAAGTAGAGATAATTCTAGAACTCCATTTCCTTGGAATTCATCAGAATATGGGGGATTTTCAAAGAAGAAGCCATGGCTTGGCATGATAGAAAACTATAAAGAAATAAATGCAAAAGCTCAAGTTGGACAAGAAGATAGTATCTATGAATTTTATAAAAATCTTATAGACTTCAGGCAAAATAGTGTATATTCAGATTGTTTGATATACGGTGATATTGCCCCAATAGATACAAAAAATGATGATGTAATAGCATATACAAGGCATAATAATAATGAAATTATATATTGCTACTTTAATTTTAGTAAAAAAGGTGTTTTTGAACCTTTAGATATGAAAAATAAAAAAGTTATATTTAATAATCTTAAGGATTATGAAGTTAATGAAGAGGGAATAGTATTGAAGCCACATCAAGCTTTATTAGTTACTATTAACAACATGGGAGAGGTGTAATAAAATGAGTGATAAGTATTTAAAAATTGCAAAAGAAATTATAGCAGTAGTAGGGAAAGATAATATTCTTTCTGCTACTCACTGTGCTACAAGGTTACGTTTAATTGTAAAGGATAATAAAGCAATAAAGGATGAAGAGGTTGAGAAGATTGATGAAGTAAAAGGAGTATTTTATACTTCAGGGCAATATCAAATTATTTTAGGAACAGGAATAGTTAATAAAGTATATGTGGAGCTTAATGGGTTAGGGCTTAAAACTCTTTCAAAAGCAGAGCAAGATGCAGCTGTTAAGGATAATGAAAAGGGTTTGAGAAGGTTAATGAGAATTTTAGCTGATATATTTGTACCTATAATTCCAATTATAGCAGCAACGGGTCTTTTCTTAGGATTGAAAGGAGTTGTATTTAATGATTCCGTACTTTCTTTATTTGGAGCAACAAGTGCTGGAATACCAGAATCAGTTCAATCCTTAGTATCAGTATTAACAGATACAGCATTTGCTTTCTTACCTGCAATAATTTGTTGGTCTGCTTTTAAAGTTTTTGGTGGCACTCCTGTAATCGGTATAGTAATTGGTTTGATGTTAGTTTCTCCTATTTTACCAAATGCTTATGCAGTGGCGGATCCAAATAGTGGTGTTGAAGCATTAAGAATTTTTGGTATTCCAATAGTAGGATGTCAAGGTAGTGTTATTACAGCAATTATAACAGGATTTTTAGGTGCAAACTTAGAAAAGAAGTTAAGAAAAATAATGCCAAATGTTTTAGATCTAATTTTTACTCCTTTTATAGTTATGCTAGTTATGTTAGTAGTTGTATTCCTTGGTATAGGTCCAGTAATGCATAATATAGAACTTGGAATGGTTGGACTAATAGAAAAATTAATTGAATTACCTTTTGGTATTGGTGGGTTTGCAATAGGGGTTATCTATCCATTATCAGTTTTAACTGGATTACATCATACTTTTGTAATGATAGAAACTTCATTGCTTGCTAATACTGGATTTAACCCTCTTATTACATTATGTGCAATGTATGGATTTGCAAATGTTGGCGTATGTTTAGGATTTGCATTAAGATCTAAAAAGGAAAGTGTTAAGGCTACAAGTATTGGCGCTATGCTTTCACAATTATTTGGAATTAGTGAACCTGTTTTATTTGGATTATTAATTAGATATAAATTTAAACCATTATATGTTACATTATTAACTTCAGGAATAGGAGCAGCGCTTTTATCAATATTTAGAGTTCAATCTAATTCTTATGGATTAGCAGTTGTTCCATCATATTTAATGTATATTTATGAAGGACGTCAACTATTATTTTATACATTAATATCATTAGGATGTGTAGCTTTAGCTTTTGTGTTAACATGCATATTTGCAGTTCCAAAGGAACTTACAATAGAAGAATAAATAGAGAAGAATAAAAAACACCTACTTTAGTAATATATTTGCTAAAGTAGGTGTTTTTATGATTAGTAGAAAGCAAAGTAAAAAATATATATTGATTATGATAAACCTTCAAGAATTGAAGTGCTAGAAGATGAAGTAATTAAAATATGGTAAAATGTATGCTAGTAACAAGCGATAATATTTATTATTATTTAATATTAAATGCATTATATTATAAAATTAAAAAAATACATGAAAATTGGGAAAAAATGTTTTGAATATTTTATGAACAATATGGTAATATTTATCTATAAAAATTAATAGGCAAACTTAAAGAAATTTAAGGACGCAAAGCTATAGGGACTAAAGTGTTAATCTAAGTCAGCCAGTTGCCAAAAAGTATTTATATAAATGCTTTTTGTTTTATTAAAATATTACCTTCATTTGAAATTTATTTTAGATGGGATTTATTTTTGTGCAAACTTATATGACACTACCTAAAAGGTGGTGTTTTTTGTTCTCTAAAACTTTAAGATTGCCAGAAGGTGGGATAAATAATAATGTTAAGAAAAAAATTATCAGCAGTGATTATTGTTGCAATAATGACTAATTTAGCTGCTACACCACTAAGTGTTCTAGCAGAAACTTTAACAACTAACAATGTCATACAAGAAGATGTGAATCAATTAAAGGAAGCAAAAGTAACTAAAATTGATTTAACAAACAGTCAATATAAGGATAAATATAATGATGTGTTTAAAATTAATAATGAAAAAATAGCTTCAATATCAAATAATGGTGGTCAATATGCAAGTTCAAGTATAGATAGAGCTATTGATGGAAATTTAAATACCCATTGGGAAACTGGAAAGGAAAATACAAATAATTTTACTAATGAAGTTGAATTTAAATTTACAGAAGAGATAACTATAGACAAAATATTATATTTGGCTAGAAGAGATGCAAGTGGAAAAGGCTTTGCAAAGGAATTTGAAATCTATAGTTCATTAACAGATAATGAAGATGACTTTAAACTAATATCAGATGGTAGTTATAATGGTTCAACTTTAGATACAATAGAAATAAAATTTAATCCAACAAAGTTTAAAAGATTAAAATTTAAATTTAAGAATGCATATAATAATTGGGCATCAGCTGCAGAATTCATGTTTTATAAAGAAGACTCAATTCTAGATAAGGTTAAAAACCTGTTTAAAGATAATACTATGGCTGATGTTTCACAAGAGTTTAATAGTATAGATAAAGTGAATTTATTAGAACAAGAGTTTAAAAATCATCCTTTATATAATGATTATAAAGAGAACTTTGAAAATGCAAGAATTCTTTTGAATCAGGAATCAATAGTACCAACTGAAGCTCAGGTTTCAAAGTTTGATACATATTATTCAGATTATAGACAAGCATATGATGAAGTTTTCAAAATGAGTAATACTAATATAGACAATGTATATGCTAATGGAGGATATTTAAATTATTATTCAACAATATCAAATATGACAGATGGTAATTTAGATACTTACTGGGAAACTGGAAAGGGCACAACAGATAGCTTTAAAAATGAGTTAATATTTACATTAAAAGAGAATACAGTTTTAAATAGAATAGCATATAGATCTGCTTGGAATACAGTAGGCTTTGCCGAAAATTTTGAGATTTGGGCATCTAATACAACTAAGGGAGACACGTTCCAATTAGTGACAAGTGCTACAGCAAGTAAAACAGCAGATTTAGTAGAAATAAAGTTTAACCCAACAAGCTTTAAAAGAATTAAATTCATATTTAAGAACAATGGAACAGCGACAGCTTCAGAATTTATGTTCTATAAAGAAGATAAAGGGTCAGACCAAATGGCTAAATTATTTACAGATAGTACTTTAAGTAAAGTAAATGAAGAGTTTAATAGTTTAGATAAATTAAATAAACTTGAAGAAAGTGTTAAGACCCATCCATTGTATACTAAATTTAAAGAATCAATAGCTGATGCTAAAGCAATTGTTGAAAATAAAGAAGTTGAAACTACAACAGCAATTACAAGAAAAATAACTTACGGAGAAAATGATGAATATAATAAACTATATAAAGTATCAATGGATAATATAGAATCAATAACTAATAATGGAGGACATTATTGGAATCAAGTAATTAATAATGCTATAGATGGAAAATTAGATACCTATTGGGAAACAAATACTGCAAATAATAATAACTTCAATAATGAGGTAGAAGTTACATTTAAAGAGCCAGTAAAAATTAACAGAGTAGTATATGCTCCAAGACAAAGTGATTTAAAAGGATTTGCGCAAGAATTTGAAATTTACGCATCAAGAACTAGTCAAGGAGATACGTATCAATTAGTGGCAGCAGGGACATCAAGTAAGGTTTCGGGATTAGTTGAAGCTAAGTTTAATGAAACAGAATTTAAGAGACTTAAGTTTAAGTTTAAAAAATCAGATCAAAACTGGGCAAGTTTAAGCGAAATAATATTCTATCAAAAGGATGAAGTATATGAAAAGGTAAATAATATATTTACTAATGGTCTTATGAATGAATTAACAGAAAATGCAAATACATTAGAAAAAATACAAGCTTTAGAAAATGAATTAGTTAATTATCCATTAAAAGAAGATTATACTTCAAGAATAGAATTAGCTAAGAAGATTTTAGAAAATCCATCTAAATATCAAGAAGGAATTTTAACTGCTTCTCAAAGAGGAGATTCTAATAAAGAAGCAAGTCAGCATCAAATAGCAAGAACATCATATAATCTTGACACATTTGGTAAATATGTAACACCAGGTGAAATTATTAGTGTATATGTTGATGCAGATGAAAAGGGCGTTATGCCTAAATTAGTATTTGGACAACTTGCAAATGATAAAAATGGTTGGACTAGATTTTATGATCTAAAACCAGGTTTAAACACTATTATAGCTCCACAGTTTAATAATATGTCGCCAGCTGTAATATATGTTTATAATCCAGCATTACCAAGTGATCAAGCATATGCACCAAAGGTAAGACTCGAAGGGGGAACAGCATTCCCAGTTTATTATCATGGTGTAACTGATCCAGCAGAATATGAGAAAGAATTAGAAGAATATAATAAAAAAATAAGCACAGATGATAATGATTTTGCAAATGGATTAAGAGATGATGTTTATTATAATGTTACAGAGTTAGTATCAGAAAACAACTTGATAACAACAAGTGCTGCTGGTGCGATTAAGGGAATAAAAGAAATGAAATCAGCAAATAAAACAGTAAAAGATACTATGGATGACTGGGAAAAAATGTGGTATGAGTTCCAAAAGTTTAGTGGATTTGTTGAAGGCGATGAAGATCCAAGGAATGATTTATTTAATGTAAAATTTATCTCAAGGGTATTTACTAAAGGACCAACAGGTTGGTCAGATTGGGGATATACTGGATATAATGGTGGAAATGCAACAAGAAGAGATACAGGTACTTTTAAGAATATAGTAAAACCATTTTCTATAGGTGATGATTGGCTATATTTCCATGAGTGGGGACATAATATTAACAACTCATCAACAGAATATACTGAAGTTACAAATAATTTATATTCTGCACAATTGAGAAGGGTATTTGGAACAGGTGGCAAAGACGATCGTATTGATTGGAACACTTTATACTCAAGATTCTCAGGAAATACTGTTTCATTAGGATTTTGGACTAGTTTAGGAATGATAAGCCAACCATTATATTATTACGGAACAGATACTTATGGAAAAGCATCTAGAATTGCTAGAACTAATCCAGATGGAATTTTAAATGGATTAACAAGCAACCAACAAAGATTGGTTATAACATATTCTTTAGCTGTAGGATATGATTTAACAGATTTCTTTGATGGATGGGGATATTGCAAAGCTACAGATTTAATGAAGAGTAAAGTATCTAATTTACCAAAGCCTACTGTAAAACTTGAGTATATGAATACTTCAGGTATAGATTATAAAGGTGAAGGATTTACAGATGAAACTAATGTTAATATAAATAGTTTCTCAGCAAATAGTGAATTAAAACAAAATACTATTACTTTCAGTGTAGATGAAAAAGATAAAAATGATATTATGGGTTATGAAATACTTAGAGATGGAGAAGTTGTAGGTTATACAGTAAGTAATTCATTTGTAGATAAAAATATAGATGTAAACAAGGATTATACTTATGAAATTGTAGCATATGCGAAGAACTTAACTACATCTAAGAAGGTAGCTATTTCATCTAAAACTCCTACTTTGATTTCAAATGAAAAAATTACTATAAAATTAAATGAAGAGTTTAATCCTTTAGAGTATGTCAATTCTTTTGATTATTTAGGAAATAATATAGAAGATATTAAGGTTACGAATAATGTTGATACAACAAAGAAGGGAATTTATAATGCATCATATGAAGTAGTATCTAATGGTATTAAAGTAGCTAAAAATTCAGTTGTAGAAGTTGTTAGTGATTATGATTATTTATCAGATAGTGATTGGACTTCTGCTAGTACTCAATATGATACTGTAAGAAAGAATAATGATTTGAAATTACTTGTAAATGGAAAAGTAAAGAGTTTTAACAAAGGCTTTGGAATTCATGCAAATGGAGAAATAGTTTATGATTTGTCAGGAAAAAACTATGATAAGTTTGAAGCTTTTGTTGGAGTTAGTAGATCAATATCAGCACAAAATAATTCAAGTATAATATTTAGTATATTAGCTGATGGTAGTGAAATTTATAATAGTGGATTAATGAAATACGAAACACAAGCTAAATATGTAAGTGTAGATATTAAGGGTGTAAAAGAATTAAAGATAGTTATCAATGATGGTGGAAATGGAATATCATCAGATCATGGTGTTATTGGAAATCCAATACTTACAAATAATAATGTAAAACCAATATTAGAAGTTGGAAAAGATGAAAGCATAGAACTAAGAAGCGAATATAACTTAATGGATTCAGTTGAAGCAACTGATATTGAAGATGGTATTTTAACTGATTCGGTTGCAGTAAATGATAATGGATTTAATACAAATAAAACTGGAGAATACACAATTGAGTATTCAGTAAAAGATAGTGATGGAAATATAACAAATGCATCTAAGAAAGTTTTAGTTTATAGCGAGAAAAAATATTTATCTGATACAGATTGGATATCAGCTAGAACTGATTATGGTTCAGTAAGAAAGGATAAAGCTTCTGTAAATTCTAATATTAAGTTACTACTAAATGGTGAAGTTAAAGAGTTTACAAAAGGAATAGGAACTCATGCAAATTCAGAAATAGTATATAATTTAGAAGGCAAAAACTATGAGTATTTCGAAACTTATGTTGGAGTAGATAGAAATATTCAAGAACAAAATAATTCAAGTATTATATTTAAAATTTATGCTGATGGAGTAGAGGTTTATAATAGTGGATTAATGAAGTACAATACAGAAGCTAATTTTGTAAGAATACCAGTTAATGGAGTAAAAGAGTTAAAATTAGTAGTTGATAATGCAGGTAATGGTAATTCATCAGATCATGCTGATTTTGGCGATGCTAAATTTTTAATAACAAACTCTATACCTAAATTAACTATACCAGAGTCAATATCAACAACTTTAGGACATCCTATTGACATTAATCAAGAATATAGTGCGAGTGATATAGAAGATGGAAATTTAACTGACAATGTTAAAGTTGAAGGCAGTGTTAACTTTGATAAAACAGGTAAATATGAAATAACATATACAGTAGTAGATAGTGATGGAAATAAAGTTGTAAAGACTAGAACAATAGCAGTTGTTGATATGAATGATTATAATTATTTAACTGATTTAAATTGGAAATCTGTTAGCTATAGTTATACAACTCCAGTAAAGGATAGCGCTATAAGTGGTGGAGCAATTAAGTTAACAAATGAGGATGGAAGAGAAGCTACTTTTAACAGAGGTATTGGTTCTCATGCTACATCAACAATAACTTATGATTTAAGTAGTGAAAATTATTCATACTTTACGTCCTATATAGGTGTAAATAGAAATATGTATAATAGTATAGCTTCTATTGAATTCCAAGTATATGTTGATGGGGTATTAAAATATACAAGTGGATTAATGACATCTAAAATGCCAATGAAATTTGTACAAGTAGATATTAATGATGCAAAAGAATTAAAGCTAGTTGTAACTGATGGTGGAAATGGAATAGGATCAGACCATGGAGCTTGGGGAGATACTAAATTACACTATGCAAAGGAAAATGGAGCATCAATAAATAGAATAGAATTAAATGAATTAATTAAAACTGTAAGTGAATTAGATTCAAAAATATATACTGAAGATAGCTTTAATAATTTAACTTTAGTTTTAAAAGATGTTAATACTAATCTAGCAGATGGATATAATCAAGAAGAAATTGATAAGTTATATAATAACTTAAAACAAGCTTATGATGCTTTAGTTAAAGCAACTGATTTTTCAGCACTTAAGGAAGTAATATCTAAAAATAGTAATTTAAATGAATTGCATTATTATAAAGATGCAATTACTGCTCATAAAGCTCTAGTAGAAGAAGCTAAGAAAGTTTTAGCTAATGAAAATGCTACTCAAGAAGAAATTGATAAAATAGTAGCAAAAATAAATGAATCATCTAAAAAGTTAGTAGTTAGAGAAAATAAAATAGAGCTTGAAAAGAAAATAAAAGAAGCTAAAGAAATTAAAAATGATAATTATCAAAAGATAAGATGGGATAATTTCCTTTGGGGCATAGATTATGCAGAAGGAATATATAAGAATATCGATGCAACTGATGCAAATATTAGTTCAGCATTGTTTACACTTGAATACATGAAGGGCGAGTTAAAGTAAATATAAAAAATAAATCAGTAGTTAGCTTTTATAAGGGCTAACTACTGATTTATTTTTAATTAAGAATTATGACTTAAAAAGAAAAAATTAAAAGCAATAGAAATTATTGATGAACTTTTAGAACTAGTTGATTTAAAAGAAGTTAAAATAAGAAAATGAGAAAAAAAGAAATGCTTTGTGTTAATAAAAAATATTTTTAGCTATGTATGCACAAAAGAAGGGTATTTTTTATATTATGTAATATAAGATTTCACTGACTATATCTAAATTAGATGATAATGGAGGAAATGTTATTATGAATAATAACAAAATATGTACAAATGATAATGTAAATTTAGTAGACCCTTGTGCAACTGTTGAAACTTTACCTCAATCTTTAACTGAACAAATTGCTGTAACTCCTACTGTTATTGCAGCTGGACCAGTATTTGTTAAGATTCCAGTTGTATTAGCAGAATTAAATATAACTATTCCTGTTGAAGCGACTATCACATTAGATCAAGAAGCTATTGAAATAAAAAGAATTAGAAAAAATGTATTTTTAAATCAATCTCGTATTATTCCATTTTCTCAAGATGCTAGACCTGGAACAGGAATATTATTTATAGCTGGTTTTATAAGAAAAAATATTGAATATGCAACTCAAACTTGTAGCACAGCTGGAACTGCAAATGTATGTGGAGATATAAGACAATGTACAGTTGAAGTACCTTTCAATTTTACAACAAGAATTACTTTCATTAGACCTCCGGTTTTTGCTGAAAATACTACTCCAACTGAGTTAGAATTCTTTACAGATAAACTTCAAGGCTGTGATACTTGTGCAGATAGAGTTATTGGACGTAATCCTTGCGATAGGAGTTCTCGATTCACAGAAATCTTTAATGAAAAACCATTTACTGAATTAGAAAGGGCAGATATCGTTGAAGTAGATATTAACACAAATCCAATTATAAGCTGCACAACTCCAACAGAACAAAGATTTACTATGCTTACTGAAAAAGTGGTAGTTAATTTAACATTGAAAGTATTACAAAAACAACAAGTAAATATTACAGCACTATAAGTATGAAAATATAGTAAATATTAAATTTGATTGAAAATTAATAGTATTAAATAATATGTTACAGACCTAAAGTTTACTAAAAAGCTTTAGGTCTGTTTTTATTTATTAGTGTACAAAAAAGGTGAAAATTGTATATTATACATTAAATAGATTAAACTAGTCATATTTTAATAAGATAAAGAGGGAGGAAACCTTATAATGAATGATGATAAAAAAAACACAAATGATTGTGACATTACAGCAGATCCTTGTGTAACTATTACCTCTCAAGTACAATCATTAACCAAACAAATTCCTGTAATACCTAATGTCATTGAATGTGGACCTGTATATGTTAAGGTTCCAGTAGTATTAGCAGAATTAAATGTAACTATTCCTGTTGAAGCTACTATAACATTAGATCAAGAAGCTATGGAAATTAAAAGAATTAAAAAAAATGTATTTTTAACTCAATCTCGTGTTATTCCATTTTCTCAAGATTGTAGACCTGACACTGGAATTTTATTTATAGCAGGTTTTATAAGAAAAAATATTGAATATGCAACTAAAACTTGTAGTATAACTGGAAGTCCAAATATTTGTGGAGATATAAGACATTGTACTGTTGAAGTACCTTTTAACATTACAACAAGAATTAATTTCATAAGAGAACCTGTTTTTGATGAAAATACTACTCCAAGTGAATTAGAATTCTTTACAGATAAACTTGAGGGGTGTGATGTTTGTTCAGACCCAGTTATTGGACAAAATCCTTGTGATAAAAGTTCTTTCTTTACAGAATTCTTTAATGAAAAACCATTTACTGAATTAGTAAGAGCTGATATTACTGAAGTTGATATTCATACCAATCCAACTTCAAACTGCCAAACTCCTACTGAACAAGTTTTTACTAAATTCACAGAAAAAGTAGTACTAAATTTAACATTAAAAGTACTACAAAAACAGCAAATAAAAATAACAGCATTATAATTATTAAATAAATCTAAATCTAATAATTTTAATATTATTTAATAATATAAAACAGACCTAAAACTCAATAGGGAGGTTTTAGGTCTGTTTTTAAGATAATATAAATATTAAATTCTTAAGTGGAGGAGAGATTATGGAAAGATACTATTCCAACCCCAATTATAACCAACTTAAGATAAGACAGTATGAAGAATATATTAGAAGGCAGAATTATTATTATATATATATGAAAATTCATTATGAGAAATATATTAAAAATCAAAGTAGTCAATATATAAATATGAAAAGATATTATGAAGAATATATTAAAAGGCAAAATAATCAATATATAAATATGAGAAAATATTATGAGGAATATATTAAAAAACAAAGTAGATATTATTTATATCTAAAAAAATATTATGAAGAAAATAATGTGAAAAATAAGGATAGTTTTGAGAATAAAATAAAAGAAGATAAAATAAATACTCAAGAGGATAAATTAATTAATTCTTTAAATAACGTAAGTATAGAAGATAATCAAATAAAAGACAACCTTCCAGATAATCATATTAATGACTTTTTTGAAAATGATATTGTAGTAAATAATTCAAAAGTTAAGGAAGATAAAAAAGAGAAATGTGAATACTTAAATAATAGTAATAATAGTAATAATACTAGTATTGAGGAAGCAGGTCAATATGATTATTTAATAAATAAAAGTTCTACTAGTAGTAAGGATTCAAAGAAAGAAGAATTCTTAGAAGATTATAATATTTTATTTGCTAATTTTCCAGTTATATTGGCAGAGGTAAGTATAGAAGTGCCTGTGGAAGATACTATTACCTTAGAACAAGAAGTTATAGAAATTAAAGAGATTAAAAAAAATTTATTTTTAACTAAATATAATCTTATTCCTTTTTCCGCAAGTATTATAGAACCTAATTCAGGAGTATTATTTATAGAAGGTTTTATAAGAAAGAATATTGAATATGCAGTTCCAATTTATAATGATGGAGAAAAGATAAATAGGAATGGAAATGTAAAACAGTGTATTGTTGAAATTCCTTTTAAAGTTACTACTAGAGTTAACTTTCTTAAACAACCAATTTTTAATGAAAACATTAATGAAAAGCCTTATGTTGAAATAGTAAAAGTAACATTTATTCAAATTGGTATTAATAAAAATCTAATTTTAAGCAAAGAAGCTAACTCAGAAAAAATTTTAACTGAGATGACTGAAAAAACAATTTTAAATGTAGTACTAAAGGTATTGCAAAAACAACAAGTAAAAGTAGCTATAGAAAATAAAAAGTAGATAAATTGTAAAAAATTTATCTGCTTTTTTTGTAAACTTAATTTTAAAAGTAAAGAGCAAATTTGAGTTTGAAATTATTTCCATATAAGTATATTATAAAGGTATAGTTGTAGTGAGAAGAAGAATGAAATAATAAAATATATAGGAGGGCCTATTATGATATTGGTAAACTGTCCGTGGATGCAAAAAGATATAATAGATGTTATTGAAGCCGTACAATATAAGGGAGGAAATGTTTTTAAGCATATAAAAACTGAAGGCATTAGAATTTTTTTTGATTCCCAAATATCAGCAGAAGAAAAGGATATAAGAAAATCTATGATTGTTGAAAATACACTTATAATGGAAGCTATAAAAAATATTCCTAGAATTGATACCTTAGCTATTAATATTGTTCCAGTAATAAACGGTAGTGTGGTAGAAGGATATAAATATACAGTAGGTGGATATAAAGAATAAGATTGGTGTACAAGTCAGTATACTGGATATTAAAAAGGGATGTGTTTTTAGATGGATACAAAAATTAAGTTAACATCACAGTTGAAAAATAAAGACTTTAGTATTATATGCAATAATTGTTTAGGAGGTTATATATATCAATATTATAATATTGAATATAGAACACCTACATTAGGATTGTTTTTTCTTTCAAAGGATTATATTAAATTTTTAGAAAATATAAAGTTTTATATTTCAGGTAAATTAGAATTTATTACAGTAAAAGAATCAATCTATTATGATAATTTTAAAGCTTTCGAAGAAGAGATTAATTTCCCTATTGCTAGATTAGAAGATGTAGAAATATTTTTTATGCATTACAAGAACAAAGAGGAAGTAATAGATAAATGGTACAGAAGACTAAATAAAATTAATTGGAATAATTTAATAGTTATTATGGCAGAAAATGAAACCTGTGATTATGAAGTAATAAGAAAGTTTGATTCTCTTCCATTTACTAAAAAGATATGTTTTACAAAAGATGAGTATCTAGACATAAAATCATCATGTTGTATAGAAGAAATGAATAAAAGTGGAGCACAATGGACAGTAGAATTAATAACGAATCATTTTAATATAACAAATTTTATTAATAATTAGTTTAAATTTTTATAAGAATAAATATAAAGTAAATGTAAAGTCTTTAAGTATAAAATATGGAAAAAATTAAAAAAGTATGATAATGTTGTTATAAAAATAAATTTAAATTATATAAAAAGGGGGTGCTTGGCTTTATAGCCAAGGAAATATATGAGCAATAAGATAAGAGTAGGTATAGTAGGCTATGGAAACCTAGGAAAAGGAGTAGAACTAGCTTTAGATCAAAATGATGATTTTCAGTTAGAGGCTATTTTTACAAGAAGAAATCCAGAAAAATTATTAGGTACCTCAAAAATGGTACATATTTCAAAGATTGAAGATTATAGAGATAAAATTGATGTTATGATTATGTGTGGAGGTTCAGCTACAGACTTACCACAACAAACACCAGAAATTGCAAAGATGTTTAATACAGTAGATAGTTTTGATACTCATGCTAATATACCGGAATATTTTAATAAGTTAGATGATATAACAAAAAATTCTGGTACTATCGGACTTATTTCCGTTGGTTGGGATCCGGGATTATTTTCATTAAATCGTCTTTTAGGTCAGGCAATACTTCCAAAAGGAAAGGATTATACTTTTTGGGGAAAAGGTGTAAGTCAAGGACATTCTGATGCTATTAGAAGAGTAGAAGGTGTTAAAGATGGAGTTCAATATACTGTGCCTATAGAAAGTGCTATTAATATGGTACGTACAGGAAAAAATATAGAACTTTCAGCTAGAGAAAAGCATGAAAGAATATGTTATATTGTACCTAAAGAAGATGCTAATTTAGAGTATATTAAGAATGAAATTATAAATATGCCAAATTATTTTTCAGATTATAATACTACAGTTAACTTTATTACTGAAGAAGAAATGAATAAAAATCATAGGGGAATGCCTCATGGTGGATTTGTTATTCGTACAGGAGTTACTGGGGAAGGTACAAATCAAAGGATGGAATTTAGTTTAAAACTTGATAGTAATCCAGAGTTTACCTCTAGTGTTTTAGTAGCTTATGCAAGAGCTGTTTATAGATTGTATAAAGAAGGACAAAAGGGAGCTCGTACGGTTTTAGACATTCCTTTTAGTTATTTATCTCCAAAATCAGGAGAAGAGTTAAGAAAAGAGTTGTTATAAAATTAAAATTGGATATATCAGAATTAGTATTTTATAATTTTGATATGTCCTCTTTTTGTTTAGAGTAGTGGAACTTAATATAATGGTTAAGAATAAAAGGAATTAAAAGGGGCATAGAATTATGAGATTTAAGATATTACATACTAATGATGTTCACAGTAGATTTGAAAACTTTGCTAAACTTACTACTAAAATAAAAGAGTTAAAAGATGAAAACACATTAGTTTTAGATGCAGGAGATTATCATGATTTTAAAGATGTAATGCTTCAAGGAACAAGTGGAAAAGCAGGAAGAGAGTTGCTTTTGGAGGCAGGGTATGAAGCTATTGCAATTGGTAATAATGAAGCGTTTGAAGGTTTAGACACATTAGGTTTTATGGTGAAGAATGATTGTTTACCATTTTTATCATGTAACTTAGTTAAATTGGATGGAAGTATGATTTTAGGTGTTAAGAGAAGTATTATAGTTACTAAATCTGGTGTAAGATTTTTAATAATAGGAACATCACCTAACTTTAAAATATTTCTTCATCTTTTAGGGATGAATACTCTTGATTATAAAGAGCAGATTCAAAAAGAATTAAGTGATAATAAAGGAAAATATGATATATGTATTTTACTTTCTCATTTGGGTCTCATTGAAGATACTGATATAGCTAATACTATGGAGGGAATAGACATTATAATTGATGGTCATAGTCATGAACTTATGGCAGAGCCTAGAGTAATAAAAAATACTGTTGTTCATATGTCAGGATGTTATGGTGAAAATTTAGGTCTTTTAGAATTCGAGTATAATGGAAATATAAGTGAAATTAATGGAATAAATATTAATATAAAAGATGTAGAAATGGATGAAAATATTATCAAGATAATTGAGAAAAATAAAAAAACTGCAAATGATAACCTTGGATTACCTCTTTACAGTATTGATAGAGATATGTGGCATGATGTAGTAGAGGAAAATCCCATAACTAATTTGTTAGCTGATGCTGTTAGGGATGTACTTAATTGTGATATTGGTTTAATTAATAGTGGAATTATAAATAGTGGTATAAGAAAAGGGGAAGTATCCTTTAAGAAATTAATTGAAATATGTCCATCACCATTAAATCCAACATATATGGAGATACAAGGGAAGTATATAAAGAAAGCTTTAGAGCAATCATTAGATCCAGAGTTTTGTTATAAAGATGGAGCTGGATCAGGCTTTAGGGGAAGATTTTTAGGAAGGCTCCATATTTCAGGTGCCTTAATTGAACATGATGGTAATAAAATTAATAAAATAATTATAAATGGCAAAGAGCTAGATGAAGAGAAATATTATAGTGTTGCTACTTCAGATTATTTGCAAAGAGGTACTGGTTATAGAGATTTAGCTAATAATATAAATGTGAGATATAATGTAGAATATCTTAGAATAACACTTAGGGATTATTTATATAAAAATAATTTTTTAGACAATTCATATATTGATAGATGGATTAAAAAATAAATTAAAATGGCTTTATCAAAGCTTCAAACTAGTGCTAACGGAAGACGTTACTATATAGCTTGTGTTAAAGAATTATTATAAATAAAAGATATAGTATAGAAGATTTTACAGAGAACAGTGTCTAAAGTATGAGGTTTAAGTATATATAGAATTCATATTGATTACAATTTATGGTATAATTAATGTGTTATTAATTCTTATAGAAACCAAGGGTATATCGGGGGGAGTTATGTGAAATACGAAAAAGTTACCTTACTTCAGATTGAATACTTTCTTGCTACAGCAAAACATTTAAACTTTACAGAAGCAGCTAAAAGTTTATATGTTTCGCAACCCTCTTTAAGTAGACAAATTGCAATCTTAGAAAATGAGATAGGAACTAAACTTTTTTTTAGAACAAATAGGAATGTAAGATTAACATCTGCAGGAATAGTTCTATTTAATGAAATTAATGGAGTTATAGACTATATAGAAAATGCTATAGAAAATGCTAAAGAACCTAATTTAGGTGAGAATTGTACTTTAACTATTGGATGTTTAGAATCCATGAATACTAGTACATTTTTACCAAATATTATTAGAAAATTTAAAGAGAAACATAAGAATATTAATTTAATTTTAGAGAGTCATAGTTTCAGAGAACTAAGAGAAAAAATGATAAATGGGAAACTAGATATAATATTTACACTTTCCTTCGAAATTGATGATTCATTAGGAATTTTATGGGATACAGTATATAGAGGGAATTCTTATATTGTAATGGATTCATCTAATCCATTAGCTAGCTATTCTAATTTAAGTATCCAAGATCTTAAAAATGAAAAATTTGTTATAATTTCTAGGGATGAATCACCTAAAGGATTTGATGCAATAATAAATATATGTAGAAAGAATGGTTTTGAACCTAAAATAGTAAAGCAGCTTCCAAATGTAGAATCGGTATTATTATGTGTAGAAGCTGGATTAGGAGTTGCATTATTTGACTCACAAGTAAGATATAATAATAAAAATATAAAAGTTTTCAAAGTAGAAAATGATTATATAGATGTTATAATGGCATGGAAAAAAGAAAATATGAATTCAAGCATTCCGCATTTTGTAAATGGAGTTTTAAGTGAAGTGAAATTAATAAATTTATAAAATTTAAGCTAGTAGATAGTAATTATTATATCTACTAGCTTTTTGCTTTTTAAGAAATTATATATAAGTATTATTTATTTAATACAAAAAAGTATTATTTTATCAAAGCATTATGTTATTAAAGTATCACAGTGATAACAAAGAAGCATTTTAATTAAATCATTAACATTGATAAAATATAAACAAGGAAGTGAATGTATTTAATTTTGAAAAGGATTACTAAATATTAATAAATAAGGAGAGATAGCTATGATAAAGGAGTTAAAAAGAGAATTAAAAAA
This sequence comes from Clostridium nigeriense, assembly GCF_900086595.1. Taxonomy (GTDB): domain Bacteria; phylum Bacillota; class Clostridia; order Clostridiales; family Clostridiaceae; genus Clostridium; species Clostridium nigeriense. Next base: position 1,369,549 of record NZ_LT575472.1, read on the forward strand.
AGAGGAAAAAGAAAAGTCATATTCCAAGTATTTTTATAAACCCATTGCAACTCCAAATGAAGAATTAATGGGAATTTTGAAGAAAGGACCTATGAATCCTGATAAAGCATTAAATCCAGAAAATATAAAAAAATTACTTGAGGCTGGATATGATGAAGTGGAAACTGGATATTGTACTTTACCAAATGGAGCAGCTTATGTAGCTGTAAATAATAAGTTTCCAGGTGTTTCAATAGATATGATTAATTGGTGGTTTGCTTGGCATGCATTAGAGGACTTAAGATATATGCTTTGGTTTAGAACTGGGCATTATGGAATATCTATAAGTGACGAAGATAGAGAAAAAATACTTAATCCAGAAACACCAATGTTAGAAAAATTTCAAGGACGTGTACATTATGTAATAGAGGACACAGGGAATGGACCAGAAGATATCCGAATTTCATTTTTAACTCCAGAAGAAATAGGTTTTGATTCAAAGGAGCTTAAAGAAAAAAATATTACAATAGTATGCGGTAATGGATTAGCTCAATCAAGAGTAGGTGGACCTAAAGCACCAGCAGTAATGATGCATTTATTTAGAGAAGTACCTGGTGGAATAGAATCCCGTACTAGATTTTGGATGGGTTACAACATAATTGATAAAAAGTTTTGTAAGCTTATTCCAGATGGAGTACAAATTCCAATTCAGGCACCGATGGGACTAGCTTTCCACAATGTTGAGGAATATACCAATTTAGCTAATATTTTACCAAGTTTATATAGAGAAATGAATGGGGAAATAGTTTAGTTTTTAATAAAATTTGCTAACAATATGTTGAAAAATTAAAAAGGAGGAAGAAATAATGAGTAAATATAAAAATGTATTTTCACCAATTACAATAAAAGGAGTAGAATTTAAAAATAGGATAGAAGTAGCGCCTATGGTGCCATGTATGGCAACACCGGAAGGGTGGGTTACAAAGGAAGTAATTGAATTTTATAGACCTTTTGCTAGAGGAGGAGCAGCAATAGTTACAGTAGGAGATTCAGCAGTAAACTGGCAACATGCAATGGATCATGAAGGACAAATTAATTTAGGTGATGATAATGTTAAAATGGGATTAGATGATTTAGCAGATGAAATACAAAGATATGGAGCATTAATATCTATAGAGTTAAATCATGGAGGACGTTTTGCTAATTCAATGAATTTAGCATCTAAGGGTTTAAAACCAGTTAGCTCTACTCCAAAACCAGCTGAAATTGACGAGTACTTTTCTAAGCTTCAAGGAAAAACACCAGCCGAAGTTGAGGAAATGAGTATTTCATTAATAAATAAGACAATTCAAGATTATGCAGATGCAGCTGGAAGATGTAAAGATAGTGGATTTAAAATGGTTATGATTCATGGAGCTCATGGTATGCTACCATCACAATTTTTATCTCAATATGTAAATAAACGTACTGATAGATATGGTGGAAGTTTCGAAAATAGAGCACGTTTTTGTATTGAATTATTAGATGCTGTACGTAGAAGAGTTGGACAAGATTTTATAATAGAATATAGAATTAGTGCCGATGAATTAGTAGAAGGTGGAATGAAGCTTCAGGAAGTTATTGAATTTGTAAAATTAATAAAAGATAAAATAGATATACTTCATGTTTCAGCGGGAATGCTTCCAAATCCATTTACAATTCAATATATGATTCAGCCATTATATGTACCATATATGTTAAATGTACATTTGGCTGAAGAAATTAAAAAGGCAGTAGGTAACGATTTATATGTAGCAACTGTTGGTTCTGTTATGACTTTAGACAATGCAGAAGAAATACTAGGAAGAGGTTTAGTGGACTTTGTTTCTATGGCAAGACCTTTTGTAGCGGATCCAGAGTTTATGAGAAAAACTGCTCTTGGTAAAGTTGAAGATGTACGTCCATGTGTTCGTTGCAATACTTGTTGTGGACGTTCAGCATTTTTTAAGAAAACTAGATGTGCTGTTAACCCTACTAATGGACGTGAAACAAGGTATCCAGATGGAAAAGTTCAAAAGGCAGATGTTAAGAAAAAGGTTGTAATAGTTGGTGGAGGTCCAGCGGGGATGCAAGCTGCACTTACAGCTATTGAAAGAGGGCATGAGGTTGTACTTTTTGAAAAAGAAAATAGCTTAGGAGGAACTTTGAAACATGCTACAGATCTAGAATTTAAAAAAGATTTAAAGAATTATTTACATTGGATAGTGGCTCAAACATTAAAATCTGGTGCAAGAATAAAGCTAAATCAAGAAGCTACTGAAGAAATTATTAAGAAAGAAAATCCAGATGCATTAATTTTAGCTGTTGGAGCTACACCAATTATACCTAATATACCAGGGATTGATAAAGAATACGTTCATTGGTCAGGGGACGTTGATTGTGGAAGAGTACCTGTGAGAGATAAAGTAGTAGTTGTTGGTGGAGGACTTACAGGAGCTGAATCTGCTGTTGATTTAGCTATGAAAGGTAAGGATGTGACACTTATAGAAATGAAGGGACCAGAAGCATTACTTAATGGTTCATCACTAATTAATAGATTTTCATTACAATCTTTATTAATGAAATATGGAGTTAAGGTTGTAACAAATACTAAATTAGAAGAAATAACTGATAAAGGAATTAAGACAATTAATTCTAGATTCCAATGGGTAGAATATGAAGCAGATACAGTTGTTTTAGCACTAGGAATGAGACCACGTAAAGATGTCATAAATAATCTTAGATGTGCACTTCCAGAAACAGAAGTTTATATAATTGGAGATGGAAAAGAAATAGGAAATGTTTATTCTGCTGTTCATTCTGGTTTTGATACAGCAGCAGAAATATAATAAATGATTTTTAATCTTAGAGTATGGAGGAAGGATTTATGAAGATTTTAGCAGTTACTGCAGGTAGGAAAAATGGCAATGGTGAAATATTAGCTAAAGCAGCCTTAATGAGAGCAGAAGAATTGGGAGCAGAGGTTAAGATGATTAACCTTCATAATTATAATATTACACCTTGTTCTGGTTGTGAATCTTGTACAGTAAAGTTTACACAAAAGGGGGAAGCACCTGAATGTGTTTACAAAGATAAAGATGATATGGACACAATTATGAAAGAATGGTTAGATGCAGATGGAGTAATTGTAGTTGTACCATCATATTCCTTTATGCCTTCAGGTTTATATAGAATTTTTACAGATCGTCATTTAGCATATGAACCTAATTTTCATAAGCAAGTAAATAATCCTGCTTACTTTAAACATAGAGTTGGTGGAATTATTGCAAATGGAGGTTCTACTAGGAGTTGGATGTCAATTACCTTAGAAAGCATAAATATAACATTATTGACACAAGATATTAAGGTAGTTGATCAAGTTATGATAAATCGTGCACCAAGACCTGGACAAGTTGTTCTTAATGAGGAAAATTTAGAAAGAGCAGCTAAGCTTGGAGAAAATATAGTTAATGGAATTAAAAATTATAATGAAGTAGATTTTCTTGGAGATGAGAATCTTGGGTGGTGTCCTATTTGTCATTCTAATGTTTTATCATTAGGAGAGCCACATTGGAATGAAGATGGTTTTATAATAGAATGTCCAATATGTCATTGTGGTGGAGATATAAAAAAAGATGAAAATGGAAAATGGAAATTTATAATAGAGGAAGATGGAAAAAGAAAATCTATGTTAGATGGAAGTGGAGCTAAGGATCATTTCTTTGAAATACAAGATACTATGAGAAAATATTTTACTAATATAGAAGAAATAAATAAAAAGCGTAAAAAATATGTGGATTATAATCCAAAAACAATAGAGGTAAAAAGAATTAAGTAGTATAAGTAAAGTTTATAATTATTGAAAAGGACAGTATTTAGATTTATATAAAACTAAATACTGTCCTTATATTTTTTACCTATAATAAGAAACTATTTATTAATACCATAAACTTCAATTTCATAAAGTCTTACTGCAGAGTCTGAACCTTGAGTTGGTTTTGTTGCAGTTATTCTTACGTATTGAGCTTTAGTAGCTTTAAAAGTATCTATAGTATTACTTTTTGTATTCTTTTTTATAGAAGTAACTTCAGTAAAGTTCTTTCCATCTTCACTAACTTCTATAGTATAATCAGAAGTATTCATATCAGGGCTTTCCTTACCTGCTTCAGCATGTGCTATTCTAACTTCACTTACAGTCATTACTTTACCAAGATCAACTACTATATTGTGAGGAGGAGTACCGACAGCACACCATTTAGTATCTAGTTTTCCATCAAAGGCAAACTTAGGAGCTTCATTTGGATTTACATAACTAGAAGCTTCAGCAGTTTTGTTAAGAGAAAGGTTTTTAAAGTTATCTTTAGCATCATTTGATACTGTTATTAATTCTTCCATTACCTTAACATCTTCACCAGATTTACTTTTAGCTGTTAATGTAACAGTATAGGTACCTTCTTTATCATATTTAACCTTTGGGGACATTTCAGTACTTGATTCAGTAGTTGCACCTTCAAATTTCCATTCAACGGATTCAGTTACTTTAGAACTTAAGTTTTCAAATTGTATTTCTTCTCCTGGAGCAACTAATGTTTTTGAAGCCTTAAAGTTAGCTCTTGGGATACTATTATCAGGCCATTCCATTTTTACTGTGCTAGATTTTCCAACAGTCATGTTTTTATTTATAGCAACAACTTCAAAAGTAGTAGTATTAGATTTTTCATCTCTTGGAAGTGCATTAATAAAATATTTACTATTTGGAGTAGCGCCTAAGAATGTTCTTGTTTTATCATCATTTACTTTATATATTTCATAATGGCTTAAATTTTCTTTATTAGAACCTTCAAAGGAAAGTCTAACTCCTGCATACATATTATCTTCTTCAAATATTGTATTATCCACCGTAACATTTTTAACATCAACAGCTTTTAGTTTTTCTGAACCTGTAATGTGTATATTACCTAAATTTAAACTTAAGTTAGATATAGCATCTTTACTTGAAAGTTTATAGGATATAGTTTTAATAGATTTTCCTGTAAATTTAGAAATATCATATTCTACAGTAGTCCATTCAGTACCAACTTTGGATTTACCCTTAATTTCTTCAGTGCTACCATCATGGAAATTTAATATTAAATCAAGGGATACATCTGAGCTAGATTTTGCTATTGTTGTAAACTTGCTTCCTTTTTCTAATATTAAATCAGCGCTAAATAATTTTATTGTTGATGATTCATTTGCCCCCAAATTACCAGCAAGTTTTATTGAATTACCACCATAGTAAGCATTAGCATAATCTATTGAAGCTTTAATTGTATTTGAACCTGCATTATCTATTATCCATCTATAAGTTGGCATTATATCTGCAAGACTTCTATTATTCCAATCAAGATTAGAAACTTTTTCTCCATTAATAAAGAAATTATAACCATTACCGAAGTTAAAGTTAGTATTAAAAGGTAATGAAGTTATAGAAGTTTTTTCTATAGCATAAGTTGATATTCCTCTAAAATCTGTTCCTGTAACTTCAGTTCCTTTAGATGGGTTGCCAAATTCATTTACCCATAACCTATTTTCTTTAGAATGGAATTCATCTATATTACTTGCAGAGTAATATGTCCAGCTTGGACAGTATAGCCCAAGAGAAGTATAAGGAGATTTATTTTCTCCTTCAAATAAGTCCCAGCGTATAGGAGTAGCTATACCATTTGCTTGAAGATCAATTCCAGCATAAAGATCATAAGGATTTATTCCAATTTCCTTTGCTTTATCGTTAGATGCTTTTAAAAGTTGTTTTTCTGCAAGCTTTTTATTTGTCCACCAGAAGTTTAGGAACATGCTATCAGCAACTTTTTCTTTATCTCCATCAATTAAGAAGTAGTCATTTTTATCTGTTAATGCATTTTGCCAATCCATTTCACCATCTTTTGTTAATGAATCATACCACATTACTTCTAGTTTATTTTCAGACTTTTTCTTGAAGGCTTTAATAAACTCTTGCATAAGCTTAGCATGTTCTTTAGTTATTTTAGAAGATTCTTTCGATATATCATCATTATCATCTTTACTTAATCCAGTTTCTTCATTTATGAACCAACCATCAAATCCTATAGTTTCACAAACCTCTATTAGCTTATCAACCATAGGGAAGTTCCCATCACTATCTTTTTGTAAAAACTCATCTAACCATTGAGGTTTACCACCATGTTGTACCATAGGGAAAAATATAGTTCCAAGAACAGGAACACCATTTTTATGAGCAGAATCTATTACATCAGCACTAGGAGGAACTATTATTCCTTCACCTGATGATCCACCCCAATAAACAAGTTTATCTATATATTGCCAATAGGAAAATGTATTAGCACCAAATTTATTTGAACCTTGAGATGGATTACCGCTTGTACTAGAGTTCATGATTGATAATGCCACAACATTGAAATCTTTGTTTTGAGTTGAGTTAACAGCTTCTAACTTATCCTTTGAAGCCCTAGTGGCAAGTGGAACAACACTTTTATTAAATTCAATGTTTTCATCTGTACTTGGATCCCATTCTAATAATTGATTTGGAAACCAATATGGTGCTGTTGGCATGTTATTCATTTTTAATTCAGCTGCATCACCAGCTTCAGCAGTAATAGAGTATTTAATTTTAGAATCTCTACTAAAAGAAGAAGAGTCTGAGCATGAAATTAATCCTGCTGTTAATGAACAAGCAAGAGTTAGAGTAATTATTACTTTTGACTTTTTGGAAATCATTTTTATCCCCCTTGTAATTTTAAATTAAAATCTTTTACTATGTAAACGATTATTACAAGTTTAACATAAGAAATTTTTGAGAATAAGTGTATTAATTTTATAAAAAGTGGAAAAATTTTATATAAAAAATTTGTACATTAAATTTGAATAATAGAGAAAATTTTATTATAGTATTATAGAATTAATAAAATAAAACAACCTAGATTTTGTTAATAAAATATAAAATAAGTACACTATAAAATGTTAAAGTTAAATACTATAATCAAGTTGTAAACGTTATTAAACAAGGGGGAATAAAAACCATGATAAAAATAAAAAAGATGCTTGCCTTAGCAACTTGTGCATTAATGGCAACTTCAATCTTTACAGGCTGTGCTAAGTCTTCAGGAGATTCAGGTTCAAAAGGTGGCGCACCAACAACATTAACTTGGTATGCAATCGGCGAGGAACCAAAGGATCTAGATAAAGTTTTAGCTGAAGCTAATAAATATTTAGAAGAAAAAATCAATGCTAATATAGACATGAAGTTTATAGGCTTTGGTGATTACAATCAAAAAATGTCAGTAATAATAAACTCAGGAGAAGACTATGATTTAGCATTTACTTGCTCATGGGCTGGAGATTATTTAGGCAATTCAAGAAAGGGTGCATTCTTAGCTTTAGATGATTATTTAAATTCAGATGCTGGAAAAGAATTAAAGGATACAGTTGATCCAAGATTCTGGGAAGGTGCAACTATAGACGGAAAAATATATGGAGTTCCAAACCAAAAAGAACTTGGTGTAGCGCCAATGTGGGTATTTACTAAAGAATATGTTGATAAATATAATATACCATACCAAGATATCCACAGTTTAGAAGATTTAGAACCATGGTTAAAGGTGATAAAGGAAAATGAACCAGATGTAACTCCTTTATATATAACTAAAGGATTCTCTTACACAGTTTTCTTTGATCAATTAGTTGATCCTGTTGGTGTAGAAATTAATGATGATTCACTAACTATTAAGAATATGTTTGAAACAAATGAAATGAAAAAGAGTTTAGAAACTTTAAGAAGATACTATAAAGCAGGATATATAAATGCCGATGCTGCAACAGCTCAAGACGATAAAGCTGTTAAGCGTTTTGTGTCAAAGGGTGATGGTCAACCATATGCAGATACTCTATGGTCAAAATCATTAAATTATCCAGTAGTATCCTCTCCTATAGATGATACAGTAATAACTAATGGTTCAACAACTGGTTCATTAATAGCTGTATCAAGTAACTCAAAGAATAAAGATAAAGCATTTGAATTCTTATCATTATTAAATACTGATGAATATTTAAGAAACTTAATTAACTATGGTGTTGAAGGAGTTCACTATGAGAAGGTTGATTCTGAACACATAAAGATACTTAACCCAGATCAAAAAAATTATGATGTACCATATTTCTCATTAGGAAACTTATTTATAACTTATAAATTAGAAAATGAACCAGATACTAAATGGGATGATTTCCAAGACTTTAACAATAAAGCAAAGGTATCACCAGCTTTAGGATTTAAATTTGATTCTTCAAGTGTTTCAACTGAAATTGCTGCAATAAATAATGTTCTTGAAGAATTTAAAGCAACAATTTATAGTGGTTCTGTAGATATTGATGAATATTTAGGTAAATTGAATTCTAAATTAAAGGAACAAGGCATAGATAAGGTTATTGCTGAAATGCAAAAACAAGTAGATGCATGGAAAGCAAATAAATAAGAGTGTTTAAATTCACAATTAAAAATCATACATTAAGGGGCTGTTTAAGACAGCCCCTTTCATTAATTATTTATTCTAATATAGATTTTTAATTGTGAAATTTAAGTTGAAGCTTTTTATTTAATTATTATAAATTTAGGAGGGATATAAATGATAGCATGTATAGATATAGGAGGAACTTCAATAAAGGTTGGAGTTTTAGATAATTTAGGGAAAATATATTATAAAGATGAACTTAAGGTTTACCATGAAATAGAATTATTTAAAGATACAATATTTAAGTGGATAGAAGATATAAAGGAAAGATATGATATAGAGGGCATAGCTATAAGCTCTCCTGGAGCTGTAGATTCTAAAGTGGGAATTATAGGTGGAGCTAGTGCTATACCTTGTATTCATGGTCCTAATTGGAAGGAAATATTGTTTAACAAGTTTAACTTGAAGGTAAGTATTGAAAATGATGCTAATTGTGCAGCTTTAGCAGAGGCTTTTAATGGAGCAGGAAAAGATATAAAGGATATTATGTTTGTAGTTTGTGGTACAGGAATAGGTGGAGCTATAATTCACAATGGTGAAATACATCATGGTAAAAATCTTCATGGTGGAGAGTTTGGGTATATGTTAATGGAAGAAGAATCAGGAGAGTTTTATAACTTTAGTGAAGTGGCTTCTACAATGTCTTTTGTTAGAAAGGTAAGAAAATATTACAATGATGATTCCTGGGATGGAAAAAAAGTTTTTGAGGAAGCGAAAAAAGGAAATAAAATATGTGAGGAAGTAATAGATAGATTTTATTTGAATTTAGCAAAGGGAATATTTAATCTTCAATATATATATGATCCAGATATAATCCTTTTAGGTGGTGCAATTTCAGAGAGAGAAGACTTTGTTAGTGAAATTAACAACAGGTTGGATTACTTATTAGGTAAAATAAAAATTGCTAAGGTAAAACCTAATATAGCAACATGTACACATAAAAAAGATGCAAATTTAATTGGAGCTTTAGCAAACTTTTTAGGAGAACATGGTAGTTCATCAATAGAAAATTAAATTATTAATAATATAATAATAAATTCAAAAATATGTTAGTATATGGAAAAATACTAACATATTTTTTATCTTTATAGATAATTGTTTAATCATTACTTAAGATCTTACTTTATTTGGAGATATTCCATAGTACTTTTTATATAGTTTACTGAAATAATAGGGATCATTGTATCCTACCATCTTAGCAATAGTTTTTATAGAAAGTTCGCTATCTTTTAATAAGTCCTTTGCTTTAGTAAGTCTAATTTGTATTAAATAATTTATAGGTGAGTCTCCCATAATTTCTTTAAATATCTTAGAAATATACACAGGGCTTAAGTACATATTTTTTGATAAGGTGTACAAGGAAATATCTTGAGTATAGTTTTCATTTAGATATTTTGTTATGGTTTCAACAATAGCTTTTTTTTCACGAGATTTAAAGGAAAATTCTTGTGAGTTTAAGTTTGGAATTTCTTCATTTATTTCTCTATGAAGAAGAACAAGAACCTTCATAACAAGTGATTTAAGCATAAAGGGAGAAGTTTGTTTATGATTTTTTTGTTCTTCAACTATTTCTTCACAGGTTTTTAAAATTTCATCTTTGTAAGTATTAAGAGTTAATACATTTTTATCTCCTATATCTATAAAATCTTTTTTATAATTATTAAATATATTAACATTAGTCAAACCAAGATGAAGTTCTCTGCAATTTGTATTTGAATTAAATAATTCTTTATGATAAATTCCAGGATTAGAAATTAAAACTTGTCCTTTTTTTAATGTATATTCATCACCTTCAATTAAGTAATCAACAGAACCTGAAGTTACAAAAGATAGTTCAATGAAATCATCATGGCAGTGATAAGTAGTTTCAGGTACTGGTATTTCAGGAGAACAGTAACCATCTATTACAAAAAGAATTTGGGGATTATAGCTATCTATATTGGCGTATATATTACTCATATCCTAAATCTCCTTAAAAGTTTTATAATTCACTCATTTTAAATTTAAAATGTACTACATAAGGCAATTGTGACTTATAACGTATACATCATAATAAGTGAAGTTAAATAGTACATTTTTCATTAGTATAATAATATACATTTAAAGTTTAATATAATACATTTTTATTTTCAATAACTTCTTTATAATCTAAGTTAGAAATAAATAATATAAGGAGAAGTTAATTTATGGACAGCTTAAAATGGATATTTAGTTATTTAAAGAAGTATAAGTACAAATACATCTTTGCATTATTATTAGTATTATTTACATCAGCGATTAATATGATTAATCCATTTATATCAGGAAAAATAGTAGATAAGGTTTTAGGAAAAAATGAAACTAATTTATTACTTCCTCTTTTATCCATTATGATTTTTATTGTTGTATTTAAAGGAATTATAGCATATATTTTTCAAATGATATTAGAAAAAATATCTCAGGATGTATTATTTAAAATCAGAACGGATTTATATGATAAGTTAATGGAGCTTGATGTTAACTTTTATAGTAAAGTCAGAACTGGAGATTTAATGGCTAGAATGACAGGGGATACAGATGCCATAAGACATTTTATTGCCTGGGTTGTATATAATATTATTTCATGTATTACAACATTTTTATTTGCCATTATATCAATGATGTATGTTAATTCTACTTTAACTATATTTATGTTACTTGTATCTCCTATGATTGGATTTTTAACATTTAAAATGAGTAATGAAATTTCACCTACTTTTCATAATATTAGAGAAGCTTATTCAAGGTTAAATTCATTAGTTCAAGAAAATATAAGTGGTAATAGAGTAGTTAGGGCCTTTAGTAGAGAAAATTTTGAAGTAGATAAGTTTAATAAGGAAAATAAAAATTATAGAGATAGAAACTTAGATACAATAAGAGTTACAAGAAAGTATATTCCTAAGTTAGAGTTCTTATCAAATAGTTTAACTATAGTTATGGTTTTAGTTGGAGGAATATTAGTAATTATAAATAAAATAACCTTTGGAGAACTTGTTATTTTTAATAGTTTACTTTGGGCTTTAAATAATCCTATGAGGATGTGTGGATATTTAATTAATGATACTCAAAGGTTTATAGCATCTTCAGAGAAGATAATAGAGCTTTTAAACACAGAAAGTAATATAAAAAATAATGTGGATACAGTTAAGGTTAAAAAGTTTAAAGGAAATATTGAATTTAAAAATGTGAGTTTAGATTTAGATGGAAGAAGAGTTATAAACAATGTTTCATTTACTGTAAGGGCTGGAGAAACTATAGGATTAGTTGGTCATACGGGTTCTGGAAAATCATTAATAATAAATTTATTATCAAGATTTTACGATGCAACAGAAGGTGAAATTTATATTGATGGAGTAAATATAAAGGAAATTGAATTAGATGTATTAAGAAGAAATATAGCAACTGCTATGCAAGACATATTCTTATTTTCAGATACAATTAAGGATAATATAGCTTATGGAAATCCAAAAGCAAATATTAATGAAATAAAAGAAATAGCTAAAAAAGCACAGGCTCATGGATTTATAAAAAGGCTTGAAGATGGGTATGAAACTATTGTAGGGGAAAGAGGTGTAGGCCTTTCAGGAGGACAAAAACAAAGAGTTTCGTTAGCAAGAGCTATGATGAAAGATTCATCAATATTTGTTTTGGATGATGTAACTTCGGCTGTAGATATGGAAACAGAGAAAAAAATACAATATGAACTTAAGAATATGGAAGAAAAGAAAACAACTTTTATAATAGCTCACAGAATTTCATCTTTAAAGCAAGCTGATTTAATTTTAGTATTAGACAATGGAAAAATAGTTGAAAGAGGAAATCACAAAGACCTTATTAAAAAAGGTGGTTACTATTCTAGTATTTTTTATACTCAATATGGAAATTTAGATTTAAGAGCGGAGGGAGTATAAAATGGCAAGAAATAAATATAACGTAGATGAAGAATTGGAAGCTGGATTTAATTTAGGATACTTAAAAAGATTATTAAAATATATGGAGCCATATAAGGCAAAAGTATTTATTTCAGTATTTTTAATGTTGTTATCTAGTGCAATATCTCTTATTGGGCCAGTTATTGTAAAAACAGCTTTAGATAATTATATACCTAATAAAAATATTAAAGGGTTAGTCTTGATTTCTATAGTATATGTATTAATTTTTATAACTATTGCAAAGATTATGAAGCATAGAATGTACACTATGGGTGAGGTTGGGCAAAATATATTAGTAGATATGAGACATGATTTATTTAAAAAGCTTCAATATGTACCTTTTAACTATTATGATTCAAGGCCACATGGAAAAATTTTAGTTAGAGTTGTTAATTATATAAACTCACTAAGTGATATTTTATCAAATGGTTTTGTAAATTTAATTGCAGACATGGTTACCCTTATTATGACTATAGTTTTCATGTCATTTTTAAGCATAAAGCTTACACTTATAACTTTAATAGGTATTCCATTATTGCTTTTAGTAATGTTATCAATTAAAAATGCTCAAAGAAGAGCACATCAAAAGTTAAGCTCAAAACAGTCTAATTTAAATGCTTATATTCATGAAAGTATAAATGGTATAAAAGTAACCCAATCTTTTTCAAGAAAGAAAGAGAATATGGAGGTATTCAACGAACTTTCTATGGAGTGTAGTGATTCATGGATGAATGCAGTTAAACTGAACTTTTTAATCTGGCCGAGTATTGAAACTATATCGGTATTTTCTATTTCACTTATATATATTTTTGGAATATTAATATTTAAAGATACAGTTTCTTTAGGACTTTTAACAGCTTTCATAGCATATGTATGGATATTCTGGGCTCCAATAACTAATATAGGTAACTTTTATAACACATTAATAAATGCTATGGCTTACTTAGAGAGAATCTTTGAAGCTATGGACGAAGAACCAGAGTATGATAAGGAAGATGCAATAGAATTAGGTGATATTAAAGGAAATGTAACTTTTAAAGATGTATGTTTCGAATATGAAAAAGACATTCTAATATTAGAAAACATCAATATGAATATAAAGGAAGGAGAAAAAATAGCTTTAGTAGGACCAACTGGAGCAGGGAAAACTACTATAGTAAACTTACTTTCTAGATTTTATAATATAAAATCAGGAGAAATTTTAATTGATGGTGTAAATATAAATGACGTAACTTTAAAATCTTTAAGAAAAGAAATAGGAGTTATGTTACAAGATCCCTTTGTTTTTTCTGGAACAATAATGGATAATATACGATATGGAAAGTTAGATGCAAGTGATGAAGAAGTTATTGAGGCAGCTAAAATAGTTAAAGCAGATGATTTTATAAGAGAATTTAAAGATGGATACAACACATACTTAAATGAACAAGGAAATGGACTTTCTGTAGGACAAAAGCAACTTATATCCTTTGCAAGAGTTTTATTATCAAATCCAAAGATTTTAATTTTAGATGAAGCAACTTCAAGTATAGATACAGAAACAGAAGCATTACTTCAAGAAGGAATAGAGGAATTATTAAAAGGAAGAACCTCCTTTGTTATAGCTCATAGACTTTCTACCATAGTTAATTCAGATAAGATAATGTTTATAGGAAATAAAAATATATTAGAAGAGGGCACTCATGAAGAATTGATTAAAGAGAAGGGACTTTATTATAACTTATATAAATCTCAATATATTGAAATTTAATAGATAAATGATAACTTTAAAAATAGTTAAGAATAATTAAATTAAGAAAAGGAGCTGCTTTATAACACAGCTCCTTAATATTATTTTTTAAGAATTTTTTTATATATAAAATCAGCAAATAGAGAATTGGACCATGCAAACCAGTCTCTTGTGAACTTTTTCGAATCATCACAATGGAAACCTTCATGCATGTAATTTGTATTACCATCGCATTTTATCAAAGTTTCAATTAGAGATTTAATTTCTTCCTCATTATTAGAAGTCAAACCTTGCATTGAAAGAGCTATATGCCAGATATATTGATCTGGAGTATGAGGACTTCCAATACCAGAAGCTACTTTACCTTCATAGTAATAAGGATTATTTTTACTCAAAATGAACTTTCTAGTGTTTTGATAAATTTCATCATCAATTGGTTTATATTCAATATAAGGAATAGATAAAAGACTAGGAACATTAGCATCATCCATAAAATTATAATTTCCAAGTCCATCTGTTTCATAAGCATAGATTTTGCCAAAATCTTTATTTTCAATTATGCCGAACTTTTCAATTCCTTTTTCTATTTGAGTTCTTAAATTTTTAGACTTTAAAACTAGTTCTGAATCTTTATAAATAACTTCTGCAATTTCTTCAACATACTTTAATACTACTGATGCAAACATATTTGAAGGTATTAAGTACCCATATTTACAAGCATCATCACTAGGTCTAAAACCTGACCATGTCATACCAGTATATGAAACTGGATTTCCAAGTCCGTTATTGCATAAGGTATCACTTGGAGCACAGTTTAATCTTTGAAAGGAATAATCTGATTTTTCAAAGTGATATTGTTCTGTTTGCCATAAGTCTATTATTGTATTAAAAACAGTTTTTATATCTTCGTTAAAGAAACTTGAATCATTAGATTTTTTCCAATATTTATATATTAATCTTATAGGAAAGCAAAGTGAATCAATTTCATATTTTCTTTCCCAAACCCAAGGGCTATCTTTAGTTATATCATTGTCCCACTTTTTGCCGTTAGCTTCTTTATTAAAGGCATTAGCATATGGATCAATCATAATACATTTCATTTGTCTATTAATAAGTCCAACAAATAAATCCTTTAATACAGGATATTCATTTATAAAAGGTAAGTAATGTTCTACTTGAGATGTTGAATCTCTAAGCCACATTGCAGGTATATCTCCTGTTATTACAAAGGTATCTTTTTCTTCTTCATTATAAATAACTGTAGTATCAATTGTATCTATAAAGCAATTATAAAATAATTTTCTAAGCTTCTCATCTTCAATTGATTTTGATAAATTCAAACCAATGTTTTTTATTACATCATTAAAAAGGACTAGTTTTTCGTTAGTGTTGTTTTCCATTAAGTTTCCTCCTAAAAATAAAAATATACAAGAAGTTTACATCTACATTGTAGATGTTTTCAGCAAATAATAAAGTATATAAAGGTATATTTCTATAAAAAATTCTATCTTTTAAGAGTTTGTACAATATAAAACTTTTAAAATAAGTTAAGCTATATTTTGTTCTTTTGATAAGTCTTCAAGTTCCGTTAATAATGACTTATTAATAAACATCAATGAGAAAGATAATAAACTAGAAATAAAAAGTATTGTTGTTCCAGGTGTTATCTCAAATAATATAAGCATAATCACAAATAATAATAAGTTTGTTATTGATAGTATAGGTCTTGTAAAACATAGAATAAAAGAAGTTCTTAATAAATCAATACTCTTCATTTTAAACTTACTAAGAAGTATAAATATAAATGGAGTAACAGCAATTAAAATAGTAGTTATTCCATAAAATATACAAACTAAAATAAGGTTATATTTAATTGTTGAAAAAAATCGAATATTAAAATAAAGTGTCAAAAATATAATAACTTCAAAGAACCAAATAATAAATCCTTGCTTAAAATTTAGTTTAAATCCATTTGTAAAATCTTTTATAATATTTAAGTCTTTATTTACTATTATTTTATTCATACAATAAAGAAGGATAGTAAGGCTTGGCATTGTTGGAAGTAAACAAATTAAAAATAAAGGAAAATAGTTAAATAAATTACTGATACCAATAAATAAAATGAAAAGTAATATAGGAATATTGAAGAGCATAAAGATTAAATTTAATAGAAAAAACCAAAATACATAGTTAAATGCATCGAAGATCTTTTCAAAGTTAAAAAAATTATTAAACATAAAAAACCCTCCGTAAATGTTTACTTGTATAAGTAAGTATAATTTATTAAATTAATAAATTCAATTTTTAATGTATAAATTGCATTAATATATAGAAAAAGTTCACTAAAAATATAAATTAGCACTTATGAAAAGCTTTTACTATGGAATTTAATATGATTAAATATACTTATAGAAGTTTTGAAAGGATAAATACAATGGAGATAAAAAAATCAACAATATACAAAAGATTATTTGCAACATATATGTTAGTTACTATTTTTTTAATAGGAACACTAGATTTTTATTTTATTAATAGATTCTTCAAAAATAATGTAGAAAGAAATACCTACATTAATGAAAAGGTTGTATATGATGTTAATGATGAGATAAATAAAATAAGTAATTCAAGTAATAGTATAATTGAAAATATGTATAGTGATATTAGTGTACTGGAAGATATATTACTTTTTATGAGTACTGATAGTGTTTCTTATTTAAAGAATAAATTAGATAAATTTTCAGATAGTAGTAGCTATTATTATAATGGAATAGAGAGATTTGTATGGCTATCATTTGGATTAAATGATAGTTTGGAGGAAATATCATTTATTAGTTATGATAGAAATGAAATAAATTCTTTTAATAGAAAAAATCAAATTAAAACTAAAAAAACAGATCCAAAAGATCTTTTGGTTGAGGGAAACTTTAATAATATTTTTACAGATAAAAATACAATAGAATTTGTTAGAGAAATTAGAAACCCTATTAATTTAAAAGGTCAAGGTGTAATAGTACTTAAGTATAATCTAAACCATATAAAAGATGTATTTAAGAAATATGAAAATAAGTATGAAATAATTATATTAAATAATGATGGATACATTGTTCATAGTTCAAACAAAGAATATGAATATGAAAAATATAAATATTATAATGAAATAGTGAATAGTGATAAAGAAGCAAAATTAGATAAAGGATATTATATAAATAAAACAACTAATCCCCTAGGGATAACTTCAGTAGCTAAGATAGCAAAAAGAGAAGTTAATAAAGTTCCAATTGGGTTGATAAACTCTATAGTATTTGTAGATGCTTTAGTATTAATTATATCTTTATCTATAATATATATAAAATTAAAGTTTTTAAGTGATAGGACCGATAAAATATTAGTGGCAATGGAAGAAGTTAAAAATGGTAACTTAGAAGTGGAAATTCCTATTACTTCAGATAATGATGAGATTAATTATATATCTGAGAATTTTAATAAAATGTGTAAGGATTTAAATGAATATATTAAAAAAATATATTTATCCCAAATTGAACAGAAAAAGGCTGAAATGACGGCACTTCAAAATCAGATAAATCCACATTTTTTATATAATACATTAGAATCTATAAGAATGAAGGCTATATGCAATGGTGATAAAGAAGTAGGTAAGATGTTATATACTCTTTCATTCTTGTTTAGAAAGCAAGTAAAGGATAGTAATATAATAACTTTAAAGGATGAATTGAATTATTGTAGTAAATATATCGAAATATTTAAATTTAGATACTATGATAGTTTTAACTTTGAAATAAATTGTCCAAAAGAATTAGAAAACTATAAGATAATAAAATTTACAATACAACCCTTAATTGAAAATTATTTTGTTCATGGAATAAGACTTGAGGATTGTGATAACTTATTAAAAATACAAGTAGCGAAGGAAGAAAATGATATTTTTATAAAAATAATTGATAATGGTAAAGGTATTACAAAAACAGCTTTAGAAATTATAAACTATAAATTACTTCAAAGAGAACAATTAGGAAGTTCAATTGGTATATCTAATGTTAATGAAAGATTAATAAATGAATACGGTGAAGGTTATGGTGTAAGATTAGAAGCAAATGAAGATAGAGGTATTACTTTGATTGTAAAGATATCATGTAAAGAGGTGTAGAGAATGTATAATGTAATGTTAGTTGATGATGAAAAATTAATAATACAAGGTTTAATGAACATAATTGAATGGGAGGATATTAGGTTAAAGGTAGTAGAAACTGCTCAAAATGGATATGATGCCTTAGAAAAATTTAAGTCCAAGCCTGTAGATATTATAGTAACTGATATTAGTATGCCAAGACTAACAGGACTAGAATTGATTAGAGAAGTTAGAAAAATAAATTCAAAAACTAAATTTATAATTTTAACTGGATATGATGAATTTACCTATGCAAAGGAAGCTATAAAATATGGAGTAGAAAGTTACATTTTAAAGCCTATAAATGAAGAAGAACTTCAAGAAACTCTTATTAATATAGTTAAAGATTTAGATGATAAAAAGCAAGAAAAAAATAAAATATTAGATAAAAATACAAAACTAATAGAGTATATAGAGAATAAATTAAATGAAAATTATATTTATGATATAAAAGACTCAATATCTATTGATATAGAAAATAAAGCCTATACTATAGCTAATATAATTATAGCTAAAAAAGATAAGGAAAGTCCTTATATAAATATAAGCGAAATAATAGAAAAATACACAGAGGATAATTATGAAGTTTTACATAAATATAATGACCAGGCTATTTTAATAAACTCTTGGGACAAAGATATAAGTAGAAACAAAGTAATTGAATACTATGAAGATATTAAGGACAAGCTTTCTAAGGAGTCTAATGAATCCATATTCATATCAATTGGTGACTTGGTCTTAGATATAAAAGAATTGAGTAAAAGCTATAATACTGCAAATAATTTGAAAAAGTATATCTTAACAGAGGGTACTAATCAATGTATATATAAAGAAAAAATTAAAGAAGTGAAAGAAGATAATAGAAATTTTAAAGAGGAAATAGATTATATTAATAAGTTAATTATTGAAAAAAATATTAAAGATTTAGAAAAGTTTATAGTTGATATATTAGATGATAAAAAATTAACTCCTAAAAATATATATGATTTTTCAATAAAGGTAATAATATTAATTGATAATATATCAAATGAATTAAAGCTTGATCAAAAATATGGAAAAGATAGTTTAAGTAACACTATAATTCAGTTATGTAATGAAAGCACTAGAGAAAGTGTACAGTCATTTATAATAAGAGAGTTGGAAGAACTTATAGAATCTATGTATATGAACACTGTTAAGTACAGCCCTATAGTTCAGCAAATAGTTAATGTAATAAATGATAGATATTATGAGGAGCTTAGTTTGAAAACTTTAGCAAATCAATATAATATTAATAGTTCTTATTTAGGTCAAATTTTTTCTAAAGAAACAGACAATTCTTTTTCAGAGTATTTAAATAAAACAAGAAATATGAAAGCTAAGGAATTAATACTAAATACCAACATGAGGATAAATGATATATCAAAAGAAGTTGGATATGCGGATACAAGTTATTTTTATAGAAAATTTAAAAAGTATTATGGAGTTTCTCCATCTACTTTAAGAGAAATGAAAAACTACTAAATAAAGATATGAGGAATTTATAAAAAGATTATTCTTTGGATAACTTTTTATAAATTCTTTTTTTCGGCTTTGAAGTATTAAAATATCTTGAAGAGTGACTTGTAGCTTGCCATAAACATAGAACAGAGAAAAAATTTATAATTCCGAGGAATGAGGAATTATTACCTTCGGTGTGTAAAGAGATAAATATTGTATGACGGCGACTTGGAGTTTACGACGGAGCAAGGAATATAATATTTATCTCTTTTATTTCTTTAATTTATTCACTAAATCTAAATTATTTCAACTTTAAAGGTAAATAGTATCTGTGATATATTTTAAGTAGCTCAAGAAACGTTTACAAAGGGAGGAGTTAAAGCAATGTCTAAAGTTAAAAAATTAGATAAAAAGAACAATAAATCATGGCTTAAAAAATTAAAAGATAATAGGGAATTCTTATTTTTGACGTTACCGGGAACCATATGGTTTTTAATATTTGCTTATTTACCTATGGTAGGGATTATAATTGCTTTTAAGAATTGGAAAATAAGTGGAGGCTTTATAGAAAGCTTAATAAAAAGTGAATGGGTAGGATTGGATAATTTCAAGTTCTTATTTAATAGTAGTGATGCTTGGCTTATTACAAGAAATACAGTTTTATATAATCTTGTATTTATAATATTAGGAATAGTTCTTCCGGTTACATTAGCTATATTGCTAAAGGAATTACTAAACAAGAGACTATCAAAATTTTATCAAAGTTCAATGTTTCTACCTTATTTCTTATCTTGGGTTGTTGTAAGCTATTGCTTATTTGCATTTTTAAGTCCAGAAAAAGGATATATAAATGGAATTATTACATCTTTAGGTGGAGAAAAGATATCTTGGTATACGGAATCTAAATACTGGATTTTCATACTAATCTTTATGAGTCAATGGAAAGGCATTGGATATGGAACAGTTATTTACTTAGCATCTATTTGCGGAATAGACAAGTCTTATTATGAGGCAGCAATGATAGATGGAGCAAGTAAATGGCAACAAATAAAGTATATAACTCTTCCATCATTAAAACCAGTTTTAATAATAATGT
The DNA here is from genome assembly GCF_900086595.1 of Clostridium nigeriense. GTDB lineage: Bacteria > Bacillota > Clostridia > Clostridiales > Clostridiaceae > Clostridium > Clostridium nigeriense. Next base: position 1,390,529 of record NZ_LT575472.1, read on the forward strand.
TTATAACTGCTATTGGAGGAATGTTTAGAGCAGACTTCGGATTATTCTATCAACTTCCAAAGAACTCAGGAGCATTATATTCAGTAACTAACGTTATAGATACTTATGTTTATAGAGGATTAACAAACTTAGGTAACATTGGAATGAGTTCAGCAGCAGCTCTATATCAATCCTTTGTAGGACTTGTTTTAATCTTGGTTACTAATGGAATTGTTAGAAAAGTAGATAATGAAAATGCATTCTTCTAAAATAAAGGTGGTGTAAAAATGATAGAAAAAATAAAGCATAGATTCGGAATTAAAAAGGAAAAGAATCTAAATGAAGAAACAGAACATGTAACTAAATTTAACTCAATATCAAAATCAACTAATGTACTTTTAAATATATTATTTGCTACTTTAGCAGCACTTTGTATATTACCATTTTTATTCGTTTTAATTATTTCGTTAACTAGTGAACAAGCTTTGCAGGCTAATGGATATAAATTTTGGCCAGATGAGTGGAGCTTAGAAGCTTATAGATATATATTTGAGTCTGGTAGTAATATACTTAGATCTTATGGAATAACTATATTCGTAACAGTAACAGGAACACTTTTAGGATTAACAATAATGACAACTTATGCTTATGCATTATCAAGAAAAAACTTTGCCTTTAGAGGTTTCTTTACAAAATTAATATTTATTCCAATGTTATTTTCAGGTGGTATGGTTGCATCATATTTAGTAGTAACAAGGTTCTTAGGGCTTAAAAATAATTTATTAGCACTTATACTTCCAATTTGCGTAAGTTCTTTTAATATTATAATACTAAGAACATTCTTTAAGACTACTGTACCCGATGCCATTATAGAATCAGCAAAAATAGATGGTGCTTCAGAGTTTCTACTATTTGTAAAAATAGTTTTACCAATATCACTTCCAGCAATAGCTACTATAGCATTATTTTTAACCCTAGGATTTTGGAATGACTGGTTTAATGCAATGCTTTATATAGATAAAAATAATTTAATACCATTACAATACCTTCTAATTAAACTGGAAACTTCTATAGAGTTCTTAGTTAATAATTCTGCAATATTAGGAACTACAGCAGTTCAAGAAGCTGCTAAAATGCCGAAGGAAACAGTGAAAATGGCTATAGTAGTTATAAGTACACTACCAATTGTATGTGCATATCCATTCTTCCAAAGATACTTTGTAAGTGGATTAACAGTTGGAGCTGTAAAAGAATAGTAAATAATAATAAAAATAATAAAAAATAATAATATAAAATAATGATCATAGGAGAGTAGAATATGTTTTATTTATTAGAAAGAATTGACAAGACTTGCAACGAAATTGCGAAAAATGTATATAGAAATCAAGTGAATCTTGAAAACTATATGTATATAGATGGTAACTATCATAATATAGATTTAATTAAGGATGCTCCAAAGGATGGTTGGAGAGAATTTAAAACTGGAGATTTATGGGGAGGAAGAGATAAGCATGGATGGTTTAAGTGCTCTGTAGAAGTTCCAGAAGAATTTGCAGGGAAAACTATAGCCCTTAACTTCCATACTTTCGAAGAAGGTTGGGATGCTACTAATCCTCAATTTATTCTATATGTAAATGGAGAGCATATACAAGGAGTAGATATTAATCATAGAGAAGTTATCTTAACTCATGATGCTGTTCCAGGAACAAAATATGAAATAGATTTACATGCTTATGCTGGAATGTTAGCTGATAAAAAAGCTACTTTACATGGTAAATTAGTAGAAATAGATATGGATTCAAGAGAACTATACTGGAATTTAAAAGTTCCTGTAGATGTTTGTAAGGAATTAGACAAAGAAGATAAAAACAGAGTAGATATGATAACTGTTTTAAATGATGCTATAAACTTAATTGATTTAAGAAGACCAAAATCAAAAGAATATGATGAAAGTGTTAAGAAGGCAAATGAATTCTTAAATGATAAATTCTATGGGGAATTATGTGGACACGAAGATGTAATTGCAACTTGCGTAGGACATACACATATAGATGTAGCTTGGATGTGGACTGTAGCTCAAACTAGAGAAAAAGTTGCAAGAAGCTTCTCAACAGTATTAAAACTAATGGAAGAATATCCTGAATATATATTTATGTCTTCTCAGCCTCAATTATATAAGATGTTAAAAGAAGATCATCCAAAGGTATATGAGAAAGTAAAGGAAAAAGTAAAAGAAGGTGTATGGGAACCAGAAGGTGCAATGTGGCTTGAAGCAGATTGTAATGTTACATCTGGAGAATCACTAGTAAGACAAATACTTCATGGAAAGAGATTCTTTAAGGAAGAATTTAATGTAGATAACAAGATACTATGGTTACCAGACGTATTTGGTTATTCAGCAGCACTACCTCAAATTCTTAAAAAGTCTGATGTTGATTATTTTATGACAACTAAGATAGCTTGGAACCAATTTAATAAAATACCAAATGATACATTTATGTGGAGAGGTATAGACGGAAGTGAAGTGTTAACACACTTTATAACAACTACAGGACCTGGACAAGATAGAGACTCACACTTTACAACATATAACGGACACGTTCAACCAGATGCTGTAATGGGTGCTTGGAGAAGATACCAAAACAAGAATTTAAATAATGATGTTTTAATTTCCTTTGGATGGGGAGATGGTGGCGGCGGAGCTACTTTAGAAATGCTTGAAAATGCAAGAAGATTATCAAAGGGAATTCCAGGAGCTCCAAGAGTTAAAATGGGTACGTCTTTAGATTACTTCAAGAGATTAGAAGAAAAAGTTTCAGGTAATAAGAAGTTACCAAAGTGGGTTGGAGAATTATATCTTGAATACCATAGAGGAACTTATACATCAATGGCAAGAAATAAGAGAGATAACAGAAAATGTGAAAACCTATATACTGCAGCTGAAAAAGTTAATTCATTATCTATGTTACTTGGAAATAACTATCCTCAAGAAAGTATAAATAATTCATGGGAAACAATTTTATTAAATCAATTCCATGACATTATACCAGGATCATCAATTAAAGAAGTTTATGATGTTACAGAGGTAGAATATAAGGAATTATTAGAAAATGTTAATGGGTTAATAGATAGTGGTATGGATAACATCAATAACAATATTAATTTATCTAAGAGAAGTGTTGTAGTAAATAATACTTTAGGTTTTGATAGAGATGATATTGTAACATTTGAAGTTCCAAGTGATATAACAAATCCAGCTATATTAGATGAAAATGGTGAAGAAGTAGTATGTCAAAGAATAGAAGAAAATAAAGCAATATTCTTTGCAAAAGGAATACCTGCTAATGGATATAAATCATTTGAAATAGTTGAAGCTACTAAAACATCAAAGGACGTTGTAGATGTAACTAACTCTCATGCAGAAAATAAATTCTTTAAAGTAATATTTGATGAAAAAGGACAAATTACTTCCTTTATAAATAAAGAAGCTAATAGAGAAATATTAAAAGCTGGAACAGTAGCTAATGAAATTCAAGCTTTTGAAGATAAGCCAATGTGCTTTGATAACTGGGATATAGATATTTATTATAAGGAAAAAATGTGGAAAATAGATGATGTTCAAAACATTGAAGTTATAGAAAGAGGACCAGTAAGAAGTACATTAAAGATAGAAAGAAAGTTCCTTGAATCAACAATAGTTCAAAAGATATATGTTTATAATGATATTCCAAGAATAGATTTCAATACTTATGCTGATTGGAAAGAAAGAGATGTGTTAGTGAAAGCAGCATTCCCAGTAGAAATAAATGCTAAGGAAGCAACTTATGAAATACAATATGGAAATGTAACTAGACCAACTCATAATAATACATCTTGGGATGTAGCAGCATTTGAAGTTTGTGGACATAAATGGGCAGATTTATCTGAAGGGGATTTTGGAGTTTCATTATTAAATGATTCTAAGTATGGACATGATATAAAAGATGGTAACATGAGATTAACATTATTAAAATCATCATGTGATCCAAATCCAGATGCGGATAAGGAAGAACACTTCTTCACATATTCAATATACGCACATACAGGAACATGGAAGGAAGCTAAGACTGCAAACCAAGCTTATCAACTAAATGTACCTCTATTTGCTAAGGTTGAAGAAGCGCATTCAGGTAAGTTACCAAGTGAACTAAGCTTAGCTAAAGTAAATAAAGAAAATATAATGATAGAAGTTATAAAGAAAGCAGAAGATACTGATCATTTAATAGTTAGAATGTATGAATTCCACAATAAAAAGACAAATGCTACATTAACATTCTTAAATGATATAGAAAATGCTATAGAATGTAACTTATTAGAAAGAGATTTAGAAAATGTAAATGTAGATGGAAATAGAATTAACTTTACAATAAATCCTTTTGAAATAAAGACATTTAAAGTTAAGTTAAAATAATTACTATAATAAATTATTAGACAATAAAGGTAATACTATATCTAGATTTTTTTACTAAAATTAAGGTATTTTATTACCTTTAAATTTTAATATAGTTAAGGATAAAATGGATTTTTGATATATGTATAATAAAAATGAAATAAAGGCTCCTACAATAGTAAATATATATAATTTTATAAGAAAAACAGTATATCCAAGTGGTGAATTTGTTTATGATGATTTTAAAACTATAATTCATCAGTTAGAAATATTAAAAGAATATGGACTTCCAGCAACTTATGCACTAAAATATGATGCTTTAATAGATGAAAGATTTAGTAATTTAATAAAGGAAAGCATTGATGATTATGATGAAGTTGGAATATGGTGGGAAATAGATAAACAACTAGCTGAAAAATCAGGGGTTAAGTGGAAGGGAAATACTCCAGTAGATGATCATGTAAACATAGGGTATTCATTAGGTTACTCTATAGAAGATAGAATAAAAATGGTAGATGTTTATATGAAAGATTTTAAAGAAATCTTTGGTTACTATCCTAAGTCAGTGGGGTCTTGGGTAATAGATATAGTGACCTTAGAGTATTTAAAAGAAAAGTATAGTATTGAAGCTGTTGCTATATGTAGAGATCAAATTGGAACAGATGGATTTACATTATGGGGTGGATATTTTAATCAAGGGTATTACCCTAGTAAAATAAATGAATATATGCCATCTCAAAATAAGGAAATGCAATTAGATTTACCTATTTTTAGAATGTTAGCACCAGATCCTATATATGCATTTGAGGATGGATTAAGAAAATCTGTAAATGGTGTTTATACTTTAGAACCAGCAGCAGTAATTGCTCAAAATAAGGATTGGGTCAAATGGTTATTTGAAAGGCATACTAATGAAGAAGTATTAGGATTTTCTTATGTACAAGCTGGTCAAGAAAATACTTTTTTATGGAATACAATGAGAAAGGGGTATGAACTTCAAATTCCATATATAAAATCCCTAGCAAGTGAAGGAAAGATTAGAGTAGAAACCTTAAAGGAAACAGGAAGATGGTTTAAGAACAAGTATAAGCTTACACCTCCAACAACTTTAACCGCATCAGAGGATTGGAATAAAGATAACTTAAGGATTATGTGGTATAACAGTAGATTTTATAGAATAAGTTTTCTTTATGAAAATATGAATCTATCTATAAGAGATATGCATATTTTTAATGAAAATTATAAATCAAGATATTATGATAATACATTAGAATCTAATGAAAGTATATTTGATGCTCTTCCAATATTAAATGCTCATTACTGGAGTGATGATAACAAAAGAGCGTCAATAGATTTGATAAGAATAAATAATTTAAAGGAATTAGATTATATAAAAGGATATGAACCAAATTTTTCTGTATTAGATGATGCTACTTATAAAACACTTTGGAAAACTATTGATAATTCAACTATAGAAATCTTATGTAAGGAATCTGAAATTATAATAAAGGAAGATATAAACAAGAATTTAGGGTTACATATTAATAAATTTCCTATCTTAAAGTATGCAAATAAAAAGGAAATAATATGTGAGCATAATAATTTTACATACTCTCTTTATTTAATAAAAGGTGAGTTTATATTAAAAGAAGATTCCTCCATTATAATTAATTCAGAAGATAATGAAATAAGAATTTCAGTAGAGAAGGAAGAAGTAGCAGATAATAAGGTATTTTATTCAGATTATTATTTAAAAAACAAAAAAGAAGTAGATGAATATATACCCAAATATAAAAGAATAAAAGTTAAATCAAAATTACTTCCAAGGGCATTAAGACCTAGAATTTTTCCAAAGACACTGGTAATGAGACCCTCTATAACTGAAAAAGTTATAATAGAAAATCCTAATAAAGAAGGAGAAATTAGATATACTTTAGATGGAAGTGAGCCTAATTTAAGCTCTTTACTTTATAAGGAGCCTATAGTAATAAAAGAACCTTTAATAATTAAGGCTAAGGCTTTTAGAAAAGGATACAAAGAAAGTGAAATAGAAGAGGGAAGATTTTATTCATCTTTATTAATTAAAGATATAAAGAGTTTTACGACTCCAGTAGATATAAAGAAATATAATAAAAATGGTGTATATGATTTAATAGATAGAAAAAAAGGTAGTGAGGATTACACAGATGGTAACTGGCTTGGATATCATGAAGATTTAAATGTAATAGTGGATTTAGGAGAGGAAAAAAATATAAGAAAAGTAACTGTAGGTTTTCTGCAGGATACTAGAGCATGGATTTATTATCCTAGATTTATAGATTTTAAGGTTTCATCAGATGGAGAAGTCTTTACAGATATAAAAAGAATTTATTATAAAAATTCTATTCCAAGAAAAGAAGTTGCAGTAGAAGATATTTCTGCAAGCTATATTGGAAAAGCAAGATATATAAGGATATTTGCAAAAAATGAAGAGATATGTCCAGAGTGGAGTATTATGGCAGGCGAGGGACCGGCATTTATGTTTGTTGATGAAATTACAGTTGAATAATTTTAATGCCAGCTAAAAGAGGAGATGTAAGTATGAATTTAATTCCTATGCCTAGAAAAATTAAAAATATAGATGGTATTTTTAAGATAAAAAGAGATTTAGAAATAATACTAGATTATAAATGTGACTTTAGTGATTTAGAATCCGCTTTATTATTGCAAAAAGAAATTCAAGGTATTTTAGGGTTTAAAGCTAATATAAGAAAAGCCTTCAATGAAGAACTTTATAAAAACTATATAGTTTTAAAGAAAAACTTTTTGATGGATAAGGAAGCTTATAACTTAGAAATAACTAATAGCCATATAGAAATAAGTGCAGGAAGTGCAAGTGGTATTTTTTATGGAGTTCAAACTTTAATACAAATAATAAAGGAAAATGGATCAAGTTTACCTGGAGTATTAATTGAAGATAAACCTTATTTTAAACACAGAGGATTTTACCATGATGTTACTAGAGGAAAAGTGCCTAAGTTAGAAACTTTAATGGATATAGTAGATAAGGCTGCTTCATATAAAATTAATGAAATTCAATTATATATAGAGCATACCTTTGCTTTTAAGGGAATGAGTGAAGTATGGTTAGACAAGGATCCACTAACTTCAGAGGAAATTATTTTATTAGATAAATATTGTAAAGAAAGGCATATAGAGCTTATACCGTCAATATCTACTTTTGGTCATTTATATGAGGTATTAAGAAGTAAATCTTTTAGAGATTTATGTGAAATGGGTAATGATGACAATGAGTATTCCTTTGTTGATAGAATGGCTCATCATACCTTAGATGTTAGTAATGATAATAGTATAAAATTAGTAAAAAATATGCTGGAGGAATTTATTCCTTTATTTACATCTAATAAATTTAATATATGCTGCGATGAGACCTTTGATTTAGGAAAGAAAAAAAGCTTAGATTTAGCTAATAAGCTTGGTGTAGGAAGATTATATATTAACTTTTTAAATCAAGTAATTTCAATAGTGAAAAAGTATGATAAGAAAATAATGTTTTGGGGAGATGTTATATTAAATCATCCTGAGTTAATAAATGAGATAGATAAAGATGTTATATGCTTAAATTGGAATTATTGGTGTGGTGTAACAGAAAAAGATACGAAGATAATTGCAGATAGTGGAAGAAAACAATATGTATGTCCTGGAGTAGGTGGATGGAGCCATTTAATGAATCTTATGGATAATGCATTTGAAAACATCTATAGGATGGTATCCTTTGGGGTAAAATATAATGCGATAGGAGTTTCAAATACTAATTGGGGAGATTATGGACATGTTAATTTATGGCCAAGCTCTATTCCAGCTATGATATATGGAGCAGCATTATCTTGGAATCCAGAGATAGAAAAAAACTTTGAAGAAATGTATAAAAATATTTCCATTTTAGAGTTTAAAGATGATAGTGGTAAATTAGTTTCATTATTATCTGAGTTAAGTAAATGTCAAGAAATGGGATGGTCAGAATTAGTTATATGGAAGGAAAAATTCAATACTAATGAGACTATAAAAGATGAACTTCTTGAAAAAATGAAAAGAATAAATACAGAGGATTTATTAAGTAAATATAAAAATGCCTTAGAAATAGAAGAAAAACTAGGACTGTTATTATTAAGTTCAAGTAAAAAAGAAGATATACAAGAATTTATAATTGCTGCAAGAGGAATTTCATTAATAAATATTATATTTTTTATAATAATAATGAATGAAATATATAATGAAAGTAGCAAGGAGTATAGTGCTAAGAATTTAGCAGAAAAGTTTGAAGAATGGTTTTATGATTATTCGGTTATATGGAGAAAAACAAATAAGGAAAGTGAATTATATAGAATAAGAGAAGTTGTAAAATATACTTGTGATTATTTGAGAGAAATATAATTGTAGGAGGTAAAAACATGGGCAATAAATATATATTTCCAGAAGGATTTTGGTGGGGATCAGCTACATCAGGACCACAATCTGAAGGAAGTTTTAATAAGAAACATAAAAATGTATTTGATTATTGGTATGAAGTTGAACCTGAAATATTCTTTGATAATGTAGGACCACAGGTTACTTCTAATTTTTATAATAGTTATAAGTCTGATATAGCTATGCTTAAGGAAATAGGTCTAAATAGTTTTAGAACATCAATTCAATGGACAAGGCTTATAAAAGATTTAGAAACTGGAGAACCAGATGAGGATGGAGTTAGATTTTACAATGGTGTAATAGATGAAATAATAAAAAATGGAATGATTCCAGTAATGAATTTACATCACTTTGACTTACCAGTAGAATTATATAATAAGTATGGGGGATGGACATCAAAGCACGTTGTAGATTTATTTGTAAAATTTGCAGAAACAGCCTTTGAATTATTTGGAGATAGAGTGAAGTTTTGGGCAACATTCAATGAGCCAATAGTTGTTGTTGAAGGTCAATATTTATATAAATTTCACTATCCTAAATTAGTCGATGGTAAAAAAGCAGTTCAAACTCTTTATAATTTAAATTTAGCTTCAGCAAAGGCTATAGAAAGATTTAGAACTTTAGAATGTAGTAAGGATGGTAAAATAGGTATAATTCTAAATCTTACTCCGGCATATCCAAGAAGCACAGAAAATATTGAAGACTTAAAGGCTGCTAAAATTGTAGATAGCTTTTTTAATAATTCATTTTTAGATCCAGCTGTAAAGGGAGAGTTTCCAAAGGTATTAGTAGAGTTACTAGAAGATGATAATGTAATGTGGGAATCTACTGAAGAGGAAATGAGTATTATTAAAAATAATACTGTAGATTTTTTAGGGGTAAATTATTATCAGCCAAGAAGAGTAAAGGCAAAAGAATCAAATTATGATGATTCATTAGGGTGGATGCCGGATAAATACTTTGATAATTATGAAATGCCAGGAAGAAGAATGAACCCTTATAGGGGGTGGGAGATATATCCTAAGGCTATTTATGATATTTCCATAAATATAAGAGATAATTATAATAATATACCATGGTTTATATCTGAGAATGGAATGGGAGTAGAAGGTGAAGAGAAATATATTAATGAAAAGGGATTTATAGATGATGATTATAGAATAGATTTCTTTAAAGAGCATTTGGAATATCTTCATAAGGGAATAGAAGAAGGTTCTAATTGTTTTGGTTATCATACTTGGACACCTATAGATTGTTGGTCATGGTGTAATGCTTACAAAAACAGATATGGTTTTATTTCAGTAGATTTAAAAACTCAAGAAAAGAAAATTAAAAAATCAGGAAATTGGATAAAAGAAGTTTCAAAAAATAATGGATTTTAAATAATTAACGTTAGATAAGGAGTGGTTTTATGTACCCAATTAAATTTGAAAATTTATATTATGAAAAAATATGGGGTGGAAGAGATTTTGAAGCCTTTAGAGATAATATGCCAGAAGGAAATATAGGAGAAACTTGGGATATAGCATGTCATCCAAATGGCACAGGTGTAGTAGAAAATGGAGAATTAAGAGGTAAAAGATTCGATGATTTAATAAAGGAATATGGACATGGATTAGTTGGAGAAAAAGTAACATTAGAAAAATTCCCACTACTTATCAAATTAATTAATTCCAAGGAAAAGTTATCAGTTCAAGTTCATCCAGGTGATGAATATGCAGCTAAATACGAAGGAGATTATGGTAAGACAGAAGCTTGGTATGTAATGGATGCAAAACCAGGAGCTTCTTTAATAGTAGGAACTAAAAAATGTACTAAGGAAGAATTTGAAGAATCTATAAAAAATAATGATGTAGAAAGTTATTTAAATAAAATAGAAGTTAAAAAAGGCGATTGTTTCTTAATAAATAGTGGATTAGTCCATGCCATATGTGAGGGGGTTATAATTGCAGAAATTCAGCAAAATAGCGATGTGACATATAGAGTTTATGATTATGGAAGACCAAGAGAAATTCATGTTGAAAAAGCATTAGATGTTATAAATTTTAATATTCAATGTGAAAACTTAAGTGAAAGAGAAGAAGTTAAATATGAGGGATATAATCATAGTTTATTATGTAAAAATGAGTACTTTGGTATAGAAAAAATAACTATAGAATCAGATTATAAAGATTCAAGTGATATAGAAAAGTTTGATATGTATACTTGTGTAGAAGGTAATGGAATTATAGAAGGTAAAGATTTTAAAGAAGAAATAAAAATGGGCGATAGTCTTTTAATTCCAGCAAACCTAGGTGATTATGTAATTAAAGGAAATATTACTGTATTAAAGAGTTATCCAGTTGTATAGATAAAATGTAAAAGAGGAGAAAATATATGAATTATATAGTAGGTATAGATATAGGCGGAACAAATGTAAGAACAGCTTTATTAGATGAAGAAAGAAATATAATAGATAAATTTAAAATAAAAAATGAAGTGGAAAAAGGTCCAGAATACAACTTAGATAAGGTTATAGATTATATAAATATTAATTGGAAGAGTAAAGGGATAAAGGGTATAGGAATTGGATGCCCAGGACCTTTAAACATAAAGGAAGGAAAGATACTTAAAGCACCAAATTTAAAGGGGTGGGAAAACTTTAGTGTTAAAGGATATATTGAAGAAAAAACTTCTTTAAAGACGGAAATAAATAATGATGCTAATGTAGCTGGATTAGCAGAAGCTGTGGTAGGTTCTGCAAAGGGAGCTGAAAGTGTATTTTATATTACTGTATCAACTGGTGTAGGTGGAGCTTTAATTATAAATAATAAGATAGTAAATGGGGCAAATAGTTCTGCAGGAGAAATTTGCAATTTAATAATAAATGAAGATAAATATAGTCACTCAGGATTAGTTCAAGGTGGACTAGAGGGGCAATGTAGTGGACCTAATATAGCAAGAAAAGCTAGTGATATTTTAGGGAAAAAGATAGAAACACCAGAAGTATTTGAACTATATAAAAACAATAATAGAGAAATCAAAAAGTTAGTTGATGAGTTATGTGATAATTTAGCAAAGGGAATCTCCAATGTAATATCTGTTGCAGATCCTGAAGTTATAGTATTAGGTGGTTCTGTAATTTTATATAATACATCACTTATTCCAATAATTGAAGAAAAAGTTAAGGATAAAATTTTAAATCCAGATACCTTAGATATAAGAGTTGCAGAAATTGGTGATGATGCAGGATTAAAAGGAGCAAGTCTTCTTATATAGAAATAAAAAAATAGAATTAAAACTACAAGAAAATTATAGATAAGTTAAAGTATTAGTTTTAACTAGCTATTAGTAATTCCCATAATAGATAATTAATTATCTATTATGGGAATTTTGTTATTTTAGCTAATTTTTGTGTTGTAATGTGAAGATATGTTATTTACATATATATCCATAATGTTTTCGTAATTATTATCGGTAAGTGATACATAAGTTAATCCAAGTAAGTTTTTATTTACTCTATTAACTTTACAATTTAAACATATGTTATTAAATTCAACAGTTACAAGAGAATTTTCTTTAAAGTTATAAGGTGAATTTAATAATATGCCCAATCCAGTTTCAGATATATCATGTAGATTACCTTCAAATAAATTGTTATTATGAATTATTTTAGTATGTATTGTACCTGATATTTTTATTCTTTCGCTTTTTCTATATATTGGCTTTTGGTAAGCAACCTTTATTGATGTTATAATTCCCAACAAATTATAAAAACTCCAAAATATATTAATTAAATAAGCAGAAAAGTTGCCTATTTCACCGTTTAGAGAAAGAGTACCTACTATCCATGATATTATAGTTATAATTCCTATAATAATATGGGGAAGAGCAATCTTAAATTGAAAATATTTTTTGTTTGAAGTTATATCTTTTGAAGTAACATTAAAATTAATTTTAATAGCTAATAATTCTTTTAGAACAGAAAGGGATATATGTGGTGCCATTGCAATTTCATAGTAATGAGACCATTTTACGCTTCGTGTTTTAGAAGATAGTGTTTTAAATACTAAAAACTGCCCTAAAATAAAAGGAGTAAACATAGTTAATAAATCTTTTATAGTTGCATCAATAATTAAATTAGATGTTAAAAGATAAACTATAGGACATAATATGTAAATAAGTTTTTGAATACTTGATAACCAATAAACAACTCCATCAAAATAAGCTATTTTTTGAGGAAAAGTAAGCCCTTTATTAAAGAAGATATTAAAATGTTTTATTACCTGTAAATTTCCTCTGCACCATCTATCTCTTTGCTTAACTAACTCAGAAAAGGTTGTAGCGCTTAAACCAAGAACCAATTCTTTGTTAATAAAAACTGACTCATACCCTTGAGCTTGAAGTAGCATACCAACAGCCATATCTTCTGTAATTGAGCATGTTGGATAACCACCAATATCTAAAACATATTGTCTATTAAAAACAGCATTAGTACCAACGTGTAATACTGCATTAATTGCTGCCCTTGCTTCTTCTATATCCCTCATAAAAAAATCTTGTTCGTTTGGTATATGTTTACTTAAATTATATTGATACATATCTTGATTGTAATAAACCTGAGGAGCTTGTACAAAAGCGGTGTTTTTATTAGAAAAATAACCAACTGTTTTATTTAAGAAGTCTTTTTTAGGAATCATATCTGCATCTAAAACTGCAAATAAATCTCCATCTATATTATTAAGAGCATTATTAATATTACCTGCTTTAGCACCTTTATTATCTTCTCTAGTAATATAGTTAACATTAAAATTTTCACATAATTTTTTAAGTTCATTTCTTTTGCCGTCATCACAAATATAAACTTTAAATTTACTTTTAGGATAATTTAGGTTTTTACTTGCTACTATAGTCTTTTTTAACAAATCTAGAGGTTCGTTATATGTACAAATTAATACGTCAACAGTAGGAATATATCCATCTTTAAAATCTGATAGTGATTTAGGAATAAGATTATATCGCTTAGTAAATAAAAATTGAAAGTTTAAAAAGGATATTAATCCTAGTAATTCTGCTGAGTATAATATTAATCCTAATATAAAACTTGTAATAGTATTATGGGGAATAGCTGTAATTCTCCAAAGAATATAAACTAAAGATATAAGGGCGTTAATAAGTATTAATAATTTTCTAAGGGATGGTCTAAATACAGCTAAAGTAAATACTACAATTAATAATGTTACTGAAATAATTAAATACAAATAAATCACCTACTTATAAAAAAATCAATATTTATTATAAAAACATAAAAAAGATGTGTCAATTTTAATTATTAAGAAATAACTATAAGATGAGGATATATAAAATTAATATAACTTTTAGAATTTGAATTGAAAAATAAATATATATTAAAGGAATATTTAGAAAATTTAAATTTATTTATAATTTAAAAAAGAACTTCGACAGAGATTGACAAGCCTTGTGTTCAATGATAATATAATAAAAAAATCCCTTTAAATTGATTCGAGAAATCAGCAAGGAAGTTATAGTATACTTATAAATTTAAGCTTTTTAATTGTGTACAAATTACAATGAAAAGCAAATGAAAGAGTTATCATAGCCTTCCTTATTAGGAAGGCTTTTTTTACTTAAGTAAACAAAAGTAAAAACAAAGTAATAAGAAAGTCATAAGTTAAGTATATTAAACCTTATGTAGTTGTTTAGGTCTCACAAATAGGGAAATAACTAATTAGGAGAAGGTAAGATGAAAGTAAACAACAATAACAGAGTAGCTATAAAAATGGCAATTGCTTTAGTTTTAGGACTAATTGCAGGTATAGGATGCTTATTACTAAGAGAAAATTTAATTGCAAACGGAAATGCAGATATTTGGACAAAGATAAATAATATTTTATTCCAAGATATATCAGCAGAAGGGGCCACAAGTGCCATAGGAATATTTTATATTATAGGTCAATTATTTGTTAATTCTCTTCAGCTTATAATTGTGCCAATGGTATTTACTTCTATTGCACTAGCTATGTGTAAAATAAGTGATACAAAGAAGCTTGGACGTATTTCATTTAAAACTATATCAGGATTTTTAATAACTTCATTTTTCGCATTAGCATTAGCTGGGGTAATAGGATTTATAATTAAAAATTTAGGGCTATTTACAGCAAATGTAGAAAATGTAGCTGCAAAAGCAGGAGTAGCAAGTTCTACTAATCCATTACTTGTAATAGTAAATGTAATACCTAATAATATTTTATCTGTTTTTTCAAAAAATAGCGAAGTGTTAGCTGTAGTATTTATAGCTGTAGTTACGGGTTTATGTATTAATAACTTAGGAGATAAAATTAAAGTTTTAAAGACTGTATTAGAAGAAGTTAATTCTATTATCACTGTATTTTTAACTTTTGTAATAACAAAGTTTGGACCAATAGCAATATTTGTTCTTATAACAAGAACTTTTGCAATATATGGTATAGATAATTTAAAACCAGCTTTAGTATATGTAGTAGTTACAATATTTACTTTATTATTATTCTTAATATTTGGATATGCAATATTTGTAGCTGTAGGGGCTAGACTGAATCCAATTAATTTCGTAAAGAAAATGGGGAAGGTTGCTTTATTTGGATTCTCAACTTCATCTTCAGCAGCAACATTACCTTTAAATACAAAAACTACTACTGAAGAACTAGGTGTTGATAAGGATATAGCTTCATTTATATTACCACTTGGAATGACAGTAAACATGAATGGTACTGCTATAATGCAAGTTATAGCAACAATATTCATAGCATCATCAGCAGGGTATAATGTAACAGTAGGTAATATAATAGTAATAGCATTAATAGCATTGATAGCATCAGTTGGTACTCCGGCAGCACCAGGAGCAGGAGCTATAATACTTTTCACAGTATTATCAGGAATGGGATATAATAATGACGGAGCAATACTTGCTTATTCATTAATACTTGCTATAAACAGACCAATAGAAATGCTAGTAACCTCTTTAAATGTAGTAGGAGATGCTGCAACAAGTGTAGTAGTTGCAAAATCTGAAGATATGTTAGATGAGAAAGTATATAATGCAAATTAATTTATAAAATTATAAATAATAAAAAAAGTACATCAATTATTAAAAGTAATTGGTGTACTTTTTTTATTCTTAAAAAATATAGAATGTTAAATATCATTTAAAATATTTTTATGTAATAATTATTACATAGGGTATTTAATGAGGGGGATGTAAATATGAGAAAGTTTAAAAGGTTAATAAGGGTAATGTTGATGGGTTTGTTTATAATAAATTTTTTATCAACAACAATTAAAGTTAAAGCTGATGATGAGATCTATTATAATGATAGTTATTATATAAAGAATGTAAATTTAAGTATAGAAGTAAATGATAAAAAACAATTTTTTATTACAGAAGTAATTGATGCATATTTTAATAAAGCAAGTGAAGGTATAAGAAGAGATATTAGATTATCTAATATGGATGATAAGTGGGAGATATCTGATGTATTGGTTGAAGGAGCTTCTGTTGAAATGGATTCATATGGAGGTAATATATGCTTAAGATTAGGAGATGCAAATGAATTAATAGAAGGAGATAAAAGATATGTAATTAAATATACTCTTAATTATTATGATGATGAAGAAGAGGATGGAGATTATATAGATTTAGACTTGCTAGATTATTTAAATACAAAGGTGGAGAAATTTAAAGCTGAAATAAGGTATATTGATGAGTGGAAGTATTCGGAGATGAGATTAATTAATAGATCATATGAGAATATAAAAAATAATTTAGCTCGATATTATGTAAAAGATAATAAAATTATTATAGAATCAACAAATGTTAATAGTATTATATTACAAGGAAAATTAAGTAATGGAACCTTTAAAAATGCCCCACTTAGAAAATATCCTTATTTTGTGAATAATGATAGTATAAATATTAATATTACTAAATCTAAAGATTATATAATTGAAAGAAATTTTGAGATAAATGTTTCTGGAGATAGTTTCTACCCTTACGATGATTATATAACTCTCTGGAAAGGTAATTTTGAAGATATAATAAGTGATGTTAATATAAGTAATAGTGAAGTAGAAATTGTAGATGATATATATATGAAAATTCCTAAAACTCCTGGTAATTATAAATTTACTGTAACTTACAAAGTAAGGCCAGATATAAAGAAAGATTCCAAATTTATATTAAAAGGTATAAGTAATTATTACTGTGTAAAGAATTTAACAGTTAATATAAGTTCTGAAGTACCTATATTAGATAATATTATAACTTTTGGTAGAGAATCTAATCCAAATGATACAGAAAAATACTTTTTAAAAAGTAGTAGTAATTTTCTTCAATTTAAAAATTTTAAAAAAATTGCTCCATCAGATGAAGTTTCTATTATATTAAATAATGACAATACCTTATTTTCAAGAGAAGATAGAGAAGCCGAAAAAGATATTATAAAAATATCAATTTTTACTGGAATAATATCTTGTGCATTATTTTTCATATTAAAGAAAAAAGGATATTTATTTTCATGGTTTTTATCAATATTAATGCTAATTTTATCATATATTCCAATTCTAAAACTTCATATGGAAATATATAAATTTAGTACTTTTATAAAAGTTGAAAGTTTGTCACTCAATCAAGCATATGTTCCAATTATACTTATGGCATATGTTTTTATATACTTTGGATATAAATCTATTATTAATAATAAGATTACATTTAAAACTGTAAAAAATATTATAATAGCATATGGTATTTTTATAGGATTTATGTTGATTGAAATAAATAAATTTAGAGTAAATATATTATTTTCTACATTTATAACTATAGTTTTATCTACAATAATATCACTTTCTTTAGCTGTATTTATACTCAAAATGGATTAATACTATAGTTTTTAATAAAATAGAAATACATCAAGAAACTTGTATCGATACAATTGACTGAAACTTTATAAGGTTGTAAACTTATAGTAAGTTTTACCAGAAGGGGGCAATTGTTTTGAATAAACAAACAAGATTAAAAAAAATAAGTCAAACAGCATTATTAGCAGCATTATGCTTCGTATCATTTACCTATTTACAAATTAAAATACCTGTACCTGGAGGTGATGCAACTTCACTTCATATTGGAAATACATTTTGTGTTTTAGCTGCATTGTTACTTGGGGGATGGTATGGAGGATTAGCAGGAGCAATAGGTATGACTATTGCAGATATAATAGATCCTGTATATATAATGGTAGCGCCTAAAACTTTTATTTTAAAATTATGTATTGGATTAATTACTGGATTAATTGCACATAAAATTGCTAATATCAGTGAAAGTAATGATAAAAAATATATTTTAAAGTGGAGTATAATTGCATCTATTGGAGGATTAGCTTTTAATGTAATTGCAGATCCTATAGTTGGTTTTTTCTATAAACAATTTATATTGGGACAACCTCAAGATGCAGCTGCTATTTTAGCTAAATTAAGTGCGGTTACTACCTTTATTAATGCAGTAGTTTCTACAATATTAGTAGTAGTAATATATAATGCAATAAGACCAATATTGAAGAAGTCAGGATTATTATTAAAAGTAGAATAAAATATTAAACTATTTTAAATAAGGGGAGTTGTTTTTATGCAACTCCCCTTATTTAAGTAGCTTATATTATTAAATTAATATAACTTTAATAGAAAGCATTTTTGATTAGCTAATTTTATGTCAAAATAACGAAAAAAATGGATAATCATAGAATATTATGGCTAAATTTGCTAAAGTTTACTTAGCTAGGAACGAAATAGTTATAGGGAGCATTATAAAATTATAAAAAAGGAGATATGTAATAATGAAGAAAGCATTGACAAAAATTTGCATGGCATTATTAGCAAGTACATTATTAATTACAAATGTTTCACCTAGTAATGCCTATGCAAAGAACAAAGATGAAGAAGCTACTGACATAACTGTAAGCAATGAAGAAGTAGCAAAAATTGCACAAGAAGCATACATCTATGGTGTTGCACTTGTAGAAATGGAAAGATCAAAAAATCAAATGACACATCCTCAATACGAAGGAGATACAGAATGGGCTCCACTAGGAGAATTCTATCATGTTCGTAATTTTGCGGATCCATCAACTACTAGATTAAGAGCACCAAATATAGATGTTTTATATTCAGGAGCTTGGGTAAACTTAAAGGATCAACCTGTAGTAGTTTACGTTCCAGATATGGGAGATAGATACTATTCAATTCAAGTAAATGATATGTATAGTAATATTTCAGGGTATATAGGAACTAGAGCTACTGGAAATAAAGAAGGTGTCTATGCAATAGTTGGACCTGAATGGGATGAAGAAGTTGGAGTTGATGTAGATGGAGTTATAAAGGTTAACACAAACTACACATGGTTATTCCCAAGAACTTTTGCAAAAGACGCACAAGATTTAGAAGTTGTACATGCTCTACAAGACAAATATAGAATAGCACCATTAGATAAGTATGAAAGTCAAGGTATCAAAGCCTTTAAGAAGACATATCCACAAAAGGATAGAGGAATGCAATTAGAAGAAGATCCATATGGAAAAATAGAATACTTTGAAGTATTAAATGACATTTTAAAGGATATTGGAATGCCAGAATCAGAATCAGCTTTAATGGATAGATTTGATTCAATAGGAGTTGGTCCTAATTCAGAATTCAACGTATCTACACTTTCACCAGAATTAAAAACAATATTTACTAATGTTGCTGTGCAAACAGAACAATTAATAACATACATTTTAAATGGACCAAGAGAAACTGTTAATGGATGGGGTGGATCTAAGGATGTAGGTTTATTTGGAACTAACTACTTCTTACGTACTTTATGTGCAAGAGGAGGAATTGGTGGAAATACAGCTGAAGAAGCATATTATCCAACTTCATATTTTGATGGAAATAATGAAAGATATAATGGTTCAAATAATTATACTTTAACATTCCCAGCTGGAAGTATTCCACCAGTTAAAGCTTTCTGGTCATTAACTATATATGATTCAGAAACTCAATGTTTAGTAGATAATCCAATTAATAAATATGCAATTAGAGATGTTGATACTGATCTTAAATACAATGAAGATGGTTCATTAACTCTATATATACAAAGTGAAGCACCAGTAGGTTTTGAAGGTAACTGGTTACCATCACCTAAGGGTAAGGATTTCCATCTTATTTTTAGAGCTTATATGCCAGGGCAAGAATGGTTTACAGGAAATTACTCATTACCTGGAGTACAAAAGGTAAATTAATTAAAAAACTTCTATGGCTTTTTAGCTATAGAGGTTTTTAACTATATCTAGATAAAGTTTATTTTAAGTGTAAATAAAAAATAAAGGAAATAATAATAAGGTGAAAATATGTCAAAGGGATATTCAATTAATAATAAGCTAATATTCAATTTAGCAGCTTCATTAATGGTATTTACTGCAATTGTTATAATATTACAGCATCCAAGCAATATAATTAAAATTATAGTTGGATTGGGATCTTTAATTGCTATAGCATTTGTTGGAGTAGCTGTTTATAAAGAAAGAATGGAAAAATCATCAAAGTATGTTTTAACAATTATATATGCAATAATATCATTTTTCTTCTTAGCTTGTAATCCTAATGTAGAGTTTGCGGTAGTAATCAATGTATTTGCAGGAGTTGGGATACTTACTTTATATAATGATTATAAAGTAACTTTGTTGAATATGATTTTAGGTGTTATTATAATTATTTTTGGTAGTATATATTACAAGGATACGGCATTTAGGCTATCAAATTCAAATATAGTATCAACTATAACCATATATTACATATTAATGTGTACCTTTTTAATATTGTCTAATAAAATAAGTACTAAACTTAGATTGGAAGCTGAAATTGCAGCTAAAGATGCTGAAGAAAAAAATAAAAAAATTGAAATACTATTATCCAAAATAGAAAATAGTACAGAAGTAATTAATAACATCAGTTCTACAGTTAAAAATAGTATAGAAGATATAGAAGAAACATCTCAATATGTTACTAACTCAGTGGCTGTTTTTACAGAGAGAATAATAGATGAAACTGAAAATATTAGAAATACAAATAAATCAATAGAAGAAATAGATATTAATATTAAAGAAGCTTTAAGAGATTCAAAAGAAATGATTTCGTATTCTAGTAATACAAAAGATGCCATAGATAATGGAATAAATAAAGTTAGTATACTATTTAAAAGTATGGATGATGTGAAAAATGTAGTGAACAATACTAAAGATGTAATGGATGAATTAAATAAACAAATGACTAACGTTCATTCAATAGTACAAACAATAGAAAATATTTCTGAACAAACAAATTTATTATCCTTAAATGCAGCTATTGAATCTGCTAGAGCTGGCGAGCATGGCAGAGGTTTTAGTGTTGTAGCTAATAATATTAGATCACTTGCAACTCAATCAAAAGAGGCTACTAAAAATATTTCAAATATTATCGTTAAATTATACTCTATGATAAGTTTAGTGAATACTAATGTAGAGCAAGGAAAACAAAGTGTACTAGAAAGCGAAGGTTCTAGAAAAGCAGTCGAGGAAATATTAGTAGAAATGAAAAGCACTATAAATAGAACTATTGACAAAATAAGTTTGGTTCAAGGTAGAATAAGTGAGCTAAATGGACTTTCTAGAATGATTAACGAAAATATGAATGAAATTACTGATTCAACAAATAATAACTCTGCTCTTATTCAAGAAATTATGGCTAAAATAGAAGAAGAAACTGCTTCAATAAATGAAGTAAGTAGAGATGCAAATGAACTAGATGATTTAACTATAACTTTATCAGAAATATTAAATAATATAAATTAGTTAATATATACTTTATATTTAAAACTGTACAATTTTGTACAGTTTTTTGCTTCTGTATTAAATAATATGTAGATAAGAAAAATTAATGCTGATATAATATTTCTAGATTAAATACAAAGGAGTTATTAAATGAAGTATTATTTAGCACCAATGGAAGGAATTACAGGGCATGTATATAGAAATGCTCATAAGAAATTTTTTAATAACATAGATAAATACTTTACACCTTTTATTGTTCCAACTAGTAGTAAAAGTTTTAAAACTAAAGAACTAAGAGATGTTTTACCTGAAAATAATATTGATATGAATATAGTACCTCAAATACTCACTAATGATGCAGAAGGATTTATTTATACTGCAACAAAGTTACAACAATTAGGATATAATGAAATAAATTTGAATTTAGGATGTCCTTCTGGTACAGTTGTATCAAAGGGCAGAGGTTCAGGATTTTTAGCTAAAAAAGAAGAACTAGACATTTTTTTAGATAATATATTTAAAAAAGATGATATAGAAATATCTATAAAAACTAGAATAGGAAAAGACAATCCAGATGAATTTTATGATTTAATAAAAATTTATAATAAATATCCAATAAAGGAACTAATAATTCATCCTAGAACTCAAAAAGATTTTTATGGAAACAAACCTAATTTAGAAGTTTTCAAAGCTGCAATAGAACTAAGTGTTCATCCAATATGCTATAATGGAGACATTTTTACAGTTAATGATTTTAATATGATAATGGAAGCTTTTCCAAACTTAGACAAGTTAATGCTAGGAAGAGGAATATTAGCTAATCCAGGATTAATTAATGAAATAAATAATGCTATAGTACTAGATAAGAAGTTACTAAAGGAATTTCATGATGAAATTTTATTTAATCATGTACAAGTCTTTAAGGATGAAAATATTGCTTTATATAGAATGAAGGAATTATGGGGATACATGATATATATTTTCTCAAATAATAAGAAGCATTCTAAAAAAATTAAAAAATCACAAAAATTAACTGATTATAATGAAGCTATACAAAATTTATTTAATGAAGAGGAAATCATTAAAGGAGCAGGTTTATTTAGTAATTAAGAGTAATATAATAATTTAAAATGACTATAATTAGCGTAACGCTTTTTATAGTCGTTTTTTATTTATATCTTAGAATAAAAAATTAATGGCTTAAATATAATAGCATATAAATAGCAGAGTTATTTTTATAAGGGTGAAGGAGATAGTATGAGACATTTAAACAGTATTAGTAAAGATAAATTTTTAAAAGAGCCTATGAATTTTAATAAATATACTAATAAAGATTTATTAAAATATGCAGTAGGCTCTAATTTGTATATGAATGCACTGATGGATATATTAAAGAAAATAGATAAACTAAAAAATATAGGGACAATTACAATTTGCTTTGAAGATTCATTAAGAGAAATAGACATTGAGGCAGGAGAAGATAATGTAATAGCATCATTAAATAAACTTTATAAGAGGATATTAATTGGAAAATCAAATATGGACAAACTTCCTTTAATTTTTATTAGGGTAAGAAACATAACTCAGTTTATTAATTTTTCATATAAATTATCTAAAGAAAATTTAGAGTTAATTACAGGTTTTATATTTCCTAAATTTAATAGTAATAATGGCTTAAATTATTTAGAACATTTAGTAGATATAGAAAAAGAGTTTAGCGAAAAAGTATATGGGATGCCAATACTTGAAAGTGAAGAAGTTTTATATAAAGAAAATAGGATTAAAGAAATATTAAAGTTAAAAACTTTAATAGATGAATATAAAGGCTCAATATTAAATATTAGGGTGGGAGGAACTGACTTCTCTTCTAAGTTTGGATTAAGAAGAAGTAGGGGCAGGAGCATATATGATATAGGGGTTATAAGTAATTGTCTTTCTGATATAGTAAATATATTTGGAAGGTGTAACGAAGAATATATAATTTCAGCCCCAGTATGGGAATACTTTTCAAATGATATTAATTCAAAGGAAGTTAAAGGCTTAATTAAAGAAATTGAAATGGATAAAGAAAATGGATTTTGTGGGAAAACAATAATTCATCCATCACAAGGAATATACGTAAACTCAATGTATTCAGTCAGTTACGAAGATTATATAGATGCCACTAATATCATAAGATTAAAAAAAGAAGGTGGAGTGTTTAAAGGGTACAAGAACAATAAGATGAATGAAGTTTCTCCACATTATAATTGGGCGAATAGAATCTGTAATATGGCAAAAGTATATGGTGTATTAAATGAAAATATTTCTTATTATGATTTATTTAGAGAGGTAGATTATAGAAGTGAAGATTAATATAAAGGAAAATATTTATGGAATAGATATAAATAGGTTAGTTTTTACAGGGTATAGAGAAAATAATAGTAAGCGTAATTTTTTATTTATAAGTAAGGTCTTAGGTAAACATTTAGAAGTAAGGCCAGATGTTTGTAAAGCTATTGGGGTAATATTAGCTTCTACTATCTTTGCTGGAAGTGAAGAAATTAAATCTCTAGTTAGTTATATAAATAATCCAGAAATCAATATTAATATAGAGAATGGTATTAATATAAATTATAGAAGTGATGAAAAAATAGCAGTCTTAGGATTTGCAGAAACAGCAACAGGACTTGGTATGGCAGTGGCTTCAACTATAGAGGGTTCTTATTATATAACAACAACAAGAGAGAACATTAAAAATATAAAATCCTTATTCAATTTTGAAGAGGAGCATTCTCATGCAACTACTCATAATTGCTTTCCAATAGAACCTTATAAATTAAAGAATGTAAATAGAATAATTTTAGTTGATGATGAAATAACAACTGGGAAATCTATGATAAATATAATAAGGGAACTAATAAGAACAACAGGAGTTAAAAATTACACTATTTTAAGTATTTTAGATTGGAGAAACTTTGAAAATAGAGAATTATATGAGGTGTTTAAAAAAGAAAAAGGTATAAATATAGAAGTAAAATCATTAATATCTGGAGAAATTGAAAATGAGAATAATAAAATTTATTATGATACAAATTGTAAAATAACAAATGAAATTATTGATATCACTAATCTTAATATATTACAAAGATTTGGAGAATACTTTAAATTTACAGGACGGTTTGGGATTACCTTTGAAGAGATTAAAGCATTGGAAGAAGATTGCCTTAAAATAGCAAATGAAATTCAGAAGTTAATAGAGGGAAATGAAAAAATATTAGTATTAGGTCATGGTGAAAATATTTATATTCCGTCAAGAATTGCAGCTTATATAAAAGGTGATGTTTATTTTAAAAGCACTACAAGAAGCTCCATTTATTGTAGTAATGAAGAAAAATATTTACTTAATGAAAAAAGTAGTTTTTATCATAATGGAGTAAAGTATTATTTTTATAATAAATCTTATATAGAAAACAACTATGATAAAGTAGTATTAATTGTAGAAGATGACTTAAAGATAAAACTAACTAATAATTTAATTATAGTAAAACCATAGAAAATAAAGTATGTAGTAAATTTTAAATTTTAAATTTACTACATTTTTTATTATTAATATAGAAAAATAATTTTTAAAAGAGTATAATACAATCTAAGGAAACTATATTTATAAAAATAGTTTCCTTAATTTTAAGATGTGGAAACTTAAAATAAAAAATAAGTTTCTTTGGAAGGAGATTGCTATGGGAGAAATTAACAATAAAAAGGTAAATACTATATTTATATCAACATTAGGATTTGCACTAGGTATTAGGCAGATGGCAATGACTATGGTAATGCCATTCTTAAGCACATATAGTAAAACTTTAGAACACAATACTCCTATTTTAGCTGGAATTGCACTAGGGATATTTGGTTTAATGCAGGCTATTTTTCAAATACCATATGGCATTTGGAGTGATAAAAAGGGAAATAAGATAGTAATGGTAGTAGGACTTATGCAAGTTATATTGGGACTTGTTATTGCATACTTTGCAAATAATATATATTTATTAATATTTGCAAGAGCAATGCAAGGAAGTGGGGCAATTATAGCGGTTGGATATTCATGGATATCAAGTACTGTAACGGATTCTAAAGAAAGAATGAATTCTATGAGTATAATAGGTACTATAGTTGGTGCAGCTGCAGCATCATCATTTGCTTTTGGGCCTTTAATCCATAGATTTGTATCAGTTAAAAATATGTTTTTATATTCTGCAATTATAATTTTAATAGCCTGGTTAATTATAATAATATTTTTAAAAGATTCTAAAAATGTTACTAATGAGAATGTTGTATCAAGTAAAGAAGCAATTAAGATATTATCTAAGGATAAAGCTTTTTTTGCTTTAAATATAGCAGCGTTAATTAATAATTTTATAATGACAGGAGTGTTTTTTGCTATTCCTCAATATTTAGAAAATATAACTGGCATAGATGATATGTGGAAGATATTTATGCCAACAGTTATAATTGCTATAATTATAATGAGAATAGCTGTAAAAAAATTAAATAATGTAAGTAGTATAAAGTTTTTAATATTAGCCTTTATAGTATCTTCAGTTGGTATGTTGTTTTACTTAAATAAAAATTCCTTTGCTTCATTATTTATAGGAACTTTATTATTTATGTCAGGTTATATTTCAATTGGAACTATAATACCTAGCCTTGGAAACTTTATATTAAGGGATGAATATAGGGGGACAGGTAATGGAATAATAAACAGCCTACAATATATAGGATCTTTTTTAGGATCGTTAGTTATATCAGCTATTTGGAGTAAAAGTGAAAAATTATCTTTTATAATTATTTTAATAGTTGGTTTACTAGGTGGCTTTTTAATCAAGAAGTATGTAGATAAGGAGAGATTTAATGAAAGATAAAATATTACAGAGTGTTTCTGAAAATATTGAAATATATGGAATAAAGAAATTGAATTTAGATTTGATTTGTAAAGACTTAAAAATAAGTAAAAAAACTATATATAAATATTTTAAAAATAAAGATGAAATTATAAAAGAATATATAAGAATAATTTTAGAGACAGATAGAGAAAGTACAATGAATATAATAAATGAAGATATTTCTTTAAAAGAAAAATGCAATAAAATTATATATACATATCATAAATACAAATTACCCTTTATTATTATGGATGAAATACAACTATATTATAAAGAAGAATGGAACTTAATAAATGAGCTGAAAAAATTCAAAATATCAGAGATTTGTAGTCTTCTTGAAGAAGCAAAGAAAAAAGGAGAAATAAGGGAAGATATAGATATATCAATTGTATCTTTGATTATTGATGAAGTAAGTGAAAAACTTTTAGATAATAAAACACTTAAGGCTAATAATTTAAAGCTTAATGAAGTAATGAATCAAGTAATTGAAATAATATTATTAGGAATAATTAAATAAAATTTAGTATTAAAAAATAAAAAAACTTATTGCAAATACAATAAAAGAGTAGTAAAATACAGTTAATGATAATCAATATCAATTATAAAGAGGTGGTTTTAATTGATATTGATTAAATTATAATATAATTGTTAGATATCTAACAATTTAAAATTAATAATAAAGATTACAAAATTTTGAAAGGGATGGTTATATATTAACACAATATCCGATGTCACAGTTAATTAAAGATAGAAGATCAATAAGGAAATTTAAATCAGATAAAGTTTCAAATGAAATATTAGATGAATTACTTGAAATAGCTAGTTATGCTCCTAACCATAAATTAACACAACCGTGGAGATTCATAATTTATAAGGATGAGGGAAGCAAAGTATTAGCTAATATAATGGCAGAAACAGTGGCGAAGGGGCCTAAAAAGAAGTCTCCGGAAGAAGTAAAAGCTAGATTCGAATCTATTCCAGTTCATATACTAGTGGTAATAAATGAGGATTCTAATTATTTTGTAAGAGAAGAGGATTATGCTGCTACTTGTGCATTAATACAAAATTTTCAATTAGCGGCATGGGAAAGAGGTCTTGGAGTCTTATGGAAGGCAGATGCCTTTCTTACTTCAACAGAATTTAGAAATGGAGTTGAAGTAAAACCGGGAGAAAAAATAGCGGCTCTTTTACAAGTTGGTTATCCAGATATTATTCCCAAGGCAGTACAAAGAGTAAATATATCAGAAAGAATAAAATTAATAGATAAAAATATTGAATAATAACAAGGCTATAAAAAGTCAGGATTGAAACAAAGCAATTCTGGCTATTTTTGTGGTTATAATTAAGTGATATAATTAAATGTAAATTTTTACCGTTTACATTAGTGAGAATTTAACAATAAAGTATATCGGGGGATTGATATTGTGAATTTTATAAAAGTTGCTGTTATAGGGGCTAGATCTAGAGGAAGATATGTATATGGAAATTATGCATTAAATAATCAATTTAGAGAAACTATGCTTTTTGGAACAGAAGGATCTATTTATGCAAATAGATATAGAAATTTTCAAAAGAG
Source organism: Clostridium nigeriense (assembly GCF_900086595.1). GTDB lineage: Bacteria > Bacillota > Clostridia > Clostridiales > Clostridiaceae > Clostridium > Clostridium nigeriense. The sequence continues at coordinate 1,418,774 of NZ_LT575472.1, forward strand.
AAATAAAAGAACAAAATTTTAATATTTTCAAAAAATAATAAATAGTATTATTTTTTGATTTTGGCTAAATTTTAGCATTAAAGGTATTTTCTTTTTTACTTATTATTGGCATAATTAATAAGGATTTTATAAATAATATAATGAGTAATTATGTTAATTTATAAAATGGGTATACTAAAGATTAATAAAACAAAAGAAGGAGAAATACATATGAAGAAGAGATTACCTAAAGAAGCTTATGGTGGCGTGCATGGAAAAGATTATGTTCCATATTTGAATGATAAGTCAAAGAAGGGAACTAATATTTCAGTAATAATTATAGGAGCAATTTTATCAGCTATATTTGCAGCATCTACTGCATATTCAGGTATGAAATCTGGATTAACTGTGGCAGCTGGAATTCCAGGAGCTATAATTGGCTCTATGCTTATAGGTGTATTCGCACGTAGTAAGGGTATCCTTGGCAAAAATATAACCCAAGGAATGTCAAGTGGTGGAGAATCTATAGCAAGTGGTATGATATACGTTTTACCAGCAATTATTTTAATAGGAAATAAAGTTACTTTTTTAGAAGGAGTAATAGTAGGCGTAGGTGGACTTTTATTTGGAATAGGGTGTCTGTCTTTAGTTTATAACTATTTAATAGTTGAGGAACATGGGAATCTTATGTATCCAGAGTCTATGGCTATATCTGAAACATTAGTTGCTTCAGAAGGTGGCGGAGATGCTATCAAATTTATGGGAATAGGATTTGCAATAAGTGGTGTTATAAATCTTTTAACTGGATCATTTCTAAATTTGATTAACAACAGTATTACTTATTTAGGAAGTAAATTTTACAAGTGGAAGTTTTCCACAGAAGTAAATCCTCTTTTATTAGGAATAGGATTTATAGTTGGATTAGAAGTATCTTTAACTATGTTTGCAGGATCAGTTCTTGCTAACTTTGGAATTGCCCCTTTAATAGGATATTTTACTGATTTTGCAGATAAAAATATTCAATCTTGGAATGATGCATCAATATTACTTCATCAAATGGATGTAAATGCAATATCAGGAAGTTATGTGAAATATATAGGAGCTGGGATGATGCTTTGTGGAGGCTTAATAGGAGCTTTAAAGCTTATACCAACAATTATAGTATCTATAAAAGAAACAATGAAAGCAAAGTCTAGCAATGATTCTAACATAGAAAAAAGTTCTGGAGAAATAATAGTACTTTTAGCAGGAGTAATAATTGCATTTGTAGCAGCATTTATAATTTCACAAAGTATTAAGATGGCAATAGTAGCAACTATAGTATCTCTTATATTATCACTATTATTTGTAATAGTATCGGGTAGATTAACAGGAACAATAGGTACATCTAATCTTCCAGTATCCGGAATGACTATAGCTTCATTAGTTATACTAACCCTCGTATTTGTTATTATGGGATGGACTACTAACGCAGATAATAAATCATTATTATTGTTTGCAGCATTTATGGTTGTAGCTATATCAGTAGCAGGTGGATATAGCCAATCTCAAAAGGTTACATACATAATAGGTGGCAGTAGAAAAGAAATGTTAAATACATTTATAATATCTAGTATAGTGGGAGTTGTAGTAGTTACAGGAACGATAATGGTATTATCTAGTCAGCTAGCAGTTACTGGTGCAGATGCTCAGTTTGCTTTACCACAAGCAAATTTAATGGCTACATTAACTTCGGGTATAATGTCTGGTGATTTACCATGGCCTATGATATTAGTTGGGGTAGTTATAGCTTTATTCTTATTTTTATTAAATCTACCAATAATGACAATAGCTATAGGGTTCTACCTACCAATATCAACTACTTCAATAATATTAGTTGGAGCATTAATACGTGTATTTGTTGAAAAAATGAGTAAAAACGAAAATGAGAAGGAAACTAGAGTTTCTAATGGAATTAGTTTATCCTCAGGGCTTGTAGCAGGTGGTTCCATTATTGGATTACTGGGAATAATATTGCAGGTTTCAGGTATAATAACTCCAAAAACACCAGTGGGATTTGCTTCAACTAATATAATGGCGATTTTATTATTAGTAATACTAGTAATTGCAACTACAATTCCAATTATGATATCAAAATCAAATAATAAGTAATGAAATAAATATTATTATAGATAACTGTACACATAGTGTACAGTTTCTTTTTTTATAAATTTATAAAAAAATTTATATTTTATAGTAGGAATATATAAAAATAATATAAATATATATTTTTATTGATATAGATATATATTTTATGTATAATTGAAGTATACTAATTCAGGGGAGCGTTTTTAATGGAGGTTTAATATGAAATATATAATTACAAAGGAAATGATAAAGAATTCATTAGTTAGTAAGGGGGATATATCAAGACTTATAAGGGTTATAGATAAAGCTAAAAATGGACAAGATATAACTATAGCTTTTGTGGGAGGATCAATAACACAAGGTTGTAATGCTACAACTAAGGAAAATTGCTATGTAAGTAGAACTTATTCTTGGTTTAAAGAGACCTTTAAAAATATAAATATAAATTGTATTAATTCTGGTGTTGGAGCAACAGGATCAATAATTGGAGTACATAGAGTAAAAAAAGTGCTATCACATAATCCAGATATAGTATTTATTGATTTTGCTGTAAACGATAAGAGTAGCATTTATGACAAAATAGCTTATGAAAGCTTAGTAAGAAGAATATTATCTAATGAAAATCACCCAGCAATAATAGAAGTATTTATGAGTAATTTTGATGGAAGTAATGTGCAAGAACAACAAATAGAAATAGGGAAAAAATATAATATTCCAATGATAAGCTTTAGAGATACCATACAGAAAGAAATTAAAAATGGAAGATTTAAGTGGCAAGATGTAGCTACAGATGAAGTTCATCCAAATGACTATGGGCATTTTATAATATCAGAACTGTTAATCGATTTTATAAAAAATATATATAATGACTTAGATAAAGAATTTAATAATGAAGTAAATTATAAATTAATAGAATTAGGAGACCCAGTTTTTGGAGAAGACTATATTTGTGGAGAAATAAAAAATAATAAAAATTTGAAGGTTGATAAAAGTAAAGGAATTCTTGAAGATTTTAAAGGGTTCCAAGTTTTTTGTGACGGATGGAATAGTAGTAGGGTTAAAGGTGATAAGGCAGTAATAAGAGTAGATTTAAAAGGAAAAAATATATTCTTATTATATAAAAAATCTATTAAAAAAACAGCTGGTAAAATGCAGGTTACTGTAGATGGAAATGAACCAATTATTATAGATACTTATTTTGATAATGGATGGGGAGATTATTCAGCAACAGAGCTCTTAGCACAAGGAGATTCTTTTGATAATCATAGTATAGAAATAAATTTAATTGATGATGAATATAAAAATGAAATATATATAATGGGATTTTTAGTCTCTTAAGAGGTGATTAAATGTATTTAGAAAATATTGATAGAGGAAAGTGTGAATTTATAGAGGGAGATAACTATAAATATCAATATATGGGAAGAGTGGATTTTGAGAATCCTAAAGCACCTACTATTATTTATGCCGGTAGTAATATAAAGGTTAAGTTTAGTGGTACAAGCTTAAAAATAGTAATTAAAAATTATCATAATCATTATGAAAATGCTATTGGATATATAATTGATGAGAAAATAAAAGGAAAAGTAGTAATTGAAGAACATCATAAAGTTATTGTAATAGATATTGCAGAAGGATTAGAAAATAAGATACATGATTTAATTTTATATAAAAGATCTGATTCTGCACATTACTTTGATTTTTATGGTTTAGTACTTGATAAAGATTGCTATATTGAGTCATATGGAGAAAGAAAAGATAGAAAAATTGAATGCTTTGGAGATTCAGTATCGGCAGGAGAAGTTTCTGAAGCAATAAATTGTGTGGGGAAAATTGATCCAGAAGGTCATGAAGGGATTTATTCTAATTCGTGGTATTCCTACTCAATGATAACAGCAAGAAAGTTAGATGCAGAAATAAATAATAATGCACAAGGTGGAATTGCGGTAATGGACGGAAGTGGTTATTTTGTGCCATCAAAAGGTTATTTAGGATTAGAGTCTACTTATGATAAGTTAAGATATAATCCAGAATTAGGAGAGTGTAATAATTGGGATTTTTCAAAATATACTCCTCATGTAGTGATTATGGCTTTAGGGCAAAATGATGCACACCCTAATAATTATATAGATGAAGATAAAGAGAAGAGAGAAGTATGGAAATCTAAATATGCTGAAATAATAAGAGATTTAAGAAGTAAATATGAAAATGCTTTGTTTATAGTTATAACAACTATTTTGTGTCATAGCAAGGGGTGGGATGATGCTCTAGATGAAATGGTTGAATCTTTAAATGATAAAAAAATAGTTAGATTTAAATTTAAAAGAAATGGAGCTGGTACTCCTGGGCATATTAGAATATCAGAGGCTGAGGAGATGGCAGATGAACTAATAGATTTTATTAAATCTTTTGGTGAGGATATTTGGAAAATATAAATTAATATAAATTAAATTTTTGGGAGGTTAATTATGCAAAAGGTAAAAATAATAGGTGAAAATTTAAAGGAAATGCCGTGGCAAGATAAACCAGAAGGTTTTGAAGGTGTTGTATGGAGGCATGAAGGAAATCCAATTATAAATTGGAATCCTACAAAGAAAACTGCAAGAATATTTAACAGTGCAGTATTACCATATAAAGAAGGATTTATTGGAATATTAAGAGCTGATCATAAAAATGGAAAACCACAATTACATGTTGGTAGAAGTAAAGATGGATTAGTTTGGGATATTGAAGATGAGGAAATACATTGGAAAGACGAAGAGGGAAATGAGTATCAACCTAATTATTCATATGATCCAAGATTAGTAAAAATTGAAGATACTTATTATATAATATGGTGTGCTGAATTTGGTGGAGCATCTCTAGGACTTGGTACAACAAAAGATTTTAAAGAATTTGTTAGACTTGAGAATCCATTTATTCCATTTAACAGAAATGGAGTTTTATTTCCAAGAAAAATTAATGGAAAGTATATGCTTTTAAGCAGACCAAGTGATAGTGGACATACTCCTTTTGGAGATATATTTATAAGTGAAAGTCCAGATTTAGTTCACTGGGGAAGACATAGAAGAGTTATGAGTAAAGGTGGATCTGGCTGGTGGCAAGCTACTAAAATTGGTGGTGGAGCAACTCCAATAGAAACAACTGAAGGATGGTTATTATTCTATCATGGTGTATCTGGAACTTGTAATGGATTTGTATATAGTATGGGAGCAGCTTTACTAGATAAGGAAAATCCATCAAAAGTTTTATATAGAACAAGAGATTATTTATTAACACCAGAAAAGGATTATGAAACAACAGGATTTGTTCCTAATGTAGCTTTTCCATGTGCAACATTACATGATGCTGAAACAGGAAGAATTGCAATTTACTATGGGGCAGCAGATACCTACGTAGCAGTAGCATATGCTCAAGTAGAAGAATTAGTACAATATATAAAAGAAAATTCTGAGTTAGTAGATGGAGATAATATAGAATTTAAATAAAAAATAAAAGTCGTATCATAAAATCAAAATAAGAAAATATAATATTTTAACCTTGAGAGCTGTTTTTAACAGCTCTTTAATTTTTTATTATTTATAATATTTAGAGTTATAACATTAATTTTCATAAAATGGTTAAAATAAATATTAAAAAAATGAAAATGGTTTCAAAAAGTGTTGACAAACATGTACGTATAAGTTAATATAGAGTCATAAAGAAGATGTACGTACAAGTTTTAAGGGAGGAAATTATATGGGAAAGTATATTGATGATTCAAAAGAATTATTAAAGTACGTAGGTGGTAAAGAAAATATTAGTGCGGTAACACATTGTGTAACTCGTATGAGATTTGTATTAAAGGATACTACTAAGGCTGACAAAGAAAAAATAGAAGGTTTAAAGTCTGTTAAAGGAACTTTTATTCAAGCAGGACAGTTTCAAGTAATAATAGGAAATACTGTAGGAGATTTTTATAATGACTTTGTAAAAGTTTCTGGAGTAGAGGGAGTTAGCAAAGAAAATGCAAAGGATGCAGCTAAGTCAAATATGACATTTATGCAAAGGCTTATGGCAAATTTAGCTGAAATATTTTCACCTCTTATACCAGCAATTATAGTTGGAGGATTAATATTAGGATTTAGAAACATCATTGGTGATGTTAAGATGTTTGAAGATGGAACTAAAACCTTAATTGAAGTATCACAATTTTGGGCTGGTACTTATAATTTCTTGTGGTTAATAGGAGAGGCTATATTCCACTTCCTACCTGTGGGAATTACATGGGCTATATCTAAGAAGATGGGTACTACTCAAATTTTAGGAATTGTACTAGGAATTACATTAGTATCACCACAACTATTAAATGCCTATGCTGTTTCAAGTGGAGCAGAAATTCCATTTTGGGACTTTGGTTTTGCAAAGGTAAATATGATTGGATATCAAGCACAAGTTATACCAGCAATACTTGCAGGGTTTGTACTTGTATATCTTGAAAAATTCTTTAGAAAAATATCGCCAGCATCAATTTCTATGATAATTGTTCCATTTTTTGCTTTAATACCAGCAGTTATTGTAGCACATACAATACTTGGACCAATTGGTTGGAAAATAGGAGACGTTATTTCACAAGTAGTGTACTCAGGATTAACTTCATCATTTAGATGGTTATTTGCAGGAATTTTTGGCTTTGTTTATGCGCCGTTAGTTATTACTGGATTACACCATATGACCAATGCAATAGATTTACAATTAATGGCTCAAGTAGGAGGAACATCTTTATGGCCGATGATAGCTTTATCTAATATAGCTCAAGGTTCTGCAGTACTTGCGATGATTTACTTACAAAGAAAAAAAGAAGAAGAAAAACAAGTTTCAATACCAGCATGTATTTCAGCTTACTTGGGTGTAACAGAACCTGCATTATTTGGAGTTAACTTAAAATATGGATTCCCATTTATATGTGGAATGATAGGCTCGGGAATAGCAGCAATAATATCAGTAGGTAGTGGTGTTATGGCTAATGCAATTGGAATAGGAGGACTTCCAGGAATTCTTTCAATTAAGCCACAACATATGCTTATGTTTTTAGTAGCTATGTTAGTAGCCATAGTAGTACCATTTGTATTAACTTTAGTTGTTGGTAAGAAAAAATTAGAAATATAAAATAAATCTTGGATAATGGTGCTGTTAGTATAATAGCTCCATTGTCCTTATTTGCTAAACAAAGGAGATTTAACATGAAAAACTTTAAAGAAAGTGTAGTTTATCAAATATACCCTAAATCATTTAATGACTCAAATGGAGATGGAATTGGAGATATAAACGGAGTAATAGAAAAATTAGATTATTTGAAAGAATTAGGTGTAGATTATATATGGTTAACTCCAGTTTATGTATCTCCACAAAAGGATAATGGATATGATATAGAAGATTATTATAATATAGACCCAAGAATGGGAACTATGGAGGATTTTGATAACTTAGTTAAAGAAGCTAAAAAGAGAAATATAGAAATAATGCTAGATATGGTATTTAATCATACATCAACTGAACATAATTGGTTTAAAAAAGCTATGGAAGGTGATGAAAAATATAAGAATTTCTATATATTTAAAGAAGGTAATGGCAGTGAACCTCCAACAAATTGGATTTCTAAATTTGGTGGAAGTGCATGGAAATATGTAGAGAAATTTAATGAATACTATTTACATTTGTTTGATATAACTCAAGGTGATTTAAATTGGGATAACGAAGAAGTAAGAAATGAAATATTTAAAGTAGTTAATTTCTGGATTGAAAAAGGGATAAAAGGATTTAGATTAGATGTTATAAATCTTATATCTAAGCCAGAAAACTTTGAAGATGATTACGTTGGAGATGGAAGAAAATTTTATACAGATGGGCCAAATATTCATAAGTATTTAAAAGAGCTTAATAAAAATACTTTTGGTAAATATGAAGACATCATAACAGTGGGAGAAATGTCATCAACTTCAGTAGAAAACTGTATAAGGTATTCTAATCCAGATGAAAAAGAACTTTCTATGGTATTTAATTTCCATCACTTAAAGGTTGATTATGAAAATGGAGACAAATGGACTTTAATGGATTTTGACTTTAAGATGCTTAAGGATATATTTAAGAAGTGGCAAGAAGAAATGCAAGAGGGTAATGGATGGAGTGCAGTATTCTGGTGCAATCATGATCAGCCAAGAATAGTATCAAGACTTGGAGATGATAAAGAATATCATAAAGAAAGCGCTAAGATGCTTGCAACTACAGTACACATGATGAGGGGGACTCCATATATTTATCAAGGTGAAGAATTCGGAATGACCAATCCATATTTTGACACTATAGAAGAATATAGAGATGTAGAGTCTATAAATTATTATAATATTTTAAAAGAAAAGGGAGAAAATGAAGATAAGATTTTAGAAATATTGAAGTCTAAATCAAGAGATAATTCAAGAACACCAGTACAATGGAATGATGATTTAAATGCAGGGTTTTCTAAAGGTACACCTTGGATCCCAGTAGCTAAAAATTATAAAAGTATAAATGCTAAAAATGCTTTAGAAGATAAGGATTCAGTATTTTATCATTATAAAAAGCTTATATCATTAAGAAAAAAATATGATGTTATTTCAAAAGGTAGTATTAAAATGATACTAGAGGATAGTGATACAGTATTAGCTTACACAAGAAAATATGAAAATAAAATATTAGTGGTTTTAAATAATTTTTATCCAAAAGAAACTATAGTAAATCTTCCAAAAGATTTATTAAAGGAAAGTAAAAAATCAACAGTACTTTTGTCTAACTATGAGAACTCTAAAGAACTTTCAGAAGAAATATTACTTAGACCTTATGAATCTATAGCATATTATATTGAGAATTAGATGGAATATATGATAAAATAACTATGGTGATAAAATGGATAGAAAGTATTTAAATATATATAATATCATAGTTAATAAGATAGAAAATAAGGAATATGAACCTAATGATAAATTACCATCTGAAAAGGAATTAATGGATGAGTATAATGTATCAAGAGATACTGTAAGAAAGTCTTTAAATATGTTAGAGCAAAATGGCTATATCCAAAAAAATAAGGGGAAAGGCTCCTTTGTTTTGGATATTAATAAGTTTAACTTTCCTGTATCAGGTGTAGTAAGTTTTAAAGAGCTTTCAAGTAAATTGGGAAGAAGAATAGAGACTATAGTAGAAAGATTTGAATGCATTAATCCTAATAAAAACATACTAACAAGTCTAGAACTAAATAGTGAAGATAAGGTTTGGGATATAATAAGATCCAGATCAATAGATGGTGAAAAAGTAATATTAGATAAGGATTATATTGCTCAGAAGTTTGTTGAAAATCTTACAGAAGAAATATGTAGAGATTCTTTATATGAGTATTTTGAAAATGTATTAGGATTAAGAATTGCATATGCAAAAAAAGAAATAACAGTTCAAAATGTAACGGAAGAAGACAAAAAATATCTAGATATGAAGGGTTTTGAAATGATAGTTGTAGTTAAAAGCTATACTTATTTAGATGACACAAGTCTTTTTCAATATACGGAGTCAAGACATAGACCAGATAAGTTTGTTTTTGTAGATTTTGCAAGAAGACATTAATTATAGTATTAGAGAGAGTTTATTATATTTTAAGAAATTAATTTAGAGTATTAACAAAATTAAATTGTTAATACTCTTTTTTGTATATTTAAAAAATCACATAAGAATAAAAATTTAATATATTGGTATAAAATTAGTAAATTAAGGTGATTAAATGAGTTTTGGTAAATTACAATTTATTTTATTTGTTGGTGAAGAATCTTTACCTGTAACTGATGCAGAAATAATTATAATTAACACAGATACAGCCGAGTTAGTTAGCAATAAGGTTGTAAAGGTTGATAATGATGGAAAAACTAAACCAATAAGTTTATATACTTATGATAAATATCTTTCAGAAGAACCAGATGTGGCAATTAAACCATATAAAACCTATGATGCAATTATTTTAAGTAATAAATTTCAAAACAAATATATAAAGGGAATACCTATATTTAGTGGTGTAACATCAATTCAAAAGGTTCAAATGACACCAAAAGTTAGGGGAGAAAGCTCTATAGATGTTATAGATATTCCACCTAATGCTTTGACTTTACCACCTAGCTTGTTAAAAAAAGAAAAGGATTTTGAGAATTTGAAGAGTGATGCTTCTTCAAAATTACTAAAGGATGTAGTTATTCCTGAATATATTACAGTTCATTTAGGAACGCCTACATCATATGCTGAGAATGTGACGGTTCCATTTACTGATTATATAAAGAATGTTGCATCAAGTGAAATATATCCTACATGGCCGAAAGAGGCTTTAAAAAGTAATATATATGCTGAAATATCTTTTACATTAAATAGAATTTATACTGAATGGTATAGAAGTAGAGGATATGATTTTGACATAACAAACTCAACAGCATATGATCATTATTTTGTAAATGGAAGAAATTATTTTGATACAATAAGTGATGTTGTGGATGAGATATTTAATGAGTATATAAGTAGAAAAGGTTTTAAGGAGCCTTTACTTGCTCAATATTGCAATGGAACAACTGTTACTTGTGATGGATTATCACAATGGGGGACAGTGACTTATGCTAATAATGGTGATTCTGCATATCAAATATTAAAAAAATATTATGGAGATAATATTGAAATAAGAACTGCTGATTACGTTGAAGGGGCTATTGAGTCTTATCCTGGAAAAGCATTGAAGTTAGGGGATAAGGGTGAGGATGTTAAAATAATACAACAACAATTAAATAGAATAAGAAAGAATTATCCTGGAATTCCAGAGATAACAAATGAAAATGGAGAATTTAATGAAGCAACTAAAAATGCTGTTAAGACATTTCAAAAGATATTTAATTTAACACCAGATGGAATTGTTGGAAAGAAAACATGGTATAAAATATCTCAAATATATGTAGGAGTAAAAAAGTTAGCAGAACTTAATTCTGAAGGAGAAAAATTACCATTACCAGATAAAGTACCAACTAATATTTTGAGGTTAGGCGATAAAGGTGAAGAAGTAAAAAATGCTCAATTCCTATTAAAGGCTATAGGAACTTTTTATGATAATATTCTTCCAATAGAAGTAACAGGAGAATTTGATAAGAATATGGAGGAAGTTGTTAAGTCGTTTCAAAGTGAGTTTGGCCTAGATGATGATGGAATTATAGGACCAAAGACTTGGAGTAAACTAATAGAAGTTTATAAAATTATAGAACCATATATATTAACTGGTTCAGGAGAATTTATTAAATATCCAGGATACTTAATAAAGAAGGGAAAAAGAGGAGAGGATGTAAGGTTAATTCAAGAATGGTTAAATGAAATACACAAAAAGTATCAGTTTATTCCAGAGGTAAGTGTTGATGGTATATTTGGAGAGAAAACTAAAGAAGCTATAATGATCTTTCAAAGATGGCAAGGTCTTATAGCAGATGGAATAGTAGGACCATTAACGTGGGACAAATTATATGAAATTTATAGAGAGGTAATTAAGGAGAATTTTAGCTAATTAATGAAATTTATAAAGAATTAGAAGTATATAAAGAAATTACGAGTTAATATAAAAATTAAAAATAAAGTGTCTAAATATCAAATAGCATTATAATTTTAAATATATATTAACTGGGCTATTTAAATAACCCAGTTAATATATATTATATTTTTTTCATAAACTTTAAATCGAATTCTTCTGAACTAAGAGGTTTACTATAATAATAACCTTGTCCATAATCACATCCCATACGTTTCACTAATATTTCATCTTCTTTACTTTCGATACCCTCAACAACAGTAGAGATTTTTAAGTCTTTAGCCAAATTAACAATATTTTTAAAGGTAAACTCAAGTTTTGTTCTCTTATTAGGAGATTTTTCATTAAGAAAACTACGATCAAATTTAATTTCGTCTATATCAATACTTGTTAGAGTATTTAATGAAGAGTAACCACTTCCAAAGTCATCCATAGATATTTTAAGGCCATTAGAACGTAATTGTTTTATTGTTTTATTAAATTCATCTAAATTCTCAATAGCCATACCTTCAAGAACTTCTAAAGTAATTAAGTTTCTTGGTATATTATATTTGGATATTATTTTCATGATATTATCTACATAATCTGTTCTATAAAATAGAAGTTTACTTTGATTTACTGATATTGTTATTGGTTGAATATTCGAATCTATCCAGTAACGAATTTTTTCACATACCTTTTCAAACATGTACAAATCTAGTTGAATACAAAAACCGTTATTCTCAAATAGAGAAATGAACTTATCAGGAAAGATTATAGTTCTATCATTAGTTATCCATCTAACTAAAGCTTCTGCTCCTAAAACATTACCTGTTTTTAAATCAGTTTTAGGTTGTAAAAATAATTTGAACTCATTATTTTTTAAAGCATTTTCCATAGTACTTTCTATTAAGTTATTGAAGTTTTCAGTTTCGTGCATTTTTTTATCGTAAAAATTTATTATATTTACATAACGTTTTTTTATATGTTTTTGAACAAAGTCCGCATTACTGATCAAATTAGTTAGCAAATCTTTATTTATATCTATGAAAGAAGAGTTTAAATCATTTATAGCTACTGCAGAGTATAAAGTAAGTGGATATTTTATATTTATATCGGAAATTGAATTGCAAATATTATTCATTATATTAGTTAAACGTCTTTTAATATTAGCTTTATCAATATCATTAATTAATAAGTAAAATTGATCGGAATTATAACGACAATAAACTTCTTTGACATTTATACTTGATTCTAAAACCTTAGAGATTTTCATTAATAATAAATCTGAATTATGACGTCCTATTATTTCATTTATGTATTGAAAATTTCTAATGTTTAGTGTAGCTATACTATATTTTTTATCTTTTAATAATAATTTAGAACATTCGTATTTAAATTTTTTAAAGTTGTAACATCCCACCGTTTCATCATAACAGACTAATTTTATTAAATCATTATTATATATTAATAAGCTTTTATATAAGAATAAAATTAAAAAAATTATTATTATAGTAACAATTAACAATGTAACAATAATAGTTTGTATTAAGGAGTAAACAGGACTTTTAAAGTTATTATATTTATCAACATAAATTAAATTCCAATTATTCAAATTAAGAGGCTCTATATATAAAGGATAGCTATTACCTTCATAATTGATTTCAGATTTATATGATTCTCTTTCTTTAATTTTTTTTTGTATATTTAACTTTTCATTATCTGATATATAAGAATCAGAATATATAGATTGAATTTTTTCTTCTATGAGACTGTGCTTTGACCAAGTAATAAACTCACCTTTACTATTAATCCAATCAATGTCAAGGACATAATTAGAAAGAGTTTTTTGATTTAATATATTTTGAAATATATCTAGTTTTTTAGAACCAGTTAGACAACCAATTATGTTACCATTATTATCATATATAGGAATTGCGTAAATTATAATATTTATACCTAAGTCACTATCATAAAAAACTTCAGAAATTGAATTTTCACCTTTCAAAGCTTTTTCTATAACTAATTTTGATTCAGGATTCAAATCATTTATATCTAAATTGGTTTCAATTGTTTGAGGAAAAGTTAAATGAGTATTAGATCCATCAATAGAAAAATAGCAAATTCTTTCAAATTCATTTTGTGTATTTTTATAATAGCTTCCATCTTGTAAAGTAGCAAAGTTGAGTAAATTATTATTATCTATAAATGAACTTAATGCTCTTAAGGATTGAAAGTCTGAGTTAAACTGATTTTTTAAGTTTATTTTATATTCATTTATTAAAGCTTTTAAATTTATATAAAATGATTTAGTATTAGCTTTTTGAAGTGCCAATATCTCGATAAAAGAAAAAATTATTAGTAGCAAACTTATAGTGATCGTTATAATTGTTCTTCTAAAAAGATTTTTTTGAACAATATTTTCATTTAAATATTTTTGCATAATTAACTCCTTTAATAAAATTACCCTAAAGAAAAAATGATAATTTATAAATTAAAGAAAAAAATAATCCCAAATCATAACAAATATTTAATAGAATTATAACACAAATTGTTCTCGAATTAAAGTTTAAGTCTATAATTGAATGAGAGAATTTATAAAATAAATATAAACTTTAAGGTATCATAGATAATATTTAATAGATAGTGAGTGAAAATATATTCAAAAGATGATAAAATATATTCATAATAAATATATAATAAAATAGATAAAGGGTGTTTGAAATGAATAAACAAAAGGTTTTATTAGAAAACGTATTATTAGAAGATGGTTTTATATATGACAAAAATATTGTCATAGGCACAAAGACTAAAAGTAAAGATATATTAATATGTAATGAAAAAATTGAAGGAATATATGAAAAAAATACTTTTAAAGAAAAAATTGAAAAGATAGATATGAAGGGTATGCTAGCTGTGCCATCATTTAAGGACAGGCATATACATCTTGATAAAGGCTATTATGGTGGTAAATGGAGTGCTTGTACACCGTTTACTAGTGTATTTGATAGAATAAAAGAAGAGGAAGAATTTTTACCTAATTTTTTAGATGATACAGAAGTTAAGGCAAAAAGATTATTAGATTTACTTATAGAAAATGGAGTAACTGAAACTAGAGTTCAATGCAATGTTGATCCTATAATAGGACTGGGAAATATGGAGAGAGTAATTAGAGCTTTAGAGGATTATAAAGATAAGGTTAATTATGAAATGGTAGCCTTTCCACAGCATGGTCTTTTAAGAAGTAATAGTATAAGTTATATGAAAGATGCTATGAGAAATGGAGCTAATATAGTAGGTGGATTAGATCCAGCAACTATAGATGATAATATAAATAAATCTATAGATGAAATGATGAATATTGCTGTAGAGTTTAATTCAGATATAGATATACATTTGCATGAAAGAGGAACATTAGGAGCTTATGTTATAAAAAGACTTTTAAAAGTTGTAGAAGAAGCAAAGTGGCAAAATAGAGTTACTATAAGTCATGGTTATTGTCTAGGAGACTTAGAACAGAATGATTTAGCTGATATATGCGAATCTATGAAAGAATTAGGTGTAGAGTTATCTACAACATCACCTATAGATGTAGCTTGCCCACCAGTTCCTTTTATAAGTGATTATGGAGTTAAAGTTAATATAATAAATGATAATATTAATGATCATTGGAGTCCTTTTGGTAGTGGTGACTTATTACAAAGGTTAAGTAGAATGTGTGAGAAATTTGGAGTAATAGAAGAGTATAATTTAAATAAATATCTAAAATTAATAACAAATGGGGTATCAATTTTAGATAAAGATGGTAAGGTATTATGGCCTAAAGCTGATGATAAAGCAGACATAGTATTTTGTGATGCATCTTGTTCAGCAGAAGCAATAGCAAGGATATCAAAAAGAAATGCACTTATGAAAGATGGTAGATTTATATTTAAAAACATATAGTTAAAATAGTGGTTGATTTAATCTAATAACAGGATTAAATCAACCTTTCATTTTAGAAAATTATTTTTTAGTATAATATTATATAGAAAGATTATTTTTTTTATAAAATAAAATGATAATTTTGATATTTAAATTATGGAATACTATATTGAGTATTTGATAAGTATATGTAATATGAAATTATCAATAAATTTAAGAGGAGAAGTGATATCATGATAAAATGGGGAATTATAGCACCTGGGAATATAGCAAATGAATTCGCATTAGAAGTTAAAAATACTAATGATGGAATTCTTACAGCAGTGTTTGGAAGAAATGAAAATAAGGTAAAGGAGTTTGCCAAATTACATAATATTGAAAGATACTATAGTAATGTGGATGATTTTTTAAAGGATGATAATATAGATGCAGTATATATAGCTACTCCACATAATTATCATATGGAATATGCTAAAAAATGTATAGAAGCAAAGAAACATATCTTATGTGAGAAGCCTTTTTCTTACAATTTTAAAACTAGTGAAGAGGTTTTAAAATTAGCAAAGGAAAATAATATTTTTATAATGGAAGCACTTTGGACTTTATTTTTACCAGCTGTAAATCAAGCAAAAAGATGGATTGAAGAAGATAAAATAGGAAAAATAAAATTAATTACGGCTAACTTTGGATTTAAAAGTGAAAAAGATTCAAATTCTAGGTTATATAATCCAAATTTAGCTGGAGGAGCTTTATTAGATGTAGGAATTTACCCTATATTATTTTCTAACTATGTAAAAGATAGTTTCCCTACAGAAATAAAAGCAAGTGCTGAATTTACAAATACAAATGTAGATGAAAGTGATATTATTAATTTAAAATATGATGATGGAACTTTGGCATCATTAACTTGTTCAATTTCTTCTGATACTGATAATACAGCTATTATCTATGGAGAAAAAGGGAAGATAGTTGTACCTAAGTTTTGGAGTGCAAAAGAGTGCTACTTATATTTAGAGGATAGCGTAGAAAAATATCTTGATGATTATAAAGAATCTGGCTACAAATATGAAATAGATGAAGTTAATGATTGTATAAAAAATAAATTAATAGAAAGTGAAGTAGCAACTCACAATGTAACACTAAAGTTAGCTGAAATTATGGATAAGATAAGAAAAGAGATAGGCTTAATATATCCATTTGAATAAACAAATAACATTAATTTATCAAAAATATATGATAAAATATAGTGAGTATAAGTAACAGTAGGAGGAAGATATAATGATAAAACTTATTGCATCGGATATGGATGGTACTTTATTAAATAGTAACCATGATATAGACAAGGAAACTGTTGAGGCAATTAGAAAGGCAGAGGAAGCAGGAATAATATTTGCAATATCAACAGGTAGAGAGTATGAAAGTGTTAAGGAAGTATTGGATAGACATAACATTAAGGCTCAATGCGTACTATCTAATGGAGCTGAATATAGAGATGAAGAAGGTAAAATTTTAGATATAATAAATATTAAAGAAGAAAGTGCTAGAAAGATTATAAATATTTTAGATGAAAATAAACTTTCTGCACGTATATTCACAAATAAAGGTATTTTTACTACTTCAACTAGAGAAGAGGCTTTAAAAGAGATTATATATAGAACTATGAGCTTTAATCCAGGAATAAGTGAAGATGAAGCTAGAGAGATTTCTGAAAACTTAGGTTTCTTTACAGTACTACAATACATTGAAGATATTAATAAATTTTTTGAGGAAGGTATAGAGGTAAGAAAGTTTGTAGCATTTCATAATAATATAGATCTTATAAACAATATGAAAAAAGTAATAAGTGAAATAGAAGGTTTAGCTATATCATCTTCTTTTAGTGATAATATAGAAATAACTGATATTAATGCACAAAAAGGAATAATACTAGAAAAAGTAGCTACTAAAATGAATATTGCTAGAGAAGAAGTTATGATATTAGGGGATAGCTTTAATGATTATTCTATGTTTGAAATATTTGAAGAAACTGTAGCTATGAAAAATGCTATACCAGAAGTAAAGGCAATAGCTAAGTATGTAACTGACACTAATGATAATTTAGGAGTTGCAAAGGCTATTTATAATGTCTTAAACAATGAAATGGACAGAATGCTAAAATAATGAAAATAGGGCTTAATTATTGAATTTATCCTCCATATATAATATAAATAGTAATAGATTTAGTTATAAATGGAGGATTATATGCAGCATAATTTAAAGAATATAAAAACAGTAATATTTGATATGGATGGAGTATTGTTTGATACAGAAAAAGTTTATTTAGATGTTTGGACAAGGGTCTGCGAAAAATATGGTTACAAAATGACTAAGGAAATTTATTCTAAGGTAATTGCTACCGGTAGAGAAAATGTAAAGAGAGTATTCAAAGAAGAGTTTGGAGAGAATATTCCTATTGAAGAAATGTATATAGAAAAAGATAAAGAGTTAAAAATAGAGCTAGATAAAAATATTCCTGTAAAAGATGGTGCTTATGAATTAATTACATATCTAAAAAATGAAAATTATAATTTAGCTTTAGCTACTTCTGCATCCAAAGAAAGAATGCAAAAGCAGTTAAATAAAAGTAATTTTAAAAATATGTTTGATGAACTAGTTTGTAGAGATGAAGTTAAAGAAACAAAGCCTAATCCAGAAATATTTTTAAAGGCGGCTGATAAACTTGGAGTAGAGCCTAAAGAATGTATTGTAATAGAAGATTCTTTAGCTGGAATAAAAGCAGCTTATAAGGGAAATATGATTCCTATTCATGTTATTGATTTAAAAGAGGCTGATAAAGAAATAAAAAAGTATTGCTATAAAAGTTTTAAAAGTTTAAGTGAAATAAAAAAAGAAATATTTCAATGATTAAATATTAATATTTTTATAAGAGGTGTGGTATGACCGAAAAGGAAAGAATGTTATCTGAAAAATTGTATATTGCTAATGATTCAGAACTTAAAGCTGATGCAAAAAAATCAAGAATGTTAACTAGGTTATTTAATAATACTACTGAAGAGCAACAAAAATATAGAGTAGAATTACTAAAAGAATTGTTTGAGAAAACAGGAGAAAGTATATATATTGAACCACCATTTAGATGTGATTATGGTTCTAATATTTCTGTTGGAAATAATTTTTACGCTAATTTTGATTGTGTAATTTTAGATGTATGTAAAGTAGAAATTGGAGAAAATGTAATGTTTGCACCAAAAGTATGTATTTATACAGCTGGTCATCCTATTGATGCAGAGATTAGAAATTCAGGGTTAGAGTTTGGAAAAAGTGTTAAGATAGGTAATAATGTTTGGATAGGGGGAAGCGCTGTAATAAATCCTGGGGTAACTATTGGAGATAATGTAGTTATAGGCTCTGGTTCTGTAGTAACTAAAGATATTCCTGATAATGTTATAGCTGTAGGTAATCCTTGTAGAGTTTTAAGGGAAATTACTGAAGAAGATAAAATTTATTGGGAAAAACAAAAAGAGGAATATTATAGTACTTTATAATGAAATGGGCTGCTATAAACAGCCCATTTTATTATGTTTTAAAATAAGTTTTTTTACTGTTGGAATATCAGCAGGAGCCCAGTTTAAACTTTCTATGTATTCTATTGGAAGCCATAATAATTTAGCATGTTCTTTAGCTACAGGTTGTCCTTTTACTAAAGTGCATTTAGCTACCATTAGATTAAGTATGTATTCATCATATTCATATGTAGTTGCACTAAAAAGCGAATTAAATTGTATAGTACAGTTTAATTCTTCAAATATTTCTCTAATAATAGCTTTTTCTGGTGTTTCACCTTCTTCTAATTTTCCACCAGGAAATTCCCAAAATCCAGAGAGATTCATATCTTTTGAACGTAAGGCACACAATATTTCTGAATTATTATTTTGAATAATTGCTCCTACAACTTTTATAATTTTTTTCAATTTTAATTCACCTCTAAATTTAATACTATCATATAAATATCGTATTTAATATATTAAAATTTAGATGTTAAAAATAAGATTTTATTTTAAGAAAAAATAAATCTTTTTTCATAAATTTATGTTATATTTAAATATTGCAGAATGATTTAAATATAATATAAATTAGCTTTAATGAGTTCAGCATTAATTATTAATTTGTAATTATCAAAAATTAACTCTTAATTGATAGTTGGTAATTGAAAAAGGAGGTACTATGAAATTAGTTATTTATCAAACAAGTGATTTGCATGGATATGTGTATCCTACTAATTATGTTACAAAGCAGTCTCTTGGAATATTAAAAATAGGAAGCTATATTATAAAAGATGAAAAAAATTATGATGCAGCTTTAAAGATAGATTGTGGTGATTTAGTTCAAGGTTCTGCTTTAACTCACTATTTGTCTAAGCAAAGTATGGATACAAATCCTATTGTAGAGTTATTAAAAGACCTTGGATATGATGGATATGTATTAGGAAATCATGAATTTAATTATGGATTAGATTATTTAAATACTGCCTATAATGATATTTCTGATAAGGTTATAAATGCGAATATTACTGGATTACCTTTTAATAGTAATCCTTATAAGATTTTTAATATCAATGGTTTTAAAATCGGATGTATTGGTTTTACAACTTCTTTTATTCCTAATTGGGAGCAAGAAAAAAATATAAAAGGTCTAGAATTTTTAGATCCAGTAGAGATGTATGGAAAGTATGAAAAAGAACTAAAAGAGCAAAGTGATATGATAATAGTATGTTATCATGGAGGATTTGAAAAAAGTATTGATGGTAATAATATGCCAACTGAAAAATTAACAAAAGAAAATCAAGCAAGTGAATTGTTAGAAAAGTATGATTCTATAGATATAGTGCTAAGTGGGCATCAACATAGATCTTTTATAACAAAATTAAATGGAATTATTTGTGCTCAACCTATGCATAATGGACAAAATTTTACTAAGATTGTTATTGATACAGAAACAAAGGAAGCTACTTATGAGTTAGTTGATGTATCAAAGCTAGATAATGAAATAAATAGTAACTTAGAAAATAGATTTACTAAGATTAATGAAGAATTAGAAGAATATTTAGATAAGGAAATAGGTCATTTTAAAAACGATATAATTTTAGATGATATCTTTATTGCAAGACTTAAAGGTCATCCATTTATAAACTTTTTACATGAAGTTCAATTAGAGGTTTCTAATGCTGATTTTTCTGCTTTATCATTATTTGATACAGCAATTGGCTTTAAAAAGAATGTTTCTATTAGAGATGTTTTAATTAACTATCCTTACCCTAATACTCTAAAGGTACTTAAGGTTACAGGTAGTAAAATAAAAGAAGCTATTGAAAAGAGTGCAACATATTTTGTATTAGAAAATAATGAAGTCAAAATAAATGAAGAATTTTTAGTTCCAAAGGTTCAAAATTATAATTATGATACATTTTCAGGTTTAACTTATGAAATAGATTTAACTAAAGATTTTGGAAATAGAGTAACCTCAATGAAAAAAGATGGTGAAGATATAGATTTAAATAAGTATTATACTATAGTTTTAAATAATTATAGAGCAAGTAACACAGCTATATATCCAGCTTATAAAAATGCAGAAGTAGTAAAAGAAATAAATATGGATATGAGTGAACTTATAATAAATTATTTCCAAAGACACAAAGAAGTAGACATTCCAGATGGAAGTTGTTATGAAATTAAATACTAATTAGGTTTTAAAGCGTTAGGTTAATTCCTAACGTTTTTTATTAATTTATGCAAAAATTTAAAAATTTAAATTAAATTGTAGAACAATAAAGAAAAATGTGGTATTATTATTCGTGTAAAAAACAAATAAATCGTATATATCAGCAAAATGGGCTGAAGTTTCTACCTCCTACCGTATATTTAGGAGACTACGAGGTTAATATTTCCGAACAAAATTTAGTGTTATTAAATTAACATTTATTTTTGCTTTAGAAAACATCCTTGTAAGAGGATGTTTTTATTCTTTAGGGAATTGTTTTATTAACTTTATTATTTGTAATAATATATAAATGCAAATGAAGGTTGGAGGAGATATATGAGGTTACTTAGGGGGATTTAAACGTGAAGACAGGTAGTATTTATCAACTAGATGGAAGGGTATCTTTAAAACAAGCAATTCCATTAGGAATGCAGCATGTATTATCAATGTTTGTTGGGAATGTATCACCACTTATTATTGTTTGTGGATTATTACAAATGCCAGCAGAACAAAAAACTATGTTAATACAAAATGCAATGTTTATAGCAGGAATAGTAACTTTAATTCAACTGTATCCAATATGGAAAGTTGGAGCTGGACTTCCAATAGTAATGGGGACAAGTTCTGGATTTGTGCCAACTGTACAAGCAACAGCAGTTACTTTTGGATATTCATCTGTTATGGGAGCATCTTTAATAGGAGCATTATTAGAAATTATATTAGGATTTTTTATAAAACCATTAAAAAAGTATTTTCCGCCAGTAGTTACAGGGGTAGTTGTTATTTCTATAGGCCTTTCACTTATTCCAACAGGAATAAAATTCTTTGCAGGTGGAGTTGGAGCGAAAGACTTTGGTTCACCAAGTAATTTATTTTTAGGATTTTTAGTAATGGCAATTATTATATTTTTGATGCAATTTACAAAAGGTTTTGCAAAGACATCTGCAATATTAATTGGAATTATAGTTGGTTATATAGTAGCAATTTTTATGGGAAAAGTAGATTTTTCTGGAGTAGCAACAGCTGGATGGATAAGTGTTCCAAGACCTTTTGTGTTTGGATTTGATTTTAAAATAGAAGTTATAATACCTATGGTAATTATGTACATAGCAACAGCAGTAGAAACTATAGGAGATGTGTCAGGAATAACAGTTGGTGGTCTTGATAGAGATGCAACAGATAGAGAATTATCAGGTGCAGTTTTAGCAGATGGAGTTGGTTCTTTTATAGCAGCATGTTTTGGAATTCTACCAAACACATCTTTTAGCCAAAATGTTGGTTTAGTAGCGATGACAAAGGTAGTTAATAAGTTTGCTATTATGACTGGAGCAATATTTTTAATATTATCAGGTTTTATACCAAAGCTTGGAGCTATTGTTTCAGCAGTTCCACAATCAGTTTTAGGGGGAGCATCGATAATAATGTTTTCAATGATTGCGGTTAGTGGAATGCAATTAGTATTTAAACAAAATATGAATGGAAGAAATTCAATTATAATAGCAGTTGCTTTAGGATTAGGCTTTGGACTGGGATCAGTTCCAGATGCACTACAACATTTACCAAATTGGATTAAGCTTATATTTTCTCAAAGTGGAATAGTAGTTTCATTTATAGTAGCAGCAGTTATGAATTTTATATTACCAAAAGAAAAATTAGAAGAAAGCATAAAATTTTCAATAGATAAAGAAGAACTAGTAAGTTAATATACAATTATTTATTAATGTGGGGAGGAATAAATTTGTTTACAATGAGGGAATATGTTCTAGCGGAAAGTTTAGAACAAGCCTATGGATTATTAACAAAGGGAAAATCAAATTGCATTTTAGGTGGATTGCTTTGGATGAAAATGGGGAACAAAGCAATTGGAACAGGGATAGATCTATCTAATTTAGGATTAAATAAGATAGAAGAAAATGAAGAAGAATTTAAAATTGGTTGTATGACAACTCTTAGAGATATAGAAATTAATAAAAGTTTAAATAAATATTTTAATAATATACTTAAGGAATCAGTTGAGAATATAGTTGGAGTTCAGTTTAGAAATTCAGCTACTATTGGTGGAAGTATATATTCAAGATTTGGTTTCTCAGATATTTTAACAGCACTTTTAGCATTGGATACTAAGGTAGAAATGTATAACGGTGGAATAATTTCATTAGAAGATTTCTGCAATATGCCATATGAGAAGGATATCCTAGTTAATATAATTATAAAGAAAAATAATTGTAAAGCAGCATATTTAACTCATAGAAAATCGAAAACTGATTTCCCTGTATTAGCAGTTGCTGTTAGTAAATGTGAGAATGAATGGAAAATAGCTGTAGGAGGAAGACCTATAAAAGCTGAACTTGCATATAAGGCTCAAAGTACGTTATCCAATAATCCTACAAATGAAGAAATTCAAAAAGCTTTAGACTTAGTAGTTAAAGAATTGGTTTATGGGACAAATATGAGAGGAACAAAGGAATATAGAGAAATACTTGCAAAGGTATTAGTAAAAAGATGTATAGAAAAGATAATTGGAGGAACATCATATGCAAATTAAGATATGGATAAACTCAAAATTATATACTGATGATATTGAGGCAGACATGCTTTTAATAGATTATGTAAGATCTAAAGGATATTTAAGTGTTAAAAGAGGTTGTGAAACATCTAATTGTGGATTATGTACAGTTTGGTTAGATGGCACTCCAGTATTATCTTGTTCAACTTTAGCAGTAAGAGCTAATTGTAAGAAAGTTACTACTTTAGAAGGTTTAGAGGAAGAAGTTTTAGAGTTTGGAAGATTCATGGCGAGTGAAGGATCTGAACAATGTGGTTTTTGTAGTCCAGGATTTATAATGAATGTTATAGCAATGAAAAGAGAACTTGAAAATCCTACTGAAGAAGAAATAAAAAATTATCTATCTGGTAACTTATGTAGATGCACAGGTTATATGGGACAATTAAGAGCAATAAAAAAATACTTATCTATGGATAAGGAGGTATAATTTTATGAAGATAGTAAATAAGGGAATAGCAAAAGTAGATGCTATGGCCTTAGTAACAGGTAAGCCAGTTTATACTGAAGATTTAGCTCCTAAAGAATGTCTAGTAGTTAAAGTACTTAGAAGTCCACATGCTCATGCTAAAATTTTAGAAATAAATAAAGACGTGGCTATGAAGGTTCCGGGAATTGAATGTATTTTAACATATGAAGATGCGCCTAAATCTAGATTTACTATGGCTGGTCAATCTTATCCAGAACCAAGTCCTTATGATAGATTAATATTAGATAATGTAGTTAGATATGTAGGTGATCCTGTAGCAATAGTTGCAGGTGAAAATGAAAAGGCTGTTAAAAAGGCTATGAAACTTATTAAAGTAAAATATGAAAAACTTGATGCAATATTAAACTTTGAAGAGGCTATAGATAATAAAGTTATTATACATAATGAGGAAGATTATCATGTTAATTTTCCAATAGGAAATGAAGTTAAAAGAAATATATGTGCTTCAGATACTTTTGAAAATGGAGATGTAGAAAAGGAATTTAAAAATTGTGATGTAGTTATAGAAGAAACTTATCATACAAAGGCTAATGCACAAGCAATGATGGAGACTTTTAGAACCTTTACTCATTTAGATGTCTATGGAAGATTAAATATAGTAAGTGCAACACAAATTCCATTCCATGTTAGAAGAATACTTGCAAATGCATTAGATATTCCTAAATCAAAGGTGAGAGTAATTAAGCCAAGAATAGGTGGGGGCTTT
This sequence comes from Clostridium nigeriense, assembly GCF_900086595.1. Taxonomy (GTDB): domain Bacteria; phylum Bacillota; class Clostridia; order Clostridiales; family Clostridiaceae; genus Clostridium; species Clostridium nigeriense. Next base: position 1,443,906 of record NZ_LT575472.1, read on the forward strand.
GGAGCTAAACAAACTGTTGTTAGTGAAATATTCCCAGCTTTAGTTACTATGAAAACAGGAAAACCAGCTCTTATGATATTTGATAGAGAAGAAACTTTTAGAGCTTCTACATCAAGACATGAAATGAAAATAAAGGTTAAATTAGGTGCAGATAAAAATGGAATTATTAAGGCTATAGATATGTATACTTTATCTAATACAGGGGCTTATGGTGAACATGGTCCTACAACAGTAGGTCTTTCAGGACATAAAAGTATGCCTTTATATAATAGAGCAAAGGCTATTAGATTTAAATACGATGTTGTTTATTCAAATACAATGTCTGCTGGAGCATTTAGAGGTTATGGAGCTACGCAAGGGTGTTTTGCTTTAGAGTCAGCAGTTAATGAATTAGCAGCAAGATTAAAAATGGATCCAACAGTAATAAGAGCTATTAATATGGTTAAAGTTGGAGAAGTTATGCCAGCTTATTATGATGAACTTTTAAGAAGCTGTGCATTAGATAAATGTCTTGAAAAAGGTAAGAAATTAATTGGATGGGATGAAAAATATCCATGTAAAGATATGGGCAATGGTAAGGTACGTTCAGTTGGTGTTGCCATGACAATGCAAGGATCTGGAATATCTAATGTAGATATAGCATCAGTTGAAGTAAAATTAAATGATGATGGGTTCTATACATTAAATATAGGAGCAGCAGATATGGGAACAGGGTGTGATACTATATTATCTCAAATGCTTGCAGAAAGTTTAGAATGTGAAATGAGTGATATAGTTGTAAATGGTGTAGACACTGATCAATCACCATATGATACAGGTTCTTATGCTTCAAGTACCACTTATGTAACTGGTATGGCACTTCTTAAAACTTGTGATAAAATAAGAGAACAAATTATTCAAGAAGGAGCAAAAGCTTTAGATTTATCAATAGAGGAAGTGGATTTTGATGGTAAAAAAGTATTTGCATTAGATGGTAGTAATGAAATAAGTAGAAGAGACTTAGCTTATAAAATTGCAGGTGGAAGTGGAAGATGTATATCAGCACTTGAATCACATTCAAGTCCATATTCACCACCACCATTTATGGTTGGACTTGTTGAAATAGAATTAGACAAGGAAACGGGGAATATAGAAATTATTAATTATGTGGGTGTAGTAGACTGTGGTACAGTAATTAATCCAGCTCTTGCTAAAATACAGGCAGAAGGTGGAATAGCACAAGGGATAGGAATGGCATTATATGAAGATATAACATATGATGCAAATGGTAAAATGAGAAATAGTTCATTTATGCAATATAAGATTCCAACAAGATTAGATGTAGGAACAATAACTGTAGACTTTGAAAGTAGTTATGAAGAAACAGGTCCTTTTGGAGCAAAATCCATAGGAGAAGTTGTAATTAATACACCATCTCCAGCACTAGCTAATGCAGTGTATAATGCTTCAGGAGTAAATATTAGAACACTTCCAATTACAGCAGAAAAAATAGCTTTAGCAATGTTAAAAAAAGATATTTAATAATTAAGTAATTACAATAAAGTTCAATAATGTTATCTCTGTAGATAATGTTATTGAACTTTTGTTTATTTATTAATATTAGTGGCTTTATATAATAAATATAATACTAAGCAAATCAATTATCTTTGTAGGGATATAATAGTAAATACTAAGAAGTATTCAATAAATATTAAAATAATAAAAACAAAAATAAATTATAAATTATGTTTAAAGGAATTATTTCTAAAAAAACTCAAATAATAAAATTGTAAGGGAATAATTATTATAGGAAAGATAATAAAAAAAGAAAATATTTGGTGGACTCTTAGTATGATAAATAATGTTTAAAATAAATTGTAAGGAGGAGAGAATTTGTTTGTGAAAAATAAGAAAGTATTAATATGTACATTATGTTTAATTATTATTTGTATTGGTGGATTAATAATAATTAATAATAGTAATAAGGATGCAGAAGTATCAGTGCAAGTAGAAAATATTAATAATATTATTCCTAAACCTTTATCATATGAGGAAAAAGAAGGTAAGTTTATAGTTAATAAAGATACTACTGTATTTATAAAAGGAAATAATGAAGCTGAAACAGAAGAGATAAATAAAATAGCAGAATATTTAAAGGAAAAATTGAAACCATCTACAGGATATAACTTTACTATAAATAAAAATGAAAATCCAACTCAAAATTATATTTATTTAAGCACGTTAGAAGGAAAAGAAGAATTAGGTAATGAGGGGTATGAAATAAATATAACTAATGAAGGGATTAAAGTTATAGCTTATAAACCAGAAGGGCTATTTAGAGGAATTCAAACTATTAGGCAGTTATTACCACCGCAAATTGAACAGTTATCTTTGGTTAGTGACGTGGAATGGAGTATTCCTATATCAAGAGTTTATGATAAGCCAGAGTATAGTTATAGAGGTATAATGATTGATGTAGCTAGGCATTTCTTTACTGAAGAAGAAATAAAAAAGCAAATAGATTATGCAGCTCAATATAAAATTAATAAAGTTCATTTACACCTTTCAGATGATCAAGGATGGCGTATTGAAATTAAAGCATATCCAGATTTAACTCTTATAGGTGGAAGTACTGAAGTTGATGGAGGACCTGGAGGTTATTATACTCAAGAGCAATTTAAAAGTATAGTGAACTATGCAACAGATAGATATATAGAAGTTATTCCAGAAATAGATATGCCAGGGCATACAAATGCAGCATTAGCTTCTTATGGATTTTTAAATCCAGATGGAAAAAGAAAGCCTTTATATACTGGAATAAATGTAGGTTTTAGTACATTAATGACTGATAGCGAGAAAACCTATGAATTCATAGAAACTGTAGTAAAAGAGATTTCTGAAATTTCTCCTTCGAAATATTTTCATATGGGAGGAGATGAGGCGGATAGTACTAAAAAAGAGGATTATGATTATTTTGTAGGTAGAGTATCAAAGATAGTTGAAAAGTATGGTAAGACTCCTATAGGATGGGATCCTATAGATACTGCACCAGAAATTAATTCAAGTGTTATACTTCAAAATTGGAAAGATTCAAATGAAGCGGCCAGGAACAAGAATATGAAGATGATAATTTCTATTGCTAGTAAAGCATATTTAGATATGAAATACAATCCTAGCACTCCTTATGGATTAACATGGGCTGGCTTTATTCCAATAGAGACTGCATATAATTGGGATCCCACAGATTATGCACCAAAAGATTTAGTTTTAGGAATTGAAGCACCGCTATGGACAGAAACTATAAGTGATGTGGAAGAAATGGAATATATGATTTATCCAAGATTATTAGGCTATGCTGAAATTGGTTGGACACCTAAAATAGAAAGAAATTGGACTGAATATAAATTAAGATTAGAAAAACAGGGAAATAGAATGGAATATCAGGGAATAAATTATTATAAAGATAAAGAAATATGGAAAAATAATTAAAGAAAAACTGAGCATAATATACTTGTATTAATTTACGAAAGGAGATTTATAATGGAAAGAGTACATTACAAAATTGATGGAATAGCCAATGAGAATATGAAAACACAAGTCAAAAATTCACTAGAAAATATAGATGGAGTTAATCAAGTTTGTGTTGATATGGCAAGAGGAAGTGTTGAAGTAATATATAATGAACCTGCTACAGAAGTTAAAATAAAAACTTGCCTAAAAAATTCAGGACATGAAATTATATAAATAGTAAAAAAGTCTATGTAAAAATCATAGACTTTTTTATTTTTTTAATATATAAAAAATTTTTAAAATTCTAATGTTAAAATTTGATTAAAAATATTTAATGTTAAAATATAACATGTTAATATATATGTGACATATATATTAACACGCAATAATGCGAAAGGAGATATCTAATGACTATTTCTTTTTTTGATTTTTTAGGGCAATTATTTAACAATATACCATTATTAATAACAGTAATTTTAACATTAGGAGTAATCTTAGTAAACGGATGGACTGATGCACCTAATGCAATTGCTACATGTGTATCTACAAGAGCAATAGGACCAAAAGCAGCTATTTTAATGGCTACAATTTTTAATTTTTTAGGTGTATTTGTAATGACTATGATAAATGCAAATGTTGCACAAACCATATATAATATGGTTGATTTTAGGGGAGATCCACACTATGCTTTAATAGCCTTATGTGCTGCATTATTTGCTATAGTTGTTTGGGCTACAACTGCTTGGTATTTTGGAATTCCAACTAGTGAAAGCCATGCATTAATAGCTGGTATTTCAGGTGCTGCTATTGCACTTCAAGGTGGACTAAAAGGAATAAATGGGAATGAGTGGATGAAAGTAATATATGGATTGTTACTTTCTACGTTTTTAGGATTTTTTATGGGATGGATTATTGTTAAAATAATTGGTTTTATATTTAAGGGATTTGACCGTAGAAAAACTAGTGGATTTTTTAAATATTCTCAAATTGGAGGAGGAGCTGCTATGGCATTTATGCATGGAGCTCAAGATGGACAAAAATTTATGGGAGTATTTATGTTAGGTATTTTTCTAGCTAATGGAAGAGGAGATATTGAAAATTTCATTATACCAGTGTGGTTAATGGTACTTTGTTCATTAGTTATGGCTCTAGGAACATCTATAGGTGGATATAAGATAATAAAGGCTGTTGGAATGGATATGGTCAAGCTTGAGCAGTATCAAGGTTTTGCAGCTGATTTAGCTGGTGCTGGATGTCTATTATTATCTTCAGTAACAGGTATTCCAGTTAGTACAACCCATACAAAAACTACAGCAATAATGGGAGTAGGGGCTGCTAAAAGATTAAGTTCCGTTAATTGGGGTGTTGTTAAAGAAATGGTATGGACATGGGTTTTAACCTTTCCTGGATGTGGAATAATAGGATTTTTAATGGCAGAATTATTTATTTGGATATTTTAAAAACGAATATACAGGAGTGATATTTAGTGATAGGTAAAAAAGATAATAATTATTTTGAAATGTTAGCGGAATTAGTAGAGTATTCTTGTAATGCGGCAAGTCTGCTTAATAGCACATTAGTAAATTTTAATGCAAATGAAATAGAAGATAAAATAAAAGAAATGCACTCAATTGAACATAATGCAGATTTAAAAAAGCATGATATGATGAATAAATTAGCTAAAGAATTTATTACTCCAATTGAAAGAGGAGATATTATAGATTTAGCACATCAAATAGATAATGTTACAGATGCTATAGAAGATGTATTAACTAGAATATATATGTATAATATAGTTGAAATAAAAAATGAAGCATTAGAATTTTCTAATGTTATTATAAAAAATTGTAATGTATTAAAAGAAATATTGAAGGAATTCTATAACTTTAAAAAATCTTCAAAAATTCAAAAGCTAATCATAGATATTAATGATTTAGAAGAAGAGGGAGATAAATTATATATTAATGGGATGAGAAATCTTTACTTAAGTTCAAAGGATCCTATTGAATTAATGACTTGGACTGATACCTTTAAGTATTTTGAAAGATGTTGTGATGTTTGTGAAAATGTTGCAAATGTAGTTGAAAGTGTTGTAATGAAAAATTCATAATACATAAAGAGCTGTTAAACAAACAGCTCTTTTTATTATAATAAAATATTTTGAATTTTACTAAGTATTGTATTAATTAAAAAATGAATATATAATTATTTCATAAAATGAAATCGATAACAAAGGGTTAGAAAAAATTATAATAAGGAGAGTACAAAATGAAAAGAGAAAAAATAGTTATAAATACACTAGTATTACTTGAGGATTTAAAAAGTGGAGTTCCTCAAAGTTTAATAATGGACAAGGTTAATGATATAGGAATAAAGAATGTAGAAATTAGGCGTGAGTTTATAAAAAATTTCAATGAAGAAGTTTTAAATATAAGAGAAAAGGCAAATAAATATAATATGAGAATATTTTATTCAGTACCAGAATTATTGTTTAAGGCTAATAAACTTAGAGTCAAAGAAATAGAGGGCTTTTTTAATGAAGCATATAATATGAGTTCTCATAATATTAAGATGATTATAGGAGAAATTGATGAGTTAACAGAAGAGGATGTAAATATTATAAATGACTTATGTGAAAAGTATTCTATAGAACTTACTGTGGAAAATGATCAAACTCCTGAAAATGGTAGAGTAGAAAAAATATATAATTTCTTAAAAAGAAATAAGGAACTAGGAGGAAATATTTCATTTACTTTTGACGTAGGCAATTGGATATTCCAAGATGAGGATCCAATTAAAAATGCTGAGAGATTAAAAGAATTTGTTACATATGTTCATTTAAAAAATGCAACTGAAGATAGAAAAAATACCTTAATAGATAAAGGTATCTTAAATATAGAAAAGATATTAATTAATCTACCTAATAATTTACCTATGGCATTGGAGTATCCATGCAATTCAATAGAGGAAATTAATTCAGAAATAGAAAAAATTCTAAAATTTTAATTTTAGATAAATTCATAAAAAATAGAAATGGTCAAGCAGTTAATTTATATATGGTTTATTGCTTGACTTTTTTATGCGATATTACATATATTTGGAGAAAATACAAAGGTGAATATAAATTTAGAAAATTTTAAATATTTACAAATTGCTGTTGCATTTAGAAAAATTTAGTTATATAATAAATTCATAAATGAAATCGATAACAAAGAAATAAAATATTTATTACTTTAGTTAATCGGTTTCTAAAAATATAAATTAATTTGTTTTTGTATTATGTTAACCGGTTTCTAAAAATATAAATACACATAAATTTAAATATAATTATTATAAATTTATGTTAACCGGTTCACCTAAATTTATAATATATTAACCGATTAACTATGCTTTAGGAAGGATGAATTAGATGAAATCTACAAGTAGTAAAAGGTCAACTATAAAAGATGTAGCAGAAATGGCACAAGTTTCAAAAACAACTATATCAAGATACTTAAATGGACAATATGAATACATGTCTACAGAAACCAAGGATAGAATAGAGAAAATCATAGAAGAACTTAATTATCGTCCTAGTAATATTGCGCGAAGTTTAAAAAGTCAAAAAACCGGAGTTATAGGTTGCATAATTGCTGATATAGGTAGCCCATTTTCATCTATTGTAGTAAAAGGAATAAATGATGTTTGCAAAAATATGGGATATGATGTGTTATTTGCAAATACAGATAACAATCCTGAAAGCGAAAAAGATAGCATCAAATCCTTAATGGATAATAAGGTAGATGGTCTTATTATTAACACAACTGGAAAAATTGATGACTACTTGTTAGAACTTAATAAATGTGGAGTTAAGATAGTTTTAGCTGACCGTTGCTTAAGTAAAATAAATGAAATAGATACTGTTACTACTGATAATTATAGAGCAACTTATAAATGCATGGAGTTCTTATATAATCAAGGATATAAAAAAATAGCCTTTTTTACTCAAGATATATCAGGTAATAGTAGTCGTTATTTTAGACACGATGCTTACAATGATGCAATAAAAAAACTATATGGTATAGATGGTAATGAATTTACTTATTTAATAGATGAAAAGAATATGGAAACTTGCGAGAAGGGACTAAATGATTTCAATAAAAAATGTAATGGGGAACCTGGAGTTATTTTTACAGTTAATGGTGTTACTCTTCTTAATGTGCTTCATGGTATGAAAAATTTAGATATAAAAATCAGAGATGACTTAGGGGTTTGTGGATATGATGACTGGGGTTGGGCATCTTTAATACCACCAGGAATAACTACAATTACTCAGGATTCTTATGAATGTGGGGTTCAATCTGCAAAGCTTCTAATTAATAGAATTAATAAAGAAGATAATAGTGAGCCTAAGTTCATTGAAATACCAGCTGAACTTGTTGTAAGAGGATCAACAGATCCTAAATAATAATAAAGGAGATGGGATTATTGAATAAACAAGAAGTTAAAAAATTACTAAAGGGTAAATTGATTGCAGTTATCAGAGGTGAGGACTTAGAAGAGGCAAAGCTTATATGCAAAACTATTATTGAGTCTGGAATAACAACGTTAGAAATCACTTTTAGCTTACCAAGGGCAGAAAAATTAATAAAAGAACTGAAAAATGAAATGCCACATGCACTAATAGGCGCAGGTACAGTCCTAAATAAAGGACAAGCAGAGTTAGCAGTAGCAAATGGAGCAGATTTTATAGTATCTCCTTGTATAGTAAAAGAAGTTGGTGATTACTGCAAAGAAAAAGATGTTTTTTGTTCAATGGGTGCAGCTACACCTACAGAAGCATATGACTCATATTTAGCAGGTAGTGATGTGGTGAAACTTTTTCCAGGAGATTGTTTATCAATGAAGATGATTAAAGGAATAAAAGCTCCAATGCCTTTTATTGAAATGATGCCAACAGGTGGAGTTGATGATAAAAATGTTAAAGAGTGGTTTGAAAGTGGTGCTTATGCTATAGGATTTGGTGGATATCTAACAAAAGGAATTAATTCATCTAATCTTGGGCTGCTAAAAGAAAGATGTAAAATATTGATAAATGCAGCTAAATAAGGAGAAGAAAAATATGAAAAGTGACAAATTAGTAATAAATACTTTAGTATTACTTGATGATTTGAAAAAAGGTATTTCTCAAAGCGATATAATGGATAAAATCAACGAAATGGGAATAAAAAATGTAGAGATTAGACGTGAGTTTATAAAAGATTTCCATGAAGAAATTATAAGAATAAGGGAAAAAGCAAATAAAAATAATATGAAATTATTTTATTCAGTTCCAGAATGGTTGTTTAAAGAAAATAATCTAAGAATCAATGAAATAGAAGGATTTTTTAATGAAGCTTATAAAATGAATTGTCATAATATTAAGATGATTATAGGTGAAGTTAATGAAATAACAAAAGAAGATTCCAAAATTATAAATGATTTATGTGAAAGATATTCTATAAAGCTTACTGTAGAAAATGATCAAACAGCTGAAAATGGTAGAGTAGAAAAAATATATAATTTTTTAAAAAGGAACAGAGAATTAGGAGGTAATATTTCTTTCACTTTTGATGTAGGGAATTGGATATTTCAGGATGAAGATCCTATAAAAAATGCTGAAATATTAAATAGCTTTGTTACATATGTTCACTTAAAAAATATAGATGAATCTAGAGGAAATACTTTAATAGATAAAGGTATATTAAGTTTAAAAGATATATTAAATAAATTACCTAAAGATTTACCCATGGCTTTAGAGTACCCATGTTGTTCCATGGAAGAAATAAAACTAGAAATAAAAAAGGCTTTAAAATTTTAACTTAATTATAAAATAATTATTTAAGAAGGTGATTTATGAAGAAATATTATATTTAATCAATTTATATTTTTAATATTTAATATTTATTTTAAAGGGGAGAAAAGATTATGGATATGGTTATTGGAATTTTATTATTACTTACTTTTATTGGATTCATAGTATATGCTGTTAAGGGTGGAAACATGATGATTGGTTTCTTAGTAATGGCAATAATATGGACAGCCTTAGGAATAATAGGTGGCCAAATTACATGGGCAGATGCTCAAACTAAAATATTTCAAGGTGGACCAGAAAGCTGGGGAGCTACAGCAGTTGTAGTTATATTTGGTAGCTGGTTTGGACAAGTTCTTGTTAAAACAGGAATTGCAGCTAAGATTATTAGATTAGCAGTTGAATTAGGTGGGGATAAACCACTAATTACAACAATATTAATTTCAATAGTAACATCACTTATATTTACAAGTACATTTGGAGCAGGAGCAGTTGTTGCAATTGGTGTAATCGTATTACCAATATTATTATCTCTTGGAGTACCAAAAGCTCTAGCAGTTTCATCTTATCTTATGTCTGTTGGTTCAGGAATGTATGTTAATATAGTACTTTTCAAGCAAATGCAAGGTATATTCGAAGGATTTCAATATGATGCAAATTACTTGAAGTTTGGATTTACTGCAATGGCATTACAAGTTTTAGTTATAATTATAATGTTAGCTGTAAGACTTAGAAAGACTAAAGTAAGCCATGCGTGGGCAGCTAATGCAACAAAGACAGTAACTGAAGAGCATGTACCTGGAATAGCTTTAATAACTCCAGTATTACCAGTTATATTAGCTATAGCATTTAAATGGCAACCTATTCCTGCATTTATAGTGGCTTCATTTTATGCATTATTTGTTTGTGGAAAAATTAAATCATATAAAGAGTGTGAAAAAGTTATTTCAAAAACATTCTATGACGGTGTTGTAGACGTTGCTTCATTATTAGGATTCTTATTTATACTACCTATGTTCAATAAAGTTGCAGGCTTTAACTCAGTATTCTTCCAAAGTATATTAGGAGGAATTATGCCAACTAGTACATTGTTATTATGTATATTATTTGCAGTAATTGCTCCACTTGGATTATTCCGTGGACCATTAACAGTATTTGGTGCTGGAGCTGCAACATTAGGTATTTTAAATGGAATGGGAATTTTCTCAGCAGAACTATTATTCCCATTAATATATATCCCAACAATTACAATGAATATTTCTTGTTGTCCAACACAATCTTGGAATTTATGGGCAATTAACTATTCAAAGACAAATACAAAGGATTTCTTACGTTCAGGTGTAGTTTGGGGTTGGATAATTTGTTTATTAAACTCATTAGTAGTTTACTTTATGTATGGGATGTAAGTAATTTATACAAAAGATATTAATAAACTAATAATAAAATTGGAATGGAGGAATAATTGTGGCAAATAGAGCAATTCGTGTGGGTATAGATGTTGGAGGAACTCATACTAAAGCAGTAGCAATAGATAATGAAACACATGAAATTATTGGAAAGGGATCAGTTATGACTACTCATGATGACGAAATGGGAGTTGCAACTGGAGTTATTGAAGCATTTAAATTATGTTTAAATGCAAATAATATTGATCCTAATGATGTTATATTTATAGCTCATAGTACGACTCAAGCTACTAATGCACTCTTAGAAGGTGACGTTGCTGAAGTTGGTATTATTGGAATGGGAAAAGGTGGTATAGGTGGACTTTTAGCTAAAAAGCAAAGTAAAATTGACGATATTGACTTAGGAACGGGAAGAATAATTAAAGTGCATCACACATATTTAAAACAAAAGGATGTAAATGAAGTTAGTATTGAAAAAGCACTTAATGAATTAAAAGATCAAGGTTCTAATGTAATCGTTGCCTCTAAAGCCTTTGGTGTCGATGATTTAACTGAAGAAAATGAAGTGAAAAAAGTGGCAGAAAAATATAATATTCCTGTTTCAGTAGCATCTGAAATAAGTAAATTATATGGACTTACAAGAAGAACAAGAACTGCTGCTATTAATGCTAGTATTCTTCCAAAGATGCTTGAAACTGCTAATAGTACTGAGGATAGTGTTCGTAAAGCTGGAATTAAAGTTCCATTAATGATTATGCGTGGTGATGGTGGTGTAATGGATATTGGTGAAATGAAAAAACGTCCAGTATTAACCATGTTATCTGGTCCAGCCGCCAGTGTTGTTGGTGCATTAATGTATTTAAGAGCTTCAAATGGTATATATTTTGAAGTTGGTGGTACAAGCACTAATATTGGAGTAATAAAAAATGGTAGACCAGCAGTTGATTATTCAATAATAGGTGGACATCCAACTTATGTGAACTCTTTAGATGTTCGTGTACTAGGAGTTGCAGGGGGAAGCATGGTTAGAGCATCAAAAGATGGAGTTGTTGATGTTGGTCCAAGAAGTGCTCATATAGCAGGTATGCCTTATGCAGTATATACTCCAATTGAAGAAATAGAAGATCCACAAGTTGAGTTCTTTAGGCCTAAAGATGGAGATCCTTCAGATTATGTTTATATTAGATTGAAAAATGGAAAGAAAATTACAATAACTAATAGTTGTGCTGCTAATGTTTTAGGTTATGTAAAGCCAGAGCATTATTCATATGGAAATCCTGAAGCTGCTCGAAAAGCTATTGAACCATTAGCTAAATACATGAATACTACTGTTGAAGATGTTTGTGAACAAATTTTAAGAAAATCTTACGAAAAAATTAAACCAGTTATTTTAGAACTTGCTGAAAAATATAAATTAGAAAAAGATCAAATATCCCTAGTGGGAGTTGGTGGTGGCGTTTCAGCATTACTACCATATACTTCTAAGCTTATGGAATTAGGATATAGTATTCCAGAAAATGCAGAAGTTATTTCATCCATAGGTGTTGCTTTGTCAATGATAAGAGATGTTGTTGAACGTGTTATTCCGTCTCCAACTAAGAAAGATATTGCAGACATTAAAAAAGAAGCTGCTAATATGGCTATTGCTAATGGAGCAGTTCCGGATACTGTTGAAGTTCAAATAGAAATCGATTCACAAACTTCAAGGGTAACAGCTATAGCGTTAGGATCCTCAGAGGTTCAAACTACAGATTTATTAAAAGCTTGTAGTGAAGAAGAAGCAAGAGATATTGCAGCAAAGTCAATGGGAGTATCTGTTGAAGAAACAAAATTAATAACTAAGAGTAATGTATTTTATGTATTTACTTCTAAAAAGAAAGATGGTTCTGATCAAATAAGAATTGTAGATAAAAAAGGGTTTATAAAAGTTCAACGTGGTGATGGTGATGCTAGAAAATGTACAGTTAAAGAAGCACAAAAAGTAATAGAGGAAATGTGGGAACAATTATCGGTATTTAAAAATGATATTAAGTTAACACCAGATATGTATTTATGTACAGGTGGTAAAGTCCTTGATTATGCTGGAATGATGGATCTAGATCAACTTTATCTAGTTGTGGATACAGAATTAATAACATTAGAAGAAGATGAAGAAGTAATTCTAATTGGAGCTAAAAATGATATATGATTAAAGAAAAGGTAGATTTTCTTATTAGTATGAATGATGAAGAGTGGGGTCAATATGCTTTTAGCAGAGACCCCCTTAAAGGTAAAGTTTCATATGAGTTAAGAAAAGAAATGATAGAAAAAGCAAATGAGTGTGGCAAGAAGGAAGCTATAAAATTAAAAGAAAAATATAAAGATGTTCCTATAAAAAAGATTATTAAAAGAATGAATATAGATTATATAGAGAAGAATTCAAACGTAACTGAAACATATATCATGTTTGCTTGTTACAACAGTCCAAATAAAATAACAATATTTAAAAAAAATAAAACAATGGTAGAAGAATTTATTAAAGAAAATGATCTTAGCAGTAAGTTAGAATATATTGATGTTGAAAGTGTGTTACTTGCTCATGAATTATTTCATCATATTGAAGAAAATAATAAAGACATTTATACAAAAAATGAAAAGGTAGTTTTATGGAAAATAGGTAGCTATAAGTATAAATCAGGATTAGTATGTATTGGAGAAATTGCTGCCATGGCATTTGCAAAAGAATTATTATCAATAAATTATAATCCATATGTATTTGATGTTTTAATGCTATATCCACATGATAAAAATAAGGCTACTGAATTATATAAAGAAATAGAAGAATTTAAAGGAGGGCTTTAATATGAGTAAAGTAATATTATTCGGAGAACCTATGGCTATGTTTACAGCTGAAGAAGAGGGTCCTCTTGATGAAGTAGAAGTGTTTAGAAGATCATTAGCAGGAGCAGAAGTTAATGTTTGTACTGGTCTAACCAGATTAGGCCATAAAGTAACATATGTAACTAAACTTGGAGAAGACCCATTGGGGATGTACGTAAAAAAATTTTTAGATAGAGAAGGAATAGGAACAGAATTTATAACATTTGATCCTATATACAAAACAGGAACTATGCTTAAGAGTAAGGTTTCATCTGGAGATCCTATAACTGCATACTATCGTAAAGGTTCAGCTTTTTCCCATATGAAAAAAGAAGATATAGATAAAATAAATTTTGATGGTGTTTCTTTAATTCATGTTACAGGTATCCCACCAGCATTGTCTTTAAGTTGTAGAGAGGCTACCTATAGATTAATTGAAAGAGCTAAGGAAAACAATTGCTATATAACTTTCGATCCTAACTTAAGACCAGCTTTATGGGAAAGTGAAGAAGTAATGATAAAGGTTATAAATGAGCTAGCGTCTAAGTGTGACTTAATATTACCAGGTGTATCTGAAGGATTAGTATTAACAGGAAGTAGCGAACCAGAAAAAATTGCGGATTTCTATCAAAAATTAGGTGTTAAAGATGTTATTATAAAAGAAGGTAGTAAGGGAGCATATGTAAGAAGTGGCTCTCAAAGCTTGAGACAAGAAGGTTTTAAAGTTGATAAAGTTGTTGATACAGTAGGAGCAGGTGATGGTTTTGCTGTAGGGATAATAAGTAGTAAGTTAGAAGGACTAGGACTTAAGGAATCGGTAATAAGAGCAAATGCTATTGGAGCAATTCAAGTTACCTTTGTAAGTGATAATGAAGGACTACCTACAAGAGAGGAATTAGAAGAGTTTATAAAGGAGAATTAGTATGAAACTTCAAGTAGCTGTAGATAGAGTATCTATAGAAAAAGCAATTTATATAATAAAAGAAGTAGAAGAATATGCAGATATTATTGAAATAGGAACATCTTTAATTAAGGACTTTGGATTAGAATCAGTTCGTAGAATAAAAAAAGAGTTTCCCAATAAAATAATTTTAGCTGATATTAAAACAGTAGATGAAGCAGAATATGAGTTTGAAGCAGTGTACAATGCTGGAGCTGATATTGCTACAGTACTTGGAGGAGCTTCATTAGAAACATTGAGAATTTGTAGAAGAGTGGCTAATAAATATAAAAAAGATTATTTAATTGACTTAATTGAAGTTTCAAAGGAAAAACAAGAATCCCTTAAAGAATTTTCAGATGGAATAATTTGTGTTCACTTACCTTCTGATAATGGAAAATGTGGACTTGAAGATTTAATTAACTCAACAATAGGAAGTTTAAAGGATTTTAATAGATTAGCTGTTGCTGGAGGGGTTAGCAAAGATAGCATTAGTACAATCAAAAAAGCAAAGTTTCATATAGCTGTAGTTGGTGGAGCTATTACTAAAGCAGAAGATATAAAAGAAGCTGCTAAGGATTTTAAAGCATTTATGGAGGATGATAAATAATGGAACTATTTAGTGTTATATTAGAAGAAATAAAAGAAGTTATTTCTAAAGTAAATGAAAGTGATTTTATCAAAGCAGCATCAACAATAAATAAAGAACGAAGAATATTTGTTGATGGTGAAGGTCGTTCAGGACTTATGGCTAAAGGCTTTGCTATGAGACTTATGCATTTAGGTTATAATGTTTATGTGGTAGGGGAAACTATTACTCCTGCTGTAAGTAAAGGAGATCTTTTTATTGGTATTTCAGGTTCAGGTAAAAGTCCTAATATAGTTGCTGACATGAAAAAAGCTAAGAATGCTGGATGTGAAATATTAGTATTTACAAGTAATAAAGAATCAGATATGGCTAATGATGCAGATAAGATAGTTGTTGTTCCAGGAACAGTTAAAGGAGATGCAGGCTCAGAAAGAAAATCAATACAATTATTAAGTTCATTGTTCGATCAAAGTATTCACATAGTTTTAGATGGATTATGTTTATATCTAAGTCAAAGAGATAAAATATCTAATGATTCAGCTACTAAAACTCATTGGTAATAAAATTGAATGTTAAAGTTAGGCTATCTTAAGGTAGCCTTTTTTTGCTTATAATTAAGTTTCAATTATATTTTGTATTTTTCATTGATTTGAATAAAGTTTCCAAAAGTTATATACTATTCTTGAGAAAATATGGAGGGGAGAGGTTTTATGGAGTATTCATATAATTTTACTGAAGAGGAATATGATTTTTATGTAAAAGAAAGCATAGAAAAAAATAAGAAGTACACAAATTTTAATTTAATAAATAGGATGAAAAAAATACAGAAGATTGCTTTAGTTATTTTAATTATATGTATATATTTATTAACATTTATTTTAATGATTATTGAAGATTTTAGTTTAATTATTTCTGCTATATTTGCTACAGTAATGGCTGCATTAACATATTTTTTTATTAAAAAAATTAGAAGTAAATTTTCAAGATATGTCTCTAATAATGGATATAAATCTATATATGAATTAAATTTAAAAGAGAAAGGAAGAAAAAGAATAGTCTTAGATGGTCCTTTTTTAAAGTATTATTCTGGGAATGAGATTTGTGAAATTAACTGTAATTTAATAAATAATATTGATAAGAATGAAAAATTTTTAATTATAACATATCTAGATTCTAATATATATCTTCCACTTAGAGTTATAAATTCCTATAATGAAGAGCAGGAATTTGTAAATAAAATTAATAGTTATAAAGAGAGCAATTGTGAAGCTATAAGAGATAGTTTTGATGGTATTAGTACTGAAAAAATATTATTAGATGATAGTGATATTAATGAAGTAATTAATTATCTAATGCATAAGAAAGAGTTTAAAAGTAAGATGTTAAAAATCTTCTTACCTATAATATTTATTGAAATAATAGAATTTATTTTAATCTATGCACTTCTTTATATTTTGAATTTAAAAACTATTAGTATTATTTTAATTTTAACCATATTATTTATAATAATGAACTTTATTTTATTACCGAAATTTATTAAAAAGTTATTTAGAAAAATGCTTTATAAAGAAGAGAAAGATGAAAATGGATATAGAATATATATAAATGAATATGGTATATATAATTTTAAAGAAAAGCTACTAATGGGCTCAGTATGGAATGAAAACTTAGTTTTAGACAAGAATAATGATAATTATTTTTTAATTGATGATATAACTATAATTGCGTATATTCCTGCAAAAGCTTTCAATAATATAGAAGATAAAGAATTATTTATTAATAAATTAAAGAGTTATTTAAAGAAATAAGGGAGGTAGAAAAATGAAAATAGAAATTTGGTCAGATATATTTTGTCCATTTTGTTATATTGGAAAACGTAGATTTGAAAATGCTTTAAGTAATTTTAAAGATAAAGAAAAGGTAGAGGTAGTATTTAGAAGTTTTGAATTAAATCCTGATGCACCTAAATTTAATGATAAATCAATACATGAAGCTATTTCAGAAAAGTATGGAATAAGTCTTGAGGAAGCAAAACTTAATAATGAAAATATAGTTAATCAAGCTAAAGCTTTGGGACTAGATTACAATTTTGATTCTTTAGTTTTAACTAATTCTTTTGATGCTCATCGTATGATTCATTTTGCCAAGGAATATGGTAAAATGGAGGAGATGACAGAAGCTTTATTTAAAGCATATTTTATAGATTCAAAAAATATTAGTGATATTGATTCATTAGGTAATATTGCAGAGAGTATAGGTTTGAATAAAGAAGATGCTATAAAAATTCTGCAAAGTGATAAGTATAAAAACCAGGTTAGAGAAGATGAAAGTTTAGCTAGAAGATACGGGATTACTTCAGTACCAACTTTCATTTTTAATGATAAATTTAAGGTTACAGGAGCTCAACCAGAGGATATATTCTTAATGGCATTAAATAAAGCCATAGAAGAAGAAAAGACTTTATTAGATTTACGAGATAAGGAAAATGATAATCAAGGTAATAATGTTTGTATTGATGGAAAATGTAGTCTTTAATAAGAATCCAGGATTAATTCCTGGATTTTTTATACTTTAACAAGAAATAAATTTAGTTAATAATAGCTAAAAATATGAGGTGTGTTTAAATTAAGATCATGGAGATTATATTAAATTTCATAGTATTATGTGTAAATTATCATAGAAATAAGAAGAAGATTTTAGTATAATTTTTAATTGGTAATGCGCAAATATAAATTTAATAAATTTAGGAGAAAATAATGAAGCATTTAAATAGAGTAGTCTTCTATATTTTAGGGATATTTTTAATATCTCTAGGAAGCGTTTTGGCTATTAAATCTAAACTAGGAGTATCTCCAATAAACTCACTTCCTTTTAGTTTAACTAAAATAAGTAATATAAGTTTGGGAGTTGCTTCAACAATGTTATTTATAGTTTATGTCATTATCCAAATTATTATTTTAAAAAAAGATTTTGACAAGATACAATTACTTCAAATTATATTTGCCATACTATTTGGACAGTTAGTAAATTTTTTTAATACTATTATTAATATAAATTTAGAAAGTTATACTATTAGAATAATATTATGTATAGGAAGTCTTTTTATTACTGCAATAGGAGTATTTTTAACTATAACAGCAAATATTGTGCCTGTGGCTCCAGATGGTTTAACTAATGTTATTAGCATAAAAAGAAATAAAGACTTTGGAAAAATAAAGATATACTTTGATTGTACAATAGTAACATTGTCAGCCTTGTTACTAATATTTTCAGGTAAAAGCTTGGAGGGAATAGGGGTTGGTACCTTACTAGCCGCTATATTTGTTGGGAGAATAGTATTTTTTATAAATAAAAATTTTAAGGAAAAGGTCGAAAAAATTATCTTTTTATAAAAATATTTATATTTGAATTAAATTTATTATATAAAGATATTGACAATGTTTACAGCATATATTAAAATAAATTCATATTAATAATGATTCATTTAAGGATTGTTACTGGAACGCAGGCAAAACCTAAATTGATATCAAGTTGGTTAAGGGGTAAACTATAACTATTTGGTATTAATTTGGGTTTTTTTGTATTAAATGTTTCTAATAAAAATTATTAGAAAGGAGTTAAATGGAATGCTCATAAACAAGGTGCTAAATAATAATGTAGTAACCAGTATAAACGAAAATGGTGAAGAAGCAGTAGTTATGGGAAGAGGGATAGCCTTTCAAAAAAAGAAGGGTGATGTCATAGATGAAGAGAAGGTTGATAAAATATTTGTACTAAAAAATAAGAGTATAAATAATAAGTTAGTTGAGTTAATAAAAGATACCCCATCTGAAAACTTAGAAGTGGCAGAAGAAATAATAAAGTACGCTGAAGAAAAGTTAGATACTAAATTAAATGAAAATATATATTTAACACTTACTGACCATATAAGTTTTGCAGTTTCAAGGTATAAAAGTAATTTGGAAATGAAAAATGTCTTGTTATGGGATATAAAAAGACTTCATCAAAAAGAATTTGCTATAGGTATTAAAGCATTAGAATTTATAAAAAACAAACTGGGTATAGAGCTTTCAGAAGATGAGGCAGCAACAATAGCCATGCATATTTTAAATGGTGAATTAAGTCAAGATATGCCGCAAATAGTAGATATAATAAACTTAATAAATGAAATGTTGAAAATAGTTAAGTATCATTTTAATATAGAGTTTGATGAGGAATCAATAAACTATTATAGATTTATTACCCATTTAAAATTCTTTGCTCAAAGACTAGTAAATGGGAATTATTATGAAGATAATGATAATGAATTATTTGAAATTATAAAAAACAAGTATCCAAAATCTTATGAGTGTACAAAGAAGATAGAAGGATTTATAAATCAAAAGTTTAATAGTGAGTTGACTAAAGAAGAAAAATTATATTTAATAGTACATACTGCAAGAGTTGTAAAAGAAAATCAATAATTTAATACAAACTTTTGGATTGTAACTGATTCGATCAGGCAAAACCTAAGTTAACAGGAATATTTACCTAAAGAAAGTAGATAATATATTTGCGCATTATCATATAATTTTAAGGTTTAAGTATTTTGTTAATTTAGGTTTTTTTATATAAAAAAACTGATAATAATTTATGGATGGAGGGGATAATAGGTATTTAAATTTATAACAAGAAGTTTCATAGGATTGTAACTGATTCGATCAGGCAAAACCTTAATTCTTCAAATTTTACTAATAATAAATTTTGAAAGTGAGGAATTAAGCTATGAATTATGAAAATTTAGCTAAATCAATTTTAGAAAAAGTAGGCGGAGAAAAAAACGTATCAAATTTAACACATTGTGCAACAAGACTAAGATTTAATTTAAAGGACAAAACAAAAGCTAACACAGATGGAATAAAAGCTTTGAATGGAGTTATGGGTGTTGTGGACAAAGGTGGACAATACCAAGTTATTATAGGAAATGATGTAAATAATGTATATAAAGAAATAATGAAGATTAGCAATATAGAAGGAAAAGAAAATGCTTCAGAAGAAGTAGATGATAGAAAAACAATTGCTAAAGTAATAGATACTATTACAGGGATATTTACACCTATTTTACCAGCAATAACAGCAGCAGGTATGATGAAAGCAGTACTTGCTTTATTAAAGGCTTTTAATTTATTAACACCACAATCTCAAAGTTATCAAGTTATAGATTTTATGGCTGATGCTGCATTTTACTTCTTGCCAATATTATTAGCAAGCTCAGCAGCTAAGAAGTTTAAATGTAATCAATATTTAGCAATGATGCTTGGAGGAATGTTATTACATCCAACATTTGTATCTATGGTAAGCACTGCTAAAGAAGCAGGAACCTCTATAGGGGTATTTGGATTACCTATATCACTAGCTACATATAGTTCAAGTGTATTACCAATAATACTTGGTGTTTGGTTTATGTCATATGTAGAACCAATAGCAGATAAAGTATCACCAAAGGCTATAAAATTCTTTACAAAGCCTTTAATTACAGCATTAGTAACAGGAATAGTTTTATTAGTAGTAATTGGACCAATAGGTTATATTGTCAGTGATAAAGTAGGTTTAGCAATTAAGACAATTGAATCCTATGCTAGTTGGTTAGTTCCAACACTAATAGGTGGATTAACTCCATTATTAGTTATGACAGGAACTCATTATGGACTTATTCCAATAGGAATAAACAATCGTATGACTATGGGATATGATACAATAATATACCCAGGTATGTTAGCATCAAATGTATCTCAAGGTGCAGCTGCTTTAGCAGTAGCATTTAAAACTAAGAATTCAGAAATTAAACAATTAGCATCATCAGCAGGTATTACAGGAGTTTGTGGTATTACAGAACCAGCATTATATGGTGTTAACTTAAGATTTAAAACACCTCTATATGCATCAATGATAGGTGGAGCAGTTGGTGGATTATTCTTAGGAATATTCCGTGTATGTAACTACTCAGGAGGATCTCCAGGATTCTTAACTTTACCAAGTTATATTGGTGGAGAATCAATGATGAACTTTGTATATGCATGCATAGGAGCAGTAATAAGTGTTGTTGTTTCATTTGTAGCTTGTTTAGTACTATACAAGGATGCTGAAGAAGAAGTTAAAGAAGAAGTTATAGTTAATGAAAATAAAAAGCCTTTAGTTAATAAAATTACTATATCTAGTCCAATAAAAGGAGAAATCCTACCTTTAAATAAAGTAAATGATGAAACTTTTGCTTCAGAAATGATGGGAAAAGGTGTTGCAATAAATCCAAAAGAAGGGAAAGTTGTATCACCTATTAATGGAAAGGTTCAAATGCTTTTTAAAACTAAACATGCTATTGGTTTAAAATCTGATGATGGAGCAGAAATTTTAATTCATATAGGAATGGATACAGTTCAATTAGAAGGAAAGCACTTTACAGCACATGTTAAGGATGGAGATACAGTAAAAATTGGAGATACTTTAGTAGAATTTGATATGGAAGCTATAAAAAATGAAGGTTATGAATTAGTAACACCTATTATAGTAACAAACACTATGGATTATTTAGAAGTTATAGCAAGTGAGAAAAAAGAAGCTAATTTAGGAGATACTATTATAAGCATAATCTAAAAGTTAACGGGGCTGTCTGTGCGACAGTCCCTTTAGTGAAAAATAGATGATGTAAAGAACTCCTATGTGAGTTTTAAAACAAAGTTAGATTTAAATTATTAATATATTAATTTAATGTGTGTTTTAAACTTACAATATAACTTAAACATATGAGGAGGTAAAAATATGAATAAAGAATTTAATGAATTTCCAAAAAAATTTCTTTGGGGTGGTGCATTAGCAGCTAACCAGTGTGAAGGTGGATATAAAGAAGGTGGAAAAGGCTTAACAACTGTAGATTTATGTCCAGCTGGTGTTAATCGTAGAAAAGTTATGGAAGGTAACATAGATGTATTAAGACCTTTAGAAAATGAGTATTATCCATCTCATGAAGCTATAGATTTTTATCATAGGTATAAGGAAGATATTGCTTTATTTGCAGAAATGGGATTTAAATGTTTAAGAGTTTCTATAGCTTGGTCAAGAATTTTCCCTAATGGAGATGAAGAAACTCCAAATGAAGAAGGATTAAAATTTTATGACTCTATGTTCGATGAAATGATAAAATATGGAATAGAGCCTGTTGTAACTATATGCCATTTTGATACTCCAATAGGAATAATAGAAAAGTTTGGTGGATGGAAAAATAGAAAATTTATAAATTTTTATTTAAATTACTGCAAGGCAATATTTACTAGGTATAAGAATAAAGTTAAGTACTGGATGACATTTAATGAAATAAATATGATATTACACTTACCTTTTATGGGTGCAGGAGTTAGATTTGAAGAGGGTGAAAATGAACTTCAAATTAAATATCAATCAGCTCATCATGAACTTATAGCAAGTGCTTTAGCTACAAAATTGGCTCATGAAATTATTCCTGGTTCTATGGTAGGTTGTATGCTTGCAGCTGGAGAATTCTATCCATATTCATGTAATCCAGAAGATGTAATCTTGGCAAAAGAAAAAGATAGAGAAAATTTATTTTTCATAGATGTACAATCAAGAGGGGAATATCCTGGATATGCAAAAAGGTTTTTAAGAGAAAATGGAATTGAGATATCATTTGGAGAAAATGATGAGGAAATATTAAAAAATAATACTGTAGATTTTATAGGATTTAGTTATTACTCAAGTAGATGTGCAAGCTCAGATCCAGAAATATTAAAGGGGCAAACTGCAGGGAATGTATTTAAGACTGTTAGAAATCCTAATTTAAAAGTATCAGAATGGGGATGGCAAATAGATCCATTGGGCCTTAGAATAACATGTAATTCTCTATACGATAGATATCAAAAGCCTTTATTTATAGTAGAAAATGGACTTGGAGCTAATGATGTAATAGAAGAAGATGGCTCTATAAATGATGATTATAGAATAGAATACTTAAGAGAGCACATAAAAGCAATGAAAGAAGCAATAATTGATGGTGTAGATTTAATAGGATATACGCCATGGGGATGTATAGATATAGTTTCTGCATCTACAGGGGAAATGAAAAAGCGTTATGGGTTTATTTATGTTGATAAAGATAATGATGGAAATGGAACACTAGAAAGAAGAAAGAAAAAGAGTTTCTATTGGTACAAAGAAGTTATAAATAGTAATGGAGAAAACTTATAAGTATAAAAAGTTTGAACAATAGTTCAAACTTTTTTTATTTTCATAATAACGAATTTTGCTAAATGTAAAGGTTTGGTTTGCGAATTGCGACAATAATGTTGCAAAGATATGTTATATATTACTACAAGAAAACATGTTAAAGTATAAGCATAAGAAAGTACTTTTTTATTACTGGAGGGGGTAAACTTGATAAATCTAAATTCTAGACAAAAAGATTTAATAAAGATGATGATAAATGAAGTTGATTATAAAACTATGAGTTATTATTCGGCTTTAATAAAAGTATCACCTCGAACATTATATACTGATGTACAAAAAATAAATGATTATCTAAAAGATTTTAATATTCAAATTGAAAAGAAACCAAGAGTAGGAATAAAGCTAAATGGTAGCATTGAAAATAGAATGAAAGCAATCGAAACTTCTAATGATAAAAATAGTTGTAATAAGGAGTATAGTTCTGATGAAAGACAATTAGAAATAATGAGATTACTGTTAGTTAATGAAAAAACAATTTCATACCAAATGCTTTCAGAGAATTTTTGGGTTAGTAAAACATCAATATCAAAGGATATAGAGAATATAGAATCTCTTTTAAATGAAAATACAGTAAAAATAGAGTCAGACAAAAAAGGGACGAGAATAGTTGGAAGCGAATCTCAAAAGCAATATACCCTAAAAATATATACTGAGGAATTACTTACTAAAAAAAATATTGTGAATGAAAAAGATTTTTTGAAATATGCTCCTATAATATTAAAAGAAGTTTATCCGGAAAACATAGTAGATATAATATTTAATGAAGTAACTAATTTTGAGAAGACATTAAATAGTCCATTAACATATTACTACTTAAAATCTTTAATAATTACTTTAATTGTTTTTATTTTTAGATTAAGTAAAATGCATCATATAAAATTTAAAAAAAGCTTTATATTTGAAGAAATAAAATCTTTAGAAACTTATTTCATAGCCAAAAGTACATTAGAGAATATTTCCAGGAGATTAAATATTATTACTAATAATGAAGATATAGATTATTTGAACAAACAATTAATAGCGCATTGTATAAAACCAGAATTCAGTTGTATTGAACAAACAGATATGTATGAGAGTATAGTTAAAGAAGCAATTTCTGAAATGAGTCAAATAATGAATATTAATTTAAAAAGCGATAAAAAACTTTATGAAGGACTTTTGTTTCACATAGTTCCTATGATTTATAGACTGCATATAGGAATTAGGATAGAAAATCCATTATTAAATGAAATTAAAGAACAATATTCAGTAACTTTTAATGCTACTTGGTATGTTATGTCAAAAGTATCTGAAAAGCTTAATATTATTTTAAATGAAGATGAAGTAGCTTTTATAATGGTTCATTTTCAAGCTGGAATAGATAGAAATGCTCAAGTAAAAAAGATATTAATTGTTTGTCCTACAGGTATAGGATCTTCTGAGCTAATCGCTAATAAAATTAAAAGATTTTTACCTTCTAAGGATATTATTGAAGTGGTTCCTATAAGAAAAATATATGAGAATAACACTAAAAATGTAGATTTAATAATATCTTCTGTAGAACTAGAAATAAAGAATAAACCTATTATTTATGTTTCTCCTTTAGTATCTAATGAAGATTTAAAAAATATATCACAAATTTATGCAGATATATTTATAGATACCAACAAATTTAAATTGACTGATATTGAAGATAAAAAAGAATTTAAGTATATAAATAAATTAATAGGAGAGGACTTTATTTTCACAAATTGTAAATTTAAAAATAAAGAAGAGTGCTTAACATATATTATAGATGAATTCACTAAAAAATCTATGATAAATAATGGATTTAAAGAATCAATTATGGAAAGAGAAAAACTTGGGTCAACATCATTAGATTCAGCAGTAGCTATACCACATGCATTACCTTCAACTGTTAAGAAAAGCGTGATAGGAATTATGACCTTAGATAGTTGCATAAAATGGAGTGGAAAAAATATAAATACTGTTATTTTAATATGTATTTCAGAAAATGATATTAAAAATGTAAAAAATATCTTATCAGAGGTATATGATATTGTGGAATCGAAAGATAAGGTTGAAAAGATATTTAAAGGAAAAAGTAGAAAGGAAATCTTTGATGAATTAGGGGGATTTTAAAGTTGATAAATAGAGAATTAATAGTTTTAGATTCAGAGCTAAAAGATAGAGAAGATATAATAGAATTTTTAGCAAATAAAGCTTTAAATATTGGATATATATCTAGCCTAGATGAGTATATAGATGCAGTAAAAAAAAGAGAAAGTGAATTTTCAACAGCGATAGGATATGGAGTTAGTATTCCCCATGGAAAGTCATCAGCTGTAGATAGAGCTTTTATTGGATTTTTAAGGTGTAGAGAAGAAATAAAATGGTCTGAAGATCAAAAAGAAAAGGTAAGATTAATATTTTTGCTAGGAGTACCAGAAAATAAAAAAGAAACTCTTCACTTAAAAATATTAGCACAAATAAGTAGAAAATTAATGGATGAGGAGTTTAGAAAAAAATTATTATGCAATGATACAGAAAAAGTATTTCAATTATTAAATGAGATTGAACAAAATATTTCATCTGAGAATTAGGAGGAATGGAAAATGAAAGTAGTAGGAGTAACAGCTTGTCCAACAGGAGTAGCACATACTTATATGGCTCAAGAGGCTTTAGAAAGAGAATGTAGAAAAAGAGGTTATGATGTAAAGATAGAAACTCAAGGAAGTATCGGTATTGAAAATGAATTAAGCCAAGAAGAAGTAGATGAAGCAGATATTGTAATAATGGCAGTTGCTGTATTTGTAGAAGGAGAAGAACGCTTTGAAGATAAATTAATTTTAGAAATTGATGTAAACGATGCTATTTCAAAAACTGCTGAAGTTATTGATAAGGCTGAGAAATTAGTAGGATAATGAGGGGGATTAAGATAATGGAAAAGTCTAAGAAAATATTGAAAGAGATACAAAAAGCTCTTTTAAGTGGTGTATCATTTATGATGCCAGCCGTTGTAGCAGGGGGATTGATGTTAGCAATTTCGCTTGCAACAGGAGAAAAAGCTGAGGGTGGAATAGCTATAACTAACCAGTTTATGTCTAATATTAATGTATTAGGTAAAGCAGCATTTGCGATGATGATACCAATATTAGCTGGATATATAGCTTACACAATTGCTGGTAAGCCTGGTCTAGCACCTGGTATGATTCTTGGGTATTTAGCAAATAATGCAATTGGAGAAAATGGAGCAAAATCAGGTTTCTTAGGAGCTATGTTGCTTGGTATAGTAGCTGGATATATGGTTAAGTGGATTAAGGGATTTAAAGTTCCCAAAACTATTAAAACCATTATGCCAATATTAATAATTCCTACTGTTACTGTATTTGTAATAGGGGTTGTTTATATATATTTAATAGCTGAACCACTAGCAGCATTAATGAATAATTTAACTATTTTCTTAGGAAATATGAATGGGACAAATAAAGTATTGTTAGCAATTTGTATTGGTTGTATGAATGCTTTAGATATGGGGGGACCTGTAACAAAAGCAGTTTCTATGTTTACATTAGCTTTAATGAACGAAGGGGTTTATGAGCCAAATGGTATGTTCCGTATAACAGTTGCAATTCCTCCAATTGGTATATTTTTAGCAACAATGATATTTAGAAATAAATTTACTCAAGGAGATAGAGAGGCTGGTTTAGCAGCTGGCATAATGGGGTGTATAGGTATTACTGAAGGGGCTATACCATTTGCAGTAAGTGACTTTAAGAGAGTAATTCCATCTACTATGGTAGGTGCTTCTGTTGGAGCTATTATAGGGGCTATTGGAGGAGTAAAATGTTATGTTCCTCATGGTGGATTTATAGTTTTACCAGTTGTAGAACAAAAGTTATGGTTTATAGCAGCTATAATTATTGGGTCAATAGTTACAGCATTAATGTTAGGTTTATTAAAGCCAAATATTGAAAAGATAGACTAGTAATATGATAAAAAGAAGGTGTTTTAAATGAAAAAAGATGTAGTTAAATTTATAGAAGAAAATAAAATTATAGCAATATGTAGGGGATTATATGGAGAAAAATTATTACAATTAGTCGAAGCGTTATATAAAGGTGGAGTGAAGTTAGTTGAAGTTACATTTGATCAAAATGATTGTAACTGCCTAGAAAAGACTTCAGAAGCTATAAGAATGTTAAATTCAAAGTTTAATGGTAAAATAAAAGTTGGAGCAGGAACTGTTATTACTTCGGAACAAGTGTTTGAAGCAAAATCAGCAGGAGCAGAATATATATTATCACCTAATGCGGATATTGATATATTAAAGATTGCAAATGAATTGGATTTAGTAACAATACCAGGAGCCATGACGCCTACAGAAATATTAGAGGCGCATCATGCGGGAGCAGACTTTATAAAACTATTTCCTGCAGGAACACTAGGATTAAAATATGCAAAGGATTTACTAGGTCCTATAAATAATGTTAAATTTATTGCAACTGCAGGTATTACACCAGATAACTTAGGAGAGTTTCTTAAGTTAGGTTTTTCAGGAGCAGGAATAAGTAGCTATATAACTAATAAGAATATGGTAGAATCGGGAGATTTTGAAATATTAACTGAGCATGCAAAGGAACTAGTTGAAATTGTGAACAAGATTTAGAGTATTTATTATAGCAGAAGAGGAGAGTTGAAATGAAAAGTCTTTTAGTAGCACAATCTGGAGGACCAACAGCTGCGATTAATTCAACTTTAGTTGGTATTTTAACTTATGCGTACACGCAACAAGAAAAAATAAACAGAGTATATGGTGCGATTAATGGAATAGAAGGTGTTTTAAAAGAAAAATTTATAGATATAACAAAAAAAGTTAAAGATGTGCAATCAATGGAATTGCTTTGTAATACACCATCTTCTGCACTAGGTTCATGTAGGTATAAGATAAAAAATGAAGATAGGGATAGTGACACAATTAAAAATATTATAAAGATTTTTAGAAAATACAATATAGGTTATTTCATATATATAGGTGGCAATGATTCTATGGATACTGTTAGCAAGATAAGTGAATATTGTTATAAAAATAATATAAAAGATATTACTGTAGTAGGAGCACCAAAAACTATAGATAATGATTTAGAGTCAATTGATCATTGTCCAGGTTTTGGATCAGCTGCAAAATACATTGCCACAACTTTTTCTGAATTAGAACGAGATATAAGTGTTTACGATACTAAATCAGTAACTATAGTAGAAGTTATGGGGCGCAATGTAGGATGGCTTACAGCAGCATCAGCATTAAGTAGGGAAGCTTCAGGAAGTGGCCCTAATTTAATATATTTATGCGAAAAATATTTTGATATAAGTAGCTTTTTGAAAGATATAGAAGAAGAGTTAAGTAATAAAAATAATATAATAGTTGCAATAAGTGAAGGAATAAAAGATAAAGATGGAAAGTATATATCAGAAATAGTACAAAGTGATTCAATAGATTCTTTTGGACATAAGTATATATCTGGTGCAGGAAAAGTATTGGAGAACATTGTTAGAAAAGAATTAGGGTGTAAGGTTAGATCAATAGAACTTAATTTAATGCAAAGATGTAGTGGACATATCTTAAGTAAAACAGATATTGAAGAATCAAAACTTTTAGGAATGAAGTCATGTCAATGCGCTATTGAAGGTAATACTGGTGTTATGGCAAGTATAGTTAGAAAAGGAAATAATCCATATGAAATCGAATTAACATCAGTTCCAGTTAGTAAAATAGCTAATAAAGAAAAGAGAGTACCAATAGAATGGATAAATGAAAAGGGGAATTATGTCAAGGAGGAATTGATTGATTATATCTTTCCACTTATTCAAGGAGAAGTTAAAATTCAATATATTAATGGAATTCCAAAACATATAGCTTTGTATTAAAACTTTATTTTTCATTAATATCTATAAAAATAAAATGCAATTGTTATAAAAGCTTCGTAGCATATGACTATGAGGCTTTTTTATTTAAATGGGATTTTTTAAAATAAAACTATATAGTAAAATGATTTCATAACTAAAAGGATGATCCTTATAAGTTTAAGAATCATCCTTTTTAAATTATAAACTATAATTTAATTAAAATATTGACTACTTACCACTGCTAGCAAAGTTTTAGGGTCGCTTAAAATTGTTATATCCTGTGGAATAACAATATCTTCAATAAATACCTTATCATCTAACTTCATATCAGATGCATCTAATTCAATAGATTCAGGAATTTTTTCAACGTCTCCTTGCAAATCTATATATAAATTATGAGTTTCTAATGTAAGTCTTTTAGATTCTAAGAGGTCTTGTCCGATAAATCTAATAGGAATCCTCATCTTGATTACTTCATTAGGTTTTATATATTGAAAATCTACGTGAATAATTTCATGTCTTTCATTTTTTTGTACTTCTTTTACAACACAGTTGATTTTTTTATCTTCAAGTGAAACTTCTATTATAGATCCACTACTATTTTTTCTAAGCATTCTTCTAAGTTCTGCATTACACATTTTTACTGGTATAGTTTCATCAAGGAATTCACCATATATTATTCCTGGAATTTGTCCAGTTTTTCTAAGTCTATTTTGATTTTCTTTTACATTTCTTTCATATACCTTAAAGGCTAAATTTGACATTTATAAATACCTCCTTAAATAGCTAATTTAATAAATAATTTATTAAGCTCTATAAAGTTAAGGTAATTACTCTTATAAAACAATAATAGAGCTTAATCTAAGCCCCACATATGCATCATCCTCCTTCATATCATTATAATTTTACATAAGAACATCAAAAAAAGCAAATATTGGGAATGTTGTTTTGGCAAATTAAATTAAGAAAGTTAAGTGAATATCAATTTATATTAAGAAAAATTACAAGAAATCAAATAAAAACCATATTTATTATTAAAATGTGAAATAAGAATAAATATTTTCAAAAAGTAGTAAATTTTCAATTTTAAAGATGAAATTAAATTTATAGAATAATATTTTCTAAATATTAAAAAAAGTGTAAGATATAGGTATATAGATGTTTTGATATTATTTAATGGAGGGAAGAGATTGTTATGAGAACTATAATTATTGAAGATGATAATTTAATGTTAGAAGCAGCTAAGTTAATTATAGGGGAAAATAAATATTTTAATATTGTAGGAAGTTTTGTTGATGCCAATGAAGCCTTACAAAGATTAAAAGAGTTATCCCCGGAAATTGTTTTTTTAGATATTGAAATGCCTAGCTTAAGTGGAATTGAAGTATCCAAAAAATTAAAGGAATTTAACAGTAATATACAAATAGTTTTTGTAACAGCTCATGAGAAGTATGCGTTAGATGCATTTAAGGTTAGCGCAATTGATTATATATTAAAGCCAATAACTAAAGATTCAGTAAATGAAACAGTAAAAAAATTATTAAAATTTAAAGATGGAATAAGATTTTTAGAAAAAGAAAAAAATAGGAATAAAATTTGTACATTAGGAGATTTTAAAGTTTATGGGAATAATGAAAATGAAATAATAAAATGGCCAACTGCAAAGGTTGAAGAATTATTTGCACGTTTTATTGTTGCAAGAGGTAATTCACTTGATAGATGGTATCTTAGTGTACTTTTTTGGCCAGAAGCATCTCCAGAGAAAGCATTGCACAGCTTACATAATAGTATTTATAGATTAAAGCAAACATTAAAAATAAATAGAATAGAAAACATTGTTTCTTATGAAAAAGGATGTTATAAAATTGATTTAAATCATTTTGAGTGTGATCTTTGGGAATGTGAAGATTTTATTATGCTAAATTTAGAGTTAAATGATGATAATATAGAAAAATTTGAAAAAATTAATAAAATATATAAGGGTAGTTTATTTAGAAATAAAGATTATGTATGGTCTATTGATATAAAAGAGGAGTTAGATAAATTTTTCTTAAATATAGGAAAAAATATAAGTGAGTATTTTTATAATAAAGAAGAATATTATAAATCGGAAGAAGTTTTAAGAAAACTTTTAAAAGACAATCCATTGGATGAAGACCTAACTGATTTAGCCATGAAAAATGATTTTAAGTTTGAAAATAAAATGGGCATAATAAATACTTTTAATGGTTTGAAAAATTATTTAAAGAAAGAATTAAATGTTTCTCCAAGGAAGTCAACAGAAAAACTTTATTTATATTTAATAAATAATTTGTAAAAGAAATTATATTTTCCTTTATAACTTACTTGTGAGTTATTTGTGAGAATCCTCCTATATAATTATTATTTGATAATAATAATTATGATTTATAATGGAGGAGAATATGAGAAAATTTAGAAAGCCAGCTTTTTTTATATTAATAACAGTAATTTTACAATTATTTTCGGGCATTAGTTATACAGATATAGTAAGAGCTGAAGAAATTAAAGAGTTTAAATTTATTACATCAATTGAATTAACAGATTTTAAAGGTAAACCTCTAGGAGAAGAAATAGATAAATCTTCAGAGGTACGTATTAATTTTAATTTTGAAATTCCAAATGTTGAAGATGTAAAGGCCGGGGAGTTTTTTACTGTTAGGATACCAAAGCAAATAGAGCTTATAAGTGATTTTGATGAAAATCTATCTGATGAAGAGGGGAAAGTTGTTGCTATAGCTCATTTTAAAAAGGGGGGTCAAATAGATATAGAATTTACTGAATATACTGGAAGTTATTCAAATGTAAAAGGTAATTTTTATTTAAAAACAAAATTTGATAGAAATAATATTGGAAATGGGCCTAGTGAAAAAATAGAATTTATTTTATTTGGGCAATCTGAACCAATTGTAATTGAAGTTAAGTTCAAGCAAGATCCAATTCCAGAAGCTTCTATATCAAAAAAAGGTATTGGTTATGATGGAACTAAAAATGAAATTACATGGAATATTGAATTTAATAAAGAAAATGTTAATGTAAAAAGTGCAAAAATAATAGATAATATTCCTTTGGGACAAGAGTACATTGAAGGATCAGCCACAATAGATAATGGGGCTGATAAAAGTGGGTTTTTATATGAAGTTGCCCAAAATGATAGTAGTAAGTCTGGAACACTAACTTATAAATTTGATGAAGAAGTTAATAAAAAACACATAATTTCTTTTAAAACTAGAATAAGTGATATAAGTGTTTTACCAAAAGAACAAGGTGAAAGCATAAAATTATATAATAAGGCAATCCTTGATATAGATAGTGGAAGTAGGGAGTCAAACGAAGCTTCAGTAAATGTTAAGACTAACTATATTGAAAAATATGGTAAATATAATTCAAGTGAAAAAAAGATAGATTGGACTATTAAAGTAAATAACAATGCTTTAGAGATTAAGAATTTAAAGATAGAAGATGTTATACCAACTGGGTTAGAATTAATAAAAGACTCATTTAAAGTAAATAATGAAGTAAATAATAATTACAATTATAATGAGATTAATAAAAAATTAGAGTATACATTTAAGGGAATAATTAATACTCAACAAATAATTAGGTATTCTACTAAAGTTGTAAATGAAAAAGTTTATCAGTCAAATGATACTACTAATTTTAAGAATACTGCAACTATAGTTGAAGGATTAGAAGGAAAACCCCATTCAGATGCTACTGTGGGAGTAGTTAGCAATATTTTAAGAAAAAGTTCTGTAGAGAAATATGATGCGGCAAATCATTATCTAACATGGAAGATAGAGGTTAATAGTAATGAAGTAGAGCTTGTAAATCCAGTAGTAACAGATAATATACCCGTAGGGCAAAAGTATGTTGATGGAAGTTTTAAAATAGATGGACTAGATGCTGATACTAATAAATTCAAATATGAACCAGCTTTAGAAGGAATTATAGATAAAACTGGAACTATTACTTATAGTTTTAATGAGACAATTAACAAAAAATATGTCATTACATTTAAAACTGAAATAACTGATAGTAGTATTTATGCAGGAAATGTTAGTGAAGAATATAGAAATACTGCAACTATGAATGGAAGTAATATAGATGAAGTTAATAGTACAGCAGAACAAAAAGTTACAAGTAATGTTATTGATAAACAATCATTAAGTTATAATTATGTAGATAAAGAAATTACTTGGAAGATAATTGTTAATAAAAACAAGACAGACTTAGGAGAAGTAGTTGTTACTGATAATATTAAAGTAGGACAAGAATATGTTGAAGGTTCTGCAGCTATAAATAATAATGCTGATAATAATGGGTTTGTTTATACAAAGGCAAATAAGGATGATAAAGAAAAAACAGGCACTTTAACATATACATTTAAAGATGAAATAAGTGATACTTATGAAATTACTTTTAGAACTAAGGTGACAGATGATTCTATTTTTTATACCAATGGGCAAAAGACTATTAATAATAAGGCTGAAATAACAGGTGATGTTATCCCTCCAAATGTATCTACAGAGGCAGAGAGAAAAATTGAAAACTCAGTAATTAACAAATCAGCAGATTATGAAAGTGGGAAAGACTATATTGATTGGAATGTAGTAATAAACTCTAATTCAATTTCTATGGGAAATGTAATTATTGAAGATGACTTACAAGAAGGGTTAGAGCTAGATACAACATCTATAGTATTATATAAGCAAACGTTAAATGAGGATGGAAGTTTAGTTAAGGGTTATCCTGTTGAATTAGATGAAAATAGCGTTAAATATGATGTTAATACTAGAAAGTTTATATTTAATTTTCTAGATGAAGTGAATTCACCATATTTATTAACTTTTAGAACAAATATTGTAGATAAAAATAAACAACCATTTACTAATACGGTGAATTTTAAAGGAGAAAAAACTAAGGAAGAAAGTACTATAAGCGATATTAGAGTAGAATTTCAATCAGGTGGTGGGAGTGCTGTAGGTACAAGAGGTACTATAACTGTAATAAAAGTTGATAAGGATAGAAATAATATAAAGCTTAAGGGGGCAAAGTTTAATTTATTAGATAAGTACAAAAATATAATAGTTACAGGTGAAACAGATGAAAATGGAAGCTTAATGTTTAATAAAATTAAATTTGATATTCCATATTACCTAGAAGAGGTAGCTCCACCAGAAGGGTATATGTTAAATAAGAATAGTATTCATGAGTTCACTATAAAAAGTGTAGATGATAGTAAAAA
This sequence comes from Clostridium nigeriense, assembly GCF_900086595.1. Taxonomy (GTDB): domain Bacteria; phylum Bacillota; class Clostridia; order Clostridiales; family Clostridiaceae; genus Clostridium; species Clostridium nigeriense. Next base: position 1,478,445 of record NZ_LT575472.1, read on the forward strand.
TATAACTCGTGTTTTTGAAAACAGTATTATTAAAGCTAATTTAGAATTATTAAAATTAGATGAAAATAATATGGCATTAGGGGGAGCAGAATTTACTATTTATAAAAAAGATTCTGAAAATGAAGTAGCTAAAGGAATAACAGATGAAAATGGAATAGTTAAATTTGAAAAATTACTTTACGGAAACTATTATTATGTTGAGACTAAGGCGCCAAAAGGTTATGTATTAAATAGTTCTAGACATTATTTTACTATTAGTGAAAATGGAGTAGTTTTAAAAGAAACCATAAGTAACGAAAAAATATTAGGAAATATTAAAGTAGTAAAGATAAGTGAAGATAATAATTTCTTAGCAAATGCAGAAATTACCTTATATGACTTAGAAGGTAATGTAGTTCAAAAGGGAGTAACAGATGAAAATGGACTAGTTACATTTACGAATGTACCTTATGGAAATTATCAAGTAAAAGAAACTATAGCTCCAGAGGGGTACAACCTTTCAGAAGAAGTATTAAAGGTTAGTGTAGATAAAGAAGAAACAGGATTACTTTATGAAGCAGGAACAATTACTAATACTAAAATTAGAGCTAACATAAAGATTAAGAAGTTAGATCAAGATGGAAATAAGGTAACTGGAGCAGAATTTACTCTTTATAATAATGATGATGAAGTTATTGAAACTTCAGTAACTAATGAAGATGGAATAGCATTATTTAAAGATATAGTATATGGGGAGTATTATATTAAAGAAACCAAAACTCCAGAAGGTTATATTGGTAGTGATGAAAAAATCGAAGTAAGTGTTAAAGAAAATAATTTAGTATATTTATATGAAGTTGAAAATACTAGAATAAAAGGAACAATAGAAATTAAAAAAGTTGATGAAGATGGAAATCCACTAAAGGGAGCAGAGTTTACTCTATATAACAAAGAAGGTAAGGAAATATCAAAATCAATTAGTGATGAAAATGGATTAGTAAGATTTGAAGATGTTGATTATGGTAAGTATCTTTTAAAAGAAACTAAAGCTCCAGAGGGCTATATAAAAGATTATATTGAAGTGGAGGTTATTATAGATTCATCAAAGACTCAAGTATTTACTTTCAAGAATGTGAAGATAAAAGAGGATGTAGACAATGGTAATATAGATAGCAATAATAGTTTAGGTAAGGGTGATCTTCCTTCAACAGGGGATGTATTTGATTTAAGACTATTTATATTAGTTGGATTAGCATTAATAGTAGTAGGAAGTGGATTATTATTTAAGAAGAAATTAAAGTTAAATAAATAAAAAATAAAAGCTTTTGCATAGTGTTATGCAAAAGCTTTTTGTTATATTATCTTTCTTCAGTTTTTAAAATAGACATTGGTAAAAAGTATGCTGCTATCATAAATAATATACCTACCAAGAATAATCCAGTAAAACCAAAATCAAATACTGATGGGAATTTTTCAGATAAATTAAATAATGTCATCTTACCAAGGTTTAGACTATCGAACACTCCCATTTCTTCTAAAGGAGCATATGAAAGTGAGAATAAGAATGCACCAAATAATCCACCTAAAACTGCAGCTAATGCTTTCTTTAGAGTATTCTTATTAGTAATAGCTCCAAGGCAAGTTCCAGGGCATGTCCCAATTGAGCCAAAGGCAAATCCAAATAAAAGTCCTCCTAATATTACTCCAAGATTCATAGTTTTTACACTTAAATTAGATATATCAAAGATTCCTAAAGCATTAGATAGAGATAATAGTACACTTGAAAACCCTATTGCAAAAAGTATTATTTTGGCAAGAGATAAATCTTCTAATCGTAACATTTTAAGTATTTTATTAAAATTAGTAGCTTTTGCTAGGGAAAGAGCAAATCCAAAAAATCCACCTAATAATATTGCTAATATAATTTCCATAGTTAAGCCCTCCTTTTATTAGTTCTTATTTTATTTAAAATAATTGCAGTTGGAATTGCAGTTGCAAATACAGAAATAGCAAATATATATCCACTTACACTTCCTTGCATCATTCCACTCATCATATGTCCACTAGTACATCCATCCGCAAGCCTTGCACCAAATAATAGTATTGCTCCACCTAAGAAACTAGGACCATATTTTTTAACAAAACATTTTTCTCCTGTACTACATGTAGAAGTTGACTTGTTTTCTTCAACAGGACAACTTTGAAATTCTTCATCTTCAAATTCAGAGGTTTGTATTAAATTTTTCTTCTTTAACAATGTGTACCCTAAATATCCTCCTAAAGGTATAGCTAAAACAAATATAAAATCATAATTTATTGGGTTTTTAATTGATTTTGCTAGTTTACCTTCAGATTTATCATAATATTTATTTGAGCTTATATAACCACTTTCTCTTGTAGGATCTTCTTTTATAACATCTTTATCAATTGAACTATGAATTATACCTGATAATACAGAAAATTGAGTTGATACTCCTATAGGTTTTACTAAAAAGACTGATATGAAAAAGGAAAAACCTAAAATCAAAGCTCCTAATAACCATTTTTTATTTTTCATTTATATTTCCTCCTGAAATTTATTTCTTGATATAAATATATAATGGAAAGAAATATTTGTATGTAACTTAATCACATAGTGATATAAAAGTGAATTTTTTTAGAAATTTTACTTCTTAATGCATAGTATAACTTATAAATAAATATATAGAGGTATTTAAATTGAAAATTTTTAATAAGATGTTGGGGAAGCTTAGAGGAGATAAAAATTATATAGAAAATGCTACAAAGTATGTTAATTCAAGTAGCTTTACAAGTAATACTAAGTATTTTATTTGGGTTGATTTAAGAAACTTTAAGGTTAATATTTTTATGGGATCAAAAAATAATTGGACATTATTGCATAGCTATCTTTGCACAATAGGAAAAAAATCTACACCTACACCTAAAGGGAATTTTACGATAGGAATTAAGGGGCTTTATTTTGGAGTTGAGAAAGGCTATAAATGTTGGTATTACACCCAGTTTAAAGGTAATTATTTATTTCATTCAATTCTATATAATTTAGATGGAAGTATTAGAGATGGAAGGCTTGGAATGGCTTTATCTGATGGATGTATTAGACTGGATAAAACCAATGCAAAATGGATATATGATAATATTTTAGAAGGTACTAAGGTTTTTATTAGTTAAAATATTTATGTAAATATTAATTGCTTAAATGTTTACAAAAAATCTATTGACCTAAAGGTGTTACAATGATAATCTGAAAGAGTGAATTAATTATTTAGCAAATTATAAATTATGAATTGGAGACAAAAGATGATTAAAATTATATCAGATTCATCTACCCTTTATTCAATTAAAGAAGGACAAGCGAATAAGGTAGATATTTCACCACTAGTTGTTACAATTAATGATAGAACTTACATGGAATATGAAGAAATATGTTCAGAAGAGTTTATTGACTTAATAAATAAGGGGCATGTGCCTAAGTCTTCTCAGCCTCCAATTGGACAGGTAATTGACTTATATAACAAATATCCTGAAGACGAAATTATAAATATTTCTATGGCTGATGGCTTATCAGGAACCTATAGCTCTGCATGTATGGCAAAGAATATGGATAGCAATCCTGATAGAATAGAGGTAATTAATTCTAGAACATTATGTGGACCTCAAAGATATTTAGTAGATTTGGCAGTTAAGTTAGTTGATAATGGCTATAGTAAAGATGAAATAATTAAAGAAATAGAAAAATATATTGAAACATCTGAATCTTTTTTAATTCCTCATGACTTTGACTTTTTAGTAAGGGGAGGAAGAATATCATCATTAGTTGGAAAAATTGGTAGTGCAATAAAATTAGTACCTGTTATGGCACTTTCAGATGATAGTAAATCTTTAACTAAGTTTACAGCTAAACGTACCTTTAAAAAAGCTATTAAAAAGATAACAGAGCATTTAATAGAAAATAACATTGATAGTAAATATAAAATTTATGTTTCTCATGCTTTAAATTTAGAATTAGCTACAGAAGCAAAGAATATTATTTTAGAAGAAATGGATGTAGAAGTTGAGATAAAGGAATTGGGACCTGCATTTATAACTCAAGGTGGTCCAGGCTGTGTAGCTATACAAAGTATAAAAAAACATGAGTTATTAGATTAAAACTTAATATATAAGAAATTAGAGCATAGTATTTTTGGTAAAAACAAAAATACTGTGCTTTTTTATAAATATAATAATTAATATCTATGCAAAATATAGTAAGTTATAATAAAGGTTATGAAAACATTTAAAATATAAAATTAAGATAGTATAATGAAGGTGAATTTCACAAAATCAAATTTGGAGGAAGAACAATGGGAATTAGATTTATTGAGAAAAATAGAAGTTTTAAGTTAGATGCGAAAAATACATCTTATATAATAGCAATTGTTGATGATGAAAATTTTTTAGGGCATGTCTATTTCGGAGAAAAAGTTACAGATGATGATTTAAACTATTTGATGAGAATTTATGAAGCTCCATTTGTACCATCTAAAAATAATAGAGATAGAGTGCCTTTTTATGATAGTTTTCCTTTTGAATATTCCAATCATGGAATTGGTGATTACAGAGAATCTGCTATAAAAATATTAGATAAAAATGGACATTCATATATTAAACTTCAGTATAAATCTCATGAGATTTACAAAGGAAAAAAAGAAATTAAAGATTTACCTTCTACTTATGGCAATGAAGAGGAGTGTACAAGTCTTGAAATAAATTGTATAGATAGTTTTTTAAACATAGAAGTTATACTTATTTATACTGTTTTTGAAAATTTAGATGTAATTACTAGAAGTGTAAAAGTTAAAAATTTAGGTGAAGATAATATAATATTAGAAAAGGTTTTATCAACTTGCGTTACTCTGGAGGGAGTAGATTATGACATGATTACATTAAATGGTTCATGGGCAAGAGAGAGACATATTCAAAGAAAGGCAATAGGCTATGGGAAGCAAGGGGTATCTAGCATAAGAGGTGAATCAAGTCATCAGCATAATCCCTTTATAGCTTTAGTAGATAAAAACGCGACAGATGATTATGGTAATGTGTACGGCTTTAATTTTGTTTACTCTGGAAATTTTATTGCACAGGCTGAAGGATGTCAATTTGATACAACTAGAGTGGTAATGGGAATAAATCCAGAAGATTTTAGATGGATTTTAAATAAAAATGAAGAATTTATAGCACCTGAAGTAGTTATGGTATATTCAAATGAAGGGACAGGTAAAATGACCAGAACCTTCCATGATTTATACAGAAATAATTTAATAAGAGGAGAGTATAAGGATAAAAAGAGACCAATATTAATTAATAATTGGGAAGCTACTTATTTTGATTTTAATACTAGCAAACTTATAGATATAGCAAAGGAAGCATCCTCTTTAGGAATAGAAATGCTTGTTATGGATGATGGATGGTTTGGAAAACGTAATGCTGACAATTCATCACTAGGAGATTGGTTTATTAATGAAGAAAAGATAAGTGGAGGGTTAAAATATTTAGTAGATGAAGTAAATAAGCTTGGAATGGATTTTGGAATATGGATCGAACCAGAAATGATATCAGAAGAATCACAGCTTTTCAAAAAACATCCAGACTGGTGCATACAAATTCCAGGTAGAAAACCAGCATTATGTAGGGAACAATATGTTTTAGATTTTTCTCGAAAAGAGATAGTTGACCATATTTATAAGGAAATAAAAAATGTTATATCAAGTGCAAATATAAAATACATTAAGTGGGATATGAATAGGCAGTTAAGTGATTTAGGTAGTTATTTATTAGATAAAGAACATCAGGGGGAGTTATTCCATAGATATGTTTTAGGTGTTTACTATATGATGGATAAATTAACAAAGGATTTTCCAGATATATTACTAGAAAATTGCTCAGGTGGAGGGGCTAGATTTGATCCAGGAATGCTTTATTATAGTCCTCAAATTTGGTGTTCTGACGATACAGATGCTATTGAAAGATTAAAAATTCAAGAAGGCACTTCAATGGTATATCCTTTATCAACAATAGGGGCTCATGTAAGTGATTGTCCTAATCATACAGTAGGAAGAACAACTCCATTTGAAACTAGAGGATATGTGGCATTAGCAGGTACTTTTGGATATGAATTAGATGTAACTAGAATACCTGAAGAAGATAGAAAAATGATTCCTAAACAAGTAGAAATGTATCATAAATATAATGATCTAATTAGAAGAGGAGATTATTATAGATTAGAAAATTATTCGGAGAACAACGAGTTTGATGCTTGGCAAGTGGTTTCTAAGGAAAAGGATGAAGTTTTAGTTACTTGTATTCAAGTTCTTGGAAGACCTAATTACCATAGTAGAAGAATAAAGCTGAAAGGCTTAGAAAAAAGTAAATTATATAAAAATATAGAAACGGAAGAAGTCTTATCAGGATCAGCATTAATGAATGCAGGAATAAACTTAACTAGTTTATATGGAGATTTTAAAGGCAAAATTATATATTTAAAAGAGGTATAGAAAAGTAATCCACCAATATAATTATATTGGTGGATTACTCATCTTTATTAACATTTAAATTTCTTTCTATAAAGATTTCATAGAATGCTTCAAGTCTTAAAAAGTTTGCAAAAGAGCTTATTATATAAGATCTTTCAAGTTTTTTATATGAAGATAACCATCTAAGTCTTTCTAAATAATCAACTTTAAGTTTAATAGAATAAAACCTTTTAGTACTAGCTAACCATAAAATTAAGTATCCAACTACTATAATTACTTGTCCTAGTAATAGTAATTTAGCAGGTGTTATATCTACTTCGTTGTTAGTAATTAAATCACAAGTTTCTGTTCTAGCACCATAATAGATTATTAAATATCCAAGCGCATTTAAGGAGGCACCAAGGGCTTCTAAATCTGCAACACTTAAATCTAAATTTTTTATATATTCCTCAATACAATTAATAAATTCATTTGTTTCCAAGGTAATATAACCTCCTTAGAATCTTTCAAAATAGTATATGATAAACTAACTTGTATTGTTAAAGACTTATATTTAGTAATATTAGATTTAATTATTATATAGAAAATGATAGAATATACTTAATATTATTGGAGGGAATTTATATGAGAAGAAATATTAAGGTGAAACCTAGTAAGCAAGCGTCTATACCAGGATTTATAGTAGGACTAATATTTGTTGGAATAGGTATTTTTGTTATAATACCTGATGCAGGGGCTTTTGGCCTCTTATGGACTATAATTGCCATAGTTATTACTATAACTAATGGAGTGAATGCTTTTGGAAGCAAAGGAATACCAACTGAAGAAATATATATAGAAGATGATTATGATGATAGTATTTTGAAAAGTACAGAAAGATTATATGAAAAAGAAATGGACTTTGAGGAAAAGCTTAGAAAATTAAAGGCATTAAAAGATGATGGAATTATAACAGATACTGAATATGAAATCAAAAGAGTTGAAATATTAAATAATATAAAATAATTTTTATAAATTCTAATTTAATGAGGAAAAATAAAAAGAAATTCAACTTAAGTTGAGTTTCTTTTTATTTATATTAAGACACTTGAAATATAAATATAGTTATTTCATAATATATTAAATAATTACTTTATAAAGGAGAAGAGATTTTATGAAGAAACCAATTATAGCAGTAACTGCATTATATGATGATGAAAAAGAAAGTATTTGGATGCTACAGGAGTATTTAGATGCAATTATAGATTCAGGGGGAACTCCAGTTATTTTACCATTAATAGATGATAAAGAAGATATAGAGAATTTAGTTAAAAGATTTGATGGTTTTTTATTAACTGGTGGGCAAGATATAAATCCTAAAATTTATAATGATAAAAAATTAGAGCATTGTGGAGAGGTTAATGATGATAGAGATACTATGGAGAGAATTTTAATTCAGAAGATACTGAAAGTAGACAAGCCTATATTAGCTATCTGTAGAGGATTTCAGCTGTTAAATTCGTATTTAGGAGGTAACTTATTTCAAGATATAAGTATAGAGAAAAATAACGGGAAAGGTAGTATTCATAGGCAAGAAAAGCCTTATACTAATCCAGTTCATAAAGTTAATATTATTCAAGATTCTATGCTATATAATATAATTAAAAAAGAAGAGATAATGGTAAATAGTATGCATCATCAAGCTATAAAAAGGACAGCATCAAATATCAAGATAGCTGGAATAACAGAAGATAATATTATAGAAAGTATATATCTAGAGGATAAGAAATTTGTTTTAGGTGTACAATGGCATCCTGAATTATTATATAAAAATTACAATGAGCAATTTAAAATAATTGAAGCCTTTATAAATAGTTGTAAATAAATTTACAAAAAAATACTTTTAATAACTTTAAATGTAAATAAAAAACTAAAAATGGGAAATATAAACAATGTATAAAATCATTGGAAAAATGATGAAAAGTTAAGAAAAATGAGATAAACTTATTTAATAAAGAATACTGATTTTTACTTATATTAGTAATGGAGTTAATATAGGAGTGTTGTTTTATAATATATTAACTAAGGAGTGTTCTTTGTGGAAATTAGTAATGTTATCCTGAGTCAGGAGGTTTATAGAGCTGATGCGGAAAAAATATGTCATTGGCTTAGTGATAAGGAAATAATTAGTTTTTTAAATGAGGAAGCTAACGTACAAAAAAATTTAATGAGTGTTGTAAATAGGATAAATATGCCTATATTGACTCATCTATTTAATAATAATTGTAGATTTTTTACTATAAAGAATCTATATGGAACAATAGGCTTTTTGAGATTAGTTCCTAAAGGCGAGTTTGTAGAAATTGTAATTGCAGTTGGTGAAAAGGATCTATGGGGAATAGGAATTGGTCATAATGCCGTTATAGAGGCATTAAAAGTTGCTTTCTTTGAAATGAGAGCTAGTAGTGTAGTTGCAAAAATAAAAAAGGTTAATAAAAGATCCCAAAATTTATTTAAGGGAATTGGATTTAAAGAAGTAAAAAAATTAGATAATGAAATTGAATTTCATATAGATATAAGCTCTTTTATAAAGAAAGCAGCTTAATAAATAATTAGACGATTTAATATTTAATTAAATCGTCTAATATTATATTTCCACCAAGTTTATAATCATAACTTGACTTACTATTTATTGATTTTACGTAACTCCACGTGGCATTCCATAATTTCACCACAAATAGATAATTTTTCAATTTATTTTTTAACTCAATATTACAATAGCCAAAGTATGATTTAATTAGCTCATCTTGAAGCTTATCTTTTAGAAACCATGATATGGTTGCAAGATCAAAAAAAACATCACCCATTCCTGAAAATTCAAAATCTATTAGATAAACTAAATTACTGCAATATAAAATATTAGAAGTATTTAAATCATTATGGCACAGACCATAATGAATTTTTTTGTTCAAATCTTTTTCAAGGTCTTTTAATTTTTTCACTAATATATTTATGTCATGATTAAAAGCGAAATTTATACTTTTTAAGAAATTTATATTATCATAAATCTCTTTAAAAGGATTAAAGTAGTTATTACTTTTTTGTTTATGAAGTATATTTAGTCTATGAACTATTAAATTAACGAAATTAGTTGAATTATAAAAATTAATATCAAATTTGTTACTTTCAATATATTTACTTAATAATATTCCATTATCTTTGTTATGATAAATTATTTCTGGGGAAATATTTAAAGGTTTAATTAAATTTAATATTTCATTTTCATTGTGAAAGTTATTTTTATTATCTTTACTAGGAATTCTTAAAACATATTTTTCATCTTGTATTTTAACTAAATAATTAGAATTATTTAAACCGCCAATTCTCATTAGAGGGATTTTCTTAAATTTTTTATTCATAAATTCACCTACGTATTTATTATTATCTATTATATCAGATATAATAGATAATAATAAAATAAATTAATACTTAAATAAAATAGGAGATATACATGAAAAAATATAATTTTAAGGCTGAAATAAAAAAACATAAAGATAAAGATGCTACATATATAGAAGTGCCGTTAGATGTTGAAAAGGAGTTTGGTTCAAAAAGAGTAAAGGTAAGAGTGAAGTTTGATAATATAGATTATAGGGGGTCCATAGTAAAAATGGGCTTACCATGTTATATGATAGGTATAACAAAAGAGATAAGAAATAAAATTGGAAAAAGCTATGGTGATATTATAAGTGTAGAGATAGAAAAAGATGAAGATGAGAGAATAGTAGAACTTCCAAAAGAATTTAAAGAAAAGCTTATAAAAAATAATGATGCATATAAATTTTACGAGAGTTTATCTTACTCTCAAAAAAGAAAGTATTTTCAGTGGATAACTTCAGCTAAAAAAGAGGAAACAAAAATAAAAAGGCAGGAAGAAGCTATAGAAAAACTAGAATTAAATATAAAGATTTAATAACTTAGGAAACTATAGATAGAATAAAAGAGTGAAAATTTTAACTAATTACTGTATAATCTTCTTATAATAATGGAGGAATATAGAGAATGGATTTATCAAAGTTTATAGAAAATAAAGGCCTTACAGAGATAGAAATAAAAGTATTAAATTATATAGTGGATAATATAGATGAAGTAAATAAACTGGGAGTAAGAGGTATAGCTAAAAATAATTTTACTTCTACATCAACAATTATGAGGCTTTCCAAAAAGTTGGGCTATTCTGGATTTTTAGAAATGCAGTATAATTTAGCTACTTTAAAGAGAAATGAATTAGGAGATACTTTAAATGAACGAGGATTTGTAGATAGTTTAAATATGGATAGTCTTTTAAAAGAAAATAGTAAAGAGAGTATTGATAGGTTTATTGATATATTATTTAAAGATGATCATAAGTTTATATTTATATATGCTAATGGTTTTTCTGGAATAGTTGCAGAATATATTAATAAAAAGCTTTTGGTAATGGGGAAAAGATGTATTTTATCTAATGGAACAGATTCTATAGGTGTCTTTGAAAATAATTTAGATTATATAAGTTCAATTATAGTAATTTCAAAATCTGGAGAAACTCCTATGGTTTTAAATAAAGTAAAAACAGCAAAGGAATATGGAATAGAAGTAGTATCTTTTACAAACGAAAGAGAAAATAGTATAAGTAGGCTTGCTGATATAAGCTTTAAAATTGATGATACAAATAAGTTAGACGATAGAAATTTAATGCCTAATACTTTCTTTCCAAAAGTATTAGTTTTAGTTGAGCTATTAATATATGAATATTATAGGCAAAAAAACAATTAATCTAAGTAACGTGTTATCTAATTGGGTAACACGTTTTTTTGAAGACAAAATCTATATACAGAAATATAAAGGCTAATTATAATGAAAATGTAAATGATTTCTGGGAAACGATGGAGGAGATAATAATGAAGGAAAAGATAATGACAAAGTTGCAAGACTTTTCTAAAGGAATGTTTGTACCAGTTTTAATATTGCCAATAGCAGGTATAATAATAGCTATTGGTAATATATTAACAAATGCAAGGTTAGCAGAGTACTTACCATTTCTTAAAAATGATTTAGTATATGGACTTGGAAAGATGCTATCAGGATCATTAGTTTCAATATTAACTAATTTAGGCATTATATTTTGTGTAGGTTTATCAGTTGGTCTTGCAAAGAAGAAAAAGGCAGAAGCAGGTTTTACTTCACTTTTAGTATTTTTAGTATTTATAAATGCAATGAATATATTTTTAACTTTAACGGAAAAGTTAGCACCAGCAGATGCTTTAAGGGGAAGTGGACAGACAACAGTTTTAGGGGTTCAAATCCTTGATATGGGGGTATTTTTAGGTATTATATTAGGTATTGTTGTTGCGTATATTCATAATAAATTTTGTGAGAAAGAATTTGACGGAGCTTTCCAAATATATGGTGGTTCTAGATTAGTATTTATAATACTAATACCTGTTACTGTTGGGTTAGCAATATTATTTAGCTACGTATGGCCACCAGTACAAAGCGTAATTAATAGTCTTGGGGAGTTTATACAAGGCTCGGGAAATTTTGGTATATTCACATATGGAGCATTAGAAAGATTACTAATTCCAACAGGATTGCATCACTTAGTTTATACACCATTTTTATATAGTTCTTTAGGTGGGGTTGCAGAGATTGGGGGACAAGTTTTTGAAGGAGCTAGAAACATATACTTTGCAGAAATGGCAGATCCAACAATAGCTAAACTTTCAGCATCAGTAATTTGGGATGCTAGAGGACTTTCTAAAATGTTTGGTTTAATAGGTGCATGTTTAGCAATGTACCATACAGCATTACCACAAAATAAAACTAAGATAAAAGCTATATTAATACCAGCAGCTGTTACATCTATATTAGCAGGTGTTACGGAACCAATTGAATTTTCATTTATGTTTGCAGCGCCAGTATTATTTGTGATACATGGTTTATTAAGTGGATTAGGTATGGTTGTATTAAATATACTAGGAGTTACTGCAATAGGTCCAAATGGGTTAATAGATTTCTTACTATATAACTTACCATTAGGAATAGAAAAGACAGGCTGGCCAATGTATATTTTAGTTGGATTAGGACAGTTCGTTGTTTATTATGTAATATTCAGATTTGTTATAACTAAATTTAAGTTAAGAACTCCAGGAAGAGAAGAAGATGGAGATACTAAACTGTATACAAAAAGCGATTACAAGGCAAAGGCAGCGTCAAAAGATATCAAAGGAAATGATGGAATGGCTCCTATAATAGTAGAAGGTTTAGGTGGAGCAGATAATATAGTAAAAGTTGATAATTGTTATACAAGATTAAGATTAATAGTAAAGGATTCATCACTAGTTAATGAAAATCTATTAAAGAATGAAACACAAGCAAATGGGGTTATTATAAAGGGTGAGAACGTTCAAGTAGTATATGGATTAAAAGTTAACGGAGTTAGAAAAAGCGTTGATGAATTTCTTGGAATAGAAGCAAATTAATAAAAATAGGAGTGATTAATTTTCACTCCTATTTTTTGTTTCTTGAATTGATTTATCAAGTCTATTAAGTCTCATTTGGATTTCTTGAAAATGTAGAGAAAGTTTTTCTTCTTGTTTTTTAAGTAGATAAGGAATATAAAATACAATATTAAATATAAATAGTCCAGCCAATATTAATATTGCAATTACTTCCAAGACATAACTACCCCCCATTTATATATTTATTTAATTATATCATAAGATTTTTTTAGATGGAAATTTAGTTAAAATAATGGACTAATATAGGATATATATGAGGAACAGGTTACAACATGAGGTAACCTGTTTCTTTGAGTTTCGAAATTGTTTACCATGGTATTTTACTGTTTTATAATGTGCTTGTAAGGAATAAAAATAACAAAAAATTCAAATATATATAAACTAATTTTTATATATGGAAATAATGAAAGGTGGAAAGTAATATGGATAATAGAAAATTTTCTGTAGTAATAGCAGGAGGAGGAAGCACATTTACGCCAGGAATAGTAATGATGCTTTTAGATAATGCACATCGTTTTCCATTACGTAAGTTAAAATTATATGATAATGATAAAGAACGACAAGAGGTAATTGGGGAAGCCCTTAAAATATTATTAAAAGAAAGCTATCCAGAAGTGGAGTTTTTATATACAACAGATCCTGAAGAAGCATTTACAGATGTTGATTTTTGTATGGCACATATAAGAGTTGGTAAGTATGAAATGCGTGAAAAGGATGAAAAAATACCATTAAAGCATGGTGTTGTAGGACAGGAAACTTGTGGTCCAGGAGGGATAGCATATGGAATGCGTTCTATAGGTGGAATGTTAGAATTGATAGAAATGATGGAAAAATATTCACCTAATTGTTGGATGTTAAATTATTCAAATCCAGCAGCAATAGTTGCAGAAGCGTGTCGTGTATTAAAGCCAAAATCAAAGGTATTAAATATTTGTGATATGCCTGTAGGAACATTACGTCGTATGTCTCAAATAGTCGGCTTAACACCAGCAGATTTAGAAGTGAATTATTTTGGATTAAATCACTTTGGCTGGTGGACAAGTGTTAGAGATAAGCAAGGAAATGATTTAATGCCAAAACTAAGAGAATATGTTGCTGAAAATGGATATTTAAATCAAATAGAAGTAGATACTCAGCATACAGAACCAAGTTGGCAAGAAACTCATAAGAAGGCAAAAGATTTAATTGCATTAGATCCAAATTTCTTACCAAACACATACTTAAAGTATTATTTATATCCAGATTATGTAGTGGAACATTCTAACAAAGATTACACTAGAGCAAATGAAGTTATGAATGGAAGAGAAAAAAACGTATTTGAAGCTGCTAGAAATATAATAAAAGCTGGTACCGCTAAAGGTGGAGAATTTCATATAGATGCTCATGCAACATTTATAGTTGATTTAGCTAGAGCAATAGCATACAACACTCATGAAAGAATGTTGTGTATAGTAGAAAATAAAGGAGCTATTGAAAATTTTGACCCAACAGCAATGGTAGAAGTTCCATGTATAGTTGGAAGCAATGGGCCTGAACCTTTAGTTCAAGGGAGTATTCCAAGATTTGAAAAAGGATTAATGGAGCAGCAAGTAGCTGTAGAAAAGTTAGTTGTTGAAGCATGGATAGAAGGAAGCTATCAAAAGTTATGGCAAGCTTTAACTTTATCAAAAACAGTTCCAAGTGCAAAAGTTGCTAAGGAAATTTTAGATGATTTAATAGAGGCAAATAGAGAGTATTGGCCAGAATTAAAATAATATTATATAAGATAGCTCGGAATATGGATTTCCATTATCCGAGCTATGCTTTAATTGAGAAGTATTGGAGATGGTAGAATGATTAGTCAGAGAGTAAGGGAAATAGCTCCAGAAATGGACCCGCTACGCAGAGGAATGGGATGGTCTGTTGAAGATTTATCTAAACCTCAAATTATAATAGAAAGTACTTTTGGGGATAGCCATCCAGGTAGTGCACATCTTTTAAAGTTTGCCAACAATGCCGTTATTGGAGTAAATGAAAAGGGTGGAAAGGCAGCTAGATATTTTGCAACAGATATATGTGATGGTATGGCACAAGGACATGATGGAATAAATTATTCATTAGCATCTAGAGATACTATTGCTTCGCTTATAGAAATACATGCTAATGCAACTCCTTTTGATGGAGGAGTTTTTATATCAAGTTGTGATAAAGCTGTTCCAGCGCATTTAATGGCTATAGGAAGAATAAATATACCAGCTATTATTGTTACTGGAGGAGTTATGGAAGCAGGTCCTAATCTTTTAACTCTAGAACAAATAGGGGCTTATAGTGCAATGCAAAGACGTGGGGAAATTAGTGAAGAGGAGTTAACATACTATAAACATAATGCATGTCCATCATGTGGAGCTTGTTCTTTTATGGGAACGGCAGCAACTATGCAAGTTATGGCTGAAGCTTTAGGTTTAATGCTTCCAGGAAGTGCATTAATGCCAGCAACTTGTAAAGAGTTAGAGGAAGTTTCAGTTGAAGCAGGAAAAAAAATAATAGAGTTAGCAAAAAATAATTTAAAAGCAAGAGATATAGTAACAAAAAAATCGTTTGAAAATGCTATAGTTATACATGCTGCCATATCGGGATCAAGCAATTCATTACTACATATTCCTGCTATAGCACATGAATTTGGAATAGAAATTGATGAGGAAACTTTTGATAGAATACATAAGGTTTCACCATATTTACTAAATATAAGACCAGCTGGAAAGTGGCCAGCTGAATATTTTTATTATGCTGGTGGTGTACCAGCTATAATGGAAGAGGTTAAAGAATTATTGCACTTAGATGTAATGACTGTAACTGGAAAGACATTAGGTGAGAATTTAAATGAATTAAAGAAAAATGGGTTTTATAGAAGATGTAATCAATACTTAGAAAAGCTTGGGATTAGAAAAGAAGAAATTATTAAATCTATTGATAAACCAATAGGGAAAAATGGTGCTATTGCTATATTGAAGGGAAATATTGCTCCAGATGGTGCTGTAGTAAAACATTCAGCTGTGCCAAAGGAAATGCACAATGCAATATTACGAGCTAGACCTTTTGATAGTGAAGAAGATGCAATAGAAGCAATACTTTCAAAAAATATAAAACCAGGAGATGCAGTTTTTATAAGATACGAAGGGCCAAAGGGAAGTGGAATGCCAGAAATGTTTTATACAACAGAAGCAATTTCTTCAGATAAAGAGTTGTCAGCAAGTATTGCGCTTATTACTGATGGAAGATTTTCTGGAGCTTCAAGAGGACCTGCAATAGGCCATGTATCTCCAGAAGCAGCAGTTGGAGGCCCTATAGCATTAGTTAATGAAAATGATTTAATAGAAATAGATATTGAAAATAGAATACTACAATTGGTAGGTGTTAATGGAATAAAATTAAGTCTTGAGGAAATTGATAAGATTCTAATTGAACGTAAAAAAATGTGGAAACCAAGAAAAAATAAATATGAATCAGGAATATTAAAGATTTTTTCAGATAGAGCTGTATCACCAATGAAGGGTGGATATATGGAATAATTAAAATAATAAGGAGGAACTAGAATGGTTAAGATGAAAGTATTAGAAGCATTATATAAATGTGGAGTAGTTGCAGTTGTTCGTGGTACAACTAAGGAAATAGGAATAAAAATAACAGAGAGTTGTATTAATGGTGGAGTTAGAGCTATAGAGATAACATATACCAATAAATTTGCTAATGAAATTATTAAAGAACTTTCAGATAGGTATATAAACTATGAAGATATAGTAATTGGAGCTGGAACAGTATTAGATGCTGAAACTGCTAGAATGGCTATATTGGCAGGAGCACAATATATAGTTTCTCCATCTTTTAATCAAGAAACAGCAAGGCTTTGTAATAGATATAATATACCATACATACCTGGAGTTATGACTATAAACGAAATAGTATCTGCTTACGAAAGTGGAGTAGATATAATTAAATTATTCCCAGGAAATGCATTTGGAAAAGGATATATATCTTCAGTTAAAGCACCACTTCCACATGTGAGTATAATGGTGACTGGAGGAGTAAATTTAGAAAATATAAGTGATTGGTCAAAAGCAGGAGCAGAAATAGTAGGTATAGGTGGAGAATTGAATAAGTTAGGAGAAGAGGGGAAATTTAACGAAATATCATTAGTTTGTAAAGAATATGTTAATAAATTTAATGAAGCAAGGAGTAAGTAGTATGAAGATTGCTGCGTTTGGAGAAGTATTACTTAGATTAGCTACTAAAAAAGGAGTTTTAATTTCAAATAGTAATGAATTTAATTTGAATTTTGGTGGCGGGGAAACTAATGTACTAGTATCTTTATCTAACTTTGGAGTTGAAACAAGGATGATAACTAAAATTTCTGAAGATAGCTTTGGTGATGGAATGTTATCATATTTAAAATCAAAATCTATCGATACTAATTATATTATAAGAGGGGAAGGTAGAACTCCAATATATTTTTTAGAAGTAGGGAGTGGAAATAGAAATTCTAAAGTAATATATGATAGAAAAAATTCAGTTTTTTCTTCAATTTGTAGTGAAGAAATAGAAATTGAAGAAGCGTTAAGAGATATTGATATATTACATTTTTCCGGGATAACATTAGCAATATCAGAAGAGGTCAGAAAGTTAACATTTAAGATACTTGAGCATTGTAAAAAAAATAATATTTTAGTCAGTTATGATTCAAATTATAGAGCAAAGATGTGGAGTTTAGAAGAAGCTAGCAATGCTACCAAAATGATTTTGCCATATGTGAATATATTATCAGCAGGAATACTTGATGCTGAAAATATATTAAATATGAGATGTGATTTAGAGGATAAATATAAAAAGTTAGAATATTATTATGATGAGATAACTAAAAAATATACCAATATAAAACATATTTATTCTTCTATTAGAGAAATTAAATCTGCATCAGTAAATACTCTTCAATCGAATTACTATAAAGAAGGAAAACTACATTCTTCAAAAATATATGAAATAGATGATATAGTAGATAGAATTGGAGGGGGAGATGCTCTAACTTCAGGAATACTATATGGAATTATAGCTAATAAGTCATCTGAATATATAAGTGAGTTTTCTGTAGTAGCATCAGTATTGAAGCATAGTATTTATGGTGATGCTAATTTAGTAAGTATAGAAGACATTGAAAATATAATGAATAATGGTGTAAGTAGGGTAGGTAGATAAATAATTAAAGGAGTAAGAAACCATAATGAAAAATATCTTTATGGTTTCTTATTATTTATTGTATAATACTATTTAGATAATTTTCTAAAAGGAGTAAAGAGATGGTTTTAAGAATTACAAAAAAAGAAGATGTAAATAGAATTATGGATATAATTAATGAAGGAAAAATATCTTTAAAAAATAGCAATGTTGATCAATGGCAAAATGGATATCCAAATGAAGATGTCATATTAAAAGATATTGATAATGGTGAAAGTTTCGTATTAGAATATAATAATGAAATTATAGGTACAACTGCACTTTCATTTAGAGGAGAAAAAACATATGATAATATTTATGAAGGTAAATGGATATCAAATGGTAAATATGCTGTTATTCATAGAATAGCTGTAGCTAAAGTAGAGGAAATTAAAAGTGTTGGCAGTGAGATTCTAAAAGAAGCAGAAAAAATATGTTTATTGAAAAATATAAAAAATATAAAAATAGATACTCATGAAGATAATAAAGCAATGCAAGGATTATTATTAAAAAACAAATATGAGCATTGT
This sequence comes from Clostridium nigeriense, assembly GCF_900086595.1. Classification (GTDB taxonomy): domain Bacteria; phylum Bacillota; class Clostridia; order Clostridiales; family Clostridiaceae; genus Clostridium; species Clostridium nigeriense. The sequence goes on from NZ_LT575472.1 coordinate 1,497,267, forward strand.
GGTGTAATTTATTTAGAAGATGGAAGCAAGAGAATAGCTTTTGAAAAAGAACTTTTATAAAATATAATATTATTATATAATAATAAATATTAATCCATAGTAAATGCTGTGGATTTTTCTTTTGAATTATGATAAAATATTGAGATATTTTGTATGTGAAATAAAATAAGATGGAATAATAAAATTAAAATAATATTAATTGAATTATTTTATTTTTAGTATATATAAATTTAAGAAAGGAAATACAGCAATGAAATTAATACTAAAATATTTAAAAAATTATAAGTTAATTCTTATCTTAAATGTAATATCTGTATTTGGTTTTGCTTTAGTAGAACTTGGAATACCTACTATTATGGCCAAGGTTATAGATACTGGAATAATTAATAATGATGTTAATTATATTAAAAGAATGGGATTAGTTATAGCCCTTATTTCTATAATAGGTGTTCTTGGAACTATATTATTAGGATATTGCTCATCTAGAATTTCAACAGGAATTACTAGGGACATGAGGAATGATATATTTAAAAAAGCTCAAGAGTTTTCTCATACAGAGTATGATAAGTTTGGAGTATCTTCAATGATAACCAGAACTACAAATGATGCTTTTGTTCTTTTACAATTTACTAATACACTTTTAAGAACAGCGTTACTTACTCCAGTAATGTTTACTGTAAGTTTAATAATGATATTAAGGACTAGTCCTTCATTATCTTTAGTATTAGCTATAGTAATTCCATTTATAATTATTGGGGTTCTTATAATTGCAAAAACTTCAGAGCCTTTATCTGAAAAATTACAAAAAAGATTAGATAAATTAAATAGAATTTCTAGAGAAAATTTAACAGGAATAAGGGTTATTAGAGCATTTGGAAATGATAAACATGAGGCAGAAAGATTCGATGAAACTAATGAGCTATATGCTGATGTATCTAAAAAATTAAACAAGCTTATGGCAGTTTCACAACCAACCTTCTTTTTCTTACTTAATATGGCTATAATAGCAATATTCTGGGTATCAAGTAAGATGATTAATGTAGGAACTCTTCAAGTTGGTCAATTAGTTGCATTTATAGAATATCTATTCCATGCAATGTTTTCTATTATGCTATTTTCATTAGTCTTTGTAATGTATCCAAAGGCACAAGTATCTGCAAATAGAATTAAAGAGATTCTAGATGAAGAACCAATAATAAAAAGTCCAGAAAATGGAGTGAAAGAAACAGAAATTAAGGGTGTTGTAGAATTTGATAATGTAACATTTACTTATCCAAATGGAGAAGCACCTGTTCTTAAAGATATCTCTTTCAAGGCTAAGAAGGGTGAAACTATTGCTTTTATAGGAAGTACTGGTAGTGGTAAAAGTACATTAATTAATTTAATACCAAGATTTTATGACGTAACAAAAGGAAGTATAAAAATTGATGGAGTAGATGTTAGAGACTATGACCTAAAAGCATTAAGAAAGAAGATAGGATTTATTCCACAAAAGACTCTTTTATTTACAGGTAGTATTGCTACTAATATTAGATTTGGTAAAAAAAATGCTGAGACTGGAGAGGTAGAATACTCAGCTAAAGTTGCACAGGCTTATGACTTTATTTCTCGTAAACCTAGAAAGTTTGATGAACCAATAAGTGAAGGTGGCTCAAATGTATCTGGTGGACAAAAACAAAGACTTTCAATTGCTAGAGCCTTAGTTAGAAAACCAGAAATATATATATTTGATGATAGTTTTTCAGCATTAGATTTTAAAACAGATGCTATATTAAGAAAGAAACTTAAATCTGAAACTAAAGAGTCAGTAGTATTAATAGTAGCTCAAAGAATTGGATCAATAATGGATGCTGATAAAATAATAGTCTTAAATGAAGGTGAAGTAGTAGGTATTGGTAAGCATAAGGAATTACTAAAGACTTGTGAAATATACCATGAAATTGCATTATCACAATTGACAGAGGAGGAGTTAGCATAATGAATAAATTTAAAGCAGTAATAAATAAAATCTCTCCTTTTGTTAAAAAATATAAATGGTCATTTTTTGGTGCAATTTTATTCATAATTTCAGCTGCTGTTTTTACAGCTATAGCACCAAGAACAGAAGGACTTATAATTACACAATTAACTAAAGATTTTGAAGCAATAGTAAAAGGAATTACAGGAGCCACTGTAAATTTTAATTATATAATAAAGGTGCTAATATTATTATTCTTTGTTTATATAGGTAGTACAGGATCCACTTTTATAGCTAGCTTTTTATTAACTAATGCAATTCAAAACACAATGAAAGATATAAGAAATGCAGTTCAAAGAAAAATAAGTAAGCTTCCTATAAGATATTTTGATAGTAACAGCTATGGAGATGTATTAAGTAGAATTACTAATGACGTAGATACTATTTCAAATGCTTTACAACAAAGTTTTGTTCAAGTTGTAAATGCAATTTTATCATTAAGTTTAGCATTAATAATGATGTATTCTATTAACTTTAAGTTAGCAATAATGGCTACATTAATCATTCCTTTAAGTATATTGATTACTAAAATAATTGTAAATAAATCTCAAAGTTTATTTAATAGTCAGCAAAAAGCTCTAGGTAAACTTAATGGTAGAGTACAAGAAATGTACACTGGGTTTAATGAAATAAAATTATATGGTAAAGAAGAAGATTCTATAAAGGACTTTATGGAAGCTAATGAAGAATTAAGGGCTACAGGATTTAAGGCTCAATTTATATCAAGTATAATGTCTCCTTTAGTAGGACTTGTGAGTTATTTAGGAATAGCTTTTGTAGGTGTTACTGGAGCTATAATTGCAATCGGTGGTGGTATTACAGTGGGTAATCTCCAAGCTTTTATTCGTTATATTTGGCAAATAAATCAACCTTTATCACAAGTAACTCAATTATCTTCTGCAATTCAATCTGCAGTAGCAGCAGCACATAGAGTATTTGAATTCTTAGATGAGGAAGAAGAAACTAAGGATTCAGAAAATCCTATTAAATTAGAAAATCCAAAAGGAAATGTTAGTTTTGAACATGTAAAATTTGGGTATAGCGATGATAAAATTTTAATAGAAGACTTAAGTGCAGAAGTTAAAAGTGGTCAAATGGTTGCAATAGTTGGACCAACTGGAGCTGGAAAAACTACATTAATTAATCTCTTAATGAGATTTTATGAAATTAAAGGTGGATCAATAAAAATAGATGGTGTAGACATAAGGGATATGAAACGTGAAGATCTACGTTCTATATTTGGTATGGTTTTACAAGATACTTGGCTATATAATGGAACTATTTATGATAATATCGAATATGGTAGATTTGGTGCAACTAAAGAAGAAATAATAGAGGCAGCGAAGATAGCCAATGTTCATCATTTCATAAAAACTCTACCTGAAGGATATAATATGTTCTTAAATGAAGAAGCATCAAATATATCTCAAGGTGAGAAACAACTTTTAACTATAGCTAGAGCAATTTTAAAGGATCCAGCTATATTAATTTTAGATGAAGCTACAAGCTCTGTAGATACTAGATTAGAATTGCTACTTCAAAAAGCCATGAGAAATATAATGAAGGGAAGAACAAGCTTTGTTATAGCTCATAGACTTTCAACTATAAAGAGTGCAGATTTAATTTTAGTTATTAATGATGGAAATATTATTGAACAAGGAACTCATGAAGAATTAATGAAGCAAGGTGGTTTTTATGAAAATCTATATAATAGCCAGTTTGCAGATAAAGAGGAAGTAAATTAAATATTTATAATTTAGTACCCCACAAAAAGGAAATGCATAGTTTATATTATACTATGTCTTTAAGGTGGGGTATTTTTGGCTAAAAAAAGAAGGCGTAAAGCAGCAGACTTATTTGGAGGAAGAAAAGCATACAGAAATAAAGAGCCTATTGTAGATAATAATGAACCTATTATTGAAGAAGTAGAAGAAGGAGCAACAACTGAAGGGCAACAAACCAGAGAAGAATTACTAAAGGAATTAGGAATTTTAAATTTAAGTATAGATACAGTAGCTGTAATACTTTTTGCTACATTTTTAAATTTTTATTATGTCAATAGCTTAAAGGCACAGGTTTTGGATGAATTATATAATACAAATTTTGAAGGTAACTTCATAGATACAACTGATTTCCCTAAAATAATTAATACTCTATTTTTATATGGAACTGGAGTTTTTTTAACTTTAAACTATACTCTTTTACAAGAAATTAAATGTGATAACATAAATGATATGAACAATAAAGAAGTATTAGTTGCTTGGAGATCCTTTTTAGCAAGTTTATTTACATTCTTAGCAGTAATAACAAGTAGAAATAATTTAGAACTTTAAAAATAGCCATAGGATGTATTCTATATGGCTATTTTTATGCATTAATAAGTTACTAATAAAGTTATATGTAATAATATAAAGATAAGGTATTTTTTATAGTTTTTTAAATTGCTTAGTAATATATCCACCCTTAAATTGAGTAGGTTCATAAGAAACTATAAAGGCATTTTTTTCAAAGGATTGAATTAAAGATATAACTTCATTTTCTCTACTTCTATGAGAAACTATTTCAAGCTTGTATCTTTTTTCTTTATTCATCCCCTCACCTTCATATGTAGTTACTCCAAATTTAAGCTCTCTTAGTTTACTTACTAACTCAGAATTATATTGTGTTAAATTTACATGAATTGATCTATATCCAATTGCAAGTTTTTCTTCGATTCTACCTCCAAGATAGATACCAATTCCATAACCTAAAATGTAAGCGCCTATATTTAAAAAATTCTTCAAGTCAGAAAATACAATTCCTAGACTAACTATGTAAATTATAGCCTCTAAAAAGGCAACCATAGATGCTTGAACTTTTTTACCTTTAACAACAAAAGTAGTTCTTAATGTTAGAAGTGGAACATAAATCAATTGTAAAATAAAAATAGCTAATGCATTTAGCAAATTGATCCCTCCTTTTTGAATAATTATAGTTGAATTAACTAGAATTTGCATATTAGGAAATCCTAATTATATACAGTAAAGAATAGAATTCAAGATAATAAGTTAGATAATACTAAAATTTAAAGAATTGCGTAAGTATTATAAAATTAATATTTTTAAAAGAATCATTAGTAAAATAACAAAGAGGCTACTAAAAGCAGCCTCCTTGTTATTAGGAATTAATCCATTCAACTACCCCTGGAGTTAATGAAGCGACATCATCTTTACAAACTTTAGTTACAAATAGTAAATCACCAGTTTCTAGAAATACTTTGATTTTTTCTGATATATCTTTAGCTGAAATATCAGTTTTAACTAAATAACTATCAGGCATAAAGTTAGCCCAAGATCCAAGAGATTTTATAGTTGAAACTATATCATAATCATCACGATGATGGTGATGATGTTCATGATCATGATTTTCACATCCACATGAATGAGAATGTTCGTTTAAATAAAATGTTATTGCATAAGTTTCCATAATTACCACCTTAAAATATGTTTTATTATTTAGAAAACTATAAATCTTATATTGTATATAATCTTCTTTTATAGTTGTTTATATAATAATATATAATTCAAATAAAAGCTAGAGAATTATTTTTAGTTAGTTTTTAAAACTATAATTATACAAATAATAAACATAATAAATATATGAAATTCTACAATTATGTTGTAGAATATAAAAAATAAATATTTAAAATAAAGGGGGAAGCTAATGAGCAAATTAGATGAAATACTAGAATTTAATAAAAAATTTGTTGAGAACAAGGGTTATGAAATATACAAAACATCTAAAGAACCAGATAAAAAAATATTAATTTTATCATGTATGGATACAAGACTTACAGATTTATTACCTAAAGCTTTAAATATAAAAAATGGCGATGTTAAAATAGTAAAAAATGCAGGAGCTGCAATTATGCATCCTTTTGGTAGTGTAATTAGGAGTATCGTCGTTGCTATATATGAATTTGATGTAGATGAAATATTTGTTATTGGACATCATAGCTGTGGGATGTGTAATTTAAGTACTGATAAATTAATAGAAAAAATAATAGGTAGAGGAATTCCTTTAGAAACAATAGAAATTCTTGAAAATGGAGGAATAGATATTAAAAATTGGCTTCATGGATTTGATTCAGTAGAAAAATCTATAGAAGATAGTGTGAATACAATAAAGAAGCATCCTTTAATACCAAAGGATATTACGGTGCATGGATTAGCAATAGATCCTGAGACTGGAAAATTAGATTTAATAATCAATGGATATAAATAAAGGATTAAAAGTGTAATTAAATATAAAAGTATAAACTTAAGGGGTTGGGTTAATCAATCCCTTAAGTTAAGTATTTATTTATAAAAGTATTAATTGTTGTCCAATAAAGATTAGGATCTACCTTTGAAGCTTTTGCATGTCCTGCATTTTTAATAGTTAATTTTTCTTTTTCACATTTAGTAGCATTATATAGAGAATCCATCATTTTATATGGAACAAAATCATCTTGATCTCCATGGATAAATAAAATAGGAGTTTTAGATTTTGCAACCTGATTTAAGGAAGAAGCTTCTCTTAGTCCATAACCAGCTTTAAATTTAGCAATAACAGAAGATGCATTCATTATAGGAAAATCATGTAATGAATACATGGCTTTTAACTTGTGAGAAAATTGATCCCAAACAGAGGTATAACCACAGTCAGCTATTATTGCTTTAACATTAGTAGGTAAGATTTCTCCAGAAACCATACTTACAGTTGCAGCTCCCATAGATACTCCATGAAGTATAATTTTAGCATTTTTATTTTCCTTGAGGATAAGGTCTATCCACATTAAAACATCTAATCTATCTATCCAGCCCATGCCAATAGAACTTCCTTCACTTTTACCATGCGCTCTTAAGTCAGGAATTAATACATTATAGCCCATATCATAAAATTTTCTAGCATAACTACTCATATCAGTTCCTTTACTTGTATATCCATGGACTGTTATAACCCATGTATTATTAGAATCGTGATTTAATATTTTATATCCATGAAGCTTTAAGTTATCAAAGGATTTAATGTGTACATTAGAATATTTAGAGTAATTTAAAAGCCAATTTAAATCCTCATTAATTAACTCTCCACTAGTAGATTCGGCGTCTTTTTTAGATCCAAATATAGATTCTTTAGAAGTACTAGGATTAAGAGCTAAATTATAAAAATAATTACCTATAATACTTAGAGCTCCAAGGGATAGAGTTCCTAAAACTCCAGTAGAAATTAATATAGCTTTTTTCTTGTTCATATAACATCACCTTAATTAATAATATATATTAAGAATAATTTTAACACTAATAAATTAAGATAACAATATTGAATGAAATTTGTAAAAACCTTGACAATTTATAATATTGTGCATATGATGTAAGTGTAGTAAGAATTAAATATTTCGGTAGGTGAGGTTACCACAAGGATAAGGGTTGCTGCCGCAAAATAGTGGAGACACTATGAGAAGGTTAGCAGTCTATGTCGAATCCAAGGCATAGACTAATGCAATTTCATCGCCTTGTGAAATTGAAGCTTGAACGAGAATAAAGTAAATTATTTACTTTATATTTTGCGCAAACTTTTTTGTTATATTTTTATAATATAATTTATAAGTTAATTCACCTTACCATTTATTTGGTAAGGTTTTTTTATTCCCAATATCCATTATTAAAAAATTTGATTTTAGGAGGTGAAGAGGAATGGAAGAGGGGAGTAGTAAGGTCATAAATCCTTTGGGAGAAAATATAAGATTATTTAAAAGGGAGGATTCCATTCCTCTCACTAGTTAAAATTAAATATTTATTATAATACTTCTTTTGGATTTATGTCTTACATCTAAAATTATTTAAAATAGGAGGTAAGACTTATGAAAAAGAAATTATTTAAAAAAGTGATTACAGGGGAAGTAAGAAATAACCAATCATCTAATAACTTAGTAGTTGTTTCAAAACTAAAGGAAAAAGAGGTTTTAAAGAAATACAATAATAGCTACTCAGGTTATGAAGAAAGTAAAGTAGAATTAATGAGGGAAGAGTATGGGAGAAATGAAATTACTCATAAAAAAGGTGATTCTATAATAAAAAGATTAATAGAAGCATTTATCAATCCCTTTACTATAATTTTATTAATATTAGCAATAATTTCGTTTATTACTGATATTATTATGGCTGAACCAGGAAATCAGGATGGAACATCAGTAATTATAGTTACATCTATGGTTTTGGTTAGCGGTGTACTAAGATTTGTTCAAGAAACAAAGTCTAATAAAGCTGCTGAAAAGTTAGGTGAAATGGTTGAGACTACTATAAGTGTTTCTAGGCTTGAGGAAGGAAATAAAGAGATTCCAATAAATGAAATAGTAGTTGGAGATATAATTCATTTAGCAGCGGGAGATATGATACCCGCTGATGTTAGAATATTAAAATCTAAGGATTTATTTATAAGTCAATCATCTTTAACTGGTGAAAGTGAACCAGTAGAAAAAATAAGTTCACCATTATTGACTGATTGTAAAAATCCATTAGAGTTAGAAAATTTAGCTTTTATGGGAAGTAATGTTATTAGTGGTTCTGCAATAGCTATTGCAATTAATGTTGGAGATAATACAATTTTTGGTGGCATAGCAAAAGATTTATCAAATAAAAAGGTAATAACTAGTTTTGAAAAAGGAATAAACTCAGTTTCTTGGGTATTAATAAGACTTATGCTAGTTATGGTTCCAGTAGTTTTATTTATGAATGGATTTACTAAGGGTGACTGGATGGAAGCATTTTTATTTGCAGTATCAGTAGCAGTAGGATTAACTCCTGAAATGTTACCAATGATAGTTTCTGCAAACCTTGCTAAGGGAGCAGTATCCATGTCAAAGAAAAAAGTAATAGTTAAGGATTTAAGTGCGATACAAAATTTTGGTGCTATGGATATTCTTTGTACAGATAAAACTGGAACCATTACTCAAGATAAAGTAGTTTTAGAGTATTCATTAAATATTCATGGAAAAGATGATAGCAGAGTATTAAGACATGCTTTTCTTAATAGCTATCATCAAACAGGGCTTAAAAACTTAATGGATATAGCAATAATAAACCATGCAAATGAAAGTGATATGATAGAACTATGGAGAGATTATAAGAAGGTTGATGAAATACCTTTTGACTTTAGCCGTCGTCGTATGAGTGTTGTAGTTGAAAGTAAAGATGGGAAAACTCAACTTATTACCAAAGGCGCTATTGAAGAAATGTTAGAAGTATCTACTCATGTAGAGTATTACGGAGAAATAAAGGTTATTACAGAAGAAATTAGAAATGAAATTTTAGAGAGAGTTTCTAAGTATAATAGTCAAGGTATGAGAATATTAGGTATATCTCAAAAAAATAATCCTCCAAGAGCTGATGAACTTTCAGCAAAGGATGAAAAAGATATGGTTTTAATGGGATTCTTAGCATTCTTAGATCCACCAAAGGAAAGTACTGCTAGTGCAATTAATATATTAAATGAGTATGGAGTAAATGTAAAAATTCTAACTGGTGATAATGATAAGGTTACTGCGGCTGTTTGTAAGCAAGTTGGAATCAAGGTCAATAATTTATTACTAGGTTCTGATATAGAAGAAATGGATGACGAGTTATTAAGAGAAGCAGTTGAAGAAACAAATGTATTTGCAAAACTATCACCTATCCAAAAGACTAAAGTTGTTTCTGCATTAAGAGCAAATGGTCATACTGTAGGATTTATGGGGGATGGAATAAATGATGCAGCTGCAATGACAGAAGCTGATGTTGGCATATCAGTAGATACAGCTGTTGATATTGCAAAGGAGTCAGCAGATATAATTTTATTAGAAAAAGATCTTATGGTATTAGAAGATGGTGTAATTGAAGGAAGAAAAATTTACGCTAATATTATTAAATATATTAAAATGACAGCAAGTTCTAATTTTGGAAATATATTTTCAGTATTAATAGCAAGTATATTTCTACCATTTATACCAATGCTACCAATACAATTATTAATGCTAAATTTAATTTACGATATTTCTTGTATAACTATTCCATGGGATAATGTTGATGAAGAATATCTTAAAGAGCCACGTAAATGGGATGCAAGTTCTATAAGTAAATTCATGCTTTGGATGGGACCTACAAGCTCAGTATTTGATGTTATAACATTTATATTAATGTATTTCTTTATTTGTCCATTTGTATTTGGAGGACAGTTTCATAGCTTAAATGAAATACAACAAATAGGCTTTATAGGACTATTCCATGCAGGATGGTTTGTTGAATCTCTATGGTCTCAAACTCTTGTGATTCATATGATTAGAACACCGGAAATCCCATTTATTAAAAGTAGAGCATCTTGGCAATTAACTTCTTTAACTACTTTAGGAATAATAGTTGGAACAGTTATACCATATACTGCCTTAGGAAAAACATTACAAATGGTAGCAATGCCTTTAGTTTATTTTATATGCTTAGTTACAATTATTATTTTATATATGTCTTTAGTAACGATTTTAAAAAAGAGATTTATAAATAGATATGGAGAATTATTATAGGATTTAAGAAAAGTTTTAGCTTAATTAGCTAGAACTTTTCTTTTTTAGAATAAATAATTATAATATTGATTATTTTATTTAGATATGTTATTATACTTTTGAAATAAACTTTCAAAAGTATAATGGGTATAGGAGAAATATTATGAGAAGATATAAATGTATAATATTTGATATTGATGGAACAATTTTAAATACTGAAAGAATGAATCTTATTCCTTTGCAAAGATTAGTTAGAGAAGAATTAGGATTTGAAATAGCATATAATGATTTGCTAAAATATAAAGCCTATGCAGGAAAAAGAACTATAGAAGAATTAGGATTTAAGGATATAGAAAAAGCTTATAATAAATGGGTTGAGTATGTAAATAGCTTTGAAGAGGGAGCTACCTTATATGAAGATATTTATGAAGTTATAAAGACTTTAAGTTCAAAAGGAATTATATGTGCTGTAGCAAGCTCAAAGATGAGAAAACAGTATGAAATAGATTTCAACCCTACTGGATTAAATAAATATATTAAATGTAAGGTTTTAGCAGAAGATACAGAAAGGCATAAACCATATCCAGATCCATTATTAAAAGTAACTGAAATACTAGATATTCCTCCAAAGGAATGTATTTATATTGGAGATACAATATTTGACTTTAAGGCAACTAAAGCTGCAGGGATGGATTTTGGACTTGCAATATGGGGAGCTGATAGTTTAGAAGGTATAGATGCAGATTTTAATTTTAATGAGCCTAAAGATATTTTAAAGGAGATAGATCTTTAATCATGAGGCAAATTACAGGAAAGCCAACGGAACTTAAGAATGTTAATACATCTCTAATTATGAAATCAATAAGAACTAGAGGTAGTGCAACTAGAGGAGAAATTTCTAATGATACAGGTTTAAGTCATACAACGGTAAGAGCAATTCTTACTGATTTATTAGATATGAATGAAATATTATCTGTAGGGCTAGATATATCTAGTGGAGGGAGAAGGGCTGAAAGATATGAAGTTAACCCTAACAAAAGATATTTAATAGCTATTTCAATAGAAGAAAATAAAATAATTTATAGAGTTGTAAACACTTTAGGAGAAGTAATAGAAGAAGATAATATAATTATAAATTCATTAAATAATATTTCTGTAATTATAAAAGCTATCGATAATTTATATAAAGTTCATCATAATATAGAAGGCATTGGAATTAGTGTTCCTGGAGTTATTACAGAAGATGGATACTTAACAGGAATTAGAATGGAAGAATGGAAAGAAATTAAAATAAAAAAACTAATTAAAGAAAAATTTAATATTCCAATAGTAATAGAAAATGATATAAACTCTGCTGCAATAGCATTTTATAATGATTATATAGAAAAAAATAATTGTGGACCTATAAGTTTAGTATATATAAGCTTTTCTTCATTAGGAGTAGGTTCTGGAATAATAGTAAATGGAAATGTTATAAAGGGTGACAATGGATATGCAGGAGAAATTGGATTTATACCAGTTGAGGACACTTATCTAAATGTAAAAATACTTAATAGTTTAAAAGAATATGAGTATTGTAGCACAATTATAAATACTATTAAAACAATTTCAGCTGTTATTAATCCGAGTGTTGTGGTTTTAGGCGGGAGTAGTTTTAGATATAATTTAAGAGATGAAATTATAAATAGATATAATAGAGAATTTAAAATAAAGACAAAGATATTAGTAAAAGAAAATGAAGGTAATTATTCTTTAGAAGGCATAAAGGAAAAAGCTTTATGCTTAATAAATAAAGAGGTTAAGCTGATTAAAAATTAAATATTAGGTTATTATTAGTACAGAGGGCGTAATAGTTATTTCTAGCGTTACCAAAGTACTTTTTAATAAATTTAAGCTATGACAATTAATTAAGTCATAGCTTTTTTATTTTCAAATTTTGATTGTAGTCACATTTTTATATTTTAAATATGTATATAATTTGATCATAGACAAGTTAGAAAAAGGTTGGAGGTTTTAATATGAATAATAAAATAAATAGAAATTTAAGTTTAGGTGAAATTGTTGTGATTTATCCTGCTATTGTAGAAAAATTCAATGATATGCAATTAGATTATTGCTGTGGTGGATCTAAAAATATAGAATTAGCATTAATAGAAAAAGGAATAAATGTGGATAAATTTATAGAAGAAGTAAATAAGGAATATGAAAAATTTATTATAGATAATTCTGATTATATCGATTGGAATGTAGAAGCTTCAGAAAAACTTATAGAGCATATCATAAATACTCACCATTCAAAGACATTTCAATTATTAAAAGAAATTGATCCATTATTGGTAAAAATCTTTAAAGTTCATTATTATCATGATCCAGAGCTTTTAACAAAAATTCATAAGCTTTTTGGAGAACTAAAATGTGAATTAGAAGAACACTTAATTAAAGAAGAAAGAATTTTATTTCCTAAAATTATAGAACTTGAAAGCACTAAAAATAATAATGGAAAAGAAACTTTAAAAAAAGAAATTCAAAGTTTTATAGGAGAGCATGAAGCTGCTGGAGATATATTGAAAGAATTAGCAAATATAACAGAGGATTATAAATTGCCAGAGTGGGCGTGTACAAGCTTTAAATTAGTTTATATGAAAATGCATGAATTAGAAGAAGACTTATTTATTCATATTCATAAGGAAAATAATATTTTATTTAAGAGATTTTAATAATGTGGAGGATGATTTAATGGAAAAGAAGAGATTTATTTTAGATAATGGTATAAATAGAGAAGTTAAGGAAGATAAAATTAAAGAGTTAACTGAGCTATTAAGAAATCTTAATGAAAAAGGATTAACAGATGACTTAAAGAAAAAAGGCTTGAAATTAGTTAGGTCAATAAGTCCTCTTGAACTTTCTATGGCAGAGCAAAGCTTAGTAGAAGAGGGAATGGATCCAAGTGAGCTTAGACATTTATGCGAAATTCATATGTTAATTTTAAAGGGAGAATTAGAAAAATTACAAGGAAAAATAAGTGAAGGACACGTTCTTCATACATTGATAAAGGAACATGAATTAATATTAGGCTTTTTAGATAAATTAGATTTAACAACAAAGAATATAATAAATATGGAAGCATATGATAAAAATAGAGAAGAATTTAAAGAAATAGTTAAATTAGCAAACAGCTTATTATCAGCAGAGCCACACCATAAAAGGGAAGAGGATGCATTATTTCCTGAATTAGAAATTAGGGGGATAACAGGACCTACAAGAATAATGAGGCTTGAACATGAGGATTTAAGAAAGAAAAAGAGGTCACTAAGAGATTTAGGAGAAAGTGTTGAAAATATAGATTTTAATGAATATAAGGAAAAGCTTTCAAAGCTTTCAAATGACATTTGCTTTGAATTGAGAGATCATATTTACAAGGAAAACTATATATTATATCCAACTGCTTTAGAAAGTATAGATGATAAAAATAATTGGAGTAATATAAAAGAAAAATGTGATAAAATAGGATATTGTGATTTTACACCGGAAGAATGTAAATAGAAGTTAATAATAAAAAAATAATTTAAAAACTCCTTGGGGAGTTTTTTTGTTTAGGTAAGATAGGTCCTTTTAAACACTAATAAATTTTATTGTAGTATAATATAAATAAAATTTATTAGTAAGGAGGGAATATTTTGAATTGTGATTGCTGTTGTGAAAGATGTGCAAGTAGATTATATGCCAGAGAAGTGCCTATATTTGAATCTTTATCTGAAGATGAATTAGATAGAATAATTTCTATTAGAAAGCATTTGTCTATAAAAAAGGGAGAGAGCTTGTTTATAGAGGGAGATAAGGTATCTAAGTTGTTTATTATTAGCGAAGGTATGATTAAGATAAGTAAGTCTACAATTGATGGAAAAGAGCAGATTATAAATATATTATCAGTAGGAGACTTTCTTGGAGAGAGCAATATATTAGGTGAAACACAAGAAAGTAATGTTTCTGCTATTGCAGTTAAGGATACAGACTTATGTACTATATCAAGAAAGGATTTAAAGGAAATATTATATTCAAATCCTGAAATAGCTTTAAAGATCTTAGCTGAATTAAATAAGAGGCTTATAGTAGTAGAAAATTTGAGTAAAAATTTATCAAATAATAATCCAGAATCAAGAATATGCTATATGTTAATTGAATTTAGTGAAAAGTATGGAAAAGAAAAAAATGGAGAAATTGAAATAGATTTGCCTTTAAATAGAGAGGGAATGGCAAATTATTGTGGGATAGCCAGAGAAACATTAAGTAGAAAATTAAGCTATTTGGAGCATAAAAATATAATTGAAATTATAGGAACTAAAAAGATAAAAATAAAAAACTTAAGATTATTAGAGGAAGAAATAATTTAAATCTATAAATTACACAATATATTGTTAATAACTTTTAACCTTTATACAATAGATATTTAAAATTTAAAATGTTAAAATTAAATGAGAATATTTGGAATTTCAGTATAGGGGGGAAGGTATTAGTAGTGAATAGCTTATGTGTTAGGTCAATAACAGAAATTATAAAAAGTAGATATTCAGTAAGAAGTTATAAGGAAGATTCTCTATCAGAAGAGATTATAGATAAAATAGAAAGTTACATACATGAATTAGATAATCCTTTTAATGTAAAGATGAGAATAAGATTAGTAAAGAAAGAAAAGTATGATGGTGTAGTTAGATTAGGAACTTATGGAGTAATTAATGGGGCTAGCTATTATTTAATAGGAGTATGCGAAGATAAGAATTTTGCCTTAGAGGCATTAGGATACACCTTTGAAAAAGCAATTTTATATTGTACTTCTTTAGGACTTGGTACTGTATGGCTTGGAGGAACATTTAGTAAAAGTAGTTTCGAAAAGACAATTAACTTAAGAGAGGATGAAATTTTACCTGTAATATCTCCAATTGGATACGAAGGAAATGAAAAATCATTTATTGGATCCTTTATTAAGGAGCATAGGAATATTAGAAAGTCTTTTAATGAATTATTTTTTCATAAAGATTTTGATAAAAGCCTAAATAGAGAAGCTGATAAATATAGTGAAGCTTTAGAAATGGTAAGGATTGCACCATCATCAATGAATAGTCAACCTTGGAGGATAGTTAGAGATAGTAACAGTTTTCATATATATAATAGTGGAAAAAGAAAAATGAATAGAATAGACATAGGAATTGCACTTTGTCATCTGGATTTATATTTTAAGGAAAAAGGAATAAATGGGAAATTTGAATTTAAAAATCCTAATTTAAAAACTAAATATAAATATGTAGTTAGTTGGATTACAAAATAGTAATGTATATATAATAAGAATAAGTTTATAACGTGATATTTTAAAATTCAGGGATAAGAGAAATCATTACCTTTAGTATTGAAAAACATAGATTATATTATTGAGACTTGTAGAATCAACGAAGTAAATAATACAATCTATGTTTTATTTTATAATTATATATGAAGAATATACAAATAAAAATATAAATAAACAAATTCTTTTATTTAAAATTGATAATATTATACTTGTAAAGGATTTAATTGACTGAGTAACTAATAACGTTAACAAATAATAATATTATTATTAAATAAATTAATTTAAGGGTGGGATAGAAAGATGGTACAAGAAATTTTATCAAAAATTCTAGATAAGAGATTTGGAAAGACATTAAAAGAAGCAAGTAATGAAGAAATCTATTTAGCTTTATTAGAATTAACAAAGGATTCGATTAAGAGCAAAGGAGAGAATAAGGGAAAAAAGAAACTTTATTATATTTCTGCAGAATTTTTAATTGGAAAATTGTTATCTAATAACTTAATTAATCTAGGATTATATGAAGAGGTTAAAAAAGTTTTATTAGAAAATGGAAAAGAACTTATGGAAATTGAAGAAATAGAATTAGAGCCGTCGTTAGGAAATGGAGGTCTTGGAAGACTTGCTGCTTGTTTCTTAGATTCAATTGCAACTCTAGGATTAAATGGTGATGGAATAGGTTTAAACTATCATTTTGGTTTATTTAGACAAGTATTTGAGGATAATAAGCAAAAGGCAATTAAAAATCCTTGGATAACTAGTAATAGTTGGTTAAATAAAACAGATATAAAATTTGAGATTTTATTTGGTGGATTTAAAGTAGTATCAAGCTTATATGATATAGATGTTACTGGATATAATAAAGGATGAAATAAGCTTCACTTATTTGATATAGATACAATAGATGAGACTTTAGTTAAAGATGGAATTAACTTTGATAAGGAAGAAATAAAGAAAAACTTAACTTTATTCTTATATCCAGATGATAGTGATAAGGCTGGGCATCTATTAAGAATTTATCAACAATATTTTATGGTAAGTAATGCAGCACAATTAATATTACTAGAAGCTGAAGAAAATGGATATGATCTTCATAAGTTGTATGATCATGTTGTAATACAAATAAATGATACACATCCATCTATGGTTATTCCTGAATTAATAAGACTTTTAGGACAAAGAGGAATAGGAATGGATGAAGCTATAGAAATAGTAACAAAAACATGTGCTTATACGAATCATACTATATTAGCTGAAGCCTTAGAAAAATGGCCGATAGAATATTTAAATCAAGTTGTGCCTCAATTAATGCCAATAATAAGAGAATTAGATAATAGAATAAAGAATAAATATAGTGATGAAAAAGTGCAAATTATAGATGAAGATTCTAGAGTGCATATGGCTCATATGGACATTCACTACGGATTTAGTGTAAATGGAGTTGCTGCACTTCATACTGAAATATTAAAAAATGAAGAACTTAAACCATTCTATGATATATATCCAGAAAAATTTAATAATAAAACTAATGGAATAACTTTTAGAAGATGGTTAATTCATTGTAATAATGAACTTTCAAATTATATAACTGAATTAATTGGAGAAGATTATAAAAATGATGCTACAAAGTTAGAAAGTTTATTAAAATATATTGATAATAAAGAAGTATTAAATAAAATTGAAAAAATTAAAAAGAATAATAAAGTTGAACTAAAGAAATATTTAAAAGACACTCAAGGTATAGATATCGATGAAAATTCTATATTTGATATACAAATTAAAAGACTTCATGAATATAAAAGACAACAAATGAATGTATTATATATAATTCATAAGTATTTAGATATTAAAAATGGAAATATTCCTGAAAGACCAATTACAATGATATTTGGTGCTAAGGCAGCACCAGCCTATATAATTGCTCAAGATATAATTCATACTATCTTATGTTTACAAGAAATAATAGAAAATGACCCAGAAGTAAATGAGTATTTAAAGGTTGTAATGATTGAGAATTATAATGTAACTAAAGCTTCAAAATTAATTCCAGCTTGTGATGTTTCAGAACAAATTTCATTAGCTTCAAAAGAAGCTTCAGGAACAGGAAATATGAAGTTTATGCTTAATGGTGCATTAACTTTAGGTACTGAAGATGGAGCAAATGTTGAAATACATGAACTAGTTGGAGATGATAATATTTATATTTTTGGTGAGTCAAGTGAAGAAGTTATTGAGCATTATAAGAAAGCAGACTACGTTTCTAAAGAGTATTATGAAAAGCCAGAAATTAAAGAGTTGGTTGACTTTATTGTAAGTGATAAAATGATAGCTGTTGGGGATAAAGAAAATTTATCCAGGCTTCATAAAGAGTTAATTAATAAAGATTGGTTTATGACATTATTAGATTTAGAAGACTATATTAAGACTAAAGAACTAGTATTTAAGGATTATGAAGATAGAGATACTTGGAACAAAAAAGTTTTAATTAATATTGCTAAAGCAGGATTCTTCTCATCAGATAGAACTATTGAAGAATATAATAATGATATTTGGAAACTATAGATAAAAATGCAAGCATTTTTATAATGTAAAATGAATAATTAAGAATGTAGAATCAAGGAAAAAAATCCTTCGGATTTTTGAATAAAAGAAGCTTGGAATAAATGTAAATTAAGTTTATTTAATAAATAGAATTAGTAAGAAAGAAGATAAATGTTATATGATGGCGACTTGGAGCTTACAACGGAACAAGGAGTATAACATTTATCTTCTTTTTCTATTTAAACTTAACTTCTCTTTCTGGAATTTTAAATTTTAAGTATTCTTCGATTTCTTCTAAAATATCATAATTCTTAGGGTCTGTAATAAGGCAAGTATAGCCACTGTCACCAGCACGAGCTGTTCTTCCTATTCTATGTATATAGCTTTCAACATTTTCAGGAGCATCGTAATTATATATATGGGTAACTCCTGTAACATCAATACCTCTTGAAGCTACATCTGTTGCTATTAAAAATTGTATATCACAATTTCTAAAAGATTTCATGATTTTTTCTCTTTTATTTTGAGGAACATCACTATGTATTTTTGAAGCATGAATACCTTTAGCTGCAAGCTTAATTTCTAATTCATCAGCACGTCTTTTAGTTCTACAGAAAATTATAGCCATAAATGGATTATCTTCTTCTATAATTTTACATAAAGCATCAACCTTCCATCTATCAGTAGTTTTAACAACTTCTTGTTTAATATTAGGAATTTCTGATTCTTCATTTTCTGTAATATCAATAATAGCTGGATTAGCCATATATCTATAAGCTAATTTTTTCACTTTAGAATCTATTGTAGCAGAAAAGCAAAGAGTTTGAACCTTTTTAGAAGCATAAGACATTATTTTTTCTATTTCATTTTTAAAGCCCATTAAAAGCATTTGATCTGCCTCATCTATAACAACTGTAGTAACCTTGTTTAGATTTATACTTTTTCTCTCTAAATGATCTAATAGTCTTCCTGGAGTTGCAATTATTATATTAATGCCTTTATTAAGTTTCTTTAGTTGAGCACCAATATCTTTACCGCCATAGGCAGCTAATATCCCTAAAGTGTTTATGTTATATTTACTTGCTTCATCACTAATTTGAATAGCTAATTCTCTAGTAGGAGATAAGATTAACACCTCTGTATTTTTAGAGTTAGGATTTATGCTTTGTAAAATAGGAAGTAAAAAAGATAAAGTTTTACCAGAACCAGTTTTAGATTTTACTATTAAATCATTTTTGTTAATAATTTTAGGAATAACTTCTTCTTGTACTTCTGTAGGAGAATTTATTCCGTTTTTATTTAATAAGTTAATTATTTTTTCATTTACTTTTAAATCTATAAAATTCATAAATTTGTCCTTTCTTTAAATCCATATAAATAGAGAGGAGCTTGGTATCCGGCGAAAGACAACCCAAGCTCCTCAAGTAATTAGCACTTACGTACCAACTGCTTAAATAGAATAACATTAAAATTAAGAAATAGCAACATAAATTTTATATTTATTTATATTTTTTATTTAAGTGTGTATTGACATAAATAAAATACAGGAATAAGATATTAATAAAAGTAAATACTAGAAATCCTATGAAAAGAAGGAGTAGTTAAATAAAGCTTCATTAAAGAGAGTTAAGAATGGTGAGATCTTAGCAAGAAGAAGTTTAATGAATGGATCTTAGAGGAATAAGGAGAACTTGAAAGAAAGTATCTGATATGGTGGGCTGCACCTTATAGCAGATAGAGTATGTTTGTACTTGAAAATGAGTGGTGTAACTTTAAGGTTATGCAATTTAGGTGGTATCACGGATATTATACTTCGTCCTATTAATTTAGGGCGAAGTTTTTTATTTTATGTAGTAGCAGGAGGATTAAATATGAAAAAAGAAGTTATTTTAACAGGAGATAGGCCAACAGGAAAACTTCATATAGGGCATTATGTAGGTTCTTTGATTAATAGGGTTAAACTACAAGATACAAATGATTACGATATGAATATAATGATTGCTGATACTCAAGCATTAACAGATAATGCAAGGAATCCAGAAAAAATTAGAAATAGTTTATTAGAAGTTTTATTAGATTATTTAGCGGTAGGAATAGATCCTAAAAAATCTAATATATTTATTCAATCTCAAATACCAGAGCTTAATGAGCTGACTATGCATTATTTAAATTTAGTTTCTTTATCTAGATTAGAGAGAAATCCAACAGTAAAAAACGAAATTAAAGAAAGAGGATTTGAAAATAGTATCCCAGCAGGGTTTTTAATTTATCCAGTTAGTCAAGCTGCTGATATAACAGCATTTAAAGCAGAGTTAGTTCCAGTTGGAGAAGATCAACTTCCTATGATAGAACAAACAAGGGAAATTGTTAGAAGTTTTAATAGTATTTATAAGACTAATATATTAATTGAGCCAAAAGCGATTATTCCAGAGGGAATTTCAGCAAGGCTTCCAGGAATAGATGGAAAAAGTAAGATGAGTAAATCATTAGGAAACACAATTTATTTATCAGATGATGAAGATACAATAAGAAAGAAAATTATGAGTATGTACACTGATCCTAATCATATAAGAGTTGAAGATCCAGGAAATATTGAAGGAAATGTTGTGTTTACTTATTTAGAAATTTTTTGTAAAGATAAGATACTGTTAAATGAAATGAAGGAACATTATAAAAGGGGTGGCTTAGGAGACGTAAAAATAAAGAAATATTTAAATGAAATATTGCAAGCTGAACTTAAACCTATAAGAGTAAGACGCAATGACTTTGAAAAAAATAAAGATTATCTATATGAAATATTAAGGGAAGGAAGTCTAATAGCAAGAAATATAGCTACTAATACATTAGATGAAGTTAGAAATGCTATAGGAATAAATTATTTTAACTAAAATATGTATTTATAGTTGAAAAATAGGTAGTAACTAAATATAATTAGAAAGGAAAAGATTGTAGGAGGTTTAACAAATGAAATTTGTAAATAAAAAATTATCATTAATTTTATTATCAATATTTTCAGTTTTTTTGATTGGCTGTGGTAATAAAGATAAAGTAGATGAAATTAAGGAAGATCCAACACTTAAAATAGGCTTAATGCCTGCTGTTGATACGGCTCCAATTCTTATTGCAGAGAAAAATGGATATTTTAAAGATGCAGGAATAAATGTTGAAATAGAAATTTATAACAATGCACAAAATAGACAAAGCGCTCTTCAAAGCTATTCAATAGATGGTGCGATGACAGATTTTATAGCAGTTGCAACAAATGTAAACGGTGGCTTTGATATAAAAGCTACAACTATGACAGATGGAATGTTCCCAGTTTTAGCAAATGAGGGTGCTACTGAAAAGAAAGATATTAAAGTAGGAATGATGGAAGTTAGCGTTTCTAATTATTTAATAGATAAGTGGTTAGGACAAGACTATAATGTAGAAAAGGTATTTATTAATGAAATACCTGCAAGACTTGCTGCTTTAAAAAGTGGTGATGTTGATATGAGTTTATTCCCAGAACCTGTAGCTTCAAATGGGGAATTACAAGGATTAACTAAAAATATTTATGGAATGGATGATGAATATTCGCCAGATTGTTTAGTATTCACAGGTAAAGCTATATCTGAAAAGCCAAATACAATAAAAGCATTCCATGAAGCATACAATAAGGCTGTAGATGAAATAAATAAGAATCCTGAAATTGCTAAGGAGATACTAATAGAAAAAATACCAAACACTAATCCTGATGTTAAAGATATAATGGTTTTACCAACATATAAAAAAACTGCCCTTCCAAGTGATGAATATTTACAAAGTATAATAGACTGGACTGAAAAAACATTAAATAAAGATTTAAATGTTAAAGCAGCAGATTTATTAGAAGGACAGTTTGTAAAATAATATGATAAAAATTAAAAATTTAACTGTAAGATATAAGGATGAAACTGCTATAGAAAACTTAAATTTATCTATAGAAAAGGGAAAATCTTATGCTATTATAGGTAAATCTGGATGTGGAAAAACAACCCTGCTATATACTATGGCAGGGATTATTTCTAATTATGAAGGGAAGTTAGAAATAGAAGGGGAATCATCGCTAATACTACAAAATTTGGGGCTTTTTAATTGGTTTAATGTATATAAGAACATACTATTAGGTTTAAATAAAAGTAGTCTTACAAAAGAAGAAAAAAATAAATTAGTAAATAATATAATTGAAGAATTAGATCTTAATGAGGTTAAGAATAAATATCCTAAAGAACTTAGTGGTGGTCAGAAGCAAAGAGTTGCAATAGCTAGAACTATTATAAGTAATCCAGAAATTTTATTGTTAGACGAAGCAACATCAGCTTTAGACTCAATTAATAAGGAGAAAATTCAAGAACTACTTTTAGATATAAAAAATAAAAAGAAAATTACAATGATCTTAGTAACTCATAATATTGAAGAAGCTGTATTTTTAGGCGAAGAAATAATAGTTATGAAAGATGGAAATATAAAGAGTATTATTTCTAATAAGTATTTTGGTGATAAGAATATTAGAATGAAAAAAGAATATATAGAGATATGTAATGAAGTAAGAGGTAAGCTTTATGATTAAAAATATATTTATCAAAGTATTAAAAAGCTTTTATGGAGTAATTATAGTATTAATATTATGGTATATTTTAAGTGCTATAATTGGAACAAATATGGTACCTACTCCTAAAATGTCAATAATAGAGCTTGTTAGATTATTACAAAATGATTTTTTATATCATATTTTATATAGTTTATATAGAATACTAGGGTCAATATTAATTTCATTAGTAATAGGTATTCCTATTGGAATTATTTTAGGAAGAAGTAACCTAGTAGATAAAATAATTTCACCTGCTATATATTTATTATATCCAATACCTAAAATAGCCTTTCTTCCAATTTTTATGGTTATGTTTGGTATAGGAGATAAATCAAAAATAATACTTATGGTAACAATCATAGTATTTCAAATTTTAATAGTTACAAGAGATGCAGTAAAGGAAATAGATAAAGATATATTAATATCGGCGAAAGTTATGAAATTTAATAAATTTGATACAATAACAAAGGTTATATTGCCTAGTATTTTACCCAAAGTATTTTCAGCACTAAGAGTAAGTATTGGTATTGCTATATCTGCTTTATTCTTTAGTGAGAATTATGCAACTAAATATGGAATTGGGTATTTTATAATGAATTCTTGGGCTATGGTTGATTATAAAGGTATGTTTGCTGGAGTACTTGCACTTAGTATAATGTCATTGATAATTTTTAAGATTATAGATATTTTAGAGAAAAAAATATGTTCATGGATATAATTGGGGCTGCTAAAAGCAGTCCCAATCTTTTATTTTATAGATTTAAATTTTCTTCTTTTAAATAGAAGTGCAAAAACTATACCGAATAACATAACGCCTAAGTATCCGCAAAATTCAAATATTTTTCCTTTAATATTTATTTGATTATTAGAAAAATCATTGATATTAGTAGGTCTTTCTTGTTTATTATCTATATTAGCTTGATTAGTATTAACTGTACTATCATTATTAGGTTTTTGCATTTGATTTTGTTGTGTATTAGATTCTTGATTACTAGTATTAGGATTTTGCATTTCTTCATTATTATTTGTACTATTTTCTATACTAGCACTAGTATTTGTATCTACATTGTTATTATTAGCAGGTCTTTGCATGGGATTTTGCTGTAGATTATCTTCCTGATTGTTATTATTAGGAGGTTGAATTGGACCTTCATTATTATTAATTATATTATTAATTTCACCATTATTATCTGCACTAGTTTCCATACTAGAGCTAGTAGGTGCATCCATATTGTTTATATCATTAGGCTTTTGCATATTCATATTTTTATCCCTAGCACCACCGCCTTGGCTACCCATTGCTGTTAGATTAACAGTAGTTTCA
Organism: Clostridium nigeriense; assembly: GCF_900086595.1. Taxonomy (GTDB): domain Bacteria; phylum Bacillota; class Clostridia; order Clostridiales; family Clostridiaceae; genus Clostridium; species Clostridium nigeriense. The sequence continues at coordinate 1,521,653 of NZ_LT575472.1, forward strand.
ATAGTTCCATAGCTAGTCGAAGGTTGACTTCCATCAAGTTGGGCAGCTATACTTTTTGCTCTATTAATTCCAAAGTTTATTAATTCAGGAAGTGAAGCTTCATATTCTTCATAAGTATAGAATGCTGTAGCATCATTTTTTACATATTCAGATATAAGAGAATTTACTGAATTAATTGTATTTTCATAAGTTCCATCATTAACGTAATCAACAATTTCTTGAAGATATTTATGATAAGTTTCTTTGTATTCATCAACTTCTAATAATTTTTCTATTAAAGGACTATTTCCAGTAGTATCTGTAACAGGACTATCTATCGGGAAGTTTATAGCGTTACTAGCACTTCCTATAGTAAATCCTCCAAAGGATAGGTTGTAGTCCCAAGGAAGTATTTCAAAAACACCATCTCGTTCATAAAGATAATAATTATGTTTCATATTAGAAGCATAGCTATCTAAATTTACAAGGAAAGTATTTACTGCAAAATATCTAAGGATCTCATCTACATTAAGGTATTCTTCTAAGTTAGTTCCTTCATTAAGATTTTTAATCATTTCAATAACTTTTTCTTTATCTGAATCAGTAGTTGTTTTAAATATATTATTATCAAATATATCTGAGTAGGATTCTTTATTATCATCGGTATACACTAAACTTCCACCGTTGGAGGAACCCATTCCTCCGCCTCCACCCATCATACCACCTCTAAAGCCATTATTATTAGCTTGATTTTCTTGAGTATTGTTATTTGTTTGGCTATCATTTGTATTAGCATTATCGTTATTAGTTATATTACTAATATCAGGAGGATTAGTATTATCGCTATTAGGCATATTTCCTATGTCAGGAGGATTAGCATTATCTCCATTAGGAATATTGCCCATGTCAGGAGGATTAGCATTATCTCCATTAGGCATATTACCTATATTAGGAGGAGTAGTGTTATCTCCAGAAGGCATGTTGCCCATATTAGGAGGATTAATATTATCTCCATTAGGTATCTCACCCATATTAGGTTTCATATTTTCATTATTATCTTTCTTTCCACCTATTTCATTACCTTCAGGTTTATATAGGTTTCCTGATAAAGAACCATAATTTCTTTCGATAAATTCTTCTTCAATTACTTCAACTGCAAAATATAATCCCCATTCTTCTCCATTAAGAGTTATATTAGTAAATGCAAAGGCTGGAGTTGGAACACCCATTTTATCTAGTAAGTCATAAGATAGATATTCTTTCATATAAGTAGCATCAGAAATAATATTATTTAAGGCTATTTTACTTAAGCCATCCATTGTTTGTCCATCAACATATTCATCAAATTTTACTTTGAAGCTAAATCTATCAGTAGTGTCGTCACTTGCAACTGTAGAAAGGCTTGAATTTCCTTTTGCTCTAATACCTACATTATAATATTTTGTTCCGTTTACAGTTATATTAGAGTTTATATATTCTTCATCTGTAGCATTTTCTAAAAGATAATTCCAATTATCCTCGTCAACTTCTATATCTATTTCAGTTATGTTTTCTTTATCGAAAACAGTATCAACATAGTTAAAGTTACTAGAAGAAGTAGCATTGCTAATAGTTATATTTTTAGATTTTATATAAAATAAAGAAGTAAAAAGTATAGCTATAGCTGTTATTGTAGCTATAATAGCATTTATATATTTATTTGAAATCATTTCATAACACCACCTTAAGGGTTAACTCATATAGTCACCATTGTAGCTTACTAAAACAACATTATTAACTCCTTCTAATTTATTAATTTCATTTACAAATTTAGTTGACATTTCTTTTAATTTTATTTCAACAGTAAGCTCTATACCATTACTACCTGATACAGTTTTTGATTTAATAACATGTTTCTTTACTGATTTGTTAATATTGTTCATTACTAAATTTTCACTATGTTCATCTTCACAGTTTATTACTAAAATATAAGGATTATCTGTACTTTTCTTATTAACAAATACAAGCATTATAATTCCTATAAATACAGATCCAAATACAGCAAGAGGAATAAGTCCAGCACCAAGAACTATACCAATACTAACTGACCAAAAAACAAAAGCAATATCTAGAGGTTCTTTAACAGCAGATCTAAATCTTACTATAGATAAAGCACCAACCATACCAAGAGATAATACAACGTTTGAAGTTACAGCTAAGATTATAAGAGTTGTAACTAAAGTCATTGCAAGTAGTGATACACCAAAATTTTCAGAATACATAACTCCTCTGAAAGTTTTTTTATAAACTAAGAAAATAAATAATCCTATTGCAAAAGCAAGTGCAAGAGCAATAACCATATCGAGCATATTAAAAGATGTTGTTTTTTCTAAAAAACTAGATTTAAAAATATCATTAAAAGTCATTTTTGTTACCTCCAAAATATAAATTATACTGTAAATAATCTACAAGCTGCATATTTTGAAACAGCAGTTTGCCTACGTGTATTGGTTTGTACAAGATCCCTAATAATATCAGGGAGAAAATTATCATATTTAATTTCTAAAATTATAGGATTATCATTTACTAAGCCTAATGTTGGTAAGTTTGGATCAAATATATTCGTAGAATATAAACCACTTTTTATATTACGATCAACTGTTATCCTTACATTTCCAGCATTAAATATATAGGCTTCTCTAGTATAGTCAACTATAGTTTTAGGTTTAAGACATTGATATTTTAACTTACAATAAAATTCTTTAAGTACATCTTTGTTAGAATCTTTTAAAAAATTAATATCTCCATTTAATATTTTTTGACATTCTTCTTTAGTTAATGGAGCAGAAGATTTATAACATAATCCATTTAATTTACTTTTTTTTTCAAGTCTAATAAAAGAGTGATTGTGATTATAAAATCTAATTCTAAATTTTTCTCTATTATTAAAACCACTTATTTTTTCCATTAGAGCTTTGTCATTAAAATTATCAAAGTATAAACTTCTTATATGATAAATACCACTATCTCCTGCATTTTTATCTAGAGTTGCGAAATTTTTCAATCTATTTTTTATAGATATATAGTCAGATAGAGTAATAAAAACTTTTATTTCATGTCTAGGTTTTACCATAAATTATCACCTCCTGTTCGAAAGTAATATTAATTCATTAAGCTTAAATTAGTCTTAAATTTAAAAAATTAAATTTTATAACTGACATAAAAGTGAAACAATTTAATGCTAAGATTTGGCGATAATAATTTTGGTAAAAATATAAAGGAAACTACATCAATACAAAAATATATATGGAAAAATAGATATAGTTAATAAAGGGTAGAGTAATTTTAATGATTATTATTCTAATTTTTGTTTTAAATTTAATTCTATTTTAAGGTTTCTATGATAGAATTTTATTAATTAATAATTTTATATCTTTTTATTAGGCTGTTTTATTAACAGTTTCAGATAGTTTATATGGAGGTAATTAAATGAAACTACTTTTAATTGAAGATGAGAAAGAGCTTTCAGAGGCTTTATTTCAAATACTAACTAAAAATAAATATTTTGTTGATTCTGTCTACGATGGGGAAGATGGACTTGATTATGCATTAACAGGAATATATGATGTTATAATTTTAGATATAATGTTACCTAAACTAGATGGATTAAGTTTATTAAAAAAGATAAGAAAAGAAGGAATTTTAACTCCTGTAATAATGCTGACTGCAAAAAGTCAAATAGAAGATAGAGTTGTTGGATTAGATTTAGGAGCAGATGATTATTTAACTAAACCTTTCGCAGTTGAAGAGCTACTAGCAAGGCTTAGGTCCATAACTAGAAGAAAAGGAACTGTTGTTAATGATAACATATTAACTTATGGAGACATACGTTTAAATATAAATACTTATGATTTAGATGTAAATGATGAAAGTATTAGATTAACATTAAAGGAGTTTGAAATTATCAAATATTTTATGGAAAGACCTAAATGTGTAGTTAGTAAAGATGATTTAATAACTAAACTTTGGGGGTTTGATTCAGAAGTAGAATATAACAATATAGAGGTTTACATTTCTTTTATTAGAAAAAAATTATCTTATTTAAAATCAAAGGTAAATATAGTTACAATAAGAGGTGTCGGTTATAGAATGGAGGATTAACTTTGTTTGATAAGTTAAAGAAAAAATTTATATTAATAAATATGTCTTTATTAACAGTAGTTTTTATACTGATTTTTGGAAGTATATATATTTTTACGACTATAAGTATGGATAGAGACTTAGAACACGAATTACGGGGGATTATATATAATCAAAAAAAACCAGCACCAGATTTACCAATGATGAGTAGTAGTATAAGTATTGATTTAGATTCTGATTATAATATTGCAAAAGTTACAACCTTTATGGAAGTTGATGAAGATGTACTTAAAGATACTATATATGAAATAATAAAGAATGGAAAAAAATATGATAAAGTTAAGTTAGAGGGAAGTAGTTATGGGTATTTAAAGGAATATACTGCAAAAGGATTAAAAATAGTGCTTATGAGTAGGCAACCACAAATAGATGTATTAAATAATCTTCTAAAGGTATTTATATTTATTGGAAGTATAAGTCTTATTTTATTGCTTTTAATAAGTATTTATTTAACTAATAAAACTATAAAGCCAATAAAGGAAACTTTTGAAAAGCAAAAACAATTTATAGCAGATGCTTCTCATGAACTTAAAACCCCACTTGCCATTATAAGAACCAATACTTCATTAGTATTATCTAATAAAGGGGCCACTGTGGAAAGTCAAAGTAAGTGGCTTAATTATATTAATAATCAAATAGGAAGAATGACAGAATTATTAGATGAAATGCTATCATTAGCAAAGCTTGATACAAATAGAGAACTTCAAGAATTTAAAGATTTTGATTTAAGTAAATTATTAAACAGTATTTTATTAACCTTTGAAGCTGTTATTTTTGAGAATAGAATAGAATTAGAATCTAATATTTCAGAAAATGTTTCATTAAAGGGTGATAAGGAGAGTATAAAAAAGGTAGTTATAATATTATTAGATAATGCTATTAAGTATACTAATAAAAGTGGCAAGATTAATGTTAATTTACAACAGGAAAAAAATAAAATAAAGCTTAAGATTAAAAATACAGGAGAAGGAATTAAAAAAGAAGATTTAGAAAAAATATTTGAAAGATTTTATAGAGTGGACTCATCAAGAGCAAGAGAAACAGGAGGATATGGTCTTGGATTATCTATAGCTAAATCAATAGTAGATAGTCATAAAGGGAAAATATATGCGGAAAGCAATATTGGGAAAGATACTACGTTTATAATAGAATTTAATATTTAATAGCTTTTTAAAGGCTAAAATAATTAATAATCTTTGTTGAATTTTTTATACTGTGGAGTTAAAATTGTACTAGTCAGTCAAAATGTAAAAGTATAAGTAGCAAAAGGAAAGAGGCAGTATGAAAAATATAATCAAGGTATTCAAGAGAGATTTAAAAAGTATTGTAAAAAATCCAATAGCCTTAATCATTGTGGCTGGTGTATGTGTTATACCAGCCTTATATGCTTGGGTAAATATAAAGGCATGTTGGGATCCATATGGAAATACAAGTACAATTCCTATAGCAGTTGTTAATAGTGATAAAGGCACAGAAGTTTTGGGAGAAGAACTAAATGTTGGACAAGAGATTATTGAGGAACTTAAAAACAATAAAAATATAGGATGGAAATTTGTAAGTAAAGAGAATGCCGATTCTGGAGTAGTAGATGGTACTTATTTTGCATCTATAGAAATTCCAGAAAGCTTTTCTGAAGATTTAGTTAGTATAACAACGGACAGGAGTAAGAAGGCTGAGATAATTTATAAATTAGATACTAAGGCAAATCCTGTTGCAGGAAAAATAGCAGGTGTTGCAGAAGAGACCTTAATTGATGAAGTTACATCAAATTTTATTGAAACTGTAAATAAAAAGGTTTTTGATAAAATTGATGGTTATGAAGAAAAAATTGATAAAAATAAAGTTGACATTATAAAGCTTAAGGATCTCGTAATAACTGCATCTAAAGAAATAGATTCTGTTATAGATATTTTAGATGGAGTAAATTCAAATTCTGGAAATCTAAATAATTATTTAAAGGAAGTTAAATCAACATTACCATTATTAACAAGCGGAATGTCTACAGATGAGTCCATAATCAAAAATGCAGAAAATTTAATAAAGTCTACAACTGATAGTTTTACTAATTCAGTTTCTATATTAAATGAAAATTTAAGTCAAAGTAAAATTAGTGTGGACAAAATTATATCAATTTTAGACAGTTTAAAGGATAACAAAAGTAATGTTGAAATTAATAGTCAAATCAGTGAGGCTAAAAACACATTGACTTTTATAAATAATTCAACAACTTCTAATATAAATTACTTAGAATCTGTAAATAAAGAAAAGCCAAATGAAAATATAGCGAATAATATTTCTGATTTAAAAGTATTGCAAAGTGATATTAGTAAGCAAGAAAGTTTAATTGAATCAATTTGGAATAATTATTCTAACGAAAATAAAGAAAATGAGGAAGTAATAAATGAGCTAAAGGAAAATTTAAAACATATTTCTAATAATATTGAAAATCTTCAAAATAGCTTTGAAAGTGGAACAATTCCTATTTTAAATGATATAAATAATAATTTGATAAATGCCACTAAAAAAGCATATGAGCTTTTGGATCATTCTCAAAAATCTGTTGATGGTATAACAAATTTATTAAATACAGCAGAGCAAGGAAGTGGACTTGCATCTCAGGTATCGGGAAATCTTTTAGAAGAATTAGAATACTATAGAGAGGATATTAAAAGCTTAGGTGAAGAATTATCTAAGGTAAATAATGAGGACTTAAAGAGTATTCTTGCAATATTACAAAGTAATCCAGATTTAATTTCAAATTTTATTGCAGATCCATTTAATATTAAAGAAGTAGAGGTATATTCCGTACCTAATTATGGTTCAGCTATGGCTCCTATATATTCTGTTTTAGCAATATGGGTTGGAGGGTTAATACTAACTTCAATATTAAAAACTGAAACTCCTAAAATTGATTGGGGAGATGAGCCAAATATAAGAGAAAAGCATTTTGGAAAGATGTTTACTTTTGTATTATTAGCAGCAATACAAGGTCTTATAATAGCTTTAGGAAATATACTTTTATTAAAAGTATATTCTGTGTCTCCAGTTTTAATGGTGATTTTTTCAGTGCTATCAGCTGTAACATTTTCTATAATTATTTTTACAAATGTATCTTTACTTGGAAATGTTGGAAAAGCTATAAATATTGTTTTTATGATAGTTCAATTAGCTGGTTGTGGTGGGAGTTATCCAATACAAGTAGATCCACTTATATTTAGAATTTTACAACCATTTTTCCCATTTACTTATGCTGTAGGTGGATTTAGAGAAGCCATTGCAGGTCCGCTTATAAGTAGTGTGATTTTAGATATAAGTATTTTAGTACTATTCTCAATTCTATATGTAATGTTAGGCTTTGTATTTAAGCCAAGATTAAAGAGCGTAGTAAAAAGATTTGAGAAGAAATTCCACGAGTCTGGAATAGGAGAATAGTGAGGTTATATTATGAAGATGTTATTTAAAATATTTAAAAGAGATTTATTTAAAATTAAAAAAAATTATGCAGCACTAATTATAGTTATAGGTCTTTGTATTATTCCTTCTTTATATGCTTGGATAAATATATTAGCATGTTGGGATCCATATGCTAATACAGGCAATTTACCGGTTGCGGTAGTAAATAAAGATGAAGGAGCAGTAGTAAATTCAAAGGAAATAAATGTAGGAGACCAGGTTATAGAAAATTTAAAAGAAAATAAGTCTATAAAGTGGGAAATAATAGATGAATGGCAAGCAAATAATGCTTTAAATCAAGGAACATATTATGCAATAATAGAAATACCACAAAATTTCTCAAATGGGTTAGTAAGTTTAACAACTAGTAATCCTAAAAAGCCCAATATAATATATAAGGTAAATGAAAAAGCAAATGCAATAGCAACAAAAATAACTAATGTGGCTAAGGATAAATTAACAAAGGAAATAAAATTAAATTTTGTAGAAACAGTAAATGAGGAAGCCTTTAATGAGCTAAATAAGTTAGGATTACATTTAGATAATAATCGTTCAAAGGTATTAGCTATAAAAGATGTAGTTACTACAGCAAAAACGGATTTAGCAAGTATACAAGATTTTATTAATACTTCAGCTGAAAATTCAGAGAGTTTAAAAGAATATATTTATAGTATAAAGAATGATTTACCTATTATTACTGAGCAAATAAATGATTTACAAAAAGCAGCAAGCTCAAGTAAAACTTTGGTAAATGAAAATAAGAACAATTTAAATACTATAAATAATGATATAAATAGTAATATAATAGAACTTCAATCTTTATCTAAAAAAATAGATAATTCATTAACAAATATTAAGTTATCATCTGCAACTAAAGATGAAATAAATAAAAATTTAGATGAAGCTTACAACTATATAAATGAAATGCAAAGCATAGTTGATATATCAATTAAAGAAATAAATGAAATTAATGAACATTTAAATAATGAAAATCTAAATAAATTAGTAGATGAATTAAGTAAATTAAATGATATTTTATACAATCAAAAAGATTCTATTATTGAACTAAAAAAATTAGTGAATAATGGTACAGTAGATGAAGAATTAACTAAAAAAATAGATGCAATAATTAAGGTTAATGATGAAGTAATGAATAATATTGTTACTATTTCAAATAACTACTATAAAAACAGCAGTAATGTTATTAGTAACATTTCAGATGAATATTCTAATAATTTAGATGCCTTAAACTCTATACTTGAAACTTCAAAAATAATAGTTCCTCAATTAAATGCATTGGCGAACTATGGAATTGCATCAAGTAATGAAGCTATTGAAGATGCAGAGGAGCTAAGTAATAAGATAGCTGATATTCAAAAAAATATTTCAGATCTGGATTCAAAGTTAGAAAATTTAAATGATGATAGTTTAAATCAAATAATAGAGTTACTTACAAAAGATTCTAGTGAAATAGCTGATTTTATATCATCACCTATAAATGTTAAACAAGTTGATGTGTACGGGGAAGGAATATTTGGTGTAGGACTTACTCCATTCTATTCAGTTTTAGCAATTTGGGTAGGAGCTCTTTTAGCTGGGGCATTACTTACAACAAATTGTGAGGACTTTGATGAAGGAAAGCAACCTAATATGATTCAAAGGCATTTTGGGAAAATGTTATTGTTTTTAAGCATAAGTTTAATTCAATCATTTATAATAGTTTTGGGAGATTGGTTACTTCTTAAGGTCCCTGTCTATAATGTGCCTTTATTATTTGGACTAGCAATGTTAACTTCAATTACTTTTACAATAATAATATTCACTTTAGTTTCTATTTTAGGTAATGTGGGGAAGGCTATAGCTGTTATAATAATGGTATTTCAAATAGCAGGTGCAGGAGGAATATATCCTATTCAAACAAACCCAGAGATATTTGGTATTTTATATCCACTTTGGCCATTTACTTATTCAATAAATAGTTTTAGAGAAGCTATATCAGGGCCAGTTTGGAATAATGTGTGGATAAGTGTTAGAGCATTATTAATTTACTGTATGATTTTTGGTATTCTTTCAGTTTTAAAGAAACCATTGCATAAGATAACTCACTTTATGGAGCATAAATTTGAGGAATCAGATTTATAAATATATAAAATAAGATAATGGAGAATATTTATGAGTGAGAGAGAGTATATAGAAAAAGAAGCAAAGTTAATTTATAAATATATAGTTGAAGATAATGAAAAATTTGATAATAAGAAACAATTATATGCAAGAATATTAAATAGTATAAAGAGTACAGCTGAATGTGATATTGGAGGCATTGAAACTTTAGACTTATCATTAACTGAAATAAGAGATATAATAAAGAATGTTGTAGAAAGTTAAATAAGTTATAAGGTGGTGAAGTGGTGTTAAAGCCATTTAAACATAGTCTATCTATAAATGATAGACAAACAATGATTAATATTACAGAAATAATAAAAGAAGATATTAGAAATTCAGGAGTTAAGGATGGAATAGCAGTAATTTATTGTCCTCATACAACAGCAGGAATTACTATAAATGAAAATGCAGATCCAGATGTGGTTAGAGATTTGGTCTATGGATTTGAAAATGTATATCCTACACATGATAAAAATTATAGACATTTTGAAGGAAACTCCCATGCTCATATGAAGTCTTCGACTATGGGAGCTTCACAAAGTTTGATAATAAATGAAGGGAAGTTGATTCTTGGAAGATGGCAAGATATATATTTCTGTGAATTTGATGGACCTAGAAAAAGAAGCTTTTATGTTAAAATAGTAGAAGGATAGTTTAATAATTGATAATAAAAAAACTCAGCTTTAGCTGAGTTTTTTTATAGAATCATTATAAATGTTCCAATAGTAATGAATATGCCACCTATAACTGTTTTTACGCTAGCTGCTTCTTTTAATATAACGAAGGCTAAAATCATAGTTATAACAACACTAAATTTGTCTATAGGAACTACTTTAGAAGCTTCTCCAATTTGCAAGGCTTTATAGTAAAATAACCAAGAAAGTCCTGTAGCAATACCTGATAAAATTAAAAATAACCAACTTTTTTGGCTTATATTGCTAATTTGATTTATACTACCATTTATTAATACAATTCCCCATGCCATTACTAAAACAACAACAGTACGTATTGCAGTAGCAAGATTTGAATTTATGTTTTCAATACCTATTTTAGCTAAAATAGAAGTAAAGGCAGCAAAAAAAGCTGATAATAAAGCGTAGATAACCCACATATGAATAACTCCTTTTAATTTAAATTTTTCTAACAATATAAATATCCTCCATCTATATAGTGTAATTTTAATATTATTATATAATATAGTTAAGAATTAGAAAAGGTGAGGAAAATTTTGGAGTTATAGATGTCAACTAAGTATTATTATAGTAGAAACTAAAATTTTATTTTAATAAATCAAAAAAATATGCATATATTATATATTTTAAGCATTATATATATTAAAGATAGAATTAAATATTATTTATAATGTAATAATATTTAATTAATAAAAAAATATATAAAAAAAGTACGAGACAAACTTATAGTATAGAGGGAATAACTGTAACAAATATTATGGAGGGGATAGTATGGTATTATCAACTAATCCGGCAGTTAGACTATACGAAATTTTAAGTGAATCAAAAGAGTTTTGTATTAATCATACTAACAAGCAAGGTAGATTTAGATCTGTAGCATCAGTTCTTGCTCGAGTGCTTGATATAGATATAAATGATGATGAAAAAATATTTAAAGCTATACTTCAAATTATTGAAATAATAGAAAATATAAAAAAACAAATTAGCAAAGTTGAAAGTAGTTCAAAGGAAGAGCTTATTATATCTTTGACTAATTTTGAAAAAAGAATTATGGCAATAGGGTTAGAAGATGATATACACAAATTAGATATTATAATTACAAAGGAAATATTGATATCTATTAATGGATTAGCTTTAGCCTTAGATGTATGTAATCAATATAGAAATATTGAGGAAGAAAATCTAATTAAATTTAAAGATAAGATAGAAATTTTAATAGAAGAATTAATAGAATTAGAAATAAATGAAGATCTAAAATCATTTCTTAACAATGTACTTAGAGATTTATATTATAAAATAGATGAATATAAGATATATGGTATAGATGGATTGAAGTTTTCTATTGAACAAGGATTAGGGAGTATAATGCTTAATAAAAAAGTTTGCGAAGAAGCCTCTAAGAATAGGGGATTTAGAGAAAATATTAAAAGGATTTTAAGTCTATTTACAAGTATTAATACTACAATTTCCTTTGTTAAAAATATAGTACCAATAGCACAGGGAGCCAATGAAATGGTAAGTAGATTAATAGGGTAAAAGTATAAAATACCGTTTATTATATAAACGGTATTTTATACTTTTACTTTTATTTATAAGTAGTATTTACAGAAGGTTCATTTTCTCCAGTAGGAGTTTTTTCTATGGCTTTATTACGTATTTTCTCATTATATTTTGGTGAATTTGGATTAATATTATTTTTAGATCCATTAGTTTTCATTTAGAATTCCTCCTTAATATAGATATCAATATTTAGACTGTCCCAATTATAAAAAAATATTTAAGTATTTAACTTTTCATAGCAGATTATTTAGTGCATAATTAAGTTATAATTGTATAATATTACAAGTTAGTTATAAAAGGCTACATTGTTGCTAAAGAGAAGTAATATGAATACTTTAAAAATATATTTATTAATTTAGGGTGAAAGTAATGAAATTGAAAAAATTTATATTACCATTTATATTATTAATAGCAATCATCACTTTTGGCTTATAATATATTTAATTCTATTCTTTTTTCATTAGCATAATTGATAAAAGTATATATGCAAGGGGGGGAATATATGAAAAAGTTTATCTTTGGTTGTTTACTTTTTATTGGGGGACTACTAGGTTTACTATTATTTCCTATTACTGCATCAATAGGATATTGGACATTATCAACAGATATAACAAGTGTTATTATAGTTACATTAACTTTGTTATTAATAACAGGATTTGGTATTTGTATCTATGAGGCTTATATAAGAAATTAAGTAGTAAATATAAGAGTAGAAATTTGGAGACCAAATAGTATAATAATAAAAAAAAGTTTATAAGGAGAATATAGGTGAAGAATAATATTAATATACGTAAGGTGAAAATAGGGGATGAAAATATATTAGCTCATATACAAACAGAAGCATGGAGGGAAGCATTTAGTACAATTATATCTCATGAAGATATGAAAAAATATGCAGATATTAATAGGGCAAAAGAAATGTATAGCATGATACTTAGTGAAAATATTGGAAATGGGTTTATTTTATCTATTGATGGGAATCCACATTGTATAGCGTATTGGGATAAGTGTAGAGATGATGAATTTAAGGATTATGCAGAAATAATCTGTATACATAGTTTATCTTCTAACTGGGGAAAGGGATATGGTTCAATGATGATGGAGTATATATTGAATGAAATAAAACAAGCTGGATTTAAAAAAGTAATGTTATGGGTATTTAAAGAAAATAATAGGGCTCGTAAATTTTATGAAAATCATAGGTTTGTTTTAAATGATAAATCGAAAAAATTCTGTGATGCTATTGAGGTTATGTATTGTAGAGAATTGTAAAAATAATTTTTAAAAAAAGGGTAGAGAGAATGGTACATTTGGTTTATTGCGATGATAAAACTAAGGAATTATCAAAAATTTTAGATGGAAGCAAAACTATGGTTATTAGGGGAGCAGCCGGTAGAAAAATTCCACATAGCAGGGTATTTAAGGATGAGATGTTATATTTTATGGAAAAAGGGTCTAAGAGAATAACTGCTAAAGCAGTAGTATCTGATGTTCAAAACTTCGTTAAGTTAAATGATGAAGAAATAACTCAAAATATTGAAAATAATAATAATAAACTACAATTAACAGAAAAGCAAAAGCAAAGATGGCATAAAAAGTGTTTGTGTTTAGTAGAGTTTGAAGATTTAGAAGAGATAACTCCTTTAGAATTTGATCGTCAAAGTAATATGGATGATTGGATAATTATCAATAAAATTGAAGATGTAGTAGTAGGTACAAGTATTTCATATAATTATGATAATTCGAGATTTTAATAAACAATATAAAATAAGAGCAACTTATATGCTGCGTATTAAAATATGATATGCAGTATTTTTTGGGGCTTTAAATAGGATTATAATGGAAAATATGTTACAATAAGTTTGTTAAATAGTAGATTAGTCGAAAAACTTTTAGGGGAGAGTGTATTTATGAAAGAAAATTTACAGATTAACGCAGATAGATTTCTTGGATTTGCTGATATATATGATGGTGCACGACCTAAGTGTCCTAAAAAGGCTAAAGAAATAATAATAAAATATTTACAAAAGAATCCTGATTTTGTTGTAGATATAGGATGCGGAACTGGACTCTCTACAATAATTTGGAATGATATATGTGAGAATGTTATTGGGATAGAACCAAGTGCAGATATGATTAAAGTAGCAATGAAAAAATTGGAGAATTTAAAGAATGTAAAATTTATTTCTGCTTTTTCAGATGATACTGGTTTAGAGAGTGATTCTGTAGATGTTGTTACATGCTCTCAATCATTTCACTGGATGAATCCAGAAACTACTCTTAATGAAGTGGCAAGGATATTAAAAAGTGGAGGAGTTTTTGCAATCTATGATTGTGATTGGCCACCAGTATTTAATTGGGAGGCTGAACTTGAATACAATAAGCTTTTTAAAAAGGTAAATAAAATTGAATCAATGAATCTAGAGTTAAAAAGTAAATCTATCAAATGGGATAAAGAAGATCATCTGATGAATATAAAAAATAGTAATAAGTTTAGATATGTGAGAGAAATAGTATTTTCAAATATAGAAATGTGTGATGCTAATAGATTTATTTCAATTGCGTTAAGTCAAGGCGGGTTACAAGCTATAATTAAATCAAATATAGAAGAAATCAATCCTTATTTAAAATCTTTTAAAGAGAAAATTAATGATATTTTTAGAGAAAAAAAATTTGAAATAGACTTCTGCTACCATATGAGAATTGGAGTAAAGTAAATAAAAGGAGATGTGTTATGAAAATGTTATTTATATCTATGTGGTCAATCATAAATATTGCAATTTTAGTTACAATTTTAGGATTAGGAATATATGTACTGATACTTGCAATAAAAGCTTTAAAAATTTATATAAATAAAAACTCCTAGGATTTATTAAAATATAAGTAAAAATATATCTATAAGGATGGAGGGAATATATGAAAAAAACTATAGCTTTATTAATTATAGCAAGCTTTTTTGGACTTATAGGGTGTAATTCTATAAATTTAAAAGAATATAATGGTAAACCTTTGAGTATTGCAATTATAGGGGAAATACCTAAGATAAGAGAAAATAATATAGAGTTTAAAGAAATAGGGTTTTCAGATATGCAAAGTAACGATACTTTAGAAAAGTATGATGCTATTTTTATTACTAAGGACAATTTAGAAGAAGCAGCTAATAAAAAATATATTAATATTTATAAAAATGCTAGTATCCCATTCTTTTTTATAGAAAATGAAAAGGGCCATATTCCATATACTATTGAAAATTTATCATATGAAGATATTCCTAATGGTAATTCTAAATATTATATTACTGGATTAGTATTTAATGGCGATGAAACTTTTAAAACTTATGGATATGGATTATATAATGACATAAAGAATGAAAAAAATATTAAAGATGTATACTCTAGGGTTTTTACTACCATTTCGGAAATAAGTAAAATTTAAATTTATATAAATACCGTATTATTAATAATTAAATGCGGTATTTTTGTTTATTATTTTGTGAAATATTGATATTCATAATTAGATTTTGAAAGTATTAAAAAGTATTATATAATTTAATAAAATAAAGCTTTAGAAGGTGGGAAAATGGATACAAAAAAGATTTTCATTATAGAAGATGACAATAAAATAAGAAATGAATTATGTACATTTCTAAATAGATATGGTTATGAAACCACATATTCATTAGATTTTGAACATATTATAGATGAAGTTTTACGGGAAAAATATCATTTAATTTTATTAGACATTAACTTACCTTATTTTGATGGGTATTATATTTGTAGAGAAATAAGGAAGATAAGTTCAGTACCTATAATAGTGGTGACTAGTAGAGATAGTGAAGTTGATGAGCTTATGAGTATGAATTTAGGAGCTGATGATTTTATAACAAAACCTTATAATACACAAATTCTTTTAGCAAGGATATCATCATTATTAAGAAGAACTTATAATAATCATGAATCAGAAATTCTCGAATACAAGAATCTTCAACTTAACTTATCTAAAAGTGAAGTAGATTATAATAGAAATAAAATAGAATTAAGTAAAAATGAAAGTAAAATTTTATATGTACTTATGAAAAACAAAGAAAAGATAGTATCTAGAAATGAAATTATAGAGTCATTATGGGAGTCAGATGATTTTATTGATGACAATACATTAACTGTAAATATCAATAGACTTAGAAAAAAATTGGAAGAAATAGGTGCAGTAGATTTTCTGAAAACTAAGAGAGGGCAAGGTTATATTCTAATATGAAGTTGATGGATTTTTTAAAAGAAAGAATATTATTTATAATTATTAGCTTAATGATATTAGTATTTACTTCAATTTTACTCTTAGCTTTAAAAGTAGATTTTTATGCAATTGTATTTATATTTTTAATAAATTTCATAGGCATCTTAATTTATCATATTTATGATTATTTTAATAGAAAAAAATATTATAATGAATTAATTAATAATTTAGGGGCTTTAGATAAAAAATACTTAATTTCTGATGTAATTGATGAGGGAAGTTTTTTAGAAAGTAAAATTTTATACTATATTATTAATGAAACAACTAAATCTATGAAAGACGATATCTCTTATCTAAGAATAAACAATAAAGAGTATAGGGAATATATTGAGCTTTGGGTTCATGAGATAAAGACACCAATTGCAAGTAGTAAGCTCTTAATAGAAAATAATAAATCAGAATTAACTGAAAGCATTGGAGAAGATCTAAGTAAGGTTGAAAGCTATATTGAGCAGGCATTGTTTTATGCAAGAAGCAATACCTTAGAAAAAGACTATATTATTAAGGAGCTTGATTTAAAATCAGTAGTAAATAAAGTAATAAGAAGAAACTCCAAGGTATTAATTGAGAAAAAAATTAAAATTGAAATCTTAGATACGGAAAAAATAGTTTATACAGATAATAAGTGGTTAGAATTTATTATAAATCAAATAATATCTAACTCAATTAAGTATGTTGATAATAAAAAGCTAGAAAATAAAATTAAATTCTATACAAGAAATATTGGGGAAAATATAGTTCTTTATATAGAGGATAATGGAATTGGAATGAATGAAAAGGATGTAATTAAAGCTTTTGAAAAAGGATATACAGGTGAAAATGGACGTAGATTTGGAAAGTCTACAGGAATTGGATTATATCTATGCAAAAAATTAACGCAAAAACTTGGATTAGGAATTAATGTAGAATCAGAAATTAATAAAGGAACAAGAATAGCAATAATATTTCCCATAAATAAAATGATGATATTTGAATAAGAATTTAAAGATACATAATAAAATAGGAACTGGTAACGTAATAACAAATAAATGGAGCCATCCGGCTCTATTTTTTTATTGTCCTTAGAAATACATATTTATATCACTAGTGATTACAAGAAAATTATTTATTGAATATAAATAAAAGTAAAAATTTTGAAACATTTATGAGTTTTGAAAAGTCTAATAAGTGAAAGCATCAATGCTAAGGAGGGAAATATGGATAATATTCTAAATGTAAAGAATAATGTAACCACTATTTTTGATGAAAATATGCTTGTAAAAAAAGCTATAAATGGAGAGAAGAACTCTTTTATTTGCATTTTTAAAAAATATAAAGTTGATTTATATAAAATAGCATATATGTATGTAAAAGATGAGGAAAAGGCGTTAGAAATACTGCAAGAAACAATAGTAAAAGGAGTTTTTAGTATTCATAAACTAAAAAATCCAAGTTATTTTAAAACTTGGATAACTAGAGTATTAATAAACGTAGCTATTGATATGAACAGAAGAAATTCTAAAACGGAACAATTAAGAGAAGAACATAATGTTATAGAATATATTGTAGGTATTTCCGTAGAAGAAAAAATAGATTTATATAATGCAGTTGATTTGCTTAAAGATAATTATAAAACTGTAATAATAATGAAGTATTTCAATGATATGAAGATTAAGGATATTTCTGAAATAATGAATCTTCCTGAAAATACAGTTAAAACATATCTTACTAGAGCAAAAGCTTCATTAAAGAAGATATTAAAGGAGGATTATTTAAATGAATAAAAAAGGTTTTAATAATATAAAAATACCTAAAAATATAGATGGATTTATAGAAGATTCATTTAAAAATGCATATAAATTGAAAAATAAAAAAAGAACTAAGAAGATTTCAACGATAATAGTGGCTGGATTAACTTGTTTTATTATCTTAGGAGTCACTAAGCCAACTATTGCAAGTGTAATACCACCATTAGAAAAATTATTTGAGCAGTTGCAGGATAGATTAATCAATGGTGGGAAAGGTGTTAATTATGCAACTGTAAATGAATCAATAAAGAATAATGGTGTTGAGGTAACACTAGAAGATGTTATATTTGATGGTAAATATTTATATGCATCATATATTGTAAAAAGTGATACTCCTTTTAAAACAAAAGAAATAGAAATTAATGAAAAACAACTCTTATATGAACACAATGAAAAGTTAAGTTTCACAGATGAGAAGCCAGATTACTCAGGGCTATCTGGTCTTATAGGTATTTTTACAGATGATAATACATTTAAAGGTGTGCAAAAATACAATTTAAGTTCATTAAAAACTCCAATACCAGAGTCTTTTGAGTTTGAAATATTAATCAACTTATTTAGATGTTTTCCTAAGGTTGGTGATGATAGAGCTGAATTGATGAGAGTAGGAGATTGGGGATTTAAAGCTAAAATAAATAGAGAAGAAAACTTATCTAAGAAGATTGAAATAAACTCTACTAATAATGATGGATTTGGTATTGGAGAGGTTATTATAACTCCTTTTGAATTAAATGTAACAACTTTGCATCAAGATGGAACAGACCCTGGTTCATATGATGTAAGAGTTGCTGATAAATATGGAAATACCATTAATCCAAAAGAAGGAAAGTGGGGTGAAACCTCATCTGAAACTGTATTTAATAATATTAATTTGGAAGGTAATGAATTAATAATTAGTATCTACTGCAATTCTTCTAAAGGTGAGTTATTACTTGAAAAGGAAGTTAATATAAAATGATTTTATTAACGAAGAGTTAATGAAATTAATGGAAGAATAAAGATAATATTACGTAGATAATACTAATAAAAATCATAGAGATAAGCAATAAATAAAATACCGTAATATTACAGAGGTGAATATACGGTATTTTTTAACTAAATTTTCTTTAATAAAAAGCTAATTAATAGATTTAGTGAGGAAAATATTACTGAAGTTATTAATACATTAGTTAAAAGTAAATTATATTTAATCATATTTAAATAAGATAATAAGTTTAAATTAAGTATATTAAATATCAATAATATTAAGAAGATAAATATAATACCTATAGATGCTCCTTTAATATCTGCTTTACTTAAAGAAATATGAGAGCATATACTAAATACTATATATAAAAATAAATAAAATTCTGGTCTTTTAAAATTTGATAATGAAAATATATTTTTTAAAAATATAAATAAACCATTAATACTTAATAAATCATTTGTAGATTCTAAAGAAGTTGGAATAAATATTTTAAGTAGCAGAATTATTAGTAAGCTTCCACATAGAATAGGTGCTATACCTATAAAGAAGTTTCCGATTTGATGATATATATTCTTAGGATTATATGAGTGATTAACATAGCCTAAAGTTCCATCTCCATTATTAGCTCGAAAGAACTTAACTTCTTTAATTTTATGTCCAAAGATTTTAGCTATAATAAGGTGGCTAAGTTCATGAATTGGAACTCCAAGGATACCTGTAATATAAATAGCTTTTCTACCAAACTTTTGTTGGTAGTTATTCATAGATTTATTTCTTAAAAAACCAAGTATTAGTCCAATTATAACTATAACACCAATAAACCAGGATAAATCTACTAACGTCTTTAATAATATATTTTCAGTTTTCATAAACTAATCACTTCCTTATTATAAATTGAATTAATTGTCAAATTAAATTTTATAACAATATTATATTTTAGTCCAATTTTTTAATGAAATCAGGTAATTTTATGTTATATAACTTTGTATAATATAAAATTTAGGGGATGATACTTATGATTGATTTTACGAAAAGGATCATTATAAAAAATCTAACTAAAGATGTTTAAATAATATACAATTAAGACATGATGAAGAAGGTACTATTTCATAGCCTAAGTTACGAAATAGTACCTTTTTTATATTAATCATTAAGAACTCTCTTTAGAGCTGCATCTATAGTATCAGTATCTTCTGGATATTTTATATATAATGCTGTTGATTCTGCAATAGCAGCAGAATATGAGGTTTGTACTGATTGTTTAACTTTAGGGTCATCAATAGAATCAATATAATCCTGTTGACGTTGTTTAGCTTCTTTTATTATCATATAGTATTCTTCTTCAGTTAAGCCTTGTTTTACGTCTGGTTGAGTGTTTTGTTGTGTATTTTCTTTTAGTGAACTTTGAAGACTGTCTAAACTAAATTTATTACTAAAATCCTTTCCGTTTATAGTTAATATAATCTCTAATTCACCAGTAGTGGAGTCGGCTATAGGTATTTCGGCTACGTAATGAATTTTTCTTGTTTCTAGTGGGTTTATTGAAGCATATTTTTCTAAATCTAATCCATCAGTACTCTCTACAAGAGAAAAACAAGAATACTCATTATTTTTGATTTTTATTTTTGTAGTTATTATATCGTCAGCCAGTTTAGCTTCATTATCCAAACTATATACATCAAGAATTACATCTATATAAATATTATCAGCAGTTTCCACATCATAGTAGGAAGAGTTTTTAGTAATAATTGAAGGTTTAATTATTGGAGTAATATTAATTTCATGTAAAGAATATTCACAAATTCCAGGTACTTTATTAAGTCCTTCTCCTGCAACACTAAATAATTCAGGATGGTTAGTATCTTGAGTTTCATTATTAGATTTAGAAATAATATCTTTTTTCCCACATGAGATAAGTGATAAAGATAATAATAATATTAATTTTAAAGTTAGCCTTTTATTCATTGTATATATCACATCTCCTTTTTAAAGTAGTATATTAGGTCTATTAAAAAGATACTCCTAGATTTATTTTAATGCAATATTAAAATAAATCTACTATAACTAGTAAATTTTAGATTAAATATAAATTTTATTAAAGAAAGTAATGGTTCCTTTTATTTATTTAAAGCAAGCATTATAATTATAAACAAATGGAAATATCTTATATTACAAAACTGTAAGGTTTATGTTATATAATTCAATGGATGTAAGATAAAAATAACAATACAATAGTCCTATAGTAAGAAATAGGAGGAGTAATTATGGGAAAGGAAATACTAAAAGTAGATAATATAGAAAAGTACTATGGTAGAAAAGGAAATGTAACTAAGGCTATAGACAATATAAGCTTCACTGTAGAAGAAGGAGAGTTTGTTGGAGTAATGGGTGCTTCAGGAAGTGGTAAAACTACACTTTTAAATTGTATATCAACTATTGATAAAGTAAGTAGTGGACATATTTATATTTCTGGAAATGATATTACAAAATTAAATTCTAAAAAAATATCAAAATTTAGAAGAGAAGAACTTGGATTTATATTTCAAGATTTTAACTTGCTAGATACATTAACAGCTTATGAAAATATAGCTCTTGCATTAACTATAATGAAAGTTAATCATAAGGAAATAGATAAAAGAGTTAAAGATATAGCTAAAAAACTAAATATAGAAGAGGTTTTAAATAAATATCCTTATGAGATGTCCGGTGGACAAAAGCAAAGAGTTGCATCAGCAAGAGCAATTATAACCAAACCTTCATTAATTTTAGCAGATGAGCCAACAGGGGCTTTAGATTCTAAAGCAGCAAAAATGCTACTTGAAAGTATGGAAGACTTAAATAAAAACTTAAATGCAACTATTATGATGGTTACTCATGATGCCTTTTCAGCTAGTTATGCAAGAAGAATTTTGTTTATTAAAGATGGCAGGATATTTAATGAATTAGTAAGAGGAAATGATTCAAGAAAGGAATTCTTCGATAAGATAATTGAAGTGATTACGCTTCTTGGAGGTGACCAAAATAATGTATTCTAAGTTAGCTTTTAGAAATTTAAAAAGAAGTTTTAAAGATTATGCAATTTATTTCTTAACATTAGTTTTTGGTGTTTGTATATTTTATACATTTAACTCAATACAATCTCAAAGTATTATGCTTGAATTAAATGAAGTTCAAGCTGCTGCATTTGAGCAAGTAGATTCAATAATGGGATATGCATCAATATTTGTATCCTTTGTATTAGCCTTTTTAATTGTTTATGCAAATAATTATTTAATAAAGAGAAGAAAAAAAGAATTTGGAATATATATGACCTTAGGTATGGATAAAGGTAATTTATCTACAATTATATTTTTTGAAACCTTATTAGTAGGGGTAATATCTTTAGCAGTTGGTTTAGGAATAGGCATTGTTTTATCTCAAGGATTATCAGTATTAACTGCAAAGATGTTTCAAGTTAACTTCCTTAAGTTTAAGTTTGTTTTTTCATATAATGCAATGATAAAAACTTTTAAATCTTTTGGAATTATATATATATTAGTTCTTATGTTTAATTCAATATCTATTAGAAAAATTCAATTAATAGATTTATTAAATTCTTCAAAGAAAAATGAAACTATAAAAGTAAGAAATGTTTGGGTTTCTGTAGTTGTATTTATAGTAAGTTTAATAATGCTTGGCTCAGCTTATTATATTGTACTAGACAAAGGAGCTTCAACAATTGGTATTAACGTAAATGGACCAAGTATTTTGCTTGGAATTATGGGGACATTTTTATTTTTCTTTTCATTGTCAGGATTCTTATTGAAGCTAGTTCAATCAAATAAGAAGTTTTATTTAAAGGACTTAAATATGTTTGTTTTAAGACAAATTAATAGCAAAATAAATACTGTATTTGTTTCGATGTCCTTTATATGCTTATCATTATTTGTAGGGATATGTATGCTTGCAGGAGGACTTGGAATTAATAGTGCTATAAATGCTGAATTAAAAGACCTAACTCAATATGATGAGACAATTTGGAGCTTTGAGGGAGAGGATATAGAAGAATATTTAAGTAATAGAAATATTGATATTAGAGATTATTCAAAGAACTATGTAAGCTATATAAATTATAAGGGAGATCTTAAATATAGTGATTTATTATCTGAAAAAGATATTAATAATTCAAAAGATTTATATCCTATTGCAACAGATGCCGAAGTTCAAATTATTCCATTAACAAAGTTTAATGAAATATTAGAAATGGTTAATAAGAGTCCTATAACATTAAATGACGGAGAATATGCTTTGTTCTCAGATATAGATAGTTTAATAAATCCACTAAATAATGTGTTAGAGGATAATAGAGAAATTAATATTAATGGCAATATTTTAAAGCCAGGTATTAATAAGACTATAGAAGTAGTAGCTTATAACCAAATGATGAAAAGTAATCTTTGTACTGTAATAGTAAAAGATAATATTGTTAGTGGACTTACTCCGTGGACATCATTTTTAAACTTTAATTATAATGAAGATAATGGAATTATTATTAATGAAAAACTAAATAGCATTAGAGAAGAGGCTATAAAGGGAAAGGATAATATACTATACTCTATTACAAAAGAAGAATTAATTGCAAGTTCTACTAGTACTGGGGCTATAATATCTTACTTAGGAATATATATGGGAGGAATTTTCTTAATTGTTTCAGCAGCTGTATTAGCATTACAACAACTATCGGAATCTACAGATAACATTTCAAGGTATAACTTATTAAAGAAGATAGGGGTAGATGAAAAGATTATTAATAAGTCTTTATTAACTCAAATAGCAATATATTTCTTAATGCCTTTATCATTAGCTTTAATACATTCAATAGCAGGATTAGAATTTTCAAAGAGAATTATAACTTTATTTGGTAGTATAAGCATTATGAAAAATATCTTAATTGCTTTATTCGTATTAATTATAATTTATGGAGGCTATTTTATTGCTACTTACTTTGGAGCTAAGAAAAATATAAATAATTTAATTTAGATTTAAATACCGTATTATTCAATAAGAATATACGGTATTTTTTTAAGAATATAAAAAATAGAAGGCTCAGAATTAATTTTAATGGATATAATTAATTTTTTTTAAGTAAATAAATGAATGTATTATGTATAAATATAAAGAATACGTATAATTTTAATATGAGGAAAATTTTGCAATTATTATATGGTAAAAAGGAAATGAAGGAGATATTTAATATGAGAAAGTATTTAATTGGTATTGATTTAGGTGGAACAAATATTAAGTCTTCTATATTTACAAGTAATTTTGAAAAAGTAGCAGAATATCGTATGAGTACACAGGCAGAAAAAGGTTCAGAAATTGTTCTATTAAGAATTTTAGAAAGCATTCAAGAGTTATTTAGCATTACAAATATTAATGCAAGCGAAATACTCTGTATTGGAATCGGAGTTCCTGGATTATTAGATAATAAAACTGGGATATCAAAATTTTCTCCAAACTTTCCTAAATGGGAAAATGTTCATGTCTCAGAGTGGTTTGAAAGTAAATTGAGAATTCCTACATTTATTGATAATGATGTTCGTATGAATTTATATGGAGAATGGTATTTCGGAGCAGGTAAAGGTAAAAGAAATGTTGTTTTAATAACTTTAGGTACTGGATTAGGTTCTGGGGTTATTGTAGATGGTAAAGTGTTATACGGGGCTACAGGAAGTATTGGAGAAATTGGTCATATGAATATGTATCGGTCAGGGCGTGAATGCCGTTGTGGGAGCTCTGGCTGTTTAGGTAGATATGTTTCTGCTATTGGGATATTAAGAACTTTAAGGGAAAAAATGCAAGATGGAGAACAAAGCGTTATATATGATTGGATAAATGGTGACTATAATAAAATTACAGCCAAAATGGTTTCAGAAGCTTTTGATAAAGGTGATGCAGTAGCAATAAATACTTTGCATGAAACTGGAGAAGTATTAGGATATGCTCTTGTAAATATAATAAATTTATATAACCCTGAATGTATAATAATAGGTGGTGGTGTATCTCTAGCTGGGGAAAGATTATTAAAGTCTGCAAGAGAAATTGTGGAGAGAAAGGCTCTACAAATATCTAAAAATGCTTGTGAAATTGTAACCTCTTTATTAGGGGATGCCTCTGGAATTCTAGGGGCTGCAATTTATGCAAAAAATATTATTGGGGATGAATAACTAATAATATACTATTTGTAGTTAAAATTGATACTTGAAAATATTTATCAAAGAGTTATAGTTTATAATAAGAATTTAAAATAAATATTCAAAGGAGGTATGTAGATTTGAATATTAAATTAAGTGCTTTAGATCAATCTCCGATAAGAGAAGGTTCAACTTCTACAGAAGCATTAAATAATAGTATAGTTCTTGCACAAGAGTTAGAAAAACTTGGATATCATAGATTTTGGGTATCAGAGCATCATGATACAAAAAGCCTAGCAGGATCAAGTCCAGAAATTCTTATTTCTAGCATAGCTGCTAAAACGAAGAATATTAGAGTAGGATCGGGAGGAGTTATGCTACATAACTATAGTCCATATAAGGTAGCAGAAAATTTTAAGGTTTTAGAAGCGTTATACCCTAATAGAATTGACTTAGGAGTAGGTAGAGCCCCAGGCGGAATGCCTTTATCTACTAAAGCTTTGATGCAAGGAAAAAGCATTTTTAATGATGATTATCAAGAAAAAGTCTTAGATTTAGTTAGATTTATTTATGATATAGTTCCAGAAGAACATGAATTTAGTGGACTTAAAGCAACACCGTTAATAAATACTTATCCTGAAATTCATATACTTGGGTCGAGTGGTGGAAGTGCAGGACTAGCAGCTGGTATAGGAGCATCTTATGCCTATGCTCAATTTATAACTGGAGGAATGGGTGTAAGCTCTGTAAATTGGTATAAGGATAATTTCAAAAAATCTATTATTTCTGAAACTCCTAATACTATAATTTGTAGTTTTGTTATTTGTGGAGAAAACGAAAAGGAAATCAATAATCAAGTTGCAATAATGGATTTAACTTTATTATTAGTGGAGCAAGGGAAAGCGTCAGGGATGCCTTCGTTAGAAAGAGCACTAGAGTATAAATACTCTCAAGAAGAAATTCAAATAGTTAATAGAAATAGAAAACGAATGATTGTTGGAAAACCAAATAAGATAAAGGAAGATATTTTAAACATGAGCAAGGTTTATAATACAGACGAATTTATGATAATAAATTTGAATACAGATTTGGAAAGTAAAATAAAGTCTTATAAATTAATAGCTGAAGCCTTTAGAGAATAACTTTTTATAATATAAAATTTTATGATAGTATATAAGAGGTAATAAAAGTATTTTAAGGAGGACTTATATGAAAGTTTTAATCACTAATGATGATGGAATAAATGCAAGAGGAATAATTACATTAGCAAAAGAAATTGCTAAAAAGCATGAAGTTATAGTTGTAGCACCAAGAGAACAAAAAAGTGCATCTAGCCATTCTATTTCAATTCATAATCCTATAAAAATTAGAGAAGAAAAAATTGATAAGGGTTTTAAAGCTTATAGCTTAGTTGGTACTCCAGCAGATTGTACACAAGCTGGATTATCCTTATTAGGCAAGGATATAGATTTAGTTATATCAGGAATAAATAGAGGGTTAAACTGTGGAACAGATATATTATATTCGGGAACTGTATCTGCAGCTGTAGAAGGAGCAATTTATAGTGTACCTTCAATTGCTATATCTATGGAAGTTGATTGGGAAAGAGAAGATGAGGATTACACAAAGGCTGCCAAGTGGATTAACAAGGTTGTAGACATAGCTGAAAATAGTTATTTGAGAAATGATGTTGTTTTAAATGTTAATGTACCAAACGTTAATGAAGAAGACATTAAAGGTATTAAGGTTTGCAAGCTTGGACAATCAACATACAAGACCGATTATGTTTTAGTAGAAGAAAATGAAGATATGATTTATATAACAAAAGGAGTTAGAAATAAAATATCAGAAGATGATTCAGATCTTTATTTCTTATCGCAAGGATATGTAACTTTAACACCATTACATTTTGATTTTACTAATTTTAAGATATTAGATGAGGTAAAAAATATATTTGAAAACTAGGTGATGTAAGTTTGGAAGAAGAAAATATTAAAGAGATATTATTACAAAGAAAGTATATGAAGTTTAGACTTTTAGTTCAGGGTATAATAATTGGAGTAATAACGGGATTTATAATTGTATTAAATAGAATAGGAATAAATAAAATAAGTATTTTATTTAGGAACTTTTATTCTTGGGGAAATAAAGAACTAATAAATAGTTTATTAGTAGTTATAATTTTAGCATTACTTGGATATGTAGTTGGACTAATGGTTAAAAGAGAAACTATGATATCAGGGAGTGGTATACCTCAAGTTAAGGGAAGAGTAGTTAATAAACTTAAAATGAATTGGTTTAGAATTTTAGTATATAAGTTTGTTAGTGGAATTATAGCTTTATCAGCAGGATTAACCCTTGGGAGAGAAGGTCCTTCAGTACAAATTGGGGCTTCAGTTGGAGAAGGGGTAGCAGAAAAAACATATAAAAAATTCCCTGTAAAGAAGGAATTTTTAATAACAGCTGGTGCCTCAGCAGGATTATCGGCAGCATTTAATTCGCCTTTATCCGGCATTATATTTGCACTAGAAGAAATACATAGAAATTTTTCACCCTTAGTATTATTACCAGCTATGGCAGCGGCAATAAGTGCAGATTTTATTTCTAAAAACTTTCTTGGGATGAATCCATCCTTAAACTTTAATGAAATAAACCCAATTCCTTTAAAATACTATTGGATATTAATTATTTTAGGAGTTTTAACTGGAATTATGGGAGTTATTTTTTCTAAAGGAATATATTTATCTCAAAATATTTATTCAAAATTAAAAAATATACCGAGTGAAGTTAAAGTAATAATACCCTTTATTATTACTGCAGTATTAGGATTAATATTACCTAATTTATTAGGTGGAGGACATGAACTAATTTTAGAATTAACTTCAAGCAATAATTCTATATTTTTTTTAGTAACATTATATTTATTGAAGTTTTTGTTATTACTGATATGCTTTGGTTCTGGTGTTCCAGGAGGAATATTTTTACCAATGTTACTACTTGGTGCGGTTTTAGGAAATATTGTAGGAGTATTTTCATGTGAAGTATTAGGGGTTAGTAGTTCATTTATAATTAATTTTATAGCTTTAGGAATGGCTGGTTATTTTTCTTCTGTTGTTAAAGCGCCAATAACAGGTATAGTATTAATTATGGAAATGACAGGTTCCTTTAATCACTTGCTATCATTATCAGTTGTAGTTATAATTTCTTATATAACATCAGAGATTTTAAGAAATGAACCAATTTATGAAGTATTACTTGAAAAACTTTTAAATAAAATTGGAATTACAAATGAAGAAAATAAAAATAAGAAAACTATATTAGAATTTGTCGTTGAAATGGGAAGTATAGTAGAGGGAAAATATATAAATGAAGTTAATTGGCCAAAGGATTGTTTACTAGTTTCTGTAAAAAGAGGAGAAAAAGAAATAATTCCTAAAGGATCAGTAAAATTGATAAGTGGTGACTATATAGTTGCTTTGGTTAATATAGATAGAAGAGCTTATGTTATAGAAGAAATTAATAAAATAACTTTAGTGTAGAGGTAATAGGGATGTTTTTAACATCCTTATTACTTCTTTCTTTTAGTATAGTATCTTTGTAACTATTTATATAGTTTAATATACCTTCTTTTATGGCTTTAGCAGAAGCTTCTTGCCCCTTAGTAGATTTTAAATACTTTTCATCTGATGTATTACTTAAAAATCCTAATTCTATTAAAGCAGAAATGCTTTCATTTAGTTCTAAAACGGCCAAGGCATCTTCTTTATTTCCATAAGTTTTTATTCCTCTATCAGAACTATAATTTAAATTAATTATTGAATTTTGTAGGGAAGAAGCTAAGGCTTTGCTATTTTCATCATTAGCTTTATACCAAGTTTCAGTTCCTTTTACATTAGTATCTTCATAATTACTATTACAGTGTATTGATATGAATATATCTGCTTTAAAAATTTCAGGAATTTTTATTCTTTCTTTTAAACTATCATTTGCTGTTTCAAGCCAAGGCAATGAATCGTTAGTTCTAGTATAGACTACTTTAATTCCTTCTTCCTCTAGAAGCTTTCCAAGTTTTAATGAAACATTTAAAACAATATCTTTTTCAAAATCTCCTGAATTACTTTTTGCTCCTGTATCCCAATCTCCATGACCAGGATCTATACAGACTATTATTTTATTATCAGAGGATGTAGATATTATTTTTTTGTTAATAGGTGGTTCTTTATTTAGCAGTAAAATAAGAAATATTAGACCAAATCCAGTTAATAATATGCTTAAGCGAAATAATACTTGTCTTCTTCTCTTGCGTTTATATAGGAGTTTTCTTCGGTATGCAATATCAAATTTTTGATTATTCACAGAACATAATCTCCTTATTTTAATATTTCAAAACTTTAAATATATTTATTAAATTTGTAATGAGTTAGTATATAAAGACAGGATAAAACTTATATAAATATACTTTTATAAAGTTAACATAATATAATTATACTCATATAAAGAATAAATGTAAATAAATGGTAATGAATAAGTAAGATATCATTAGTTGATAATATAGAAATATTGATATAAACTATAAGAAAGGGGGAAGGTCTATGCCTAAGATATTACAAAATCCAAGAGAAACAATTTTAAAAGAAGGATATGCATTATTAGAAGAAAAAGGATATAAAAATTTTAGTATGAGAGAATTAGCGAATAGATGTGAAATTGGTTTAGGTACAGTCTATAACTATTTCGAAAATAAAATGGCTTTAGTAAGAGAGATATTTAATGATACTTGGATTGAAATAATAAATAAGTTAAAAACAGTTAAAGACAAAGATATATCCTTTGAAGAAAAAGTAAAATTAATATATTCAGGATTAGAAAAGTTTTTAATATATCATAAGGAAGTTTTTTTTGAATTAACAAAAGAAGAAAAAGTTATTGAAGAAAAAAAATCTTGTTCTTGTCCTAAATATGATGTTTTAGATGAATTATATTTTATTGTTGATGAAATAATAGATTTACATAAAGAAAATAATGACATTACTATGAATATGGAAACAAGAAAATTAACATCATTTCTAATAAGCAACATGATAACTTTATCTATGAAAAATACTGAATTTTCAATAGAGGATTTATTATATATAGTTAGAAATAAATTATAAAGGAGAAATTTTAGTATTATGAAGTGGTTAAATAAGTTAGAAAGAAAGATAGGTAATTTTTATATAAGAAATTTAATGTTAATTATAATATTTGGAAATATTCTAGTCTATGGTTTTACTTTATTAAGTGGGAGTCCAGATTTAATCAATAAAATATTTCTAGAACCATCTAAAGTAATGGAAGGAGAAATATGGAGGTTAGTAACCTTTATATTTGTACCTGAAACAGGGAGTATAATTTCTTTTATATTTGCTATATATTTTAATTATTTAGCAGGTACTGGATTAGAGCAAGAGTGGGGAGAATTCAAATTTAACTTTTATTATTTTGTAGGTATGATAGCTACAATTATAGTATCTATGGTAACAAGAATTCCTGCTACTGGAGCATATATTAATTTATCATTATTTTTAGCTTTTGCTATGATTTATCCTAATTTTCAAGTGTTACTATTTTATATAATACCTGTTAAAGTAAAGTATCTAGCTATATTTAACTGGATTCTCATTGGATTAAACTTTATTGGATATTTAAGCTCATTTAGTATTGGTGGAATGTTGTTAACTTTAGTTCCAGTTCTAAATTTCTTTATATTCTTTGGTAAAGAAATAGTAACTGGTACAAGAAGCAATGCTAATAATTTTAAAAGACAGCAGAAGTTTAAGTCTCAAGTAAAAACAATAGAGATTTTTCATAGATGTGAAGTTTGTGGAATAACTGAAAAAGATAATCCTAATATGGAATTTAGATATTGTTCTAAATGTTCAGGGAAAAAATGTTACTGTATAAATCATATAAGAGACCATGAGCACAAATAAAAATAATTTAACATTTAAAACTCCTTAGGGAGTTTTTTTCTTTGCAAAAGTATAAAATAAGAACATTTTTAAGATTGCTTGCAATCTTTTATTAATGATAGATGTAATTGTTTAAAGTAGTTATAATAGATAATTATTATTAAATAATAGTAATAGCAATTTAGAGTTAAATATAGTATAATTAAGAGGAATAAAAATGAGAATTAATTGAAAAAATTTAAAAATTAATTAAAGAAAATATAGATTATTTTTACCAGTGAGAAAGGAATAAAAATGGAAAATAATGATTTGAAAAAAATTTATGATAATCCTTTATATATAAGGTATATAGACAACCCGAGCAATGAGTTGATCTTAGAAGCTGTTAGGAGAAATGGATTAGCTATAAGATATGTAAAAAACCCAAGCAAGGAAATAAAGGAAGTTGCAATAAAAAATAATCCTCTAGCTGTTGAATATATTGATGATATTGATGAAGATAATTCAATTTTAGCTGTAAAGCTGCTTTGGAATTCATTAAAGTATATTAAGAATACGAGTGATAAAGTTAAGTTAGAAGCAGTAAAGGCAAAGGGATGGGCAATTCAATTCATTGAAAATCCCACAGAGGAAATGCAGTTAAATGCAGTTAATAAGGATTATGATTCCATCAAATATATTAAAAATCCTTCAGAAGAGGTTCAACTAGCTGCTATAAGAAAGTATTGGGCGGCAATAAAGTTTATAAATAATCCAAGTTTAGAAGCTAGGAAAGAAGCTATTAAGGGGAATGAAGAAGCCATAAATTACATTAATTTTGATCTAGATGAACTAAAAATTTTAGTTGGAGAAAATATAAAGGTTGTTAAATATGTATATGATTCTATAGATGTAGATTTTGTAGTTAATGTAGCTATTGAAAAAGTGAAGGAAGAAGAAATTGATGAAAAATATATAAAGGATTTCTTAGAACTTGAGATTTTAGAAATGGATAAAATTAATTTTATTAGAGAGTATGGAAGTAAAAAAGCTAAGATGTTATTAGTAGATTATAAACTTTCAAGATAAAAGAGGTGAGACAATGAAGTTTTCAGAAGCAATAAGTACTGTGGAGTTAGTAATAGAGTCAGGTAATGTACCTTTAATAATAGGGGAGGCTGGTATCGGTAAGACTTCTTTAGTTAAAAGAATATGTGTTAAAGATAATTATTACTTAGTTAATATAGATGCAAATCTTTTAAAAGAAGGAGAAATAGGAGGGCTTCCTTTAGTTGAAGCTGGAAGAACAAAGTATGCAACTCATTATAAACTTATAGAAATTGAAACGGCGCTTTCAAATAATAAATTTAATGGCGTTTTATTATTTATAGATGAACTTAACAGATGTGAACATGCTGTTCAGCAAGAACTTATGAATTTAATTTTAAACAGAGAAATAAATGGATATAGCTTACATGAAAATGTAAAGATAGTAGCAGCTATGAATCCATCTAACAAATATGATGGATTTGAAGATAGTGATTATCAAGTTGTGGATATGGATAGAGCCCAAGAAGATAGATTTGTATGGATTGAATTAAGTTCTGATATTAAGGAATGGATAAAATGGGCAATGAGTAGTGAAGTAAATGTACATGAACATATAATTGAGTTTTTATCAAATTTCCCAGAATATTTAAATGTACCTAATTCTAATGAATCTATTAAGGCAACACCAAGAAGTTGGGAGAGAGTTGCAAAAGCTTATAGTGTATATCTAAGGAATAAAGAAAAATACCCAATGGATATATTCTATAATGTAGTTAAGGGAAATTTAGGTGTAAGCATAGCTACTGATTTTATTAATTATATTAAGAACATAAAAAACCCTTTAATTAAGCCAGAAGATCTTTTCTCATACATGATTTTACCTATAGAAGTAAAAGAAGAAATAAGAGGGGAAAGTCACTCTAGATTATATATATTAGCTAAAAACTCTCTTAGATATTTAAATGAAAATAATAATGAAATAAACAGAAAGCTATTTTCAGATTTATTAACTTGTTATCCAAAGGATTTAAGACTTGGAATTATGAAAGAAATTAAGGGCGATGTAAGCGAAGAATTATATATGGACTTATTAAATGAAGATATGTTCTTAGATGCTTTCTTTAGTATTTATGAATAGGATGGATGCTTATGTTATTTGAAGAAAAAAGAAATAATCTATTAAAGCAAGCCTTAGATATAAAAGAAAATGGAAAGCTTTATAGTAGTTTTGAAAGAGAGTTTTTTTCTTTAGTTGAAAATGTAATTATAGATATGCTTGAAGGAGAAGATAGTTTTTTTGGACAATTTCTAGTAAGAATAGAAAGAAGTATTAGATTTAATATAACTTGGCCATTAGCTACTATTCCAAAGATGCAGGGTTTTAAAATGTATTTTAATCCATTACTTTTTCTTTCCTGTGATAAAAGGGAAATTCAAGCTTTATTTAAGCATGAAATATATCATATAATGTACGGACATCATGAAAGGGAGAGAGTTCTTAAAAATAAATATACAACAATTGCAGTTAATTTAGCTCTGGATGTATCTATAAATCAGTTCATTAAAAATCTTCCTATGGATAGTTATAAACTTGAAAGAGTAAATAGAGAATATAGTTTAGATTTGAAAGAAGATAAACCAATTGAAATTTATGCTGAGGAAATAGAAAAAGCTATTAAGGCAAAGTTATCTAAAAGTATGAATGATGAAAAAAATGATGATATTGGAGAAGTTATAGATATTTCTAAAGCCCATGATGTTTGGGAAGAAAGCACATTGAATCAAGACTCAATAAAGGATATAACGAAAAAAACAGCTATAAGTGCTTATAATGGTAAGGCTCCAAAGGATATTGAAGGAATTATAAAAGCATATTCAGAAAAAGCAGAAATATCATGGAAAGATGCTTTAAAAAAAGTAATACCTTCATTAAGAGCTGGAGAAAAAAAGACAATAATGAGAAGGAATAGAAGACAACCAGAAAGATTAGATTTAAGAGGTTCCTTACCTAATAATGTTCCGGAAGTTTTAGTAGCTATAGATATAAGTGCTTCTATGAGCGATGGAGAGTTTGATAAGATATTAGTTGAGGTTCTA
Source organism: Clostridium nigeriense (assembly GCF_900086595.1). Lineage (GTDB taxonomy): Bacteria > Bacillota > Clostridia > Clostridiales > Clostridiaceae > Clostridium > Clostridium nigeriense. The sequence goes on from NZ_LT575472.1 coordinate 1,555,976, forward strand.
GAAATTACAAGAACAAGAACTAATAAAATTACTGTTATTGAATGTGATAATGAAATAAGACGAGTATATGAAATAAAATCTAAAAATGATATAAAAAAGAGATATGCTAAGATTGGAGCAACAAAATTTTCACCAGTATTCAGGTATATAAGAGAACATAACTTAAGAAACTCTGTTCTTATATACTTTACAGATGGTGTTGGAGAGAAAGAATTAGAGGTTAAACCATTCAGAAATAATACTATATGGGTTTTGACAGGTGATGAAGATTTATCTTTAGAAAATCCATATGGTGAAATAAAAAAGATTACAACTAAGTTGGAAAAAGGAGAAGGTGGAACTGCTGGATTAGAAATGATAAAGGAATATCAGCAGGAACATGGAAGATACTTTTAGGAGCTGCCTTTGGCAGCTCAATTAAAAATGAAGAAGTGTGGAAGCAAGTTGAAACAAATTAATTAAATTATTTTTTAAACTCCAAATATGGAGTTTTTATTTTTATATTAGCATAATAATGAAGAAACTCTTTATGAGTATAGTTATACTGGAAAAGTGAAATAATTTATGATATAATACTATTCGTGTGGGGGTGTTCTATGAAATCTTATAAAATAAGTAAAAATAATAGCATTCTATTAATTATTTTTGTTTTGCTTGTTAGTTTGCTTATAAACGTTTACACTTCGATAATGAATTCTCGTTATAAGTTATTAATAGGTAAAGAAACTTATAAAAGTGTTGAAGAAATCAGAACTAGAAATGAAAGTGTTTTAACTACATTAGATCAATGCTTAAAATCTAAAAGTATTAGTAATGAGGAATTATTAGCTTTATATAAAAACTTTACTTCTATATCAGATGAGTACACTAATTTGTGGTCAAACTATAGAGATTATGGAAAAGAACAAATAATAACTATAAATAAAAAATCTAATATATCTGATGAAGGGCCTAGTGAAGTTTATGCAAGAATAGAAAGTTTATTATTTGAATACTTAAATTTTGAAATGAAAAATTATAATGATAAAATAGATTTAAATGGAGAAGTTTTAGATGATTTTTCAGCAATATACAATATGTCAAAAGACTTAAATGATTTTTATAATGAATTTAATGAAGGTAAATTTAAAAATATAGACAAGAAAGAAGTTATATACATTAAAAAGAATTATTGGATTGATGTATTAAAAGGAATTAATAAAACTATAGAACATTATTTAGATTATGAATTTACAGTTAAATAGGTGTTTTTTAGTGGTTAGTAAATATAATATAATTAAAATTTTATTTTAAAATAAATTTAGTAAAACTCCTTAGGGAGTTTTTTTCTAATTTTAATTAATATAAGGAACTTTTTTTCTTTTAGTTATGATATATTAAATATATAAATATAACAAATAGTACTATTTAATAAGAGTTAGTAATTAATATAGTATTAAGGAGGTAGAATATGAATTTAAATAGAAATGATCAATGTTGGTGCAATAGTGGTAAAAAATATAAAAAGTGTCACTTAGAATTTGATGAAAAGCTTGATGCCTTAAAGGCTCAAGGATATGAAGTACCAACAAGGGATATGATAAAAAATAAGGAACAAATTGAAGGCATAAAGGCAAGTGCGAAGATTAATAATGCAGTATTAGATTTAGTGCAAGAGAAAATAAAGGTAGGAATGAATACAGAAGAAATCAATAAATTAGTTCATGATTTTACTGTTAATAATGGAGCAATACCAGCACCATTAAATTATGGTGGATTTCCTAAAAGTGTATGTGTATCAATAAATGATGTTGTTTGCCATGGGATACCAAGTGAAGACACTATTCTTATGGATGGAGATATTGTAAATGTAGATGTATCGACTATTTATAATGGATATTATTCAGACGCATCTAGAATGTTTATGATAGGTAATGTAAATGATGAAGATAAAAAGCTAGTTAGAGTGGCAAAAGAATGCTTAGACAAAGGCTTAGAGGCTGTAAAACCATGGGGGTTCTTAGGAGATATTGGGGCAGCAGTTCAAGAGCATGCTGAAGCAAATGGATTTTCTGTTGTTAGAGCCTTTGGAGGGCATGGAGTAGGTATAAAATTCCATGAAGATCCTTTTGTAGCCCATGTGGGGAATAGAGGTGAAGGAATGGTATTAGTTCCTGGAATGATTTTTACAATTGAACCTATGATAAACCAAGGTGACTATGAAGTGTTTGTAGATGAAGATGATGAGTGGACAGTATTTACTGAAGATGGCGGATATTCTGCTCAATGGGAGTACACTGTTTTAGTTACTGAAGATGGCGCAGAAATAATTTCTTGGTAAAATTATATTGCTTATTATGAGATGAAATTTTAAAAAAATAAAAAGTAAAAGCTGTATCTTAAAGATACAGCTTTTATGTTATAAAGAATTTTTGTTAAATTGAGATTAGTGACATCCGCCACCGCAAGATCCACATCCACCTTCAACTTCGATAACAGGTTTTAAGGATAATCCTCTTCCTTCATTTTCTTCAGTTGAAAGTAATTTAAATCCACCAAATTCATCAACTAGTTTTTCTTCTACAACGAAAACTATGTCGTTTACCTTTTGAGTAACGTCGCCTTCTTTTGCTTCATCAACAGATATATTAAAAGCAGGACCACTACAACCGAATCCAGCTAAGTTTATTCTTATGCTGTAGTTATCAACTTCATTTTCGTCTAAGAATTCTTTAAATTCCTTATATGCTTCTTCGCTTATTAAAATTTTATCCATAATTTACACCTTCTATTTCTAAATGATAATTTATATCACTAGTATAACATAGTGAAAGGAAATATCAAGAGTTTTTTAATGCAAAATATAGTAAATTTTAATAAATAGTTATTGTTTTTAAAGTGTTTCATAAATATAATAGTTATTATAGTTAGCTTTAGACTTATGTAGAAGGGATGTTTTATTTTGAAACCTTATGATGAGATTTACGTAAAGAAAAAAATTGAAGAATATAATAATTTAATATCCTTAGGTAGGATTGGAAATTTTGAAATAAAAAAAGTGAATAACAATAGTGAATATATAGATGGATATATGTACAGAAAAAAAGGTAAAATTAATACTAGTGTTATAGAGCTACATGGACCTAATAATATATGGATGAGAATTTCCCCAATAGAAATTGAAAGTTCGTATATGTTTATTAAGCACGCAAAGGGTAAGGTTGGAATAGTAGGGCTAGGATTAGGTTTTGTAGCTCAAGAGCTAGCAAAAAAGATCGATGTAGATGAAATAGTGGTTTATGAAATAGAAAAGGATGTAATAGATTTATATAACTTAAGTTTTAAAGAAAATGAAAAAATAAAAATAATAAATGAAAATGCTTTTGAAGCAGAAGGACAAAGTTTTGATTATTTCTTTGTAGATATTTATGAATACAAATTAGATTATAAAGTGGTAGAGGATTATAAAAAGTTTAATGCTCTACATAATATTAATGAATATTTATTTTGGGGAATGGAGCATTTCTTATTAAGCTGTAGATATGAAGAAATAGTTTGGGTTTATGTTCCAGAGCTTTGGATGGAAATGAGTAAGAAGATTTTTTCGGCACTACAAGAAGCAGAGTTATTAAAACATTATAAGCAGTTAGATGAGAAATTAGTAAGTAGAGTCTTAAGTGGGTTTAAGGTATTATTAGATGAATAAACAAAGGAGAAAATTATATAAAGTTTGCTTATGTTTAATTTAGATAATATAGTTAATTTATTTCAAGAATATAGTATGTATTCAATCCCTATATCATTAATTATAAGTATTATAATTGCTTTATTAGGAGTGGTGCCATCTATTTTTGTAACAGGTGCCAATATAATTTTTTTTGGACCTGTATTAGGTTTTACAATATCCTTATTAGGAGAAACTATAGGTGGATACATAACATTTATAGTGTACAGATTAGGATTTAAAAAGGGTGCAGAAAATATTAAAAATAAGAATGTATTATTAAAGAAAATAGTAGAAAGTGAAGGGGTAAGAATTGGATTTTTAATATTTGAGGGAAGATTAATTCCATTTATACCATCTGGTTTTGTAACATTAGCAGCTTCTGTTAGTAATGTAAATGGACTGACTTTTAATATTGCTACATTCTTTGGTAAAATACCATCTATAGCTCTTGAAGCCTTAGTTAGTTATGATTTAATAAATATAGAACAAAATTATATAAGATTAGGTATAACACTAATAGCAATAGCTCTAGTATATTTTACATTAAAAAAAACAAAAAATAATAAAAAATGATATTGAAGCACTTTTATGTGTATCAATATCATTTTTTTATAAATACATTTCTTAAAATTATTTTACTACTATATTTACTAGTCTTCCTTTAATAACAATAACCTTAACTACAGTTTTTCCTTCAGTTGCAGCTATTATAGTTTCATTAGCTAATGAAGCAGCTTTAATTCCTTCTTCATCTAAGTCAGTTGGAACGTTTATCTTAGCTTTTATTTTTCCGTTAACTTGAATTGCAATTTCAACTTCATCTTTAACTAAAGCATTAGGATCAAATTCTGGCCATTTTTGATTAAAGATTGAAAAGTCTAATCCTAAAAGATTCCATTGTTCTTCAGCAAAATGAGGCGCAAATGGTGCTAAAATCTTTAAGAAGTCAATACAAGATTTCTTTAAGAATTCTAAGTTTTTAACATCTTCTTGTAAATATTTAGATAAAGCATTTACAAATTCCATCATTCTTGCAATAGCAGTATTAAATTGCATTTTATCAGCATCTTCAGTAACGCCTTTAATTGCATTGTGTAACCAGAAGTTTAATTCTTTTTCTGCTTTATCAACTGTATTTTTATTATTATCTCCTGTTTCTATTGCTTCTCTAGCTATTTCTAAATATCTCTCTATTCTATCTACAAATCTAGCTACAGATTTAAGTCCATCATCACTCCAAGCTCCACCTTCAACATAAGCAAAACCAAACATTAAATACATTCTAAATACATCAGAACCATATTCAGAAATGTAATCATTAGGAGAGATTGTATTTCCTTTTGACTTACTCATTTTTAAACCATCAGGTCCTAAAATTAATCCTTGATGAGTTAGAGATTTAAATGGTTCATCAAAATCTAAGTAGCCCATATCTCTTAAGGCTTTAGTTATAAATCTAGCATATAATAAATGCATACAAGCATGCTCAGGTCCACCAACATATTTATCAACAGGAAGCATTTTATTTACTATATCTTTATCAAAAGCTTTTTCAGAATTATTGCTATCTGGATATCTTAATTGATACCAAGATGAACAAACGAAAGTATCTAAAGTATCAGCTTCTCTCTTAGCTGGTTTTCCGCATTTTGGGCATTTTGTATTTATAAATTCTTCACATTTAGCAAGTGGTGATTTTCCATCTGGAGCAAATTCAACGTTGTATGGAAGCTCCACTGGTAACTGACTTTCAGGTACTGCAACAGTTCCACAATCTTCACAGTGAACTATAGGAATTGGAGCACCCCAATATCTTTGTCTAGATACAAGCCAATCTCTTAATCTGTAATTAACCTTTGCAGAACCTAATCCCATTGAAGATAGTTTTTCAACTATTTTTTCTTTTGCTTCTTCTGTAGTTAATCCATCAAATTCACCAGAGTTAACTAATTTACCATATTCGCAATATGGTAACTCTACTTCTTCGCCATTTTTATTAGTTATAACTCTTTCTATAGGAAGGTTAAACTTAGTTGCAAAAGCAAAGTCTCTTTCATCATGAGCAGGAACAGCCATAACAGCACCAGTTCCATAAGTTGCTAAAACATAATCTCCAACCCATACAGGTACCTTTTTATTATTTATAGGATTAATAGCATAAGAGCCTGTAAATACTCCAGTTTTTTCTCTAGATAGAGATTGTCTTTCTATATCAGATTGCTTTTTAGCTTCTTCTTTGTAGTTTTCAACTTCTTCTTTATATTCAGAAGTAGTAATTTCATCAACTAATGGATTTTCAGGAGCTAAAACAACATAAGTTACTCCATTTAAAGTATCAACTCTAGTTGTAAACACATCAAATTTAACATCTGAATCTTTTACTTTAAAAGTAACTTCAGCCCCAGTAGATTTTCCTATCCAATGTTTTTGCATTGCTACGGTTTTTTCAGGCCAATCTAATGTGTCTAGCTTTTCTAATAATTCATCAGCATAATCAGTAATTTTTAAGAACCATTGAGTTAAATCTTTTTTAGTAACTTCTGTTGAACATCTTTCACAAAGTCCTTCAACAACCTGTTCATTAGCTAAAACTGTATTACAAGAAGGACACCAGTTTACAGGAGCTTTCTTTCTGTAAGCTAATCCTTTTTCATAAAGTTTTAAGAATACCCATTGAGTCCATTTATAATAATCAGGGTTACAAGTTATAACTTCATTTTCCCAGTTAAACATAGCACCCATAGCTCTTAATTGCTTTTCCATAGTTTCAATGTTTTTATCTGTTGAATCCTTTGGATGAATTCCAGTTTTTATTGCAAAGTTTTCTGCTGGTAGTCCAAAAGCATCAAATCCCATAGGTTGAAATACATTATATCCTTGCATTCTCTTCATTCTCGCCCATGAATCAACAGGTCCATAGTTAAACCAATGTCCAGCGTGTAATTGACTACCTGAAGGATACGAGAACATTTCTAGAACGTATAATTTTTCTCCTTCTTTATTTGGGTCGAATTTATATAAATTAGTTTCTTCCCATTTATCTTGCCATTTCTTATCAATGGAAGTTCCGTATTTAGCCATAATTAATCCTCCTCTAAAATAAAACATGTAAAATAATATAAAAAAATCCCTCGTCTCAATTAAGAGACGAAGGATATATTCGCGGTACCACTCTTATTAGAAAATAAAATTTTCTCACTCGAAATTATAACGGGGGAATCCCGTACTTGCTTTTGGCAAGTAAGCTCCTAGGCAAGTTCTTATAATTTATACACTGTTTTTCAGCAACCAACAGCTCTCTTAAGTATAAGATTTATAATACTACTCCTAATCATAGCAATAAGTATTTAATTATAATATATTAAATTATATATTCTATTATAATATAAGTCAACATTCATTAATATATTAATGAAATTATGATAAATTATAAAAAGTTTATTATATTTAATATTATCTTCAGTGTATAAGGATATATATTATATGACGGTGACTTGGAGCGCATGCGACGGAGCAAGGAATATAATGTTTATCTCTTTTTTATTGATGAAAATTTTATAATTGTATATATTATATATAAAGATAATAAAATCAGGAGGTTAGAAATGGATATTAAGGAATTGATAATGAAAAATAATTGGGTTGTAATTGGGGATGTAAATAATAAAGAAAAATATGCTTATAAAATTTTAGAGAAATTTAAGGATAAGGGATATACAGTTGCAGGAGTCCATCCAAAAGGTGGTGAAGGCGTTTATAAGTCATTAAAAGAAGTACCGTATAAAATAAATGCAATTGATTTATGTATAAATTCAAAATTAGGAATTGAATACTTGAAAGAAGCGAGAGAGCTAGAAATAAAAAATATTTTAATTCAACCAGGTGCAGAAAGTGAAGAAATATTAGTTTATTGTAAGGAAAATAAAATAAATGCAATAGAAAATTGTGCTTTAGTTCAATTAAGAAATATTTAAATACTACAATTAAAATGGGGGAATGTTTATGTCTTGTTTAGGAAACATTGTTTGGATTATATTTGGTGGATTTTTTAATGCTTTAGGATGGCTTATTGTTGGATGTTTATGGAGTATAACAATAATAGGACTTCCAATAGGAATGCAATGCTTTAAAATGGCAAGATTACAGTTTGCACCTTTTGGAAAAGAAGTTGTGACTAAAAATGATAATAGTGTGAATTTATTATTAAATATACTTTGGATAATTTTTGGTGGTCTTGGACTTTGTATAAGTAACTTATTAAGTGCATTCTTATTATGCATTACTATTATAGGAATACCTTTTGCTGTTCAATCTTTAAAATTAGCAAAATTATCTTTAATGCCTTTTGGGAAAGAAATAATATAGAAAATATTTTAAATTTTTGTAAAAGAAGTTTAATATTTCTACTTTTAGTAGTATATTATTCTATAATGTATGAGTTTAGTTTATACAAACGAAAAAATAATAAATAAGGAGAGAGTGATATATGACTAAAGCTAAAACTAACCTAGGAGAAGGTTCAGTAGGAAAGCTATTATTAAGTTTAGCCCTTCCAGCAATTATTGCTCAACTTGTTAATGTATTATATAACATTGTTGATAGAATATTTATTGGAAGAATGGCAAATGGGGATATTGCAATGGCAGGAGTGGGAGTGGCCTTTCCAATAATAATGATTATTTCAGCCTTTTCAGCTCTTATTGGTATGGGTGGAGCCCCTCTTGCAGCAATAAAAATGGGAGAAAAAGATAATGATGGTGCTGAAAAAATTATAAGTAATAGTTTTTCTACACTTATTATAATAGGAATTATATGTACAGTTGTATTTTTAATTTTTAAAGAAAATATATTATGGGCCTTTGGAGCGAGTGAAGCAACCATTGGATATGCTGTAGACTATCTAACTATATACTTATTTGGTACAGTATTTGTTCAAATTGCATTAGGTATGAATTCTTTTATAAATACTCAAGGTTTTGCTAAAGTTGGAATGATTACAGTTGTTATTGGAGCAATAATAAATATAATATTAGATCCTATTTTTATATTTATCTTTAATTTAGGTGTAAAAGGAGCAGCTCTTGCAACAATATTATCTCAATTTGTATCAGCAATCTGGGTATTGGTGTTCCTTTTTGGAAGAAAGAGTATATTAAAAATAAGAAAAGAATATTTGGCTCCTAGACTAAATGTTTTGTTACCTATAACTGCATTAGGAGTGTCTCCATTTATAATGCAAGCAACAGAAAGTATAGTATTAATAAGTTTAAATAATAAGCTTTCAATGTATGGGGGAGATTTAGCTGTAGGGGCTATGACTATAATGAGTAGCATAATGCAAATTGTAACTTTACCTCTTTTAGGTTTATCTCAAGGAGCACAGCCTATAATTAGTTATAACTTTGGAGCTAAGAATACAGATAGAGTAAAAAGAACTTTTAAATTGCTTTTAACATCATGCTTGGTTTATACAATTACAATGTGGGGAGCTTTAATGTTATTCCCAGAATTCTTTGTAGGAATATTCAATAATAAACCAGAACTTATTGAAATAACTTCATGGAGTATGAAAATATTCTTTGGAGGAATAATTATTTTTGGAGCTCAAATTGCTTGTCAACAGACTTTCTTAGCATTAGGTCAAGCGAAAATATCATTATTTATGGCTTTATTAAGAAAGATAGTTTTACTTGTTCCATTGATATTTATCTTGCCTACATTTGTTAGCTCAGAAAATAAGTTAACGGCTGTTTTAGCGGCTGAACCTATATCAGATATAACAGCAGCATTGACAACAGTAATTGTATTTACAATATTTTATAAAAAAACTTTTGGTAATAGTGATAAAAAAATGAAAGTTTAAATAAAAAGAATGTGGTATTTGGGGGAGAAAGTTTTGGAGGGAAATGGGAATAAAATTGTTTTCAAAGAAATAAAAACTTATGAGGAAGCTTATTATTATAATTCAAATCCTGAGAAAAGAGAAGAATTTTATATTAATAAGCCTGAAGATAAGAAGAGAAATTCTAAGTTGAGTAAATCATTTATAGAAGTATTGGGAATTGCCTTTGAAGGAATATTAGAAATTATATTTTCAATATTAGAATAAGATTGCGAAGTAATCTTAAAATATAGAATATAAAATTAAGGATGTTTTGCACAGCAAAACATCCTTAATTTATATTGGTGTGGAAAACCATTTATTTAAAAATCTGAAGGATTTTTTTCTTTAATTCTACATTCTAAATTTTAAATTTCTCATTATAAAAATGTTCGCATTTTTATAATTTAGTGTGTATTCTTTCTAAATAAAAAGTTATTAATAATGATAATGCGTAATCAAAAACTAAAAAAACAACTTGCGCTAATATCCAAAAAATTCCTAAAGGTAGTTTGGTTATTTGTATTGCAATAAAAGACTTAAATAAGAAGAAAGAAATAAAGAAAATCATATTAAAAAATATAAGTTTTAATAATATTTCTAAAGGTATATTTTTTATCTTTTCAATAAAATACTTAACTATACCGTAAATACCGAAAAAAAGTATATATAATAAGATTATATTAATAGGAAGTAAAAAGAATCCTATAATTGATGAAGATATATATACTAAAATAGCACTTTTCATTGATCCTCTTATTAAAGCTACTGGTATTAAAAGAGAAGCCAATGTAAGAATACTAATAGTACTTATAGGGAATATTAAATTTAAATATAAAATAATTAGTGTAAGCGCAATTAAGACAGCGCTTAGAGTAATTTCTTTAGCTTTCATATAAAAACACCACCAATATTTTAATTAACAACAATCTATAAGGTCACCGCCCATACATTCACACATGCTATCTAAGCACCAAAGGTTCATACAGCAATCACAAGCATTTGCAGAAGAGCCTCCAGTAGTTCTATAGTAGTTACCACTATAAGCAGAAGTCCTTTGATGTAATGAATTTAAAGTTTGTCTATATTCAAAGTTATTAGGGTCCATATTTACAGCTAGTTGAATATGCTTAAGACCAGCATCAAACCAACCTTTATTAGTTAAAACAACTCCATATAAAAAGTTCCATTCTGCATTTCTATTTTGAATTGAATTTAATTTTCTTTCCGCCTCAGCAAAATTTCTACTTTGAATTAATCTTCTAATTTCAGATAATATATATGAGTCATTAGTATTATTGGAATAACTATTAGTATTAGCAGAAGCATTACTATATGAGCTTCCAGAGTTTTTTGTTAGCATATCATAAGCTGTATTTATTTCTCTCATTTTTTCTTCAGCTAGGTCTTTTAAAGGATTATCACCATATTGATCTGGGTGATATTGTTTAATTAAATTTCTATAAGCTTTTTTTATTTCTTCTTGACTTGCACCAGGTTTTAATCCTAGAACTTCATATGGGTTCATTATTTGCCACTCCTTTTATCTTCTCTAGTATTGTTTAATATACCTAAGTATTTATCCATCATACCTAGTTCTAAAACATTTTTTAAAATATATTCATTTCTTTTTAGCGGTAGTAGAGATAATATTTCCTTGCAATTATAAGAACAATTAATTATTGTAAATTCTAATCTATCCTTAATTAATGGTACTAAATTATCATAAGGTTTATTATCTTCATTATACAAAAAATTAATTGGATTAAATTTATTTTCTTTCATATCTTTTTCTAAATCATCAAAAGCATCAATTAAATAAATCCATTTTCCTAAAGTGTAGCCTAAGCTATACAAATTATTTCTTAATTCATCACTGTCGTTAACTAGTTTATTAGGGTAAGCTTTAAGTATGTTACCAACTATATCACTAAATGGATGACAGATTTCGTCTATTGAATAAAAATTTTTATTATTTTCATATTCTCTTAAAATTTTTAGGTTATCTTTAATATTAATATTAATTTCATCAATAGATTTATTTATTTTCTTTTGATAGGGATACAAAATTTTTTCTAATACTTTACTTTTAATATCATTATCATCTTCAATATCATCTTTAATTTTATGATAATAAAGTGTTAAGTTCATTGCAGCTGAATATTTTAGTGCATCATTATTAATAACAACTGGCTTCTTTTCTTTTGGATGAACTATACAGCGATTAAGTTGAAATTTTGGTTCATTAATTGATAAAGAATCTAAAAGTACAGCTAAAAAAGTCATATCATAATTTAAAACCATTCTAGGTAAATTACCTGCAGTACTTTTTATATGCAAACATAAACCGCAGTAATAACTTCTAAATTTAGTGAAATCCTTAACTTTAAGCTCAGCTTTTAGAGGAGTTACATATCCAAACAATAAAAACACTCCTTACTATTAGTTTAGATTAATTATACAAAAATAAAATATTATTAACAATGATTTAGAAATAATTTAGAAAATATTAAAAAAATAGAAACAATTAAAAAATATATTGACAAATAAAGTAACAAAATATATATTTTGTATATATTGTAAGGGGGATAGAATATGAAGAAAATTTTTACTATAATTTTATGGATTGCAATTATTATATTAATTATTTTGGGAGGTAAGTATTTATATAATAAGGAATATGAAAAAAATAAAGTCGAAGATGCTAATAGCAATGAAGTAATAGAAAATGAAGATAAAGATATTGAAGTACAAGAAGAAAAGTTGCCGAAAAAAAATGAAAATGATTATGTAACATTAAATATTAATGATGTTAGAATTCCAATATTAATGTATCACTCAATTTCTGATGCAGATCCTAATAATAGTCTATTGATACCTGTAAAGCAATTTGAAGAACAAATTAAGTGGCTTAAGGAAAGTGGTTTTACACCAATGCTATTAGATGATATTGTAGAGGCATATACAACAGGTTATGTTCCTAAAAAACCTGTTGCAATTACATTTGATGATGGATATTCAGATAATTATACAGATGCTTATAGAATTTTAAAGGAAAACAATATGAAAGGAACCTTCTTTATAATAACTAATAATATAGATGCTGATGGATTTTATATGAATTCAGCTATGCTTAAAGAAATGAAAGAAGGTGGAATGGGAATTGAAAATCATACTTCAAGACATATTGAATTCACCAATATTTCTAGAGATGATAAAGCAAACATAATAATAGAAGGAATAAATGAATTAAAAGAAAAGGTGGGAGCAGATAGTAAATATATTTGCTATCCCGTTGGAAGATACGATGAGGAAACTATAGAGGTAGAAAAGGAAATAGGAATCAAAGCGGCAGTAACAACTGAATATGGAATTTCTAGTATTAATGATGGATTATATTCTTTAAAAAGAGTTAGGATTTTTCCTATGGATATAGAATCATTTAAAAATATATTTAAAGATTTTTTAAATTAAATTTAATTAATAAGAGGCTTATTTAAGCTTCTTTTTAATATAAAAGAAAGTATAAACAAGTTATTTTATTAGCTATTTATACTTTTTTTAATTTTAGAAAGGATGAATTTATAGTAATATTAGTAGTAAAATATTAAATTTTAGGAGGAAATTATGTTAGGAACAATTATAAATACTTTAAGCATAATTGTAGGTGCTTTAATAGGACTTTTTGTTAAGGGAAAAATAAGTAAAAATATTAATGAAACTATAATGAATGGACTAGCTTTATGTGTAATTTATATTGGTATATCTGGTGCATTAAAAGGAAACAATACAATGGTAATTATTATTTCTATTGCTGTAGGTGGACTAATTGGAGAACTTATAGATATAGATAGAAAACTCGAGTCTTTTGGAGATAAAATAGAAAAAAAGTTTAACAAAAATAATAGTAACATTTCTATCTCTCAAGGTTTTGTAAGCGCAACTTTACTATTTTGTGTTGGTGCTATGGCAATAGTTGGATCCCTGGAAAGTGGATTAAATAATAATCACAGCACTCTTTATGCAAAATCATTGTTAGATGGAATAACCTCGATTATTTTTACATCTACATTAGGTATTGGTGTAATGTTGTCAGCTTTTGCAGTATTTATATATCAAGGAAGTATTACATTAATGGCAGGTTTTTTATCTTCATTTCTTAATGATGTAGCAATTAATAACATGACAGCAGTTGGAAGTATTCTAATTATGGGACTAGGATTGAATATTTTAAGAGTTACTAAAATTAAAATTTCAAATTTATTACCATCAATTATAGTAGCTGTTGTCTTAAGTTTATTATAAATAATAAAGAAATATAATTTACATAAAATATAAATAAATACTTTTAGATAATCTGTATTAATATTAAATTATTTGATAAAAATAAGAGTAATTCAAGAATATACAAAAAATTTATAATATTGCGAATTATAAAAAGTCGATTATACATGAAAAACAATTTTATTTGTTGAAATTGCGAACTAGATATTGTATAATCACTTTGAAAGTTCGAAGGATAAGTTTTACGGAACGAATGATAAGGAGGATATTTATGAAGAAAAAAGTAATAGCTTTAGCATTATCTGCTTTAATGGCTACAGGACTAATTGGTTGTGGAAACACATCAGGAGCAGAGGGAGAAAAAATAAAAGTAGGAATGGTTACTGATGCAGGAACTATAGATGACAAATCATTTAACCAAGGTACTTGGGAAGGTATCCAAAAGGCAAAAGAGGAACTAGGTATTGATAGTAATTACTTAAAGCCTACTGGAACTACAGAGGCAGAATATATGAAGGAAATAGGAAATCTTTATGATACAGGATATAAATTTATAGTTACTCCTGGATTTAAGTTTGAAACTGCAATATTTAACTCTCAAGATAAATATACTGATGCTAAATTTGTAATAATAGACGGTTCTCCAAACAATGGAAAAACTGGTGCTGATAGAGTAGAAAAACTAGGAGATAATACTGTTGCTATTTACTTTGCAGAGCAGGAAGCAGGTTTCTTAGCAGGAGTTGCAGCAGCTGTTGAATTAAAAGAAGGAGACTTAGGATTCATCGGTGGTATGGAAATTCCTTCAGTACAAAAGTTTAACTGGGGATTCCAACAAGGTGTTAAGTATGCTAATGATAATTTAGGAACAAAAATGAGCGTAAAGCCAGAAAATGTAGTTTATCAAGGTTCATTTGATAACGTAGCAGCAGGACAACAATTAGCAGCAACTATGTATGATAATGGGGTTAAAGCAATATTCGTAGCAGCTGGTGGAGTTGGTGTTGGATCAATTAATGAAGCTAAAGCTAGAGTTGCAGCTGGAAAAGAAGCTTGGATAATTGGTGTTGACGTTGATCAATATGAAGACGGTAAATACGATGGCGATAAATCAGTAATATTAACTTCAGCAATGAAGAAAATAGATACAGCAACTTTTGATGTTATAAAAGATGATTTAGAAGGAAAATTCCCAGGAGGAAAAACTTTAACATTTGATGCTAAAAATGATGGTATTGGACTTCCAGAGAATAATCCAAATTTAAGTGCTGATACTATCTCAAAAGTTGATGAAGTTTATAATAAAATAAAAAATGGGGAAATAGAAGTTAAGGCAGAACAAGGGGATTTAATTAAGTAATTTAAGCTTAAGAAATAAGAAAAAGGCGGAAAAACCGTCTTTTTCTTCTATAAAGGAATAATTAGATTAATTTAACAGAAAAAGATAATCTAGGTATTCAGTATGTAAATAGGAATAAGATAGGGAGGATGTTCATGAGTTATGTAGTAGAGATGCTTAATATCCGTAAAGAATTTCCAGGTATTGTAGCAAATGATAATGTTACCTTACAACTTAAAAAAGGAGAAATTCATGCTCTTTTAGGAGAGAACGGAGCAGGTAAGTCTACATTAATGGGAATGCTATTTGGAATGTATCAGCCAGAATCAGGAATGATTAAAGTAAATGGAAAAGAAGTTAAAATTTCAAGTCCAAATGTAGCTAATGATTTAGGTATAGGTATGGTTCATCAGCATTTTAAATTAGTTGAAAACTTTACTGTAACTGAAAATATTATTTTAGGTCTTGAGCCTAAAAAATTCTTGACTGTAGATATAAAAAGTGCAGCAAAAAAAATAGCAGAATTATCTAAAGCTTATGGTTTAAATGTTGATCCTTATGCAAAAATAGAAGATATTTCTGTTGGTATGCAACAACGTGTTGAAATACTTAAGATGCTTTATAGAAATGCTGAAGTTCTTATTTTTGATGAACCAACAGCAGTATTAACACCACAAGAAATTGAAGATTTAATTGGAATTATGAAAAATCTTATAAGAGAAGGAAAATCAATAATTTTAATTACACATAAGCTAAAGGAGATTAAAGAAGCAGCAGATAGATGTACTGTTATAAGAAGAGGAAAATATATAGGTACTGTAGATGTTAAGCAAACTTCAGAAGCTGATATGGCTAAAATGATGGTTGGAAGGCAAGTATCATTTAAAGTTGAAAAAACAAAGGCTAAGCCTTCAGAAGAAGTACTAAGAATAGAAAATATAAGTGTTAAAAATAATAAAAAAGTTTTAGGGTTAAAGAATTTCACTTTAAATGTTAGAAAAGGCGAAATAGTTGGTATAGCTGGAGTAGAAGGAAATGGACAGACTGAGTTAGTTGAAGCTATAACAGGAATGAGAAATATAGAGGAAGGAAAAATATTCTTTAATGGAAAGGATATTACAAAGCACTCTATAAGAAAAAGAATAGATGAAGGAATAGCTCATATTCCAGAGGATAGGCATAAAAGAGGACTTATTTTAGATTATACTATGGAAGATAACATGGTTTTAAAAGCATATAAGAATCAGCCTTTCTCAAAGAATGGTTTAATAAATAGAGAAGAAATAAAAAAATATTCAGATGAAATAATAGAAACCTTCGATGTAAGATCAGGTGAAGGTGGAGCTTCAATTGCAAGATCTTTATCAGGAGGAAACCAGCAAAAAGGAATTATTGGACGTGAAATATTATCAAATCCTGATTTATTAATTGCTGTTCAACCTACTAGAGGTTTAGACGTTGGATCTATAGAATACATACATAAAAGATTGGTTGAACAAAGGGATAATGGTAAAGCAGTGCTTTTAGTATCTCTTGAATTAGATGAAGTTTTAAATGTTTCGGATAGAATAGCTATTGTTAATAATGGTGAGCTTGTAGGAATTGTAAATGCTGATGAAACAGATGAAAATGAAGTAGGGCTAATGATGGCAGGAATAAAGAGAGGTGAAAGCTAATGGAAAAGAATCAAGGCATAAAATCAATAATGGCTGTATTATTAGGACTTTTAGCAGGAGCCTTACTAATGTTAATTATGGGATTTAACCCAGCAGAAGGATATAAATATCTATTTATGGGTGGATTAAAGAACCTAGAAAGAATAGGTAATACTCTTGCAACAGCAACTCCATTAATGCTTACTGGTCTATCAGTTGCCTTTGCTTTTAAAACAGGCTTATTTAATATAGGAACTCCAGGACAAATGCTATTTGGAGGATTTTGTTCTATAGCTACAGGGTTAACTTTAGACTTACCAAAAGGAATATTAGTACCAGTAGTAGTACTTGTGGGTATTCTTGGCGGTGCAATATGGGGAATAGTTCCTGGAATATTAAAAGCTAAATTTAATGTTCATGAAGTAGTATCATCTATAATGATGAACTGGATAGCTTATTGGATGGTTTATTATATGGTTCCACAGTATTTTAAAGGAGAATTTTTAGAAACTGAATCTAAAATGCTACCAGAAGCAGCTACTTTAAAAGTACAATGGCTTTCAGACATATTTAAAGGTTCATATATAAATTTAGGGATTTTCTTAGCAATAATAACAGTTTTAATAATATGGTTTATTTTAAATAAGACTGTTTTAGGATATGAATTAAAAGCAGGTGGATTTAACAGATTTGGTGCTGAATATGCAGGGATGCCTGTTAATAGAAATATTGTTATTTCAATGATGATAGCAGGAGCTTTATCAGGACTTGCAGGAGCAATACAATACACTGGTAATGCTAACATAATGCAAATTGGAGTTATGCCAAGCCAAGGCTTTGATGGTATAGCAGTTGCTTTACTTGGAGCAAGTAATCCAATTGGAGTTATGTTCTCATCATTATTCTTTGGAGTACTTTATGTAGGTAAAGGATTTATGAATGCTGCTGTAAAAGTACCACCAGAACTTGCAGATACTATAATGGCTACAATAATATACTTTGCAGCAACTAGTATGGTTATGGATAAGGTAATTAAGTGGTTTAAGAAATCAAAAAATAAAGGAAAAAAAGATAATTCAAATGAAAGGGTGGTGGAAAAATAATGTGGAGTATAATTGAGCAAGTTTTTCCATATGCAATTTCTTATACAATTCCTTTACTTATAACTGCTTTAGGAGCACTTTATTGCGAAAGAAGTGGAATTGTAAATATAGGATTAGATGGACTGATGATAGTAGGTTCTTTTGCAGGGGCTTTAACAGTTTCTAAATTACAAGCAAATGGTGTAGCTGGAGCTTTATGGATAGGACTTTTAGTAGCAGTGTTAGTTGGAATTTTATTTTCATTACTACATGCTTTTGCAAGTATAAATTTAAATGCAGATCAAGTTATTAGTGGTACAGCTATAAATATGATAGCTGGAGCTTTAACTATATTTTTAGCAAGAAATATTACTGGTAGTGGTAATATAAGAGTTACTAATGGATTTATTCCAAAGGATATTCCAGTATTGTCTGAAATTCCTGTTATTGGTCCACTATTTTTCACCAAGACTTATATAACTACATGGTTAGTATTGTTAATTTTAATATTAAGTATATTTATATTATATAAAACAAGCTTTGGATTAAGACTTAGAGCTTGTGGTGAGCATCCTCAAGCAGCTGCAGCAGCTGGAGTTAGTGTGTTTAAAATGAGATATTTAGGAGTTATGATATCAGGTGGTATGTCAGCTTTAGGTGGAGCTATAATGCTTTTAACTTTTGCTGGAGAATTTAATGGAAGTGTTGCTGGTCTTGGATTCTTAGCCTTAGCAGCTTTAATATTTGGACAGTGGAGACCACTTNTCTTGAGCCTAAAAAATTCTTGACTGTAGATATAAAAAGTGCAGCAAAAAAAATAGCAGAATTATCTAAAGCTTATGGTTTAAATGTTGATCCTTATGCAAAAATAGAAGATATTTCTGTTGGTATGCAACAACGTGTTGAAATACTTAAGATGCTTTATAGAAATGCTGAAGTTCTTATTTTTGATGAACCAACAGCAGTATTAACACCACAAGAAATTGAAGATTTAATTGGAATTATGAAAAATCTTATAAGAGAAGGAAAATCAATAATTTTAATTACACATAAGCTAAAGGAGATTAAAGAAGCAGCAGATAGATGTACTGTTATAAGAAGAGGAAAATATATAGGTACTGTAGATGTTAAGCAAACTTCAGAAGCTGATATGGCTAAAATGATGGTTGGAAGGCAAGTATCATTTAAAGTTGAAAAAACAAAGGCTAAGCCTTCAGAAGAAGTACTAAGAATAGAAAATATAAGTGTTAAAAATAATAAAAAAGTTTTAGGGTTAAAGAATTTCACTTTAAATGTTAGAAAAGGCGAAATAGTTGGTATAGCTGGAGTAGAAGGAAATGGACAGACTGAGTTAGTTGAAGCTATAACAGGAATGAGAAATATAGAGGAAGGAAAAATATTCTTTAATGGAAAGGATATTACAAAGCACTCTATAAGAAAAAGAATAGATGAAGGAATAGCTCATATTCCAGAGGATAGGCATAAAAGAGGACTTATTTTAGATTATACTATGGAAGATAACATGGTTTTAAAAGCATATAAGAATCAGCCTTTCTCAAAGAATGGTTTAATAAATAGAGAAGAAATAAAAAAATATTCAGATGAAATAATAGAAACCTTCGATGTAAGATCAGGTGAAGGTGGAGCTTCAATTGCAAGATCTTTATCAGGAGGAAACCAGCAAAAAGGAATTATTGGACGTGAAATATTATCAAATCCTGATTTATTAATTGCTGTTCAACCTACTAGAGGTTTAGACGTTGGATCTATAGAATACATACATAAAAGATTGGTTGAACAAAGGGATAATGGTAAAGCAGTGCTTTTAGTATCTCTTGAATTAGATGAAGTTTTAAATGTTTCGGATAGAATAGCTATTGTTAATAATGGTGAGCTTGTAGGAATTGTAAATGCTGATGAAACAGATGAAAATGAAGTAGGGCTAATGATGGCAGGAATAAAGAGAGGTGAAAGCTAATGGAAAAGAATCAAGGCATAAAATCAATAATGGCTGTATTATTAGGACTTTTAGCAGGAGC
>NZ_LT575472.1:1581721-1582717 GCF_900086595.1 Clostridium nigeriense
CTGATGAAACAGATGAAAATGAAGTAGGGCTAATGATGGCAGGAATAAAGAGAGGTGAAAGCTAATGGAAAAGAATCAAGGCATAAAATCAATAATGGCTGTATTATTAGGACTTTTAGCAGGAGCCTTACTAATGTTAATTATGGGATTTAACCCAGCAGAAGGATATAAATATCTATTTATGGGTGGATTAAAGAACCTAGAAAGAATAGGTAATACTCTTGCAACAGCAACTCCATTAATGCTTACTGGTCTATCAGTTGCCTTTGCTTTTAAAACAGGCTTATTTAATATAGGAACTCCAGGACAAATGCTATTTGGAGGATTTTGTTCTATAGCTACAGGGTTAACTTTAGACTTACCAAAAGGAATATTAGTACCAGTAGTAGTACTTGTGGGTATTCTTGGCGGTGCAATATGGGGAATAGTTCCTGGAATATTAAAAGCTAAATTTAATGTTCATGAAGTAGTATCATCTATAATGATGAACTGGATAGCTTATTGGATGGTTTATTATATGGTTCCACAGTATTTTAAAGGAGAATTTTTAGAAACTGAATCTAAAATGCTACCAGAAGCAGCTACTTTAAAAGTACAATGGCTTTCAGACATATTTAAAGGTTCATATATAAATTTAGGGATTTTCTTAGCAATAATAACAGTTTTAATAATATGGTTTATTTTAAATAAGACTGTTTTAGGATATGAATTAAAAGCAGGTGGATTTAACAGATTTGGTGCTGAATATGCAGGGATGCCTGTTAATAGAAATATTGTTATTTCAATGATGATAGCAGGAGCTTTATCAGGACTTGCAGGAGCAATACAATACACTGGTAATGCTAACATAATGCAAATTGGAGTTATGCCAAGCCAAGGCTTTGATGGTATAGCAGTTGCTTTACTTGGAGCAAGTAATCCAATTGGAGTTATGTTCTCATCATTATTCTTTGGAGTACTTTATGTAGGTAAAGGATTTATGAATGCTGCTGTAAA
>NZ_LT575472.1:1585513-1756170 GCF_900086595.1 Clostridium nigeriense
TTATTTAATATAGGAACTCCAGGACAAATGCTATTTGGAGGATTTTGTTCTATAGCTACAGGGTTAACTTTAGACTTACCAAAAGGAATATTAGTACCAGTAGTAGTACTTGTGGGTATTCTTGGCGGTGCAATATGGGGAATAGTTCCTGGAATATTAAAAGCTAAATTTAATGTTCATGAAGTAGTATCATCTATAATGATGAACTGGATAGCTTATTGGATAGTTTATTATATGGTTCCACAGTATTTTAAAGGAGAATTTTTAGAAACTGAATCTAAAATGCTACCAGAAGCAGCTACTTTAAAAGTACAATGGCTTTCAGACATATTTAAAGGTTCATATATAAATTTAGGGATTTTCTTAGCAATAATAACAGTTTTAATAATATGGTTTATTTTAAATAAGACTGTTTTAGGATATGAATTAAAAGCAGGTGGATTTAACAGATTTGGTGCTGAATATGCAGGGATGCCTGTTAATAGAAATATTGTTATTTCAATGATGATAGCAGGAGCTTTATCAGGACTTGCAGGAGCAATACAATACACTGGTAATGCTAACATAATGCAAATTGGAGTTATGCCAAGCCAAGGCTTTGATGGTATAGCAGTTGCTTTACTTGGAGCAAGTAATCCAATTGGAGTTATGTTCTCATCATTATTCTTTGGAGTACTTTATGTAGGTAAAGGATTTATGAATGCTGCTGTAAAAGTACCACCAGAACTTGCAGATACTATAATGGCTACAATAATATACTTTGCAGCAACTAGTATGGTTATGGATAAGGTAATTAAGTGGTTTAAGAAATCAAAAAATAAAGGAAAAAAAGATAATTCAAATGAAAGGGTGGTGGAAAAATAATGTGGAGTATAATTGAGCAAGTTTTTCCATATGCAATTTCTTATACAATTCCTTTACTTATAACTGCTTTAGGAGCACTTTATTGCGAAAGAAGTGGAATTGTAAATATAGGATTAGATGGACTGATGATAGTAGGTTCTTTTGCAGGGGCTTTAACAGTTTCTAAATTACAAGCAAATGGTGTAGCTGGAGCTTTATGGATAGGACTTTTAGTAGCAGTGTTAGTTGGAATTTTATTTTCATTACTACATGCTTTTGCAAGTATAAATTTAAATGCAGATCAAGTTATTAGTGGTACAGCTATAAATATGATAGCTGGAGCTTTAACTATATTTTTAGCAAGAAATATTACTGGTAGTGGTAATATAAGAGTTACTAATGGATTTATTCCAAAGGATATTCCAGTATTGTCTGAAATTCCTGTTATTGGTCCACTATTTTTCACCAAGACTTATATAACTACATGGTTAGTATTGTTAATTTTAATATTAAGTATATTTATATTATATAAAACAAGCTTTGGATTAAGACTTAGAGCTTGTGGTGAGCATCCTCAAGCAGCTGCAGCAGCTGGAGTTAGTGTGTTTAAAATGAGATATTTAGGAGTTATGATATCAGGTGGTATGTCAGCTTTAGGTGGAGCTATAATGCTTTTAACTTTTGCTGGAGAATTTAATGGAAGTGTTGCTGGTCTTGGATTCTTAGCCTTAGCAGCTTTAATATTTGGACAGTGGAGACCACTTGGAATATTAGGAGCAACATTCTTCTTTGGATTTGCATCTACTATTGCTAATGTATCACAAGCAATACCATCATTAGCTCAAATACCAGGTGTTTTATTAAAAATATTCCCTTATGTTGTGACTTTAATAGCATTAGTGTTATTTTCAAAATCATCTCAAGCTCCTAAGGCAGCTGGAGAACCTTTTGATGCAGGGAAAAGATAAATAAATATTTTTATAAAGAGGTTGTTTTTAACAACCTCTTTATATTTAATTATAGAAGTAATAATAGCAAATTTAGAAATAAATTAGTATAATGTATATATTAAGCAATAAGCAATATAAAATTTAAGGGGGAATTGAAATGAAAAAGGTCAGAATTGCTTTGTTGGGGCTAGGCAATGTTGGACGTGGCGTTTGGAAGATATTAAATTCAAACAAAGAAGAAATAATGAAAAGATCAGGTTACGAAGTAGAGGTAGCCAAAATACTAGTAAGAGATAAGAATAAAGATAGGGGTTTTGAAGTTCCCAAAGAAATACTAACTACAAACTTTAATGATATTATAGAAGATGATTCTATAAAAATAGTAATTGAAGTAATTGGTGGGATAGAACCTGCAAGGGAATATATGCTAGAGGCTATGGCAAGAAAAAAGCATATTGTTACAGCAAATAAAATGCTCCTTGCAACTGGTGGAGATGAGCTTTTTGAAAAAGCGGATAAAGAAGGGGTTATGTTCCATTATGAAGCAAGTGTAGCAGGAGGTATTCCAATAATAAATGGAATAAATGAAAGTTTAACAGCTAATAAAGTTGAGAGGTTATATGGAATAGTAAATGGAACAACAAATTATATCTTAACTAAGATGGATCATGATGGTTTAAACTTCAATGATGTATTAAAGGAAGCACAAGAAAAAGGTTATGCGGAAGCAGACCCAACATCTGATGTAGAGGGATATGATTCTCAATATAAACTAGCTATACTATCATCTTTAGCTTTTGGAACTAAAATAAAAGTGGAAGATGTTTATAGAGAAGGTATAACTAAAATAGAGTCTATAGATATAGAATATGCAAAAGAATTTAAAAGAGTAATAAAGCTTCTAGCTATTGTAAAAGATAATGAGGGAAGCTTAGATCTTAGAGTGCATCCTACTATGATACCAGAAACTCATCCCTTAGCTAATGTTAATGATGCATTTAATGCAGTTTTGATTAGAGGTAATGCTGTAGGTGATTTAATGTTTTATGGAAAGGGTGCAGGTGATTTACCAACAGGAAGTGCAGTAGTTTCAGATATTGTATCTATATTGAGAAGTAATGTAGATATATATAATTTAAACCCAGTAGTTAAGAACAACTTGTGGGAAAAGGAGTCTTACGATATTAATGAGATCAATAGTAAGTATTATATTAGATTAACAGTAGAAGATAGAGTAGGTGTGCTAGGAGAAATAACTTCTGTTTTCGGAGGAATAAATGTTAGTTTAAGATCTGTTATACAAAAGGGATTAGAGTTAGAAAATGAAAATAAAGTTACACTAGTATTAGTTACTCACACTTGTAAAGAAGGGAATATAAGAAAAGCACTAGAAAGTGTATGTAAGTTAAATTCAGTATATAAGATAAATAACTTAATTAGAATGGAAGATTTTGAATAAAAATGCTCGCATTTTTATTCTTACATAATAGAAGAAACATAGGAGAAAAAAATGAGTATAAAATCAATAAATAGTAATCAAGCAGAAAATTTAATAAAAAACAATAAAGATTTAGTTATTTTAGATGTTAGAAGACCTAATGAGTTTAAAGAGTCAAGAATAGTAAATTCAATAAATATCCCAGTAGAAGAAATAGAATGGGAAGTAGGAGAATTAGAAGAATATAAAGATAAACCTATTTTAGTATATTGCAAGGTAGGAGTAAGAAGTAGTGTTGCATGTACTTTTTTAGAAGAAGAAGGCTTTAATAACCTATATAATTTAAGAGGTGGGATATTAGACTTTAATGGTGAAATTGAATAATATTTATTGTAATTAATAACTATTGTATATAATTTAAAATATTTGTATAAAATAAAAATGTAAAAAAATTTGACAAGAATAAATAGGCATGTTAAAATAAGTGATGTATTTAAGTAGAAACAGCCGTTTCTCACCTTACGGCAAAGCTTAGTAGGGTAATTGGTTTTGTAATAATTACTAGTTATACAACTAGTTTTTTATAAGTACTAGAGGACGGCATAATATGTCCTCTATTTTTGTTGTGTTTTTTATTTAAAATTTTGGAGGTGACCAGATATAAGTAAGGATTTTACTTGTAATGAAGCAATAAGAGTTAAGGAAGTTAGATTAATTGATGCAGATGGTGCTCAATTAGGCGTAGTTCCGACAAAGGAGGCTCAAAATTTAGCAGAAGAGAAAGAATTAGATTTAGTAATGATTTCTCCAGGAGCTAATCCACCAGTATGTAAGATAATGGATTTAGGAAAGTATATTTATGAGCAATCTAAAAAAGAAAAAGAAGCAAAGAAAAAGCAAAAAGTAACTACACTTAAGGAAATAAGATGTAGTTTAACTATTGAAGAAAATGATATCGCAATAAAAGCAAAAAATGCTAGAAAGTTTTTAGAAGACGGCGATAAAGTTAAAATAACAGTTAGATTTAAAGGAAGAGAAGCACAATTAGGACATATAGGACAAAAGATTTTAGAAAATTTTGTTTCTAAGTTAGAAGATGTTTGTGTAGTTGAAAAGCCTGCAAAACATGAAGGTAGAAATATGACAATGGTTTTAGGGCCAAAAAAAGCATAACTTGAGAGGAGATTAGTATCATGCCAAAAATGAAAACCCACAGAGGTGCAGCAAAAAGATTTAAGAAAACTGGAACTGGAAAACTAAAAAGAGCTAAAGCTTTTAAGAGTCATATATTAACTAAGAAAAGTTCAAAGAGAAAGAGAAACTTAAGAAAAGCAGCTTATGTTTCAACTACTCAAGAAAAAGCAATGAAGAAATTATTACCATACCTATAATAGAAAGGTTTTTTAGGAGGATTAAACATGGCTAGAGTTAAAAGAGCGGTAAATTCACGTAAGAATCATAAAAAAGTATTGAAGCTTGCTAAAGGTTATTACGGTGGAAAGAGCAGATTATTCAAAACTGCTAATGAATCAGTAATAAGAGCTTTAAGAAACGCTTACGTAGGAAGAAGATTAAAGAAGAGAGATTTCAGAAGACTTTGGATAGCTAGAATAAATGCAGCTACAAGAATGAACGGACTTTCATATTCAAAATTTATGAATGGAATCAAATTAGCTGGAATAGATATGAATAGAAAAATGTTATCTGAAATAGCTATAAATGATCCAAAGGCATTTGCTGATTTAGTAGAATTAGCAAAGAATTCTTTAAAGTAGTTTATAACTAATAGATTGTAAGAGTAGTCTATAGGACAGAATTATCTGTTTTATAGACTTTTTTATTATTTAAGAAATTACAATAGAAATTTTTACATAATGTTAAAAAAATAAAAGAACAAAGAGGGTATAATAGAGATATAATAAATAATAGTAACATATGCCATAAAGAGGGGATTAGTATGAAGATAGGGTTAGTTTTGTCTGGGGGCGGAGGAAAAGGTGCTTATGAGCTTGGGGTTTGGAAGGCGTTGAAGGACCTAGGTGTTGATAGATACATAGATGTTTTTTCTGGTACGTCAATAGGTGCATTTAATGCTGTTTTATTTGCTCAAGATAATTTAGAAGCTGCTGAAGCTTTATGGGAAGAAGTAACCATAGAGAAGCTTATTCCTATAAGCAAACTTGATTTATTAAAAAGAGGAATAGGACTTGTAATAGGTAGTAAAAATTTAAATATTGCAAAAAAGTATTTAAATCAAAGGATTGAAGAAGGAGCAGTATCTAAAGATGGTGCAAAAGAGATTATAGATAAGTATTTAAATATAGAAAATGTTAAAAGAAATAATAAAATATGTTATGCTGCATGTACTGAATTACCTAATTTCAATGTTAAGTATTTTAAAGTAAATGACTATGAGGAGAATTTAGGAAAAGATATTGTGATAGCATCAGCATCTTTACCATTAATATATGAAGCAACGGAAGTAATGGGAGAAAAATATATTGATGGGGGGATTTCTGATAATACACCTATTCAACCAGTATATGGAGAGGGATGCGATATAATTATTGTTGTCTTATTATCCAAGGAAGCTAGGATAGATAGAGCCTTGTATCCAAATACTCATATCATTGAGCTTTATCCTAGAAATTTAAATGAGAGTGTAATTAATGGGACATTAAATCTAAATGATGAAGCAAAAAAAAATAGGATAAAAGAGGGATATGAAGATACTATAAGACTTATGGAACCTATTATGAAAATTACTGAATATAAGATGAAAACAGAAGAAGAAGAAAAGTATCCAAGGTTATATAAGTTATATAAATCTATTAAGAAGCTTATATAACAGTATTTCTTTAATTTTTAGTGGACACACGTAACTTTGTTATGACTAGTAAATTGGTGAATAATAAGTTTACGTATGTCCATTTTTTATAACTTTGAGTTAAATAAATATAATATAATTGCCATTAGCTTTAGCTTATTTTATATTCATAAGTTAAGCCTTCATATATAAATTCTTTTTGGTTAATATTTAATAAATCGCTAGGCTTAGTTAGACTAGGGATTTTATCTGAGTCATAAATATTACTTTTAATTAGTAAGTGAGAAACAAATTCAGAACAAAAATATCTATTACTTCTTTTTATAGGTTTATTTATTATTACCCCTATTAATCCTAGAAGGCTATACTTGTACTTTTTTTGATCTTTTAAGAATTTTTCAAGTTCTTCTTTTAGTAGAAGATATTGTTTATTACTTACTTGAACTCTATAAATAATACATTGACTATTTTGGAACTTTTTATATACGCCATCCTTTAGATTTTCTTCAACTAGACCTCCTATAAAGGGATTACTAGGAAATACTCGTCCAAATGAATACATTTTTTTAAAAGATTCATCAAAGCTTAAGGATACATGTACATATTTATCTTTTGTATAATAATTAATACATTTTGCTAACATTGTTCCAGTATTAGAAAATACTAAATAAATATTTTTCTTGTTCATAATTAAAAATCATCCTCCAATAATATAATGAAAAGATAAATACATATATGATTATATAATATAAATCTTAATATATCCTTAACAATATATAAAAAATATTAAAAACATTAATAGATTATATATAAATTATTAATTAAATATTAATGAAATATAATAATCTATGAGCTTTTAAGTAAAAATAGAAATATATAAATGATATAATTTATTATAGTATATAATGAAGAGGTGATGATTTGAAGAGAAATGCAATGCAAAGAGAATTTAAAAAATTAAAATCTCAAATTAATCATATAGAGGAAATTGCTCATAATTCAAAGGTAGGTGCTTTAATAGAGCAGGAATCTTCTCTTAGGAAGAAGATAAGACAACTTATAGACATGGAAAAGGAGGGCTTAAAAGAATATTCAGATGTTAGGGAAAGATACGAAGAGCTTCTAGAGTATATTTCTAAAAGACTATTAGATGATTATAATAAAAAAAATAATACTGATTTTGACTTTTACCAAGTTATTAGGGGAAATTACAATAGTTTTATTAACTCAGGATTTATGTCAGTATTGACAAAGCATCATATACCTAAGATAGTTTCAAAAGAATTTGAAGAAAACTTTCCTGAAAATCCTAAGGATGAGTATAAACTAGCAAGGAATATAGAAAGAAAAGTTTATATTCATCTAGGTGAAACTAATACAGGAAAGACTTTTACAGCTATGGAAAGGTTAAAGGAAGCAAGACAAGGAGTGTACTTATCTCCACTAAGAATATTAGCTTTAGAGAATTATGAAAAGTTAAATAATAGTAATATAATCTGTAATCTTTTAACTGGAGAAGAGGAAATAATAAAAGAAGTTGCAACTCATACTTCATGTACAATAGAAAAAGTAGATATAAAAAAGGAATATGATATTGCTATTATTGATGAAATTCAAATGATAGATGATTCCCAAAGAGGTGCTGCTTGGACTAGAGCATTATTAGGATTAAGATGTAATGAACTTCATATTTGTGGAGCCTTAAATGCTAAAGAAATAATAGAAAAAATATTAGAAGATTGTAATGATGAATATGAATTTAAAGAATATAAAAGAAGTATTCCTTTAGAAGTAGAAGATAAAAACTTCAGTTATAGTTATGTGGAAGAAGGGGATGCAATAGTTGTATTTTCTAAGAAGAAAGTTCTACAAATTGCTAAGCAATATTCAGAGCAAGGGATAAAAACAAGTATAATTTATGGGGATTTACCTCCAGAAGTAAGAAGAAAACAATATGATATGTTTATTAATAAAGAAAATAAGATTCTAGTAACTACAGATGCTATAGGAATGGGAGTTAATTTACCTATAAAACGAATAATTTTCTTAGATATACAAAAATTTGATGGAGAAGAAATAAGAAGTTTAACATCTCAGGAAGTAAAGCAAGTTGCAGGAAGAGCTGGAAGAAAAGGGATATATGAAATTGGATATGTAGCTACAGTAAGAGATAATCAAAAATTTATTAAGGAAAAGTTAGAAGAAAAGGATAAACTAATAAGAAAAGCTGTATTAGGACCATCTGAAGCAATATTAAATATAAAAAGTTTACCATTAAATGAAAAATTAGCGTTATGGGCTACTAGAGAAGATGTTTTAGATTATTATAGAAAAATGGATATAAATGAATATTTAATTATTTTAGATAGAATTAAAAAATATAAATTGAAAGAGAAAATACAATGGGAGCTTTTAAAAATTCCTTTTGATATTTCTAAAGATGAACTTATGGAAACCTTCTTAGGATACGTGGAAGAATTATTTATATTAAAAAACAAAACTATAAGTAAACCTCAATGCTTCAAGGGAAATTTAGACGAACTAGAAATATACTATCAAAGAATAAATATGTATTACTCATTTTGTAAGGTATTTAAACTAGAATTTGATTTTAAATGGATATATGAGGAAAGAATTAAAGTAAGTGAAGACATAAATGAAATACTAATTAGGCTATAATCTGTGGTATAATGTACTAAAACCAATCCTGAAAGGAAGAGATAAATGGAATATATATTTAGTTTTGATGAAAAAGAATATGTTTTAGGAAAAGATAATTTAGAGTATTTTGTAAATGATGAAGAGCAAGAACTTAAAGGAATAGATCCTAATAAAATATTAGAATTACTTAAAAATAGTGATGAAGTTGATTTTCAAAATGCATATTATGAAAGTTGCTGTAGTAACTGTAAAGCTGGTAAGGAAGAAAAAAAGAAAGTATTTGACTTCTTAGAATATTATTTTTATGTTTATGGTAAAGATAATAATTTTGTAACTAGTAGTATAGACTCTGAATATGATAAAAAATCCTTTACTAGATTAAATAGAGAAGGAATAGTAGATAAGAGTTATATGGTAACTGTAATAGTATGTAAACATTGTGGTACTTATGCAGTTGAAATAGAAGAGTTTGAAGTTTAATGTAAAGTATACGTATTAAAATTTTATAAGGGTATAAAATACATTTGAAAGGATGTGTTGTTATGCCAAAGAATACAAAAACAGAAACTCCAAAGCAAAAAGGGCAAAGAAGACAAAGATTGCATAAAAATCAAAATAATGTAGGCAATGATAAAAATAAATCTGAGTATACAGATTTTGATGGAAATCCAATTTAATAGAAGAGCTGTGAAGCAGCTCTTTTTTGTTTTTTAATATTTAAGAAAAAATTACAAATGCTTTTTATTAGTAATAAAAATACAAAATTATGGTAATATTTATGGTAGTAAGAATGAGAGGAGTGTAGCTTTGAAAAAATATATTAATATAATACTAGGTATTATTATGATTTTGTATGTCATAATAATAAACTTAATATTTGGTAAAATAACTTTTAGTGAATTTTTTTTAGTTATAGGTATTTTATTTATTATCTATCATTTTATAAAAAATAAAGCTAGTAAAATTATAAGTAAAAATAGAAAAATAAAAGCAGTAGTAAATATATTTAGGTTTTTGATTTCAATAGGAATAATAATATTTATAGTTATTGAAGCTATAATAATAGTTTTTCCAAAGAATAATGATGCATATTCAAGTTATATCATTATACTAGGAGCAGGAGTAAAGGGGGAAACTCCTAGTTTAACTTTATCTGAAAGACTTGAAAAGTCAATTGATTATATAAATAGTCAAAATAAAGATATCAAAATCATAGTTTCTGGTGGAAAAGGAAAGGGAGAAGATATATCTGAAGCTGAAGCTATGAAAAGATACTTATTAAAAAGTGGGATAAAAGAAGAAATAATTAAAGAAGATAAATCTACTAATACAAGAGAAAATTTAATGTTTTCCAAAGAAATACTAGAAAACATTACGCATAAAGATATTGAAGATATAGATGTAAAAATAATTACTTCAGATTTTCATGCTTTTAGAAGCAATTTAATTGCTAAAAGCCTAGATTATGAAAAGAGTAACTTTTTAACTAATAGAACTTTACCACTTTTAATGCCAGTTATGTATTCAAGAGAATTTTTTGCAATAGGTAAATATTTTTTAATAGAAATTATACAGAAAATTTATTAAAATGAAGGTAAATTTTGCTTTATGTAGAATATAAACATTAGATAAATTATTTATATAAAAATAAAACATAAGAGAATAGGCTTTAGGGGGAAAAATAATGAATAAGATTACAGAATGTTCTATAATTATTAAAGATGATTTTAATAACATTTTTTTAGTGAGAAGAAAAACTAAAAAAAATCAACCAATATTATGGTACACTGTAGGAAGAAAACTTAAGGGAAGAGAAACAGAAGAAAAGTGTATCGCAAGGGCTGTTAAAGATGATTTAAAATCTATAGTTTTTAATATCGAAAAGATAGGAGAAACTATCATTGATGAAACATTGGGTGAAGCTTCATCAGTTTATATAGGAGAACTTAAAGAAAAAGTTGTATATGGAAATGATATAGCTGAAGGAAAGTGGGTTAGTTTAAAAGAAGTGAATAACTATGATTTAGCAGATGGGGAAAAAGAGAAAATTTCACTTTATGTAAATAAGTATTAAAAGTTTCCTTTAATTTTTAAGAGTGATATGTAATGGGATTATGATTTGGAAAATCCAAATTATGAGTAAGATTATATATCGCTCTTTTTAATTGATAAAAAGTTAACTATTGACATAGACATATATAATACTTATGATGTAAATATAAATAATAAATCATTTGTTTAGAGAAGATATCTTTACTCATTTGATTTCATTAGAAGTTAAATAAAAAAGTTGTCTAACAAAAAAGAGAAATCTGATTTGAAAGAGAATAGAAATAGTGTATTAATAATAAAGGTTATGATTATCATGTCATAGCTTATTTTAGAGAGCAATCATATCTTTTATTATTAATATATAAGCCTATTTTCTTTTAAGAAAATAGGCTTTTTTTCTTTATAAAATATTTTTTATATCTTTATATAGACTTAATGACTTTGGATATTAATTTTGGGGGGATAGAAATGAAAATAGCCGTAATAAGTGCAATTTTAGAAGAACCTAGTAAGTGTAACTCAATGTTTAATGAGGTTGTAGCAAACTTCAGAGGTAGTATTAAAGGAAGAATGGGAATACCTTTAGAAAATGAAACATCTATTATTTCAATAGTTGTAGTAGGAAGTTTAAATGAAATTAATAGCTTAACGGGAAAATTAGGGAATATAGAAGGTGTAACGGTAAAAACAGCTATAAGTAAAAAGGAAGTAGGGGAATAGCCTACTAACATTATTATGGAGGTATAATATGAAAATTAAAGATATTATAGACAAGTTATACAATGAAAATAATGCTAGCAGGGAGGAACTTTTATTTTTACTAGACAATTTAACAGAAGCTGATAAAAAATATTTAGTTGAAAAAGCACATGAAACTAGAATGAAAAGCTATGGAAATACTGTATATATGAGAGGGCTTATAGAGTTTACTAATATATGCAAAAAGAATTGTATTTACTGTGGAATAAGAAGAGAAAATAAAGATGCAGATAGATATAGATTAACCTTAGATGATATTTTAGAATGTGTAGAAATCGGTGATAGACTTGGATATAAGACTTATGTGCTTCAGGGTGGAGAAGATGATTATTTTACAGATGACAGAATGATTGAAATAATTAAAGAAATAAAAAAGAAATATCCTAAAAATGCTATTACCTTATCCTTAGGGGAAAGAAGCTATGAATCATATCAAAAAATGTTTGAAGCTGGTGCTGATAGATATCTTTTAAGACATGAAACAGCAACTAAAGAGCTTTATGAATCTCTTCATCCAGGTGCAAGTTTTGAGGAGAGAAGAAAATGTTTAAGAGATTTAAAGGAAATTGGTTATCAAGTGGGGGCAGGATTTATGGTTGGGCTTCCTAATCAAAGTAATAGTGATTTAGTTAATGATTTACTTTTTGTAAAGGAATTTGAACCTCATATGTGTGGAATAGGTCCATTTATACCACATAAGGATACACCATTAAAGGATGAAAAAGCTGGAACTGTAGAAATGACTACGACTATGCTTGCATTAGTTAGATTATTACTTCCAAATGTCCTATTACCATCTACTACTGCTCTTGGAAGTATAGATCCAATTGGTAGAGAAAAGGGTATTAAGGCTGGAGGCAATGTAGTAATGCCGAATCTTTCTCCTACAAGTGTAAGAGAAAAATATTCTTTATATGATGGAAAGATATGTACAGGAGATGAAGCTGCAGAGTGCAGAAAATGTATTGAAGGAAGAATAAACAAAGCTGGTTTTAAGGTTGAAGTTACAAGAGGAGACAATATAGCATGGGCTAAAGATAATGGCCACTATAAAGTTGCTAAAGGCAATATTCAACTTGAAAATATACAATTAATATAATTTTTAAAGTGTAGGGGTGTTTTATATGTTTATTGATCATGAGTATATTGAAAGAATTTTAGAAAATGCTAAAGGAGCTACAAGAGAAGATATTAAGGCGGTTTTAGAAAAAGCTAAAAAAAGAGATGGATTATCTTATGAAGATATTGCAATATTACTACAAGTTGAAGATAAAGATGATTTAAATGAAATTTTTAAATTAGCTGGTGAAATAAAAGATTCTATTTATGGGAAAAGAATAGTTATTTTTGCTCCATTGTATGTTAGTGATTATTGCGTAAATAATTGTGTTTATTGTGGATATAAGAGAACTAATGATTTTTGTAGAAGAAAATTAACTATGGAAGAGGTATCTGAAGAAGTTAAGATATTAGAAAAAATGGGACATAAAAGATTAGCTTTAGAGCTTGGAGAAGATCCAGTAAATGCACCTATAGATTATGTTTTAGAGTGTTTAAAAACTATTTATGAAACTCAAAATGATAACGGAGAAATAAGAAGAGTTAATGTAAATATAGCAGCTACAACTGTAGAAAATTACAAAAAACTCAAAGATGCAAAAATAGGAACATATATTTTATTCCAAGAAACTTATCATAAGCCAACTTACGATAATATGCATCCTAAATCATTAAAAGGCGATTATAATTATCATTTAACTTCTTTTGATAGAGCTATGGAAGCAGGAATAGATGATGTAGGTGCTGGGGTATTATTTGGACTAGCTGATCCTAAATTCGAAGTTATAGGACTTATGATGCACAATAAGCATTTAGAAGATAAATATGGTGTAGGATTCCATACAATATCTATGCCTAGATTAAAGCCAGCATCAGGAGTGACCTTACAAGAATTCCCGCATTTAGTAGATGATGAAATGTTTAAAAAGTTGGTAGCAATTATAAGAATTGCAGTTCCATTTACAGGAATAATAATGTCTACTAGAGAAACAGCAGAAATGAGAAGAGAGCTATTAAAATATGGAGTATCTCAAATAAGTGCTGGATCAAGCACTGGAGTTGGTGGATATAAAGAAAGGGAAGAAGGAAGAGAAACTCTTCAATTTAAGACTTCAGATGACAGAACGCCTTTAGAAGTTATTAAATCAGTTTTAGATGATGGATATATACCAAGTTATTGTACAGCTTGCTATAGAAGAGGAAGAACTGGAGAAAGATTTATGAAGCTTGCAAAGAGTGGAGAAATTCAAAATGTTTGTGAGCCAAATGCAATGACAACTCTTCTAGAATTTGCAATAGATTATGGTGACAAGGAAATATTAGAAAAAGCTGAAGAAGTTATAAAAATTGAAAAAGAAAGAATTAAGAGAAAAGACATTAAAGATTTACTAGAAAAGAACTTAGAGAGATTAAAAGCAGGTGAAAGAGACCTATATTTATAGGAGGTATTAAATGAATTCAACACCAAATGCAAATAGAAAGCACATTGCCATTTATGGTAAAACAAATGCTGGAAAATCATCTTTAATTAATAAATTTTTAGGTCAAGAAGTTTCTTTAGTTTCTGAGAAAGAAGGAACTACTACTGATCCAGTTCAAAAGGCTATGGAGCTAATACCTGTAGGACCAGTTTTATTCATAGATACGGCAGGATTTAGAGATGAAAGTAGCCTTGGTAAAATAAGAGCCAAAAGGACATTAGATGTATTAAAAAGAACGGATGTAGCAATATATGTGTTAAGTGCTATAGATATAGATTTAGAAGAATTTAAAAATGTAAAAAGAAGTTTTAAAAAATATAATATACCATACATTGTAGTTATTAATCAGATAGATAGACTAGGTGAATCAGAATTATTATTACTAAAAGAAAAATATAAAGAATATTTATTTTTATCTTCATTAACTGGAGAAGGTATTGAAGAGTTAAGGGAAAATATAATTAAAGTTTTAAAGGAAGAGGAAGATGAATTACCTATAGTAGGTGATTTACTTCCTTATAATAGCAAAGTAATAATGGTAGTTCCAATTGATTCAGAGGCTCCAAAGGGAAGAATAATATTACCTCAAGTACAATGTATTAGAGATTGTTTAGATCATGGAATTAAGAGTTATGTTGTAAGAGATACTGAATTAAAGTCAGCTTTAGAGGATATAAAGGATATTGATTTAGTAATAACAGATTCTCAAGCTTTTAAAGAAGTTGATAAAATTGTTCCAAAGAATATTAAATTAACTAGTTTTTCAATGTTATTTGCAAGACAAAAAGGTGATTTTGAAGAATTTATAAGAGGAGCATTTAAAATAAAAACATTAAATAAAAACTCCAAAATATTAATCGCTGAAAGTTGTACTCATAATGTATCTCATGAAGATATAGGTAGAGTTAAGATACCTAAGCTAATTAATAAATATGTTGGGGCAGAATTAAGTTATGATTATAGTATATTTCATGATTTTCCTGAGGATATAGATAAGTATGACCTAATAATTCATTGTGGGGCATGTATGATTAACAGAAAGACTGTTTTAAATAGAGTAAGAGAATGTAAAGAAAAAAAAGTTCCTATAACAAATTACGGTATAGTTTTAGCATATTTAAATGGAATATTAGAAAGAAGTTTATCTTTGTTTAACATTAATATTGATGATATAATATAAAAGTTAAATTTAACAAAGGAGAAAAGGGGGATGTAAAGTGAAAGATTTACTTATAGAATCTAATAGATGTTATCTTTGTAAAAATCCTAGATGCCAAGCAAATTGTCCAATAAGCACTCCAATTCCAATGGTTATAGACTTATTTAAAGAAGGACAAATAGCCAAGGCTGGAGAAGTACTATTTAAAAATAATCCATTATCTTTAGTTTGTTCAATAGTATGTCCTCATGAGGCTCAGTGTAAAGGGAATTGCATTAGAGGAATTAAGGATGAACCAGTAAGATTTTGTGATATAGAAAGACATATATCAAAGTACTATTTAGAAAATATAAGATTAGAAAAAGAGGATACTTTAGAAGAGAGAATTGCAATAGTAGGAGGAGGTCCTGCTGGAATAACTATTGCCTTTATATTAGCTCAAAAGGGATATAAGGTTACGTTATTTGATTCTCATGATAAGATTGGTGGGGTATTAAGATACGGTATTCCAGAGTTTAGATTACCCAAAAGTATATTAGACCATTATGAAGAAAGATTAATAGAGTTAGGTGTAAAAATAAGACCTAATACTTTAATAGGTCCAGTAATTACATTAGATAAGCTTTTCTATGATGGATATAAGGCTGTATTTATTGGCACAGGTGTTTGGAATCCAAGAACTTTAAATATTAGAGGAGAAAGCTTAGGCCATGTACATTATGCAATTGATTATTTAAAATCACCTGATACCTATAAATTAGGTAAAAAAGTTTGTGTAATTGGAGCTGGAGATGTTGCTATGGATGCAGCAAGAACAGCTAAAAGAAATGGAGCAGAAGAAGTATCAATACTTTATAGAAAAGGGATGGAAAATATTCCAGCTACTAAAGCTGAATTAGATGGTGCTATTTCAGATGGAATTAACTTTGAGTTATTTAAGTCTCCAATAGAATTACTAGATGAAGGTGTAAAATATATCGAAACTAAAAATGAAGTAGATGAAAATGGGAAAATTAATACTGTAAATATTGATGGAAGAGAAGGCGTATTTGAGTGTGATTCAATAATAATAGCAGTAAGCCAATCTCCAAAGAATAATATAGTATCAAATACAACGGGTCTAGAAACAAATAAGTGGGGATTATTGCTAACAGATGAATTTGGGCATACTACAAGAGAAGGAGTTTTTGCTTCAGGAGATGTAGTAACTGGTGCCAAAACTGTTGTAGAAGCAGCAACTCATGCAAAATTAGTAGCCGAAGAAATAGAAAAATATTTAACTTCAATAAAATAAAATTTTAAATATTAACAAAAGGTTGTCCTACGGACAGCCTTTTAATTATCTAGAAAATTATATATTTTTATAAAATCTATTTACAATGTAACAATGTTACGATAATATAAATAGTATAAAAGTGAAATGAAATTATTATTTATAAAAGTAAATGTAACAATGTTACGTTGGAGGGAATTATGTTAGAAAATAATATTAATATTGAAGGAATTGGAAGTATACGAGAGGGGCAGTACGAAGCTATAACAATAGATGGAGTAGGAACTATCCAAGGAGATATAAGTGTAAAAAGAATTGAAGTTAATGGGAAATCAAAAGCTTTAGGGAAAATAAGTTGTAATGAAATGGATGTGAATGGATATTGCAAAACTAAAGGAATAATTAAAGGTAAGTTTCTTGAGGTTAATGGAAGAGTAAATTCAAAAAAGGAAGTTAGCTTTGATAATATAAAAGTAAGTGGAGAACTTTTTGTTAATGGAAATTGCCAATGTGAAGATTTATATTTAGATGGAAGAATGAAAATATCTGGCCTTTTATCAGGAGATAATTTAGATTTAAATATATCAAAGGTAAATGAAATAAAAGAAATTGGTGGAGAAAAGGTATCTGTAAAAAAGAATAAAACAATTTATAAGCTATTATTTTTTTCTAAAGAAAGAAATGCAAAACTAATATGTGATGAAATAGAAGCAGATGAAATATATTTAGAAAATACTTATTGTAATATTGTAAGGGGGAGAAATATTACAATTGGAGATGGCTGTGTACTTAATAAAATAGAGTACACTGGTGAAATAAATATAACTGGAAAATCTGAAATAAAAGAAAAAGTATATTTATAGGAGATATGTTATGAATGATTATGATACAAAAATATTAGGAGATGGAACCATTGGTTCAGGTAAGTATAATAATATAAAAATTATGGGGAACTGTACTTCACTAGGAGATATAGAATGTTTAGATATAACTGTAATGGGAGATGGAGAATTTAATGGCGAAGTAGATGCTAGAAATGTAAAAGTAATGGGGGATTCAACTTTTAATAATGATGTAAAATTAAAAGAATTTAATATATATGGAGATACTACTTTAAATGGGAGAGGAATTATTGAATCATTAAAAGTTAGAGGAGATTTTAAAGGGAAAAAAGATATCGAAGTAAAAGAAAATGCAAAAATTTTAGGCGATATGTCTTTAGCAGAAGGGTTAATAGGAAAAAATATCAAAATTTTAGGTGATGTAAAAATAAAAAAGAACTTAATATTTGATGATATTAATATATTAGGTTCAATGAAGGTGTTAGGAAATTGTGAAGGAAATAATTTTTATAATAAGGGAGAAGTGAAAATAGAAGGACTGCTCTCAGCAGATAAGATTGAAATAATACCAAAGAGGACTAGTAGGATTGAAGAAATTGGTGGAAGTGAAATAATTATTAAAAAATCTGGCTGGATTGATATTGTAGATGGGAAGGTATTTTCAAAATTAATTGAAGGAGATACAATAATATTACAAAATACTGTATGTAATATAGTAAGAGGACAGGATATAACTATTTTAGAAGGTTGCTCTATAGATAAAATAGAGTATACTGGAAAACTAACTGTAGATAAAAATAGCAAGGTAGGCGAAGAGTTATGCTTGAGGAATTAATATCAAAAAAAGAACTTTTAGAGTTAACAGGAATATCTTACGGGCAACTTTACAGATGGAAAAGGAAGGAACTAATACCTGAAGATTGGTTTATTAAGAAAAGTGTATCAACAGGCCAAGAAACATTTTTTCCGAAAGAGAAGATAATAGAAAGAGTTAATAAAATTTTAGAATTAAAGGATGAGGCATCTTTAGATGACTTAGCTTATAGATTTTCTAATAATATAAAGGACATAAAAATAATCAGAAAATATTTGCTAAATATTATTTCCGAAGAAATAATTTTAAGATTTGAGGAAATAATTGATGTAAAAGAAATATATGAAGAAAATAATATTTTTGCATTATTTTTATATAAAAGACTTATTAATTTAGGAAGTTTAAGTCTTCCTGAAATTAAGGAAATCATTTTATTAGCTAATAAAGACTATAAAAAATTAGATAATAAGGAGTATGAGCTAGTAATAAAGAGAAAGTTTGGAGTTTGTTACTATTACTTAATAGTTGATAAAGTAAATATATTTGAAGATAATCAAGCTATAGAAGTAGATAGAATTAATATTAGTAAATTAATAGAAGAAATAAAAAAAATTATAGGGTAACCTATAATTTTTTTTATATATTAATATTTTGAATTTTCATATATAATAGATATTGAAAAGGATTTACAAAAGGGTGATGTATATATGGTAGCAATAGTAGAATTATTAAAGGACTTATGTGAAGAAACAAAATTAAAACTTAGAGTATTAGATGATGGAAATAATAAATTATTTGATAATTTACCATTAAATGAGTCTAGTATTACAAGAAGATTCTTTGTAAATGGAAAAGCATTTAAAATAACTTTAGAGCAAGATAATATAAAATTAATACCTATGGTTGAATATCTTATTAATAAGTTAATAATAAATGAAAATATTATTGAAGAGCTTATAGAAGGTAAAAAGCAGTGGGATGCTTTAGAAGAAAACATTATTAAAAATGCCAGCAAACTATTACTTATAGAAGTTAATAATAAAAATGAGGCTTTAGATATAGTAAATAATACTTATGATAATGGTGAAGTATATGTTGGAGAAATATATGATAGAATAATAATTTTAGGAGATTTAGAAGAGGAATTAGATCATGCTTTATCTTTGAAAGGAACTATAGATGAGGTTTTAGGCGTAAAAGCTAAAGTCAGTATAGCTAATTTAGATAAAAGCTTTGAAGGGTTTATTAAAGGATATAGAGGAGCTGTACAAGCTTTGAATATTGGCAACAAATTTAAAATTAAACCGGAAGTTTATAATATAAAAGAAATGTATTTAGAAAGAGCAATATTTAACTTGTCTAAGGAATACTCTCAAGATTTAATGTCAGAGTATAGAGATATATTTAATGGATTTAATCATGAACTCATCCAAACCTTAGAAGAAGTTTTAAAATGTGATTTATCTTTGACAAAAGCAGCTAAAAATTTATACATTCATAGAAATACGTTAATGTATAGGATAGAAAAAATAAAGAAAGAAACTGGATTTGATATACGTAATTTTAAGGAAGCAACCTTTTTATACATATTATATATGAATAGTAAAGTGATTTATTAAAAGGAGGGTATATGAAGAAAAGGATTATATGGTTAATTATAACTATATTGATTTTAGCTATTGGAGTATTTATATTTTTTCGAGAATCAGCATCTATTGATTTAAATGGTAAATGGTATCTTTATACTGGAAGTGATATTCGTTATGATGAAAAACCCATAGATAAATTAAACTCTCTAGATTATATACAATTATCAGGAGGGAAATTTTATGAAAGTAGAAAAGATGGAAAAAATGGAGTTTCAGGATTCAGTATTAAAGGGAAAAAGATGTATGCGGGAGATGGTATATTTACTTTTGAAGTTGAAGAAGTAAATGGAGAAAAGATACTACACTTAAATCATGTTGGAAATAGAATAGGTAAAAAAGAGTATAAAGAAATAACTGGAATTAAATCAATATATATTAAGGAAAGTTCCAATATAAAATTTGATTAATTATAGTAAAAGATATATTATATTTATAAAAATATCATATTACTTAAGACTTTCTAAAATATAGTCTAAGTTAATATGATATTTTATTTTTTTTATATATAGAAAAATAAACCTAAAAATCCTGTTATTAAAATTATTGTTAGTGGATTAAATTTATATTTTCGTAATAAGAATAGAGAAATAGAAAAAACTATTGCAGCTATTATATTAAAGTTATTTAAGCTTCCTTGCAATGTGCTCCTTCCAAGAAGAGCTATTATAATTATTGTTGAGGCAGAAGCTGTAATAAGACCGATAGAAGTTGAACGAAGCCCTTTTAAAATATTTGAAATTTCCTCTACATCATTATGCTTTTTAAAGAAGTTAAATAAAAATATAGAAAGAAAAACTCCGGTAATAACACAAGCAAATGTAGCAACTATTGCACCTAAGGTTCCTGCAATTCTAATTCCAACAAAAGTAGAGGCATTAATAGATAATGGACCAGGAGTCATTTGTGAAATAGTAATTATATCAGTAAATTCTTGAATAGTTAACCAACCAAATTTATTAACTATTTCTTCTTGAATAAGTGGCATAATTGCATATCCACCACCTATACTGAAGGAACCTATTTGCCAAAAGGTAATAAATAAAGTTATAAGAAGTTTAATCATTTCTAATATCACCCAACCTTCTTTTTTTAATATAAGCTTGTCCAAAACTAAGAACTGCTCCCAATAGGATTATAAAAAGCACATTTACATTAAAAAAGAAGCTAGCTACAAAGGAAAAGGGAACTAAAATAGATAAAAGAAAGTTTTTTTCTTTAAAAACATCTTGACTCATATCTATAACTAAATCCACAATAGTAGCTGCAACCCCAGCTTCCATTCCTTTCAAAATTGCAGATATAACAGTATTGCTTCTAAATGCTTCATAAAATATAGAAATTACTGATAGTATTAATAATGGTGGTAAAACAGTACCTATGCACGTTATTATAGCTCCTAGTTTACCAAGTAATCTATATCCTATTAAGGATGATAAATTAACAGCAATAGCACCAGGAGATGACTGAGCAACAGCAGCCATATCTAATAATTCATCGTTAGTTAATAATTTCATGTCTTCAACTAAATATTTTCGAAGTAAAGGTATAATAACATAACCGCCACCAAAGCTAAAACAACTAACAGAAAATGTAACCTTAAAAAGCGAAAAATATAGTTTTAAATTTTTGTAATTCATAATTATCCTCCCTTTAAATTCCAACCCTCTAAGATAGTATATACTA
Source organism: Clostridium nigeriense (assembly GCF_900086595.1). Classification (GTDB taxonomy): domain Bacteria; phylum Bacillota; class Clostridia; order Clostridiales; family Clostridiaceae; genus Clostridium; species Clostridium nigeriense. The sequence continues at coordinate 1,607,004 of NZ_LT575472.1, forward strand.
TAGACCAAATATAAGTAAAATAGTATAATTTTATATAATATATAAATAAATAGTAATGAGTAGGTGTGTAAAATGAAAATCAGGCATTTACGTATATTTAAAGTTGTATGTGAAGAAAAAAGTATAACTAAGGCTGCAGAAAAACTATTTATGACTCAGCCAGCTGTTTCTCATACTATTATTGAATTAGAAGAGCATTTGGGAGTGGAATTATTTGATAGGATTTCTAGAAAATTATATTTAAATGAGACTGGAAAATTGTTTTTAGTAAAGGTATTAAAATTACTAGATCTATATGACGCTCTAGAAAAAGATATAAAAGAATTAGAAGAAAATGCAGTTATAAAATTAGGTTCATGTATAACTATTGCAAACTTTCAATTACCAAGAATAGTTAGAAGCTTTGAAGAAGAATGTCCTAAAACACCTATTAGAGTAATAGTAGATAATGCAAGAAGCATTGAAGAAAGATTATCTAAGAATGAAATTGACCTAGGATTAATAGAGGGGGTTGTTTATAATGAAGATTTAGAGCAACTTAAATTTTCTTCTTATGATATATCAATATTAGTATCCCCTAATCATAAGCTTGCTAAGAAAAGCAAAATAACTATAAAGGAGTTAACAGAGGAAAAACTCCTATTGAGAGAAAAGGGAAGCTCCGTAAGAGATATATTTGATAGTGCTCTAATGCTACATGATATAAAAGTGAAAGAATATTGGACAAGTGTTAATTCACAAGTATTAGTAAATGCAGCAAAAGAAAATTTAGGTGTTTTAGTTATATGTAGAGTATTAGTAGAGCAGGAAATAGAGTCTGGGGAACTAATAGAGATTAATGTAGAAAATTTAAACTTAGTTAATTTCAATCATATTGTATTTTCAAAAGGAAAAGTACAAACTACAAGTTTTAAAAAATTAATTGAAATAGTAAAAAATATAGAAGTGAAAAATGATTTATATTAAAGGATAAAAGAAAATATATATATTAAGGGCTACGTATAGCAGCCCTAATAAAATTTTAATCAGTAACGTGAATAAATTTGAATTTATTGACATCAAATAGACCTTTATCCGTAAGCTTTAAATCAGGAATAACAGGGAGTGATAAAAATGACAAGGTTAAAAATGGGTTAAAATTAATTTTAGGAGCTATATTTCTTATTGCAAGATGAAGTCTTTCTAAATCCTTTATAACTTCCTTATATCCTCTAGATGTAATAAGTCCACCAATTTCTAATGCAATGGAAGCTAATATTTTTTTATCTTTAACAACAATAATTCCACCATTGATTTCTTTAAGCTTTTCTATAGCAAAAATCATATCTTCATCATTAGTCCCTGTAACAATTAGATTATGAGAATCATGAGCTATTGTAGTTGCTATTGCACCATATTTAAGATTGAGTCCATGTATCACCCCAAGACCAATATTTCCAGTAGATTTATGTCTTTCAATAACTGCAACTTTAAGGAAATCTTTAGAGGTATCAGATTTAAAAGTATCATTACTATTTAAATCTTTAATATTAATTTTAATATATGAAGTTTCTAATTTATTAGGGGTAATACCTATAATATTTAACACTTCTTTATTAGTTATTGGAATTTCTATATCTTTAGTGGTGATATTTTTAATATTTAAATTGTTTATTTTTCTATATTGAAATGTATCGTTATTAGATTCTATGACTAACTTACTATTTTTAACTACTAAATTACCATTTTTATAGACTGAATTAATCTTAAAGTTAATTAAATCATCTAGTATTATAAAATCTGCTATATATCCAGGAGCAATTGCACCTTTATATTTTAAATTATAGCATTCAGCAGGATTTAAAGTTGCCATTTGAATAGAAGTCTCAGGTGGGAGTCCATGGGAGATAGCTTCCCTTATAGAGAAATCAATGCTTCCATTATCTAATAAGTCATCTATATGCTTGTCATCTGTACAAAAGCAAAATCTTCTTGAATTTGAAATAGTAACTGCTTTAATAAGTTCTTTAAAATTTTTAGCAACAGAGCCTTCCCTAATATGAACATACATACCGCGTTTTAATCTTTCTATGGCTTCCTCCTTTGAAATAGCTTCATGATCTGTAAGAATATTTGCGGTAGAATAAATATTCAAAAAGTCCTTTGATAACCCAGCACAATGACCATCAATTATAAGATTCTTTGATTTTGCTTCCCAAAGTTTATTTATCATTCTATCATCACAATGAGCTACAGCAGGAAAATTCATTACTTCTGCTAAACCAAGAACATTATCTTCTCTATAAAGTGGAGCTAAATCTTCGTTTTCTAAAGTAGCACCAGAAGTTTCAAAGGAAGTGGAAGGCACACAGGAGGGAAGCATAAAGTAGCAATCAAAAGGAATATTCTTTGAAAGATCCATTATTAGTTTAATTCCATCTATACCTAAAACATTAGCAATTTCGTGTGGATCTAAAACTACAGAAGTAATACCATGTAATAAGGACACCTTATAGTATTCCTTTGGGGTAACAAGAGAAGATTCAATATGAGCGTGGGCATCAATAAGGCCTGGACAAATAAACTTACCAGTTCCATCAATTTCTGTTTTACCATGAAACTCTCCAAAGCCGACTATAACCCCGTCTTTTATTGCAACGTTATCAATGAAGGATGAACTTTGAAATACATCAATAATATTAATATTCTTAATTACTAAGTCGCAATTATCAGTTTTATTAGAAGCTTTAATTTGAGAAATAAAATCTTTTTTACTCATAAAACCACCCCAGACCATATATTTTAATATATTATATGAAATTATTTACATTATGTCAAAAACTATATTGATATATTGATATGGAATTATATAGAAATAATAACTTTAAAATTAATTTTTTTTATGTTTTAATAATTTATAAGGAGGGGGTTAATTATGCCAATAAAAATTCCAAGGGAGCTACCAGCATTTACGGTACTATCTAAAGAAAATATATTTGTAATGAATATAGAAAGAGCTCAAACACAAGACATAAGACCACTAAAAATAGCAATTTTGAATTTAATGCCAATAAAGATCCAAGCAGAAAATCAATTGCTAAGATATTTGTCTAATACACCAATACAAGTAGAGGTTACATTATTACAAACTAAAACCTATACTTCACAAAATACTCCTATAGAACATTTGGAGAAATTCTACAACTATTTTGATGAAGTAAGATACCAAAAGTTTGATGGGTTAATTATAACTGGGGCACCTGTTGAAACTATGGATTTTGAAGATGTAGATTATTGGAATGAACTAGAAGAAATTATGGAGTGGAGTAAAACTAATGTTTTTTCAACCCTTCATATATGTTGGGGAGCTCAAGCAGCATTATATTATCATTACAATATACAGAAGCGACCTTTAATAAGTAAAATGTTTGGAGTATTTCCACATAAGGTTAATAATCAAAATGAAGATTTAACAAGAGGACTTGATGATATATTTTATGCTCCTCATTCAAGGCATACAACTATTAATAAATTGGATATTGAAAATGTTAAAGTTTTAGATATATTAGCTGAATCAGAAGAAGCTGGAACTTTTATAATTGCAACTAAAGATAAAAGACAAATATTTATAACGGGGCATCTAGAGTATGATAGAGATACTTTAAAAAATGAATACTTAAGAGATTTAAATAAAGGGTTAGAGATTGATATACCTAAAAATTATTTTCCACAAGATGATATAAATAGTGAACCATTAGTTAAATGGAGGGGAAGCGCAAATATAGTATTTGGTAATTGGCTAAATTACTGTATTTATCAAAATACCCCATTTATCATTGAAAATATAAAGTAGAAAATTGATTTAAAATTGTATAAGAATGTATATTTCTTATTTTTATTGAGTAAATATTTATTAAGCTAATAGTTATTTAATATGGAATTTTATTTAAGTTGAAATTTTTCTTAATTAGTTATATTATTATATAGAATTAGTATTAAGAAATAATATTTATTACAATGTGGAGGGCGTAATGAAGAAATATTTTAATTTAGCAACTTTTTATTTAATTTTAGGACTAGTTATGGGAGTATTTTATAGGGAGTTTACAAAAATTAATGGGTTTGAAGGACAAACTGTTTTATCTGTAGTTCACACTCATGCAATAACTCTAGGATTTGTATTCTTTATTTTAGTTTTACTATTAGAGAAAAACTTTAATATATCAAAAAATAAAGGTATAAAAGGATGGGGAATTCTTTATAATGTTTCATTAGTATATGTATTAGCTACTTTTACTGCTAGGGGAATACTTCAAGTATTAGGCAAGGATTTTGCAGGCTTAAGCCATATAGCTGGACTTGGACATGCTCTTTTAGGGGTAGCATTAATTTGGTTTGTAGTTATAGTTAATAAAGCTATAAAAGAATAATAATAAAGTATATAATTCACCTATTAATTTTGCAATTTCTTGAATTTAGAAATATATAAGCAAAATTAATAGGTGTAATTTTTTTATTAATGTAAAAAGCTTTATATTAAAGACCTGAAAAATATATAAATGTAAATAAAGATTAAAAAATTACTATCTTTGAAATTTTAAATATAATAGTATATAGTTATATTATAAAGCATAGAAATTAGGTGTAATAAGATGAAAGAATTAGTTAAAGCTCAGTTAGATAAAATGGAGTTATTTGAAAATGTAAGTGAAGATGCTAAAGAAGCCTTATCTGATTTTGGAGAAAGTAGATGCTTTATGAAGGGCAGTCATATATTTAGAGATAAGGAAAAAGTTAATAGAGTACATATTGTATATAGTGGAAAAGTTGCATTATATAAACTAAATGAATCAGCTCAAAAGAAAATAATATTTATTTTGAATGAAAATACTATAATAAATGCAGTAGTTTTAGATGATTTACCAGCATCTATTAATTGTGAAGTGTTTGAAAAGGCAGAAATATTATCTTTTGATAGAGTTAAATTTGAAGAAGTAATGAGAAGTGATTTTGAATTAACAAAAATAGTTATGTCTTCTTTAACAAGGAAGGTAAGAAGATTATATAGGCAGTTAAAGAACTCTACACCAATAAAAGTTGAAAAAAGAGTTGCAGCAAAGCTTTGGAAATTATCTAAGGATTATGGAATTAAGATTGAAAACGGTACTCTAATAGACTTAAATGTAAGTATAACCTATTTAGCTGATATGTTTGGAACACCAAGGGAAACAATATCTAGAGCATTAAAAATTTTACAAGAAAATGACCTAATAATCATGGAAAAGAAAAAGATTGTAGTTAGAGATAGAGATAAACTTTCACAATTTTTTAGAGGTTGTAAATAGAAAAATTGTATAATATTTAACATTTTATATAAGAAAGAAAATGTTAATAATTATTTAAATTAAAAATATAAATAAAAATTATAAATAAACTGTGATATTTATCACAGTTTTTATTTTTTTTAAGATTTATAATTTATACATGAGATTGTTATTATTATAACAATTCTGAAGCGTAGATTAATTTAATGAAGATATATAAAGAAAAAATAAAGTTAAGAGGTGTTAATGATGGGATATAAACTTAAAGTAGAAGATTTCAATTTAGGATTAAGTGAATTAAGTAAAAAATATAAAATATATGCTCCAAAAATATTTGAAGGGCAAGGAAGATTTTCAGATACAGATATAGTAAGATACGGAGAAGTATCTAGAATAGAAGAAATAGAATTTAACAAAAAATCAGCCTTTTCATATAAAGAAGTTCTTCTTCCAATAACACAAACTTTATTTTTCTTTACAGAAAAGGAAATAAAAGAACCAGATTTAGATGAAAAATCAATACTTGTATTTTTAAGGAGTTGCGATATTCATTCATTAAGAAGAATTGATGATATATATTTAAGAAATGGATTTGAAGATCCATATTATAAAAAACTAAGAGAAAAAGCAAAATTTATTCTTATAGGATGTGAAAAAAGCTTTGATAATTGCTTCTGTGTAAGTATGGGAAGTAATAAAACTGAAGAATATAATGCTTATATAAAACAAGAAGGTAATGAAGTTTATTTAGATATTAAAGATGATGAGTTCATCAACATATTTGAAAACTTAAATAATGAAAAGTTAGATGTAAAGCCAGATTTTGTTCAAGATAATAAGGTTAAAGTAAACATTCCAGATAATCTAGAATTAAAAGTTATGAAATCTACTATGTGGAATGAATATAGAGAAAGATGTATAGCATGTGGAAGATGCAACTTTGTTTGTCCAACATGTACTTGCTTTACAATGCAAGATATATTCTATAAGGATAATGGAAAAGTAGGAGAAAGAAGAAGAGTATGGGCTTCATGTCATGTTGATGGATATACAGATATGGCTGGGGGACATAGCTTTAGACAGGATAAGGGACAAAGAATGAGATTTAAAGTTCTTCATAAAGTACATGACTACAAAAAGAGATGGGGATACCATATGTGTGTTGGATGTGGTAGATGCGATGATATATGTCCAGAATATATTTCATTCTCAAATTGTGTAAATAAATTAGAAAAAGCTATGGATGAGGTGAATTCAAATGAATAAAAATGAATATATACCATTTATATCAGAAATTTTAGAAGTTATAGAGCATACTGAAATAGAATACACTTTTAGAATGGAGTTTAAAGGAGATGTAAAGCCAGGTCAATTTTTTGAAGTATCTTTACCTAAGTATGGAGAAGCTCCAATATCAGTAAGTGGAATAGGTAAAAACTATATTGATTTAACTATAAGAAAAGTTGGAAAAGTAACTGATGAGATATTTAAAAACTATGTAGGTGATAAACTATTTTTAAGAGGGCCTTATGGAAATGGCTTTGATATAGAAAATTATAAAAATAAAGAGATTGTAGTAGTAGCTGGAGGAACAGGACTTTCACCAGTTAAAGGAATAGTTGATTATTTCTCAAATAATAAAGAAGAGTGTAGAGATTTTACTTTAATTTCAGGATTTAAATCTCCAAAGGATATTCTTTTTAAAGATGATATTAAATCTTGGGAAAAGAATATGAATCTTATTCTAACTGTAGATGGTGCAGAAGAAGGATACAAAGGGAATGTAGGACTTGTAACTAAGTATATTCCTGAATTGAAAATAAAGGATAAAGAAAATGTACAAGTTATTGTTGTAGGGCCACCAATGATGATGAAGTTTACTGTATTAGAATTCTTAAAGCTTGGAATTAAAGAAGAAAATATATGGATTTCACAAGAAAGAAAAATGTGTTGTGGAATAGGTAAATGTGGACATTGTAAAATAGATGATACTTATATTTGTTTAGATGGACCAGTGTTTAATTATGTAAAAGGAAAAGAATTAATAGATTAGGAGGAAGACACTATGGATATAAATACTAAAAAGCTGAAAAAAAATGCTTTTAGAGTTACTAAAAATAGAGGGGTAACAGCTTCTAGAGTGAGAGTTCCAGGTGGATTCTTAAAGGCTGAATATTTAACTTTAATTCAAGAAATAGCTGACAAATATGGTGATGGAACAGTTCACTTAACAACAAGACAAGGTTTTGAAATTCCAGGAATAGACATGGAAGATATAGCAGAGGTTAACATTCTCCTTCAACCTATAATTGAAGGATTAGAAATAAATCAAGAAGTTCCAGATAAGGGATATACAGCAGCAGGAACAAGAAATGTATCTGCCTGCATAGGAAATAAAGTTTGTCCTTATGCAAATTATAATACCACTAACTTTGCAAAGAAAATAGAAAAAGCAATCTTCCCAAATGATTTACATTTTAAAATAGCATTAACAGGATGTCCAAACGATTGTATTAAGTCAAGAATGCATGACTTTGGTATTATAGGAATGACTGAACCACAATTTGATAAGGATAAATGTGTTTCTTGTGGGGCTTGTGTTAGAGCTTGTACTAAAAAATCAACAGGAGCTTTACATCCAGAAAACTATAGACCAGTAAGAGATCATAGTAAATGTATAGGTTGTGGGGAATGTGTAATTAATTGTCCAACTGGTGCGTGGACTAGAAGTAAGGAAAAATATTATAGGTTAGCTATAATGGGTAGAACAGGTAAGAAAAACCCAAGACTCGCAGAAGACTTTATTGTTTGGGTTGATGAAGAAAGTATAATTAAAATCATTTTAAACACTTATAAATATGTTGAAGAGTATATAGATAAAAATGCTCCAGGTGGCAAGGAGCATATTGGATATATAGTTGATAGAACTGGATTTATGGAATTTAAAAAATGGGCTCTTGAAGGAGTAAATTTATCTAATAAGGCGATAGTAAAGGATAATATTTATTGGAGTGGAATAAGATACTAATTATAGGCATTTACTTATAAATGAAATAAATATTACCTATTAGACAAATAGGATTCTAAATAGTTAAAATAAATATATGAAGTTTTAAGGAGCTGTCTAAGACAGCTCCTTTCATTAATTAATTATACTTTCAAAGTGTCTTATCAATATAATAATATTTAGAAATGAAAAAAATTATTAATAGGAGTATAATAGGGGTAAGATAACTTAAGACATATTAATAAATTTAGGAGAAGTGATATGATTCAGCTTTTAGGTATTAAGAAAAACACTAAGGTAGAAATAAGGGAAAAATTAAGTTTATCTCCAAGAAAGAGAAAAGAATATACGGAAGAGTTGCTTAAATATTTTGAAGAGGTAGTTATACTATCCACTTGTAATAGAACGGAAATTTATTATAGAGGTAATTTAAAGGGAGAAGAAAGCTTAAATATAATTTTTGAAATATTAAAATGGGATATTAATTTAAAAGAAAGCTGCTTTTACTTAGAAGAAAAAGAAACTGTGAAACATTTAATGGAAGTAGTTTGTGGGTTTCATTCTAAAATATTAGGGGAAGACCAAATTTTAGGGCAAATAAAAGAAGCATATTTAACAGCCATTGATTTGAAATCAGTAAATAGCGAATTACAAAGGCTATTTCTAGAAGCTATTACTTGTGGTAAAAAGTTTAGGACTGAAGGGAAGTTATATGAAATACCAGTGTCTTCTGCTTCTATTGCAGTAAGTGAAGCAATAAAAAATAAATCGAAAAAAATTATGGTTATTGGATATGGTGAAGTTGGTAGCTTAGTAGTTAAATATGCTCTTTCAAATAATATAGAAAAGTTAGTTTTAGTAGTTCGAAATACAGAAAAAGTTAAGGATATATTTGATGAAAGAGTGGTTGTTACAACTTATGACGAAGGAAGAAAAATTATAAATGAAATGGATTGTGTAATATCTTGTACATCTGCTCCACATTTGATTATAGAAAAGAAACATATTAATGAATATGGAGGAAATATTATAATTTTTGATTTGGCTATGCCAAGAGATATAGATGACAAAATAAAAGAATTTAAAAGAGTAAGACTTTATGATATAGATGAAATAAGTTTAATGGATGATGAAAATAAGAATTTAAGAAAAGAGAGAATGCTAAGTTATAAATCTATCATAGAAAACTATATAAAAGAATTCTTTCAGTGGAAGAATATTAGAGAAGTATCCACTGTAATAAAGGATATAAAAAATAATAGCGCTAAGATAATAGAAGAAAGAGAAAAAACGCTACAAAATAAATGTCATGATGAAAAAGATTTAGAAATTGCTAAGATACTTATAAAAAGTACTTCGGATTATTATGTAAATAGAGCTATTGAAGTATTAAAGGAAGAGCAGTTAAAGGGGCAGGGTAAAGAATGTATAAAAATATTAGAAAAGATATTTCTAAAGAAGATATAGAGTACACTTACCTTTCATTAATTTCTAATAAACTTAATGTTGGCATAATAGGTGGAGGAAAAGCTTCTTATATTAAATGTAAAAACTTTTTATCTAAAAAATGTAATGTTGAAGTATTGGCTTTAGATTTTATAGATGAATTTAATAATTTAATGGATGTTAAGCTTATCCATAATTCTTATTATAAAGAGTTTATAAGAGATAAACACTTGATAGTAATAGCAACTAATGATAAAAATATAAATAATGAAATTAAAAAAGATTGTGAAGAAAGTTATAAAATCTATATTTTTGCAGAGAATTATTTAGAAAGTATGGCAATTGCTCCTGTTCAAAGAAGCTTGAAAAATATAAGTTTTGCTATAAATACTAATCATGGAAATCCTAATGGTTCATTATTGTTAGCTAAAAAAATAATTGAAACATTAAGTGAATATGATGATTTTATTGGATATTCTTCTTTAATACGAGGGAAAGCCAAAATACTAAAGGAATATAAAAAAGACATAATTAAATTTGTTTGTAGCGAAGATTTTAAATATATTTATGATAAGAAAAAAGATAAATTAGTTATTGAAATGTTTTTTGGGAAAGAAATATTAAATAAATTATACAAGAATTTATAGGAGATATTTTATGGAGATAATTATAGCAACTAGAAAAAGTAAATTAGCTCAAGTACAAGCGGAAAGAGTTATGGAACTTATAAAAGAAATAAATAATATAAATTCAAAGAAATTATTAGTAGTTACAGAAGGTGATAAAAGATTGGATGTAACTTTAGATAAAATAGGTGGTAAGGGATTATTCGTAAAAGAAATAGAATATGCTCTATTAAATAAGGAAGCTCATGCAGCTGTTCATAGTATGAAGGATGTACCTTTTGAATTGCCAGAAGGTTTTGAACTTATAGCTGTTCCAGAAAGAGAAGACATTAGGGATGTTTTTGTATCAAGAAATAACATTCATTTTGATGAACTAAAAGAAGGGGCTATCATAGGAACTAGCAGTATAAGAAGAGCAGCAATGCTTAGAGAACTTCGTAAAGATATAAAGATTGTTCCCATAAGAGGAAATGTTCAAACTCGATTAGAAAAGATGCAAAATGAAAATATGGATGGAATAATTTTAGCTGCAGCAGGCTTAAAAAGACTTAAGATGGAAAATATCATTACAGATTATTTTGATCCTAAGGTGTTTTTACCAGCTATTGGGCAAGGAGCTTTAGGAATTGAAGCTTTAATTAATGGAGAATACAATTCTTATTTAAAGAAGTTAGATAATAAAGAGGTTAGGATATCTGTAGAAGCTGAAAGAAGCTTTATGAGAAAATTAAATGGTGGATGTCATAGTGTAATTGGCGTTTATTCTGAAATTAAAAATAATGATTTATATATGATAGGAACTTTTGATGTAGGTGGAGGAAAAATAGTAAAGAAAGATATTTTAGGAAATTTAGAAGAAAATATTGAACTTGGAATAAAATTAGCTAATAAGATAATGAAAGGATAGTAAAATGAGTAAGGTTTATATTATTGGTACAGGACCAGGAGATGAGGATTTATTAACAATAAAAGCAGTAGATGCACTACAAAAATGTACAGCAGTTTTATATGATAGATTAGTTTCAAATAATATATTAAATTACTTAGATGAAAAATGTGAAGTATATTATTGTGGTAAGGAGCCTGGAGCTCATTATAAAACACAAGAAGAAATAAATGAATCTTTAGTTAATTTAGCTAAAGAAGGACATATAGTTGGTAGAATTAAAGGTGGAGATCCATATGTTTTTGGAAGAGGTGGAGAAGAAGCTTTAGCATTAATAGAAGAAAATATAGATTTTGAAGTTATTCCTGGTGTTACATCTCCTATATCAGTATTAAATTATGCTGGAATTCCTATTACTCAAAGAGGAATGTCTCAAAGTTTTCATATAATTACAGGAATGACAGCGGGAGTATTAAACATTAATTGGGAAGCTGTTGCTAAAGAAAAAGGAACTTTGGTATTTATGATGGGTCTTAATAACTTAGGAGATATTATTAAAAATCTAATAAGTAATGGAAAAGATGAGAATACTAAGGTAGCTGTTATTATGAGAGGAACCTCTTCAAAACAAAAAAAGGTAGTTGGAACTATAAAGGATATTGAAGAAAAAGTAGAAAAGGCTAAATTGAAATCTCCATGTATTATAGTAATGGGGGAAGTTGTTTCATTAAATGATAGGTTAAATTGGTATGAAGATAAACCGCTGTTTGGTTCTAATATTTGTGTAACAAGATCTAGAGAACAAGCATCTAATTTAAAGAAAAAATTAAAGGATTTAGGAGCAGAGGTAACAGAAATAAATTCTATAAAAATTCACTCTACTAAAGAAAACTTAGATGAAGTAAAAGATAAAATTCATGAGTATGATCATATATTATTAACTTCAGTAAATGGAGTAAACTTATTTTTTGAATACATAATAGAAAACAAGATAGATATAAGAAATATAAAAGCTAAATTTTCAGTAGTAGGGAAAGCAACTAGAAAGGCTCTTGAACAAAAAGGTATTCAAGCTTTTCTTATGGCAAGAGAATTTGTAGGAGAAGGTTTGTTTAATTCATTAAAACCCCATCTAAATAGTAGCGAAAAGGTATTACTTCCTTGTTCATCAGGAAGTAGGAGCTATTTAAAAGATGAAATTGAAAAATTAGGTTTAACTGTAGATAGAATTCATACCTATGATACAATTTGTGGAGAAGTTAAAAATAAAAAAGTATTTGATGAAGTAGATTTTATTTTATATACAAGTCCAAGTACTGTAAATAATATGATATCTTTATTTGGAGTAGATAAAATTAAGCAAAAGCATAATATTGCAATTGGGCCACAAACCTTTAAAGCATTAAAAGAAAGTGACATAGTTAGTCATATGTGCAGAAAGCATTCAGAAGATGGTTTCTTAGATGAAATAGTAGAAATATATAAAACATATAAAGAAAGCAAAGGTGAATAATATGATTAAAAGGGGAAGAAGACTAAGAGCAAATTCAGCAATTAGAGATTTAGTAAGAGAAAATACATTAAGTTCTAAGGATTTTATTTTCCCAATTTTTGTTGTAGAAGGTGAAAATATAAAGGAAGAGATATCATCAATGAAAGGGAATTATCATTGGTCTTTAGATAGACTTCCTGAAATAATAAAAGAAGTTGAAAAAAATAATATTAGAGGAATTATACTATTTGGGCTTCCAAGTCATAAAGATGATACTGGTTCAGAAAGTTATAATAATGATGGTATTGTTCAAAAAGCAATCAGAAAAATAAGAGAAATTTCAAATGATTTATATATAATTACAGATGTTTGCATGTGCCAATATACTAGTCATGGGCATTGTGGAATATTAAATGGTAATGAAGTAGACAATGACAAAACCCTTGAAATATTAGGGAAAATATCATTATCTTGTGCAAAGGCTGGAGCTCATATGGTAGCACCTTCTGATATGATGGATGGTAGAATTGGACATATAAGAAAAGTATTAGATGATAATGGATATGAAAATGTAGCAATAATGAGTTATGCAGCTAAATATTCTTCAGCTTTCTATGGACCATTTAGGGAAGCAGCTCATTCAGCACCACAATTTGGAGATAGAAAAACTTATCAAATGGATCCTGCAAATTCAGAGGAAGCATTAAAGGAAATAAAATGGGATATAAATGAAGGCGCAGACATAATTATGGTAAAACCAGCAATGTCGTACCTAGATATAATAAGTAAAGCAAAAGGAACAGTAGATGTTCCAATTTGTGCTTACAATGTAAGTGGTGAGTTTGCAATGGTTAAGGCAGCAGCAGAAGCAGGATTAATAAATGAAAAAGCAGTTGCATTAGAAATGCTACTTTCTATGAAAAGAGCAGGTGCAGATATTATAATAACTTATTATGCTTTAGATGCAGTAAGATGGTTAAAGGAGAATTAGGTATGAGAAATGAAGTAATATTCCATGAATCTAAAAAGTATATGCCTGGTGGAGTAAATTCTCCAGTCCGTTCTTATAAAAATACTGGTATGACACCACCAATTATAAAGAGTGGAAAAGGGGCTATAATAATAGATGAAGAGGGTAAGGACTATATTGATTTTGTTTTAGCTTGGGGCCCTATGTTTTTAGGTCATTGTGATAAAGATGTAGTAAAAGCTATTAAAGAGGTGTCAGAAAGTGCAATAGCTTTTGGAGCACCTACTGAATTAGAACTTATAATGGCTAAATTTTTATGTAAAAATTTAGGGAATATTGAAATGGTTAGAATGGTTAACTCTGGTACAGAAGCAACTATGAGCGCTATAAAACTTGCAAGAGGATACACAAAGAAAAATAAAATTATTAAATTTGCTGGTTGCTATCATGGACATTTTGATGGTTTTTTGGTAGAAGCGGGATCAGGAGTGTTAACTAATGGAATACCAGGATCATTGGGAGTACCTGAAGATAGTATAAAAAATACTTTAATAGCAACCTATAATGATAAAGAAAGTATTAAAGAACTATTTAATAAATATGGTGATGATATAGCGGGAGTTATTATTGAGCCAGTTGCAGGCAATATGGGAGTTATTAAGGCTGAAGATGAATTTATGATTTTATTAAGGGAACTATGTAATGAGTATAAAGCTTTATTAATTTTTGATGAAGTTATGAGTGGATTTAGAGTATCCTTTGAAGGGGCTCAAAAGTTATTTAAGGTTAAGCCTGATTTAGTTACATATGCAAAGATTATAGGGGGTGGCCTTCCTTGTGGTGCATATGGTGGTAAGAAGGAAATAATGGAATGTTTATCTCCATTAGGTGAGGTTTATCAAGCTGGAACTATGTCAGGGAATCCAATAGTTATGGCGGCAGGAATAGCTACTTTAAATAAAATAAAAAATAATAAAGAAGAATATTATAATAAAATTGAGAAACTAGGTAAATTATTAGAAGATGGAATAAAAGAAATAGCAAAAGAAAAGTCAATTCCATTAACTATAAATAGATATGGAGGAATGCTTACAATTTTCTTTACAGATTTAAAAGAAGTTAAGAAGTATGCTGATGTTAAGACTTGTAATGAAGAAATATTTAAAAAATATTTTAAGCATATGATTAATAATTGTATTAATATACCTCCATCTCAATATGAAGCTTTATTTTTAAGTATTGCTCACACAGAAGAGCATATAAATAAATTCTTAGAGGCCTTTAAAAAATTTAATATTTAAAGGAGATGACTTTATGTCAATGAAGGCAGTTGTTATAGTTTCTTTTGGAACTGCTAATTTAGAGGGATTAAATTTTCTTGAGAACTTTGAAGATGAAGTAAGAAATTCACTTAGTGATAAATATTATATATGCAAGGCTTTTACATCTAGTATAATAACAAATATTTTATTTAATAAATATGGGAAAATAGTACCTAGATTAGAAGAAGTCTTATTTAATTTAGGCAATGATGGATATAAGGAAGTTTATATACAACCATTACATATAATAGAAGGTAGCGAATTCTTATCAATAAAAAATATTATAAAGGAATATGATTATTCATTTTCTAAAATAACTTTAGGAAAACCTATTATGGGAAAAGAGGAAAAGGAATTATTAGAAGGATGTAATTTAATAGTTGATTCTATTGAAAAAAATTTAGAAAAAGATAAGAGTATAGTTTTAGTAGGGCATGGTTCTAAAACTATAGATACAGAAAGTTACAATAAATTAAAAAGTACCTTTAATAAAAAAGGATTTAAAAATGTTTATATGGGAACATTGGAAGGAGAAATAAGAAAAGAAGACATATTAAAAGAACTTTTAAGAGATAATATTGAAGAAGTTTTAATATCTCCAATTCTTATACTACCAGGTAATCATATAAAAAAAGATATTTTTGGCGATAAAAATTCTTGGAAATCATTATTTGAAGATAACAATATTAAGGTATGTTCTGTTAATAAATCATTATTAGAGTATGATGAAATTAGAAGGTTTTATATAAATAAGATTAAGGGTTAATATATAATATGAAAAACAAAGTTTTATTTGCAAAACTTTGTTTTTCATTGTACAATGTGATTGGCAAAAAAAGAATTGCTTATGGCAATTATTGTTAAAATTTTGACGATATAGTGGGGTGCATCATGTACAGTAAAGAAATTCATAATTTAGCCCATTCAGCAGAGTTAAAAAGCAATTTGCTAAAAAGAAGTAAAACTAGATATTTAGTAAGTTCTGCTTTGGGAAGTTTATTTGTAAGTTTAGGAATTATGCTTATTTATACTATAGGTGGTATAATGCATCATAATGGAGTTGAAACTTATAAAATTTTAATGGGAGCATCTTTTGGTGTAGCTCTTAGCTTAGTCTTAATGGCAGGGGGAGACTTGTTTACAAGTAACGCTATGATTATGACTATGGGAGCATTAGAAAAAACAGTTACATGGATAGATGCAATTAAAATTTGGGTTGCAAGTTGGATTGGTAACATTTTGGGTGGAATACTTGGAGCGGTATTATTTGTTCAAGCTGGATTAACAAGTGGAAAAAGTGATTATATTGGAGAATTTATAGTAAGTAATGCTTATACTAAAATTAGTGCTCCAGCAGGGCAATTAATAATTAAGGGTATATTATGTAATATATTGGTTTGTCTAGCAGTTTGGATGTGTTATAAATTAAAAGAAGAGACAGCTAAAATACTTATGATATTTTGGTGCTTATTTACCTTTATTACAGCAGGATTTGAACATAGTGTTGCTAATATGAGCTTTTTAGCTATGGGATATTTAATTGATCCATCAACAATAACTCTAGGTGGTTATGCATATAATATAATATTAGTTTCAATAGGAAACTTTATTGGAGGAGCATTATTCTTAGCTTTACCATATTACTATATTACAAGTGGAAATAAAGAAAAATAATATTATAATATTTATATACGTATATTATGTAATACTAGAAAAGTCCAGCAAAAAAATAATTTGCTGGACTTTAATTCGTAATAGATTGAGAGATTTCCTAATATTGATATTATATATTTTCTTCACCGTATAATAGATTTGAGTTACAATATGGACATAAAACTTCGTCTACATTTGCTATATTGAACCTCGTTGGCAATCGCTTTTTGCAGAATGGACATCTCCAGAATATTACTGACATTAAAATATAGATAGTCAGTAATATTGCTCCAACAATTCCTAATATATCAATAGTTAAAAGAGTAGCAATAATAGAAATAATTATAGAACTAAATAAAAATATCAAAGAAATTTTTCTAAACTGTAACACATCTCTTTTTTTACTCATAATAATCACCACCATTTTTATATAGTTTTAATTATTATACAATCGCTCAATATTGAAATGTTTTAATAATTTAAGGATGTTCTTCAATTAATTTTCCATACTTATCATAATATCTATAAGTATAAGTGTAATTATCTCCATTAGAAAATTGATTTATATTTATTATTTCTACAAACATACCCTCTGGAATGTTAATAGTAACATAATTATTATTTATTCCTATCTCAACTTTACTAAATTTTAAATTGCTTCCATCACCATATACTATAAAATATTGATTAATATTATTTATATTCATAGTTAGATAAAAATTTATTTCATAGACACTCCCACTTTGTAAATGGTTAATTTTATAATCTCCTAATTTATCCTTACTAAATTCGGCAATGCCACAGTTTAATTTATTCTTATAAATAACAACTAACTCTTCATTAAGTTGAATTTCCTTGATAATGAAGATGTCTTCAAAGTCACTTATATCATTGTTTTGTAACTTAATTATACTTCTCTTAATATTACCTTCATTGTTTCCATTTAGATAAAATTTGTTATATACATGTGTTACTATTATATTAAAAACAATTAAAAGAAAAGATATTATAACTACTATCTTAAATATTTTTGCCTTTATATAATTTTTATTTTTTAAACCAGTCAAAAAATAAAAAATCATTGCAATAAATGCAATGGTGATAACAATAGCAAATGAGTATCTAAATATCCTCTGAATACTATCAATCATTTTGTTATAGCCCCTTTCCTCAATTATATATAAATAAGACAATTATCCATTTACTATAAATTAATTAATAATATATTAAAATTGCGATAATATATTATTGTTCTTCTTCCCATGGTACAGAAAAGGCTAATCCTGTATATATCATCAATTCAATAACAACAGCAAGTATTCCCCTTATGATACTATTTACTATTGTAGTTGGATAATACGTAGTTACGTAACTCATTATCGTACAAATTAAGGCTATAAGACTCATCACAATAAGTAGATAATATTTTATTTTAAATTTAGAGTGGCATTTATTACACTCTATTATCCCATTACGTTTATAAGTCGATTTCAGTATATGTGTAATGCTGATTTCGGTATTACATTTACAGCAAACCCTCATATTTTCACCCCTTTTTAATAAATTTACAAATTCCTATTTCTAAAACTCACAATATAATATAATTATGTTTATTATATATTTATTTGGAACATAATTCCATAATAAATGGAAATAATGTATTCTTGCTAAAAAAAGAATAACTATTAATATTCAAATAAAACAGAGAATTCTTTTAAAAAATATCATGAATAAATATTTAATTAAAAAAGTTTTATTTTAAGAATTTTGTTAGAAATAGTATAGATTATTTTAAAGTTTATATCTTATTATAAAAGCATAGATGTTATAATTTACATATGCTAGTAATGTATAAGGGGATGGTTAAAAAATATGGGTAAATATAATATTTTAGTAGTTGATGATGAAAAAGAAATAACAGATGCAATTGAAATATATTTAAAGAATGAAGACTTAAATATTATTAAAGCTTATGATGGAATAGAAGCATTAAATATAATTAAAAGAGAAGAAATACATTTAGTCATTATGGATTTAATGATGCCTAAGATGGATGGGATGAGAGCTACAATAAATATAAGAGAAGATAAAAATATACCAATAATAATTTTATCTGCTAAATCTCAAGATATAGATAAAATTTTAGGATTAAACATTGGAGCTGACGATTATATAACTAAACCTTTTAATCCTTTAGAACTTATAGCAAGAGTTAAATCTCAGTTAAGAAGATATGTAGATTTGGGGAATTATGGGAAAGAAGATGATAATGATATCTTGTCTTATGGAAGTATAAAATTAGATAAAATTAAAAAAGTATTAGAATTAGATGGAAAGGAAATAAAAATAACTAAAACAGAGTATAAGATATTAGAACTTCTTTTAAGTAATCCAGGAAGAGTATTTTCTTCAAAGGAAATATATGAGAGAGTTTGGGAAGAACCCTGTTTTAATACAGATACAGTAATGGTACATGTAAGAAGGATAAGAGAAAAGATAGAAGTAGATCCCAAAAAACCAAGGTATTTAAAAGTGGTATGGGGAGTAGGTTATAAATTTGAAAAGTAATATGAAAAATATAAAATACTTAATTTCTATAGTAGTAGGTATTCTGACACTAACATCAATTTATATATCTTCTAATTATAAAGTTTTAATATTCCTTATTGGAAGTTTGGGATTGTTAAATATATTGATGTTTTTAAAATTATTAAAAAATAATAATATAAGTTCTTTTATTTGGAATGGAATTGAATCTTGGATAGATATATTTAAAAATGAAGAAAAAACAAGTTATTATATTACGCGAGAAGTATTTAATAAGAAAGAAATTAAAGTACCTATAAATAATAATTATGAGAAGCTAATAGATAAAATAAATCATATAGCATTAAATTTAAAAAGAACAGATATTAATATTAAAAAAAATGAAAAAGTTAATATGGAGCTTATAAATAATTTAACAGAAAAATTAAATAATCCATTAGAAGATATTCTTACACTTATAGATAAAATAAAATTACAAGAAAATAATAGGGAAGAAATAAAAAATTTAAAGACTAAATCTAACAATTTAAAAAAGTTAGTTGAAGAATTATTTGAAGCTTCAAAGACATCTACAGGAGATATGAAAGTAGAGTTAAATAATATTGAAATAACAGAGTTTTTAAAACAAGCTATAGTGGAAGTAGAAGATAGATTAATGGATAATAATTTAGTTGTTAGAAGTAATTTCCCAAAGGAAGAAACATTTTTATCTTGTAGTGGAGAAATGTTATGGAGAGTATTTGAAATTCTTTTTGATAATATTATAAAGCATTCATTAGAAAATAGTAGAGTTTATTTAGATGTAAAAAAAGAAGATAAGAAGTTATATATAATTTTAAAGAATACTTCCCAAAAGGAGTTAAATATAGAACCAAAGGACTTGGTACATATAATAAATAACAATAAAAGTGAAGATGTTTCAGGTCTTGGATTAGAAATAGCTAAAAATTTAGTTTTGTTACAAAATGGAAATTTTAAAATTGACATTGATGGAGATTTATTTAAAGTCACTATTACTTTTAATCTAACGACGAAAGATGAAGTTTCCTTAGACAAGGGGGTAATCTAATGTTATTAGATAAAGCGTTACTAAAAAATAATACAAGATGGCTTAAAGATTACGAGGCTAAAAATTTATCATTAATAAATGAAAAAGTATTAATAGAAACAATGATAGGTAAGATATTAATTTTAATTAATTATTTTGTAGTAAGAAAATTAGTAAATAAAACTGGAGGGGAATTTTTACCAAATTATAATACAGAAGGCCCTAAATATATAGTTTTAT
Organism: Clostridium nigeriense; assembly: GCF_900086595.1. Taxonomy (GTDB): domain Bacteria; phylum Bacillota; class Clostridia; order Clostridiales; family Clostridiaceae; genus Clostridium; species Clostridium nigeriense. Next base: position 1,627,544 of record NZ_LT575472.1, read on the forward strand.
TAACTTGGGTAGTTTTTTCTATAATAGTAGCTATTTCATTAATTCAAATAGTTTTAAAATGTAGGATATATAATAAAAGTAACATGGAAGAATACGAAAAAAAATTCTATAAAATAAAAGTATTCGATAGGTTTATTAAGCTAGTTTTTTCAGTTGTTTTTTATATGATTTTTTATCAAATTATTTTTCAGCTAACAATGGAAGGGATAGATATAAAGTTTACTATATTAGTTTGGATAATTATATTAAATGTAACACTTGCAATATATCTTTATATAAGTCTTTTGAAGAATAATTTAATAATAAGAAACTTGAATTTAATTTTAGATAAGACAATTAAGTTTTTAGAGGAAGGCAATATTAATAAGGTTATTGAGATTTTAGATAATAATAAAAATAATTATGCAGTATTTAATGGACTAGAGTTTAATATTCTTAATAGGTCTATATATGAACTTATTTCTATGTCAAAGACTATAGAAGATAAAGAGGCTATATCTAATATAAATAAAATTGATTTAGTTACTAATATTTCTCATGATTTAAGAACTCCTTTAACTTCAGTACTTAATTACGTAGATTTTTTAAGTAAAGAAGATATAGATAAAAAACATAAAAAAGAGTATTTAGATATATTAGAAAGAAAGACCAATAGAATAAGTGCTTTATTAAAGGATTTAAAATATTCTATTATTTCAAGTTCTAGTTCAATTAATTTAGAGATAAAAGAAATAGATATAAGAGAGGTATTAAACCAAGCATTACTTGAAGTAAAAGAAAAATTAATAGAGAAAAAGTTAAACATAAACATAAGGCTGTATATTAATTCTAAAGAAGTTGCTTATAAAGAGAAAAATAAAATTATGATTAGTGGAGATTATAATAAAATTCTTAGAATATATCAAAATTTAATTTCTAATATCATAAAGTACGCTTTAAGCCCATCAGATATATTTATAGTAATTGAATATGATGAAAATAAAGTCAATAAACGCAGCAATGTTACTTTTATTAATAAGGTAAAAGAAAGAATAAATATAGATGCAGAAAAGTTAGTAGAAAGATTTATAAGAGGCGATATATCAAGAAGTACAGAGGGATCAGGTCTAGGATTAGATATTGCTAAGGGGCTAACTGAATCACAAGGGGGAGAATTTAATATTGAAATAAAAGAAGACAGTTTTATTGTAAGTGTAATGTTATAAGTGAAAAGGAGGCTTAAATGAAGAAGAAATTAACTATGAGTATATGTATTTTGCTAGTAACCTTTATGCATTAGAAACTGTATTGTATAGTGGAAGTATGTTACTTACAGGAAAGGGCTTGGATAGTAATAGCTTTTACTTTTGTTCAGATGTACTAGTTAATAAATTGCAATATAATAATATAAAGGAAGAAACTATTGAAGATTTAAATACTATAATGGGTGCAACTGATACATTAATTGAAAGATTTTTTTCTTACAATGGAACAGGTAAGAATATAAGTAAGAAAGAAATAATAAAAGCCATTGAAGAAGCAGTATTAAATTTGAATAAATTAAACTACATTAAATAAATTGATATTACTTATTTAAAAGATGTATTAAATGGAGAGAAAAATATGTTTACAATAATGATAATAGACGATAATGAACAACTTCAAAATGAAATAGGAAACGTGTTAGAAATGAACGGCTATAATGTACTAAAACCAAAGAATTTTGAGAGGATACCTCAACTAGTAAAAGAAAATAATCCAGATTTGATTTTATTAGATATAAATTTACCCAAGGATGATGGATTTAAAATATGCACAGAAATACGTAGTTATTCAAAGATACCTATAATATTTATAACAAGTAGAAATACAAATATAGATGAACTAATGGCGATTACTTTAGGAGGAGATGATTTTATTACTAAGCCCTATAATACACAAATACTTTTAGCTAGAATAAATGCACTTATTAAGAGGGCATATCCAAATAATAATAATCTAGATGTAATTGAGTATAATGGCTTAAAATTAAATATTTTGGCAAGTACTATTGAACACAATGGAGTTAGCAGAGAGCTTACAAAAAACGAATTTAAAATATTATATTATTTATTCGTTAATAAAGGGAAAATTGTATCAAGAGTTGAAATAATGGAGTATTTATGGGATAGTTCTATGTTTGTAAATGACAATACACTTACAGTAAATATTACAAGAATAAGAAATAAAATAGAAGAAATAGGATTAAAAGATTTTATTAAAACAAAAAGAGGGCAAGGTTATATTATATGAGTTTTAATGATTACTTAAAAAGTAACATAGGAATAATATCCTTAAATATTATAGGAGTAATAACTTTATCTATTTTTCTACTTAGCATAGGCAATGAATTAAAAGTAGTAACTATAATAGTACTTTTATGGATTATTGTTTTACTTACCTACTTTATTATTGCTTATAAAAAAAGAAAAAATCATTTTGAATTAATAGAAAGATGTTTAGAAAATATAGATAAAAAATATTTAATAAGCGAAGTATTAGAAGTTCCTCCATTTTTTGAAGCAGAACCATATTATTATATTCTTAAAAAATCAAGTAAGTCAATGAGGGAAGAAATTAATAATGAAAAGTTTATACTTAGAGAGTATAAAGAATACATAGAGCAGTGGATTCATGAAGTAAAAACGCCTATATCACTTATAAAACTAATTGAAGAAAACAATAGAACAGATAAAAGTTCAATAATACTTATGCAATTAGAAGAAATTGATAGATATGTAGAGCAAGCATTATTCTATGCAAGAAGTGAAAATGTAGATAAAGATTATCTTGTAAAGGAAATAAGCTTACAAGACTGTGTAAATAATGTGATTACAAGAAATAAACAAGGTTTTATTTTAAATAATATAGAGATTGATATAAATAACATAGATAAAACAGTATATTGCGATAGCAAGTGGCTTGAATTTATTTTAAATCAAATAATAGTAAATGCTATAAAGTATAGAGATAGTAAGGATCCAAAAGTTAAGGTATATTTAGATGAAATAAAAAATGGAATTAAATTAGTTATTGAAGATAATGGGATAGGTATACCTAAAGATGAATTAGAGAGAGTATTTGAAAAAGGATTCACCGGAAATATAGGAAGATTAAACAGTAAATCTACTGGGATTGGATTATATTTATGTAGAAAATTATGCCATAAGTTAGGTTTATTAATAGATATAGAATCAGAATTAAATAGGTACACAAAAGTGATTATTACTTTTCCTATAGGAAATTTTGTAATGAAACCTAGTGCTTAGTAACCTTCATAGAAGTAGTTTATAGTTAAAGAAATTGTTTGCTAAATTATGATTTAATAATGTTACAAGATTGTCACCTAAAAGTAATATTAAATCGAATCTAGAATGTGGTATATAAGCTAAAATATTTTTGAGGTGATAATAAATGAATGAAGTATTACAAATCAGTAATATTGAAAAATATTATGGTAATAAAGGAAATATAGTTAAAGCTATAGATGGTATAAGCTTTAAGGTTAAAAAAGGTGAATTTGTTGGAGTGATGGGACCCTCTGGCTCAGGAAAAACAACATTGTTAAATTTAATAGCTACAATAGATGATGTTAGTTCAGGAAATATTTATTTAGATGGAAAAGACTTAACAGAAATAAATCAAAAGAATATAGCAAAGTTTAGAAGAGAGAACTTAGGATTTATATTTCAAGATTTTAATTTATTAGATACATTAACGATTCATGAAAATATAGCTTTAGCCCTTACCATAAACAAAACTAAAAAAAGTGAGATTGATAATAAGGTTTTAAATGTTGCAAGAGAATTAGGTATAGAAGATATACTTTCAAAATATCCTTATGAGGTATCAGGAGGTCAAAAGCAAAGAACAGCATGTGCAAGAGCTTTAGTAACAAATCCTAAGTTAATCTTAGCTGATGAGCCAACAGGAGCACTTGATTCAAAATCTGCACAAATGTTAATCGAGATGATATCAAATTTGAATAAGAATTTAGATGCAACAATATTAATGGTAACACATGATTCTTTTACAGCTAGTTATTGTGACAGGATATTATTTATTAAAGATGGAAAAATATTTACGGAATTAGTAAAGGGTGATAATACAAGAAGACAATTTTTTAATAAGATATTAGATGTAGTGGCATTATTAGGCGGTGATGTTAGAGATGTACGCTAAGCTGGCTAAAAATAATGCAAAAAAATCTATTAAAGATTATTTAATTTATTTTATAACTATAACAATATGCGTAAGCTTGTTTTATGCAATTACATCACTTTCAAGTTCAAGCTATGAGTTAATCACTGAGGCGTCTTATAACTTTAAAACTTTAAAATTAATATTGCAGTATTCAACCTATGTGATTACAGCAATTCTTATTTTACTTGTAAGCTACGTAAATAAATATATGATTAGAAGGCGTCAAAGGGAATTTGCAACATATGTATTACTTGGAGCTGAGCAAAAAAGTGTGGCATTAATGTTTTTTGTTGAAACGCTTGTAATTGGAATTTTAGCCATAATAGCAGGAATATTTGTAGGAACTTTATTTTCTCAAGCAATTACAGCTATAGTTTTAATAAGTGCAAAACAAGAAATAATATTTAGCCTAAGATTATATATGGATACAGTATGTATTACATTTATATTCTTTATATCTATGTTTTGTATAATAGGATTATATAATGTTATAGTTTTAAGGAAATTAAAACTTATAGATATGTTAAATGCTCATAAACAAGTTGAGTTTCAGTTTAAAAGAAGTGGAAAGGTATATAGCTCGATATTTGCTTTATCAGTAATTTTATATAGTATTTGTGGTAGTTGTACTATTAAAATATTAAATTCAAAGAATGATTATAGTCCAATATATTTGATGTATATAGGAGTATCTTTAATTACTTTTATAATAGGAACTTATGCTTTATTTTATTCAATTGCTTATATAATGATTTATATAAAGGATAAATGGATTAATTTTAAGTATGAAGGAACAAATTTATTTTTAATAGGATCAATAGTATCTAAAATAAAAACAGCTCCAATATTAATGGCTACAATATCAATGACTTTTTTGGGAGCTATGATAAGTTTTATAATAACACTTGTAATGGCTCAATGGTCACTTGGATATTTAGAGATGAGAGTTCCATATGATATAGATATAAGAAATAATTATAATACAAGATTTTTAAAAGAAGCTAATATAAGGGATGTTAAAGAGCTACCTAAATTAGATTATAGCGAAGTTATAGATTATTTAAATAATACTGGATATGATTTGGAAAGTTACTGTGAGGTAGAAAAATATATAGTAAATATAGATGAAAATAATACATTTAATGTAGCAATAAGTTTAAGTGATTTTAATAAACTAAGAAGTATGCTAGGATATAAAGAAATAGAACTTAAAGAGAATGAGTTTACTACTCAATGGCATGGTGCTACTAATAATGAAGTAATAAATAATTATTTAAAGAAAAATTATCAGTTGAATATCAATGGGAAAATCTTTAATATTAGTGAGAATTCAAATTATAAAGAATCCATTGGAGAAGGCTTTTACCACAAGAGAGATAATATTATAATCTTACCAGATAAAGTATGTGAAGAACTTGATTTTTTAGAAGTTAATTTTTTAGCTAATATTGAAAATGAAATGAGTTATGAAGAGGCTGATGATTTTCAATATAATTATGTATATGAGTGGTTTAGAAAAAATAATTCTGAATTTGTTAAAAAGTATAGCAGTGAAAGTGATATAACAAAGAGTGTAATTTATACAAGAGTTAATTCCTTAGAAACCAATAATATTTTAAATATGACTTTAGCTATGAGGATTCTTGGAATATATTTAGGAGTAGTACTTCTTATGATAAGTTTAACTATTTTATCCCTTAGTCAGCTTTCTGATTCTATTGAGCATAAGGATAGATTTAGTGTGCTTAAAAAACTAGGGGTTCAGGGTAAGGAAATAGATAAGATTATACTAAAACAAATTTCATTGTACTTCACAGTTCCTATAGCTATAGCAATGATTGGTGTTTCAATATTTACATATAACTATTATTTATATTATAAGGATATAATTAATGTATATGTTGGTGATACTACTTTTATTTTAAGTATAGTTTTTGGTGTTACTTTGATGATTATAGTTTATATATGTTATTTTGTTGGAACATATTATTCTTTTAAAAGGAATGTTAATGATTAAATTATAGGCTATTAGTTAATAATTTAGATATTTGAAGACTAGGATATTAAAATTATTTTATAAAAAAGTAGTTTTATATTTAAATATAAAACTACTTTTTTTATTTATAAATATTTTATTAAATAAAGACTTTAAACTTCAAATATCCAACCTTCAGGTCCTTCAATATCTCCAAATTGAATGCCACAAAGGATTCTATAAAGTTCCTTTATAACAGGGCCAACCTCTTTTTCACTATAGAAAACATGAAGTTCATTCTTATACTCTATGCCTCCAATAGGTGTAATAACAGCAGCAGTACCACAAGCACCTGCTTCTTTAAATTCATCTAAATTATCAACATAAACATCTCTTTCATATACTGGCATATTCAAATAATCTCTAGCAATATCCATTAGGGAGTATTTAGTTATGCTTGGAAGAATTGATGGAGATTTTGGTGTAATAAATTCATTATTCTTAGTGATACCAAAGAAATTAGCAGCACCAACTTCTTCTATTTTAGTATGAGTTGCAGGATCAAGATAAATACAATCCGCAAATCCTCTTTCAGCAGCAATTAAATGTGGATGTAATGAAGCTGCATAGTTTCCACCAACTTTTTGTCCACCTGTTCCTTGAGGAGCTGCTCTATCATAGTCAGCTATCATAAAGTTACATGGAGCTAAGCCTTCTTTAAAGTATGGGCCAACAGGAACTGCAAATACACAGAATATGTACTCTGGTGCAGGTTTTACTCCAATATTATCTCCAACTCCTATCATAAAAGGTCTTAAATATAGTGTAGCTCCAGTACCATATGGCGGAACATAATGCTCATTAGCTCTAACAACTTGCATACAAGCATCTATAAATTTATCTTCTGGTACTTCTGGCATAAGTAATTTTTTATTACTTTCATTCATTCTTTTAGCATTTCTGTCTACTCTAAATAATTGAATTTTGCCATCTTTTCTTCTGTAAGCTTTTAACCCTTCAAAGCATTGTTGACCATAATGTAGAGCTGTAGAAGCTTCACTTATAGTTAACATATTATCTTCTGTAAGTTTACCTTCGTCCCATTTTCCATCTTTCCAAACTGATACATATCTATAATCAGTTTTAATATAACTAAAACCAAGGTTATTCCAATCAATATTAACATTTTTATTCATAAATACTACCTCCCTCATGGTTTTTATATTATTTTATCACTTGTTAATTAATTAATAAACTTTTTATGTGAAAAATATATAAATTTATTTAATATTGAAGTTTTTTCTAAAAAATTGTATAGTAGTATTAGGAAAAAAATGTAGAGATTACTTTTTATTAGCTTACAATTAAAAAATTTACATAAAGGAAAGGACGTGCAGTAAGATGCAAAAAGAAATTATTTCAACACCTAATGCTCCAGCAGCAATAGGACCTTATTCACAAGGAATTAAAATAGGAGATATGGTGTTTACATCTGGACAACTTCCAGTTAACCCAGCTACAGGAGAAGCTGTAACAGAAATTAAGGCAGCAACTAAACAATCTTTAGAAAACGTTAAAGCTGTTTTAGAACAAGCTGGTAGTAGCTTAGATAAAGTGGTTAAAGTAGTAGTATTTATTAAGGATATGAATGACTTTGCACAAGTAAATGAAGTTTATGGACAATATTTCACTGAAAATGCACCAGCAAGAAGCTGTGTTGAAGTTGCTAGACTTCCTAAGGATTGTGTAGTAGAAATAGAAGCTATTGCATCATTATAATTGTAAATAGGAGCCTAAGGCTCCTATTTACATTCAGTTAAGTTATTCCAATATCTTTTAGGCATAGAGCGTTTTTGCAGTTTTAAATTTATTCTTTCCTTTATAGTAGTAGATTTAAAATAATTTCTCCAAAGATCTTCAAATTCATCATTATAGTTTCTTAAAGAATTGTACATGTCATTATCCATTTCCATAATCTCAAAAGTATCCTTATTATAAATAGAAGCTAGATTTCTTTTTATATCATGTATAATCCAATATTCATTTTTAAATCTATTTTGGAAATGGGGAGAAATAAGCTCAAGTATATTATTATCTGGTTCTATTGATGAATATAAAAATTTATTATTAATTAATGAAAATCTAACAAAGCCTGTAAACCTATGAGCTTCTAATTTTACTCTTCTTTCTACTAAATCTAATTCCCTAACTTCATGTAAATGTAAATACTTATGAATATCACTGCCTATTTTAAAAGCAATTTTTAAATATTTAAAACATAAAAGTCCCTTGTTCTTATAATTAGATAAATATAGTGTATATATTTTATTTAATGCATAAGGATCAATTTTACATACAATAGCATCTTTAACTTTATTGTATTTAACTAAATCTGTATCTATATAAACTATTCTAGTTAACATATCAACAGGGGTAGAGGTATCAGTACCTATATAAGTTAATTCTTCTTTTGAATAAAAAGCATAATGTATTGCAGATAAAAAACCTTCAAAAGAATCTTCATAAATTAATTTTAACATTTATTCACCACCTTATAATTCACCAGTAATAGATGTTATTTTATCTTTTGGAAGGAGAATTTTTTTAGGTTCAGGAAGAAGTATATTATTAGAAGAAGTAGTATATATATTATCAAAAAAGGATAATTGAGTTGAATTTTCATCATCTAATTTAGGTTTATCCATATAAAGCAAACGATTTTTGATTTTCTCATCATTAAAGGAAACATCTCCATAGTATTTCCCTTTGCAAGTAATAAAATATTTAGCTCTTTTTAAGACAACTCCTATCTTTTTTAAATCTTCAAAGGAAAGACTGTGAACTTTTCTAGTAATTAATATTCTTCTAGCAGAACGAACTCCAATTCCAGGAATTCTAAGCAATTCATCATAGGAAACTTTATTTATTTCCATTGGAAAGTTATTTATATTATTTAAAGCCCACGAAGTTTTAGGATCAAAATTTAAATCAAAATTTTCATCTTCATCTTTTAATAGTTCTTTAGCTTTAAAGCCATAAAATCTTAAGAGCCAATCTGCTTGATAAAGCCTGTGCTCCCTAACTAAAGGAGGATGGGTTATATCAGGCAAAGCTTTTTCATTTTTAACAACTGGTACATATGCAGAATAATAAACTCTTTTTAAATTAAATTTATTATATAGATTTTCTGATAAGTTTAAAATTTTAAAATCACTTTCTGGTGTTGCGCCAACAATAAGTTGAGTGCTTTGACCTCCTGGAACAAATAATGGTGTAGACTTTATCTTTTTCTTTAAATCCTTAGTTTCTAGAATATTATTTTTTATTATATTCATAGGTGCTAATATATTCTCTTTAGTCTTTTGAGGTGCAAGTAGCTTTAAACTAGAAGCAGAAGGAAGTTCAATATTAACGCTCATTCTATCAACAAACTTACCAGCTTCTTTTATTAAAGATTCATCTGCACCAGGTATAGCCTTTAAGTGTATGTAGCCATTAAAATTTTCTTCTAACCTCAATTTTTTAACTACTGAAAGTAGAAGTTCCATTGTATAGTTAGGATTTTTAAAAATTGCAGAGCTTAAGAATAATCCTTCAATATAGTTTCTTTTATAAAAGTTAATAGTTAAATCTACAACTTCCTCAGGTGTAAAAGCGGCTCTAGGAACATCTTTAGATGAAGCATTTATACAGTATTTGCAATTAAAAATACAATAATTAGTTAATAATATTTTTAATAATGAAATACATCTTCCATCAGCTGTAAAGCTATGACATATTCCACTATTTGCTGCATTTCCTAAACCATCATTAGAGTTCTTTCTTTTAGAACCAGAAGAGGAACAAGACACATCGTATTTTGCAGCAGCTGAAAGTATATTAAGTTTTTCTTTTATATCCATAAAATCACCTACAAAAAGTATTTATTATCATTATACAGAACATATGTTCTTTGTTCAAGAGATTATTAAAAAATATCAAAGGAATAAAAAAGATAATATTGGAAATTATAACAAGTGAGAAAAGTTAAGGAGGAATAAATGTGTTTAATATAATGATTATAAAATTAGAACCTAGAATTTCAGTAGCACCAACAGTACAGGAAATATTAACAAAGTATGGATGTGTAATTCACACTAGATTAGGATTACATGAAGCAACTAAAGATACTTGTTCTAATTCAGGATTAATAATATTGAATTTAATGAATGAAGAGAAAGAGCAAATAAATAAATTGAAGGAAGAATTAGAAATTCTAAAGGGAGTTACAACAAAGTTAATAGAGATATAAGAAGATTAATTAAGAAAAGTATTAACTGTTTTAATCATAGTTAATACTTTCTGTATATTTAAAAGCAAGTATATTTACACTTATAATAAAATATATATAAATATTGGATATTTTTTACTTGCAAATAATTTAATTATATTTATAATTATTATTGCTAAATAAGGATTATTAAATAAAGAAAGGAAGATAGGGAAATGAGTAAATTTAAAAAAGTAGCTGTATTACTTTTTAGTATATTATTTACTGCATCACTTTTTGTAGGATGTAAAAAAAGTGATAAAAAAACGATTAATGTTTTAAATTATGGAGAAAACATAGCAGATGGAATAATTAAAGAATTTGAAGATAAGTATAATGTAAAAGTAAATTATAAGACTTTTGATGATATGGAAACTATGTACATAGAAGTTTCTTCAGGAAAAACTAAATGGGATGCTGTTTTAGTAGCTGACTACATGGCTGACAGAATGATTCAAGAAGGATTACTTCAGAAGATAAATAAAGAAAATATTCCAAATATAAAAGAGATGAGTGAAAGTGATATGGGTCAACCTTATGATCCTAATAATGATTATACTGTACCATATATGAATGGAACTATAGGAATTATATACAATAAAGATTTAGTTGATGATACAGTTGATAGCTGGGACATAATGTGGAATGAGAAATATAAAAAACAAATTTTTGTTTTAGATGCTCAAAGAGATGCTATAGGAATGGCATTAAAAAAATTAGGATATTCATTAAACTCTACTAATGAAAAAGAACTTGAAGAAGCTAAGAATTTGTTAATAAAGCAAAAGCCTTTAGTATTAAAATACGGTGCTGATGAAGTTAAAGACTTAATGACCTCAGGGGAAGCAGCTATTGCCATGATATGGTCTGGAGAAGGTTTAACTTTAGCAGATGAAAATGAAAATCTAGAATATATAATACCTAAGGAAGGTGCTAATTACTGGCTAGATTCTTGGGCAATTCCAGCAAATGCAAATGATAAGGATACTGCTGAAGCTTTTATTAACTTTGTAAGTGGTAAGGATAATGCTTATAAAATTGCAGAAGAAATAGGATATACTACTCCAAACAAACTAGCAATGGAAGAACAACCAGAGGAAGTAAGAAACAATGAAGGAGCATATATGCCAAAAGAAGTCATGGAAAGATGTGAAATTTATAAATACTTGCCTCAAGATAAATTAAGATTATATGAAGATGTTTGGAATGCTGTAAAAACAGCAGATTAATTAAAATTTTATTAAAAAATATTAATATTACATTAAGTAAATAGAATAAATAAACTATTAATAGTATAATATTAATAACATCTATTAATAACATAGGAGTTGGTTAGTATTATGGATAGAATTATAGATTTTAATGAACTAAAAAACAGAGTTAATGATAAAGATGTAGATAAGTTTGAATCATATATTTATAACTTGTATTATGATATGTCTTCAGGAAAATTAAATATGTCAGACTTCACTAAAAAGATGATGGAATACATGGAAGAAAACAATATATCGCAAGATAAATTTTTAAAGATGCAAACAAAGCTTATGGAGAGATATGGGTTTGATGCTTCTGGTATCGAAGAACAACTTAAATCCTTAGGGTTAAATAATGTGATTCCAGGGGCTGGAGATATAGAAAAAATAAGAAAGAATATGAGTTTCCAAGAAAAATATAAGGATAGAATTAAGGTTTCCACAGTCAATAATTACTATATAAAAAATGATAAAAATAATGTAGATATATTAACTGATGGAGAAAAGTTAATTCTAACTAGTGAAGGAAAAATAGACTTAAATGATTTAGAACTAAATGATTTCTTATGTTCATATAAAAAGCTTATAGACAATAAAACTTTAAAAATTTCTATTTGTGAAAATATTAAAGAATATGAATACTAAAATTGTTAAAAAAAATCTATTTATTTTCTTACATTATAGTTTATAATAAATAAGGTATGATATTAATCATGCCTTATTTTTAATTTAAAAAATTATAAAAATTGTGTTTTGTGAATGACTTTTTATTAAATAGATATAACTTCAGGAGGATAATAAATGAGTGTATTAACAGTTAAGGATATGAGCCATGGTTTTGGTGATAGAGCAATATTTGAAGATGTGTCCTTTAGATTATTAAAGGGAGAGCATGTTGGATTAATTGGTGCCAATGGTGAAGGAAAATCAACTTTTATGAGCATAGTTACAAATAAACTTATGCCAGATGAAGGAAAAGTTATTTGGTCAAATAATGTTAGAGTTGGGTATATGGATCAACATGCAGCCTTAGAAAAAGGACAAAGCATTAGAGATGCTTTAAGAGATGCATTTAAATATCTTTTTGATTTAGAAATGGAAATGAATTCTCTTTATGAAAAAATGGGAGATTGTACTCCAGAAGAATTAGAAAAAATGCTTGAAAGAACAGCAGTTATTCAAGATCTTTTAGATCATAATGGATTTTACATAATAGATGCAAAAGTTGAAGAAGTAGCAAAGGGACTTGGACTTTTAGATTTAGGATTAGATAGAGATGTAGATGATTTATCAGGTGGACAAAGAACTAAAATACTTTTAGGTAAGTTATTACTTCAAAATCCAGATATTTTACTTTTAGATGAGCCTACTAACTACTTAGATGAAGAACATATTGAGTGGCTTAAGAGATATCTTCAAAATTATGAAAATGCATTTATATTAATATCTCACGATATACCATTTTTAAATTCTGTAGTTAACTTAATATATCATGTTGAAGAAAGAAAACTAACTAGATATGTTGGTGACTATAACGAATTTAAGAGATTATATGAAGAAAATAAAAAGAGATTAGAAGCAGCATACGAAAAGCAACAAAAGGAAATAGCTAGATTAGAAGATTTCGTTGCTAGAAATAAAGCAAATGTTGCAACAGCAAATATGGCTAAATCAAGACAAAAGAAATTAGATAAAATGGAAGTTATAGAACTTTCAAAAGAAAAACCAAAGCCTGAGTTTAACTTTAAACCAGCAAGAACTTCAGGGAAAATCATATTTGAAACTAAGGATTTAGTTATAGGATATGATTCACCATTAACTAAGCCTCTAAACTTATATATGGAGAGAGGTCAAAAAATAGCTTTAGTTGGTGCAAATGGACTTGGAAAAAGTACATTATTAAAAAGTTTGCTTGGGAAAATTAGTCCTTTAAGTGGAGAAGTACATTTAGGAGACTATCAACATATAGGATACTTTGAGCAAGAAGATAGAGAGAAAAATACCAATACTTGTATAGAAGAAGTATGGCAAGAGTTCCCAAGTAAAACGCAATACGAAATAAGAGCTGCTCTTGCAAAATGCGGATTAACAACTAAGCAATTAGAATCAAAAATAATGGTTTTATCAGGAGGAGAAGCAGCTAAGGTAAGACTATGTAAGATTTTAAATACAGAAACAAATATATTAATCCTTGATGAGCCTACCAACCACTTAGATGTAGATGCAAAAGACGAATTAAAGAGAGCATTAAAAGAATATAAAGGTTCAATTTTACTAGTATCTCACGAACCAGAATTCTATAGAGATGTAGTAACAGAAATATGGAACTGCGAGGATTGGACTACAAAAATTGTATAGTTAAAGACTAGAAGAGTTGGTGTGAACACTAACTCTTTTTTACAGTAATTTTATTATATGATATTATCGTTATATATTAGTTAAGGAGATAATAATTATGAAGTTTAATAGTTTAATACCGGAGTTGTCAGTAAATAATATTGAAGAATCTAAAAGATTTTATATTGATATTTTAGGATTTAAGTTAGAATATGAAAGAATTGAAGATAAGTTTGCTTTTTTATCATTAGGAGATATACAAATTATGATAGAAGAAGTGAATGGATATTGGAATACTGGTGAATTAAAGTACCCATTTGGTAGGGGAATCAATTTTCAAATGGAAGTACCTAGTGTTGAGGAGATAAGAAAGAATCTTGTTAAAAATAATATTGAATTATTTAGAGATATAACTATAAGTGAATATGAATGTAATGGGGAAATAATACTGCAAAAAGAATTTCTTGTACAAGATTTAAATGGATATTTATTAAGATTTTGCTCAGAGTAAGTAGTTTAGTAAAATAGTAACTAAAAGCAAAATAAATTTTTAGGTTGTATATAATATTGATTAAATTTTATATTTAGAGGCTATCATAAAGGTGGAAGATTAAATTATTAAGTATATGGTGAAACAATTATTATGAGCGATAAATATGTATGTGAGTTATGCAAAAGAATAGGTGTGCCAAAAGTTACAGAGCATCATTTAGTTCCTAGAGAAGAAGGAGGGAATTATGGTGAAGTAGCCTGGCTTTGTGAGAATTGCCATAAACAAATTCATGCACTTTATACTAATAGGGAATTAGCTATAAGATTAAATACATTAGATAGTTTAGAAAACGATGATAAGATAAGTAAATATTTAAAGTATATAAGAAAACAACCTCCAACTAAAAAAGTGAAGGTTAAAAAGTCTAAAAATGTACGTAAAAAGTAAAAAAGGTATGAGAAGAAACTCATACCTTTTTTAATAATTAATTCCTGCTGACTTTATGTTATTAATATCACTTTGAGAACATGGAGTAATTGCATAAGTCATTTTACAATTTGGACAAATAGTTACAAATGTCTCCATTATAAACTCTTCTCCACATAAGCATTTTATTGGATAAGGAGTAGTTAATTTTAAATCTGCTTTTCCTTTTTGTCTTAATCTATCAACAATAGCTTTTCCGTCTTTAGTATTTGTTCCGCAACCACAACTCATAATTTGACCTCCTAAAATTTAAATTAATAGTATCCTATAATAATTATATATATAATATTAATTTAAGTATGTAACAATAGTTACATGGGAGAGGTTTTTATTTAGTTTGAGATAGTTTTTCAAAGCAGGATTTACACATGCAAGCTTTCCCTCTTTTTTCTTCTGGAACCATTTCTAAAATTTCTTTTGTAAACTTTACAGTATGACACCAACATTCTTTTTGTCCAACTTGACAGTTATTATCTTTTCCACATATAGGACAAGTTTTATTTGGTTTATGTTCGTTCATTATATCACTCCTTAGTAAATAATATAACTTAATTTTACTATATAATAATACTACAAATTATAAATTTTTAAATGAAATCATGCAAGGTTTGTTATTTATTTGATTTTTAATTGCTTTACATAGATAGGCATTTATGTAATAAATAATATATAGTAAGAAGTAAATTTTAATTTAAGTAAATAGATATATAGAAATAAAAAAGAGGGATTTATATATGGCCATAAGTGTAAAAGAAATTCTTGTTGAAGGAATGTTAGAATTATGTGAAATAAAATCTTTAGAAAAAATAACTATTAAAGAGCTTTTAATTGAAACTGGAGTAAGTCGTCAGACTTTTTATAATCATTTTTTAGATAAAAATGATTTAATTCAGTATATTTATTTAAGTAAGATAATTCCTGAATATAGTACAAATATATCAGAGGATATGAATTTTCATGATTCTTTACTAGATTCACTAAAAAGAATGGAGATTTACCATAATTTTATGAAGCAGGCTTGTTTAATAGATACTCAAAACTGTTTAAAAGATTATATATTCGAACATTGTAAGGAGTTTGATTTAAAGTGGCATCAAAAGCTTTATGGTAAAAAGGAAATGCCAAGTGCCTTACGTTTTGCAACTGAATATCATGCAATGGCATCCAGTAGCATGGTATTATCTTGGATATTATCAGATATGCCTTCTTCCTGTGAAGAAATGGCAGATTTAATTAATCAACTTAGAAGTATAGGTATGGAAAAATTATTTAAGGATGGAGAAGTAGAAAAAAATCCATATATAAGATAGATTGACGTTTTTAAGAGAATGTCAAGATATTGATTTTACTTTAGCTTTGTAAATTTTATTATTAATGAATCTTTTTTATAATAATTTTATAAATGAAAGGTGGTAAGATTAATGAAATATATAAAGCTTGGTAATTCAGATTTAAATGTATCCCGTATTTGTATGGGATGTATGGGTTTTGGAGATTCAACAAAAGGTTAACATACATGGACATTAAATGAAGAAGATTCTAGAAATATCATTAAAAGAGGTTTAGAACTAGGAGTGAATTTTTTTGATACTGCTATTGCGTATCAAAGTGGAACTAGTGAAAAATATTTAGGAAGAGCACTTAGAGACTATGCCAAAAGAGAAGATGTAGTTGGAGCAACAAAAATTCATCATATTGAAGGAGCTGTTAATGCTGTAGATATAGATTTAACAGATGATGAAATTTTCTATTTAGAAGAAGCCTATGTTCCACATAGCTTAGTAGGAGTAATGGCGGAAAATAGGAATAATTAAAAATATAATAAAGAGGAACTAAAGTAGCTTAGTAAAGTTTTAAAAGAGTTAGTATGAATTCTAGCTCTTTTTTGTTATAATGTGTGAAGTGTAAATTTTTAGTGTATATAGAGATTTTAAATCATCTCTATATACAAATAATATCTATTTTAAATATTATCTTTCGTAGAATGATCCCATATATGATATAAATTCATCTTCGGTATGATTAGCTTTCCAATCATGAATACTAGCCTTATTATGCTCACCCGCAATAATAGAAAATTTCTTGCCTAAGTTTTCAAAAGCTTCTTCAACACAAGCTTCTGGGGTTAATGCAGCCTTCATTACTGCTTCACCTGCAGGGCCTCCAGGAAGATTCTTAAGTAAACTAGGAGTTATAGTTGTACCAAGGGTTATTACTTCTACATCAACATTAGTTTTTGAAGCTTCATAAGCTACAGCTTCAGTTAACTTAAGTATATAAGATTTTCCAGCACCATATTGAGCGTTATAAGGTGAAGCACTAATTCCTGTAAGAGAGGATACGTTTATTATTGCTCCACGATCTTGTTTAGAAAAAATTTTCATATAATGATAGAAACATTTTAAAAATGTGATTACATTAACATTTAACATTTGTTCATGTTTTTCCCAAGGGGTATCTTGAAGTTTTCCAAAGGTATGGAAGCAAGCTACATATGACATAAATCCCATATCTAAATCTTTAGTTTTTTCAAATATTTCATCTGTTGAATTTGGGTCTGAAAAATCTGCTTTAATCACTAAATGTTTAACACCATACTTAGATGAAATATCTTCACCTAATGCTTTTAGCATTTCTTCACGTCTCCCAACCATAACAACATTCATGCCTTCAGAAGCTATCTTTTCACAAAAGGCTTTTCCAACTCCTTCTGTTGCTCCTAAAATAATTCCCCACTCACCATATTTCTCTTTTAATTTCATTTATACCACCCCTTAATTTTTATGATCAATTATATAATAACACTTTAAAGAGTTTTAGTAAAATAATTGAATTAAAGTTATTATTTTACATTAAAATAAAAATAATGTTAAATAAATTTTGTTATAATTAATATTAGAAGAATAATTACATTGTATTTAAAATGATATTAGACTAGGAGAGATAATAGATGAAAATTAATATTAAATATTTTATAGCTTTTATTGTATTATTTATAATTGAGGTAGTAATTGCACTTTTTATAAACGATAAAATTATTAGACCATATATTGGAGATATTTTAATAATAGTTTTAATGTATACTTTTATAAAAAGTTTTATTAAAAAAGAAATAAGATTTTTACCAATATATTTATTTGCTTTTGCAGCATTTATTGAAATAATTCAATATATTAATATTCTAGGGTTAATAGGGTTAGAAAATAATAAGATACTTAAAATTATTATTGGCAGTACCTTTGATATAAAGGATATTTTATGTTATTTAATTGGAAGCATAATTTTAGTAATATGGAAATTACTTATATCAAATTATAAGTATTAAAGGGACTGTATCAGATTGAGTTTATAAATCAACCTGATACAGCCCCTTTTTTATTGCTTCATTATCTTGGTGGTGAAATATTATTTTAATATTTTTCAAATGTTCCATCCATATCAATACATATAGGTTTAAGAGTAGTAATACATTTGTGTATCAGTAAGATACTTTTTTGTATTATCCTAAATGGCTTAAACACATATAAAATTCATTAGCTATAAATTTAATACATAAATAAATTAGATTTTGGTGAATGAAGAAGGAAAATTAATTCTTTTAATGTGTTTTTTTGTGAAAGATATTAAAAACAATAAACTAGAAAGATAAAAAAATCAGGTGTTTAGAGGCATTACAGGTGTATATCTTCAAAAATAGGAACTTAAAAAGCATTTGGCATATAACTTGCTGCTATAATCAGTAAATAAATGATGAAGGTTCTAGGAGGGTAAAGTGGATAAAGTAAAAACTATAGATAATGTAATGGAAAGCATAAATGATGGAATGGTTGTTATGATAGGCGGCTTTATGGGAGTTGGTACACCAGAGTTTATAATTGATGCCATGATTAAAAAGAATGTAAAGGATTTAATTATCATAGCTAATGATACTTCATTTCCAGATAGAGGATTAGGAAGGTTGATTGTTAATAAGCAAGTAAAAAAAATTATAGCATCTCATATAGGGTTAAATCCAGAAACAGGTAGGCAAATGAATAATGGAGAATTAGAAGTTAAGCTTATTCCTCAAGGAACTTTAGTAGAGCAAATAAGGTGTGGTGGAGCAGGTATAGGAGGTTTCCTTACTGAAACTGGAATAGGAACAATAGTAGAAGAGGGAAAAGAAATAATTAAAGTAGGAAATAAGGAATATTTATTGGAGTTACCATTAAGAGCTGATGTGGCAGTAATAGGAGGATCAATTGTAGATAGGCAAGGAAATGTATTCTATAATGCTTCCACTAGAAATTTTAATCCTATAATGGCTACTGCTGCAGATATTGTAATAGTGGGTGCAGAGAAAATAGTTGAAGTTGGTGAATTAGATCCAAATAATGTTATGACTCCTGGAATATTTGTAGATTATATAGTTGGGAGTGAAGAATAGTGGAAGCTAAGGAGTTTATAGCTAGAAGAATAGCTAAGGAATTAAAAGATGGTGATGTTGTTAATTTAGGAATAGGTCTTCCAACTATGGTAGCTAATTATATTCCTAAAGATATTAATGTGATATTTCAGTCTGAAAATGGATTTGTAGGTCTTGGACAAGCCCCTAAAAAGGGATATGAAAATAAAGATATAGTAAATGCTGGAGCACAATATGTAACTGTTAATAAGGGAGCAGCTTTCTTTGATAGTGCTGTATCCTTTGGGATTATTAGAGGAGGACATGTAGATGTTACAGTTCTAGGGGCTTTAGAAGTTGATGAGAAAGGAAACTTAGCTAACTTTATGATACCAAGAAAAATGGTTCCAGGTATGGGAGGCGCTATGGATTTGGTTAGTGGAGCTAAAAAAGTAATAATAGCCATGACCCATACTGCAAAAGGAGAAGCTAAAATACTAAAAAAATGTACATTGCCCCTTACTGCAATAGGCAAGGTTAAACTTATAATTACTGAATTAGCAGTAATAGAAGTAATGCCTTATGGATTATTACTTAAAGAAATTGCTCCTGGAATGACTGTAGAAGATGTTTTAAGGTTAACAGAAGCTAATTTAATTATATCAGATGAATTAAAAACTATAGAGATTTAGATTGGATATTTTTAATATTTTGAAAATGTGAAAGGAGGTGAAAATAATGAAAAAAGTAGAGTTTAAGAATGTAAAACCTTATAAAGCTCCAAAACACTTCGATTGTGCAACTTTAAAGCTTCAAGGAACAGAAGAAACAGGAGCAACAAAGTTTTGGATGGGATTAACACATTTTCTTCCAGGGGGTGGAGCAGAATATGCTTATGAGGATTCTGAAACTGAAAAGATATATGTAGTTTTGGAAGGAGAAGTTGTTGTCAAATCTAAGACTGAAAGATTTGTAATTAGAAAAAATGATTCTCTTTTTATACCTCCATTTGAAGGAAGAGAAATAATAAACGAAACAAATGAACCAGCTACTATGTTAGTTGTAGTTAATTATTAATATATAAGTATTATAAAGTTTCTTTAATGTTAGATATCTAGTTAAGAAGAATGTTATCTAATTATAAAGAGTATAGGAGATTTAAAAAATGGTTGAAAAACAGTTTGTAAATAATCTTTTTGATGTTAAGGGGAAAGTGGCTATTATTACAGGTGCCACAGGGGCTTTTGGAAAAGCTATTGCTTTTGGATATGGATTTGCAGGAATGAAAATCTTTGTTACAGGACGTAGTGATGAGAAGTGTAAGGCACTTTGTGATGAATTAAAAGCAGAAGGGATAGAATGTGGATATTCAACAGGAGATCCAGCTATTGAAGATGATGTTATTAAAGTTGTTAATGATGCAGTTTCTAGCTTTGGAGAAATTAATGTATTAGTGACAGCAGCTGGATATAATAATCCTAAGCCAATAGTAGAACAAGATTTAACAGAATGGAAAAAAATAATGGACTCAGATGTTCAAGGAACATGGCTTTACTGTAAATATGTTGGACAACAAATGATTGAACAAGGAAAAGGCGGAAAGGTAATTATGGTTTCTTCTGCTCGTTCTAAGATGGGGATGGCTAATTACACAGGATATTGTACAGCTAAGGCTGGTATTGATCTTATGGCTCAATCCCTTGCTTGTGAGTGGACAGCCAAATATAAGATTAATGTTAATACAATTAATCCAACAGTATTTCGTTCAGATTTAACTGAATGGATGTTTGATAAAGAAAGTGCTGTATATAAAAATTTCTTAAGACGTCTTCCAATTGGTAGACTTGGAGAACCAGAGGACTTTATAGGCCCATGTATATTCCTTGCTTCAAGGGCAAGTGATTTTATGACTGGAGCAAATGTTGCAGTTGAAGGCGGTTATTGGGCTAATTAATTTATTAGGAGGAAATTAGAATGGGAAAGAAAGTATTTGTAGATTTAACACATCCTTTTAGTGCGGATATACCTCGTTGGCCTTATTTTGATAAGCCAGTAATTGACTGTAAGCATACAATGGCTAAAGGTGGAGTTTTAACACAATATGTTGGTTGTACCATGCATACTGGTACCCACTGTGATGCACCACGTCATGTTATGGAATATGAATTTGATGGAAAGAGAGCACGTTATACGCATGAAATGCCAGTTGATGCTTATACTGGAGATGCAGTTTGTCTTGAAATTAATATTGAACCTTGGGGTTTAATTACAGATAAACATCTTGAAGATGCTTGTAAACGTGCAAATATAAGACCAGAAGAATTAGAAGGAATGATTATTTGCTTAAATACAGGAATGCATCGTAAATTTGATGATTCAAAGGAGTATTATCATTATTCATGTGGTACTGGTGTAGAAGCAGGAAAATGGTTTGTAAAGCATAAGGTAAAGTGTGTAGCAATGGATATGCAAGCTCTTGATCATCCACTTCATACAGCTATGGGGAATAATGGAATGACTCGTATGAATTTAGTTGGTGCTTCAGGAAAACCAATAACAGAAGAATATAAAGAAAAATTCGGAGAAGAAGCATATGCTGAATTTGATAAAGAAGAATATATAAGAATTCATGGTAAAGAAGCATATGATGCAAAATTTGGTGATTTAGAAGCAATAGGATGTTGGGGTACTTGGGAACCTTGTCATAAACAAATGTTAGGACATGGTATAGTTGGTGTTGAAAATCTTGGCGGAAACTTAGACAAGGTTTCAGGAAAAAGATTTAGATTTTACTGTTTCCCACTTAGATGGTATTTAGGAGATGGATCAATGGCTCGTTGCGTAGCTGAAATTGATGAAGATGATTTAAATGATGTTCCTGAAAGAACTTATAGATATAGTGGATTTTAAGAGGTAAATTAAATGGAAAATAAAGTTATATTAACAGTAGCAACTACAGGAGCATGGCCTTCAAAAAAGGATACTCCTTATATACCACTTCAACCGGAAGAAATAGCAGAGGAAGTATATGCTTGTTATAAAGCAGGAGCTTCAGTTGCACATATTCATGTAAGAGATGATGAAAATAAGGCATCTATGAGTTTTGAAAAATTTGAAAAGACAGTAAAGCTTATTAGAGAAAAATGTGACATAGTATTAAACTTAACTACCTCTGGGGGAATAGGGTTAACAGATGAAATTAGAATGAAACCTTTTATAGAACTTAAGCCTGAGATGGCATCTTATGACTGTGGATCTATGAACTGGATGCATTCAACAGTATTTGAAAACAATCCAGCTTTTTTAGAAAAGCTAGGAAATGCAATGATTGATAATAATGTAAAGCCTGAAATAGAAATATTTGATGCTGGTATGATATATAATGCTTTATATTATCAGAAAAAAGGCATTTTAAAAGGACCTCTTCATTTTCAATTTGTATTAGGGGCTGCTGGTGGAATGGCTGCAACAGTAGAAAATCTAGTGTTTTTAAAAAGTCTTATACCTGAAGGTTCCACTTGGAGTGCATTAGGTATAGGAAAGCAACATATTCCAATTATGTATGCAGCTTTAGCTCTTGGTGGAAATATAAGAGTTGGAATGGAAGATAATATTTACTATTCTCCAAAAAGGCTTGCTAAATCTAATGTTGAGTTTGTAGAGAGAACAAAAAGGATAGTGGCTGAAATGGGTAGAGAAATAGCAACTCCAGATGAGGCTAGAAAAATATTAGGACTTAAGAATTGTTAATAGGAGCTGTCTTGGGGCAGCTCCTATTTCTTTATAATACATAAATGCATTATAATAATGCATTTATGTATTAATTGAATAATTGTATGAGAAGTTCTTTTTATATAAGATTAAAGAAGTGATTTAAATAAACAGTTTTAGAGAGGATTTAGAGTATTTTCATTAGAAATTTGTTATAAAATGACATTTCATTTGTAATATTTTTAGTTAGGGAATTTGGTACATAAATTGCTTAATATAGTTATGAATTATATTAATACGTTAATTTATCATATAAATTCATAAATTAAAAATATAATAAGTGGCAAGGTGAAGTATTATGAGTAAAAAACTTTTCCAAGTGGATGAAATTTTAAAAAAAGAATTTATACAATTAGAAGGTTTAGAAACCATTGAAGTAGATGAAATAGTATTTGGAATATTAAATTTTTTTAAAGATAAAATTTGTAAACAACAAAAGACTTTAGATAATCTCTCTAAATATAAGGAAAGAGAATTAGATGCCTTTGCTATAGGAGATGCTGTATCTGATGGTATATGCCTTGTGGATAATAAAGGGTTCATAACAGCTATTAATAAGGGATACACGGAAATAACAGAAATTAAACAGGAAGAGATAGTTGGTAAACATATAGAAAACGCCGTAAAAGAAGGGTATTTTAGCAATGCTGTTTCATTATTAGTTATAGAGCAAAAGAAAAAAATTTCTTCATTAGCCACAATAAACCAAAATAATAAAAAGGTTTTAATTACTGGAAATCCAATTTTTGATGATAAAGGAGAAGTTATTCAGGTATTAACAGTAATGAGGGATTTAACTGAGTTAATTAGGTTAAAAGATAAAATAGAGACAACAGAAAGAAAAAATAAAAAGTATTTAAATGAATTAAACTTCTATAAGAGTAAGTTTATAAAAAATTCAAATTTTATTGGAGAAAGTCCTAAAATACAAGAAATAAAAGAAGTTATAAACTATGTTGCAAAAACAGAGGTAACTGTATTAATAACTGGGGAAACAGGATGTGGAAAGGAAGTAATTGCAAAAGAAATACATGATAAGAGTAATAGAAATAAATTGCCTTATATTAAGGTTAATTGTGCTGCAATACCTGAAAATTTAATTGAATCAGAATTGTTTGGCTATGAAAAAGGAGCATTTACAGGAGCGTTAAGTAAAGACAAGCTGGGAATGTTTGAAGTTGCTAATGGAGGAACAATACTTTTAGATGAGATAGGGGAAATGCCTCTTAATTTACAGTCAAAGCTTCTTAGGGTTCTACAAGAAAAAGAAATAAGAAGAATAGGTGGTACCAAGAGTATAAAGCTTGATGTAAGAGTTATCGCATCAACAAACTGTAATTTGAAGGAGCTTATAAAATCAGGCAAGTTCAGAGAGGATTTATATTACAGATTAAATGTTCTTCCTATAAGGATTCCACCTCTTAGAGAAAGAAAAGATGATATCCCTCTCTTAGCACATGAGTTTTTAGAAAAATTAAATATAAAATATAATAAGAAAAAAGTTTTTGATTCATTAGGTATGCAAGTATTAGAGCAATATGAATGGCCTGGAAATGTAAGAGAACTTCAGAATGTTATAGAAAGATTAGTTGTTATTAATGACGATGATTTTATTGACTTTGATAGTGTAGTTAATATATTAGGAAAAGATAAGATTCACATTGGTAGTACAAATGAGAACTTAATGTTGAAAGAAGCAGTTGAATTATTTGAAAAAGAAATAATTGAGAGAGCTTTAAAAAAGCATGGAAGTACCTATAAAGCAGCAAAAGTTTTAGGAGTTACTCAGCCAACAGTATTTAGAAAAGCTAAAGCCTTTGGAATTAAGCTTGGGAATAATTGAACTAAATACTAGTATAACTTTGTTTAGAATCTAATACAGACTTAATTAATATAGTATAATCATAAAAATATGTAGGAGGAATAAGTAGTGGGAGATAGTATTAAAAACATTACGATTTTTGGGCCAGGTCTTATGGGGAGTGCCATTGCTCAAGTATTTGCAAGTTGTGAAGATATAATAGTTAAAATATATATTAGGGAAAAGTTTGAATATGATTGCATAGATAAGATAAAAGAAAATCTTAATCAATTAAAGGATAAAGAAATAATTAATGATGATGATATTAAAGGTATATTTAATAGAATAGTTTTAACAGAGAGTATGGTGGAAGCTACTAAGGATGCTGATTTTATTATTGAATGTATTCCTGAAAATATGGAATTAAAACAAAACTTATTTATGAATCTTGAAAACTATTGTAAAGAGAACACTATATTTGCATCTAATACTTCTGTTATGAGTATTACAGAAATAGCATCAAAATGTAAAAATAAATCAAGAGTTGTGGGTACACATTTTTGGAACCCAGCATATTTAATACCCTTAGTAGAAGTAGTTAAAGCTGAAGAAACATCTGAGATTGTTATGGATAAAACTATGAAGCTTTTAAATAAGGCAGCAAAGCATCCAATTAGAGTTAATAAAGATGTCCCAGGATTTGTAGCCAATAGACTTCAGCATGCTTTATGGAGAGAAGCAATTTCTATAGTAGAAAATGAAATTGCAGATGCTAAAACTGTGGATGAAGCTATTAAATACAGCTTTGGGTTAAGACTTCCAAAGCTGGCACCATTAGAAAATTCTGATATGGTAGGAACAGATTTAACTCTTTCTATTCATAAATATATATTAAGACACTTAGAAAATTCTACTGAGCCATCAGCTTTACTTAAGGAAAAAGTAGAAAAAGGTGAATTAGGTTTTAAATCAGGAAAAGGTTTTTTTGAGTGGTCTAGAGAGGACATAAATAAATCTAATAAAGAACTTAGGGAATACTTAATTAAAGTAATTTACAATAAATAAAAATTTAAAATGCTTAAGTAGAGAAGAGGGGGAGAAAATGAGAGAAGAGTTCCAATCTTTAATAGAATCTTTACCGATAATAACAAGCTTAATAGATGGAGATTATGCAATTAGTATTACAAGTAAAACTGAATGCATTTACAATATTGAAGGGAAAAAAGTAAAACCACCATTAGATGTTGGAATTATTGAAGATGTTCAAGCTTTAAAAGGTCTTGATAATGCAATTAAGAGTAGAAAAGTTTTAAATCAAGTACTTACTAAGGAAGTTGAAGGAAAGGATCTTAGAATTACAATTATACCTATATATAATAAAGAGGATAAAGTTATAGGAACATTTGGAGTGGCAAGAAGTACAGAAGATATTGTAGAAATAAAAAATGCATCTCATGAGTTAATGAGTTCTTTACAAGAGACAAGTTCATCAGTGAGTGAAGTAGCAAATAATGCATTAATATTTTCTAAAGAAATAAAAAATGCAATTGATAAAACTAAAGAAGCTACAGTAAGTATTGAGGAAAGTAGTAATACTATTGAATTAATAAAAAATATTTCAAAACAGTCAAAACTTTTGGGTTTAAATGCTTCTATAGAATCTGCAAGAGCAGGAGAAAATGGTAAAGGATTTGCAGTGGTGGCTAGTGAAATAAAAAAGCTAGCAGAAATAAGCAGTACATCATCTCAAAAAATATCTCAAACTTTATTTGATATGAATAGAAAAATTGAAGAGATATCAACTTTAATTAAATATCTTGGCGAAAAAACTATAGATCAAGCAGATATTGCAGAGAACTTAGCTATGACAATAGGAAGTATAGCTAAGAGTTCAGAAGTTTTAGTTAATAATTTAGAAAGAAAAATAGTTTTATAATGGAGGTAAATATTATGGAAATGAAAGTATCACAAGATAATATGGGAACACATTTAGAGTGGAGCCATGAAGGGGTTACACCAAAGATGATTGATTGGTTCTGGAGTAATATGGAGAAAGGATTCATTCTTTGGCATCCATCTCAACATGAACCACTAGAATGGGCTATACCACCTAAACATGGAAATCCTATAGGATCAGTTCATATAGCACCTCAAACATGGAATGATGGGACAAGACAAAATCTTTATATAAGATTTGAAGATTTAGGAACTATTCCAGCTGAAGTGAAGGAATATATTATTTACGAACATTGTGTTGTAGTAGCAGGCTTAGGATTTGGACCAGAAAGTCTTAATGTAAAAGATGTTATGGGATACAGAATACATCAATGGGAAAAAACAGACTATGGAGTAGTTGGGAAATCATCTGCAATTGGTATTAAAAAGAAAGAAACTACAGAAGAAGGCATTATATGGTCACAACATTGTGCTGAGGAAATTGGTAATTGGGGAGATTTTTTACCGCAATTATATAATTTATATAAGGTTGTTAAAAATACGAAGTATAACCTATATGCTGATCTTACTGTAGAGGGTAAAGGAAAAGATTTAAAATATAAGTTTATAAAATAGAATGAAATATATATTTTATTTAAGGCTGATAAAATTATCAGTCTTTTTTATTATTAAAAAATATTTTATGATATAATTATATAGGTACAATGGTAAATTATATATTATTATATAATGACTAGGGGGAGGATTATGGGGGAAAGTAGAAATTGTGTAAACGATTATAGAAGGTGTCAGCATGATTTATTAAAAAATAGAGAGGCTGATGCTTTAGCAATTGCGAGTTCTATATCAGATGGAATATATATAATAGATAAAAAAGGAATAGTTACAGCTACTAATAAGGCTTTTATGGACATCACCGGTATCAATGGGTCTAAAATTATAGGGAAAAAAATGCAGGAAGTATGGAATAGTCTTATTTTTATATCAGATCCAGCTTTTATAGAAATTAAGCAGAAAGAAGAAAAATACAAATTAGATTTGTTAAAAAATAAAAATAATTTAAAAACTAGAAAACCTAAAGCAGTAGGTATTATTGCCTTACAAGAAAAGAGGCCTATTACTGTTTTAACTACAATTGATAGAACTAATAAAAGAGTATTAATAACTGGTACTCCATTTTTGGATAGTGATGGAAATGTAACTCAAGTTTTAACAATTATAAAGGATTTAACAGAGCTATTTGTTTTAAGAGAAAAGCTTGAAGAAACGGAAAATGATAAAAAAAGGTATTTAGATGAGATTAATAATCTTAAGGAAGGGATAAAAGAAAAACAAAACTATAATGGATTAATATCTAAAAGTAGAGGGATGGAAAAAATTATAGAGTTAATAGAATATGTTGCTAAAACAGATGTGACTATATTGATTACAGGTGAAACTGGAGTTGGAAAAGAAGTTGTAGCAAGGAGTGTATTTAAGAATAGTAAAAGATACAATAAACCTTATATAAAAGTAAATTGTGCAGCTATACCAGAAACATTACTTGAATCAGAATTATTTGGATATGAAAAGGGGGCTTTTACTGGAGCTTCTAATAAAGAAAAACTTGGATTGTTTGAACTAGCTAATAGTGGAACTATTCTTCTTGATGAAATTGGGGAAATTCCAATTAATTTGCAAGCAAAACTTCTTAGAGTACTTCAGGAGAAAGAGATTAAAAGAATTGGTGGAATAAAAACAATAAAAATAGATGTTAGAGTTATTGCAGCCACAAATCAGAACTTAGAAGAGGAAGTTAGAAAAGGTAGGTTTAGGGAGGATTTATTTTATAGGTTAAACGTTATTCCTATAACTATACCTCCATTAAGAGAAAGAAAGGAAGATATCTCTTTATTAGCATATACTTTTTTGGAAAAATTTAATAAATTATATAACAAAAATAAAGATTTTGATATTACAGCTATTGAAGCTTTAGAGAGCCATGATTGGCCAGGTAATGTAAGAGAATTAGAAAATGCTATTGAAAGGTTAGTAGTAATAGGAGATAAGAATTTTATTACTAGAAATAGTATTATAAGTATATTAGGGATAGATAAATTTAAAGATATAAATGAGGTAAAAATAAAAGGTACATTAAAAGAAATTGTTGATAATTTTGAAAAAACTATAATAGAGAAGACATTAAAAGAATGTGGTACTACATATAAAGCAGCAGAGGTGCTTGGTATCACGCAATCTACAGTTGTAAGAAAAGCTAAGGCTTTAGGCATAACTGAATGGTGATGAAAAAATGCATTTATATAATGCATTTTTTTATTACCTAAAAACATCATTATATAACCTTCATAACAGTTAATAATCTTATATTTATTTATAATAATGCAAAATTGTATCATGGTATAAACAATAATAATAACGTTTACAAGGGAGGGGGATATTATTTAATATAATTTATATATTTATCTAATTTATTATTTAATAAGGGAATGATTTATAAGAAAAGCAGGCTTTTAGACTGATAAATAAAGACTTTATGAGTTTGGCATACAAGTTGCTCTTAATATAAATTGAAAAGAATTTATAAAATAGGGAGGAATTTATATGAAAATACTAGGAATAAGTTGTGGAAGAAAAATGGGGAACACAGAAATTCTTGTAAAGGAAGCCTTAATGGGTGCAGAAGAAATGGGGGCAGAGGTTGAACTTGTAAGGTTACAAGATCTTAACCTTAAGCCATGTACAGGATGTAATGCTTGTGTTGTAAGTCTTTTCGAAAAAGGTGGATCAGGTGACTGTATTATTAAAAATGATGACTTTAAGTTTATTGATGAAAAGATTTTAGAGTGTGATGGTATAATAATCGGTTCACCTATTTATGAAAAATCTCCAAGCGGACAATTAAAAATACTAAATGACAGAATGGGACCTTCCCACGATATGGCTATGAGAATGATTGCTAAGAAAATTCGTGAAGAAAAAAATATAACTACTGGTATTGGACCAGATGAAAGATCCTTTAAAATAAGAGCAGCTTCACTTATAGCGGTAGGGGGAAGTGAATGGGATAACTTAGCATTGCCAATGTTACATCTTTTCACACTATCAATGCAAATGGAAGTTGTAGATAAAATGCTAGTTAATTGGGTAGCTCTTCCTGGAATGGTGGCATTAAAGGATGATGCCTTAGAAAGAGCAAGAAAATCAGGACTTCACGTTGCTGAAACATTGATGAAACCTATTGAAGAAGCAAAATACATTGGTGAAGAAGGAATGTGTCCACTATGTCATTCTAAATTGATAGAAGTTAGAAATGATGATAATAATTATCCAACTGTATGTGGAATATGTGGTGTTAAGGGAACTCTTAATGTTGTTGATGGTAAAGTAAAGTTCGAAGTTAAAGAAGAGGACAAAGCTCATTCACATATAAGACTTTCAGGAAAATTTGAACATTGTGATGAGTTAAAAAATGTATCCTTAAAACCTGCTCCAAATGTTCATGAGCTTCCACAAAGACTTGAAAAATATAAAAATTATCTAACTTATTCAAAACCTGTACTTTAATTATTATTTAGAAAGTGGGTATATATAATGTCAATTGAATTTAGACCTATGAGAAGTCTTATATATGTAGATGTAGTTAAAGAAGATTATAGACATTTATTAAAGCATTGGCTTTATCGTCATCATATTCCAGATAGTATTTCTCAGTTTGGACCCTATGTTACAAAGTATGCTTTTTATCCAGCATTACCAACACCTCCAGAAGGAGATAGATTTGGAACCTGTAGAATGCAACTTACAGAACATTATTGGTTAGTTAATATGTTTACAAAGGAGTTTAAGAATAAAGCTTTAACAGAGTACTTTCCAAAAGACGTACTAAAGTGGCAAGGTAATATTCCTGATATAGAAGAGATAAATGAAACTATAGAAGAAGTAGCAGCTAATATTGAGGGAAATGAAGCAAGATCGGCAGGTGGAAATAATGGGTGTCCTCCTTTTGTATTTGCTTTTGTTCCAATATCTTGGGAAGATGACTTTAAGGGTAGTGATAGAACTGTGGAAGATGGACCTAACTATCGTTGGCAGTTTGTTATGAAATATCCAGAAGGAGTTTCTTTAGAAGAAGGGGATAAATGGTTTTACGAAGAATTTATACCTAAGTTCAAGGGAATGGATGAAGTAATAAGAATATTATCAAGTAAAATTATTCAAGAGGTTAATGGATGTCAATTTCAAAGGGTAGTAGAAATGTGGTTTAACTGTCCTTCTGACTGGTATAAGGCAACAATAGAAAAATCAAAGGATATTAAGAAACCAGATTGGGCTCAAATTGATATATTTCCATATTTAAAACCTAGATTTGAAATTTCAAGCTTATTCTTAACAGATATAGCTGAAAGTGATAATTATAGTCAATATAGAGGATATATAACAATGCGTTAAGTTTTTAAAAAATAATTATGGATTTTAGGAGAGAGAAATATGAGAGTAAAAATATCAGTAACAAATGGGATTATAGGAGGAGTTATAGGGGGAGTTATATCTTTTGTTATTAATTACTTCCTAGTACCTGTTCCTCAAACTCCATTACAAAATGGAGTAGGTAACTTAATAAGTGGATTAATAAGTGGATTCTTAGCAGCATTTATTGGTTTTATGATTTATCTTTCTAAGGAAGAAAAAAATAATTCAAAAAGTATAGGAAGCTAAGTTGACGATTACGAGAAAGTCAAAATTAAAAATAAAACATAATATATCTTAGTTTATACTTTAAATTTGATAAAAAGGGCTGTTTTAACAGCTCTTTTTCAATGCGTAAATACATTACAATAATACATTTATGTATTAAGAAAAAGCTCTATTTTAGTTTTTTATTTGAGTGATTTCAAAAATAATACAAATATGTATTGACGAGTCTATTTTTTAAATAAAATTAGCTGGCAAAGCCCCTATTTTTCTTGGCATAGTACTTGCTTTAATAGTATTTAGAAGATTTAAAAAGAGAATTTTTAAAGGATAAAGTAAGGAGGTTAAGTATGGAAATTAGAAATTTCAATGAATTAATAAAAATGGTTCAAAGATTTGATTCAAAAAAGAAAGTTGCAATAGTTTCAGCTCAAGATAAGCATACTTTAGAAGCAGTCTTTAAAGCTAAAAAAGATAATATTATAGAACCTATTTTAATAGGGGATAGGGAGAAGATAATAGAAATACTTAAAGACATTAATGAATCTTTAGATGATTTGATTATAGATGTAAAAAGTGATGTTGAAGCTGCTAATAAAGCTGTAGAGCTAATAAACAATAAAAAAGCTGATTTTATTATGAAAGGAAAAATACAGACAGCTGATCTTTTAAAAGCTGTTGTTAATAAGGAGCATGGACTTAGAACTGGAAAAATAATGTCCCATGTTGTTATACATGAAATACCTAATTACTATAAATTATTAGCTGTTTCAGATGGAGGTATGATGATGTACCCAACTCTTGAAGAAAAAAAAGCAATAATAGAAAATGCTGTAGATGTTTTTTTGAATTTAGGTTATGAATGTCCTAAGGTAGCTGTACTAGCAGCCGTTGAAAATGTAAATCCAAAGATGCCAGAGGCTGTTGATGCTTATGAGTTAAAAAACATGAATAAAATGAATGTAATTAAAAATTGTATTGTAGAAGGTCCAATATCTTATGATTTAACAATGAGTAAGGAATCAGCAGAAATAAAGGAATATGTTAGTCCCGTAACAGGAGAGGCAGATATCTTAATAGTTCCCAATATAACAACAGGTAATATATTAGGAAAGTCCCTTGTATATTCTTCTGGGGCTAAGATGGCAGGGTTTGTAGTTGGAGCAAAAGCACCAATTGTTTTAACATCTAGAGGTTCAACGGCAGAAGAAAAATATTTATCTTTAGTATTATCAGCCTCTGTAGTTAAGTAGAGGATAATTTGTATATAAAAGGAGAATAGGAAATGAAAAAATTACTTACAGGAAATGAAGCAATTGCTCGTGGAGCTTGGGAAGCAGGAGTGAAGTTTGCAGCAGCATATCCAGGAACTCCAAGTACTGAGATACTTGAAAATACTGCTACATATAAAGAAGATATTCTAGCTGAATGGGCTCCAAATGAAAAAGTTGCAATTGAAAGTGTTATAGGTGCATCTTTTGCAGGAGCAAGAAGTTTTGTTGCAATGAAGCATGTTGGAGTTAATGTTGCAGCTGATCCATTATTTACAGTTTCTTATACAGGAGTAAATGGTGGAATGGTTATAATATCAGCTGATGAGCCTGGATATCATTCATCACAAAATGAACAAGATAATAGAAATTATGCAAAGTTTGCTAAAATACCTATGCTTGAGCCCTCAGATAGCCAAGAGTCAAAAGATATGATGAAGTTAGCATTTAAAATAAGTGAGGACTATAATACTCCTGTTATGCTTAGAGTAACTACAAGAACTTGTCACTCTAAGAGCATAGTTGAATGTGGTAATAGAGAAGAAGTTGGAATAAAGGAATATATTAAAGATTTAGATAGATATCCAGTACCTTCTAAAGTTGGGGCAATGAGAGTAAGGGTTGAAGAAAGATTAGATAAACTTAGAGATTTTTCTAATAATACAGAATTGAATTTTATTGAGTGGAACAATTCAAAGGTAGGGGTAATTTCCTCAGGAATATGTTATAGATACGCAAAGGAAGTATTTGGAGAGAACGTATCCTATTTAAAATTAGGTTTTACAAATCCTCTTCCTATTGGAAAAGTAACTGATTTCTGTAGTAAATTAGAAAAAATATATGTAATTGAAGAAAATGACTCTTATATAGAAGATCAAGTTAGATTATTAGGATTTGATTGTTTAGGAAATAACTTTTTCCCATACACTGGAGAAATGACTCCAGATATTATTAGAAAAACTGTCTATGGGAAAGAAAATGATGTAATTGATTACGATGATAGTAAGGTGGTGCCAAGACCACCAACTTTATGCGCAGGATGTCCTCATAGAGGATTCTTTGTTGAACTTAAAAAAAGAAAGAATATAGTTGTTTCAGGAGATATTGGGTGTTATGGATTAGCTCATGCAGAACCTTATAATGTAGGGGATTGGTGCATATGCATGGGCGCAAGTTTTAGTATGGGACATGGAGCACAACAAGTTTTTAATATGAAAAAAGATTCAAAAACAAGAGTAGTATCTATGCTTGGAGATTCAACTTTTTTCCATACAGGAATCAATTCTTTACTTGATGTAGTTTACAATGGTAGCAATACAGTAAATATAATACTTGATAACAGAATTACAGGAATGACTGGTCATCAGCAAAATCCTGGGACAGG
Organism: Clostridium nigeriense; assembly: GCF_900086595.1. Lineage (GTDB taxonomy): Bacteria > Bacillota > Clostridia > Clostridiales > Clostridiaceae > Clostridium > Clostridium nigeriense. Next base: position 1,661,877 of record NZ_LT575472.1, read on the forward strand.
CTATACGATTCAAGGAAAGAAAACTAAGGATGTAGAAATAGAAAGTCTTGTAAGAGCCTGTGGAATAACAAATGTTGTGACAATAAATCCTAATGATTTAAAAGCTGTTAAGAATGCTCTTGATTGGGCTTTAAGTCTTGATGAATCTTCAGTAATAATTACAAGGTGGCCATGTGTACTTAAGGTACTTTCAAAAGAAGATAAGGAAGAGTTTAAGGACGTATTTAATAATAGCTGTAACGTTGAGTTAGAAGAGTGTATAGGATGTAAAGCTTGCATTAGAACAGGGTGTCCTGCATTATCCTTTGACAATGAAATTAAAAAGGCAAGTATTAGTTCAGATTCTTGTGTAGGTTGTGAAGTTTGTCTTCAATTGTGTCCAGTAAAGGCTATTAAAAAGGGGGAAGCATAAGATGGTAAAAAGTGTTTTGTTAGTAGGTGTTGGTGGGCAAGGAACAATACTTGCAAGTAAGCTGTTAACAACTGGGTTAATGGAAGCGGGATATGATGTGAAAATGAGTGAAATTCACGGAATGTCACAAAGAGGAGGTTCTGTATCTTCACAAGTTAGATATGGAGATAAGGTTCAATCTCCGGTTATTGAGGTGGGAGGAGCAGATATATTAGTATCATTTGAAAAGATGGAGACTTTAAGATGGTTTAAATATTTAAAACCAACAGGAAAAGCTATTATAAACAATTTTCAAATAAACTCAATGCCAATACTATCAGGAAAGGCAGAGTATCCATCAGGAATAATAGAAGAAGTTTCAAGTAAGGTTAAAACTACTGTAATAGAAGCTAGTAAACATGCGTTAGACCTTGGGAACTCTAAAGTGATGAATGTAATTCTTTTAGGAGCAATAATTAAGTCCATGGGACTTGAAGAAATTAATTGGAATAAAATTATAAAGGATAATGTAAAACCAAAGTTTGTAGAGTTAAACTTAAAAGCTATAGAAGTTGGAATGAATTTAGTGTAGGGGTGTATAAATGAAAAAAGGTGATTTTTTATGGGGAATTGCATTATTAGTTTGGATAGTTATATTAATACTACCAACTTCAAGAGTTACATTTATGAATTTCACTAGCAATTATCCATATATAGGTGGTTTTATAAAGTTCTCTATTTTAGCAACCATGGGAGATATGCTTGGAGTTAGAGTTTCAAAACGAGAATGGATTAAACCAAAGGGTTTTATATACAAAGCTTTTATATGGGGAATAATTGGTATGATGGTAACTCTTGTGTTTACGGTGTTTATGGAGGGTACAGCAGCAGCACAAGCCTCAGGTAGACTTCCATTTAAAGGGTCAAGTTTAGCACAAGCATTTTTAGGAAGTACAATTATGAATCTTACTTTTGGGCCAATGATGATGGCTTTTCATAGATTTACAGAAATGTATATAGATATTAAGCATGATAGAAAAGGTGAATCAATAACTTTGAAAGAACTTATTGAGAAGAATGATTGGAATTCTTTGGTTGAATTTAGCTGGCTTAAAACATGCCCATTCTTTTGGATACCTGCACACACAATCGTGTTTTTACTTCCATCAGAATATAGAGTTATTGTATCTGCTTTTTTATCTATAGCATTAGGTCTTTTACTTGCTATATCAAAAAAGGAGAAAAAAGCTAGTATAGAAAAAGTAAATTTATATGAGAAGGAGAATTGTATATGAATTATAATATATTAGCTATAAATCCTGGATCTACTTCAACCAAAATAGCATTATATGAAAATGATAAAGAAATTCTATGTAAAAGTTTAGAACATTCTATAGAAGAAATTGAAAAGTTTAATAGTATTCAAGATCAGTTTGATATGAGGAAAAATAAGGTTATTACATTTTTAAAAAGTAATGGATATGATATTAATAAATTATCTGCAGTAGTAGGTAGGGGTGGTATGGTACCTAAGGTTAGTTCAGGAGCCTATAAGGTAAATGATATAATGGTTAATAGACTTAAATATAATCCTGTAATAGAGCATGCTTCAAATTTAGGAGCTTTAATTGCTTATGAAATAGCAAATAAAATAGGAATTCCTGCATATATATATGATTCAGTTAGAGTTGATGAGATGATAGATTTAGCTAGGATTTCAGGAATGGCAGATATAGAAAGAACAAGTACTAGTCATGTATTAAATTCTAGAGCAACAGCGATGAAAGTTGCTAAGATGTACAGTAAGAAATATAGTGAAATGAATTTTGTTATAGCTCATTTAGGTGGAGGAATATCTTTAAGTGTATATGAAAAAGGAAGATTAGTAGATATAATTTCAGATGATGAAGGTCCATTTTCACCTGAAAGATCAGGTAGGGTTCCATGTAAATCTCTTATAGATCTTTGTTATAATAAAAATTTTGACAAAGAAACTATGAATAAAAAACTAAGAGGGAATGGTGGGATAAAATCATATCTTAATACTATTGATGTTAGAGAAGTTGAGAAGATGATTGAAGAAGGAAATGAAAAAGCTAAACTTATTTTAGAAGCTATGGCTTATCAAGTGGCAAAAGGAATAGGTGAACTATCTACAGTTTTAGAAGGAAAAGTAGATGTTATCATTATAACAGGGGGGATTGCTTATTCTGATAGAGTTACTTCTTGGATAAGAAACAGGGTGAGATTTATTGCACCTGTTGAAATTATGCCAGGAGAAAATGAAATGGAAGCTCTTTCTCAAGGAACTTTAAGAGTATTAATGGGAGAAGAAATCGCAAGAGAATATTATGAATAATTTTAAATATATTATATAAAATATTAATGGAGTTGCAATATGTAGCTCCATTAATATTTTTAATTTAATAGAAGATTTACTGCGAAAGGTAAAAAAATATTACATATGAATATATTTTTTAAGTATACCTAGTAGAAAATAAGAGTTAGAGTAAAGTCTAGCTCTTTTTAGTTGTAACAGAATAAATGAAAATATATAATTAAAGGATAGAGGAGTAGTGTTATGAGAGAAGATATATTAAATAAAGTAAAAGAACAGCTTGCTATAGATTATAATTGTAATGTTCAAGATTTTGACAACAATGAAAACATTATAACAAATTTAAAAATAACAAAAGATTGTAGAAAATATAATGATGATAAAGAAGTGCTGAGAATACTTGTGATAAATGGAAAAGCAGTTATATGTGCTGATGAATGTATTAAAGATTGGTGTGTTGAGAAATTATTAACCTTTCCTGCAGAATGGATGTTTTTATATTCAGTTTTAAGAAGAATAGATAAAAAGTTAAATGAATTAGGTTATGAAATAGATAATACACATCATTATTATTTACCAAAAGACAATAAATATGATGGAGCTAAAAATTTTAAATTAAAGTGGTATGAAAAAGATGAAATATTGCAGTTCAAAGGTGATAATAGATTTGATGAAGCCTTTGCATTTGATAGTAATTATCCAGATGTACTAGGAGTTGCAGCTTTAGATAGTAAGGGAAATATCTTAGGCATGGCGGGAGCTAGTGAAGACTCAAATATTATGTGGCAAATTGGAGTTAATGTTTTACCAGAAGCAAATGGAAAAGGAATTGCTAGTGTTTTAGTACAATCATTAAAAAATGAAATATTAAAAAGAGGTAAGATACCTTTTTATGGTACTGTTGAATCTCATATAATATCACAGAAGGTAGCATTAAAGTCAGGATTTTATCCAGTATTTGCAGAAGTAAAGATAAGAAAGATTAATAAGGAGAATTAATATGAGTACAGTAGAGAAGAAATTAACTTTAAAATTATTAAAGGATAAATATTCAGTTTGTAGATTAAATAAAAATGATGAAATTCCGAAATGGATTTTTCAAGAAGAATTTTTTTCTATAACTAAGACAGATGAGGAATTGTCTGTAGTTTGCTTACAGGATAAAATTAAAGAAAATATTAAATGTGAAAAAGATTGGAGAATATTAAAAATAGAAGGTCCTCTTGATTTTTCTTTAATAGGGATATTATCAAGAATAAGCACATTAATGGCTAATAATGGTATTAGTATATTTGCAATTTCTACTTATGATACAGATTATATTCTTATAAAAGAAGAATCAATAAATAAAGCAATAGAAGTATTAGAAAACAATAATTATAATATAATTTAATGTACTAAAAAATCATTTTTTAAGGAAGAATATAATAAAGTATTACTTTTGAAAGGATGATTTATGTGAATAAAGAAAAATTAATATATTATAAAAATAAACTTGAAAAGGAAAAAGATAGAGTTACTGATGTTATTAAGCAACTTAGTAATAATGGAATGACTAAATTTAATGCAGAGACTGCTAGTGAGTTGTCTTTTTATGATAATCACCCTGCGGATATTGCAAGTGAAACTTTTGAAGTCGAAAAAGGAAGAGCATTAGAAGCAAATGAAGCTTCTATGCTAGATAAGATAAATGATGCATTAAATGCAATAGAGGAAGGAAGCTATGGCAAGTGTAAAATATGTGGCAAAGATATAGATGAAGGTAGGTTGGAGTTTTTACCTTATGCAGTAAATTGTATTGAGTGTGAAGATGTTATTAGTGATGTAAAAACCTATAATTCAAATCAGAGGGTTGTAGAAGAAGTTGTTATTGGTAATCCATTCAATCATAAATTAGAATATGATAATAAAGATGAAATAGGTTTTGATGAAGAAGATAGTTACCAAGCTGTAGGAAGATTTAATGAAATTAGGAATACTGAAGATTATGATTATAACTATGATGAAGATGGTTATGTAGAGGAAATTGAAAAAATAAGTAATCAAGAATATAAAAATCAATTACCTGACTAAAAAGTTTAAGGTACTTAAAATCACAATATATTTATTAATTAAATTAGATAGATTTGTATAAGATAAAATCTATCTAATTTTTTATTAATAAAAAACCATTAATATGGTCTAGATATTTACTTTGAAATCTTTCCAGTAATATTCTTTATCTTTGTCAGTTATTTCTCTTAAAACTTTACAAGGATTTCCTACTGCAACAACGTTTTCTGGAATATCTTTAGTTACAATACTGCCAGCACCTATAACTGAATTTTTTCCTATAGTTATACCAGGTAAAACAACAACATTAGAACCTATCCAAACATCATCTTCAATTTTAACTGGAAAAGAAAATTGATCGCCACTTTTTCTTAAATCAGGATGAACAGGATGGCCAGTAACAGTTATTGTTACGTTTGGAGCTATCATAACATTATTACCTATAAATATTTCTATATCATCCACTAATACAAGATTAAAATTTGCATAAAAATTGTTACCAATATGAATATTTTTGCCATAGGCAACACGTAAAGGTGGTTCTATCCATGGATTTTTTCCAATATGACCAAAAAGATTATGAAGTATTTCTTTTCTTTTATCTTCTTCACTTGGTCTAGTATTATTGTAATCATAAATTAATTCTTTACCACGAAGACGCTCTTGTATTAAATCTTCATGATTATCAACATAAATTAAGCCTTTTCTCATTATTTCTCTAATATCCATTTAATACCTCCTAAATGCTTATATTTAAATAATAGCATATTAAATATTAATAAATATAACTAAACCTTTTTTATGGATAAATCTATAATTTTGCACAAATAACCTTTACAAATATATACAAAAAGCATATACTTAAATAATAAGTGATAAGTAGTAAGTAAATTCAAATAAATACCAAAAATATAAAGGGGTTTTAGTTATGAGAGAATTAAAGTTAACACAAAGTTTTTCAATGATTGCTTTAAATGCACAAGATAGTATTAACATGACAACTACTAAAAAAGTATCGCTACATGCTATAGCAACTTCTGTTATTTTGGAGTTATACTTAGAAGAAAAATTTCAAGTAATAGATGGAAAGCTAAGAATGAATAAAAGAATTTTAGAAAATCCTAGTATAACTTTATATCATGAAGCTATTTTAAAACCAATGTTTTCTAAAAAAGATGAAATTGAAGAAGACTTAAATTGGTGGTTAAATAAGGCTTCAAATTTATCAACAAAACATTTAAAAGCTCTTGAAATTGCTATAACAGATTCGTTAAAAGGAGATAATTACATGGAAGAAATACCAAATTTATTAGGTTGTGACATGTATTATAAGACAGCAGGGCTAACTTTAAGAGAATATAGAAGTAACTTAGATGAGTATTCTAGAATTGTTGAGGGATTTAAAGCTGATATTCTTGAAGAAGGAGAATCAACTGATGAAAGTATAATGTTGCTTTGGCTTCTTAGAGAAAGTGGATGCATGCAAGATGTATTCTCTAGGGGAGATATTGAAATAATAGAAAAGAAAATGAATAACTTATATGTAAAAGATAAATTTTCAAAAATCCTTTATAATGTCCATATACATCATGGCATTGAAATGGCTATAAAGGGATTTTTAAACATGAAAAAGAATGCAATTAAAAATCCTATAGGAACAGGAATAAACTTTGTATTTCCAGTTCTTGAACGTTCACAATCTATTTTTATTGATACTGAAGAATGGTTTCCAAATTCAAAACAAAGATTTGAAGAAGTTAAAAAGAGATTAGAAGATGATGGACATATATATACTATAATAAGTGTAGGAGATGTCCCTTTGATTAAAATAGATAATATTGTATATGAAGCTATTCCCGAAGCAATTACAGGAAGAATTCCAATACATGGGGTACGTCTTAGAAGGTATCCAATTTAAAGGAGATAAAACTTATGTCAAGGCAGCGATCTATGGAAAAAATATTAGAATCAGAATATGTTACAATTGGAGAGCTTGTTAGAATTACTAATTCAAGATATAGTACCTTGAAATTTTATACGGAAGAAGGAATGTTACCCTTTGAACAAGAGGAAGAAAAATTGACAAGGAGGTTTCCAAGAGAAAAAGCTATAGAAAGAATAGAGGAAATTAAGGAATTAAAAAGAAAAGGCTACAGAGTGGATGAAATAAAAGCTCTTCTTAAAGAAACTAATTTATAAGAAAAAAGGTGCTTATTATGATAGCACCTTTTATTGTTTTAAGGAAGTTGCTCTTCCTACAGTTCCACCAAGCTTTTTCCAAAAATAATTATGTTCTTCTACAGTTTGAGTAAAATCATTATTTTCCCATCTTTTTAGTACTTCTAACATATAATCTTTATCTGCATAATCAACTTTTTCAATAAGATTTTTTAATGATGAAATATATTCAGGAGTTATTTCTATCTTTCCCCAAATTTGATTGTCTTCGGCATTTATTTTCGTATTGCTCATTCTATGAAAGATGTCATAAATATTTTCAATAGGATAATACTCCTTATCTTTAATAATGCCAGAATCCTCATTAGAAAGTTCCTTATCTAATTTTTTTATTTCAGATATATTAGACTTAGCCTTTAAGTTACCAGAATCAATTTGCTTATACAAAATAAAGGATGATATACCAATTAATGCTAATAATATGATAATAAGTATTGATATAAATAGTTTATTTTTTAATAATATTTTTATATAAATTACCTCCTTTAAAAGTATTAATAAATTCATTATAATCCAAAATATGTAAAAATAGAAGTTTTATATTAATGTAAACATATAAAATAATTAATTTAATATTAATAAAGTGTTAATAAAATGTAAAAGAAATAGAATATGCTTTTTGTTGTATTGAATACTATATAAAATTATGTTAATATTTTCACGAATAATAACGACATACAGGAAAAGGGGAAAAATAATGAAAACTAAAAAACTAAAGATGATAGTATCAACATTGGCTATTATTATAATAGCTGGGGTTTTTACTGGATGTGCAAAGGAAGAAAAAATAGAAGAAAAAGCAGATGCAACTACTCAAGCATCAGAAGGGACAGGCAGTGTAACTGACTTGGAATGGGATGCACAACCAACATTAGGTTTAATAAAGGGAGACTATTACAAAGTTGAAGAGAGATTTAGACAAGGTCATTTAGGCGTACTAGAAGTAGTTAAAAATGATGGAAAAATAGTTGAGGTTGAATTTAATGAAATGACAAGACCAAACTATTATAAGAGATACTATCAAAATGTTCCTAAACGTAATTCAGAATATAATTTTGATATGGGGGCTGCTAAGGGAGCAGCATGGATTCAAAGTGTTGTTCAAGTAGAAAAGCAAATGATAGATGAACAAAGATTAACAGGTGAATTTGATGTTGTGTCAGGTGCATCTAATAGTATTGAGCAAGCTATGGTACCATTAGCAGAAAAAATAAATGTAGAGTTAGAAAATCCATCAGGAATGAAATACTATGCAATAGCTGAAGAATTAGGCGGAGGATTAACTGGTAAGTTAAAAGTCATAGTTCAAGATGGAAAAATTATAGAATGTAGATATGATGAAATATTTGCAAATTCTCCTGATGACATAGAAGATCCAGCATTAAAGAAATATTATAGAGTATCTAAATATGAAAGTATAGAATATCATGAACCATCACGTATTGGATTTAATGTTCAAATGGATGAATTAAATAAAAAAGTTGTAGAAACTCAAGATATGTTAGATTTAACTGGATTACCAGCAATAGAAGCAACTGGAGATTATAAATCAAGTGGATATACTGAAAGAAATACAGCTTGGGACAATTATTTAAAATTAGCAGAAAAATTATTAAATGAAATGAAAGCTGATAAAGTACTATAATAAATTTAATATAAATATAAAGAGGTTAATCATTTAATATTATGATTAACCTTTTTTATAAGCATATTTGTTAAAAATTAACAAAATAAATTGTAGTATCTCAAAGAAAATGGTATAATATAACTTATTAAATGGTGATTCAAAAAACTCTTTGGAGGGATTTTAATGAATGTAATAGAAATTACTAATCTTACAAAAGATTATGGAAATAAAAAGGGAATATTTAATGTGAGCTTTTCAGTTAAAAAGGGAGAAGTTTTAGGATTCCTTGGTCCAAATGGAGCAGGAAAAACAACAACTATTCGTCATTTAATGGGTTTTTCTAAACCACAAAAAGGAAGTTGCAGTATTAATGGATTAAGCTGTTTTGAAAACTCTAGTAAGATACAAAATTCTCTTGGCTACTTACCGGGGGAAATTGCATTTTTAGATGATATGACTGGACTACAATTTATAAAATTTGTAGCAGAAATGAAGGGTATTAAGGATTTATCTATAGCTAATAGATTGATGGAAAGATTTGAATTAAATCCTAATGGTAGAATAAAAAAAATGTCTAAGGGGATGAAGCAAAAGATTGGAATTATATGTGCATTTATGCAGGAACCAGATATTTTGATATTAGATGAACCAACTAGTGGATTAGATCCTTTAATGCAAAATGAATTTATAAAATTAATTTTAGAGGAAAAGGAAAAAGGAAAAACTATATTAATGTCTTCTCATAGTTTTGAAGAAATTGAAAAAACTTGCGATAGAGCAGCTATTATAAAGCAAGGAGAAATAGTTACAGTAGAAAATATCTCTACTTTAAAAGAATCTAAACAAAAGCTTTATAATATTACTTTTGAAAATATAAATATGGCTAATGAGTTTATTAAAGAAGGTTTTAAAATTAAAAATATAGATGGATGTAATATTACTATAAGTATAAAAGGTGATATAATGCCTTTTATAAATGCCTTAGGAAAATATAAAGTTTTAAATTTAGAAACATCATCACAAAACTTAGAGGATTTATTTATGCACTTTTATGGAGGTGAAAATAATGATTAGTATTTCGCTTTTAAAAAAAGAAGTTAAATCAAATTATAAGATTTTTATAATTTTTGCAGCAGTACTAACTATGTATATTTCGGTAATAGTACCAATGTTTGATCCTGAGATAGGAAATGCTCTAGCTGAATTTGAAAAAGCTATGCCAGAAATGATGGCTGCTTTTGGTATGAGTAATCCTGGGACAACTTTAATAGAATTCATTAATACCTATTTATTTGGATTTTTGTTTATTGTATTTCCAATGATATTTGAGATAATAATAGCCAATAAGATAATTGCAAAATATACTGATAGTGGTTCAATGGCATATCTTTTGGCAACTCCAAATAAAAGAAGTAAAATAGCAATAACTCAAGGATTTTTTCTAATAATTTCAATTGGAGTTTTAATGCTATTTATTGCTTTGGTTGGCATAATTTCAAGTGAAGTTTATTTTCCAGGAGCTTTGGATATAAGAAAATATGTTTTAATGATTATAGGATTATATTGTTTACACATTGCTATAAGTGGTTTAGGATTTTTTGCTTCTTGCATTAGTAACGATACAAAGATTTCATATTCAATAAGTGCAGGAATTCCTATTGGATTTTTTATTATACAACTTTTAGCTAATATGGGTGGGAAGCTAGATAAATTTAAGTACTTTACATTGTTTACTTTATTTGATACGGATAAGTTAATTAAAGGAGATTCAATTGGGATATGGATGTTTATAATTCTATTAATAATAGGATTAATATTATATATAGGTGGAGTTTTAAGATTTAGTAAAAGAGATTTACCTTTATAAAATTAGGGGGGAATTACAGTGGATTTTGGGGGTAAAAAAGTAGGAATAAAGAAAAAATTAGCTATATCATCTTGTTTTATTATTACAGTTATCGCTATATTATTAATAAATAATTTTATAATAACAAATATATTTAAAAATAAAAATAATGGTATGAAAAATAAACTATATTCATTAAGTATAAAAGATTTTAATGATGATGTTGTTAATGAAGATGATTTGTATATAGATGAGAATAAAGGCTTTTTAGCTAGTAGTACTTTCTATACTGCAAATGGAAGGAATATGAGATTATCCTATGATCTTTTTGAAAGTGAATATAAGTGGATTGTAAACTGGAATTTTAATAAAATGATGGAGTGGTTTGAAAGTCAGGGGATTGTGTACACAGAAATTCAAAACTCACTACCTGATTTTATAAAAGTTTATACTAATCAAGAGGGAAATAACTATATTTTACTTTCAGATAATAAAATAATTGAAGTTATAGGCTTAGGAGAAGAAGATAAAGATAAAATTATAGAGATAGTTTATAATAAGATTTTTAAGGATACAAAGGAGGAGTTAGTTTGAAAAATATAAAAGAAAAAAAATGTCCAATTTGTGGTGAAGAAATGAAAGAATATAAATATGCATATGATAACAATCAATATGGAAAGAAATATTATAAGTGTAGTGAATGTGGACATAAAGAAAATACTATGAATTGAATAAGGATATAAGAATATTAAAGCTGTGATTAAAATTTAATAAAAAAGTAATAAAAAGGAATTTTTTGTTGTATATAAAAAAATAATATTGTAAAATATAAGCATAGTATAAATTTGGAAGGAAATTACTTATGTATATGTTTAATTTGTTTTCATTTATTTTTCCAATATTTTTTATAGTATTTATAGGTTTTTTTATATTTGCTATAGTAAAAAATATTAAGGAATGGAGTTATAATAATAAGCAACCTATTACTCCTGTAGAAGCAACAATTGTATCAAGAAGATCATCAGTATCACATCATCATCATGAAAATCATATGTCAACATCTACTACTTATTACGCAACATTTGAATTTATTAATGGAGAAAGATTAGAATTAAGAGTATCAGGAAGAGAGTATGGTCTATTAGCAGAAGGTGATAGAGGAATACTATCTTTTCAAGGAACTAGATTTATAGATTTTAAAAGGAAGTAAGATTATAATATTTAGATAAATTATATAAAGAGTAAATCATTTTGATAAATTAACAAATAAGAAAGAGGTGTTATTATTAAATATATAGCAATGATAATGTCTTGTTATCCTTCTTTAAGCAAGTCAGAAAGAAAGGTTGCAGACTACATTTTATCAGAAAAAGGAAATATTATATACGAAACACTTCAAGAAATGTCTAAGAAAATAAATGTTGGAGAAGCTACTATACTAAGATGTGTTAGAAAGATTGGGTTTAGTGGATTTCAAGATTTAAAGTTACAAATAGCAAAAGATGATGAACCTGTAACAAAAAATTATCATGAAAATTATATTGATACAATATCATCTAATATGACTGAAACTATAATTAACACTAAAAATGTATTAGATATAAAACAATTAAATAAAGCAATTTCTTTAATTCAAAATTCAAGAAAACTTCTCTTCTATGGAGTGGGTGCTTCTGGACTTGCTGCTAATGAAGCACAAAGTAGATTTGTAAGAATGGGAAAAATAGGAGTATCTATTACAGATAGCCATTTTCAACTAATGTATTCAGCTACTTGCACTGAAGATGATGTAATTATTGCTCTTAGTTTATCAGGATATACATTAGATATTGTTGAATCTTTAAAAGTAGCAAAGAAGAAAAAAACTAAAATAATAGCAATAACTAATCACTTATTATCTCCAGTAGCCGAACTAGCTGATTGTGTATTGCTTACAGCTGGTAAAGAAAGTTTATTAGATGGTGGTTCTCTTATAGGAAAGATATCTCAACTTTATATAATTGATTTAATTTGTACAGGATATGCATTGTTAAATAAAGAAAATGTTTTAGAATTGAAAGCTAAAACAGCAGAACTATTAATTAATAAAACAATTACTTAAATAACCTTTTAATTTTAAATTAAAGGGTTATTTTTTTTATTTTTTCCATGATAATATTAAAAAGGAAAAAATAACTAGATTAAATTGTTAAAATGTTAAAAATATATGCCTTTTAAAATAAAAACCACAAATTCAATATATTGGTTAAAATAACGTTTACAAAAAAATATTGCGGTGATATAATCAAAACATAAATGAAGTTTAACTCCAAAAAATGATGAATAAATGGAGTGAAAATTTTATTTGAGTATACATAGGGAAAAGATATGGAGGGAAAACAATGAAAAAAGTTATTAGCTGTGTTATAGCTGCTATGATGACGTTATCATTAGTTGCTTGTGGTGGTAAAGGAGGTACTAGTAGTAAGGGACAAGATAAGATTCTCTATTCAAATGGTGGACCTATAGAGTTCTTTGAAACGCCTTGGTTAAATCCTGGTTCATACACATATTCAAAGGTATTATATGATCATTTACTTGAAGCAGATTCGACTCTTACACCTACAAAGGTAGCTCTTGCTAAGGACTATAAGCTTAGTGATGATGGAACAGAGCTTATGTTTGAATTAAGAGATGATATTTATTGGCATGATGGGGAAAAAATAACTCCAGAAGATATAAAATGGAGTATAGAGTACTCAATGAAAACTGCTGTAATAAATCCAGTGTTTGCAAATACTTTTAAAGCTATAAAAGGTAGTGCAGATTACTTAGCTGGTAGTCAAAATGAATTAGCAGGTGTTGTAATTGATGGTAATAAGATTCAAATCACATTTGATAAAGTTGCACCAGATGCATTATTAACATTTACACAATTTGCACCATTACCAAAGAAATATTTTGATGGAGTAGATCCGAATAAATTCCAACAAGCTGAATATTTCCAAAATCCAGTTGGTTCAGGACCATTTAAGATAAAAGAAGTTAAGATGAATGATTATGCTACATTAGAAGCATTTGATAAATATTATAATGGTGTTGCAGATTACACAATACATTTAACTCCTAGTCCTGGAGATAGTGATGCTAACCTTGTAAATAATGTTAAGTCAGGCTTACTAGATTACGGATATACAAAGAGTGTTGCTGATGTTAAAGCATTAAAAGATGCTGATAACATTAAATTAAATCAAGTAGATGTAAGATACACTCGTTTATTCTATGTAAACAAATTCAAAAAGGCTGATGGAAGTAATTCACCTTTAGCTGATTCTAAAATACGTCAAGCTATAAGATATGCAATTGATATGAAAACTATAGGAGAAAACTTATTTGATGGAACTATAATTCCTGCAAATAGCTTAACTCCAAATGGGGCAGATAAAACAGAAGGATTAAATAACTATGATTACAATCCAGAAAAAGCAAAAGAATTATTAAAAGAAGCAAACTGGGATCCAAACTATACGTTAGATGTTGTTTATTACTATACTGACCAATTAACTGTAGACTTTATGACATCAATCCAATCTTATTTAAAAGAAGTTGGAATTAAGATGAACTTTAGATTAGTAGAAGGAGACTTAGCTACTATTCTATGGAAAGCACCAGCTGATCAAGTAAATGGTCCAAGCGTTGTTGATTGGGATATGGCTTATGGAGCTGTTTCAGCATTATCAATGCATGAATATTACGATAGATATAGAACAGGATCACCTTCAAACTCACATACACCAGCAGATGAAAAATTAAACTCACTTATAGATGCTACAAATTCTTCAATGGATACAGAAGTTCAAAAGAACGCTTTCTTTAAATTACAAAAGTATGAAAATGAAACACTATTCTCAATTCCATTGTATTATCAACCTGTATTCGTAATTGAAAGTAATAGAATTGAAACAGGTATTGAAAAGTTTGGTAATCCACAATTTAATTATGACTGGAATATCCAAAATTGGAAAGTAAATTAGCATATTAATATAAGTGAAGTTTAGGGATTGCAAATGCAATCCCTAAATTTTAAATATTAGGAGGGACATTATGGGAAAGTTTATAATTAAAAAGATATTAGGTCTGATTCCTATGCTATTTGTTATAACATTTATAATATATTTAGGACTTGAATTAACTCCAGGCGATGCAGTATCTCATATGATAAGTCCAGAACTACTTTCAAGTATGGATCCAGCAAAATTAGATGAAATCCGTGCAGCATATGGATTAAATGACCCATTTATATTACGTTACTTAAAATGGATTGGGGAAATATTAAGAGGAAACTTTGGATACAGTATATCAAGTGGAGTACCTATTATTGATATGATAAAGGAGTTATTGCCAGCAACATTAGAATTAGCTGTTGCAGCATTATTAATTTCTACTATTTTAGGTAGTGTTTTAGGATTATTTAGTGCAATTCGTCGTGGTACTTTTACTGAAAATTTATTAACTGTAGCTGGAATGATAGGTGTATCAATTCCACAATTCTTTTTTGGAATGGTTTGTATATTAATATTCTCATTAAAATTAGGATGGCTTCCAGTTGGAGGTCGTATGATGCCAGGAAGAACGGCATTTATAGATAGATACCAATATTTGATACTACCAGCATTAGTTTTAGGAATTTCACTTACAGCTGGGGTAATGAGATATGCACGTTCTAGTATGCTTGATACAATGAATGCTGAATATATTCGTACAGCAAGAAGTAAAGGGTTACCTGAATGGAAAATTAATTTAGTTCATGGATTTAGAGTAGCTTTAACTCCAGTTGTTGTTTTAATAGGGTTTAGATTACCTACTTTAATAGGTGGAGCTGTAGTAATAGAAACAATATTTAGGTGGCCAGGTATAGGAAGTGCCTTTGCAACAGCTGTTCGTTCACAAAATTACCCATTAGTAATGATGATAGCGTTAATTACTGTAACTGCAGTTCTATTATCAAGTTTTATAGTAGATATTTTTACAGCTTTACTTGATCCAAGAGTTAAGTTGGACTAGGAGGTTTCTATGGCAGAAGTAAGAGTTAAAAGAAGTAGATTTGACCGTAAGTTAGATAAAATAAGAGAATTAGAAGAATCAGGTGCTTTAGGAAAGAAGAAAGTTAATCGTTCATTAAGAAAACTTTTAAATAATAGACTTGCAATAGCTGGAATTGTTATTTTCTTAATTATATTATTATCATCTATATTTGCACCTTTATTAACTAAATATGATCCTCTAGCTGTTGACATGAAAAATGTTTTACAGGCTCCGTCAGCACAACACATTTTTGGGACAGATAAAGTTGGTAGAGACGTTTTTGCAAGAGTATTGTATGGTGGAAGAATTTCAATATTAGTTGGACTTGGAAGTGCATTAGGATGTGCATTCATAGGTGTAACACTTGGATGTTATGGAGGATATAAGGGAGGATGGTTTGATAAGATAGTTTTAAGATTATCTGAAATATTTATGTCTTTCCCACAATTAGTATTAGTCCTTATGTTAGTTGCAATATTAGGACAAAGTTTAAGCAACTTAATAATTATATTTATATTAACTGGATGGGGTAGTGTTTATCGTATGGCTCGTGCCAAAATACTATCTATAAGAGAGGAAGAATATGTTCAATCATTAAAGGCCTTTGGGTTAAATGATTTTATAATTTGTTATAAACATATGTTACCTAATGCAATAGGTCCAATAGTTGTTAATGTAACTTTAAGTACAGCGATGTTTATATTAGAGGAAGCAGCACTTAGCTTCTTAGGATTAGGTGTACCTTTAGAAATAGCAACTTGGGGAAATATATTAAATGCATCACAAGATATGTTTACTTTACAAAACAACTGGTGGTTATGGTTACCAGTAGGTGTTGTTATTTCATTGTTTGTTATGAGTATCAATTTCCTTGGAGATGGATTACGTGATACAACAGACCCAACACAACAAGGATAAGGAGGAACTTTAAGATGGAAGATAGGACTATAATTACAGTAAATAATTTAAAAACCTTCTTTTATACAAATCAACGATGCAATAAAGCAATAAATGGTGTTTCTTTTAAAATAAAAAAAGGCAAAACTCTTTGTATTGTTGGAGAATCAGGTTGTGGAAAGAGTGTAACGGCATCATCAATTATGCAATTACTACCTAAACTATCAAGAATAGAAGAGGGCGAAATTATATACCATAGCGATAAAGGTGATATAAGAATAGATAAGCTTTCTAGAAATGGAAAGGAAATGAGAAGCTTAAGAGGAAAAGACATAGCTATGATTTTCCAAGATCCAATGACAGCATTAAACCCAGTTTATACAGTTGGATATCAAATAGCTGAAAACATATTATGTCATGAAAAAGTATCGAAGAAAGAAGCTAAAGAAAGAACTTTAGACTTATTAAAAGATATGGGAATACCTTTCCCAGAACAAAGAATAAATGAATTTCCACATCAATTTTCAGGTGGTATGAGGCAAAGAGCAATGATTGCTATGGCTATGAGCTGTAAACCAAAGGTTTTAATAGCAGATGAGCCAACAACTGCTTTAGATGTTACTATTCAAGCTCAAATATTTGAACTTATGGATAAATTAAAAAAGGAAAATGATACTGCAATAATGCTTATAACTCATGATATGGGAGTTGTAAGTGAACTAGCAGATGATGTTGCAGTTATGTATATGGGAAATATTATTGAAAGTGGAACTGTAGAAGATGTTTTAAAGAGTCCATCGCATCCATATACAGAAGCTTTATTGAAATCAATTCCTATTTTAGGAAAGGGAAAAAATCAAGAATTAAATCCTATAAAGGGGTCAACTCCAGATCCATATGATAGACCAAAGGGCTGTCAATTTGCTCCAAGATGTAATTATGCTTCTGAAAAGTGTAGTACTATGCCGGGGGAAGAATTTGTAAGTGAAACTCATATGGTACGTTGCTTCAATCATGAATTAGTTTTAGCAAACAGAAAGAAAGAGGTGATGGCAAATGGAAAATAAAGAAGTTTTGTTAGAATTAAAAGGCCTACAAACTCACTTTCCCATAAAAGATGGAATGTTTAAAAAGCCAACTAAATTTGTACAAGCAGTTAATGATATAGACTTAACAATTTATAGAGGAGAAACATTAGGTTTAGTAGGAGAATCAGGTTGTGGAAAAACTACTCTTGGAAAATCTATACTTCAATTGGTTAAACCAACTGGTGGAGAAATGATTTATGACTTCCAAAGAGAGGTTGGAAAAAAGAGTTTAATGAATTTAAATTCAAAGGAAATGGATTTGGCTAGAAGAAAAATGCAAATAGTTTTCCAAGATCCTCATTCATCTTTAAATCCAGCATTTACAATTTATCAATCTTTATCAGATCCTTTAAAGAAATTTGGAGTAAAAGATAAAAATGATAGAAGAATGATAATTGGAGATATTCTAGAAGCAGTTAATATGAGAAGAGAGTATATGGATAGATATCCTCATGAATTCTCAGGTGGTCAAAGACAAAGAATAGGTATTGCTAGGGCACTTTGTGTAAATCCTGAGTTAGTAATTTGTGACGAATCTGTATCTGCTCTAGACGTTTCAATACAAGCACAAGTATTGAATTTATTAAAGAAAATTAAAGAAGAAAGAAATCTAACATACATTTTTATTACTCATGATTTAAGTGTAGTTGAATATATAAGCGATAGAATAGCTGTAATGTATTTAGGACGAATAGTTGAGCTTTCTGATACTGAAGAAGTATTTAAAAATCACTTGCATCCATATACAGAAGCGTTGTTATCAGCAATTCCAATTGCTGATTTAGATAACAAAAGAAAAAGAATAGTTTTAGAAGGAGATGTTCCAAGCCCAGTTAATCCACCATCAGGATGTAATTTTCATCCAAGATGCAGAAGATGTATGGACATCTGTAAAAAGGAAAGGCCAACACTAAAGAAATATATTTTAAATGGAAAAGAACATTATGTAGCATGTCATTTAGCAGACATGGAATTAAAGGAGGAAAACAATGAGTAAGTTTGATATTAAGGATTTTAAAGGAGTAATTCCAGCAGTATTAACAGTTTTTGATAAAAATGAAGAAATAGATGAAAAGGGAATGAGAGAATTAATCTCTTACTTAATTGATAAAGGTGTAGATGGTTTATATTTAACAGGATCAACTGGTGAAGGCTTTACTATGAGTAGTGAAGAAAGAAAAAGAGTAGTTGAAATTGTTATGGATGAAAATAAAGGAAGAGTACCAGTAGTTGTTCATGTAGGAGCAATTGGAACAAAATTATCTATAGATTTAGCAAAACATGCAGAAGAAGTTGGAGCAGATGGAATTTCAAGTGTACCTCCATTCTACTGGAAATTTAATGAAAATCAAATAGTTAAATACTATACTGAAATTGCAAATTCATGTAATCTTCCAATGATAGTATATAATGTTCCACTAGTTGGATTATTGGGAATGAATGCTATAAAGAGATTAGCAGCTATAGAAAATGTTAAGGGAATAAAATATACAGCTCTTTCACATTATGAAATAACTCAAATAAAAGATGAAGTTGGTGAAGATTTCTTAGTTTATTCAGGAGCAGATGAAATGGCTGTATCTGGTTTATTAGCAGGAGCAGATGGAATTATAGGTTCTTTCTATAATATTATGCCAGAATTATTTATTAATATAAAAAAAGCAGTTGATGCTAAGGATATGGACGAAGCTACAAGACTACAAAAACAAGCTGTAGAAATAATTATGCATTGTTTAAAATTACCTTCTTTCTATGCTGGAATGAAAAGTATATTAAGATGGAGAGGTATAAATGCAGGATACTGCCGTAGTCCATTTGAAAATTTATCAGAAGCTGAAGAAGTAGAATTTAGAAATAGCCTTAAGAAATTAAAAGAAACATACAATATTTCTGGAGTTGATTTCTTAGATGAAATATAAAAATACATTAAAAAAAACTCAAGAATGTGATGTTTTTGTAATAGGAGCTGGGATTGCAGGTACAATATCTGCAATTCAAGCTTCTATTAATGGAAGTAAGGTTATTATATCAAGTAATTCTAATATTTTATCAGGTTCGAGTTTTTATCCAGGGACTTGGGGACTTGGTATGATAGGTCCTGAAAATAAGGAAGATGAGAAGGATTTAATAGAAACAATAATAAAAGTAGGTTGTAATGTAGTTGATAAAGAGTTAGTTAAAACTTTAGTAGAGAATATAAATCCATCCTTTGAATTTTTAAACAAGCTAGGAGTTAAATTGAAAAGAGCAGAAAATGAAAATCAAAAAGAGTTTATTCCTTGCTTTGATTATAAGAAAAGAAATTGGAATGGATTAGTTGCAAGTAGTGCAAAAGAAGTCTTTACTAAACTTTTAAGTAATAAAAATATACTTCAATATCCTTATTGTGAAGTTATAGATATAATTAAGGAAAATAATGAGGTTAGAGGTGTTGTTTTAATTAATTCTAAAGAAAATTTAGAGTTTATTAGTTGTAAATCAGTAATTATTGCAAGTGGTGGAATTGGAGGCTTATTTAAATATAGGCTAAATACAAATGATATTATAGGAAGTGGGCAAGCATTAGCTTTAAAAGCTGGATGCAAATTAACAAATTTAGAATTTATGCAAATGATGCCTGGATATGTTAGTCCTAGATATAAAACAATATTTAATGAAAAAACGTTTAAATTTATTGAAGCTACTAATTCTAATAATGAAAATGTTTTCTTACATATAGATAAATTAAAAGAAAAATTAGAAACAAGATCCACATATGGACCTTTCACATCTAGATTAGCCTCTAAGGATATTGATTATGCTATATTTAAAGAGTTTTTAAACGATGAAAAAGGGATAAAGGTAAGATACAAAGAAGAAATAAAAAATAATCCACCAGAATTTATAAAAGTATATTTTGAGTGGTTAAAGGAAAATAAAAATTTAACTATAGATGACAGTATAAATATAGGAATATTTTTTCATGCAGCCAATGGGGGAATATATATAAATTCTAAGGCTGAAACAGGTATTCATGGTTTATATGCAGCTGGTGAATGTACTGGAGGTATGCATGGAGCGGATAGAATAGGTGGATTATCCACAGTAAATGGACTTGTATTTGGAAGAATAGCTGGAAAAAATGCAAGTAACTATGCAAAGAAAGATAACATAAAAATTTTAAATGAAGTTGATTTTGAAGTATTAAAAATAAAAAATTCAAAAGAATTAATTGAAAAAATTCAAGAAATAATGTTCAATCACGCTATGATTGAAAAAAATGAGAATGGAATAAAGGAAGCTTTTAAAGCTCTTAAAAATATAGAAAATAGCATAGAATATGAAAATATTATGGGTAATAAGGATTTAAAATATTCTTATAGATTATTAAATAATTTATTATTGGCAAAGGCAATAATGAAATCAATTGATCTTAGAAAAGAAAGTAGAGGATCACATTATAGAAGTGATTTTAAGGAAACAAAAGATGATATGAATAAGAGAATAGTTATCCAATTTAATAATAAGATTAATTCTTATTTTATAGAGGAGTGATAAAGTGCCTATTATAGATATGCCTTTAGAAAAACTAAAAACTTATAAAGGAACTAATCCTATACCAAATGACTTTGATTCCTTTTGGAATGAAAGAATGGATGAAGTTCGTAATCATAAGTTAGAATATTATATAGAACCTAGTGAAATTAATGGATTTACAGCATGTAATTTTTATGATTTATGGTTTAGAGGCATTAATGGAGAAAAGGTTTATGCTAAATATATTAAACCAAATTTAAATTATAACCTTCCTTTAATACTTCAATTTCATGGCTATCCTGGAGCAAGTAGAGGTTGGTTTGAGCAAGCCTCTTTTGCAGGGATGGGTTGTGCCTTATTGGCAATGGATTGTCCAGGGCAGGGAGGCAAAGGTGAAGATATTGGAGGGTATAAGGGAACTACAGTATCAGGACATATTGTATTAGGTCTAGATGGTGATCCTAAGGATATGTATTATGTAAGGTTATTTCAAAATGCATCAATATTATGTGAAATAGCTAAAAAATTAGAAGGTATTAATATAAATAAAATTTATACAAATGGAGCTAGCCAAGGAGCAGGAATAGCTTTGGCCTGTGCTTCTTTAAATCCAATAATAAAAAAATGTGCAGCGTTATATCCATTTCTTTCAGATTATAAAAGAGTATATGATATGGATTTAGATTTAGTGGCTTATGAAGGAATAAGATATTACTCAAAATGGTTTAATTATATGGGTAATAATGATAATGATATGTTTAAAAAATTGGGATATATTGATGTTCATAATTTGGTTATTAGATTAAAAGCAGAAGTTTTATTTGGAACTGGACTTATGGATAATATTTGTCCTCCATCTACTCAGTTTGCTGTATATAACAATATAAATTCTAAAAAGAAGCATATTATTTTCCCTGACTATACTCATGAAGAAATTAGTGCATTTGATGATATGTTAATAGATTTTTTCTTAGAGGAGGAATTATAGTATGCCTGTAATAGATATGCCTATTAAAGAATTAGAATCATATTTTGGTAGTAGTATTAAACCAAAGGATTTTGAAGAATATTGGAGTAAGCAAATAGAAGAAGTTAAAAATTATAAATTTGAATATGAAATTATAGAAAAAGATTTTAATAATAAGCAAGCTAAATATTATGAAATATATTTTAAGGGAATAGATGGGGCGAAGATATATGCTAAATATATTTGTCCAATATCTAATAAAAAGGTTCCTGTAGTCCTTCATTTCCATGATTATAAAGAAAGTAGTAAAGGATGGCACCATTTAACTAGATATAGTGGTATTGGTTATTCTGTAGTTGCAATGGATTGTAGAGGACAGGGTGGAAAAAGTGAAGATATTGGAGGGTATAAAGGACCTACTGTTTCTGGTCATATAATCGATGGGTTAGATGATGAAATAGATAATATGTATTATAGAAAAGTTTATTTAGATGGATATATATTATCTAAAATAATAGAGAGTTTTGAAGAAATAGATATTAATAAGTTCATAACTTTTGGAAAAGGGCAAGGTGCTGCCTTAGCTTTAGTGGTAGCAGCTTTAAATAAAAATATAAAAAAATGTTCTATGCAATATCCGTTTTTGTCAGATTTTAAAAGAGTCTGGGATATGGATTTAGACATAGATGCATATGAAGGAATAAGATATTATTTCCGCTGGTTTGATCCAATGCATTTAAAAGAAAATGAAATATTTGAGAAGTTAGGATATATAGATATAGTGAATTTTACAGGCATGTTAAATTGTCAATTATTAATGGGAACAGGATTACTAGATACCATATGTCCACCTAGCACACAATATGCAGTTTTTAATAATGCAAATTGTGAAAAGAAGCATATAGTATTTCATAAATATGGACATGAGATAAATAATTTTTTTGAAAATGAAAATCTTAAGTTTATGTTATTTAAATAGATGCAGAAGTAATTATAAAAATTTAATAGTATAATTTAGGAGTGAATTTTATGAGAAGAGATGAAATTATATCAAATTTAAAGGGTGGACTTATAGTATCTTGTCAAGCTCTACCTGGTGAGCCATTATATATTGAAGGAGATACAATAATGCCTTTAATGGCAAGAGCTGCAAAAAAATCAGGAGCTTGTGCTATTAGAACTAATGGTGTTTTAGATGTAATAAAAATAAAGGAAGAAACTAATTTGCCCATAATAGGTTTAATAAAGAAATCTTATGAAGGCTTTGAACAATATATAACATTTACCATGGATGAAGTAGATGCTTTAGTGGAAGCTGGCGCTGATATAATAGCTATAGATTGTACTTTAAGAAAGAGAATAAATGGAGAAACAGTTGAGGAATTTATAAAAAAAATAAAAGAAAAACATCCTAATATACTACTTATGGCTGATATATCTAATTATGAAGAAGGAGTAAATGCATATAAAGCTGGTGTTGATATTGTAAGTACAACTTTAAGTGGATATACAAATTATACAGAAAAATTAGATGGTCCAGATTATAAATTAGTAGAGGATTTAGTAAGGGATATAGATATACCAGTAGTTGCAGAAGGTAGAGTTCACTATCCAGATCAAGCTGCAAAGATGTTAGAGATTGGAGCTTTTGCAGTTGTAGTTGGGGGGGCAATAACTCGACCTTTAGAAATTACAGAAAGATTTATGAAAGCAATGAGAAGAGGTTAATTATGTGTTATTTAGGTATAGATATTGGTGGAACTTCTGTAAAGCTAGGATTAGTAAATGAAAAGGGAGAAATTCTATTTTCAAATAACTATTCTGTTGCTTTTGACAATTATGAAACTCCAATATTTGAAACAGTAAAAAAATCTATAGAAGTATTTCTAGAAGATAATAAGATAGAAAGTAAATCTCTAAAGGGAATTGGAGTATCTGCTACTGGACAAGTAAATAGTAATACAGGTGTTATTGTAGGAGTTGGTGGAAATATTAAAAACTGGCTAAATACAGAAATAAAAAAAGAATTAGAAGAAATTTACAATATAAAAACTACAGTTATAAATGATGCTAATAGCATGGTCATAGGGGAAAAGTGGATAGGAAAAGGTAAGGAATATGATAATGTAATTGGTGTTACTATTGGTACAGGTGTAGGTGGAGGAATAGTTGTAAACTCTAATATTCTATTAGGGAGTATAGGAATAGCAGGAGAACTAGGACATTTTTCAATAGATTCAAATGGAAAGAATTGTACATGTGGAAATGTAGGATGCTATGAGCAATATGCATCTATGACTGCATTAATTAAGGATGTAATTAATAATTATGATGATATTAATAACTTATCAGTTAAAAAAGAAGATATTAATGGAAAAGTAATTTTTGAAGAATTAGAAAAAGGAAATCAAGATATAAAATTTATAGTAGATAAATGGATTGAAAATATCGGTAAGGGATTGGTTAGTTTAACACATATTTTTAATCCGGAAATAATAGTAATTGGAGGAGCTGTAAGTAAGCAAGAAGAACTATTCATTAAACCAGTTAGAGATTATGTTAAAAAACATGTTATGAAGAAATTTGGAGAAAACTTAAAAGTTGAAGCTGCTGAATTAGGAAATAACGCAGGATTAGTTGGAGCAGTTTATTACAATTTAAATAATTAGTTTATAGGGATAAATAGTATATATTGACATATGCAAGAAATATACTATTTATCCTATTTTTTATTGCATTGAATATTTTTGTTTAGTTTGTTGAATTTTTTGTTGTTCAGCTTGTTCAGCTGGATACCATCCTTTAGCTTCCATCTTTTTATATATTTCATGTTGAATCTTTAAAGTTTCACATAATAAATCATGAAAAGCTTGGTGTACATTTTCTGTAGAAGATTCAATAGTGCCATGTAAATATAAATCAGAAGATCCCTTAGTTAATTGAAGAATATTTTCTAATAAGCATTTATCATCCATTTTATAACACTCCTTTTATAATAGAGAATATAGCTTACCAAATAACTCTTTATGCTTAGCTTCATATTGAGTAATTAAAGTTTTTAGCTCAGCATCTTGTAGTTTAGTAGCTGTTTCTTTACAAATAGTTTCCATAAATTTTTCATGACCTAGACCATCAGTTATATACAATAATTCTTTTCCTGTCATATAAATCACCTCCTAAATTAGTATTAGTAGAGATTAAATAATATATTCTTGTGAAAGTTTTGAAAATTGTGTTGACAAACAGTATGAATAGATTTAATATAGATTAAAAGTAAATTCAAAGAAGGGAAGAGTAGATATCTAGTAGAATCTTTAGCGAGTGAAGGATGGTGGAAGCTTCATGATAAGGTGATATTGAAAGACATCCTGGAGAAGCTTATCTGAAATAAAGTAGGATAAGACGTGTTCTAGCGTTAATGGATTAGAGATAGTTTTAATATATAGTATTAAACTAAATTAGGATGGTACCGTGAACTGAACCTTCACTCCTATATGGAGTGAAGGATTTTTTGTTTTTTAATTAGATACTTAGATAATTAAAAAAATAAAATAATTAGGGCCCAATTATTTTTTAGGTATATCCATTTATTTAGTTTATATATAATTAAATCTAATAAGGGTGGTACCACGATTTTTCGTCCCTTAAGCAATTATGCTTAAGGGACTTTTGTTTTATTTGCTATAGAAAGGAGTTTTAAAATGGAAAGAATAATGATTAATAATATTAAAAATTATATAAATGAAAAAATTAAAATTGAAGGATGGATATATAGAATAAGAAAATTGAAAAATATAACCTTCATAGTAGTTAGAGATAAAAGTGGATTAATTCAATGCGTAGTAGAAAATACAAAAACTAATGAAAAGAATATAAAAATAGAGTCAGTAGTTAGTATTATAGGAGGTGTAAAGGAAAATAATAACTCATTAAATCCTTTTGAAGTTCTAATTGAAGAAATAAATATTATTAATGAGGCTAAGGAACTTCCAATAGAAGTTAATAAAGAAGAATTAGATGTAAGTTTAGAAACTATTTTAAATAATAGAGTTATAAGTTTAAGACATAAAAAATTAAGTGCTATTTTTAATATACAAAATATAATAGTTCAAAGTTTTAGAGAATTTTTATTAAAAAGAGATTTCACAGAAATTTTTACTCCTAAAATAGTATCAGAAGGTGCTGAAGGAGGAACAGATGTATTTAAGGTTCAGTATTTTGAAAAGACTGCATATCTTGCTCAAAGTCCTCAGTTTTATAAACAAATGATGGTTGGAGCAGGATTTGAAAGAGTATTTGAAGTGGCTCATGTTTATAGAGCAGAAGAACACAATACAAGTAGGCATTTAAATGAATATGTTAGTATGGACTTAGAATTAGGCTTTATTAAAGATGAGTACGATATTATTAATTTAGAAGAGGAACTTGTAAAATATATATTAGCTTCAGTAGAAGAAAGAGGTAAAAAAGGTTTAGAAGTATTAAATATTACACTACCAAAAATAAATGGAATTATACCTAGGATAGAATTAAGTGAAGCAATTAAAATAATTGGAGAAAGGTATAATAAAAAGAATTTAGAGGGGGACTTAGATCCTGATGGAGAAAAACTTATATGTAAATATGTAAAAGAGAAGTTTGATTGTGATTTTGTATTTTTAACTAATTATCCAAGAAAAAAAAGACCAATGTATACAATGCCTTTATGTAATAATGGAACTAGAAGTTTTGACTTATTATTTAGGGGTGTTGAAATAACAACTGGAGGAGAACGAATTAATAATTATAGTATGTTAATAGAAAGTATAAAAGATAAAGGATTAAATCCTAATAATTATGAAAGCTATACGGAAATTTTTAAATATGGCATGCCTAAGCATGGGGGTTTAGCTATAGGCTTGGAAAGAATTACAGCACAATTATTAAATTTAAATAATGTTAGAGAAGCAACATTAATTCCAAGAGATAGAACTAGAATAATTCCATAAATATAAAAGTGAAATATAATATTGCTTTATCTTAGAGAGAAGTTAGAATAAGCAATATTATATTTACACAAAATTTTATTTGCAGAAATCAGTAAGTTTAGTATTATCTTGTACGTCTACTAAAGCTTCACCGAATCTTTGAAAGTGGATAACTTCTCGTTCTCTTAAAAATGATAAGATATTTTTTATTTCAACATCATCGGTTAAGTTTATTAACCATTCATAAGTAGCTCTAGCCTTTTGTTCTGCGGCCATATCTTCAGTTAAGTCTGCTATTACATCACCTTTACATTGTATATAAGTTGCAGTCCAAGGATTTCCAGTAGCATCAGTATAAAATAGTCCTTTACCGTGGTCTACATAATGACCATCTAATCCAGCAACTTTAATTTCGTCAATTGAAGCATTTTCCATTATTTGATGAACCATTGTAGCCATTATTTCAACGTGAGCAAGCTCTTCAGTTCCTATATCAGTTAATAAAGCTTTTGCTTTATTAGTAGGCATTGAATATCTTTGATTCAAATATCTAAGAGCAGCACCTAATTCTCCATCTGGCCCACCATATTGACTTACTAGTAGTTTAGCCATTCTTATGTCAGTAGATTTTAAATTTACAGGATACTCTAAAGTTTTAACATAATACCACATTATTTTTTACCTCCTTTAGATTTTTCCCAAGGCCAAGGTGAATTTACCCATTTTTCAGGATTTTGAAAATAAGCAGCTCCAAAGTTTGTTAAAGGACCATATTCTTTTTCATAATCCCATATAGTCTTTTTTAATTCACAAGAAATATTATCGTAATCAGTCTTTGCTTTTTCACAGTTAGGGAAATTATCTAAATAAAGATTTAGATCTATAATAAAGAATTGTAATTTTTGTATTTTTTCTAAATATTCATGTCTATTCATTCTTTATTAACACCTCCAACATACTTAACATCACAATATGGGCTATATAGATCCTTAAATATTGTTCCAGCAGCAAAGGCATCCTTCATATTAAATAAATTTTCATAGGGTTGTAAATTAATAAAGACCTTTCCATAAACATTAGGAGTAAAAACTTTGTAAGATTCATAGCAGTTTTTGCTTGTATCATTACAAGTAGTATTGCAATAATTTTTGTTAGGATCCTTTATACAATCCTTACATTTATCACAATCTTCATCTTTACGATAGTACATAAAAAACATCCTTTCAAATATTGAGCTTTAATAATAAACTATGACAAAAAAACAACATATGTGATAAAAAAATATAAAAGTAAATTATTTGTAAATTATAAAGATTTTTATTGAGAATATAAGGGTATGTTATTTAGATACTTGTTATTTAATTTTAATATTTAGTATGATATATTATCTTATAGATATAAATATACAGAAGGTGATTAAATGAAGGGCTTTGATTATTCGGGACTAACAGGTAAAATAATTACTAGAGAAAGTTATGATTATAGTGAAAGCATTATGTCTTGGAATAGAGCTATTGAGAAATATCCATTAGCTATTATATATTGTTATAGTGATGAAGATGTTTGTAATGCAATAAAGTGGTCCAGAGAAAACTCAATGGAAATTAGAGTAAGATCTGGGGGGCACAGTTATGAGGGATATTCTACTGGTAATGATTTAGTAGTAATTGATGTTAGTGAAATTAATAAAATTTACATAAATGAAGAAGAAGGAATTGTAAAAATAGGTGGAGGAGTTAGAAATAGAGAAGCTTATGAGGCTTTTGGAGAAAGAGGGTATGCTTTTCCAGGCGGTGGATGTCCTACAGTTGGAGTTCCAGGATTGATTTTAGGAGGTGGATGGGGATATTCTTGCAGGTATCTTGGTTTAGCTTCTGATAGCTTAATAGAAGCAGAAATTATTAATTATCAAGGTGAAAAATTAATTGTAAATAAAGAAAAAAATAATGATTTATTTTGGGCTATTATGGGAAGTGGTGGATGTAATTTTGGAATTATTACATCTATGACTATAAAATTAAAGAAAAAAGTTAATATGGGTACTTTAATTAACGTAAATTATCCAAATGTGGAGAAAAGTGTTATTTTAGAGGTAATATTAAAACTACAAGATTTATTTAAAAATCTCGATAGAAGAATGAATTTTAAAACAGCAATATATAATTCAGAAGAAAGAGGTATTGGAATAAAGCTTACAGGATTATTTTATGGAAATTCAGATGAAGCTAAGAAAATAATGGAGCCACTTCTAAATTTAACTTCTGATATAGAAATTAATATTGAAGATAAGAGTATATTAGAATGTAATAGATGGATACAAGATAGCCATCCTGATTATGAAAAATATAAATCAACAGGAAGGTTTGTAAATAGAGATTATAATGAAGAGGAAATAAAGAAATTAATAGAAATTGTAAGTAATCCATCAGAAGGATTTTATTATACTGCAGTATCTTTTTATGGTGTAGGTGGAGCTATCTCAGATGTAGACAAGCTAGCTACTGCTTATTATTATAGAGATGCAAAGTTTATAATGGGAATTCAATCAGTTTGGGAAGAGGATAAATACGCTTTAGCCAATAAAGAATGGGTTAAAGAAAAATTTGAAATAATTAGAAAATTAACAGAAGGTTCTTTTGTAAACTTTCCATTAGATGAGTTAGAAGATTATGAAAATGAATATTATGGGGAAAATATTAATAAGTTAAAAAATATTAAGGTTAAGTATGATCCAAATAATGTTTTTAATTATCCACAAGCAATAAAGGGAAAAAGTAAGATTTAAAATAAAGACAATAATAATAAATGATGATATAATTGATAAATATTATTAAATGAGGTGATAAATTGGTTAGTATAGCTGGAAAAGGTTGCGAGAGACTTATTCCTACTGAAGAAAAAAAGCCTTTAGCAGAAATTGAGCGTAGCCTTGTTAAGACATATAGAAAACATATATGGACTAAATTTGTAAAAGCAATTAAGGATTATAATTTAATAGAAGAAGGAGATAAAGTTGCTGTTGCTATATCTGGAGGAAAAGATTCTTTATTAATGGCCAAGTGTTTTCAAGAGTTACAGAAACATGGTCAAATGCACTTTGAATTAGAATTCATTGCAATGGACCCTGGATATCATCCACAGATAAAAGAGTTACTAATAGAAAATTGTAAGCATTTAGGAATACCGGTACATATATATGAAGGGAAAATTTTTGAAGTTGTTGATAAGATGGCAAAAGATTATCCATGCTACCTTTGTGCTAGAATGAGACGAGGATCTTTATACAATAAAGCTCAGGAGCTTGGATGTAATAAATTGGCTTTAGGACATCACTATAATGATGTTATAGAAACAACTCTTTTAAATGTTCTTTATGGTGGTAACTTTAAAACCATGCTTCCAAAGCTTAAGGCTGATAATTTTGAAAATATGGAACTTATAAGGCCTCTTTATTATGTAGAGGAAGAGTATATAAAAAGATTTACTAACAATGCAGGAATTTGGCCTTTAAACTGTGCTTGTATGGTAGCTGCTGAGAAAATAGGAAATAAAAGATATGAAATTAAGGATCTTATTAAAGAGTTAAAAAAGAATTTTGATGGAGTAGAAAAATCTATATTTAAGGCTGCAGAAAATGTAAATTTAGATTCTATACTTGGATGGGAAAAGAATGGAATAAAAACTAAATATTTAGAAGTTTACGATGAAGAATAAATAAAGCTATATTATTTATACTAATGGTATAGCGGAGGTGATTTTATGGCTAAAAAAGATCAACAAGCAAGTTGGGAAAAGAAGAGATATAAGTCTCCTAAAAAAAGTGAAGCTTCTAAAGTACCAGAGGTAAAATAAATGGTATAATAACAAAAACTGCTTATAAGATAATCTTTTAAGCAGTTTTTTATTAATATATAAAATTTGACAGAATAATAAAATATTATACTTTTTTTATTAAAAAATATATGGTATATTTTATTTAAGATTACAACTTATAAATATGCAAAAGGAGAAGTATTATGGATAATGAACAATATATAAATATGAATCCTAATATTTTGGTAAGTATTGTAAATATGAAGCTTAGAGATTTTTACTCTAATTTAAATGCTTTATGCGATGACATGAATATTAATCAAGAAGCACTAAAGGAAAAACTAAATTCAATAGGATATACATACGATGAAGATATAAATCAATTTAAATAAATATGTTAGGAGGAATAGTTTTGAAAGTAAAAAAACTAGGAAAATTAGCAGTTGTAGTGACTGCAGGAGCTGCTTTAGTTGTAACATTATTAAAGGATAGAAAAGAGAAAGATAAAAAGGAAGAAATAATAGAAGAAAAATAAACTCTGAAAAGGATTATTAGATATGAATAGGGAAAGGTTTAATAACAAGGATGTTAGTTCCCTTAATATGAAAAATAATAAATTTTTTAACCTAAATGAGGATGAAGAATTTTTATTAAATTTCAAACAATCATTTATTAATTCAATAAAAGGATTGTTTATTTATGCGAGTTTCGAAAAAAACTTAATAATGTTTTATGGGAACAATAAAGAGATTTTAGGCTATGAAGATCAATTTCTAGTTATGAATATTAATGAAGTTAATAAATACGTACATAGAGATTACACTGATTTATTAATTGAAGGATTAAAAAATGATAAAGAAGAAATTGAGATAAAAATAATTAATAGGGTCGGAGAAGAAAACTGGGTTAGTATAAAAGGCTTTGGAAAGAAAAATAATAAAGGAAGCCTTATAGAGTTTGAAGGTTATATACATAATATTAATGATGAAAAGGAAATAAAATTAAAATTAGAGTATATAACATTGTATGATGAGTTAACTGGGTTAAATAATAGAAAACATTTTAAAAATTTAATGGAAGATCAATTAAAGGAACATGCTTTATTAGAAAGTAGGTGTGCTCTAATATTAATTGATATTGATAATTTTAAATTTATTAATGATTCATATGGGCATAAGTGTGGAGATGTTTTTTTAGAAAAGTTCTCTCAAGATTTAAAAGAACATTTCAACTTTAATGAATTATTATGTAGATTTGGAGGAGATGAATTTATAATTTTTATACCATATATTTCAGGATTACAAGAAATTAAAGATGTGGTAAAAAAAATAATGAATATATTAAAATCTCCATATTCAATTAATAATAAACAAATATTTACCTCTGCAAGCATAGGAATAGCCGTGTTCCCAGATGATGGAGAAGAAGCAGAGGTTTTACTTCAAAATGTAGATGCAGCTATGTACACTGCTAAGAGTAACGGCAAAAATCAATGGCAGATGTTTAATAGCAATATTTCAAAAGAAATAAATAGAATTTATTCAATTCAAAGAGGACTAAGGACTGCTTTGGAAAATAATGAAATGTTTGTAGTATTTCAACCAAAGGTAAGGTTAACAGATGATGAGGTAGATGGATTTGAAGCGTTATTAAGATGGAAGAGTACAGAAATTGGGTTTGTAAGTCCAGTAGAGTTTATTCCAGTAGCTGAAAGCACAAGGCTTATTATACCTATTGGTAAATTTGTACTAAGAGAAGTATTTATAAAAATAAAGTATTTGTTGTCACAAGGCTATGATAATTTTAAAATAGCAGTAAATCTATCAGAAGTTCAATTAAGAGAAGGAGACCTATTGGGATATATAAACTCGTTAGTTGAAGAGTTTGAAGTTTCACCTAAATACATAGAGATTGAAATTACTGAAAGTATGATAATGAAGTCAGTGGATAGGAATATAGAGTATTTACTTGAAATTAAGAAATTAGGAGCTTCCATAGCTTTAGATGATTTTGGAACAGGGTATTCTTCTTTAAATCATTTAACAAAGCTTCCTATAGATGTTTTAAAAATAGATAGAAGTTTTGTAATTGATATGGTTGAAAATGATAAAAGTAGATATATAGTTGAAAAAATAATTCAGTTATCTCATAAATTAGGTATTACTGTAGTAGCAGAAGGTGTTGAAGAAAAAGAACAAGTAGATTATTTAAAAAGTATAGAGTGTGATACTGTACAAGGTTACTATTATAGTAAACCTGAAAACTTTGAAAATGTAATAAGAATGTTAAGTAAATTTATAATTTGTTAAAAACTATAAAGGCTTCATAATTAAAGAATAAGTTTTACAGTAATTAAACAATAAATATTAAAAAATTAAGCTGTAGAATTTGGCTTTTTAACTATGAAGTTTTTTTGTATTATAGGCATATATAGGGGGCATTATGAAGAAATCAGTAAATTTAGTATCAGGAAATATATTAAGTACATTATTTAAATTAGCAGTACCTATTTTAGGGACTTCGTTTATACAAATGGCCTATAACATGATTGATATGATTTGGGTAGGGAGAATTGGGAGCAGTGCAGTTGCAGCTGTAGGAACAGCAGGATTTTTCACTTGGTTTGGAACTTCCTTAGTTTTTATATCTAAAATAGGTGCTGAAATTGGAGTATCCCAAGCTATAGGGAAAAAAGATGAGAAAGAAAAAAATAAGTATATTTATAATAGTTTAATTGTTAATATTATAATTGCTATACTATATACAATAATATTAATAATTTTTAGAAAACAATTCATAGGTTTTTTTAATCTAGGAGATTCTGAAATAATAGATATGAGTATAAGTTTTTTAGTTATAGTATCTATAGGTATGATATTTAGCTTTTTAAATCCTTTATTTACTGGAATATTTAATGCATCAGGTAGTAGTAAAATTCCATTTTTAATAAATTCTATTGGATTAGTTTTCAATATAGTTTTTGATCCTATCTTGATATTTGGTTTGTTTGGATTTCCTAAAATGGGGGTTACTGGGGCTGCTTTTGCAACAATAAGTGCCCAAGCTGTAGTAACAGTAATTTTTATAATATCTTTTATTAAAAATGGATATAGTATAAGTTTAAAAAATAAAAAGTACATAGATAAAAATATAATTATTAAAGTATGTAAATTGGGAGTACCAACAGCTCTTCAAAATTGTGGTTTTGCATTTTTTGCAATGATAATAGGGCGGGTAGTAGCATCTTGGGGACCTGTTGCTATTGCAGTACAGAAGGTAGGCTCACAAATAGAAGCAATATCTTGGATGACTGCAGAGGGCTTTGCAGCAGCCTTAACTGCATTTGTTGGACAAAACTATGGAGCCAATAGGTGGGATAGAATATTAAAAGGTTACAAAGCTACAATGTTTATGGCATGTGCTGTTGGAGTATTTTCCACTATTTTATTAGTTTTTGCAGGCAAAAGCATATTTTCAATATTTATTCCTGAAGCAGAAGCAATATCTGCCGGAGCTACTTATCTCAAAATATTAGGATATTCTCAATTGTTTATGTGTATTGAAATAACAACTGCTGGAGCTTTTTCTGGGCTTGGAAATACTGTTACTCCTTCTTGGGTAAGTATAATATGGACTGGACTTAGAATACCAATAGCGATATTTTTAAGTGGTATAGCAACATTAGGAATTGATGGAGTTTGGTGGAGTATAAGTGGAACAAGTATAATAAAAGGGATATTATTACTAGTTTTATTTATTATTATGGTTATAATACCAAATAGAAAAAAATTCCTAAAACCTATTGACAATTAATTGTTAAAAGAATATTATATAAATAACTTAAATATAAAATTCCTTTGATGAGGGGTAGTAGCTATTATGTAAGGTTTCAGAGAGCTGAAGATGGTGTGATTTCAGTACTATAGCAAATAGTGAATGGGCCTTTGAGGAGTGATACGAAATTTATTAAAGTAGTTGATCCGTATTTCCCACGATATAGGGAATAGGGTATGTTAGTACCTGAAGAGAGAGGCTTTAAGCAATTTAGGTGGCAACGCGGATAATACCGTCCTATACAATTTGTATAGGGCGTTTTTTTATTATAAAAAATTAAAGGAGCTGGTAATTATGTTATGAACTAAGGGCGATAATAAGGACTAAAAATATTTAATATAAAAGGAGAATTATTATGGAAAAAAATATTAATGTAAAAAAAATGATACTAAATGCGATATTGATATCTATAGGAGCTTTATTACACCAAATAACACCAGCTTTAGGATTACCAATGCAACCAGACTTTGCTTTAGCAATGTTATTTATAATTATTTTGATAAACAGTGACTACAAAACTACGATAATATCTAGTATAATTATGGGAATTATAACTGCTTTAACAACAAAGTTTCCTGGGGGACAACTTCCTAATATAATAGATAAATTAGTTACAGCACAATTTGTATATTTTATGTTTAAACTTATTGGAAGTAAAATAAATGATAATATAAAGATATTAATA
The DNA here is from genome assembly GCF_900086595.1 of Clostridium nigeriense. Lineage (GTDB taxonomy): Bacteria > Bacillota > Clostridia > Clostridiales > Clostridiaceae > Clostridium > Clostridium nigeriense. The sequence goes on from NZ_LT575472.1 coordinate 1,697,200, forward strand.
GCACTTAGCTTTGGAACTATAGTAAGTGGACTAGTATTTTTAGGATCTGCAAGTATATTGGTTGGACTTCCAGGAAGTTTTACAACATTAGTAAGCTTAGTTGTTTTACCAGCTGCCTTCATGAATATATTATTAGGAACTGTATTGTATAAAGCAATAGGAGTTGCTTTGAAGGCTTCAGGAGTTTTAATTACTAAATAAAATTGCCCGTTAATATATTTATATAAATATGGGTATAGACTTGAAACTTTATAAGTTAAAGTCTATACCCTACATAAAATTATTTTTTTATGATTTTATATATCTCAGGAGTAGTTTCATCTATTACTTTGAATTCGTATCCTTTATCTTTGTAATATTTAATAATTGAAGGCAATGCCTTAGCAGAAGTTTTGTTCAAAAATGAACAATGCATCAAGAGTATAACATTATCTTCATTTTTACAAGATTTTTTTATAATAGTTTCAGCTGATGATTGATAATTGGCACCATCACCACTATCTAATGTCCAATCATAAATTTTAAAACCATTATTATGCAGCATGTCAACTAATTCCTTAGTTAATTTGTAACTTCTATTATTACAACCAAATGGAAATCTTAAAATATTATATTTTTCTCCAGTTACCTTATATATAGCTTCTTGTCCTTTCTGCATTTCATTTAAAAAGCTATCATTATTACAATAAAGTTTATTTCTATCATGAGAATAACTGTGAAGTCCAATACTGTGTCCTTCTTCTTTCATTCTTAACAAAATTTTTTCTTGACCTTTAATTTCCGATCCTATTACAAAAAATGTAGCAGGAACATTTTCTTTTTTTAAGGTATCTAAAACATCATTTGTTACTTTTCCTCCTGGTCCATCATCAAAAGTAAGATAAACAGTTTTTTTATTTGAAGTTTCTGATGAATTATCTTCGTTGATAGCATAAACTTTCAAGGCAGGAATTAATAAGATAAAGGCTAATAATAATTTGAAGTATTTATGTAATTTAATTTTAATCACCTCCAAAAATAAGTTAATAATATTAGTATTCCTAAAAAATAATAAAATAAAGTATTTATTATTTGGAATTTTGTAATAATTTATAAATAAAATTTATTTATTATATTAGACTATTTTTGTTAACATTAATAAATTTATGTTAATATGTGGAAGAATATGATAAAATATAGATATTGCATTATATTTAAAAAAGGCATTGGTGATTAGGGTGAAAAGAAAGTATGATAAGACTAATTTATTATTTTTTATCCCTGTTTTAGGGGTTTTATTGATTTCTTCAAAATTAGATATTTTTACAACTGCATTAATTTTAATGCTAATTATAATTCTTATGTTAACTATAAACTTAGCTTATAAAAATAAAAAGTATAAAAAGTTATATAATCAAGCTGAATCTAATAAGAGAAGATATAGAATGGCTATAGAAGCTTTAGATGGTGCTATTTGGGAATGGAGTAGTGAAAAAAATAAACTATTTATTTCAAAAAAAATAAAAGATTTACTTAAAATAAATAATGATATAACTAGTTTTGAAGAATGGTTATCTTTTGTTTTAGAAGAAGAAAGGGAAGATATAAGGATATTTATTGAAAATACTATAGAAAATAGGATATTAGATAATTTTGTGTTAGAGCATACTGTTATTGATAGTGAAGAAAAGAGATTAACTATAAAATTTAGAGGTAAAGGGAGTATAAAAGAAGAGATATTTTATTTATCTGGTGTTATTACAGATTTTACTGAAAGAAGACGTTTAGAAAATATTAATAAGGCTAGAGAAGATAAGAATAGATTAGCATTAGAGGGATCAAAAGATATTGTTTATTGGTGGAATGTTAAAGAAAATATTATGTCTGTAGGTAGTAGTATTAGAAAATATTTAAATATACAAGGAAGTGGAGATTTATTGATCCCAGCATCTACTTGGGAAACTTACATAATGAAAGAAGATTTAGATAGTTATAAATATAAGATTGAAAAGGTTATAAAATCTAATAAGAATGAATTTTATACTATTGAGTATAGAATTTTAGGGAAAGATAATAAAGCCTATTGGATTGAAAGCAAAGGTAAAAAAACTATTGAAAAGAATGGGGATATATTTATTCATGGAGCTCTCTCTGATATAACTATAAGAAAAGAGAAAGAGATTGAAATTAATTATCTTAGTTTTAATGATGAAGTAACAGGAATACCTAATAGAAGATATTTTGTTCGAGAGATAAGTAGTATGATAAAAGAATATCCTAATGAAAAATTTGCTTTAATTTTCATTGATATAGATAATTTTAAATATGTTAATGATACATATGGTCATGATACTGGAGATGCATTGTTAACTGAATTTACTAAAATAATTTTAGGAATGAATATAAAGGATTCATTATTAGCAAGATATGGTGGCGATGAGTTTATCTTAGTTAAAAATAAGCTTAAGGGTAAAAATCAAATTAAGGATTTGTTAGATAATATAATTAAAAAACTTAGTAAACCAATTGTAGTTAATAATAAAGAGATATTTTGTACATTAAGTATAGGCGTTAGTATTTATCCTATAGATGGCAAAGAGATTGGTATATTATTAAAAAGATCAGATATGGCTATGTATTTAGCTAAATTTAATGGAAAAAATAGATATGAATTTTTTGATTTACGAATTTTAGAAATATTAAATAGGGAATTTGATATAGAAAAGGGATTAAGAACTGCTATAGATAATGAGGAAATAAAATTAGTTTTTCAACCTAAAATATTAATAGATTCAGGAACAGTAATTGGTTTTGAGTCATTAGTAAGATGGAATAGTAAGGATTTAGGTTTTGTCCCTCCAAATGAATTTATACCTATTGCAGAAAATTCTGGGCTTATAATTCCTATTGGTAGATATATTATTAATGAAAGTTTTAAAAAATGTAAAGAATTATCTTTAATGACAAATAGAAAATTTAAGATGGCAATTAATTTGTCAGAAGTTCAAATTCGAGATGAAGAAATAGTTGATTATGTTGCAGAGACCTTAGAAAGATATGAATTAGATGCAAGTTATATTGAGTTTGAAATTACAGAAAGTATAATTATGAAATCAGCAGAAAAAAATATAAAAACTTTAGAAAAACTTAAGGCTTTAGGGGTGACCTTAGCACTAGATGATTTTGGAACAGGATATTCATCTTTAAGTTATTTAAGAACATTGCCTATAGATGTATTGAAAATTGATAAAAGTTTTATCGATGGAATATTAATTGAAGAAAAAAGTGAATATATAATAAATAGTATAATTGATTTATCTCATTACTTAAATTTATTGGTAGTGGCAGAAGGTGTAGAAACTAAGGAGCAATTAGATTATTTAAAAAGAAGTAGTTGTGATATTATCCAAGGTTATTATTTTAGTAAACCAATTCAATTTGATGAAGCTAGTAAAATGATTATTAACTCATAAAAAAAAGTGCTTTTATAGCACTTTTTTTGTTTTAATAATAATCACAAATTGGAATAAACAATCATATTATGTAACTATATTATGCTTTGGAGGTTAATATGAAAATAATAATTGATGACCAATACAAAAATGATGATAATAATCAATATACTATAGATGAAGATGGCAATGTAAATTTGTTCATAAATATTGGAAATGAATCAGAGGAAAATGATAGTATTAATTTTAATGACAACATAAAATCTAATAATATTGAAGAGGTTATAGAAAATGAGGTTATAGAATTTGAAGGAAAAGAGAGTGGAGGAGATTCTTGTATAATAGAAGATACTTCAGGAGAAGGAAGTACAATTAATAGTGAAAATCCTTGGAAAGAAGAAAAATATTCAAGAGACTATAATAATATATATTCACAAATAGAGGATAATTTAGAGGAAAATTATTCTAGAAAGAATGAAGTATATGATAATAAGAAAGATGTTATTATAAGTCAAGAGCAAGTAAGAGTACCTGAAGAGAAAGGTGTTATTGAAGTTTATTCAAAACTTGGCTCTAAAGAAGGAATAGAATTAAAAGGAGCAAGAATTAACTTATATTTATTAAATGGTGTTTCTCCAAAGTTATATGATTCTAAATTTTCAGATGGAATAGGAAAAGTATCATTTAATAATTTACCTAATGGATGCTATAGAATTATTGCAATTGTAGATAGAAGATTCTTTGAAAAACCAATATATTATAATTGGAATGAGGTAACAATAGATAGTAATAACAAGCACTCAAGTGTTGTGGTAGTAAATAAAATTAAATCAGGATACTATAAAAGGTAGATAAAGGTATAATAAAAATATAAATAAAGCTTATGGAATTTAATAATAAACTGTAAGCTTTATTTTTATATTTAATTAATATAAAATATAGTAGAGAAATAGGTAAGTAGAAGGGAAGATACATATGAAAATTAGAATTAAATATTTTGATGGAGCAACTAAACTTAAAAAAATAACTAAGGGAAACTGGATTGATGTTTATGCTAATACAGATATATTTATAGAAGAAGGAAATAGAGCTATGATACCTTTAGGGTTTGCTTTAGAACTACCTAATGGATGGGAAGGACATTTAGCACCTAGAAGTAGTACTTTTAAGACTTGGGGAGTGATTCAAACTAACTCTGTAGGAGTAGTTGATGATACTTATATAGGAGACAATGATCAATGGCATATGCCTATTTTTTGTCTTCAGGGTAAAGAGACTTTAAAAGAAGATGGAATAGAAAAAAGAGGGACATGGATTAAAAAAGGTGATAAAATAGGACAGTTTAGAATAATGGAAGTTATGCCAACAATAGAATTTGAGGAAGTTGAATCTTTTGGAAACGAAGATAGAGGAGGATTTGGCTCAACAGGCAAGAAATAAAAATGCCAACATTTTTATAATGAAAAATTAAAAATTAAGAATGAAGAATTAATGAAAAAATACTTTGGATTTTTGAATAGAAGGTGCTTTGCACAAATTAATATTTAATTTTGCTATGAAAAACATCCTCAATTTTGCATTCTTCATTCTTAATTCAAAGATTGCTTTGCAATTTTAAATCTGTGATAGAATTTCTAGATTTTCCCACTCCTCATATAGAGAAGCTATTTCTTCCTCTAAAATTTTTATTTCTTTACTAATTCTTTCACTTTCGCTTGGGTTTGAATATACTTCTTCGAGACAAAGCTTTTCTTGAAGTGAAAGCAAATTATCTTCACTTTTAGCTATATCCTCTTCTATTTTCTTAAGCTTAAGTTTTTGAGCTTTTTCTTCTTTTTCTTGTTCTCTTCTTTTCTTTTTTTCTTCCTTAAGTTGAGTTTTCGTTTTACCACTAGCCAACTCTTCAAGAATTTCAAATCTATTAGGGTTAATTTTCTTTTCTTGATAATAACTATAATTTCCTAAATATTCTTTTACCCCATCTTCTTTAAGTTCAAGTATTCTATTAATAACTTTGTTTAAGAAATATCTATCATGGGATATAACCATTAAGGTGCCATCATAAGTTAATAGAGCATCTTCTAAAGCTTCTCTAGAAATAATATCTAAGTGATTTGTAGGCTCATCTAATAGCAATAAATTTGATCTAGAAAGCATTAGTTTTAATAAATTAATCCTACATTTTTCTCCACCACTTAAAGTATTAATGACTTTAAATACATCATCTCCTGTAAATAAGAAAGAAGCCAAAGCACCTCTCAATTTTGATGTAGTCAATATTGGGAATTCATCCCAAACTTCGTCTATAATAGTTTTATCTAAATTTAAGTCAGATTGCTCCTGATCATAATAACCAACATTTACATTTGTGCCTAAAAGAACTTTACCATTATCAGCTTCTATATTATTTAAGATAATCTTAAATAGTGTAGTTTTACCACGACCATTTTCTCCAATTAAAGCTACTTTTTCTCCTCTTTTAAGATCTATATTTAATCCAGAGAAAAGCCTATTTTCTCCATAACTTTTAGATAAGTTTTCAATATGAAGAACATCATGACCGCTTTTAACAGAGGTTTCAAATTTGATTTTAGAGGCTTCTTTATCTTTATCAGGAGCATCTATTTTTTCCATTTTATCCAAAACTTTTTCTCTACTTTCAGCTGCTCTTATACTTTTCTCTCTATTAAAACTTCTAAACTTTTCTATTATTGCTTCTTGTCTTTTAATTTCAGCTTGTTGTAAGTTATAAGCTTTTAATTGAGCTTCATAATTTTTCTTTCTTTGCTCAATAAACTTAGTATAAGAAACATTGTAGCAATTAACATGACCATTAATTACTTCAAAAGTATTATTAGTTACAGCATCCAAGAAAAATCTATCATGGGAAATTACCAAAATAGTCCCTTTATAATTTTTCAAATATTCTTCAAGCCATTCTATAGCTTCTAAATCTAAGTGGTTTGTAGGTTCATCTAATAAAATTATATCAGGATTTTTTAATAGAAGTTTGCATAAAGATACTCTAGTTTTTTGACCACCACTTAAAGTACCTATGGATTTATCAAAATCTTCTTCTAAAAAACCTAGTCCTTTTAAAACCCTAGAAATTTCTCCTTTATATGTATATCCACCTTTATGAGAATATAGATCTTGTAATGTAGTATAATCTTTTATAATTTTTTCATGGTAAGTAGCGTTACTTTCATCATAAGGTTCAGACATTTTAATTTCTAAAGTGTGAAGCTTATTTTCTATATCTAATAACTCTTTAAATACTAAATTCATTTCAGTGTAAATAGTATTTTGCAAATCTAAATCAACATGTTGAGATAAATAACCTATACTTTTGTTTTTATCTATAAATATTTCTCCATCATCTTGGACAATTTCTTTACAGATTATTTTAAATAAGGTTGATTTACCTTCACCATTTCCACCAATAATACCAACTTTATCTCCTTCATTTATAGAAAAAGTGACTTTCTTTAAAACTTCTTGTATGCCATAGCTTTTTGATATATCTTTACAACTTAAAACTACCATTTTTTCCTCCTAAATTAAATGTATATATAAACTTAAATTACATAATTTCAAAATTAACAATTTTATTATACTCTATGGTAGGTACCTAGGCAAATAAAAGGGGCTGTTGTAACAGCCCCTTAATATAAAATCTATAATATATAATTAAATTTTCATTGCGAAAGAAGAACTATCTTGAAATAGTTCTAAATTTAGGTAAGTGATTATCTATTACTAGAGAAGGTAATCCTGAAATTAAAGGTAAAAAGTAATCTAAAGCTTCTTCCTTAATATGATTTCCTTCTTCATTTATTAATTCTTTAGGAAAATATTTTACATTGTTAGCTATTTTATCTGCTTCAACAAGAATATGAGAAGTTTTATATGGAGCATTTGATTCTCTTTTAATTGCTACCATATATCCACTATTTCCTTCTAAAGCAAATTTTAGTGCTGAACGGCCTACATCAAAGGCCTCCTGTAAATCTATATCAGAAGCACAATGCATAGCGCATCTTTGTAGAACGCCAAGTTCTAAAGATTTAACCCTATTAGTTATGCTTGAATTTATTATTAAATTTTTAAGATAAGCTCCAACTCCACCTAGTTGAGCATGTCCAAATTTATCATGAGCTTGGCTTTTAACTTCAGTTATAAATTTTCCTTCAGAGTTTCTAAGACCTTCTGAAACTACTATAAAAACTTTGTTATTTTCTTCAAATCTTTTTCTAACATCAATTAAGAAATTTTCTATATCAAAGGCAACTTCCGGTAAATATATAAAATCAGCCACAGGTTTACCGTTAATTCTAGCAATGCAAGCAGATGCAGCAAGCCATCCAGTATCTCTTCCCATAGTTTCTAATATAAAGATACCATTATTTATGTAAACAGAAGAATCTAAATATGTTTCTAGAGCGGTAGTTGCAATAAATTTTGCTGCACTTCCAAAACCAGGTGTATGATCTGTAAACATTAAGTCATTATCAATTGTTTTAGGTATTCCTATAAACTTTATATCAATTCCTGTTTTTTTAGCATAACCTCCTAGTTTGGCAATTGTATCCATAGAATCATTTCCACCAACATAAAAAAATGCTTTTATATCATTAGATTTTAGTATATCTAAAAGTCTATCATATTCTTCTGTTGACTCCTCTAGCTTTTTCATTTTATATCTACATGAGCCTAAACCAGAAGAAGGTGTGTATCTAAATTCATTTATTTCACTTTCGGAAAGGGAGGATAAATCTATTATGTTTCCCTTTAAAATTCCTTCTATTCCATTTAAACCAGCATATACTTTATTAAAGGCATTAATTTCTTTATTAGCTTGTAATAATCCTACTACACTTGAATTTATTACAGATGTTGGACCACCAGATTGTGCTACTATACAATTAGCCATTACGCTACACTCCTTTATAAAAAAATACATAATGTGATATACAATTTAATATATAATATACTCTATTTAATAATATACAACAAAAATTAATTGAAATAAAGTCTTTATTAAAAAATAATACATAAATATTTAATTTTATAATTATATATATTCTATAATTTATATGTTTTGGAGGAATTTTTATAAAATGGGATTAAAGGAAGTAATTTTAATTGGAATAGCTTTATCTATGGACGCCCTTGGTCTTAGTATTAGTTTAGGAATAAACCCTTATTTAGTAAAAAAAAATAAAATTAGATTTATTTTATCTTTCGCTTTTTTTCAATTCTTTTTTTTGTTTTTAGGAGGAATAGCTGGTAGATTCTTTGATACATATATTGTTTCTATTCCTAATATGATAGGTGGAATTATAGTTTCAGCTATAGGAGTTATAATGATAATATCAGTATTTAATAATAATGATAAAGATGACTCTATATTAATAAAGAAGTCTATGTATATGGTTCTAGGAATGTCAGTAAGTGTTGATGCTTTAGTTGTAGGATTTACTGCATTTCATGAAGTAATAAGAATTTTAATTTTTTTAGACTCAGTAATAGTTGGACTTATTACTTTACTTATTTGTACAACAGGATTTTTTCTATGTAGATATGCTAGAAAGATAAATTTTATATGTAAGTACGCAGATCTTTTAGGTGGATTAATATTGTTAATACTGGGGATTGAAATGATAATTTTTTAATGTTTGATAACTGTACTAATAATGATATAATTTATATATTAGAGTATAACGTTAGGAGAAGAAAATGATCTGGGAAAATTATTTAAAAGAAAATGGAATTAGGGTTACTGCAGGAAGAATTTCGATTTTAAATATAATAGAAGCATCAGATAAAGGTTTATCAGCAGACAGTATATATACAGAATGCAAAAAACAAGAAAATAATTTAAATTTAAGTACAATATATAGAACTTTAGAACTTTTAGAAGAAAAAAATGTAATTAAAAAAATAAATATAGATGGTCCAGCAATATTTGTACTTAAAAAGGAAAATCATAAACATATATTACAATGTGATGTTTGCCATAAATCTGTTGAGATACCATGTCCAATGGAAGAGATAGAGGAGGCAATTAAAGCTCAGGTTGGATTTAGTTTAACTAAACATAAATTAGAATTAAATGGTATATGTGACAAGTGTAAAAAAAGAAAATAGCAAAAAGGGCTGCTACAAGCAGCCCTTAATGTATAATATAGAATTTAACGAGTTATACTTAAAAACTTTTCAAATATAATAACAAGTATCAAAGTAAATACTGAGGTAATTGCAATTGTACCCCCTGGAGCACTATTTATATAATATGATAAAACAAGGCCCATCATTATATCAAATATACCAAAGCATATAGCTGATATTAGAGTAGTTTTAAAGCCTTTCTTTAACTGCATGGCAGTTGCAACAGGAACTATCATTATAGAAGATATAACTAAAATCCCCATAACTCTTATAGACATTGAAATAGTTGCACCAACTAATATTGTAAATATGTAGTTTATAAGTTTAACTTTTATTCCAGATGTTTTTGCACCTTCTTCATCAAAGGTAATATAAACAAGCTTATTATATAAGAATATTAATATAAATAAACAAATCATTCCTACAATTAAAATTAAAAGTATGTCTTGTGGAGACACCGTCAATATACTGCCAAATAAAAATGAGTTTACCTTTGCAGATGCTTTTCCACTACTAATTAAAATAATAGCTATACCTAGACTAAAGGTAAGAACTAATGACATAACAAGTTCCGCATATTTTTTATAGTATTCCCTTAATAATTCTATTATAATTGCGCATAGCGTGGTAAATAAAAAAGCTGTTATTAATGGATTAACTCCAATAACTAGGCCTATGGCAACCCCTGCAAAGGATGAATGTGATAAAGTATCTCCAATCATAGAATAACGTCTAAGTACTAAAAAAAGACCTATGAATGGACAAAGTATAGATATAATAAAGCCTGCTATAAAGGCGTTTTGCATAAAATCTAATTGAAACATCTAATTTAACCTTCCTAAATATTAATTATTAAAATTATCTTTTCTAAATTTTTCAAATTCATCAGTAGTAAATAATTTTATATTTGCATTTTCAATTTTTAGAATATGTGTAGAGTTACTTAATGCAATATCCATATTATGTTCTATTGATATTATTGTTTTTTTATTTTCTTTATTTAGTTTTTTTAAGATATTATATATTTCTTTTTGATTAACTTCATCTACGCCAGTTGAAGGCTCATCTAAAATTATAATTTCTGAATCACTAAGTAGTGCTCGTGCTATTAATATCCTTTGTTGTTGTCCACCAGATAACATTCCTAAAAGTCTATTTTTAAAATCTGTCATATTAACAGATTCAAGAGCAGAATCTATGGAAGTGTTTTTATTTTTTAGTGTTCTTTTATGACAAGCTAAAACTTCCTTTACTGTAATAGGAAATTGTGAATTAAAAGAATCTAATCTTTGTGGTACATATCCAATGGAGTTTGAACTTACTTCAATACTCCCAGAAGTAGGCTTTAATAAGCCTAGAATTAATTTTATTAATGTAGTTTTACAGCTACCATTTTCACCTACTATAGATAAATAACATCCCTTAGGTATATGTAAATTTATATCTTTAAGTAGATATGGTGGTTTATTTGTATATGAAAAACATAGGTTTTTTATATCAATCATTTAATCATCTCCTAAATAGTCTAGTCTAATTATATATGATAATGCGAATGATTTGCAAGAATTACTTTTTTGTTACTATTCTGTCCACTTTCAATAGTCTTAACTAAATAAATAATTTTAAATCATAGAATAAATACATATATTGCTTTATAATATGGATAAAACATATAATATAGATAATAAAACAAAAGTAAAGAATGCGGAGGAATATAAATGGATTTTTCAAGTTTAGTTTTAATGGAAAAGGATAAGGAGACTGGATTTATAACAAAAGAACTAGGAAGCTTTCAAGTTTCAGAGGGAGCTTTATATGTAAAAAAACTTTTTGTATTAAATGAAGAGGTAAATTTATTTTTTGATACAAATAAAGATGTAGAAGAATGGGAATACTCAGCTATATATGATTTATTTAATTATGAAGCCTTTGTAAAGGAAGAATTTGAAATAGAAGATATATTGGATGAATATAATCCTACATTCTTAATAAAATTTAAATATGTAGATGATTATGAATTCATGAAGGAAAGAATCAATAGATGTGTAGAATTAATAGAAAATTCTATGGATTATGTATTCAATGCTATTGAAGGAAAGGAAGAAGAATATATTTAGAAAAGGAGGGCCTATTTTTAGGCAGATAATATGAGTGATTTAAAGGTATTGAAAAAAAGAGAAGAAATTAATGATAAATACAAATGGAAAGTAGATAAGGTATTTAAAACTGATAAAGAGTGGGACGATGCTTTTAAGAACCTACAAGAAGAAGCTCCAAAACTTAAGGAGTTTGAAGGAAAGCTTAACAATTCAGAAAATATAGAGGCTTTTTTAGAAAAATATGTAGATTTAGGAATAAAAGCTGAAACTATATATGTTTATGCTCACTTAAAATGTGATGAAGATACGTCAAATTCTAAGTATCAGGCTATGATGAATAAGGTTGATGCTTATATGGCTGAATATGCATCGTATACAGCTTATTTTGTTCCTGAAATTTTATCTTTAGATGAAAAGTTAATCAGGGATATAATAAATAATACAGATAATCTAAATTTATATAAATTTATGTTTGAAGATATACTAAAGGAAAAACCACATATATTAAGTAAGTCAGAAGAAGAGCTTTTAGCTTCAGTTTCTGATTGTTTAGAAGCTCCATCTTCAATTCATAATATGCTAACAAATGCAGATATGAAATTTGGTGATATTATAGATGAAGACGGCGAAAAAGTAGAATTAACAGAAGGTAATTATTCTGCTTTTATAAAAAGTAAAGATAGAAATGTGAGAAGAGAAGCATTTAAAACTCTATTTAATAGATATAAGGAATTAGAGAATACACTTGCTACAACTTTAAGTAGTTCAATTAAGAATTTTAATTTTGGTGCTAAAATAAGAAAATATAATTCAGCGCTAGAAGCTTCTTTAAAGCCTAATGATATTCCAGTGGAGGTTTATAAGAATGCAGTTAAGACTATAGATGATAATTTAAAATCTCTTCATAGATACGTTGCATTAAAGAAAAAATTATTAGGATTAGATGAAATGCATATGTATGATTTATATGTTCCTGTTATAGAAATTCCTAAGGAGCATATAGAATTTGATAAAGCTGTAGATATGGTTATAGAAGGCTTAAATCCCTTAGGCCAAGAATATTTAGATATATTTAAGTCAGGTGTAAATGATGGCTGGATAGATATATATCAAAATAAAGGTAAAAGAGGCGGAGCTTATTCTTGGGGTGGATATAAAACAATGCCATATGTGCTTTTAAATTATAATTATGAGTTACATGATGTTTCAACTTTAGCACATGAAATGGGGCATTCCATTCATTCTTATTATTCAAGAAAAGAGCAACCATATATTTACGCAGGATATACTTTGTTTTGTGCAGAAGTAGCTTCAACTACTAATGAAGCATTACTTATTCATCATTTAATTAACAAAGAAACTGATAAAAAGAAGAGACTTTATTTAATTAATCAAGAATTAGAACAAATAAGAACTACAGTATTTAGACAGCTTATGTTTGCTGAATTTGAGCTTTATACTCATGAATCTTTAGAAAATGGAAATCCTTTAACTGCTGAGGATTATAACAAGGCTTGGCATGATTTAAATGTTAAGTATTTTGGACCAGACATGGTAGTTGATAATGAAATAGATATAGAATGGGCGAGAATACCGCATTTTTACTCAGACTTCTATGTATATCAATATGCTACTGGTTATGCTGCAGCTTCAGCTTTTGCAAAAGCTATATTAGAAGGAAAAGAAGGGGCTGTAGATAAGTATATAAACTTCTTAAAGAGTGGGGGAAGTGATTATCCAATAGAAATTTTAAAGATGGCTGGAGTTGATATGACAACTTCTAAACCTTTAGAAGCTACTATTGAAAGATTTAATGAGTTACTAGATATGTTAGATAAAGAAATAAATTAATAAAGATAAAATTGGGGCTATCTTTTTTATTGGATGATAGCTCCATTAATATTTTTAAGGCTTGGGGGGAAGAAGTATGGAAAAATTTGAAAAAGTGTTTTTCAACATATTGACCAAAGAAATGAATTTTTTCATGAGAGATTATTATAGTAGTTATAATGAGAAAAATAAGTGGATAGGACTTTTAGATATAGAAGACACATATGTTGCAGTTTTAATAGTTAAAGATTCAGAGGAAGAAATAATATTTAACGAAGTAAAAGAATATTTATCTAATAATTTAAATAAGCCTTTTATAATTAATTTAATAGTTTTAGCTTCTGGAGAGTATTTAAGTTATGGAGAAAATTTTTATAATAAATTAGTTTTTTCATTAAAAGAAAGAAATGTTATTTATTGTAGTGAAGGTTCTAAAGCCTTTTTACCAGTAATAGACTATATTGTAAAAATGGATGGTAAAAAAACAAGAAACTTTAATGAATATAAATATACATATAGTATTATATTAATTAATATTGTTATATTTTTAATAGAAGCAATTAAATCAAGAAACTTTATCAATATTGATATTTATACTTTAGCAGAAATGGGAGCTAAAATTAATATACTTATTAATTATGGAGAGTTTTATAGATTAATTATTGCAGCTTTTTTACACGGGGGATTAATTCATATATTTTTTAACATGAGTGCCCTTAATATTATAGGAAAAGAAGTAGAATCGGTATATGGAGGTAAAAAATTACTATTAATTTATTTTTTATCTGCTGTAGGAGGGAATATATTTAGTTACATTTTTAAACCTAATAGTATATCAGTAGGAGCATCAGGTGCAATTTTTGGACTTTTAGGAGCTATGTTAGTTTTTGGATTAAAGGAAAGGCATAAAATAGGAAGAGAATATACTAAAAACATATTAAAGACTATAATATTAAATGTAATTATTGGATTAACTATACCTAGTATAGATAATTTTGCCCATTTAGGTGGACTAGTTATCGGTGCTTTAGTATCTTTTATTTTATTTAAGAAGTTAAGAATTAGTTAAATATTAAGAGGGAAAAACAAAGAATATATAATTTTTGTTACAATATAGAATATTATAAATTTTATTAGTAGGAGTGATTGTTGTGAAAAAGAATAGTATTAATAGGGAGTTTATAGTTGCAGCAATATTTACTATAATCTTGATTTTTACTTCAATTTATGATTTTATTGCAAGAGATGGGGAGAAATTATTTAGACTAGGATTAACCTTTATAACAGTAGTATTAGCTTATTTACTATATAAAAAGAGTTTTTTAAAAGGTTCTAGGATAATATACTACATAAATATAATTTTTATATTTTTATCTATGTATTTAGCAAGTGTTTGGAACTTTTATTCTATACCTAATTATGATAAATTTTTACATCTATTATCAGGAGCTGTTATAGCTATTATTGGATACGTACTTTTCTTATATCTAACAAATAATAATTCAAGGAAAGAAATACATCCTCTAACTTCAGTAATATTTGTTATTATTTTTGCTACAGCAGCTGCAGGGGCATGGGAAATTTGGGAATTTACAACAGATTCATTATTTGGTCTTACAGCTCAAAATAATAGTTTAGTAGATACAATGTGGGATATAATATGTGGAACAGTAGTGGGAATTATAACAGCTATCCCTATTTATATCCACAGTAAAGGCAGAAAAATTAAGATTATTGACATGATAATAGAGGATATAGAAAAGAATAGAAGGTAAACTAAAAAAGGTATATATAATATTACGATAATTTAGAATTGTGATTTAAAAGAAGTAATATTATATGTACCTTCTCTTTTTTTGTATTTGCAAAAACTCACAAAAAGATGTATAATTTTAATAAATTAATAAAATTTAAGAATGTTTAAAAAAGATATAGTAAAAAAACGGCTAATAATGTATTATATATATTATTAAATGTTGAAGGAGTTGGGGACATTGTTAGGAAGAGAATATGTTAATAAAGTAATTTATGAAGTGGAAAAAAGAAATATTGGAGAAAATGAATTTCTAGATGCAGTAAAAGAAGTTTTGAATTCTTTAGTTCCTGTATTTGACAAGCATCCTGAGTACATAGAAGAAGGGATTTTGGAAAGATTAGTTGAACCGGAAAGACAAATATTTTTTAGAGTGCCTTGGATAGATGATGAAGGACATGTACAAGTTAATAGAGGGTTCAGAGTTCAATTCAATAGTGCAATAGGACCTTATAAAGGCGGACTTAGATTTCATCCTACAGTAAATCAAAGTATAATAAAATTTTTAGGTTTTGAACAGATATTTAAAAACTCCCTAACAGGTTTACCAATTGGAGGAGGTAAGGGTGGATCGGATTTTGACCCAAAAGGAAAGTCTGATAGAGAAGTTATGAGATTTTGTCAAAGTTTTATGGCTGAATTATCCAAACATATAGGATTGGATACTGATGTTCCAGCAGGAGATATTGGAGTTGGTTCTAGAGAAATAGGTTATATGTATGGATACTATAAAAAAATTAGAAACTCAAATGACCAAGGAGTATTAACAGGAAAAGGCCTAAGTTATGGTGGAAGTTTAACAAGGAAAGAAGCTACAGGATATGGTCTAGTTTATTTCACAGAGGAAATGTTAAATGATAATAATTTAAGTTTTAAGGATAAAAAGGTTCTTATATCAGGATCAGGTAATGTTGCAATATATGCATGTGAAAAGGCAACAGAGCTTGGAGGTAAAGTAGTTGCTTTAAGTGATTCCAATGGATATGTATATGATGAAAATGGAATTGATATAGATTTAATTAAGGATATTAAGGAAGTTAGAAGAGGAAGAATTAAAGAATATTTAGAAAAGATTCCAACTGCTAAGTATGTAGAAGGATGCAGAAGAATTTGGGAAGAAAAATGTGATATAGCTTTACCTTGTGCAACTCAAGGAGAAATAGATTTACAAGCAGCTAAATTATTAATAAAAAATGGCGTTAAAGTAGTATCAGAAGGTGCTAATATGCCAACCAGTTTAGATGCTATAGAAGAACTACAAAATGCAGGTGTTCTTTTTGGACCAGCTAAAGCAGCAAATGCTGGTGGCGTAGCTTGTTCAGCACTTGAAATGTCACAAAACAGTATGAGATTATCTTGGACATTTGAAGAAGTTGATGCTAAGCTTAAAGATATAATGGTTAATATTTATAATAATGCTAAAAAATCTGCTGAGGAATATGGAAATTCAGGTAATATATTGATGGGTGCTAATATTGCTGGATTTGAAAAAGTTGCAGAGGCAATGATGTCTCAAGGAATAGTTTAATAGTTAAAATCTCAAAAATAGCAACCCCTATTTTGAGTTATTTGAAGGCTTTTTATATTAAGTTATACTTTATATAGAAAGTCTTCATTTTTTTTGGAAATTATTACAGAACTAACTTAATTATATCTTTACTTTAGTAGGAAAGAATAATAGTAAATAGAGTTTATAAATTAATAATATTAATATAAATTTAAGATTTCCATACTTGATTTTTTCCCCCTATTAGAATATATTTAATAAAGATGTCTAAGGGAATTTATAAGTAGTAATATTAGGAAAATACCTTTTGTATAAAGGAGTGAATGTAATGAAGAATATTATTTTTTCTGTAACGGCTGTTTTTCAACTAACTGTTTTTGCAATTATGATGTATTATTTTATACTAGCTTTCTTTGGTTTAAGAAGAAAGGTTGAGAAAAAAAATTATACACCAACTAAGAAGTTTGCAATGATAGTAGCAGCTCATAATGAAGAAGTAGTAATAGGTAAATTAATTGAAAGTATGCTTAATCAAAATTATCCTAGAGAACTTTTTGATATTTTTGTTATTGCTGATAACTGTACAGATAATACTGCAAAGATAGCAAGGAAATATGGTGTATATGTTTATGAAAGATTTAACAAGGAACAAAAAGGTAAGGGATATGCACTAGAGTGGATGTTTGATAAAATATTCAAAATGCAAAAAAAATATGATGCAGTAGCAATTTTTGATGCGGATAATTTAGTTTCAAAAAATTGGTGTAAGGAAATAAATTCAAAGATGTTGGATGGATATAAAGTAGTACAAGGCTACATAGATAGTAAAAATCCAAATGATTCTTGGATTTCAGCTTCATATTCTATAGCTTTTTGGACTCAAAATAGAATGTACCAATTAGCTAGAGCAAATGTTGGGTTATCTAACCAAATAGGTGGAACAGGATTTGCTATAGATACAGAAATATTAAAAGAATATGGATGGGGTGCAACATGCTTAACTGAAGACTTAGAGTTTAGTTGTAAACTTATTTTAAATGGAGAAAAAGTAGGTTGGGCTCATGATGCTATAATTTATGATGAAAAGCCTTTAACTTTAAAACAATCTTGGGTACAAAGAAGAAGATGGATGCAAGGTTTTACAGATGTAGCATCAAGATATTTTGTAAAGTTACTTAAAAAAGGGTTGAAAGAAAGAAAATGGTTTGTTCTTGATTGTGCTTTATATGTAATACAACCGTTTTTTACTTTAATGATTGGTATTTCAGCAGTCTTAAGCTTTATTCAAAGCAGTAGTAAGGGTGTTCATATTTACTTAATAAGTTATTTAATTGGTGATTTTTTCTTTAAGATTATAGGTGTTATGCAATTCTTGATAACTCCATTAATTTTAAGATTAGATAAAAAAATATCACCGGGACTATTTGCTATGTTAATATTCTACACATCAAATGTTTTTGTACTACCTATATTTGCAACTAAAGCAGATAATTATTTAGAAATATTAATAATAGACTTAGTTTATAATTTGGCATTTTTACTAGCTGCAGCATTATTCTTAGGAAAAAAGAAACTTATATTATTCTTTAGATTCTTATTATATTCTTTATATACATTAACTTGGATACCAATAACTATAGAAGGAATAATAAGAAAGAATAATAAAGAGTGGAATCCAACAAAACATATAAGAAATATTGAAATTTGTGATGTTCAGTAATAAAGACGTAGCTTAAGGCTACGTCTTTTTAAGTTAATATAAATATTTATTAAACGAACATTAGTTTGACTTTTTTAGAATAAACATTTATATTTTTATTTGTAGTTTAATTATGATAAAATTAAAAAGATTATAATCAATATGGATGGTTAAACTAAGGTATAGTCCTTAGGTTAATTTATATTATTGTTTTGGAGGTTTGTATGAGTACAGATTTAGTTAAGGGATATGATGTTACGGATTTAACTTCCTTAGAAAAATTAGAACCAGTTAGAGTAAGACCAGGTATGTATATTGGTTCAACAGGAACAAAAGGTTTGCATCATTGTATATGGGAAATTTTAGACAACTCCATAGATGAAATATCTAATGGCTATGGAAATAAAGCCACTATTATAATAAATAAAGATAAAAGTGTGACTATAATAGATAATGGAAGAGGAATTCCTACAGGGATTCATCCAATTAAAAAGAAATCTGGAGTTGAAATGGTTTTTACGGAACTTCATACTGGGGGAAAGTTCAATAATAAAAACTATAAAACTTCAGGAGGATTACATGGAGTTGGAGCAGCTGTAGTTAATGCTTTATCTTTATGGCTTGAAGTTGAAGTATGTCAAAATGGAAATAGATATAAACAAAGGTTTGAATATGCTTATGATAAAGAGCTAAAAAGAATAATGCCAGGAACTTCAGTAACAAAACTTGAAGTTATAGGAAAGAGTAATGAAACTGGAACAAAAGTAACTTTTATGCCAGATAAAGAAGTTTTTTCAACAATAGATTTTAAGGTTGACATAATAGACGAAAGACTCCAAGAGTTAGCTTTCCAAAATAAAGGTATTCATTTAGAACTTATAGATTTAAGAAAAGAAGAGGAATTTAAAAAAGAATATTATTCTGAAAGAGGACTTTTAGATTTTATAGAATATTTAAATGAAAGTAAAACCGTTCTACATCAAACACCTATATATTTTGAGGGTGAAAAAATGGTTAATAACATTCAGATGTTTGGCGAGGTATGTATTCAATTTACTGATTCTACAACTGAAAATATAGCAAGTTATGTTAATAATATACCTACTACAGAAGCTGGAACTCATGAAACAGGCTTTAAGACAGGCATGACTAGAGCTTTTAAAGAAGGAGCAAAAAAACTTGGTCTTTTAAAAGAAAAGGATAAGGAGTTTGAAGGTGATGATTTAAGAGAAGGAATGACAGCCATAGTCAGAATTAAGATTACTAATCCTATCTTTGAAGGTCAAACTAAAACTAAGCTTGGGTCAGCAGAAGCTTACACAATGATGAATGATTTGGCTTATACTAAGTTTCTTGAATGGATAGAAGATAATAAAGAAGTTGCTAGCATGATAATAAATAATGCTCTTCAAGCAGCTCAAAGAAGAGAAAAGATAAAAAAGATAAATGAAGCAGAAAAGAAAAAAATAGGTAAAGGAGCAGCACCTCTTGCTGGAAAAGTAGCTGTATGTACTTTAAAGGATAATACTGTTAATGAGTTTATAGTAGTTGAGGGAGATTCAGCAGGCGGATCAGCAAAGCAAGCAAGAGATAGGAGATTCCAAACTATTATGCCATCTAAGGGTAAAATAATGAATACAGAAAAGCAAAAGCTTGAAAATGTATTAGCTTCAGAAGAATTAAAGATATTTAATACTGCTTTAGGTACAGGTACTTTAGATAATTATAAAGAAGAAGACTTAAAATATGACAAAATTATAATAATGAGTGATGCAGATGTCGACGGATATCACATTAGAACTTTATGGATGACATATATTTATAGATATATGAGACCTTTAATATCCAATGGGCACCTTTATTTAGCTCAGCCGCCTTTATATAAGGTTTATAAAAATGTTAAAGGAAAAGAAGTTCATAAATATGCTTATAGTGATGATGAACTTGAACAAGTGAAAAAAGAGGTTGGAAAGGGAGCACTTATACAAAGATATAAAGGACTTGGTGAAATGAATCCTGACCAATTATGGGAAACAACTTTAAATCCTGAAACTAGAACTCTTCTTCAAGTAACTATTGAAGATGCAGCTAAGGCTGAAAAAATGGTTTCTCTACTTATGGGAGATATAGTTGAACCTCGAAAAGCTTATATGTATAAATATGGAGAATTTTAATAAAGAATTGGAGAAAAGATATGGCGAAGAAAGTTAATGAAATACCAAAGGATAATAATATAATTAGAGTTCCTTTAGAAGAAGCAATGCCTGATAACTATTTGCCTTATGCTATTGAAGTTGCAAAGGATAGAGCACTACCAGATGTTAGAGATGGTCTTAAACCAGTTCATAGAAGAATATTATATGGTGCATATCAACTAAAGGCTTTTCCAGATAGGCCTTACTATAAATCGGCAAGAATAGTTGGGGACATACTAGGTAAGTACCACCCTCATGGAGATACTTCAGTTTATGATTCTATGGTAATTATGGCTCAAAACTTTTCTACTAGAGAAACTCTAATAGATGGTCATGGTAACTGGGGATCTATGGATGGTGATGGAGCAGCAGCTATGAGATATACTGAAGCTAGACTTGCTCCAATTGCTATGGAAATGTTAAGAGATATTGATAAGGATACTGTTGATATGGTTCCAAACTATTCAGATAGCGAATTAGAACCTAACGTATTACCAAGTAGATATCCTAACCTTTTAGTAAATGGAAGTTTTGGTATTGCTGTAGGACTTGCAACTAATATACCTCCCCATAATTTAAAAGAAGTTACTGAAGGTGTATTAGCTTATATAGATAATAATGACATAACTACAAGAGAGTTAATGAACTATATAAAAGGACCTGATTTACCCACTGGTGGAATATTAATAGGAGAAAATTCTATTTTATCAGCCTATGAAAGTGGAGAAGGTAAGGTAACATTAAGAGCCAAAACATCAATAGAAAAGCTTGATAATGGAAGACTTGGGATAGTTATAACTGAATTCCCTTTTAGAAGGAATAAGGCTAGGTTACTTCAAACTATTTCAGAAATGACAGGGGATAAAAAACATGCTAAGGCTCTTGAAGCTATTACAGATATTAGAGATGAATCAGATAGAAGTGGTGTAAGAGCAGTTATAGAACTTAGAAAATCAGCAGATGAAGATATGGCTGATAAGGTACTAAAATATTTATTTAAAAGAACAGATCTACAATGTAACTTAAGTTTTAATATGGTTGCTCTAGCAGAGGGAAAACCTCAAACTATGGGTCTTAAAACTATAATAACTCATTATGTTAATCACCAAAGAGAAATAGTTACTAGAAGAACTAGAAAAGAACTAGAAGCTTCAGAAAAAAGATTTCATATAGTTGAAGGTTTTATTAAAGCAATAGATGTTTTAGATGAAATTATTAAGACAATTAGAGAATCTAAATCTAAAAAAGATGCAGGAATTAATCTTATAAATAATTTTGGTTTTACGGAAATGCAAGCTGAAGCTATATTAGAGTTAATGTTATATAGATTAACAGGACTTGAAATAAAGGTATTCCAAAAAGAATATGCTGAACTTGAAAAGACAATTAAAAGACTTAAGAAAATATTATCTGAAGAAAAGGAATTACTTAAAGTTGTTAAAAGCGAGCTTAGTGAAGTTGCTGAAAAGTATGGTAATCCAAGAAAAACAGTGATAGTTAAGGATGACAGTGAAGCTAAGATAGATGTAGAAGAGCTTATAATAGTTGAAGATGTAATGGTTACTTTATCTAAGGATGGATTTATAAAGAGAATTCCAATAAAAACTTATAATAGATTAAATGCAAAACCGGAAGATATTGAGTATAGAGAAGGAGACGAGTTAAAATTATTATTTAATTCTAATACTACTGATAACATAATTCTATTTACAAATAAGGGGAATATGTATCAAACTAAGGGTATTAATATACCAGAAGCTAGATGGAAAGAAAAAGGTGAAAGAATAGATAGTATAATTAAAACTCTCAGTTTAGAAGATGAAAGCATAGTATATGCCACATCTTTAGGAAGCTTTATGCCAAATAAATATATTCAATTTATTACTTCAAAGGGCGGAATTAAGAGGAGTTCCTTAGATAAATTCCAAACTAATTATTCTAAGCTTCAAGCATTAAAACTTAAAGATTTTGAAGAAGTTGTAGATGTGGTAATTTTAGATGAAGAAGAGAAAAAGGAATTTATAAGTTTTGAAACAAAGGAAGGTTTAATCTTTAACATACAGGCTCCTGAAATTGAAGATTCTCCAAGAAATATCTTACCGATTTCTATGTTTAATTTAATATCAAAAGATGAGGTTTTAAAAGTTGAATATATAGATAAGATGGAATTTATAGATTTTACTATAGGAATAACTGCTAAAGGAAATATAAAAGCCTTTAATTCCTCAAGAAAAAATGATAATTTAAAAGTAAGTACAAATTCATTAGAAAATATTTTATTTTTTACTAATGCAGGGAAGGTATTTAAAATACCAGCTTTCCTATTATCTGGAGTTAATAAAGGTGAAATTCCTTTAAATAAAATAATAGATAACCTTGAAAAAGGAGAAAAAGTTATAAGATTGTTCTCAATTAATTCCTTTGAAGAGAATAAGTTTATATATTTCTTTACTAAGAGAGGAATGGTTAAGAAAACTGCACTTAAGGAATTTGAAGGAAGCTATTTAGTTCAAGCTTCTTATAAATTCAAATATGATAATGATGAATTAATTTCTATAGAGATGTATAACGAAAATGATGTTGAAATGATAATAATAACAAAAAAAGGAATGGGAATTAAGTTCTTATCAAATAATATAAATCCAATGGGAAAAATAGCTTCAGGAGTAACAGGAATTAGCCTAAAAGAAGGTGATGAAGTTATTTATGGAAAAATAATAGGCAATAGTAATAATGCCTTACAGGAAGTAGCAATAACTTCTAGTGATAAAGTAACTTTAGTTAGTAAAAATAAAGAAAAAAGAGAGATATATTTAGAAGAAATTAAGCTACAAAATAGAGCTGGAAAAGGAAGTAGCATTATGACTATAGTCTTAGAGGATGAAATTAAAGAGATTATATAAGTTATAATAAATATTTTATATTTATGACAGGGAGGTAATTAAAATGAAAGTTGCAATTTTATTGGCAAATGGTTTTGAAACTATAGAAGGTCTAACAGTAGTTGATGTTTTAAGAAGAGCAGAGATTGAATGTCATACTTTTGCATTAGAGGGTAATGAAGCAATTACATCACATAAGATAAAAGTTCAAGCAGATAAAAATATAATGGATGAGGAAATAAAAGAATATGACTTTTTAGTATTGCCAGGTGGACTTCCTGGTTCTACAAACTTAAGAGATAGTAAAAGAGTTATTGAATTAGTCAAAGAATTTAATAATAAGAAAAAATGGATTTGTGCAATTTGTGCAGGACCAATTGCTTTAGGAAGGGCAGAAATTACGGAAGGAAAAAATGTAACTTGCTATACGGGATTTGAAGATCAATTAGGCAATTGTAATTATAAAGAAGAATTAGTAGTTGTAGATGGCAATATAATTACTGGTAGAGGACCAGCTGCTGCAATTCCTTTTGCTTTTGAAATACTATCTAAAATTTCAGAGGAAAAGGCTGAAAAAATTAAAAAAGCTATGTTACTTAAGTAAAAGGTGTGTAGTATGAAGGAAAATTGGATACTAGTAAATAAAAAAGAGAGCTTTTTAAAGCTCTCTGAATTTTTAAATGAAAACCCTTTAGTTTTAAGAATTTTAGCTAATAGAGGAATAGATGATATAAATTTGGCTAAAAGATTTTTAAATGGAACTTTAGATGATTTATATGACGGATATTTAATGAAGGATATGAAATATGGTATAAATATAATAAAAAATGCAGTTGTAAATGGGAAAAAGATAATTATTTACGGAGATTACGATTGTGATGGTGTTAATAGTACAACTATTTTTTATAAAGCTTTAAAGGCTATTGGCGCAAATTATAGTTATTATATTCCTAACAGAGAAGAAGAGGGCTATGGTATGCATAGTGGTAGAATACAAAAGTTAAAGGAGCAAGGATATGAAGTTATATTAACCTGTGATAATGGAATATCTGCTTTTGAACAAGTGGAATTAGCTAAGGAACTAGGAATGGAAGTAGTAATTACAGATCATCATGATATTCCAATTAGAGAAGATGAAAATGGAATATTAAAGCCATCTATTCCTAGAGCTGATGCTGTAATTAATCCTAAGCAAAATGATTGTAACTATCCTTTTAAAATGCTTTGTGGTGCTGGAATTGCATTAAAGTTCTCAAAATGTTTATTTGATGAATTTAATGTAGAGGAAGAAAAATTTTTAGACTTATTTCAATTTGCTGCCATTGCAACAGTATGTGATGTAGTAGATTTAGTTGATGAGAATAGAATTATAGTAAAAAAAGGATTAGAGCTATTAAACAATAGTGATAATTTAGGTGTACAAGAATTAAAAAAAGCAACTTTATTAAATGATAAAAATATTGAAGAATATCATTTAGGGTTTGTAATAGGTCCATGCATAAATGCAACAGGAAGACTTGAAACAGCTGATTTATCTGTAGAACTATTAACTACGGAAGATAAAGAAAGAGCTAAATTTTTAGCAATTCAACTAAGTGAATTAAATACAATAAGACAAGACTTAACTAAAGAGAGTACAGAAAGAATAATTGAAAGAATAGAAATTGAAAAAGATCCTTGTGATAAAGTTATAGTTGTACATGATAAAAATGTTCATGAAAGTATAGCAGGAATAGTAGCTGGAAGAGTGAAGGAAAAATATAATATGCCTTGTATAGTTTTAACTAGTGGAAAAGAAATGCCCAAGGGTTCTGCAAGGTCCATAGAAGGATATAACATAACAGAAGAATTAAGCAAGTGTTCTGAACTTATAGAAAAGTTTGGAGGTCATCCTATGGCAGCAGGTTTATCTATAAAAGAAGAAAATATAGATAAATTAAGAAAAAAGTTGAATGATAATTGTACATTGACAGATGAAGATTTAGTTCCAGTAGTTAAAATAGATTTACCTTTAAATTTAAATTATTTAAATGAGGATTTAATTAGCACTATTGAAGCTTTAAGACCTTTTGGAAAAGGAAATCCAAGTCCATTATTTGCTGTAAAAGATATGTTAATAGAAAGAATGTGGCTTTTAGGAAAAGATAAGAATTTTTTAAAGCTTAGATTTAGTTTTCACATGAATGGAAGGAAGCTTTATATGGATGGAATAAGCTTTGATAAGTTTGAAAGCTTTAAGGAAGATATAATAAATTTTTATGGGGAAGAGAAATTTAATGAAGCTTGTAACACTAGTTTTTTAAATTTAAAAGCAGATTTGATTTACTATCCTAGTATTAATGAGTTTAATGGAAATAGAAATATACAATTAAATTTAAAAAATATAAGATTAAAATAGGAAAGAGTTGTCTTAATATGAAATTAATCATTTTAAGACAACTCTCTTTATAAATTTAATGATTTTCAATTAAAAAACTATTTTATAGTATTTTCATATTGTTCAACCATTCTTTTAACCATTTCTCCACCAACGCTTCCGCATTGTTTTGAAGTAAGGTCTCCATTGTAGTCTGAGAAAGGAACTCCCATTTCACTAGCTACTTCATTTTTGAATTTAGCTAATCCATTTTTAGCTTCTGGTACTAACTTCTTTGCCATAATATTTACACCTCCTTTTCATCTTTGTAATTATAGCTTGTGTAAATTTTAAAGAAATATAATATGTAAGTTAAGGAAATTGGACATAATAGTGGGATATATTATTTTGAATAAAAATTAAAAAATAACATTAAATTGCATTTAATAATATGATATATTGAAATAGTACTTATTTTTTTGGAGGAATGATTAAATGAGCAAATATAAAATAATAATGACCGGAGGAGGAACAGCTGGTCATGTTACTCCTAACTTAGCTTTAGTTCCAAGATTAAAAGAAAAAGATTTTGAGATAAAATATATTGGAAGCAAAGATGGAATAGAGAAAGAAATAATAGGAGATGCCAAAATACCTTATTACGAAATTTCGTCTGGAAAGCTTAGAAGATATTTTGATGTGAAAAATTTTACAGATCCTTTTAAAGTAATGAAAGGAGTAGTAGAAGCAAATAAAATATTGAAAAAAGAAAAGCCGGATGTAATTTTTTCTAAGGGTGGTTTTGTTGCTGTGCCTGTAGTAATTGCAGCATCAATGAGGAAAATCCCTGTAGTTTCACATGAATCAGACTTAACTCCAGGACTTGCTAATAAATTATCAGCTCCTTTTTGCACAAAACTTTGTGTTACATTTAGAGAAAGTTTAAATTATATAAAGGATAATAAGGGAGTATTAACTGGAACTCCTATTAGAGAAGAGATATTAAAAGGTAGTTCAGAAAAAGGAAAGAATATTTGTGGTTTTAAGGATAATAAGGAAATAATACTTGTTATTGGAGGTAGTTTAGGTGCAAAAAGTATAAATGAAGCTGTTAGAAAAAATTTAAATGAATTACTGAAAAATTACAATATAATTCATATATGTGGTAAAAATAATTTAGAGAAAAGTTTAAATGGAATAAAAGGTTATCTTCAATTTGAATATGTTAAAGATGAGCTTCCACATTTACTTAAAGCTGCTGATTATATTATATCTAGAGCTGGCGCTAATGTTATTTTTGAATTATTAGCGTTAAATAAGCCTACATTACTAATACCATTATCAAAAAAAATAAGTAGAGGAGACCAAATTTTGAATGCTAGCTCCTTTGAAAAAGAAGGATATTCAATAGTGCTTGATGAAGATGAGATGATGGAAAAGGAAGAAAAATTAATTATTAAATTAAATGAACTTAAAGAAAAGAAAAGTATTTTAATTAATAATATGAAAAATAGCGGTGTAAGTAATGGTGTAGAATCGATTTTAGGCGTAATTATAAAAAGTATTGAGTTAAATAAATAAAATAAGACTTTATTTAAACGAGAGGACAATATTGTTCCAATATGGGACGCATAAAACTTGCAAAAAAAAAATAGTGTTATATAATAAAATAGTAAGTGTAAAAATAGGTAATATATATCCAAAAAATTGACTTTTTTAGTCAAAGGATGAGGTGATGTATTAATGAAAAAAATTTCTATTATCTATTGGAGTAATGGGGGAAATGTTGAAGTTCTAGCAAATTCAATTGCAGAAGGCGTAAAGTCTCAAGATGCAGAAGTTAACATAAAATATGTTTCTGATGCAACAATTGAAGATGTAACCGAAGCTGATGCAGTTGCCTTTGGTAGTCCTTCAATGGATAATAATAGAATTGAACAACATGAAATGGAACCATTTATAAACCAATTTAAATTGTTACCTAATAAACAAAAGAAGATAATTTTATTTGGATCATATGGATGGGATGATGGTAAGTTCATGGTTGATTGGGTTCAACGTATGAAAGACTATGACTTTAATGTTTTAGGAAGCATCGCCGTTAAAGAATCACCAAGTGAAGAAGAAATTATAAAGGCAAAAAAACTTGGCGAAGATTTAGCAAAATAATTCTTTAGAGGATTAACCCTAAAAATGAGTACTTACATAGGGGTTAAGTACTAGACATCAATAAAGAATTGAATCTTTTCTTACAAAATAATTCATTCTTAAAGATTGAATACAGAATTTAATACTGTATTTAGCGTATTATTAAATTTTATATATTTATATATAAGGAAGAGAGGTCAAACACGATGAGAAAAATGAAAACTATGGATGGTAATACGGCTGCAGCTCACATATCTTATGCATTTACAGAAGTAGCTGCAATATTCCCAATTACCCCATCTTCACCAATGGCTGAACACGTTGATGAATGGGCTGCACAAGGAAAGAAGAACATATTTGGTCAACCTGTTAAGGTTATGGAAATGCAATCAGAAGCAGGAGCGGCTGGAGCAGTTCACGGATCTTTACAAGCAGGTGCATTAACAACAACATATACTGCATCTCAAGGTTTATTATTAATGATCCCAAATATGTACAAGATTGCTGGTGAAATGTTACCAACAGTATTCCACGTTTCAGCAAGAGCTTTAGCAACTTCTTCATTAAGTATATTTGGAGATCATCAAGACGTTATGGCTGCAAGACAAACTGGTTTTGCTATGCTTGCAGAAGGATCAGTTCAAGAAGTTATGGATTTAGCTGCTGTAGCACACTTAACTTCAATTAAGACTAGAATACCTTTCATGAACTTCTTTGATGGATTTAGAACATCTCACGAAATTCAAAAGATTGAAGTTTTAGAATATGATGAATTAGCTAAGTTAGTAGATTATGATGCTTTAGCTGGATTCAGAAAGAGAGCTTTAAACCCTAATAACCCAGTTACAAGAGGTACAGCTCAAAACCCTGATATCTACTTCCAAACTAGAGAATCAGTAAATAGATTCTATGAAGAAATTCCAGAAGTAGTAGAAAGCTACATGGCTGAAATAACTAAGTTAACAGGAAGAGAATATCACTGTTTCGATTACTATGGAGCACCAGATGCTGACAGAATAATTGTTACAATGGGTTCTTCAATTGATGTTGCTGAAGAAACAGTTGACTACTTAAATTCAAAAGGAGAAAAAGTTGGTGTAGTTAAAGTTAGACTATATAGACCATTCTCAACAGAAAGATTATTAAAGGTAATACCAGCTACAGTTAAATCAATAGCTGTTTTAGATAGAACAAAGGAACCAGGTTCAATAGGAGAGCCATTATACTTAGATGTCAAGAGTGCATTCTATGGAAGAGAAAATGCTCCTGTTATAGTTGGAGGAAGATATGGTTTAGGTTCTAAAGATCCAAACCCTGCAGACATAGCAGCAGTATTTGCTAACCTTTCTAAGGAAAATCCAAAGGATGGATTTACAATATCAATAGTTGATGATGTAACTAATACTTCATTAGAATCAGTTTCAGATATCGATGCTACTCCAGAAGGAACTAAAGCATGTAAGTTCTGGGGATTAGGATCAGATGGTACTGTTGGTGCTAATAAGAGTGCTATTAAGATCATTGGAGACCATACTGATATGTATGCTCAAGGATACTTCTCATATGACTCTAAGAAGTCAGGTGGTATAACAGTATCTCACTTAAGATTTGGTAAGAAACCAATTAAGTCACCATACTTAGTACACAAAGCAGACTTTGTTGCTTGTCACAACCAAGCTTATGTATATAAATATGATGTATTAGAAGGATTAAAGAATAATGGTAAGTTCTTATTAAATACAATCTGGACTCCAGAAGAAGTTAATGAAAAATTACCAGCTGCAATGAAGAGATATATTGCAGAAAATAACATTGAATTCTACACATTAAATGCTGTTAAGATAGCTCAAGAAATTGGCCTTGGCGGAAGAATCAACATGATAATGCAAGCTGCATTCTTTAAGATTGCTAACATTATTCCAGTTGAAGATGCTGTTAAGTACTTAAAAGACGCTGTTGTAACATCTTATGGTAAAAAAGGTGAAAAAGTTGTTAATATGAACTTTGCTGCTATAGACAAGGGTGTTGAATCAATAGCTAGAATTGAAGTGCCAGCTGATTGGAAAGATGCTAAGGATGAAGTTAAGGAAGAAAGAAATGATATTCCAGCATTCATCAAGAATATAGTTGAACCAATTAATGCTCAAAAGGGATTTGACCTTCCAGTTTCAGCATTTGATGGAATGGAAGATGGTACATTTATGGCAGGTACTGCTGCTTATGAAAAGAGAGGTATAGCTATCAATGTTCCAGAATGGCAACAAGATAAGTGTATTCAATGTAACCAATGTGCTTATGTTTGTCCACATGCTGTAATAAGACCATTCTTATTAAATGAAGATGAGAAGACAAATGCACCAGAAACAATGAAGATTGTACCTGCAAAGGCATTAAAGACAGAAGAACCAACATTCTACACTATTGGAGTTACTCCATTAGACTGTACAGGTTGTGGAAACTGTGCTCAAGTATGTCCAGCACCAGGTAAGGCATTAATAATGAAACCTCTTGCAACTCAAGAAGAACAAATTGAAGCTTGGGATTATGCAGTTAAAGAAGTTAAGCCTAAGAAGAATCCTATGAACAAAAACACTGTTAAGGGTAGCCAATTTGAACAACCATTATTTGAGTTCTCAGGAGCTTGTGCAGGTTGTGGTGAAACTCCATATGCTAAACTTGTAACTCAATTATTCGGAGACAGAATGATGATAGCTAACGCTACTGGATGTTCATCAATCTGGGGAGGTTCAGTACCTGCAACTCCATATACAGTTAATAATGAAGGACATGGTCCAGCTTGGGCAAACTCATTATTTGAAGATAATGCTGAATTTGGATTAGGTATGTTCTTAGGAGTTAAGGCTATAAGAGAAAGAATAGCTGATAACATGCAAAAGGCTTTAGAAGTAGAAGCTTCAGAAGAAGTTAAAGCAGTACTTCAAGACTGGTTAGACAACATGAACAGTGGAGAAGGAACTAGAGATAGAGCTAATAGAGTTATAGCTACATTAGAAAATGTTGATGCTGATTATGCAAGAGAAATCTTAAAAGATAAAGAATTCTTAATTAAGAGATCTCAATGGATATTCGGAGGAGACGGATGGGCATATGACATCGGATACGGTGGATTAGATCACGTTCTAGCTTCAGGAGAAGACGTAAATGTTCTTGTATTTGATACTGAAATTTACTCAAATACAGGTGGTCAATCATCTAAATCAACTCCAACTGCTGCAATAGCTAAGTTTGCTGCATCAGGTAAGAAGATTAAGAAAAAAGACCTTGGAATGATGGCTATGACATATGGATATGTTTATGTAGCACAAATTTCAATGGGAGCTGATAAGAACCAAACTCTTAAAGCTATAGCTGAAGCAGAAGCTTATAATGGACCATCATTAATAATAGCTTATGCACCATGTATCAGCCACGGTATTAAGAGTGGTATGGCTAATAGCCAAGAGGAAGCTAAGAAGGCTGTTGAATGCGGATATTGGGGATTATATAGATATAACCCAACATTAATTGGAACTAAGAATCCATTCTCATTAGATTCTAAGGAACCAAAAGCAAGCTTCAGAGAGTTCTTAATGGGAGAAGTAAGATATGCTTCACTTGCAAAAGCATTCCCAGAACAAGCAGAAGCTTTATTTGAAAAGACAGAAAAAGATGCTATGGAAAGATTAGCAAACTACAAGAGATTAGCTGAACAACAATAGTTTTTATAAATAAGGGGCTATTTTAGCTCCTTATTTTTTATTTTTTAGAAAATAATAAAAGAAAATTAAATCTTTTACTTTTAATTTTTATAAATTAAGGGTAGAATTAAATAGAATATTAGTCTCATTAAAGGAGGATTATTAAAATGGATAATGAAAAGAAATGTGGATGTCACGAAGAAGAAAATACATGTGGATGTGGACATGATCATGGTCATGAGCATGATCATGAATGTGGATGTGGAGAAGACCACCACGAACACTTTGTTGTAGATTTAGAAGATGATAATGGAAATGTAATATCTTGCCCTATAATAGATGCATTTGAATTTGAAGATAATGAATATATTTTAGCTCAAGATCCTAATGAAGATTCTGTTTATTTATTTAGATCATTAGAAGATGGAGAATTAATTATTCCAGAAGAAGATGAATTTGATAGAGTATCAAAATTCTATAGTGAAGATTTAGCAGAATAAAACATAAGAAAGACACGCAAGTGTCTTTTTTTATTACTTAGGAAATTATAATAAAGTCAAATATGCGGACAAATTTATAAGAGTATTAAAATTTGTAGTGTAAGGGGGAGAGTTTTTATAATTTCCTTCCTTCAGTTTGCAAAGAGATAAACAATGTATGGCGTCGACTTGGAGCGGATGCGACGGAGTAAGGAATATAATGTTTATCTCTTTTTTATTGTTTTTTTATATTAATAATGATATATTCTTATATATAAACTTAGGAAATAAGGTGTTAAAATGAATTATGCAGATTTACACATTCATTCTAATTATTCGGATGGCAGTATGACACCAGAAGAAATTATTAAAAACGCTATAGATTTAGGAGTAAAGAGTATATCTATAACTGATCATGATTCAATTGCATCTCAATATATTGCTGAAAAGGAATATAATGATATAAATGTTATATCTGGTATAGAATTAAGCACTGAATATGAAGATTTTGAACTTCATATTCTAGGCTACTTTATTGATATAAAAAATAATGAATTAATAAGTATTGTAGATAGATTAAATAAAGCTAGAATAGAAAGAATAGAAGAAATACTATTTAATTTAAAAAAGCATAATATTAATTTAACCTTAGAAG
The DNA here is from genome assembly GCF_900086595.1 of Clostridium nigeriense. GTDB lineage: Bacteria > Bacillota > Clostridia > Clostridiales > Clostridiaceae > Clostridium > Clostridium nigeriense. The sequence continues at coordinate 1,730,163 of NZ_LT575472.1, forward strand.
ATTTAGAAGTTGATTTGAATTCAACAGTGGGAAGAAGTCATGTAGCTAATGCAATGGTTAGAAAAGGATACTTTGACAATTATAAAACTGCTTTTATAAATTATTTGGTTAAAGGAAAACCGGCATATGTTAAAGGTTATAAATTGAGCTATAAAGATGCTATACAGATCATTAACAATTGTGGTGGTATTTCAGTCCTTGCTCATCCTGGACAAATTTATAAAGCTTTAGAAGTAGAAAATATAATTAAAAATTTAAAATTTTATGGATTAAAGGGAGTAGAAGTATACCATCCTAGCCATTCAAGAAATCAAACTAATGGTTTTTATAACTTATCAAAAAAACATAAGTTGTTAATAACTGGTGGAAGTGACTTCCATGGGAAAGCAGGCTATAAAGAAAATAATATAGGTAGTTATGGTATAAATGAAGATTTATTAAATAAATTAATTAATTCAAGGAGATAGGTGGGGTATGACAATGGATTTATCGAATAAGGCAAAACAAATTAATCCATCATTAACATTAGAAATTACAGCAAAAGCTAAGGAATTAAAAGAGGCTGGTATAGATGTAGTAAGCTTTGGAGCAGGAGAACCAGATTTTAATACTCCTGAAAATATTATTAAAGCTGCCATAAGAGCAATGGAAGAAGGAAAGACTAAATATACAGCTACTAGTGGAATTTTGGATTTAAGAAATGCAATTTGTGAAAAATTTAAAGTGGATAATGGATTATTGTATAAGCCTAATCAAATAGTTGTTTCTACAGGGGCAAAGCAAAGTTTGGCAAATGCTTTTTTAGCTATATTAAATAAGGGGGATGAAGTTATAATTCCAGTTCCTTATTGGGTAAGCTATCCTGAATTAGTCAAGTTATCAGATGGTGTACCAATATTCGTTAATACATTAAAGGAAAATGACTATAAGTACACAATAAAAGATTTAGAAAAAGTAGTTACAAAGAAAACTAAAGCTATATTACTAAATAGTCCTAATAATCCAACTGGCAGTATTTATACAAAAGAAGAGTTAAGGGAAATAGCAGAGTTTGCTAAGAAATACGATTTAATTATTGTTTCCGATGAAATTTATGAAAAATTAATATATGATGGAAATAAACATATAAGTATTGCATCATTATCAGAAGATGCTTATAAAAGAACTATAGTAATTAATGGTTTATCTAAATCCTATGCTATGACTGGATGGAGAATAGGTTATTCAGCTTGTAGTGAAGAAATGTCAAAATTAATGAGTAGTATTCAAAGTCATGTAACATCAAATATAAATTCTATTTCTCAATATGCTGCTGTTGAGGCTTTAACAGGGACTCAAGAAAGTATAAAAATAATGATTCAAGAGTTTGAGAAAAGAAGAAATTACATGATAGATAGGCTAAATAACATAGAAGGAATTTCTTATATAAGACCAAGTGGAGCATTTTATATTATGGTTTGCATAGAAGGGTTCTATGGAAAAAATATAAATGGAAATATAATTAAATCATCTTTAGATTTTTCAAAGAGTATATTAGAGGAAGAAAATGTTGCAGTAATTCCTGGTATAGCTTTTGGTTTAGATGAATATATAAGATTATCTTATGCAACTTCTATTAATGTAATTGAAGAAGGATTAAATAGAATAGAAAACTATTTAAGAAAATTAAAATAAAAAAATAATATTTGTTTAATGTTATTAATAAGATTAAAGTTCACCTATGTAATTTTACTATGATTTGGGATAAAGCCAAAGATTAAGAAAAGTTACACAGGTGAACTTTGTTTTTCTTTAATACTTTCTTATTTATAAATAACAAATTTTAGTATATAATTAATTGTGGAACACTTAGGAGGAAAAATACATGGATAAATTAGCGATATTTGATGTAGACTATACTATAACTAAAAAAGAAACATTGATGCAATTATATAAATATGTAATCGTAAAGGATGTTAAAAATATTAGATTTTTACCAAGGGCTTTATTTAGTGGGGCTATGTATAAACTTGGGGTATATGATGAGAAAAGAGTTAAGGAATCCTTTCTTAAGTTTATAGATAAAATAGATGAGAAGGATTTATCTATATTAGTTAAAGACTTCTATAAAGATGTTTTGGAGAAAATATTATATAAGGATGCAATAAATATGATGAAGAAATTAAAGGGACAAGGCTATAAAATATATTTGATTTCAGCATCACCAGAATTTTACTTAAATGAGTTTTATGCTATAGAAGAAGTTGATATGATTATAGGAACTAGATTTTTTATTGAAGATAAAAAATTTGTAAGAAAAATGGATGGATCAAATTGTAAAGGGGAAGAAAAGGTAAAAAGATTAAAAGAAGTTTTACAAAAGAAAAACATAGAAGTTGATTATAAAAACTCTTATATGTTTTCAGATTCATTATCTGATAAACCTCTTTTAGATTTAGTTGGCAATGCTTATTTAATTAATTATAGAAAGAAAAGCAATTTTCAAATATTAAAATGGAAGTAGTAAGGAGGCAAATATATGGAGGCAATTTTAAATTATTATTTAGAAGATGGGCACTTAGAAAAAATAAGCAACTATACAATGGATTCAAAGGAGAAGGGTAGAATAATATACGAGGTAATAAGAGTTATAAATAAAGTTCCTTTATTTTATGAAGATCATCTTAAAAGACTAGAAACCTCTTTTAGATTAATGGAAAAACCTTTTTCTTATAAGTATGATAAAGTAAGAGAATATTTAACAAGCTTAATTGAGGCTAATAATGTTGATTTTGGAAATATAAAACTTACTTTTGATATAAAGACAGATACTATGAAGGTCTTTAGTATAAAGCATAGTTATCCAAATGAAGAGCTATATAAAAAAGGAATAAAAACTATTCTTTATCATGGAGAAAGAACTAATCCTAATGCTAAGGTTGTAGACAGTAGTTTTAGAGAAAAGGTAACAACAGAGATTAATAAGGCTAGTGCTTTTGAAGCTATACTTGTAAACAATAAAGGGTACATAACAGAGGGAAGCAAATCTAACATATTTATGATTAAAGAAGATACGTTATATACTTCACCATTAGAAGCGGTTTTGCCAGGGGTTACAAGAGGAAGAATTATAGCTTTAGCTAAAAATATTGGGATAAAATTTGAAGAAAAAAATATCAGTTTTAAGGATATAAAGGATTTTGATGCTATGTTTATATCAGGAACATCACCTAAAATACTTCCAATATCCTTAGTAGATGATATGAAATTTAATGTAGAAAATAATTTAATGCAAAAATTAATTAGGGAATTTAATAAAGAAATAGAATTATATGTTGAAAGATTTAAGAAATAAAACTATTTTTTATTATAATTTGAATAATATTTAAAATCAAACTAAATTATGGTATTATTATATTGGGTATAAGGAGAGGAAACAATAGGAAATGCAAGATATTGAAAAAGACATGGGTCAAGATGGAAGCATTTGTGTGAGAGACAAAAAAATAATAGTAAAGAATCCTATAGGAAATGGTGAATATCCTATTATTACACCACCTGGAAAAGGAAACTTATTAGTAAATGGAGAAATTATAAATAGACCTATTAAAGTAAAAAAAGAGGATGCTATAGAGTTTATAGAATTTAAAGTACCGGCTAAAAGAAACATAGATATTAGTTGGAATAAGGAAAAAACAGAAGGATATATTTCAATAACCTATGAAAAAGAAATAATTTATTCTTTAATGGATTCATCAAAAAGTATAAGTTTAACATTAGAGGTAGTTGAGGAGGAAGGTAAATATCCTCCCATTATTAGCAAAAATGAATTAGAACAAGAGTTCAATAAAGCAAAAATAACTTATGGAATAATAGAGGATGCTATATTAAAAGCTAGTAGTAGTAGAGAAATCAAGAATTTATTATTTGCTAAGGGTATGCCACCTAAACCACCTATAGAAGATAGTATAAAAATATTTTTTAATACTAATAAAAGGGCAATTAATTTTGAAGATGATGAAAAAATTGATTATAGAAATTTTAATAGTATAACTAGTGTTAAAGCTAATGAAGTATTAGCCGAAATTATAAAAGGAGAAAATGGAGTTAATGGTATAAATATTTTCTCTCAAATAATACCAGGAAAGCAAAAGAAAAAGAGTAACTTTAATGCAAGTAATGGTGCTAAGCTTAAAGATAATATTATAACTTCAACTATAGACGGAAAACCAAATTTTAAAAATAATACAGTTTGGGTTGAGCCTATATACATATTAAATAAAGATGTGACTATTACTACAGGTAATATTAAATTTCCAGCTAATGTAGAAATAAACGGTAAGGTTACAGAAGGTATGAGGGTAGTTTCAGGTGGAAGTCTTGTAATTAGAGGAGGGGTATTTAGCGCTGATATAGAAGCTAAAAATTCTAGTGATATTATAGGAAATATAGTAAACTCTAATATTAAAATTGGAGGTACAAATTTAATTAAATCTGAAAGGATTAATATACTAAAATCACTAAGAGAAGACTTATATTCATTATTTGTAAATATAAACTACCTAAATGAAAATAATTTAATAGATAAGAATATAGTAGTAGGATTTATTATTAAGTCATTGATAGAGACAAAGTTTAGAAATTTATCTAAAATTTTAATTAAGGTCATAGCATGTACTGCTAAAGATGGATGCAATAATTCGGAAGTGTTAAAATTGGTAAAAACAAAGCTTATAGGTGCTGGACCAAGCAGTATAAAAGATATAAGCGAAATAGAAGAAATTATATATAAAATTGATAATGAACTTTCTGAATTAGAAAAAGATGCTATTATAGAGGCTAACTTAAATATAGAATATGCTCAAGAATCAAAGATTGATGTAGTTGGAAATATAAATATTTGTGGAAAAGGATTATTTACAAGTGAATTGAATTCCACTAAAAGTATAATTTTTACTACAGATAAAGTAATATGTAGAGGTGGACATTTAAAAGCTGGTGAAATGATAAAAGCTTCTATAGTTGGAAGTGAGTCTGGAGTATTCACGAATTTAGAAGTAGATAAAAGAGGTGAGATTTATATTGATTTAGCTTATCACAATACTACTTTTATTATAGGAAATAAAAAATATATTTTGGACAAGCCTTCAAAAAACATACATGTATATATAGACAAAGATGGTAGTTTAGCAGTAGATAAACTACTTCTATAGGAGGATATGAGAAATGAAAGAGATAAAAATATTAGTTTTTAAGCTTAGAAATGAATTCTATGCAACTGATATTATGGATGTTGAAAGGATTTTAGGTTATGAAGAGCCAACTGCTCTTCCTGATTCTCCAAGTTTTTTAGATGGTGTAATAAACTATGAAAATAGTGTTTTACCTATTTTAAATCTTGTAGATAAGTTTAAACTAAAAAAAGAGGATAGCTTAGATAAAAAAATTATTGTTGTAAGAAGAGAAAATGGAAAGTTTGGAATATTGGTAGATAGCGTTAGCGAAGTACTTAGTATTTTAGATGAAGAAATAAAAAATCCAAGTAGTCTTTCAACATTAATATCACAAAAGTATATTAAGGGTTTAATAAAGAAAAAAGATAACATTATAATTATGCTTGACTTAGAAAAGGTGTTGACAGTAGAGGAAGAAGAGATTATTTTTCAGGGGTGAAAATATTGGATGACAAAAAAGAGGTTAGAGTTGGAATAGCAGATAGCGCTATAGTATCATCCCCGGATAAATTAATTACAATGGGTTTAGGATCCTGCGTTGGAATAGCTTTATATGATAAGGAAAAGAAAATAGCAGGATTAGTACATATTATGCTACCTGATAGTAAACAATTTAAAAATATAGTAAATCCTTTTAAATACGCAGATTTAGGTGTAGAGAATTTAGTGAAAAAGATGATATCCTATGGGTGTAGAAAAGAAAATATGACTGCTAAAATAGCTGGTGGTGCATCTATGTTTAATTTTCCAGATAAGAAAATAATTAGTGATGTTGGAAAAAGAAATAGTGCAGCAGTTATTGAGGCTATTAATAAATTATCTATTCCTATAATAGGTGAAGACACTGGTGGTAATAAGGGAAGAACTATGATTTTTGAAAGTGAGGATGGATCAGTAATAATTAGAAGTATCGGAAGTAGTCTTAAAAGACTATAGGGGGTGTTACATTATTGGCAAATAATGCAGTAATAAATAATAAAGACATTATATTAATAGGAGCATCAACTGGTGGCCCAAATGCTATAGAGAAGATAATTACTGAAATCACTAAAGATTTAAATGTAGCAGTCTTAATAGTGCAACATATGCCAAGTGGATTTACTAAAACTTTTGCTGAGAGATTAAATAAAAAATGTGAGCTAGAAGTTTTAGAAGCTAAGGATGGAATAAAGATAGAAAAGAATAAGATATATATAGCACCAGGTGGATATCATATGGTAGTTAGAGGCTCAGGAATTATAGCATTAAATAAAGAAGATCCAATTTGGGGGGTAAGACCAGCTGTAGATAAATTATTTATATCAGCTTCATCTATTTACGGTGGTAGAGTTCTATCTGTGATACTTACAGGTATGGGCAAAGATGGAGCAGAAGGAACGGTTGTAGTAAAAATGAATAATGGAACAACTATTTCTCAAGATGAAAAAACTTCAGTTATTTATGGAATGCCCAAAAGTGCATATGAAACTGGTTGTGTAGATTATGTACTTCCTTTAAAGGATATAGCATCCAAAATAAAAACTTTGGTTAAGGTGAATTAGGGAGGAGCTATGGACTTTACAGAATTTCATAATTGGGTTTATAAGCAGTTTAATATTAATTTAAATGCATATAAGCCAGAACAATTAAATAGAAGAATAGGAAGCTTAATGTCAAGAACAGGAATAACTTCCTTAGAAGAGTATAAAAAAGTACTTAGTGTTGACAAAGAACAAAGAGAAAAATTTTTAGATTTTATTACTATAAATGTTACAGAATTTTTTAGAAATCCAGAATTGTTTTTCGAACTTCAAGGTGTATTAAAGGATTACAGTAAAAGTAATTTAAATTTAAAAATTTGGAGTGCAGCATGCTCTATTGGATGCGAACCTTACAGTATAGCTATGCTAATAAGAGAAATTGCACCTGGTATAAGGGCAAATATTTTAGCAACAGATATTGATAGTAATATACTTAAGAGAGCTGAAAAAGGAGAATACTTACCAATAGAAATGAAAAATGTAAGTGGATTTTTTCAAAGCAAATATTTTACTAAGGTAAATGATAGGTTTTTAATAGATAATAAAATAAAATCAATGGTAACTTTTAAAAAACATGATTTAATATTAGATTCGTATGAAAATGGATTTGATTTAATAGTGTGTAGAAATGTAATTATTTATTTTAAAAATGAAGTGAAAAAAGAAATATTTAAAAATTTTTCCAACTCATTAAAAAAAGGTGGATTGTTATTTGTAGGTGCAACAGAAAGTATTTACAATTATAAAGAATTTAATCTAGAAAAAGTTTCTACTTTTATTTATAAGAGAGTATAAAGGGGTGAATAAGATGGATGTATCTCAATATATGGGGATGTTCTTAGAAGAATCAATGGATAATTTACAAACATTAAATGAAGCATTATTAGATTTAGAACAGGAGCCTAACAATATAGATAAGTTGAATCAAATATTTAGAGTGGCACATACTATCAAAGGAATGGCTGCTACTATGGGGTTTAATAACATCGCTGAATTAACACATAAAATGGAAGATATCTTGTCTGAGTTTAGAGAAGGCAAGCTTAAGGTAACTAGGGATGTAGTTACTGTGTTGTTTGATTGCTTAGACACACTAGAAAAGATGGTTAGTAATGTGGAAGATGGTAATGAAGAAGAAATTGAAATTAGTAGTGTAATAAAAGCCCTAGAGAGAGCAGCGCAAATTGAAGAATCTGAAATTAGTGAAAATGAAGATTTAAATGAAGTATCTTATTTAGAGCAAGAGGATTTAATTATTAATTTAAATGAATATGATATTTCAGTAGTAAAGCAAGCAAAAAACAATGGATATAATGGAGTAAACATTCAAATATCTTTAAGAGAAGACACGTTATTAAAATCAGCTAGAGCATTCTTAATAGTTCAGGAGCTAGAAGCACAAGGAGAAATTATAAAATCTTTTCCAGCAACAGAGGATATTGAGAATGAACAATTCGATACAGAGTTATTCTTTGTTGTAGTAACGAAAAAAACTAAGGAAGAAATTAAAACTTTAGTTTCTAATATATCAGAGGTAAAGGATGTAAAAACATCTTATGTAATATTAAATGATAATTATGAAAGTGATTCTATAAAAGATATTGATTTAGAAGAAAAAAATATAATTGAAAATGAACAATTAAACTCTAAAGAAATAATATCTCAAGATAAGAAAAAAGAGACAAGCGTTAATAATAAAAGAGCTCATCAATCTGTAAGAGTAGATTTACAGAGAATAGATAAGCTTATGAATATGGTTTCTGAATTGGTAATTTATAGAACTAGATTAGAACAAATAGTAATTGATGATAAGTCTCAAGAATTAATAGAAACCTTAGAACAAGTTGAAAGAACTACATCAGATCTTCAAGATCTAGTTATGAAAATAAGAATGTTACCATTAGAAGTGGTATTTAATAGATTCCCTAGGATGATAAGAGACTTATCTGTAGAGCTTAAAAAGGAAATAAATTTTGTAATAGAAGGTTCGGAAACAGAATTAGATAGAACCGTTATAGATGAAATTGGAGAACCTTTAATACATCTTTTAAGAAATGCAGCGGATCATGGAATTGAAAGTAAAGAAGAAAGAATAGCAAAAGGAAAAGATCCTGTTGGTACAATTAAACTTGTGGCATATCAAGAAGGAACAAAAGCTTTAATTAAGGTTAGTGATGATGGAGCTGGAATAAATCTTCAAAAGGTAAAAAATAAGGCAGAGAAGATAGGAATAAGCACAGAAGGACTAAGTGATAATGATATAAGAAATCTTATATTTGCTCAAGGATTTAGTACTAATACAGTAGTTACAGACATTTCAGGAAGAGGAGTTGGGATGGATGTAGTTAAAACAAAAATCTCATCACTAGGTGGAAGCGTTGATGTAATTAGTGAAGAAGGAAAAGGCTCTACTTTTATTATTAAATTACCATTAACACTTCAAATAATTCAAGCTTTACTAGTAAAGGTTGGAGATGAAACCTTAGCTATTTCTTTAGGATTTATAGATAGAGTAATAGATTATAAAGAGGAAAATGTTAAGAAGACCAATGGTGAGGAAGTTATAATTTATAGAGGAAATGTAATTCCTTTAATTAGACTTAATGAGAGATTAGGAATAGAAAATAAGGAAAGCAAGAAGAAGTTTATTATTATAGTTAAGGTAGGGGAAAAGACTGTAGGTTTACTTGTAGATTCATTATTCGGACAACAAGAAATAGTAATAAAACCTTTAGGCAAGACTTTAAAATCCTTAAAGGAATATATAGGAGCTACAATCTTAGGAAATGGACTAGTAACTTTAATTCTTGATGTGGCAGCATTGATTTAGAAAGGAGGATTTTTATGGAATACAAAAATTTAACCTCATTTCAATTAGATGCTTTAAGGGAAGTTTCTAATATAGGAGCAGGTAATGCAGCAACTTCATTGTCTGTGCTTCTTGGAACTAAAATAGATATGTCGGTACCTAATATGAACTTAATAGCTTTTGATGAGTTATTTAATAGCTATAAGGAAAATGAAGTAGTTGCAGTTCTAGTTAAGGTTTTAGATGATATTGAAGGTAGTATTCTATATGTCTTTGATTCAACAGTAGCCTTAAATATAATTTCTAAAATGACTTTGACAAAAGAAGATAAACTAACAGAAATGGGTATTTCAGTTATAGGAGAAATTGGAAATATAATATCATCATCATTTATGAATGCTATAGCAGATTTTACAGGATTAAAGGCAACAGCCTCTGTACCAGCAGTAGTAAATGATATGATTAGTGCAATTCTTGTTTCTACCTTTATGGAAACAGGTCAATATCAAGATTATGTATTAGATATAGAAACACTTTTTATGGGAGAAGAAGAAAATAATACTGAAGGACATCTTTATTTTGTTCCGGCTCCCGGATCATTAGAAAAAATATTAGAATCACTAGGAATAAAATAGTTTGGAGGGTTTAAAATGACAAAAGTTTTAATAGTTGATGATGCAGCTTTTATGAGAATGATGATAAAGGATATATTACAAAAGAATGGATTTGAAGTTGTAGGTGAAGCTAGTAACGGAATAGAGGCAGTAAACTTATATAAAAAAGAAAGACCAGATGTTGTAACTATGGATATAACTATGCCAGATATGGATGGAATAGAAGCAGTTAAGGAAATTAAAGTATTTGATCCATCTGCGAAAATAATAATGTGTTCTGCAATGGGACAACAATCTATGGTTATGGATGCAATTAAATCAGGAGCAAAGGATTTTATCGTAAAGCCATTCCAAGCTGACAGAGTTCTGGAAGCGATAAGAAAGGTAGTTGGCTAAATTATAATAGGAGGCATGTTAGATGCAATTTGTAATATTTAAATTAGGGGAAGAGCATTTTGCAGTTGAGACAGATAAAATATTAAGTATTAATGATATGATGGCTATAACTAAAGTACCTAAAGCTCCTAATTATATAAAAGGCTTAATTAATTTAAGAGGAAGTATAAAATCATTAGTAGATGTAAACTTATTGCTTAATATTGAATCAAATAAAGAACAAAATAATATTATTATCTTAAAGGTTGACGATGAGGAGCTAGGAATAACTGTAGATGAAGTTGAAGAGGTTCTAGAAATAGAGGAGCAAAAGCTTCAAAAGTTAGAAACTCATAATACTGAGGCTTATATAAAAGGAATAATTGATTTAGAAGGCAGATTACTAACTGTAATAGATATAGAAAGACTAATAAATCAATAGAAATGAGGTATAGAAATGGCAGAGGTTTTAAGTCAAAGTGAAATAGATGCTCTTCTTTCTGCCTTATCTACAGGAGATGTTGAGCCAGAACAGCTAAAAGAAAAAGAGGAAAAACATAAAATTAAAAAGTATGATTTTAGAAGCCCTCAAAAGTTTTCAAAAGATCATATAAGAACTTTAGAAATGGTTCATGACTCCTTTGCAAGGATAGTTAGTAATTATCTTTCAGGTCAACTTAGGAGACATGTAAAAATAGAAATTCAAAGTGTTGAACAAATTACATATGAAGAATTTGTTCACTCAATTCCAAATCCAACCATCTTAACAATATTTAGAATGCCACCTCTTCAAGGTAATATATTGCTAGAAATGAATCCTCAATTTTCATTTCAAATACTAGATATACTTTTAGGTGGTACAGGAGAAAAGAATGATAATGCTAAGGAATTTTCTGAAATAGAAAAAAATATTCTAGCTAATATAACATCAGAAATGATAAAATCCATGGTATTGGCATGGGATGGGATTTTAGATGTAAAACCTGAGTTTGAGATTCTTGAAACTAACCCTACAGCTAATCAAACTCTAGCACCAAATGAGCCAGTAGCTTTGCTTAGCTTTTTAGTAGAATTAGGTAAAAGTACAACATATATGAACTTATGTATTCCTTATTTAAGTATTGAAAAAGTTTTAGATAAGCTTGTAGTTCAATATTGGTTTAAGAGCGATGAAGATGAATTAGAAGAAGAAGTAAGGGAAAAGCTTAAAAAGGGAATAGAGCCTGTAGAAGTTAATATGCATGTAGAGTTAGGTAAAACAGAAATAACTATAGATGATTTTTTAAAGCTAGTTAAGGGAGATGTTTTGATTTTAAATTCTCAATGCAGTGATCCAGTAAAAGTATTTGTAGAAGATGAGGAGTGCTTTATAGCTAAACCAGGAATTATAGGTAAGAATATGGGAGTTGAACTTTTAGATATTTTAGATAAGGATGTGATTGAGAATGAGTAATGGTTTTTTATCTCAAGAGGAAATAGATTCGTTATTAAAGGGGACTGAAGAAGAGAGTGCACCAGAAGTAATTTCAGATATTGAAAAAGATTTACTAGGGGAAATAGGTAATATTTCAATGGGATCCGCTTCAACGGCTCTTTATCAACTTATAAATAAACAAGTAAATATAACCACACCAAAGGTTAAGGTAACTACATTAAAAGAAATAAAAGAAGGTTTTAAATATCCTAATATAATTTTAGATGTTAAATATGTTTCAGGAATTACAGGAAGAAATATTTTGATTATGCAAACTAAGGATGCTGCAGTGATAGCTAATCTTATGATGGGGGGAGATGGACAAGTTTCTACTTCTGAACTATCAGAGATAGAAGTTAGTGCTGTTCAGGAAGCTATGAATCAAATGATAGGTTCAGCAGCAACTTCCATGGCCACAATGTTTGCTAGAGAAGTAAACATATCTCCTCCTAATTCAAAAATATGGAGAGATATGGATCAAACTATAACTGAAAACATCCCAGAAGAGGAACCTATAGTAGAAGTATGCTTTGATTTAACTATAGAAGGATTACTTCAATCTAACATGATGCAAATTCTACCTATAGATACAGCAAAAAAAATAGTTTCTATAATGATGGGAGAAGAGTCAGCTGTGGAAGAATCTACAGTCTCATCTATAAGTGTAGAAAAGCCTTCCACTACATATAAAAATGAAATTCATTCTGAGGTTAATAGAGTTGAATATGATGAAGCTGCATTAACATCAACATACAATGAAAAAGTTGAAGAAAAAATAAAGGAAAAGCCTATTGAAGTTCATGGAGCAAGTTTTGAGCCATTATCCCAAGGTGCAGTTTCTGAATCTCATAGGAATATAGATTTAATACTTGATGTTCCACTAGATATATCTGTAGTTCTAGGAAGAACTAAAAAAAGCATAAAGGATATATTAAACTTAAGCACTGGTTCTTTAATAGAGTTAGAAAAATTAGCAGAAGAGCCAGTAGAGGTTTTAGTAAATGGTAAGAAAATAGCTTTTGGAGAAGTTGTTGTTGTGGATGAAAATTTTGGTGTAAGAATTACAAGTATTGTTAGCGGCGCTGAAAGAATTAAATCATTAAAATAAAATATATTTCATTATTTTAGGATTAAAGTGGTGATATGTAAGTTGATGTTGACTTGGGAAAAGTAACGTAATAATTGAACTTACATATCACACTTTTTTTATTTAATACCTAAACTTTTAGGTAAAAACAACGATAAGTAAATATATAAGATATTGATGGAGGGCGTTATGAATATAAAAGGAATTAATTATACAAGCGGAATTAACTATTATAATAAAATTTCTTCTAATAAAGTAAATAAAGTTGAAAAAGAAAAAACTTACGATAGAATAGAAATTTCTGAAGCATCTAAAGCATTAAAGGATTATTCTATTGATAATAATTATGATAATAAAAAGAGAGTTATGGAAGTTAAAAATGAAATTGCAAATGGAACATATTCCTATGATGCAAGGCTTATAGCAAAAGGAATGCTAGATGCTATGAGTGGTAAAGAATAGTATGAAAAACAGTTTAAAGGATATTCTTTCTTTTGAAGAAGAAAAATTAAGGGAACTTTTGGCTTTGTTAGATAAACAATATAAGCTTATTTTAAGTAAAGATATATTTGGTATGGAAGCAGTTGTAGAAGAAATAAAATTAAAAAATAAGGAAGTTGCAGAAGCAGAAGTTGAAAGAAGAAGGTTTTTAGGTAACGCATCTATTAAGGAGTATGTAGAAAATACTAAAGATGAGAGTTTAGATATTTCCTATAGAAACATACAAAAATTATTAAATGAAATGGTGCTTCAAAAGGATACAAATGAATTATTAATAAAGCAACAATTAAGCTTTACTAATAAACTTTTAAATATAATTAATCCTAAGAAAGATGCTACGACTTATAATTCTTATGGAAACATAAGAAGATAATGGAGGTTAATATATGTCAGGATTATTTTCAACATTTAATATAGCAAAAAGAGGAATGAATGTTCAACAAAAAAGTATTGATGTAACTTCTCATAATATAGCAAATTCAAATACAGTAGGATATTCAAGGCAAAGAGCTAAAATAGAGACCAGCAGACCTTTTGGTGGAACTGCTATGAATTCAGCAATGCAAGCTGGACAATTAGGAACTGGAGCACAAATACAAGCAATTGAAAGAGTTAGAGATAGTTTTTTAGATTTTCAAATTAGAGGAGAAAATGCAGTTTTAGGTAAATATGATATGAGAAATAATTACCTATATGAAGTTGAAAGTGTATTTAACGAACCATCTGACACAGGCTTATCAACATTAATGGGTAAATTCTTCGATTCTTTTCAAGAACTTTCTAAGCAACCTAATAGTTCAAATGCTAGAACTGTTGTAGCACAACAATCAGCAGCATTAGCAGATGCTTTAAATGCTACTTATGCGAAATTAGAAAGCTTACAAACAAATGCACAAGATATGCTTAAGAGTACAGTTACTGAAGTTAATAGTATGCTTGAGCAATTAGATAGAGTTAATCAAGAAATAATTAGTGTTACAGTTTCAGGAAATACACCAAATGACTTAATGGATAAAAGAGATTTATTGCTTGATGAACTAAGTTATAAATTTGGAATTCAAGTAGACAAAAGAGAGTTCAATGGAATAGATTTAAGACCTACAGATACTGGAGCTATGAAGGCATCTTTATTAGTAAATTCTAGCCCTAATGGGGATGTTTCTAGGTTTTCTTATGTTACAGATGTACAATTGGATGAAAGCGACTTTTCTGGAAAGACTTATATAGTAACATATTATAAGAATGGAAATATGGATAGTGAGTCTAATAAGCAAACCTTTAAGATTTCAGGAATAACAAAAGAGCAAGCAAAGGAAATAAAAGATAATAGAATAATTTGGGCTGATAAGAATGGTCAAGCAGCTAGGGGTGACGGATATCCAATCAAGGATGGAGATGTAATAACTTACTCTGAGCTTATGGTATTTAAGCCTGAAACAGGAAGTGTAAGTGGATTAGTTTCTGTTCAAAAAGATATTGAAGATTATATGAATCAGCTTAATAAATTAGCAAAAGCATTAGCATTTTCAGTAAATGCTATTCATAGTGGAATAGAAGATCCATTAAATAATTCAGGTGGAGCAGATAAGGATTATCTACCATTCTTTGTAAATAAGGATGTAGCTAAATATAGAAGTAATGGATTATTAAGTAACTTAGATGAGGCCTTAAAGGGAGAAGAAGAAATTACAGCTAAAAATATTTCTATAAACAAGGAAATACTTGAAGATGTAATGAAGATTAAGACAAAGACTCATGACGATTTATTTGCTTATACTCATGAAAATAATTTAGATGGAGATAGTGATGGATCAAGAGCTTTATCTATTGCACAGCTTAGAGATTCTTTAATAAGAATTCAAGATATAAATGAGTCAGTACATTCTAGAAAAGATATGTTTGATAAATATAAAGGTGGTAATTCACTTTCAAACAATGGATTAAAAATTGAAAATAGTACATCAGGAATGAAGATGGATTCATACTTTAAAGATACTATAGATAGATTAGGCGTACAAGCTCAAGAAGCTCAAAGAATGGTAACTAATCAAGAAGATTTATTATATAGCATAGAAGAAAGTAGGGCCTCGGTTTCAGGGGTTTCATTAGATGAAGAAATGGCTAATTTAGTTCAATTTCAACATGCTTATAATGCAAATGCAAAAATTATTTCAACTGTAGATGAACTTTTAGAAGTTGTAATTAATGGATTAAAGAGATAGGGAGGGAAGATAAATGAGAATTACAAACCAAATGATGAGTAAAAGCTTTCTAAGAGATTTAGGAAGAAATCAAAGCTATATGAAAAAAATAAATGACCAGCTTACATCTGGTAAGGAAATAAGAAGACCTTCAGATAATCCGTTTAAAGCTGCAAGAAGCATGCAATTAAATAGCGATATAGGAGCTAACACCCAATATAATGAAAATATAAACGATACTACAAATTGGTTAGACACAACAGATACAGCCTTAGAACAATTAGGAAATAGTTTTCAAAGATTTAGAGAACTTATGGTTTCAGCTGGAAATGCAGCTTATGGTAGTGACGAAAAAAAAGCTATAAGAGATGAAATGAATGAAAAAGTAAATGAAATAACACAAATATTAAATACTAGCTTTGATGGTAAGTATATATTTGGTGGGACTAAGGGAAGCTCAAAACCAGTAGGTAGTACTAAGGATTTAGAGAGTGGAAACAACTTTATTCATTTAAGTGGTAACGAAGGTGAAACTTTGAGTTTAGATAATTTAGATGAAAATGTTCAAAATCAAATTAATATGATAGGAAAGAAACTTAGTGTAGAAGTATCTCAAGGAGTTACTATGGAGTATAGTGTATCTGCAACAGATGTGCTTTTATTTAAAGATAAAAATGGAGTAAATTCAAATGTAATGAATTTATTAAAGGATATTGTAGACAATGTAGCATCAGAAGATACAAATGCAAGTAATAAGGTAACTAATGAAAATCTAAAGGATATGGATGAAGCTATTTCAAATTTACTAAAAATAAGAGCAGAAGTTGGGTCAAAGCAAAATAGAATGGAAGCAGCTGCAGGTCAAAACGATGAGCAAAACTTTAACTTAAAAGATATTTTATCCCAAACTGAAGATATAGATTTTGCAGAAAAAAATATAGAAGCAACAGTAGCTCAAAGTGTGTATTTAGCATCACTTCAAGTAAGTGCTAAAATTATTCAGCCATCGCTATTAGATTATCTAAGATAGGAGAAGGTTAATATGGAAGTGATATCACCAATACATGGAAAAATACAATATGAAGAAGATGAAGTAATAAAATTTGAAAAGGGATTACCAGGTTTTGATACTTTAAAAAAATATGTAATAAAAGCAGTTGGAGAAGGCAGTCCCTTTAATATCCTTCAATCTATAGAAGATAAGGATATAGGATTTGTAATAATTTCTCCCTTTATAATAAAAGATAGCTACGAAATAAAATTAAGCGAAGAAATAATAAAAAATTTAAATATACAAAAAGAAGATGATGTAGTTTTATATTCTTTAGTGACCTTAAGTGAAAAGGTAGAAAATATAACAGCGAACCTAAAAGCACCTCTAGTAATAAATATAAATGATAAAAAAGGGGAACAATATATACTAGATAAAGAAGAATACAAAATAAAAACTAAAGTTTTTAATTAATAATAATTGTAAAGAGGGGTGTAACTTTGTTAGTTATAACAAGAAAAAAAGGAGAGTCTATTTTAATAGGTGATAATATAGAAATTTCAGTTTCTAAAATAGAAGATGGTAGTGTGAAGCTAGCAATAAAAGCACCTAAAGAAATGACTATATTAAGAAAAGAGCTTTTTGAAGAAGTACAAAATGAAAATAAAGAAGCGATGAATATAAACATAGAACTACTACAAAAATTAAAAATGAAGAATGAATAATTAAGAATTGAGGATAAATTCCAATCTAGTTGGAATTTTAGAAATTGATAAGTAAGAAATTCAACTAGTTGAATTTCAACAATAATTATCCATTATCAATTTTTAATTATGAATTATAGAATGGGGGTGTTTTAAATGGATTTTAAGGTTACAAGTCAAGGAGGACAAGCTAACCTAAGTACATCAGCATTAATAGAGAATAAGCAAGTTTCAGCTAACAAGGATGTTATTGAAGCTGTAAGTGCTAAGGATAAGGGCTATAGAGAAGAAGATATAGCAAAGGCAGTAGATAAGCTAAATAAATTTTTAAAAGATGAAAATACCTATGCAGAGTATTCTGTCCATAAAGAGCTTGGTGATATAATGATAAAGATTATAGATCAAGATACTAAAGAAGTAATTATGGAGTGTCCACCAAAGAAAATTTTAGATTTAATAGCTAAGATATGCGAACTTGTAGGAATTGCTATTGATAAAAAAGCTTAATAGGGGGAGTTACTATGAATTTCTTGCTAAATAAAATTGATACTGATATAAGAAGAAAATTACATGAAAAAACTAAAGATGGTAAGGTTCATAGGAAAAGCGACATAATTATTAATAAGGATAGTGAAAAGCAAAAAAAGAAGTTCTTCAATGAATATGTAAAAGAAGAAGCTAAAAAAAGAGATGAAGGTAAAATTACTGTCAATGCTACAAAGATAGAAAGCCAAACTATAAGCCTAAATGGAGAAAAAGAAGAAGATTTAAAGACATTAGGTTATGGTACCTTTTTAGATGTTAAAAAGTAGGAGGAAATAATAAATGTACGGCAATAATGCTTTCAATGTATATAAAAATAATAGTGTAAATTATGCATCAAAGGAACAGTTGTTACTAATGCTAGTAGATGGTGCAGTAAGATTTTCAAAGATTGCAAGAGAAGCTTTGGCAGAAAAAGATATAAAGAAAAGCCATGAAAATTTAGTTAAGGTTCAAGATATTTTTACTGAATTAATGGTAAGTTTAGATCAAAATGCAGGAGAATGGGCAAAACAAATGTATAGAGTCTATGATTTTATAAAAACTAGACTTTTTGAAATAAACTTAAAGAAAGATATAAATATGATGGATGAGCTTATGCCAGTTATTGAAGATGTAAGAAATACATGGCACGAAGCATACGAAATATCTAAAAAATCTAGATAAACTACATTATTAATTATTAAAAGGTGGTGTTTAAATGAGAATTACGGGTTTAGCAACAGGTCTAGATATGGATGAAATAGTGAAAAATTCAATGAAGCCATATAGAATAAAAATAGATAAAAAAGGTCAAGAAAAGGAAATACTTGAAATTAAACAAAAGCTTTATAGAGAAGTAATAAAGGATTCTAGAGAGTTCTATAATAAGTATTTTGATATAACAAACAGTAATAGTTTACTTTTAACTAAAAATTGGGTAACAACAAACTTTACATCATCTAATGAAAACTTAGTATCTGTTAAGGGTAATAGTGATGCTAAGGTGGGAAATTATACTATTACGGGAACTAGTGCTAAAGCTGCTAGTATAACCTTAGATAAATTTGATGCTAAAACTACAGATAAAGATGGAAAAGTTACAGAAAGCAAAGTAATAGTAAATGGTAAAGAATTTGTAATAGATGAAAGTTTATCAAATAAAGAAAAGGCTGACTTTTTAAATAAGGAGTTAACTAAGGCTGGAATAAATGTCTCAGTTAGATATACTGATTTTGCTGGAAATGGAAGTGCTAATGCTAGTGGTTTTATATTTGAATCTAAGGTTTTAGGTAGTAATAGTGTATTTACACTTGGAGGTAGTGAATTTATAAAAAATAATTCAGTACAGGGAGAAAATGCAACAGCGGCAACTGTAACTGGATTTAAAGTAAGTGACTTTAAGGTAGGTTCATCATCTACCAATGAAATTAAGCTGAAAGTAGGAAATGAAGATAAATTAATTAATATAACTTGGGATTCTATAAAAAATGATGATGGTTCAGCTATAGACAATGAAAAATTACAAAATATTTTAAATGATGAATTGAAAAAATATAATTTTTCAGCAGCCATTGATACTAATGGTAATATTGAATTTAAAAGTACAGTTTTAGGAAAGAATGTTCAAGACCCTAAGATTTCAATAAATGCTAAAGATAGCGTTAGTGATAAAAACGTAATATTTAAAATAGGAATAGATGCAACTTCTACAATTAATACAATAGATTTAAATAAATTAAAGAATGATGGCACTCTTAGAATATCAGTTAATGGAAATGTTATAGACTTGTCTAAGGCAACTCCTGGGAAAGAAAATGAATATGTAAATAAAGTATTAAAGGAACAAAATATAAATATTACTGCAACTTTAAGTGGAGATAATTTAATTTTAACTTCTAATATAGCAGGTTCAAATTATAATGTAGATGTAAGTATGGTATCAGATGATGTTAAAATTTCAACTGGTGGAGAAGATGCAAATTTTATAATAAAAGATGATAAAAAAGGGGTTTATAATCATACTGGAAACTCTAATACAGTAACTTTGGATGGAGTAACCTTTAAATTTAATGGTGACATACCTACTAGTGAAACTATTAGTATAAATGGTAAACAAGATGTTACTGAAATTAAAGATAAATTAGTTAAATTTTTTAATGATTATAATACATTAATAGAAAAATTAAATAAATTAACTACAGAAAAAAGAAATAGAAATTTCAATCCCTTAACGGCAGACCAAAAGAAAGAAATGTCTGAAGAAGAAGTTAAGCTTTGGAATGAAAAAGTAGAAAAAGGTCAGCTTAGTAGAGATACTGATTTAACTAGAATAACAAATAGCTTAAAAAATTCTATGAGAACATTAGTTGATGGCTCGGGATTAAATTTAGAAAAAATAGGTATAAAACCTGTTGCAGATTATCAAGGAACAAAAAATGGTACCTTTACTATAGATGAAAATGAATTAACAAAGGCTCTAGAAGAAAACTCAGAGGAAGTAATGAATTTATTTATTAAATCAAAACCTAATGATGGAAATCTTTCAGATTCTCAAAAGTACTCTAAAACAGGAATAATTCAAAGATTAAAAGATGTTTTATATAATGAAACTATGACTTCAACATCTAATTTTTTGAAAAAAGTTGGATATGAAGGGACTGTCACAGCCTATAATAATACATTAACAAAATCTATTCAAGAATATGAAAAAAAGATGTCAGATATGGAAATAGATTTTGCTAGAAGAGAGCAAGCTTTATATTCAAAGTATTCTACTTTAGAGACTATGATGAATAAATATAATTCTCAACAAAGTTATTTAATGCAGCAGTTAGGGTTAAGTTAAAATTATGGTAGAAAATATATTACAAGAATATAAAAAAATAACAGAATATATAATACAAAATATAAATAATGATGGTAAAGATTTAAATAACCTTATGGATAAACGAGAAAAAATAATTAATGAATTATTTAAAGATAAAAATAAAAACCTTGAAGAAATAAAGAAAATATATATATCAAAAGGATTATTAGAACTTGATAAGAAATTAAAAGTTTCTATAAAAGAAGAACAAATAAAAGTAAAAGAAGAAATAAAAAAACTTCATAAAATAAAAAATGCTAATAATGCTTACGAAAAGAATAGAAAAATAAATAGTTTTATTAATATAAAAATTTAAAAAAATTATAAAAACTATAAAGTTAAGTAAAATAATACGATATATATAATATAAGCTTAAGCAACTTAAAGCTCTATATAGAGAATTTCTCCACCCAAATGGTAGGAGTTCTAATATAAAAATGACAAGGATGTCAATTTGAAAATCAAGGAGGAATTATAAAATGATAATTAATCACAATATGAATGCGTTAAATGCACACAGAAACATGACAGGAAATACAGCAACAGCTGGAAAATCAATGGAAAAATTAAGCTCAGGTTTAAGAATAAACAGAGCTGGTGATGATGCTGCAGGACTTGCAATATCAGAAAAAATGAGAGGACAAATTAGAGGTTTAGACCAAGCATCAAGAAACTCTCAAGATTCTATATCATTAATCCAAACAGCTGAAGGAGCTTTAAATGAAACTCATTCAATACTTCAAAGAATGAGAGAATTAGCAGTTCAAGGAGCTAATGATACAAATGTAACTGTAGATAGAACAGCTATAAAGGCAGAAATGGATCAATTAAGTTCAGAAATAACAAGAATATCAAGTCAAACAGAATTCAATGAGCAAAAGCTATTAGATGGTAAGTTTACAGGAAAGCAATTCCAAGTTGGAGCTAATAAAGGACAAACTATAAGTTTATCAATCAATGGTATGTCAGCTACAAATTTATCTGTAAGTGGTGCTAATATTGCTGTAACTAATACTACTGTTGCAAATACATCTATTTCTAATATAAATAAGGCAATAGAAACAGTATCAACAGAAAGATCAAAGCTTGGAGCATTACAAAACAGATTAGAACATACAATTAATAATTTAGGAACTGCATCAGAAAACTTAACAGCAGCTGAAAGCAGAGTAAGAGATGTTGATATGGCTAAAGAAATGATGACATTCTCAAAGAATAACATATTACAACAAGCTGCACAAGCAATGCTTGCACAAGCTAATCAACAACCACAAGGAGTTCTTCAATTATTAAGATAAGTAAAGAGCAAAGTTAAAACTTTAGTTAAGAGAGTATAATAATTTGATTATTATACTCTCTTGTTTTATATAAAGATTTTTAATTAATATACGATAAATAAAATAAAGATTAGTTTTGTGGATTTAAATAGAATTTAAGGAGTTAATATATATGAAAAAAAAATTAAGTATATGCATGATGGTTAAAGACGAAGAAAAAAATATAAGAAGATGTTGTGAGAGTGTTAAAAATCTATGTAACAGTATTGCAGAACTAATAATTGTAGATACGGGTTCTAGTGATAATACAGTAAGTATAGCTAAGGAGTATACAGATAAAGTTTATTTTCATAAGTGGAATAATAACTTCTCAGAAATGAGAAATATAACTATCAGTTATGCCACAGGAGAATGGATATTTATTTTAGATGCAGATGAAGAAGTTTTAGAAGAAGATAAACTAAAAAAATATCTTTTAGATAAAAATATTAATAAAAATAATACATTAATTTGTAACATAAGAAATTATAATGATTTAAATGATGAAAGTACTGTAGCTATGACTCCATCACCTAGATTTTTTAAAAATGATGGGGAGTTTAAATACTTAGGTTCTGTACATAATCAACCAATTTATAAAAATCCAATACATAAAATTAATTTATATATAAATCATTATGGATATAATGTTAAAGATAAGGAACTTATGGAAAAAAAATTTATACGAACAAAGAGTATATTAGAAAAAGAATTGAAAAGTGATCCCGAAAATATATATTATATTTTTCAATTAGGAGTAAGCTATGATATGCATAATGAATCTGAAAAGGCCTATAATATTTTTAAAAAGGCTTATGATATATTAAGTAGAAAGTCAAATAATGAAAAATATAAAAATAGTTATCTATATGCAGCCTTTGCAAGATGTGCGAATATAGTTAGAAAATTTGAAGTTTCAAGGCAAATATGTACAGAGGGTATAACTATTAGAAATGATTATTTAGATTTATATTATTTAAGAGGAATAAATAATTTTATGTTATTTAGTTATAAAGAAGCTATTATGGATTTTGAAAAATATTTTGATTTGTTAAGTAGGTTTGATAAATTAGAGATTTCACAGGATTTATCTATAAGTTGTTATAATATAGAAAATGGATTTCAAAATACAGCTAGGATAAATTTAATATCTTGCTATTTGAATGAAAAGGAATATAATAAAGCTTTATTAGAAATAGATAAACTTGAAAATATTGGGGATAAAAGAGTATGTATTAATGCAATAATAGGATATTTGAAGGAAGAAGATATTCTAGAACTTTATAAAAAACTAGATTTTAACAATAGACAAATGATTTCAGAAATAATAGAAAATAAGTATATAGATTTAAATAAAAACATTAGATATGGATTATCAAAAATTAGTGATATTTATGGTGATTATAATAAAATATTAATTGAAAAAGATATAGATAAACAAAATGAATTAATTAATAACTTTTTAACATTATATGATTTGAATAATAATGAAAGTTTTTATTCAAGGATAATAGAAATTTGTATAAATAATAATATTGATATAAGTGCTTTTTTGAAAAAAATAAGTTTTAAAAATAGTTCTAAATTTGTGCAATATTTAATTAGTGACAAGTCTATAGATAATAATAATTTTATTGCAGCAATGGATGATAAGATTAAAAATGGAGATTTATCACAAATAAAATTTTTTAGTAATTATTTATATGAATTTTTACTGGCTAATAAAACAGATGTAAATATACAATTAATTATTAAATATATTTTGTTGAATATAAAATATATAACGTCAATTTATAAAGATGAAGTGCTTTTAGCAGAAAATATGTATTTATTAGCAGATAGAGAAAGATTTTGTCTTTATATTTATGAGGCATTCAGTTACAAAAATACTGATGTTAAATATTCTATTGATTTACTTAAAAATGCTTTGATTATTGAGCCACAATTTAAAGATATTATTAAACTATTAAGTAATTTATTTATTGAGAATTCCTTTATTAATAATGAAATGGATCAATGTAAGAAAGAATTTAAAAATATTATTTTAAATTTATTAATGGAAAATAAATTAGAGGAAGCTAAAAAGAATATCAATGAATACAATAAGATACTAGATAGGGATGAAGATATTATTTTTTATGAAGAATATATTAATATAGTTTATTAAAGACTAATATTAATCTACAGTTAAACGTTAGGGAAGAAGTAATTGAAATGATTTCAGTTTTTATTACATTCAAAAATGAGGAAAGTAACATAGCTAAGTGATTGAAATCTATTAAAAAATATAATTTCAAAATATTAAATTATTACTAAAAGAACTTAAATTGGAATTTAAGGAGCCTTATTTATATTATGTACTTGGTAAAAGCTATTATATGAAAAATAATTATCAAGAAGCTACTAATAGTTTAAAAACGGCTATTGATTTAACTGTCAATAAAAATAGTAATTATGTAGAAGGTCTTATAGAAACTTATGTGTATTCTTTGGTAAATAGAAACCAATATAGTAAGTCTATGAAATTGTTAAATTTATATTACGAATATTCAAATTCTGGGGATTTTATATTTTTAGCAACGCTAATATTAATGAATAATGCTTATATTAGGATTTTTGATAAATATAATTGTAGAAAATAAACTTATGTATTTTATTAAAGTAATAATAAAAGAACTAATATCGGTTTTGTTTATTGTTTTCTAATCTTCTTGTGGTAATAACTGGTTATAGCAAAACTTAATGGTTTCCTATAGGAGAGAAGACAATCTTAATATAACTTAACAGATAGTACTAAATTTTACGGGGGATAATTATGAATGAAGAATTAGAAAACTTAAAATCTAAGTTATTATATAATATAGGANACAGCTATAAAGGCAGAAATGGATCAATTAAGTTCAGAAATAACAAGAATATCAAGTCAAACAGAATTCAATGAGCAAAAGCTATTAGATGGTAAGTTTACAGGAAAGCAATTCCAAGTTGGAGCTAATAAAGGACAAACTATAAGTTTATCAATCAATGGTATGTCAGCTACAAATTTATCTGTAAGTGGTGCTAATATTGCTGTAACTAATACTACTGTTGCAAATACATCTATTTCTAATATAAATAAGGCAATAGAAACAGTATCAACAGAAAGATCAAAGCTTGGAGCATTACAAAACAGATTAGAACATACAATTAATAATTTAGGAACTGCATCAGAAAACTTAACAGCAGCTGAAAGCAGAGTAAGAGATGTTGATATGGCTAAAGAAATGATGACATTCTCAAAGAATAATATATTACAACAAGCTGCACAAGCAATGCTTGCACAAGCTAATCAACAACCACAAGGAGTTCTTCAATTATTAAGATAAGCAAGTATTTAAATTTATTCATTCAAAGCATTAAAAAGGAGTAAATTTGAATAAAGAAAGATGTTTTTATAATGTTAATAACATTATGACAAGGATGTCAATTTAAAAATCAAGGAGGAATTTATTATGATAATTAATCACAATATGAATGCATTAAATGCACACAGAAACATGACAGGAAACACAACAACAGCTGGTAAGTCAATGGAAAAATTAAGCTCAGGTTTAAGAATAAACAGAGCTGGTGATGATGCTGCAGGACTTGCAATATCAGAAAAAATGAGAGGACAAATCAGAGGTTTAGATCAAGCTGGAAGAAACTCTCAAGATTCTATATCATTAATCCAAACAGCTGAAGGAGCTTTAAATGAAACTCATTCAATACTTCAAAGAATGAGAGAATTAGCAGTTCAAGGAGCTAATGATACAAATGTAACTGTAGATAGA